>CAVSKE010000027.1:0-443116 GCA_963728305.1 uncultured Acidobacteriota bacterium
TCGGTCGTCTGCTGACTTTCGCCGCCGCGCCGTACAGGCCAATCGGGAGAGTGGCCGCTGAGCGGCGGGTGGCCGCACCGATCGACGGCTACGCGACTGTCAACGTGAACCCTGCCGACCGTCGACGACGGCGAGGAAGCCGAGTCGGCATCCGCAACCGAACGCCGCAGCGACACGTTCGGTGTCGACTCCGGAATCGGCGGAGTCTGGCCGGAGCGGTCGACCAGCGCAGTCGGGTCACGCCGGCGCGCATCCAGCCGAGCACGGATCGCCGAATCGAAGCGGGTCGATGGTGCGCGAGCTCCGGGCGTAGCAGCGCATGTGCCGATCGACAGTTCGGTGGTACGGATGCGACGAACGGTTGGGCGAGCTGATCCTCGGAACTGTTTCAGTTGGAGGTAGTGGGTGGGGATGTCATCGAGGCTTCAGCCGAGGCTGGGCCGTCGATCACCTCGCGAACTGCGGCGGCGATCTCCTCGGGGATTTCCGGCTCCATGTAGTGCGGCGAGGCGACGAGGCGGACCTCGCCAGGATCGAAGAGGTCCATCGCGTCCTCTTGCAGCTCGCGGTACGCCTCTGCCGCCTCAACGAATTCTGGCGGGACCTCGTTGTGGTCCTCGTCGGGGATGAGCAGGAGGGCGGGCACGGCGGGGACGTTGTCCGCCGCGGCGTCGAGTTGCTCCCCCGAACGCGTAGATGTCCCACTGCTCTGGGTCGTCCCTCCACGCTCGTCCTCGGGCAGCCAGTACTCCTCGGGCACGAACTCCTGCTCCCAGGCGCGTACCCCCAGGCACGTCGGGGTCGAGGAGCACGACTCCGACGACGTCGTCGGGATGCGTGCCGGCATAGACGAAGGCGACGACCCCGCCGCGCGAGCGCGCCGAGGAGGACGTAGGGACCGGGCACTTCGGCAGCGCCGAGCAGTGTGTGCAGATCCTCGACGGCGTCAGCCGCCGTCAGCGGTCCCTCTGCCGGATCGCTGCGGCCGGTGTTGGCGCGGTCGTAGACGCAGAAGCGGTAGTCGTCACGCAGAAGGCTCGGGACCTCGCCGGCGTTGGAGGACGGTGCCTCCAGCGCCGTGGAAGTAGACGATCGTCGGCGAGCCGGTGCCTTCGCACTTGAGGTAGAGGTTGCGGCCCCCGCCCACGTCGAAGAGGCCGTCAATCGTGTCCGCTGAGGCGTCAGACGGTGGTTCGGTGCTCGTCGAGGCCCGTGCGACGCCGGCCGCGTCGACGCTGACAGTGGTCGCGGTCAACGCCAACGCGGCGATGGTCGCGATGCGGGCGAATGCAGTTCGTGATGACATGGTGCTGCTCCTTGGTGACCGCAGTCCGACGGCTGTTGCGATTCAAGGGTGGAGATCGGGAGCGGTGGGCGCATCGTGGCCAGCGCGACACTTTGGCGGTCACGGGTTGCGGTTCACCGCAGTCCGATTGGCGGGCCGCCGTCAGCGGCGCAGGAAGGTGAGCACGGCGAGCACTCGGCGGTGCGAGTCGGGGGAGCTGTCGACGCCGAGTTTGAGGAAGATCTGGGTGATGTGGGCTTCGACGGTGCGGTCGGCGAGGTGGAGTTGGGTGCCGATCGCCTTGTTCGAGCGGCCTTCGGCGACGAGGGCGAGGACTTCGTGCTCGCGCGGGGAGAGCGTGGCGAGTGGATCGTTGTCGCGGTGCCGGCCGAAGAGGCGGGACACGATCGTCGGGTCGACGACGGTTTCGCCCTCGTCGACGCGCCGGAGGGCGTCGACCAGGACGGCGGCGGCGAAGACCCGCTCCTTGAGGAGGTAGCCGACCTTTTCGGGATGCGCCTCGAGCAGCCGCATGGCGTAGCTCGGCTCGAGATACTGGGAGAGCACGAGCACGGCGACGTCGGGGTACTCGTCGCGGATGCGTTGGGCGGCGACGAGACCTTCGTCGGTGTGGGTCGGTGGCATCCGGATGTCGACGACGGCGACGTCTGGGGCGAGGCGGGCGACCTCGCGCATCAGCGTGTCGGCGTCCTCGACCTCGGCGACGACGTCGACACCGGCCCCGGCGAGGAGGTGGACGATTCCCTCGCGGGTCAGCAGGGCGTCGTCGGCGACGACTACGCGCACGGGATGACCGCCCGCACTCGATTGCCGTTCACGGCGATCTGTCCGCCGAGGGCGCCGACGCGATCGGCGACGTGGATCAGATCGTCGGGGCGGCTCTCGGTCGGCGTCGTCGACGCTGTCGATGTCGAGATCGGCGGCCGACCGGGTGAACGTGACGTCGAGACGCGATGCTGAACGGTGCACGGCCCGCTCGATCACGGCGACGACGCTGAGGTAGGCGGCGATCTCGGCGTCATCGCCGACCCGCTCGTCTGGCACGCCGGCGAGGTCGACGCGCAGCGGCGCCGTGTCGACGTAGGTGGCGAGGGCGGCGCCGAGACCGGCCTCGGTGAGGATCACGGGGAAGATGCCGTGGGCCAGATCACGCAGCTCGACGAGCGCCGTGGCGACCTTCTGCCCGGCCGTCGCCAGCACCGCGGCGAGACGAGGATCACCGGTTGCGGTGGCGTCGGCCTCGGCGAGTTGCAGCTCGTAGGACAGGGCGAGCAGTCGCTGCTGTGCGCCGTCGTGGAGGTTGCGTTCGAGCTGGCGACGGGTGTCGTCGGCCGCCTCGACGATGCGCGCCCGGGCGGCTCGCAGATCGGCCAGCTGGGCCAGCGCTTCGGCGCGGAGTCGTTCGTTGTCGACGGCCAATCGTGACGCCGCGCCGATCTCCCGCTCGAGGTCATGGGTCGCGGCGAGTGACCGGTCGTGGATGACGACCGCGAGCGGCTGGCCGTCGCGGGCGATCGTCGTCGCCGTTTGGGCCGGTCCCGGACGTGGCTCGACGTGATGACCGCCGGCGTCGACGTAGCGCTGCTGGTCGGGCAGCCAGTAGGCGATCTCGAGCGAGTCGTCGAGCAGCGCACGGGCGAGAGCGTCGCGCAGGGCGCCCGGCGGTGGCGCCGCGCCGAGTTGCTCGGCGAGCCGGGCGACCGACCGGCGCGTACGCAGCTCGCGCAGCAACGACCCAGCTCAACCCGGCGGCGAGCCCGACGAGAGCGCCGGCGCGGGCGACGAACAGCGACATCAACGCCCGCCGCCCCGGGCTCTCGGCCCGGTCCGCAATGAGCAAGATGGCGAACGCCGCCAGCGTCACACCGACGACGACGATCGGGACGAGCACGGCCAGCAGCGAGCGCCGCCCCGCGTGGGAGGCCCGCACGAGCCGCACGACGCACACGGCCACGATCGTCACGCCGATGACCGACGCCGCGCGCAGCCAGAGGTCGGTGAGCGATCGGGCCAGGTCGGGTTCGGCCCGCAGCAGGAACGAGTTGTCCGTGCAGTTGTTCCAGCAGTAGCGGTCAAGGAAGGGGTCGCGGACCAGCGCCCACCCAACGCTGACGATCGCTGTGACGGTGTAGGCGAGGGCGACGAGAATCCGGTGAGCTCGGCTGCGCACCGTGCCGGTCGGGAAGGCGACACTCAGGTGGAGGACCAACGGCACCAGGAACGGTGCGACGACCATCGCCACGCTCCTCGCCACGGCCGGTCCGTCGGCCCAACCGATCCAGTCGGCCGACAGCCAGGCCACCCCGACCAACGCCGTGAGGACGCCGATCGATCCCCGCTGATGGGTCCACCAGTGGAACGCGCCGGCGGCGACGAGGCCGAGACCGGCCGTCAGGTCGAGGATGGCCGCGTTCGTCGACGTCGACGCATAGCTCCGGACCGAGCCGCCGACGTCGGCGACGACAGCGACCGACAGCGCCCCGAACACGACGGCGAGCACGATCGGCAGCCCGAGGGCGACACGGATGCCGCGACGCGGCGGCGGTCCCGGTGACACCACGGTGCCAGGGGACCGCCGCCAGTGCGTCACGCTCAGCCGCCACTGTCTGAGGCTTCGCTCCTCGTCGCCCGGTGCCGGACGCATCGTCGATCCTCGTATACGGCTCGATCGTGAACTCGCCTTGTGGGCCGTTAGTGCTGAAGGTCAACGTGTCCCCGTCGAGCGCCCAGTCCAGGTGGAAGTCAAACCCGGGGAAACAGTGCCCCAGCTCACCGGTGGCCGGCAGCTCGCAGCCTTGCAGCTCGCTGAGCATCTCGTCGTCATACACGAACCAGACCGTGTTTCCGGTGCCACGGAGGTAGTCCGGCCCCGAGGATGCCACCGTGACGGCGTGTTGCCACAGTCCGTGCCAGGCAGATCGAGCGGCACGCAGCTCTGCACCCAGGTACCGTCGTCGATCTCGAGGGTCCAGATGCCGGTCGGGCCGTCTGCATTGCTCAGGCCCGCAGCCTCGACATCGTCGAGACTGATCTCGACCCGATACACACCGTCGGGAAGCTCCGACACCTCCTCGGGGGGTACGTCGGCGCCCGACTCGCTGCCGGTCGCGTCCGACGCCTCCTCGACGACCGGTCCACACGCCGCCGCGGCCGTCGCCGGATCCGCCGCCACCGTGCTCTTCAGCTCGCGTATCTCGCCGATGATCCGCCTGGTCGTGTCGTCCGCCTCGAGCTCGGCCAGCACCGGTGCGGCCAGCTCGGCGAGCTCGGCGAGATCGGCGGCGTCCGCCAGCGCCACGCTGCCGCCGTCGGCGCAGTACTGCTCCGCCAAGTCGTGTTCGGTGGGGTTCGTGTCGACGGCGTAGGCGGTGGTGTCCGTCGCGGCCTGTCGCAACACGTCGCGCTGGTCGTCCGACAACGAGTCGAGCACTTCGGCGTTGGCGACGAGGGCGTTGACCTTCGGGTAGAAGGTGATGTTGGCGGTGAACGTGCCCAGCGCCGGAAGGTCCGTCCCAGGCTGAGCGCCGTCTCGACACCGTCGATGCCGGCAGGGACGCCGGCGCCGAGGTCCGCGGCGACCGGTTCTGCACCGATCGCGCGGACGAGTCGGAACGAGGCGTCCGAGGTCGGTACCCGCAGCTGGGCGCCGTCGAAGTCCGCCGCGGTGAGCAGCGGTCGTTCGAAGCCGAGCGGGTGGCGCAGCGAATCGGGCCACAGCGCCAATCCCTCGACTCCGAGCGTGTCGAGGCCGGCGAACATCTCGTCGGCCAGCTCGCTGCCGACGATCGCGTTGAGCAGCTCGAGGCTGTCGACGAGGAACGGTGCCTGCAGCGCCCGCAGGCTGGTGACGCCGAGTTCGTCCCACGCCCGGGTTGGGACCAGCGCGAGGTCGATCTCGCCGTCGCTCACCATCGTCGCCAGCGTCTGCTCGGACTCGGGATTCCACGGCACCGCCTCCCAGGCCACCTCGACGTCGATCGATCCGCCGGAGATCTCCTCCACCGAGCGGACGAACTCGTCGACGTAGGGGGCGTACGGGACGTCGTCGTTCTTCCACTGTCCCCAGCCGCAGCGTCAGCGGTGTGGCCTCACCTCCCGATTTCTCGGCAGAAGAAGCGTCCCCGCCGCACGCCGCGGAGAGGGTGACGGCCGTCGCGGCGAGCGCAACGACCCTGTGCATCGTGGTCGATTTCATCGTGGACTCCTTTCCGGCACCCGATGTGATCGACCGTAAGGACTCGTGCTGCCGCCGGCATCGTGGCCGGTTCGGTTCTTCGACCGGCCCCGATTGCGGTTCTCCGCACCTGGCTCGGCGGCTGCCACCACCGCCGCCGGCGATGGCACTACCGGCAGCTCGACGGAGATGCGGGTGCCGCCGCCAGCCGGGCTGTCGATGTCGACCCGGCCATCGAGCGCTTCGACCCGGTCGATCAGCCCGCGCAGGCCCGAGCCGTGGGCGACCTCCGCTCCACCGATGCCGTCGTCGGCCACCTCAGTCGTCACGAGGTGCGGCGTCGCCACCACCCGGATCGTCACGGCCGTCGCCGAGGCGTGCTTGACCGTGTTGGCGAGCGCTTCCGCGCACACGTAGTAGACCGCCGTCCGAGTCCCGAGATCCGGCTCGGCGCCCTCGACGTCCAGGTCGACGGGCACCGGGCTGCGGGCGGCCAGCGCCGCCAGCGCGGCGGCCAGGCCTTGGGTCACCTCCCGAGGGTGGAGACCGGCGGCAAGCTCGCGGAGGTCGTCGAGCGTCTCGCCGAGCAGATCCCAGGCCCGTTCGACCCGCTTCGATTCCGCACGGCGACGGAGGCAGCGGTCTCCAGCAACTCGTCGAGGTCGAGCAACGAGCGCTCGGCGCCGTCGCGCAGGCGCTCGTCGAGGCGGCGACGCTCGTCGTCGGCCGCCGACACCAGCCGGCGACGCGACGCCGACAGCTCCTCGAGCTGGTCGCGCACCACCGCCTGCAGCTCAGCGTTGGCGGTCGTCAGCCTCGTCGCCACCGCCACCGACTCGACCATCGCCGGCTCGTTGAGGATGGCGGCGTCGTGGACGAGCACGGCGAAAGGCGCGGACTCCCGTTCCACGTACGTGGCCGACCGATTCGCTCGGCCGGAGGAACCTCCACGAGCCGGCCCGCGGTGTCGTGGTAGCTCGCCCGACCGTCCCAGAAACCGACCTCGAGCGACGGATCCCCCAGCGTCGCCGCCAAGGCGTCGCGCAGCGTGCCCGACGGCGCAGCGCTCAACTCGACGACGAGGTCGACGACCGTCGAGGGTTCACGCCCGGGCAGTTCGACGGTGAGCCACAACGCGACCACACACAACGCCAGCTCGTAGACCAGACGGGCGCTCGTCACCGCACCGTCGCCGCCGGTCAGCCGGATCAGCGTGCCCGTGAGCAGCGCGCCGGCGAACACGACCGTGCCCACGAGTGCCGTCCGCCGCGCCCGGCGCAGTGGTCCCGCTGACGCGATGACGCTGCGGGCGACGACCGCCGCCAACGCCAGCGCAAGAACGACCGTCGCCGCCTCGCTCTGCCACACCGGCACCACCAACGCGGCGACGTAGCCGACCGCGACGGCGACGACATCGCCTGGCGATCGCGGCCGCCACCCCGGATAGGCGACGAGGAGGTGGACGAGCAGCCCTCGATGAACGAACGACGCCTCGGGCCAGAAGTTGGCGGCGAACCAGCTGAAACCAACCGCCGCCAGCAGCATCGCCGTGCCCCGATTCCGGCTCATCGCATGAGCGCCGCAGCCGACGAACACGAGCCCGACGACGAGATCCGGGATCCAGCGCGTGAAGTCGTCCCAGCCGAACGCCGATCGCTCCGACGCCAACCCGACCACGACACCGACCGGCCACAACACGGCCCCCGCTCGGGCTGTCGAAACGGTCAGCCCACGAGGCGGGCAAGCGCCGCACCGCT
This sequence comes from uncultured Acidobacteriota bacterium, assembly GCA_963728305.1. Classification (GTDB taxonomy): domain Bacteria; phylum Acidobacteriota; class Vicinamibacteria; order Vicinamibacterales; family UBA2999; genus Gp6-AA40. The sequence continues at coordinate 7,238 of CAVSKE010000027.1, forward strand.
CAACTCCCGCTTGGCCAGGAAACCGACCACCGAAGCTCGTCGCACCCGGTCGCCGTAGGTGACCGCATCGCGACTCGAGATCAACACGACCGCCGGCGAAGGCTCCCGCTCGGCGAGCCGATCGGCGACGGCGAACCCGTCGAGTCCCGGCAGCTGGACGTCGAGCAACACGATGTCTGGCGCCAGCCGCGACGCCTCAGCCAGCGCCTCAAGTCCGTCGCCCGCCTCACCGACCACGGCGAAGCCGGCGGCGACCAACAGCTCGCGCGCCGCGTCACGGAACGTCACGTGGTCGTCGACGATCAGCACAGTCCGCCCCACTGCCCGCAATCATCGCAAACACCGACCCGGGTACGCATCGTGGACAACCGCCGAACCGATGGCGGGAACTCAGCACCGCCGTTGCGGTCCTGTCCGGAACAATGCCCTCGTCAGATGCCGGAGGTCAACCGAATAGCAGCCGACGAATCAGGACATCGCTCGTCGTGACACAGAGGCCAGATTGCCACTTCGGCGCTGCCGACGACGGGCCGCCAACTCCGCTCACCCGGTGCATATCGACGGTGATGTCGCGGTGAGCGTCGTCGACGTTGACCTCTTATATCGGGCGCATACTGCCCGCTCTGGTCGGGGCGGCGCCAGCCTGACCGTGCACAGAACGCGCTTCTGTTCGGTGTCCGAGAACAACGGGAATGATCCCAGCTGTCCGCGTCATTCAAACGCCGGGTCGATGGCGCCGTGCGTCGCATGCAGCGGCGGCGGTGCTTGCTCTCGTTAGCGCACATCATCGGCGATCGGCACCCCGGCCGGCACGATGTTGTCGGCGTGGGCGCAGAACCCATGTTTCGGTTGGCTCCCAGGTCTGACGCCGCACCCGTCAGTCGCCCCGATGTCGCCACCATCCCCGGTGCCGACCGTCGACACGCTCAACGGGCGGAACCCGGTGTCACCAGGAAACGCCGTGCTCGTCCCGGTGACGGTCGCCATGCTGTTCTGGTGGCTGTTGCGACCGGTCAACAACGCCGTCCGCGTCGGCGCGCACGCGGCGTTGACCTTGAAGTTCGGGTACGTCACCCCGTTGGCCGCCAACCGATCCAACGTCGGCGTGCGGATGCGCCCGCCGAACATCTCCGGGTCGGCGTAGCACGACTGATCCATCAACACGATCACCACGTTCGGTGCGCCCTCCGGTGGCCGCACCCGGAACAGCGGCGGCGGCTCGACCTTTCGGTAGTCCATCTCCGTGATCGGCGGCTGCCCCGGCGGCATCATCGGAATCGACTGGCCGTACAAGTACGGATGCTCACCCGGATCGATGATCGGTCGGTCAGCCATCACGCTCCTCCTCCTCCTGACTCACTCGCCCGGCGATTGTCGCACGTCGTCAATCACAACCGGACGGAACCCCCGAACCGCCGCTCGGTGCGGGTCGATACGCGCCACGTGGAGCGGCATCCCGCTGCCCGGTCCGACAGCAAGCAGCAGCAGCTCGACGCTCGCGCCTCCGTGATCACTGGGCTCGGCCCGACGGCTGCTCTGGCGTCGAGCCCGAGGTGGCAGCGGGCTCGGCTGGTCAGTCCAGCCGCGCCGTCGCATCAACTGTTGGGACGTCTCGTCTCAGCTTTCAACGAGGACCACGAGGGTCGCGGGGCGCACCCCGTCGTACTTCATGGCTGCTGCGCCCTCGTCGCTCTCCATGATCGCCTGGAAGGCGTCCATGTCGGGAACGTCCATGCTGAGCCCGACGCGGTTGGGATTCTGCGGGTCCACGAACGTGCGGATGTCGGTCGCCGCAGACCCGAAGACTTCGGCACGTTTGGGGGATGCGAGCCAGTGGGCCACGTCATCGACTTCATGGGTTGCGATCAACTTGGGCATTTCGCCGTCTCTCACTCAAAGGCCCGCAGCGCGGGACCGGGCGACAAGTTACACGTGCTGCGGAAGGTCCGAGGTCTGCGGTCGTCGGCGTGCTCGTCAGGACGCGACCTCGATCGAGCCCGAGGTGGCAAGGGCTCGGTTGGCAAGCCGGCCCCGGCGTGCTTCAGGGGCGGGCTTGACTCGCCTTGTGACCGTCGGCCAGCTCGGCGCGCCTGATCGGGCAGGATGTACTGGGTTGTCGCCCGAGTTATGGGGGTGGGTGTGCGATGTCGAGAGGAACGTGATGGAGTTCGGGGTTCATCTCCCGCTGATGGACTTCGGGGGGCATCCGTACACACTCGATCACCTCGTCGCGTATACGAAGGCTGCTGCGCAGCTCGGCTTCGTCGCCGTTGTCGGTCAACGACCACATGGTCTTTTCGGTGCCCTGGCTCGACGGACCGGTGGCGCTTGCGGCAGTGATGGAACACTCAGCGGAGATGACGCTGGCGACGACCGTCACGCTCGTAGTGGTACGCGGACCGGTGCCTGTCGCCAAGACCTTGGGAGCTATTGACCGGCTGTCGGGCGGTCGTCTGCTCGTGGCGGTTGGTCCGGGTTCATCGCCCGACGACTACGTCGCCGTGGGCCTCGATTTCTCGGAACGGTGGCCGCGGTTCGACGAAGCGATCGGTGTCCTGCGGGCGTTGTGGCGTCCCGACACTCCACCGTTCGTCGGCCGGTTCTACTCGACGCAGGGACTGTCCCTAGAGCCCCTGCCAACACAACCGGGCGGTCCACCGCTCTGGGTAGGTAGCTGGGGTTCTGAAGCCGGGCTGCGTCGTGTGGCACGCCTTGCAGACGGCTGGTTGGCGTCTGCCTACAACACGACGCCGGAGCTGTTCGCCCGAGCGTGGCAAGCCCTTGGCTCGCAACTCGCTGATCATGGGCGGGCGGCGGACACGTTCCCGAACGCACTTGCGACGATGTGGTGCTACATCACCGACGACCCAGCGGAAGCCGATCGCGTCCTCCACGACCGAGTCGTTCCCACGGTGCACCGGCCCGAGGACATACTCCGCGAACGTCTTCCGATCGGACCTCCTCAACTGTTCGCCGAGAAGTTGACTGCGTTCGCCAAGGCAGGCGTGCAACGCGTCTACATCTGGCCGGTTGCGGACGAGCTGCACCAACTCGACCGCTTCTGCAACGAGGTTCGACCACTCGTCGCCGCCTCGTGAGTTGGATCCATCATCCATCTGTCACGTCGCACGGAGACCTGGGATATCACGAGCCCGCTTCGCTGGGAGACTCTTCGCCCTCCAACTGCACGTCCTGGCGTGAACCCGATTCGAAGCACGATGCCGGTTCGTGGCCGATCGGGCTCTTGGGCTCAGTCAGTCGAGGGCGCGTCCGGACACCGATGGAGCTGGCAACGGCTCCGTTGCCGAGCCCACGGCCGCGGGGGCGCTTCAACGGCCGGGCTCGATCGAGGCCGCGTGACCGTCGTCCAGCTCAGCGCGCCCTTATCGGGCAGTAGGGCACGCTCGCGCTGGTGAGCAGGTGCCCTCCGGCGGCGTCGGTCGCAGGTCATCAATCCGGCGGTATGTGATGCTCTGGCCGAGGCTGGTTGCGCGGGGTTTATGGGACGCGCGACTTCAAGGGCCGAAGTCGCACACCCTCGGAGATGACGTCGCAGTGATTACGAGTGTCGAGCCGGAGCGGTCTGCGGACTGGAATCGACGCTTGCGTGAGGCGCACTCGGTGCGGGTCGCTTCGGACATACCCAAACCGGATCAGGCGGCGGTGATCGTGGGGAACTTCCAAGTGCCGTTGAGGATCTCGGTGCGTGGCTGGTAAAGCCGGACGGCATAGTTCCAACCGTCCGTGATCGGGATCGAGTTGGGCGCATCGGGGCCGTGGTCGCCGAACCGGACGGTGATCGATCCGTCCGCGTCGCGTTCGCCGGTGATGCTGTTGACGCTGTAGGCGCCGGACGGGTTCGGTTCGAAGAAGCCGTCCGCGTTGTAGACCGAGATGGACCAGAAGGCGTCGACCGGTACGTCGTTGCCGACGCGCAGTTCGTACTGGCCGACCGGGAGCCCGGCGTTGACGACGAGATAGGTGGCTTCCTTGGCGGGCAGGCCGCCCCAACCGGCGGCGGTGCCGAGCAGATGATGGACCGGATCAACGTCGTCATTGGTGCCGAACATGCGGTCGGCGGATCGCACCCCGGCCGCCAAGGTGAGGATTGCCTGGCGGGTCTCGGCGAAGCTGTCCTCGTCGTAGTCGGGCATGACGAACGGCTGGGCAGACTTGGCCGTCAGCCCGAGGCCGTCTTGTATGGCAGCCGCGATGGCGAGGTCGTTTGTGTCGTTCGGATCGGCGAGCACCCGCGCTGCGACGAACACGTAGGGCGTTTCGTGACGGTCGATGCTGAGTTCGTAGACGCCGGGATCGTGGAAGATCTCGTTGATGTAGTGGTCCTGATTGACGATCATCACCGACACGTACCGTTCACCGTGTTCGGGCACCGTGAGCGTCGCTCCGGCGCTGATGTCTGCTACGGCGAAGCTGTAGAGCGTGTCCCGGTTCATTCGAATCACCGTCTGATGCTCAACCGATGCCGGGGCGCGATGGTGAAACCAGGTGTTCACCGCTCCGGCATCGGCGTACAGGCCATCGAACATCCGGTTCGTTTCAGCACGGACGAAGTTGTCGACGTTCACACGTTCTGGCATCCGATCACAATTGCATACGCACGGTACGACGCCGAGCCGAACTGCCGTGGGCGCTACCTCTCGACTGGCCGATCATCAGCACGATTGCGTGATTTCCGAGTGCGGTGCTTGGGCCCGGTGCAGCGGGTGCAAGGCCGGGAACAGCGTCATTTTGGGTGGAGAAGTGTGCGGTTCTCGGGCTCGATGGGCGGATCGATCAATGGCGCTGGTGAGCGCCGAGCGCTTGCGGAGGATCGCCCTTGATGGCATCGGCAGCGTACGAACGCACACGTTCACGCGCATGCTGCGACGACTATGGTCCAGACGGTTGGATGGAGTGACACGCCTGAGTTTGTCCAGTCGCACCGCTTTGCGGTGACCCCAGATGATGCAGGAGTGGTGAGTGGGACAAGCAATCGGTGAGGCCCTTCCGTTCGCGATCGGGGTTGCGATCAGTCCGGTGCCGATCATCGCGATCATCTTGATGCTGTTGTAGCGCGGGCGGGCACGAACGGTCCGCGTTCCTTGGTGGCTGAGTGTTGGGTGTGACTGGTGCTGCGATCATCCTGCTCGTCATCGCCGGTGTCGCGAACTCTCGGATGACTCGGCCGGGCCGTCCACGGCCTCGGGTGTCATCAAGCTGGTTCTGGGTGGGCTGTGTTTGGCCTTAGCCGCGAAGAATCTCAGGAACCGCCCCGGCTCAGATGGGGAGGGTGAGCTGCCTGCTTGGTTGAAGACGATCGAGTCGATCACCCCGGCGAAGTCGTTCAGCTTGGGTGTTCTGCTGTCGGCGGTGAATCCGAAGAATCTGCTGATGATCGCTGGTGGTATGGCGGCGATCGCCCCGTTCGAGCTGTCCGGCGGCGACGCAGCTGTGGTGGTCGTGGTGTTCGTCGTGATTGCGGTCAGCACGGTGTTGGCCCCGGTGGTCGTGTACCGGGTGATGGGCGCCAAGGCGCAGCGCAGCACATTCTCGATGCACTCCGCGGCTGGCTCGCCCGGGAGAACACGGTGGTGATGGGTGTGTTGATGCTGGTGATCGGTGTCGTGCTCGTCGGCAAGGGAATCTCCGCGCTCGCTTGATCGACCGGTCATGAAGGTCCCGCCGCTCTTCATTTCCCTGCACGGTTATCGGTCGCGGTGGCTTCGCGCTGATCTTGTCGCGGCACTCACGGTGTGGGCGGTGCTGATCCCCGAATCGTTGGCGTACACGACCATCGCCGGGGTGTCCCCGGTGGTCGGCCTTTACGCTGCGCCCGGCGCCTTGTTGCTGTACGCGGCGTTCGGGAAGCTCGCGGCATCTGGTGACCGGGCCGATGTCGGCAACGGCGGCGTTGTCCGCGGCGATCGTGGCCGACTTCGTCACGGACGACGCCGCCGGCTTCGCGGCGCTGACGACGGCGTTGGCGCTTTGTACCGGGGTGGCGGCGCTCCTGTTCGGGCTGCTGCGTTTCGGATTCTTGGCATCGTTCATCTCCGAACCCGTGCTGAAGGGGTTCATCATCGGTCTGGCGTTGACGATCATGATCGGTCAGGTTCCGAAACTGCTCGGCATCGAGGGTGGGTCGGGCAACTTCTTCGAGAAGCTGTGGGGTGTCGTCACCAATCTCGGTGATACCCAGCCGCGCACACTCGCGGTCGGTGTGGGGTCGCTGGTGGTGGTGCTCGGTTTGAAACGGATCGCGCCGGTGGTGCCGGCGTCGCTCGTAGCCGTGGCATTCGGAGTGATCGCGGTGAAGGTGTTCGACCTCGCTGACAAGGGTGTGGCGATCGTGGGCAACATCGATGGCGGGCTGCCGTCGTTCGGTCTGCCCGACATCGCGGGCAGCGACGTGGTGACACTCGCGGGCAGCTGCGTGGGGGTGGTGTTGATCGGGTTCGCCGAGGGGCTGGGTGCGGCGAAGACGTACACGGGCGCGGGATGGGTACGAGATCGACGCCAACCGCGAACTCCTCGGTCTCGGCGCCGCCAACCTCGCCTCGGGGCTGTCGAGCGGGATGGTCGTCAATGGCAGCTTGTCCAAGACGGCCGTGAACGGTGCAGCCGGTGCGAAGACGCAACTGTCGGGAATCGCTGTGGCTGGGCTCACCGTGGTGACGTTGCTGTTCCTCACCGCGCTGTTCGAGGATCTTCCCGAAGCGACGCTCGCCGCCGTCGTGATCGCCGCAGTCATCGACCTGGTCGACATCGACGCGCTGACACGGCTGTACAGGATCCATAGCAGTGCGCTCGGCGCGTTGTACGGGCCGTTTTCCCGACCCGATTTCATCGCCGCGATCGCAGCGATGGCCGGCGTGTTGATCTTCGACACCCTGCCCGGTCTGGTCATCGGGATCGCGGTCTCGATGGCACTGCTGCTGTACCGGGCGTCCAAACCCAACATCGCCGTGCTGGGCCGCACGCCCGAGGGCGGGAGATGGGTCGACATTGCCCGCGCCCCCGACGCCGTCAGCCCACCCGGTGTCGTGGTGCTGCGACCCGAGACTGGCCTGTTCTTCGCCAACGCCGACGCGGTACGCCGCGCCGTGCTCGCCCGAATCGACGAACACACCACCGCCGTCGTGCTCGACGGAGAATCGATGCCCTTCGTCGACGTCACCGCCGCCGAGGAGCTCGTCAAACTCGCCGCCGAACTCGAGCAACACGGCGTCCGTGTCGCTTTCGCCCGCGATGTCGGCCAGGTTCGCGACATCCTCGAAGAAGCCGAGGAGCACAACCCACTGCGACGCGTGTTCCCGACCGTCCAAGCTGCTGTGGTCGCGGTGACCGACGACCGCTGAGGCCTTATGGATTCCTCCTGGATCAACGTGCTGTTTGCGGCCCCGGGGGTCTTCATCAGCCCGTCTGTCGCCGTCGTGAGCGATCTGCAAGAGTTCGATTCGGACATTGCGCCGGCCTGATCCATCCCGAGACTGACGAACAGAAGGACGAATGCCGAACCACGCGACCCCTCAGCTGACCGCTGATGAGATCACCGAGGCCTACGTTTACCTGCTCGGCCGGTACCTCGTGATCCGCCAGGACGCGATCGACGTCGCCGAGCCTGGCGTCGAGTACAACGTGTTGAAGCACAACCCGCCGGTCAACGCCGGTGACACATCGGGGTCGGCGCCGACGTTCGTCAATCCGAACCTCGACGTCGTCTACTCCGAGGCGTGGTTCGCCGTCGACGCCGACACGCCGGTCATCCTGGAGATCCCCGAGATCCCGGCCGGCCTCTACTACACGGCCCAGATCGTCGACGAGTGGGCCGAGATCACCCACAACATCAACGAACGCAACTTCCCCGACCATCCCGTCGGCCGGTTCGCGATCTGCCTCGCAGGGCTCGACACCGACCATCCCGGACGACTGCAAGCGGGTCGACATCCCCTCGACCAAGGCCAAACTGCTCACCCGGGTGGAGCTCGCCGACGACGTCGACCGCGCCGTGCGCCTGCAGCACGCCGTTCACCGTGACCTCGACCGGGACCCCCGACATCACCCCGCTCGTCGAGTTCCCGACCGTTCACCAACGCTGCGCTGCCCGGCGTCGCCGTGTTCAGCAGCCCCAGCTCGACGGAGCGCTCGCCGCCGCCGACGCCTGCGGACGCGCCACCGAGATGCACCCGATGATCCGGGCCATCGCCGACCACGTCGCCGCCGACCCGGCCAACGCCGACCAGGTCGACGCCGTCATCCACCACGGCGATCCCTGCGTTCATGCACTTCGTGATGACGTTCGGCACCGTCGTCGACGGCTGGTCGTCCACAGCCGCCTACCCGACGTTCGGCGACGACTACTGGTTCCGAGCGACCGCCAACTTCGGTGGCATCTGGTGGAACTCGTCCAACGAAGCCGTCTACGAGATGCTCCACACCGACGCCGACGGCGACACGTCCACCGGCGACACCTCCTACACGATGCGCTTCGAACCCGGCCGCACCCCCGACACCGTCGCCGGCGTTCTGGTCGCTCACCGTGTACGGCAAACCCGACTACATGCTCGTCCCCAACGACCTGCACCGCTACAACGTCAGCTACCAATCCCGCTCACGACGGACGATGACGGCTCGACAACGCTGTACTTCGGAACCACGCTCCCCGACGGCGCCCCGCAGTCCAACTGGCTCCCAACGCCGGCCGGCAAACAGTTCACGGCCGATCTCCGCCTCTACCTGCCCACCGAAGCAGTCATCGACGGCTCCTGGTCGCCACCGCCCGTTACAAAGATCTGAGTAAACCCCCACTCTGCGGCGCCAAGCCACGCTTGCCTCCCACACCACCAGCAGAACGGTCTCCCGCAACCGTCGACGTTCGGCCGCTCGACAAGGGACTTCGGGACGGACAGTCCGGCCAGGATCATCGCCGGCTGCGTGGCAGGTTCGCACTCGACGCCCACACCCCTTGTCCGCGGTCGTGTCTACCTGGACGCGCCCCATAACGCGTCCCGGTCGTCGGGTTCGACTGTCACCGATGTGCCGTTACGAGACGCGCCATATCTGCCGATATCCGCAGGCTTGCCGAGACGCCACTTTGATCGACGGTAGTGGCAACGGGCATCAGGCAGAAGCACAGACGTCGACGCCATGAACCGACACGTGCTCGGCTCATCGCCGAAGCCGACCGCGATAGGCACAGAACGCGCACCGCCGCGGGTCGACGACAGCATCGATACCACTCAGCTGCGATATCCGCTATGGCCGGAGTCCCGCGCTACCGAATGTCGCGGGACGCCGTTCGGTCGGCGACGCGGGTCGGCGACCCTCCGCGGAGCGGCAGCTATGCGCTCTACGGGAGCCGCTCGCTCCGAGTTGTTGACTCAGCGGTCCGACCACCAGTGCGAGGTGCTCCTCTTCGCCGCGACTTCGAACGTGGCGTCGCTCGATACGAACTTGATCGCAACCGGCTTGTCGCCAAGCCGTTTCACCTGGCCTGCGTCTGCACGGCGCTGCCCCAACAGATGATCGACCGGTACCAGAACATTGCGGAACAAGAGCGGTGCCGTCGAAAGAAGCGGCTTGGATCATGGGTGTCGTGGACCCTCCGCGACCGACTTCACGTCCAGGCCAGCACCCACCTGCTTTACTGCGGCAGGGCTCGCCGCAGCGACTCTTCGATCCGCTCCAGGCCGCGCTTCGAGTTCGTCAAAGCGTGTGTGGAGACTCCTCTCCTCGGTGCCCTCATCGGGCGAGCGGAGCTGGCTGGCACGATGGACGAACGTTGAGGTGATGGCGGCGGTGATGATGGTCAGGAACGCGACGCCTTCCAGCATTAGCAATGCCGCGACGATCCGTCCGGCCGGATTCTCCGGAGTGACATCGCCGTAACCCACGGTCGTGACCGTCTGAATGGCCCACCACATCCCGACCCAGATCGAGCTGTACTCCTTGTGGTCGATGAACCGCATGAGGGCGCCGCCAGCTACGACGACCGTGGCGGTGGCGACGACGATCACGCCCATCGCACCCCGCACCGACGGCGGATCGCGCAGGAACCGGTTCAGTTTGCGCTCGATGAGATTCAATTTGGGCATGTCATTGCCTCCTCTACTCCTGATCCTGACCAACCGCGTCGGCCCGGCGAGTGTCTCCGGTCCCCCGGCTCCCGGCGGCTACGCCTTCGAGTTCCAGGCCACCGTCTCGCCACAGCTTGGAGCGCATATGTGCCCGCTCGGGAGTGTGAAGGTTGACCGGGAAGACTGAATCAAACCCGCACCGATCGACGGATCCGCGTCGACACGATGAACGCGATCGACCGCGGGCGAGTCGGCCATGAGCGGCGACTCGCGGATGTCCTCCGCGACCGAATGTCGCGGTGCAATGTTCGGTCTTCGGCTCCAGCCTCGTCGGGAGGCGTTGCGGCAGCGATCGGTCGGTTCGGACGCCGTCACCGTCGCATCGGCGGGCGAGCGCAGAGCGCCGATTGCCGACCTCGTGATTGTGCCGACCTGAGGGTGAATCAGCCTTGCGGCCGGGCGATTGGTGGTGGCGAGGTCGGAACAATCAGAGGCCGTCAAGGAAGGCGAGCAGCGGGTCGGGCGGCTGGTAGCGGCCGGGAGCGGTGTCGGGCGGCGTCACTCTGGCGATGGCTCGTTCCTTCTGGTCCATGTCGGCGTGCAGGTAGATGTGGGCGGTGGCGATCTGTTCGTGGCCGAGCCAGAGCGCGATGACGGCGATGTCGGTGCCGGCGTGGAGGAGCCGCATCGCGGCGGTGTGCCGCAGGGGTGTGCATGGTGACGTGCGACTGGGACGACGCGACCACCGAGGCCCAGGCCGGGCTGGCCCTCATCGAAGAGAGCGCCACCGAGGTCGGCGCCGTCTTCGCCAACGCCATCTGCGCGCACGTCGCGTACCACCGAGGCGAACTCGAGAAGGCGCAGGCGGCGGTCGACGAGGCCCGACGCAGTCTGGTGGCGGGCCCGTTCGAGATCGGCTTCGAGTGGGTGACGTGGATCGAGGCGTTGCTGTACGAGGCGGATGGCCGCGCCGCTCAGGCCGATCATCGCCGTGATCCTGATGCTGTTCTCGGCGCGCGCCAAAGTAAACGGCCCACTGTTCCTGGTCGGATGGGTCGTCGCTCTCGCCGTCGTGAGCTTCGCCGTCTACTTCGCGTCGGACGCCAGCGATCCATCCACGAATAGCGGGGCCGCCGACGCGATCTCCTGGGGCGAGGTCGTCCTCGGCGTCCTCCTCCTCGTGCTGGCATGCGCAACTGGCGCAACCGGCCGGCCCCCGGGGACCTACCGGACATGCCGAAGTGGATGGGCGGCATCGACCGCCTCGCGCCCGGCAAGGCGCTCGTCCTGGGGCTGCTGCTCGCCGGCGTGAACCCGAAGAACCTGCTCCTCACCGTCGGCGCGTCGACCAGCCTCGCCCAACTCGGCCTGGAAACCGCCGACGCGGTGGTCTCGCTGATCGTCTTCGTCGTGGTCGGCAGCATCACCATCGCCCTCCCGGTCGTCTACTACCTGGTTGGCGGTGACCGTGCCCACGCGACGCTCGACAACCTGAAGGCGTGGCTGACGGTCCAACAATCCGTCATGTCCGTCCTGTTCGTCGTGTTCGGCGTCAACCTGATCGCCACGGCCATCCCGCCGCTCACCGGCTGAATCAGCGTGTGCGGGCAGCGTCGGGCACCGCAGCCTCGTCGCCTGTGGCATGCGCGACGCAGTATCGGATTCGATCGTCGACGATGGTCATGAGCAAGGGGTGTGGCCCGAGGGGAGCGGTCACCAGGAATGCCACATCGCGATGGCGGGTGGAGGCTTCGGTGGCGAGTGTGGGGATGTCGCGTTCCCAATGGTTGCCGGGCCAGAGGAGGTAGGGGGCAACGACGATGGTGGTTGCCCCAGCGGCGACGCACGCGTCGAAGGCGGTGCCGATCGATGGTTCCGCGAGTTCCATGTGCGCGGCTTCGACGATGGTGTACCCGCTGCGCAGCTTCCATTCCGCGACGAAGTCCTCGTGGCGTCGGTTTGATTCCGCCCGATGCGAACCATGGTCGACGATGACGATGCCGATGCAATCGCGGTCCGCGAGCGTTTGGAGGTCGGTCATGGGGAACCCGAACCGGAGCCGGTCCGGCATCGTCGACGCGTTGCGGGGCCGGACGGGTCCGTTAGTCGCACCAGGGGAAGAGCTGGGGACTGGTGCGGTGCAACTCGAGGACCTGGGGGAGGGTGAAGACGGTGGAGTCCGGCACGGTGTCGATTCCCCGGACTCCGAGGGTCTTCAGCGTGCCCGCGTCGACGCCGGACTTGGCGATCGAGGAGAAGACGCCCTTGCCCAGGCTCTTCACCGTGGCCATGCCGGCGCGCTGGCAGGCGTTGCCGGACTCGGTGGGGCCGGCGGCGAGGGCCGGGGCGGCGCTGAGGCCGAAGGCGAGTGCACCGGTGGCGGTGGCGAGGGTGAGTTTGCGGATCATAAGGGTGTCCCGAGGGTGTCGGAGGTTGCAACCGGACGTTCCGGCCTGGCAAATATTTAGCACTAAAGTATTGGGCTGTCAAGTCACGGCCAGGAAAGTCCTGTCGGTACCTTCCGGTTCGGTGCCTGCCCGCGTGGCGAGCGCAGCATCTCGAAGCTCGCCGAGCCGGAGCCGATCACAACGGCGGCGCGGAGCTCGACGCTCTCGATCGGGCCGGCCGCACCCGGCCGACCTCGTGCGGCTGGGGAGATGCGCGCTCAGATCGGCGTCGTCGTCACCGAGTCCACCGAGGTAGACGATGCGCCGGACACCCGCCTGCTCAGCCGCGCCGGCGAGCAAGACGATCGTTGACCTCGACATCAAGGTCACAAACGGCGCGGCGACGGTCAACGGCTGCAACATCGTCAAGACCGACATCAAGGCATCGGACGGCGTCATCCACGTCGTCGACTGCGTGCTGATCCCCCCGGCAGCATGCGCGTCGTGAAGCCGGGGACGCCAAGCAGCCGGACGTCGTGACAATGGCGCCCGGCTACATGACCGGACCTCCCGGCCCGACTGCCATACCAAGCGGTCACGCTGTTCCAACTCGCCGTCGCCGCGGTCTTCGGGCTGTCGGCGCCGGCCCACTTCATCGTGGCTGGTCCGCGTTGGACGGATCTTCGCCTCGACTCTTCGCGACGAGCGACAACGTGGGTCGTACCGGCCCCAGCCCGATCATCGACGCATTCACGCCGACCACCGTTGCCGCGACGGCTCTGTCCAAGCTGACTGGCCTTGCCGCAGTTCTCGCGGAACCAGGCGCCCAGCGACGAACCCTCACCCGTTCGCGGGACGCTCCGTGAGGGCGATGGTCTCGTCGGGGTTCACCGCTGCGTTCAGCGCGGTCGCATACAGACTCCACGCCAGAGACGGGACCAGTAGCAACGCTGCGGGTCAGTCCTGCCGCGCCGCGGTTGCGAGTTCGGCGGCGATGGTGAGGTCGAGGGCCGCGATGACGGTGAGCGCGGCGGTGCGGTTGCGGGCGGTGAAGAACGTGAACGGCCACGCAGCGTTGAGCGCGAGCTGGGTCACGTGGAGGCCGAGCGCGGCCCGACCGGCGTCGCGGGTCCAGAGCCGCCATCGTCCGGCGTAACCCCCCGGCACCGGTGCCACACCGAGCGCGTTCGGGAGCGGCCGCTGCGCGTCGGGATTGGCGGCCTGCACCGCCGCCTCCCACGTGCCGTAGCGGGCGAAGATCGTCGGCGTCGCCTGCAGGTTGGTGTCGCGTGACTGACCGACGATCCGGATCCGGTACCCGCCCGGCTCGACGCGCACCACGTCACCGAGGTCGAAGCCCTTCGACGCGTCGGTCTCGGTGGCAACGCCCTCACCGTCGGCGGTGGGGTAGCGGCCGGCGACGAGCGACTCCGGCGCGCCGAGCGAACGCTTCTCGTAGCCGATGATCGCCGCCGCCTTGATCGTTCCATCCGCGGTCACGCTGTAGGCGCCCTGCCCGATGCGACCGACAGCCTGCACGCCGTCGACCGCACGCACCTGCGCTTCGAGCTCGGGGGGATCGTGCTGCTCTGCAGGTTGCGGCGCGCGTCGGTGCTGTAGACGAGCACAGGCGCGTCCTGGTGTTCGATCGCTCCGACGAACGACGTGATCAATCCGTCGCGCAGCGCCTGCAGGAACAAGATGAGGAAGACCAGGAGCGCGATCACGCCGATGAGCAGCCCGAAACGCACCTTGGCGCGCACCATTTCCTTCCCGGCGATCAAGCGCGCGCACCCCCGACGGCAGCCTTCGCCGTAGCGCCCGACCCGTGGCGGTTCGACCCCGAGTGGAGGCGGCCAGGCAACGTCGGCCCGATCGGCGCTCGCAGCAAGGCCGCGCCGAGCGCGCACACCGCGGTTGCGCCGGGATTGGCGTCGTGACGCGCCACGGCGCCCCGCGCATCTCACGACGGGCCGGAACATCGGTGCTCAGGATGCCGGGCGCCGTGGCGCATCCCGAGTCGGAGCTTCGAGGTGTCAAAAGAGGATAGTTTAGTGCTAAAGTGTGCGCTCTGACGAATGGGAAGGGTCGATGGCACACTACGTCGCAAGAATTCCGGTTTCCGGCACGCGGTCCGCTGCGTTCGCCTACCTCAGTCGCTTCGATCGCGCCGCGGAGTGGGATCCGGGCGTTGAGGCCGGCGAGATGGTCACGCCCGAGCCGGTCGGGGTCGGCTCGAGGTTCCGTCTCGTCGCCCGATTCCTCGGGCGGCGCATACCCCTCGAGTACGAGATCGTGGAGCTCGAGCACGAGGAGCGGATCGTGCTGCGAGCCGAGAACCGCTCGGTCCGTTCCGTCGACACGATCACGTTCGAAGACGACGAGCGCGGCGCCGTCGTGGTCTACGACGCGCAGCTCGACGCCAAGGGCATCGGGCGGCTGGCCGACCCGCTGCTCCCGCTCGTCTTACGTCGCATCGGCGATCGCGCCGCTGCCGGCCTGCGTACGTGTCTCGCGGCGGTGCAGGCGTGACGCGCTCTGACGGTGCGCGCCGGCTGGCCGACGCCGCGCTCGAAGCGACGGTCGTCGGCAGCTTCAGTCGCATCGGATTCGCGGCACGCCGTGCGCTGTTCGATTGGGATGCCGAGCCCGTTGTCGACATGAGCGGCCGGGTCGCGCTGATCACGGGCGCGACCGGCGGTCTCGGTGTCGCCGCGTCGACGGCGCTCGCGCTGCGCAACGCCGACGTCTGGATCGTCGGGCGCGACCCGCAGCGCATCGAGGCAGCCCGGCGCGCGGTTGCTGCCGTCGCACCTGATTCCAGCGTGACGACCGCGGTCGCGGACCTCGCGGTCCTCGACGACGTGCGGAACCTCGCCGACCGCGTCCGGCGGTCGGTACCGCGGCTCGACGTGTTGATCCACAACGCGGGTGCGCTCACGCACGATCTGCGCTACACGGTCGATGGTCTCGAGGTCACCGCGCAGGTGCACGTCGTCGCACCGTTCCTGCTGACGACCGCGCTGCTTCCGATTCTGCAGAACACGGGCGACGCCCGCGTCATCACGGTCTCGTCGGGGGGCATGTACACGCAGCGTCTCGATGTGGACGCGCTCGCCACGCCCGCGGTTCCGTTCGACGGTGTGCGCGCCTACGCCAACGCCAAGCGGGCCCAGGTCGTGCTCAACGAACTCTGGTCGAAACACCGCGGCGCGGCCGGCGTCGTGTTCCACGCGATGCACCCGGGCTGGGCAAACACGCCCGGTCTGCGTGAGTCGCTGCCGCGCTTTCGCGCGCTGATGGGTCCGCTGCTGCGCACGCCGAAGACCAGACCCAGCGTTGGCGTCCGGATCTCATCCGAGCTGGCGATCCCCGCGTAGTTGCCATACAGACGGCTGTATACGTAGCTCCCGCCGAGGAACCAGTTGTCCGAGAAGCGGCGGTTGAACGTCAGCTGCACGGCGTCATACTGCCGCTTCGGCTTGGGGATGTTGAACGGCGGCGTCTGCGTCGAGACAAGGGCGTTGGTCAGGATCCCTTCACCAGGGTTCCCGTAGGTGTAGACCTCGCTGCCGTCTACGATCTGACCCACATCCTCAATTGTCCGGTTCAGATTGTTGTGGATGTAGTTCACGCCGACGACCGACTGACGTCCGAGCTGGTACTCCAGTCCAGCGCTGTAGCTGTCCTGGCTCATTGGCTTGATGTTGGGATCGATCTGGTCGGCGCCGAAGCTCGGCACGCGGTGATCCTGGTAGCCACTGGCGGCGCCCCAGATATCGCGGCCGGGCATGTTGGACAGGTTGACGCTATTGACGATCGTCGGGTCGTCGAGGGTCCGGTAGTACTGCTTCCAGATGTCGCCGCCGAACGTGCCGCGCGCCAGCTCGTACTTCGTCCAGTCGTAGTAGCGGCCGTAGCTGCCGAACACCTTCACGCGGCCGTCGCCGAACAGGTCGTAGGCTGCGCCAAGCCGGGGCGAGATCTTCTCGCCGAATCCGAACTCGAGGCCGACTTCCTGGATGTCCTGATAGAACGACGGGATCTTTTCGTTCTCGAACCGCACGCCCAGATTCAGCGTCAGGTTGCCCGATCGTCCACTGATCCTGCGCGTAGATATGGCCGATGTTCGCGCTGACACTACCGAACGTGCCCAGGTCGTGGACGGTGTAGTAACCGTACGCGCCTCGATTGGTGCCGACACCAGGCACAGTGCTCGTGAGCGACGAGTCCCAGAAGAACTCGACCAGACCGCCCGGATAGCGCTGGTCCACGTCGTTGCTGTTGTGGCGAACGCCGCGCGCCGATCTTCAGGGTGTGGAAGCCGCCGGCGGTGAACGCCGCGTTGTAGTCGGCCTGGACGTACGACTGGATGGTCTTGTCGAACTCGGCGATCACAACGGCAGGGGTGTTCTGGGCAAGAACGGCGCCCTGGAACTCGGCAGGCACGCCGGCCAGGCCGATCGATCGAGGTCTGATAGCGCCACGGCGTCGTCGTCGGGACGCCCGTGTCGTTGTAGTTGTCGTAGAAGTAGCCGCCCTTCAGGCTGAGGAACGTCGAGTTCGGTCAGGTTGATGTCGACGTTGCCCGTGAAGTTGCGCTGGTCGGTCTCGAATCCACGCGTCTTGTTCGGCTTCGTTGCCAGCCGCGGAGCTGGAGAGGAATTGCGGGCCGAAGCCGTTGTAGGCCACCGGAGAACCTGTCGAACTCGTCGGCGTCAACAAGGTCGCCGAAGTAGGCGTTAAACCTGCGGCTGGCAGTAGCTGACCTTGCCGTACGGCGTTCATGATCGTCTGGTCCTGCTCGATCGTGCCGGGCGTGGTTCCGTTCGAGAACAGGTAGTCAACGCTGCGCCTCACGAAGCGCGGCGAGTACCGATCCAAAGAAGAACAGGCGATCGCGCACGATCGGGCCGCCGAGTGAGCCGCCGATTTCGTTGCGGTGATTGTCGGCTGCTCCTCGTCCTGGAAGTACCGGACCGTCACCTGATCGATCGGGCAGAGTACGAGCCGCTGGACCGGACCGGCACTGAGGGAGCTACCCAGATAGTAGTAGTGGCCCTCGCCGCGGAACGTGTTGCCGCCGCTCTTGGTCACCGCGCTGATGACGCCGCCAAGCGCGCCGCCGAACTCGGCGGGGATGCCGACGGTCTTGACCTGCACTTCCTGCAGGTACTCGAACACGGCGTCCTGACGGGACTGCCCGTTGAGCAGGCTGTTGGTCGCCACGCCATCAACCGTGAACTGGTTCTCGGCGCCGCTGGCGCCGTTCACCTGGAACCCGCCCTCGATCGTGCCGCTGTTCACCGACGGCGCGGTCATGGCGACGGCCTGGAACGTCCGGCCCTTCGGGATGCGATCGAATTCCTCGGCGGTGACGTTGTGGGCGATGAGCGTGCTGCGGGTGTCGACGAGCGGCGAGGCTTCAGCGGTGACCTGCACGGTTTCCGTCAGTTCGCCGACCCGCATCTGCGCGTCCAGCTCGAACGTGCGACCGAGCAACACGTTGATATCGGTTCGCTCGACCTTGGAGAAGCCGGTCAGCTCGAACCGAACGTTGTAGCGGCCCGGGACTAGGTCCGGCGCCTGGAACTGCCCGTTGGTATCGGTCACGAACGTCCTGACCGCGCCGGTCTGGGTGTTGGTCGCGACGACCGTGACACCTGGAATGGCCGCGCCTTGCTGGTCCGTGACCCGGCCAGTCAGCCCGCCAAATCGCTCCTGTGCGGATGCGAGGCCGGTAAACACCAGCGCACACGCCAGAAGAAAGGCACTCATGCGTGCGTACATCAGTTGACTCTCCTTGACAAACGAGTTGCTCTCTAATGACTAGATGAACCGCTACGGAAAAGCCGTACCAGATTGGTCCACAGAGCTAAGGTGTTGTTGATCAAGCCACTTGCGAGATTTCGATGGCCATGTGGGACGAGTGAATCCATGAAGAGCAACTTTTTGAACCAAAATCATGGATCTCATGCATTTCGTAATGCAACGATAACTTTCTATCACAACTGACATGGCTTTGACACCAGCCCGTCACAGCCTTTGTGCAGCCCGACGTTAAATTCAGGCCGTTTCCCACGCCAATCGTCATTTTCCTGGGACGAATGACGACGCGAGCGTGCTGACCCGTCAAGTCAGTCACCCCAGTAACGCAGTCTGGCCCTATCACCAGCATCTGATCACCAGCACCGCTGCGTGTTGACACCAAACAGAAAGAATCGCCTTCCGGCCATTGCCCCCGATCTGCGCGGGTGCTTCTCTACATGGTCAGAGAAAAAGGAGTAACGGAATGAAGGCGATCGTGTGGCTGGCTGTCGTCGGCGTGATCTTCACCGCGGCCCCGGCGGCCGCGCAGAGTACGACCGGGACGATCTCGGGTCGGGTCGTTGATGCTCAGGGACTGGCCCTTCCCGGTGTGACCGTGACCGCGACCTCGCCAAACCTTCAGGGCACCCGCGAGACGGTGACCTCGGAGAACGGCGACTACATCCTCACGCTGCTGCCCTCCGGGCCCTACCGCGTCGTCTTCGAGATCGCCGGTTTCCAGCGCGTCGAGCGATCGGTGGGTCTCGCGCCCACCCAGGTGCTCCCGCTGCAGATCGAATTGGGTGTTGCGGGGGTCACCGAGGCCGTGCAGGTGGTCGGCCGCGCCGCTGACGTGCTGACCCAGACCAGCCAGGTCGCCACCAACTTCAATCAGACGTTGATGTCCACGCTGCCGACGCAGCGTGACTACCGAGCCGTGATGCTGATGGCGCCGGCCGTTCACCCCACCGGCCCGAGCGGCAGCTTCTCGGTGGCCGGCTCGATGTCGTTCGAGAACCTCTACATGGTGAACGGCGTGTCGGTGAACGAAAACCTGCGCGGCCAGGCGCAGGACCTGGTGATCGAGGACGCGCTGCAGGAGACCAACGTCGCGACCGTCGGGCATCTCCGCCGAATTCGGCCGCTTCGGCGGCGGTGTCGTCAACATGGTCACCAAGTCAGGCGGCAATCTGTTCAGCGGGTCCTTCCGCGAGACGATGACCAACGACAACTGGCGCGCGCTCGTGCCCAAGCGGGCCAACGATCCCTTTGCCAACGACAGCAAGATCGACGACGTCGTGCCGATGCACGAGTACACGGTGGGCGGGCCGGTGATGCGCGACCGTCTGTGGTTCTTTACGGCGGGACGCCTGCAGACCAACTCGATCAACCGCCAGCTGGTGATCACCAACATCCCCTATATCTTCAGCGAGAAGTCGCAGCGCTACGAGGGCAAGCTGACGTATCTCGTGGACGCCAATCACCGCGTCCAGGGGGCGTTCACGAAGATCAATCGCGACGAGATCAACGGCACGTTCAACACCGACGACGTCGATGGACATGGCCAGCCTCTACGACCGGAGCCTGCCCGAGGATCTGTTCACCATCAACTACACCGGCGTCATCACCCCGACGTTCTTCCTCGAGGGCCGCTACTCGCAGCGCAACCTGACGTTTGTCGGAAGCGGCAGCACGTTCACCGACATTCAGCAAGGGCACGCTGCTCGTCGATCCGGCCGGCCGCCGCTACAACGCGCCGACCTTCTGCGGCGTCTGCACCGACGAGGAGCGCGACAACCAGGACATCTTCGTCAAGGGCTCGTACTTCCTGTCGACGGGCGGAACCGGCTCGCACAACCTGGTGCTCGGCTATGACTTGTTCAACGACCGGCGATTCGCCAACAACTATCAGTCGGGCAGCAACTATCGCCTGGTCAACGCGCCGGCCGTGCTGAGCGGCACCGACCTCATCGCCACGTTCGTCAGCGGCACGACGCAGTTCCAGTGGAATCCGATCTTCGTCGAGAGCCAGGGCACGAAGTTCCGCACCCACTCGGTGTTCGCCAACGACAACTGGACGGTCAGCGATCGGGTCAGTGCCAATCTCGGACTGCGGTGGGATCGCAACGACGGCGTGGACAGCAACGGCGTGCTCGTCGCCAGCAGCAACGCGTTCAGTCCCCGGCTCGGCGTGGTCTGGGATCCCGCCGGCGATCAGAAGTGGTCGGTCACCGGCAGCGTGGCGAAGTACGTGGCCGGGCTGCTCAACAGCATCGCCGATCTGACCTCGCCGGCCGGCAACTCCGACCAGTACAACTTCGTCTACACCGGTCCGAGCATCAACACCGATCCGGCCAACGCGGGTGCCGAACGCGCAGGCGATCCAGATGATGTTCGACTGGTTCAACGCCAACGGCGGCGCCGACGCTGCCGCTGACCGGATCGCCGTCGGTGCGCGGCGTCTCGCCGCAGGTGCGCGAGTCGCTCGATTCGCCGTACGTCTGGGAGTACGCGACCGGCGTCAACCGGCAGTTCGGCAGCCGCGCCGCCGTGCGCGCCGACTTCGTCTACCGCGACTACGGCGGCTTCTACATGCAGCGCACCGACACGACGACCGGCCAGTCCGCCGATACGCGCTCGTTTGCGCCGTCGAGCGTGCGCGGACGCGTCTACGACCTGACGCTCCTCGAGAACGACACCGAGGGACTGCTGAATCGCCAGTACACGGGCCTGAGCCTCCAGGCGCAGTATCGCGCCGGCACACGCTTCGACTTCGGCGGCAACTACACGATCTCGCGCGCCTGGGGCAACGTCGAGGGCGAGACCGTGCCCAACGGTCCGATTGCTGCCGGCGCGAGCGGCCGCGAGGCGGTGTACAGCTATCCCGAGTATCGCGGCGAGTGGAACTATCCGACCGGCGATCTGTCGATCGACCAGCGTCATCGCGCGCGGCTGTGGCTCAACGTGTCGCCGTGGGTGTCGGGCCTGACGCTCAGCGTGCTGCAGTCGCTCGAGAGCGGCGTGCCGTACAGCGCGTCGAACCAGAACGGCGCGTTCGTCAACGGCGTCGATCCGCGGCCGTACGTCGCCAACCCCGGATACCTGAATCCGCCTGACGGCGCGAACACGCAGTACTACTTCACCGATCGCGATGCGTTCCGCCTCGAAGGGCAGAAGCGCACCGACTTCGCCGCGCTCTACAACTACGGCCTCGGCATTGGCGGCAGCCGCATGCTGGACTTCTTCATCCAGGCGCAGGTGGTCAACCTGTTCAACCAGTTCCAGCTGTGCGGCTGCGGCGGCAACGCCGACGTTTGCGCTCGGCGGCAACGTGCAGAACCAGACGGTGGACACCGCGGTGCGGACCAACATCACGCATCCGGCGCTCTACCAGTCATTCAACCCGTTCACGACCACACCGGTCGAGGGCGTGCACTGGGCGAAGAGCCCGACGTTCGGTCTGGCGCTGAACCGCTTCGCGTACACGACGCCGCGAACGTTCAGGCTCACGTTCGGAGTGAGGTTCTAGGGTAGGGCCGGTCCTTTCGGACCGGCCTGAGGACAGGCGGGTCCAAAAGGACCCGCCCTACGGCGTCAATTTACGGCAGCGCGTACGCGACCAGCGTATCGGTCGCGACGACCGCGACGTACTGCTTGCCGTTCTTCCCTCGATAGGTCATCGGATTCGCGTTCACCGTGGCGTCGAGCCTGCGTGGACCCACAGCTCTTTGCCTGTCTTCGAGTCGAACGCGCGGAAGCGGCGATCGTTGGTGGCGCCGACGAAGACCAGGCCGCCCGCCGTCGCGGTCGGGCCGGCGCTGCCGCTGCCGCCGGTGAGCTGCTTGCCTTCGGGCAGCGCTTCGTTGAGACCGAGCGTGCTCTCCCAGGCGATCTCGCCGGTGTTCGCGTTGACCGCGACCAGCCGGGCCCATGGTGGACGCTGACAGGGCAGGTTCGCGAGCGTGCGACCGGTCGCGTCCTTGAGCGGCGCGCTGAAGGTGAAGTACGGCCCGGCGCCGTTCACGCTGCCGCGGTCGTAGGGCAGCGTCGAGCCCGCGACGCCGTTGCCATAGTTCAGCCCGGGCGCCTGCGCTCGATCCAGCCGACGAGCGACGTGTCGTGCGCGTTGACGTAGACGAACCCGGTCGTCGGATCCGCGGTCGCGCCGCCCCAGTTGATGCCGCCCGTGCCGCCCGGGAACTGAATCGTGCTCTTCGGCGGCGCGCCGTCCTCGTGGAAGCCGAACGGCGTGAACGCGCCGGCGTTGTGGAAGCCGCCGCTCTTGTCCCACAGCGCCTGACACTCGGCGACGTGCTCCGCCGACGTGTCTTCCGCGCCGCACCATGTCGCGCTCCTTGTTGAACTCGACGCGCACCAGCGGCTTCGCCGGCTTCACCGGGAACGGCTGCGTCGGCGAATACCACTCGCCGGGCACCGTGCCCTTCGGCACCGGCCGCTCCTCGACGCCGAAGATCGGCTTGCCGGTGACGCGATCGAGGATGAACATGTAGCCGGTCTTGCCGACCGAGGCGAGCGCCGGCACGCGCCGGCCGTTCTGCATGATGTCCACGAGCACCGGCGGATTCGGCATGTCCGAATCCCACAGATCGTGATGCACGGTCTGGAAGTGCCAGCGATACTTGCCGGTCTCGGCATCGACCGCGACGATCGAGTTCGCGAACAGGTTGTTGCCGGGACGATCGCCGCCCCAGTAGTTGCCGGCGGGACCGGCGACCGGCATGTAGAGGATGCCGCGCTCCTCGTCGAGCGTCATGTACCACGCCCAGACGTTCACGCCGGATCGATTGCGCCATCCGTTGTCGAGCCAGGTGTTGTGACCGAGCTCGCCCGGCAGCGGCACGGTGTGGAAGTCCCAGAGCCGCTTGCCGGTGCGCACATCGAACGCACGCGTATCGCCGGGCTCGGCGAGAGTGCACCTCGCCCGTCGTCGCGCCGAGGATGGCGACGTTCTTATAGATCGTCGGCACGCCGTTCCACGGCACGGCGATCTCGACGATGCCCTTGTCGCCGAAGTCAGCCGACGGTGTGCCGGTTGCGGCGTCGAGCGCGACGAGCTTCGGCCCCGCGGTCAGCAGGATGCGCGGCGCGAGACGGCCGTCGCCCGGCCAGTAGGCGACGCCGCGCGCCGTCGTCCTGACGCCCGACGGCAGCGTGTGCCGCCACACTTCCTTGCCGGTGTCGGCTTCGAGCGCGAGCACCTGATTGCCGCGCGCCGGGAGATACATCACGCCGCCGATGACGATCGGCGTGACCTGAGGATTGCTGCCCGGCGGCTCGGCGCCTTCGGCAGGAACCGCCGCGCCGCGTCCTTGCGCGGCGGCGCACCCGCCGCACCAGCGCCGCGGCCCGCGGGCGCACCTTCACCGCCTCCCGCTGCGGGACCTCCGCCACGCCGGCCGGCCGCTGGTTGCGTGAGACGCACCGACCACGCCTGCGTCAGCGTGCTCACGTTGCTGGTGTTGATGTCGGTCAGCGGGGAATAGCGCGT
The DNA here is from genome assembly GCA_963728305.1 of uncultured Acidobacteriota bacterium. Lineage (GTDB taxonomy): Bacteria > Acidobacteriota > Vicinamibacteria > Vicinamibacterales > UBA2999 > Gp6-AA40. Next base: position 31,018 of record CAVSKE010000027.1, read on the forward strand.
GCCCGCGAGGTTGTAGCGAGTACATCGGCCAGTCGTTGCCGGCCGTTGATGGTCGTGACTGCGCGGCGAGCGCCGCCGCACCAATGAGCGCGATGAAGACAGCTGCGAACAAACGGTGTCATGAGGCCGGAGTATAACCACGAAGGACACGAAGATCACGAAGGCCACGATCACGCAGGCGCCTTTTGTGCCGAATTTGAGTGCGACAGTGACTCGCACCGACAGCCAGCATTGGCATTGCTGCGTCGCGAATCCCGTTCCGGTGGCCGGACCGCGCTGCGAGGACGTCGTGCAGGCCGCTGGCGCCAGCTCCGGGGTCCGCCGCCGCGCACGCCTGCGCGGTGGGGTGGAGGTCCGTGAGCTGGCATGCTCCCCAGAGTCTTCTCGCGCGGTCAGGCGATCCGCGTCGGCGCTGACCTCCACAGGGATTCGCGCCACAGCAATGCCAACGCTGGCCGATCGATGAGACAAGGCAGCTCGGGTTGCTGACGCCGAGGGGTCCTGTGCCGGACGCGTGCCCGTTTCAACGCGGTGCGGGACTGTAGGTCCGGAGCAAACCGTGGGGAGTGTATTGGCATACCTCGTTGGTCGGCGGCGAAGCTGAGGTGCGTGGATCAAGTCGGTTTGCGGCGCGACCTACAGGTCCCGCACCGCGTTGAAGCAAACACGCGACAGCCAGCTAGAATCCGCTCGTGGCACATCGAATCGCGGTCATCCCAGGCGACGGCATCGGCAAAGAGGTGACCGCCGAGGCCGTGAAGATCCTCGAGGCGATTGGCGGCGTCGATCTGCACCATCTGCCGTGGAGCGCCGATCACTATCTGGCCACCGGCGAGACGATTCCCGCCGACGGCTACGACACGCTGCGATCGTTCGACGCGATCCTCGTCGGCGCGCTCGGCGATCCGCGTGTGCCCGACAACCGTCACGCGCGCGACATCCTGCTCGGCACCAGGTTCGAGCTCGATCTCTACGTCAACTACCGGCCGGTGCGGCTGCTCGACGATCGACTCTGTCCGCTGAAGGGCCGCACGCGCGCCGACGTGAACTTCGTGGTGTTCCGCGAGAACACCGAGGGCGTCTACGTCGGCGTCGGCGGACGATTCAAGGCCGGCACGCCGGACGAGATCGCCGTGCAGGAAGAGATCAACACCTACAAGGGCGTGAACCGGATCGTGCGTCACGCGTTCGAGCACGCGCGCACACGCGGACTGCGCTCGGTCGCGATGGCCGACAAGAGCAACGCGATGTCCGATGGTCACGCGCTGTGGCAGCGCGTGTTCAAGGAAGTGCGTGCCGACTATCCGGAGATTGAGGCGACGCACTTCTACATCGACGCGCTGGCGATGCTGCTCGTGCAGAACCCCGGGCAGTTTCAGGTGATCGTCACCAACAATCTGTTCGGCGACATCATCACCGACATCGGCGGCGCGCTGCAGGGCGGCCTCGGCATGGCGGCATCAGGCAACATCCACCCGGGCCGCACGTCGATGTTCGAGCCCGTCCACGGCTCGGCGCCGCCGCTCGCAGGGAAGGACGTCGCCAATCCCGTCGGCGCGATTCTCTCCGCAGCGATGATGCTCGACTACCTCGGCATGTTCAACGAGGCGCACCGCATCGAGCGAGCCGTCGAGGCAGCCGTGCAGGCCGGCGAAACCACGCGCGATGTGGGCGGAACGCTCGGCACCCGCGCCGCCGGCGATGCCATTCTCCGCAGACTTCGATGACTTGACCTCGCTTTTGCCCTTTGACGTTTGACCTTTGACCTACTAAATTGCGCCCCGTGACTCCGAACCGCTGGCGCATTCCCATCGGCGCAGTGCTCGTCCACGTGTGCATCGGATCGGTGTACGCGTGGAGCACATTCAACCGACCCATCCAGGCGCTGTTTCCCGATGCGCCGTGGTGGTTCAGCCCGCCGTATACGACCTTCACCACCGCGCTCGCGCTGCTCGGTTTGAGCGCGGCGTTCGGCGGGCCGTGGGTCGAGCGGCGCGGACCGCGCGTCGCGGCAACCGCCGCGGCGCTCTTCTTCGGCACCGGTCTGCGTCATCGGCGGGATCGGTCTCGCGATTCGTCAGTCCGTTCCTCGTGTTCCTCGGCATGGGTATCATCGGCGGCATCGGCTGCGGTCTCGGCTACATCTCGCCGGTCAGCACGCTCGTGAAATGGTTTCCCGATCGGCGCGGCATGGCCACCGGCATGGCGATCATGGGGTTTGGCGGCGGCGCGTTCGTTGCCGGCTATCTGAACGTCTTCTTCATGGATCGGTTCGGCGTCGCGCCGACGATCATGACGCTCGGCGTCGTCTACCTTGATCGTGATGCTCAGCGGATCGCGGCTGATGGAGTCGCCGCCGCCCGGCTGGATGCCGGCAGGGCTGGACGCCGCCGGCGAAGACGAATCCGATGATTGCCGACCAGCAGCGTCTCGCGAAACGAGGCGATCCGCACGCCGCAGTTCTATCTGCTCTGGGGCATCCTCTTCATCAACGTGACCGCCGGGCATCGGCATCCTCGCGCAGGCCTCGCCGATGATGCAGGACATGTTCAAGCGCACGCCGCTCGAAGCCGGCGCGGTCGTGTCGCTCATCAGCCTGTTCAACGCCGGCGGCCGCTTCATGTGGGCGTCGGGTTCGGACTACATCGGCCGGCGCAACACCTACACGATCTTCTTCGTGACGCAGTTCTTCCTGTTCCTGCTGATTCCGCAGCTCGCGGCGAGCGGGAACTGGTGGCTGTTCCAGGCCAGCCTGTTCGTCGTCTTCACGATGTACGGCGGCGGGTTTGCGACGATCCCGGCGTTCCTCGCCGACATCTTCGGCCCGCAGAACGTCGGCGCGATTCACGGTGCGCTGCTGACGGCCTGGACGGCGGCCGCGATTGTCGGGCCGGTGATCATTACCGAGCTCTCGAACCGCGCAAAAGCGGCGCTGCCGCCGGGCGCGGATCGTGTCAATATCTACGACACGCCGCTGCAGGTGCTCGCGGGTCTGCTTGCAGTCGGCTTCGTGTTGACCTTGTTGGTGCGGCCGTTGCGTGCGAACGCGCGATCGGCCGGTGCCCGGGCGCCCGTGACGGCGTAGAGTCGTAGGAAAACAGGTCGTATGAAAAACGTGTTGCTGGCCGTACTGGCCATCACTGTCTTCGCCACGATTCGCGGAGCCGCGCAACCGGCGCGTCCGGCCATTCCACCGGACATCGCCGGCGAGTGGCGTCTCGACAACAACGAGCAGGACACCACCGCGCAGCCGCCGCTCGGCGACTATCTCGGCATTCCCGTTCAACGACGCCGGGCGGATGCGATCCGACACCACCGCCGAGTCGCTCTGGGGCACACCGGAGTATCAGTGCCGTCCGCACTCGGCGCCGCATCAGTGGCGCGGTCTCGGCGGCGCCCGCATCCTCAAGGAGCAGGATCCGCTCACGCGCAGCGTCAGCGTCTATCACATCCAGTTCATGCGCTCGCTCGATCGGCCGGTCTTCATGGACGGCCGTCCGCATCCGCCGGCGTACGCGCCGCACACGTGGACCGGCTTCTCGACCGGTGAGTGGGTCGGCAACACGCTGAAGATCACGACGACGCATCTCAAGGACGGGTATCTCAAGCGCGGCGGTCCGCAGACCAGCGACATGCTGACGATGACCGAGTACCTCACCCGCCACGACGAGATCCTGACCATCGTCACGTCCGTCGACGATCCGATCTACATGGACGAGCCGTACGTCGAATCGACGACCTACACCTACGACACGACGTCGACGGTGGCGACGGAGACGTGCAACGCCTCGTCGTTCGCCGAGAACGGCGGCACGGACCGCCACTGGGTGCCGCACTTCCTGCCCGGTCAGAACACCGCGCTCGGCGAGTGGCTCAAGACCTCGGACTGGATTCCGGCCGAGCCGACGCGCGGCGGCGTGAAGACGATCTATCCCGGAGTACCGCGCCACGTTGAATGGCGGCGCGGTCAAGGCGGCCGACCTGAAGGTGCCCTCGTCGCGATCGGCGAACGACGTGGCCAAGCGGCATTGCCGAGTCAGAGCCCTCGCGACGGAGAGGTCCACATCCTTCCGGTGCAGGGCAACGTCTACATGGTGATGGCCGACGGCACCAACCTGGCGGTGTCGATCGGTGCCGGACGGCATCATGCTCGTGGACACCGGCACGGCGAAGATGTCCGAGAAGATTCTCGCCGCCGTCGGCCAGCTGGCCAGCGCCGTCGCCGCCAACGCCGACGACCAACAGCTGCTTCGGCGCCAACTGTCCCGGCAAGTGGGGATGGTCGAGCCCGTACATCGGCGCGGTGATCAGCTCGCCGGCGCCCGCGCGTCCGCTTCGCTACATCATCAACACCAGCGCGGCGCCCGATCGCATCGGCGGCAACGAGAAGATCGCCACGACCGGCTTCTTCCCGCGCGGGTCGCAGTTCGGCGGCGCGGTCGAGAACGTCGGGCCGCGCGCCTCGGTGATCGCGCACGAGGAAGTGCTCAACCGCATGAGCGCGCCGGCGGGCAAGGCGTCGCCGATGCCGGCCGCGGCGTGGCCGACCGACACCTACTTCGACGAGTTCCACAAGCTGCCCGAGTACTTCAACGGCGAAGCGGTGATCGTCTATCACGCGCCGACCGCGACGACCGACGGCGACAGCTTCGTCTTCTTCCGTCACTCGGAAGTGATCAGCGCCGGCAATCTGTTCTCGACGGTCAGCTATCCGGTGATCGAGGTGGACAAGGGCGGGACCATCGACGGCGTGATCGGCGGTCTGAACAAGATCCTCGATCTCGCCGTCGCCGAGTATCGCGCGCAGGGCGGCACGTGGATCATTCCCGGCCGCGGACGGCTGTCGGACACGGCGGACGTCGCGTCGTACCGCAACATGGTGACGATGATCCGCGACCGCGTGAAGGATCTGAAGCGCAAGGGCATGACGCTCGCGCAGGTGAAAGCGGCGCGGCCGACGATGGATTTCGACGGGCGGTATGGATCGACGACGGGTCCGTGGACGACCGACATGTTCGTCGAGGCGGTGTATTCGAGCCTTCAGGAGAAGAAGTGATGCGAACGCTTCTTCTGGTCATCGGCGTGGCACTGATCGCGGGCACCGCGGCGTATGCCCACCATTCGTATGCGGCGACCTACGACGTCACCAGAGAGGTCAAGCTCGAGGGAAAGCTCGTGCAGTTCGTGCTGCGCAACCCGCACTCGTTCGTGCACATGGAAGCGCCCGACGAGCACGGCGCGATGAAGCGCTGGGCCGTCGAGTGGGCCGGCACCGCGCAGCTCGGCGCGCAGGGCGTCAAGCGCGAGTCGCTCAAGGTCGGCGACGAGATCAGCGTCACGGCGCGTCCATCGCGCGTGCCCGGCGAGTATCCGCGCGCTGATGCTCAGCCTGCAGGCGGCCGCTCGATGGATTCACGTGGGGGACGCGTGCCGGTGAAGCCGTTGACTAGCGTAGCTGGTCCGGCTGAAGCCGGACACTACATCTGAGTGTCCGCCTTCAGGCGGACCGTGATCGTCGGTCGCGCTCGTGATCGCCGCTACGCCGTTTCACGCACAGCGCGGCGGCGGACGCGGCGGTCCGCCGCCGGCGGCGCGCGAGGCGGCCGCGCTCGATCTCACCGGCAACTGGGTCTCGGTCGTCGTCGAGGACTGGAAGTGGCGGATGGTCACGCCCGAAGAAGGGCGTGTACGACTCGCTGCCGCTGAACGCCGAAGCCCGCAAGGTTGCCGACAGCTGGGATCCGGCGAAGGACGAGGCCGCCGGCGAGCAGTGCCGCGCGTACGGCGCCGCCAACATCATGCGTCTGCCCGGACGTCTGCACATCACCTGGGAAGACGCCGAACACGCTGCGCATCGACACCGACGCCGGCACGCAGACACGTCTGCTGCGGTTCGGACCGCCGCAGCGTCACCGCCAGGCGAGCCGACCTGGCAGGGCCATTCGGTGGCGCAGTGGGAATTCGCCGCCGGCGGACGCGGTGCGGCGCGCACCGGCAACCTGAAGGTCGTGACCACCAACCTGCGTCCCGGATACGTGCGCAAGAACGGCGCGCCCTACAGCGCGAAGGCCGTCGTCACCGAGTTCTACGACCTCAACACGATGCCGAACGGCGATCAGTGGATGACGATCACGACGAAGGTCGAGGACCCGGTGTACTTCACCCGGGCCGTACCTGACGACCACCGACTTCAAGAAGCTGCGCGACACGGCCGGCTGGAATCCCACGCCCTGCTCGGCCCGTTAACTGACGCTAGTCGGTGCAACGCGCTACCGCTGGTCGGTGCGAACGGACTATCGCGAGTCGGTGCGACGAACTGACGCACGACCGCGGTGCGGGACTGTAGGTCCGTAGCAAAACCGTGGGGAGTGTATTGGCATAGCTGGTTGGTCGGCGGCGAACGCTGAGGTGCGCGGATCAAGTCGGTTTTGCGGAGCGACCTACGGTCCCGCACTGCGTTCCAGCGTGCGAGTCCAGACGGCGACGCGGCAGACCATCGGCCGTCGAAAGCGGCTGATTCGGTGACCACGGCGTCTGAGGAACATGACGTTCGCGCTGCTGCTCGGATGCGCGGTGGCCTGCGCGGTTCAGGCAACGGCCGAGCAGGTTCCGTCAGAACTGCCGGTGTCCATCGAACGCATCAAGGAGCGCCTGAACCGGCCGGCCGTGCTGCAACTGCCCGGCGAGAGCGCAGGCGGACTTCCGCGCGACCGTCACTGAGGAATTCACACGTCCAGAGACCGTGCTCGAGGCGCTCCGGCGGGAACTGGGGTCCGATGTCACCGCCGAAACGGATTGTGCCCGGCACCATCGCACCCGCCGCTGGTGTCCGTCGATCTGCTGCAAATCGCCACACAGGTAAAGCGGCAGGTGGGCGGCGCGCTCCGTGCCCGCGCCGAGCGCAACGCGCGAGCCGACGTCGCAGGCGGAGCTCGCCGAATTCTGCGCCGTGCATGATTGTTCGGTCCTCGAACAGCGAACCGGAACAATCGATTCCCGAGGGCGTGCTGACCCATTGATGGTGATATAGTCGGTCGGTTTCTGGCCGCCACGAGGTCGCAAGACCGAGACCTGCACGGCCAGAGTTGCTCACTACATTTTCGACAGGAGTTCTTCGACATGGCAGCGGACTTCTTTCTCGGTGAGTCGCTGGTCGGCGATGGCAACGAGGTCGCGCACATCGACCTGATCATTGGCTCCAAGTCGGGGCCTGCCGGCTCGGCGTTCTGCAATGCGCTCGCAAACAACAAGGATGGCTTCACGACTCTGCTCGCGGTAGTGGCGCCGAATCTTCCGGCCAAGCCCGACACCCTGCTCTTCAACAAGGTCACGATCAAGGGCGCCAAGCAGGCGGTCCAGATGTTCGGACCGGCGCAGGCAGCGGTGGCTCGCGCCGTCGTCGATTCGGTTGCCAGCGGCGTCATTCCCAAGGACAAAGCGGACGACCTGTGCATTCTGGTGGGCGTGTTCATCCACTGGGACGCGAGCGACGATAACAAGATCTACGACTACAACTACCAGGCGACCAAGGAATCGATCGCCCGCGCGCTCGGCAAGAAGCCGACAGTGGACGAAGTTATCTCGGGCTCGAAGAGCGCGAAGCATCCCGTACTCGCCCGAAGTAGAACTCCCAATTCCCAACGACCAACGCCCAACCACTTCCAACTCCCAACTCCAATAACTCCCAATTGGGAGTTGGGTCTTGGGAGTGGTTGGGCGTTGGACGTCGGGCGTTGGGAATTGACGAACGCCAGTGCGCAAGCTCCTCATTCAACTCGATAGCTCTCCTCATCCCAGCGTCTTCGACGGCGTCGTCGCGCGCGATGGCGGCGCCGACGACGTCATGGCTATGGCGGCGTCACCGAAGACGCGGTGCGCGATCTCGTCCACGGCGCGATCTTCACGCGCGGGCCGAAGGACCTGCACAACACGGCGATCTTCATCGGCGGCACCGACATGTCGGTGGGCGAGCGCATGCTCGCCAAGGTGAAGAAAGCGTTCTTCGGTCCGATGCGCGTGTCGGTGATGCTCGACTCGAACGGCTCGAACACCACCGCCGTCGCCGCCGTCGTCAGGATTCAGCAGGCGCTCGGCGACGTGAAGGGCCGGCGTGTGGTCGTTCTCGCCGGCTCGGGTCCGGTCGGCATTCGCGCCGCGGGCCTGCTGGCGAAGGCCGGCGCGCAGGTCACCGTCACGACGCGCCGCGCCGCGGACGGCAGTCTGAGCCGGCGCATCCAGGAGCGGTTCGGCGTCACGGTTCGCGAGGTGACGATGGCCGATGCCTCGGGCGCGAACGCGGCGCTCGACGGTGCGGAGGTGTTCCTCAGCGCCGGTCCGGCCGGCGTGTGTCTCGTGCCGAAGGATGCGTGGATGGGCCGTGCCGGGCTCGCGGTGGCGGTCGACGTCAACGCCGTGCCGCCGCTGGGCGTAGAAGGCATCGAGGTCACCGACAGCAAGACCGATCGCGGCGGCGTGACGACGTTCGGCGCGCTCGGCGTCGGCAACCTCAAGATGAAGATCCACAAGGCCTGCATCGCGAGGCTGTTCGAGAAGAACGATCACGTCCTCGATGCGGAGACCATCGCAGACATTGCGACGGTTCGTGCTCGTAACTGCAAAATGCAAACATGCAAGACTGCAAATCGATGAGCTTCGTTTGCATTTTGAATTTTGCATTTTGAATTACGAGGTCACTCAATGCCGCGAGTCATCGGCATCGATCCCGGCACGGTCACCGTCGATCTGTGCGGTCTCGATGACGGCCGCGTCTTTCTCGACCTCTCCATTCCGACCGCTGACGCGCTCGCGTCGCCGTCCCGCATTCCCGATCTGCTCGACCAGCACGCACCGCTCGATCTCGTCGTCGGACCGTCGGGCTATGGGCTGCCGCTCACCGCGGCGCGCGATCTGACCGACGCGGATCTGCGTCTCGCGTTCCTCGCCGCCGAGGGCGAGTCGGGCGGTATCGGCGGACTGCGTTCGCTCGTGCGCGCGCTCGGTCACGCGTCGATCGCCGGTCCTCTTGACGCCCGGCGTCATCCATCTCGCGACGGTTCCCGCGCATCGCAAGGTCAATCGCGTGGACATGGGCACCGCCGACAAGGTGTGCGCGGTGGCGCTGGCAATTCGCGAGCGTGCCGAGCGCCGGCGCTGCGCGCGTACAGGACGTGTCGTTCATCCTGCTCGAGCTCGGTGGCGCGTTCAGCGCGGCCATTGCCGTTGACGGCGGGACGGATTGTCGATGGCGTCGGCGGGTCGTCTGGGCCGCTCGGCATGCGGGCGGCGGGCGCGCTCGACGGCGAAGTCGCGTTCCTCGCCGGCAGCGTCAGCAAAGAGTCTGGTGTTCTCGGGCGGAGCAGCCGCCGTGGCCGGTCTGCCTGCCGCGTCTGCCGAGGATCTCGCCTCGTCACAAGCCCCCGCCGCTCGCGTGGCGTGGGAGGCGTATATGGAGAGCGCCGCAAAGGCCGTATGCCGCATTGGCCGTCGCCGTGCCGCAGGCGCACGACGTCGTGCTCTCGGGACGAAGCGCGCGCAGCGCGCGCGTGCGTGATGAGCTCGCGCACCGGCTGCGCGGCGTCGTGGACGGCGTTTCGGTTCACCCGCTTCAAGGATTCGCTGCCGCGTCCAGCCAGGCTGCGCAAGGGGCGGCACTCATCGCCGACGGTCTGAGCGGCGGTACGGCGAAGACGCTCGTCGACCGCATGGATATCCGCGGCGCGAGCGGGACCGTGCTCGATCATCTGTTCGTGGTCAGTCGCGAAGCCGCCTCGCACGACTCGGCATCAGCTAATGGCGCCACGCGTGCTGATCGCCGGCGTCTCGACGAGAGCCGCGGCCGAGTCCGCCGCGCAAGGCCGGCTTCGCGGTCACGGCGATCGACGCATTCGGCGATCTCGATCAGCATCCAGCGGTCCGCAGCCTGTCGCTGCCGCGCGAGGCCGGCGCGCCATTCACCGCACAGGCCGCAGCCGAGGCGGTTCGCGACATCGATGCCGATGCCGCGGTGTATCTCTCGCCCTTCGAGAACCATCGCCGCGCGATTGAGGCGTTGGCATCGGGCCGCGCGCTGTGGGGCAACGCGCCCGACGTGCTTCGCCGCGTCCGCGATCCGTTCCTCCTCGCCGGCGTGCTTCGCAGGCGCGGTTTCGCTGCGCCCGTCACTCGTGTCGATGTTCCTCGCGAGCTCGCGGACTCGAAGGAGTGGCTCCTCAAGCCGTTCAATTCCGGGGGCGGTCACGGCATCCGGGCCTGGGCACCCGACGCGCACGTCGCTCCTGGTGTCTACGCGCAGGAGCGGATCGACGGCGTACCCGCGTCGATCGTCTTCGTCGCCGCTGGTGGCCGTGCGATACCGCTCGGCATCTCGCGTCAGCTGATTGGCGACGGCGGCGTTCGGAGCGTCGGGCTATCGCTACTGCGGCAACGTGCTCGCGTCGGCCGATGACGACGTGATCGACCGGGCGCGTCGAGGAGTCGGCGATCGCGCTCGCCGGCATGCGTGACGGAGCAGTTCGGGCTGGTCGGGCTCAACGGCATCGATTTCATCGTCCGCGACGCAGGTGCCGTATGCGATCGAGGTGAATCCCCGCTGGTGTTCGTCGATGGAGCTGGTCGAGCGGCACTATGGCGTGTCGATGTTCGGGGTGCACGCTGCCGCGTGCGCGGACGGTACGCTGCCGGCGTTCGATCTCCTGCGTGCGCGTTCCGATCGATCGATAGCAGGGAAGGCGATCGTCTTCGCGCTCGTCCGACATCGCCGTGGACGATACCCGATCGTGGCTCGGCGACGAGACGGTGAGAGACGTCCCGCAGCCAGGCGAGCGGCTATCCGCGGGTCAGCCGATCTGCACCGTCTTCGCCGAGGGACAGGATTACGAACAGTGTCTGGCGCGGCTCGACCCGTCGTGCCCAGTCGCTCGTCACTCACTTCCACGGGTCGCTCCAGCGTGGATCGCGGAGCGCCTCGTAGTCGGTCAGGCTCTCGAGGAAGGCGATCAGGTCCTTCCGTTCATCGGCCGTCAGCGTCAGCGGCTGCAGGCCCGTGCTCTTGAGCGGATTGGTCGTGCGTCCGCCGGCGACGTAGTGATCGAGCGCCTCGTCCAGTGTGGCGATGCTGCCGTCGTGCATGTAGGGCGCGGTGACCGCGATGTTCCGCAGCGTCGGGACGCGGAACTTGCCGACGTCCTTCGCCTGACCGGTCTGCTCGTAGAGGCCGGTGTTGTCGGCGGGATACGACATCGGGCCCGGCAGGTTGTAGAGACCGGTGTTGTGGAAGGTGAACACGAGCTCCTCGCCGGGCGGCGTGTTGACGGTCTTCGGCGCCGCCGTCCAGGTTCAGCCCGCGGTGACAGCTGATGCAGCGCGCCTTGCGGTTCGAGAAGAACAGCACCGAGCCGCGCATCGCCGACTCGGACATCGCGCTGCGATCTTCGTACTCGCGATACCGATCGAAGGCCGATCGGAACGAGACGATCGAGCGTTCGAACGACGAGAGCGCCGCGGCGATGTTGCGCGTCGTGACTGGCGCCGTGCTCCCCGGAAACGCCGCGGCGAAGAGCGGCTGGTAGATCGGATCGGCAGCGAGCGTGCGATACACGCGATCCTCGTGTCCCGTCAGGCCGAGCTCGATCGGCGTCGTCCCGAACATCGGAACGAGCGCCTGCTGTTCGAGCGATCGCAGGTCCTGGTTGCCCCACGTCAGCGCGTCGCGATAGGCGACGTTGACGAGCGACATCGGGCCTCGCGGATGGACCATGCCGGTCGATCCCACACCGCGCGCCTTGCCGTCGGTGAACGCGCGCTCCTGCACGTGACACGTCGCGCACGACTGGGTGCCGTTGCCGGACAGGCGAGTGTCGTAGAACAGCCGGCGGCCCAGCTCGACGCGCGCCGGGGTCATCGGGTTGTCCACCGGGACCCGCGGCGCGGCGACGCGCGGCGGCAGGTCCCATTGGAACTGCGCGGCCGCACGGTGGTGACGCCGCGGCGAACAGCACTGCCGCCGAGGACGATGAGCGCGCGATGCATGCGCTATTTGTTCTCGCGGCGGAGGATGATGACCGTGGCCTCGGTGGCGTCGTTGGTCGTGAACGTCGTCGGCCTCGGGTCCTTGCCTCCGGCTTCAACGTAGTTCAAACGGAACGTGTCGCCGTCGACGACGTAGATTGCCTCCCAGCGTGCGCCGTCAGCGTGAGTCATGTCCATCTGCGCCGGCTGTTTCGAGGCATCGAGCGTGAGCGTGCCTTTGAGCAGGTTGCCGCTGGCTGTCCGGACTTCGAAGCCATCGCCGGCGATCGTCATCACGCCGCCTTTGATCGCATCGAACGGCTTGCCCTGATGTTCGGCGGCGGTGACGACCCAGCGGCCCTGCAGGGGCGTCGTGGCCGCCGGCGACTGAGCACGGACGCCGGAGGTGAGGACGAGTGCGACGAGCGAGAGCGAGGACAAGGAATCGAGACATGCGTGGGAGTCTAGTGTCCGGCCGCGTCTCCTACCCTGAAGAGTTTCTGAATTCTTGTCAGCGGATCACGGCGCGCTCGGTCCTCGACCTGACCAGATCCTGTCGCGATTCGCAATGTCGATCTCTCGAATCTCTTGAGCAGAAACGCGCAACGACATAATGTAGCGGCGCGCGCGACGAGCGCTATCCCGGAGGAAATCATGATTAGGAAGTGGGTCTCGGCCATCCTCGTCGTCGGCCTGATGGCCTCGAGTGCGGCGGCGCAGGACGCGAAGACCGTCATCGGCAACGCCTCGAAGGCGATGGGCGTGGACAATCTCAATTCGATTACCTATTACGGGTCCGGGGCGAACTTCGGCCTCGGCCAGTCGAACAACGCCAACGGCCAGTGGCCGCGCACGAACGTCAGCGACTACGTCCGGTCGATCGACTTCACGCAGCCGGTGTCGCGTGCGACCGGCGTCACGTTTGCGGCGCCGGTGACCGGCGGGCCCGCCGCGCAGGGCCCGTTCCAGCAGAACATCCACCAAGGACAACGCCGCCTGGGCGCAGCAGCTCGAGATCTGGGTCACGCCGTGGGGCTTCCTCAAGGGCGCTGCCGCGAACAACGCCACGGCGAAGGCGCAGAACGATGGGCGGCCGCCGCTTCCAGGTGGTGACGTGGAATGCGCCGGTGAAATCACCGGCGGGCATTCCGTACAGGGTCGTTGGCTACATCAACCCGGCCAACATGGTCGAGCGCGTCGAGACGTGGCTCGAGAATCCGATCTTCGGCGACATGCTCGTCGAGTCGATCTACACCGAGTATCGCGAAGGCGCCGGTGGCGTGAAGTATCCGGCCTCCATCGTCCAGCGGCGCGGCGGGTCGCCGACGTTCGAAGCGCAGATCCTCGGCGCGAATCCGCAACCCGGCGAACATCCAGCAACTGGTCACGATTCCGCCTCCGCCGGCTGGCCGCGGCGGTGGGCCGGGCGGTCCTGGCGGTCCCGGTGCAGCGCCCAGGGTCCGACGTCGGAGAAGCTCGCCGAGGGCGTCTTCCGCATCAACGGCGCCTACAACGCGCTCGCCGTCGAGTTCGCCGATCACATCTTCCTGTACGAGCCGGGACCGCAGAACGAGGCGCGTTCGCAGGCGATCATCGCCGAGACGAAGAAGGTCATTCCGAACAAGCCGATTCGCTACGGCGTGATCTCGCATCACCACTTCGATCACACGAGCGGACTGCCGGGGCCGTCGCCGAAGGCATCACCATCGTCACGCATCAGGTCAACGTGCGCGTTCTTCGAGCGCGCCTGGGCGCGCCGCGCACGCTCGCGCCAGACTGCCATGTCGAAGTCGGGTAAGAAGCTGAAGATCGAGGGCATCACCGGCGACAAGCGTGTCTTCCAGGACGCGACGCGCACCGTCGAAGTGCACCTGATCAAGGGACTGCCGCACGCCGACGGCAACCTGATCGTCTATCTGCCGAAGGAGCGAATTCTCGCCTACGCCGACATGTTCAATCTGCCGACGGCCGCCGCGCCGGTGCCGAATCCGCCGGTGACCGGCACGATGGTGTTCCTCGACAACATCGAGCGTCTGAAGCTGGATCCCGAGCGGATCATGTCGGTCCATTCGCTGAATCCAGATCGACTGACGAACGTCGCCGACATTCGCGCGTCGCTCGGACGAAAATAGGGCTCACCAAGCGGTGTAGCATGTTCGTGAGCTTCGGTGAGACCTAGGCAACGCATCTCTAAAGGAGTACAGATGGCTAAGAAAGCGAAGAAGGCTGCGAAGAAGGCTGCGAAGAAGACCGCGAAGAAGAAGAGCGCCCGGAAGCCAAACGCCGCGTTCATGAAGGCGATGACTCCGAGCCCGGCGCTTGCCGAGGTCGTCGGTTCGAAGGCCATCCCGCGCACTGAGGTCACCAAGAAGCTCTGGGCCTACATCAAGAAGAACAAGCTGCAGGACCCGAACAACAAGCGGATGATCAAGGCCGACGCCGCGCTCAAGGCCGTCTTCGGTGGCAAGGCGCAGGCGAACATGTTCGAGATGACCAAGCTGGTCAACAAGCACCTGAAGTAGATGTAGTGTCCGGCTTCAGCCGGACGAGACCCGTCTTGCCCGGCTTTAGCCACGCGGTTTCACCCGCCCGGGGTGAAATCGCGGGCAAAGACGGTGCAGTGGTGCGTCATCGGCGCGCTCGATAGCGCTATCAGATCAACCAATTGGACCGCCGCTCCCGGTGTCGGCGATCCTTCGTCTGCCTTCCATGAACCCGGGCATCCAGCACATCGACGTCGTCCGCGTGACTGCACGTACGGGTCTGTAATGACCGTCGAATCCTTGAAGCCATCGTTTAGTCGGCTGTAGCCGGCCTTCAGCCGGACCCCGTGGATTAAGATCAAGCCATGAAGCCGCGTTCGAGACTTTGAATGCCGTCCCGGCTCGACGGCGTCGAGCCTGAACTCAGGTTGCCACCGTAGCCGTGTGCGCATGCGGCCTCGGTGTCTTTGCCGAGGTACGCATGTCTCCAGATTCCGCGGATATTGGTCCAGCACTCGAACAGATCTGTACAGAAGTCGTCGCCCCTGACGCGGCCGACCGTCGATCGCGATGGTGTCTTTCCCGAACGCGGCCTGAAGGCGCTCGCGTGCGGCCGGCCTCCTGGGCGCCGTCAGCGCGCCGGAGGTCGGTGGCCTCGGCCTCGGCTTCCGCGGCGCCGCGACCATCGTCGGCCGTCTCGCGCAGGACTGCGGATCGACGGCCATGGTCGTCTGCATGCACTACTGCGGCACGGCCGTGCTCGAAGCCTTCGGCTCGCGCGAGGTCCGACAGGCCGCGGCAGCGGCGCGCACCTCAGCACGCTCGCCTTCAGCGAAGCTGGATCGCGCAGCCACTTCTGGGCGCCGGTCAGCACCGCCACGCGCGAGAACGGGCAGCGTCGCGCTCAACGCGCGCAAGAGCTGGGTCACGTCGGCGTCGAGAGCCACCGCCTACGTCTGGTCGTCGCAGCCGGTGCACGGCGGGCGCCGGGCTCAGCACGCTCTGGCTCGTGCCGGCGACAGACGCCGGGCATTCAGGTGCAAGGGGCCGTTCGACGGCCTCGGACTGCGCGGCAACGATTCGTCGCCGGTCTCGGCCGACGACGTCCGCGTGCCGGCGTCGGCGATGCTCGGCGAGGACGGCAAGGGCTTCGACATCATGATGAGCACGGTGCTTCCGATGTTCAACGTCCTCAACGCCGCCTGCTCGGTCGGCATCATGGAGAGCGCGGTGCAGCGGACGGCGCAGCACGCGAGCGGCGTCCGCTACGCGCATCTCGGACTCGACGCTCGCCGATCTGCCGACGATCCGCAACTACATCGCGCGGATGCGGATGAAGACCGACATGGCGCGGACGCTGCTCGGCGACACGATCGCCGCGCTCGAGACGCGGCCGCCCCGACGCGATGCTGCGCGTGCTGTCGTGCAAGGCCGCCGGCGGGAGAGGCCGCGATCGAGGTCGTCGACACGGCGATGCGCGTGTGCGGCGGCGCCGCGTTCCGCAAGGATCTCGCCGTCGAGCGCTACTTCCGCGACGCGCACGCCGCCGGCGTCATGGGGCCCGACCACCGACGTGCTGTACGACTTCATCGGCAAGGCCGTCTGCGGCCTGCCGCTCTTCTGAGGGCCGCTGCATGACGCACTGCGATCGTCCGCTGACTCACTGGGCGCCGTCGCCTACGACCCGAAGGTCGTGACGATCTGGGACGGCTTCCAGCAGTACTTCCGCAGCGCGCGGCCTGCCGTTCGACTACGTGCTCTTCTCGAACTACGAGCGGCAGGTCGAAGCGCACGTTCGCGGACACATCCACGTCGCGTGGAACTCGCCGCTCGCGTGGCTGCAGACCGAGCGCATCGCCGCGCGGCTCGGCCGGCGCGCCGAGGCGATCTGCATGCGCGACACCGATCGCGACCTGCGCAGCGTCATCCTGGTCCGCTCCGACAGCGGCATCGAGACCATCGCCGACCTCCGCGGCAAGATCGTCGCGGTCGGCGCGCAGCGATTCGCCGCAGGCCACGCTGATCCCGTTGAACCACCTCGCCGGTCACGGGCTCGACCGCCGACCAGGACTTCGAGGTCCGCGTGTTCGACGTGCTGGTCGGCAAGCACGGCGATCACATCGGCGGCGAGCGCGACGCCGTCCGCGCGCTGCTCCGCGGCGAGGCCGATGCGGCCTGCATGATCGACGCGAATCACCTGGCGTTCACTCGCGAAGGCGACACTGCCGCCAGGCTCCACGCAGAGTCCTCGCGCAGACCGCCGCCTACGATCACTGCAACTTCACGGTGCTCGACGGCGCTCGCGCCCGAGCAGGTCGCCCGCTTTCGCGAGCTGCTGCTGGCGATGTCGTACGCCGACGCCGAGGTCCGTCCGCTGCTCGATCTCGAAGGCTTGAAAGCAGTGGGTGCCCGGCCGCGTGACGGGCTACGCGCAGCTCGCCGCGGCCGTCGATCGCTTCGGGACGATCGACGCGTTCGTCAGCGAGTGTCGAGGCGCTATGCAGGTAGATCTCGGCATCGCTCGGGTTCGCCGAGGGCGGCTACCTGCTGGTCAAGCGCGCCGTGCGCCGGCGTCGCGCCGGGCGAGTCGATCAGCGTCGACTGGACGCGGCCGAGGACCTCGACGTGCGACCTGCGCGCCTGGTGCCGCGCCGAAGGCCATCGCTTCGATTGGCAGCCGGTCGCCGGCACGCGCAGGCGCAGGCCGTCATCTCGACGCGGGCGCGGCCGAGAGCCGAGCGGTGGGCGGGCGCACAGCGCGTGCCGGGAGTAGGCGACGGCGACGAGGACAGCGTCGCCGAGCATCCGCCGCGCTCGTGGGGACTCGCGGCGCGCGGCGCGACGATCGAAGCCGGCACGCCGGAGTTCGACTTCCAGCTCGCCGACAAGGTCGAGGTGTGGTCGGACGACGCCGCGCGCATCTATCAGCAGGCGGTCGCCGCGCAGTGGGATCCCGAGACGGCGATCCCGTGGAACGCGCCGTTCGACCTCGCCGACGATCTCGAGGACGCCGTCGTGCAGGTCATGACGTATCTCATCGAGAACGAGACGGCCGCGCTGATCGTGCCGAGCCGCTTCATCGCACAGCTGCATCCGCACTTCCGCGAGGTGATGCAGGTGCTCGCGGTCCAGGCCGCCGACGAAGCCCGCCACATCGAGGTGTTCACCCGGCGCGCGCGGCTCAAGCGCAGCCAGCTCGGCCTCTCGACGATCGGCGGACAGACGTCGCTCAAGACGCTGGTCGACGAGCCGGAGTTCGCGATCGCGTCATTCCTGCTGTCGGTGCTCGGCGAGGGCACGTTTCTGTCGCTGCTCTGGTTCATCGAGCGATACGCACCCGATCCGGTGACGGCCGCAGTCGCCAGGCTCGCGGCGCAGGACGAAGCGCGACACGTGGCGTTCGGTCTCGCGCATCTCAGTCAGCATCTGACGCGCGAGCCCGAATTCCGCCCACGCCTCGCCGATGCCGTTCGCCGGCGTCACGACGCGCTGCGCCACACCGCCGGCCTCAACGACGAGGTGTTCGACGCGCTCGCTGCTGATGGCCGCCGGGTCATGGGAGCACGACGCGCTGCGACAGGGATCTCGGCGCGTGATGCAGCTGATTCACGACATGGACGAGGGACGGCGGAAGCGCCTGGTCCGTCTGGGATTCCCGAGACGAGGAAGCGGCAGCGCTGTCCGCGCTTCACACGCGCAACTTCATGTAGCGGAATGCGGCGATGAACGACAAGAACGCTGATGACGGTGCCGCTGACGAGCCTTTCACACGGTGGAGGGTGCGGCTGCAAGCTCGCGCCGGCGGTGCTCGAGCAGATCATCGCCAGGTCCGGAGGCCGTGGGCTGATTCCACCCGATCTGCTCGTCGGCATCGAGACCAGCGACGATGCCGCGGTGTATCGGATCAGCGACGACCAGGCGATCGTCGCGACGACCGACTTCTTCATGCCGATCGTCGACGACCCGTTCGACTTCGGCGCCATCGCTGCGACCAACGCCATCTCCGACGTGTACGCCATGGGCGGCACAGCCGCTGTTCGCGCTGGCGCTGGTCGCGATGCCGATCGACAAGCTGCCGGTCGACACGATCCGGCGCATTCTCGAAGGCGGCGAGTCGGTGTGCCAGCGCGCCGGCATTCCGGTCGCCGGCGGCCACAGCGTCGATTCCGTCGAGGCGATCTACGGCCTGGTCGCGATCGGTCTGGTCAATCCGCGCCACGTCAAGCGCAACGCGGACGCGAAGCCCGGCGACAAGATCATCCTCGGCAAGGCGCTCGGCGTCGGTCTCTACGGTGCGGCGGTCAAGAAGCAGCACGTCACCGACGCGCAGTACCGCGAGCTGATTGCCAGCACGACGCAGCTCAATACGCCAGGCATGCACCTGGCGCAGCTGCCCGGCGTGCACGCGCTGACCGACGTCACCGGCTTCGGACTGCTCGGCCACCTGCTGGAGGTGTGCCGCGGCTCCGGCGTACGCGCGACGCGTGCAGTGGAACGCGGTGCCGCTGCTGACCGACGCGCGGACGCTGGCGTCGGCGGGATTCGTCACCGGCGGCTCGACCCGCAACTGGAAGGGCTACGGCAGCCTCGTCGATCTGACGACGCACGGCGCCGTCGAGCAGGCGATTCTGACCGATCCGCAGACGAGCGGCGGGCTGCTCGTCGCGTGCGCTCCCGAGTCCGTGAACGACGTGCTCGAGTGCTTCCGGCGCGACGGCTTTCAGCGCGCGGCGGTCATCGGCGAGATCGAAGCCGGCTCGCCGGCGTGTCGGTGGTGTAGAGCGGCGGCTATCAAACGTGCTGTGATGGACGTCGGAATCGCTCTGACTCGGCTCTCGCCGGAGGCGAGAGGCGGTCTGACCGATGACCAGCCGACCCGCTATCAAGCAAGCGGAGCGAGCGAAGATGGCGGAGAGGGTGGGAATCGAACCCACCCCCCGGCACAGAGTGTCGGGGCGACGATTTTGAAGACCGTGACGACCACCAGGCACGTATCACTCTCCATCCTCATGCTATCGCGCATCATCACGCGAGTGGCCATCGCTCCGTCTAAGTTGCGTTTGCTCTCGAGGTGAACATGACCCCTACCGCCGGAAACCCCTACGCCGACTGGCTTGCACGATACCGCCGTGCCTGGATCGAACGAGACGCCGACGCCGCCAGCCGATTGTTCACCGAAGACGCAACGTATCGCGAACAACCGTTCCAGGCGCCGTTCGTCGGGCGCGCGGCGATTCGCGAGTATTGGGCGCGGGTCACCGCGTCGCAGACGAGCGTCGAGCTTCGCTACGGACAAGCCATCGTCGACGGCCGCCGTCTGGCTGTCGAATGGTGGGCAAACCTGCAGACCAGTGACGGGCCGCTTACGCTGGCCGGTGAGTTCCTGCTGCTGTTTGCCGACAGCGGCGAGTGCCGCGAGTTGCGCGAATACTGGCTGCTTACGCAGGGACGTGTCGAGCCGCCGCACGGGTGGGGGGCTTGAAGGAGTTCCTCGGCCTGGACCTATTTGACGACCGACGGCGCCTGATGCGCAGGCTGGCGGTCATGCTGAATCGCCTGCGGTCCTGACGTGGGAGGGTAATTTCTGGCCGTTCGGGGACCGATACTCGTGCTGTTGTCCCTGCCTGCGCTCGCGCAGGCGCAAACCGCGCTGCCGCCCGACATCAATTCGGTGCCGCTGTCGCGGCTGCCACTGGTCACGGATTCCAGCCAAGCGTCGGTCGTCCTGGTTTCGTTCGCTGTCGATCGACAAATAGAACCTCGTCGTCGAATCGACGGCGTTTGTATTCGCCGTCATTGCGAGTCCCGTCGACGACATAAAACCGCCGTCCAGCGCGTCTCCGAGTGGCTCACAAGCTTCGAGCGTGGGGGAGTGATCGACGGAATCGAGGCCGGCCTACCCGGCGTATCCGTCGTCTAGGGCGGGCACGATAGGATGGAGGACGACGAGTGATACGTGCCTGGTGGTCGTCACGGTCTTCAAACGTTGCCCCGGCACTCCGTGCAGGGGGGCCTGCAGACTGACCGACGATCATGAAGACATCACGGTTTCGCGCGATTCCCTCGGTCGACAAGGTCCTGCAGGCGCTTGGCGACACGGGGCTGCCGGCACCGGTCGTCGTCGACGCCGTGCGCCGGCATCTTCAGACGCTCCGATCGCAGAAGACGATTCCCGCCCGCTGACGTCATCGTCGCAGGCATTCGAACAGGCCTCGATCGGCTGCGAGCGTCGCGCATCATGCCGGTGATTAACGCGACCGGAATTCTGGTCCATACCAATCTCGGGCGCGCACCGCTCGCTGCGGATGCCATTCGGGCACTCACGGAAGTCGCCGCCAACTACAGCACGCTCGAGTACAGCCTCACCGACGGCAGCCGCGGCAGCCGCGCGGAATACCTCGAACACGCACTCGCGCATTTTGTGCGGCGCGGAGGCGGCGACCGTCGTCAACAACAACGCTGCGGCACTGGTCCTCATCCTCGAGCACTTCTGCCGGGCGGAGGCATCCGAGGTCATCATCTCGCGCGGCGAGCTGCTCCAGATCGGCGGCGGCTTCCGCATCCCTGAGATTCTCGAAGCACGCGGCGCGCGTCTTCGCGAAGTGGGCACGACGAACCAGACGAGCGTGAGCGACTACGCGCGCGCGATCACGCGCAACACGGCGCTCATCATGAAGGTGCATCGCAGCAACTTCTTCATGGACGGGTTCGTCGACTCGCCGTCGACCGAGGAGCTCGCGGCGCTGGCGAGAAAGAAGCGAGTGCCGTTCGTCGAGGATCTGGGCAGTGGCGCGATCGAGCAGACGCAGACGGCCGATGGCGCGGAGCACGAGCCGACACCGGCGGAAGTGATCCGGCGGGGCGTCGATCTGGTGTGTTTCAGCGGCGACAAACTGTTCGGCGGCCCGCAGGCCGGCATCATCGTTGGCCGCAAACGCATGATCGCCGCGCTCAAACGTGCGCCGCTCTTCCGCGCGCTGCGGTGCGACAAGCTGATCCTGTCGGCGCTCGAATCGACAGCGGATGCGTACTTGCGCGGCGACGCGCGCATTCCCGTCCTCGAGATGATGCACACCAAGAACGACGACCTTCGCGCGTCGCGCCGATCGCATCGTCGCGGCGCTGGAGGGACAGCCGCTGAGTCTCCGCGTCGGCAGCGGCCGCGCACAGATTGGCGGCGGCACGCTGCCTCGATCCGCGCTGCCGTCGGTGACGATCGAGGTGAGTCATCCCACGCTCGGAGCACAGGCTCTGGCCGCCGCGCTGCGCGAGCAGCCGGAGCCGGTGATTGGCTACGTCGGCCGCGGCACGGTGAAACTCGATCTCCGGACGATCTTTCCGCACCAGGACGCCGACGTGATCCGCGCACTGCAGGCCGTGGCGGCAGGCTGACCTTCCTGATGTCAGACACGACGCACTACATCGTCGCGACTGCCGGGCACGTCGATCACGGGAAGAGCGCGCTGATCAAGGCGCTCACCGGCACCGATCCGGATCGCCTTCCAGAGGAGAAGGCGCGCGGCATCACGATCGATCTGGGCTTCGCTCATCTCGATCTGCCCTCGCCCGCGTCGCCCGTCGTCTATCCACGTCGGCATCGTCGACGTACCCGGCCATGAGGACTTCGTGAAGAACATGGTCGCCGGCGTCGGAGCCATCGACCTCGCGCTGCTGGTGGTCGCGGCCGACGATGGCTGGATGCCGCAGACCGAGGAGCACCTCCAGATCCTGAGCTATTTCGGCGTGCGTCGAGCAGTGGTGTCGCTGACGAAGGCCGATCTGGTCGGCCGACGAGGCCGGCAGCGGTGTCAGAGGTTCGCCAGCGTCTCGAGGGCAGCGCGTTTGCCGACGCGCCGATCGTCCCGACGTCCGTTGTCGCGGGACGTGGTCTCGATGCGCTGAAGTCGATGCTGGCGCGCGAATTGTCGGAGACGCCGCCTCCTCGCGACATCGGCAAGCCGCGGCTGGCCGTCGATCGCGTGTTCACCCTGCAAGGAACGGGAACCGTCGTCACTGGAACGCTGTCTGGAGGCACACTGCAACGCGGCCAGAGCGTCGTGATTCAACCGGGCGGGCACACAGCGCGCGTCCGCCGGATCCAGTCACATGGGCGCGATGTCGAGGTGAGCGGACCTGGCACTCGAACTGCACTGAACCTGACCGACGTGAGTCCGGTCCATGGGGTGCACCGCGGCGATGTCATCACTGCGCCCGACAGCGGCGCTGCGAGTGACTGTCTGGATGTGATGCTCGAGATCTCGGCGAGGGCGAGCAGGCCACTGAAGGACGGCGTGCGCGTGCGCGTGCATTACGGCAGCGGGAACGTTCCGGCGCATGTCGCGCTGGGCACAGGCAAGGAGCTGGCGGTCGGAGGCCGTGTCGCTGGCGCAGTTGCGCCTCGAAGCGCCGATCTACCTCTTTGCTGGTGACCGTCTCACGATCCGCGACTGGTCGGAGCAGCAAACGCTGGCGGGAGCGGTGGTGCTCGACCCGGATGCCACCAGGCGAGCGTTTCGTCACGAGGCGCGACAACAGTGGCTCGCGCGCCTGGCGGCGTCGCTCGATACGCCGGCCGAGCTCGTGGCGGCCTACGTCGTACGCGATCGAGCGGTTCGACGCTCGCGCGCATTCGTCAAGACGCGATTCAGCAAGCAGGACATCGATCGGGCCATCGAACAGCTCGTTCACGAAGGCGAAGTGATTGCAGCAGGAGACATGCTGGTCGTCGCGGCGAGCTGGGCGGCCGTCTGCAGCCGCGCCGCGCAACTCATTGACGATGTGCATCGTCACCACCCGGAGCGTCTTGGCCTGTCGCTCACCGATTTGCGCAACACCCTCACGAAGGAGTTCCCGCTCGACGATCTGTTCGATCCGCTCATCACGAGCCTCAGCGAGCAGGGCTTCACTCGCTCCGGTTCGAACATCCAGCGCGCGACGCATCGCGCCCAGCTTCCGGATCCACTGCGCGCGGCCGGCGAGACACTGCGCCGTGCGTTTGCCGCAAAGCCGCTCGAGCCACCATCGCGGAAGGAACTGACACCTGATGCGGCCGCGCAGCGCGCCCTGAAGTTCTTGATCGACAGCGGCGAGGTCGTTGAGATCAGCGTCGACCTCGTCATGAGTGCGGCTGCCGTGGCTCAGGCGACGACGCAGGTCAAAGCGTTCGTCGCGAAGAATGGTCCGGCGACGGTGAGCGATCTACGGCAGGCTCTCGGCAGCAGCCGGCGAGTCGTCGTGCCGTTTCTCGAATATCTCGATCGCACGTTCGTGACCGTCCGGCACGGCGACAAGAGGGCACTTCGATGATTGCGCTCGACGCGATCCAGTTGCGCACCATCGCCGCCGACGTATTGCGATTACTGCAGGTGGATGACTCGGTCGCCGTTCTCGACGTGCACGATCTGTCGGACGGCGCGTGGTCCGTCAGCTTCGAGGACCGCTGGCCGGATACGCGGTTTCCGACGTTCGCGATCGAAATCCAGCAGGACTGGTCGCGCGACGGCGCGGCCCGCGAGCTGCGCACGGTGCTTCGCGAGAAGCTGTGGATCTGCCCGCTCTGTCAGCGGCGAGCCGTGATACGTCGGCTCGTGGATATGAGCGTGTTCCGGATCGAGTGCCATCGATGTGGCCGATTCGAGATCGAGAACGAGGTGCTGGACTTGTTCCGGTCGGCGCACGAAGACGGCGACGAGCCGATTCTGAGCACGTTGCCGCGGCTGTCGGGCTTCATCCGAAGCGCGGCTTCGCCTCCATCGCTCGGCGTGGACACCTGGAAGGGCTTGGCTGGCGATGAGCCTCGGAGAGTCGAGCATTCAGGTGGACCTCGTGTGCCGCTAGGCGATCGAACGACCGGATGGACGACAGTATCGGGAACCCGCTGGAGAGCACTGGCACGCCGCTCGCGGCGGGCAGCCGTCGCTTTCTGATGAACGCCGGCCGCACGACCAAGCAGGGGCAGCAGGTCAGCTCGGGCAAGTTTCTCGACGACTACAAGGCCACCGTCAGCACGATGATCATGCACCCGGACGACATGAAGGAGATCGGGGTGCCGAGTGGCAGCACGGTCCGCGTCCGGTCGCTCTGGGGCGAGGAGACGTTCAAGTGCGTCGAGGGTAAGACGCCGAGCGGGATGGTCTTCATCCCCTACGGACCGCCCACGTGCCGATTGATGGGACAATATACGGACGGGACGGGCATGCCCCTGTCCAAGGGCTGGGAGGTCGAGGTGGAGTTGCTGGAGCCGCCGGCCTCGGGTTCCGTGGTAGCCGCCCCAGAGGAATGAAGATGAAACGCCGACCGAACATGGTGGTGGATCGCGAGCAGGCCATCCGCTACGGGATCCTGCCGGAAGAGCAGGTCGCCCACTGGACCGAGATCGAGGAAGGACGATTCCAGCCGCGACGGACTCGAGGGAGCTTCCGCGGCCGGGAGCTGGCTTGAACGTTCCTCGTGTCGCCCGGTACGGGCGACAAACAGCCGGGTAGGAATCAGGACTCAGAGGGAGCAGGATCAGATGGAGATTGTCCGCAACGCGACGTGCACCTTCTGCGGGTGCGTGTGTGACGACATCGAGCTGCACGCCGAGGCCGAGAAGATCGTCAAGGCGAAGAACGCCTGCAGCCTGGGCGAGGCGCACTTCCGGTATCACACCGCGGAGCGTCACTATCCCGACGCGTTGATCGACGGCAAAGAAGCGACCGTCGAGGAAGCCGTCGAAGTCGCGGCCGACATTCTCTACAACGCCAACATGCCTCTGGTGTACGGGCTGAGCAACGTCACCTGCGAGGCCAGCCGCGGCGCCGTCGCGCTCGCCGAAATGATCGGAGGTGTGGTCGACAGCCACACCTCGCTTTGACACGGCCCCACTGAGATAGCCGCCCAGTTGGGTGGCAAGGTCACGTGCACACTCGGTGAAGTGAAGAACCGGGCGGATTTCATCATCTACTGGGGTGGAAACCCGGCGGAGTGTCACCCGCGTCACTTCACCAAGTACACGATCATGCAGAAGGGCAAGTTCGTTCCCCAGGGACGAAAAGGCCGGACGATGATCACGATCGACATCCGCGAGACGCCGTCGGCGACGGGCCGCGGACATCGCGCTGATCATCAAGCCGGGCAAGGATTTCGAGCTGGGAACGACGATGCGGGCGCTGATGAAGGGTCAGCCGGTGGACGAGGCGCGTGCCGCGGAGATCGGGCTGTCGCTCGACACGATCAAGGATCTCGTCGAGCGGATGAAGCGCGCCAAGTTCGGCGTCATCTTCTTCGGCATGGGCCTCTCGATGACCCGCGGCAAGCACATGAACTCCGCCGGCATCCTGAACATCGCCGCCGAGATGAACGCGTTCACGAAGTTCGTCTGCATGCCGATGCGCGGACACGGCAACGTGACCGGCGCCGACGTCGTGCTGCGCTGGACGACGGGCTATCCGTTCGGCGTCAACTTGAGCCGCGGGTATCCGCGCTTCAACCCGGGAGAGTTCTCGACGGTGGATCTGCTGGTGCGCGGCGACAACGACGCGACGCTGGTGCTCGGCGCGGATCCCGGCGCGACGATGCCGCAGCCGGCGATCGATCACCTGACGAGAACGCCGACGATCGTGCTCGATCCCAAGGTGACGCACACGAGCAAGCTCGCGCGCGTGCACTTCACGACGGCGGTCACCGGCGTCAGCGCCGGCGGCACGGCGTATCGGATGGACGAGATCCCGATCACGCTGCGGCCGGGGCTGAAGTCGCCGTATCCGACCGACGAGGAGATCGTCAACCTGATCATCGCCGCCGTCGCAAAGAAGCCCGCCTGGCGTCCCGCTGCGCATGCCGGCGCGTAATTCAAGCCAGGCAAGAAGTCAGAATGCAAGCGAGACGGAGTGTCGGGGTCGCGTTTGCATTTTGCATCTTGCATTTCGCATTACAGGATAGCCAGACCCCATGGTTCGAATCACCGGCGGACGCGTCTACGATCCGGCCAACGGCGTCGACGGCGTCGTCAAGGACATCTACATCGGCGACGACGGCCGCGTCGCGACCGACGGGAACGGCAGCGCCAGCCGCACGATCGACGCGACCGGCATGTTGGTGTTTCCTGGCGGCGTCGATGTGCACACGCACGTCGCCGGAGGCGCGCTCAACTTCGCGCGCGGCCTCGTTCCCGAGAATCAGCGCATCGCCCGGAAGTTCATGCACACGCCGGAGCTCCGCGCCGGCATCGGCGGCCTGACGCCGACGACGTTCGCCACTGGCTATCTCTACGCCGGCATGGGCTGGACGACGGTGAACGAAGCGGCGGTGCCGATCCTCTCCGCGAAGCACACCCACGAGGAGATGCACGACATCCCCATCGTGGACAAGTCGACGCTGCTGCTGATGGCCAACAACGAGCTGATGCTCGACCTGCTCGAGGCCGGCGAGTTCGAGCGGGCGAAGTCGCTCGTGGCGTGGATGCTGTGGGCGTCGAAGACGTTCGGCATCAAGGCGGTCAATCCGGGCGGCGTCGCGGCGTGGAAGTGGGGCAAGAACGCCAACCAGCTGCATCAGCCGATCGAAGGCTATTCGAAGATCACGGCGGCGCAGATCGTGATGGACCTGGCGCGCATCGTCGACGAACTGGGACTGCCGCATCCGATGCACCTGCATCAGAACAATCTGGGCGTGCCCGGCAATGTCGGCTCGACGATCGAGACGATGAACATGCTGCAGGGACGTCGCGCCCACCTCGCGCACCTGCAGTTCCACGCCTACGGCGGCCAGGACTGGAGCACCATGCGATCGGGTGCGAAGGAAGTCGCCGAGGCGTTCATGGCGCACAAGAACCTGACGTGCGACGTCGGCGCCATGCTCTTCGGCGACGCGGTCACAATCACCGCCGACGGTCCATGGCAGCACTTCCTGCACGAGCTCACCGGCCGCAAGTGGGGCAACCTCGACGTCGAGAACGAGACCGGCTGCGGCATCGTGCCCTACGTCTACAGCGACCATAAGCTCGTGAACGCGATTCAGTGGGCGGTCGGGCTCGAGCTCCTGCTGCTCATCGACGATCCGTGGCGCGTGTATCTGACGACCGATCATCCCAACGGCGGCGGCTTCTGGCGCTACCCGGAGATCATGCGCCTGCTGATGGACGTCGAGTTCCGCAAGTCGGAAGTGAAGAAGCTTCCGGCCGAAGCGTTGAACCGGATATCGCTGCCGGAGCTCGATCGCCAGTACTCGATCTACGAGATGGTCATCGTGACGTCCGCGGGACCGGCGCGGGCCCTCGGCTTGAAACAGAAAGGGCATCTCGGCGCCGGCGCCGATGGCGACGTCACGATCTATTCGGCCAAGCCTGACAGCGACGGCGTGATGTTCACGCACCCGCGATACGTCCTGAAAGGCGGCAAGGTCGTCGTTGAGGAGGGCGAGATTCGAGCGCTCACCGAAGGGCGCGTCTTCCTGGTGCATCCGGAGTTCGACCCGGCGATCGAGGACTACATCAAGCCGATATTCCAGAAGCTGTATACGCTGTCCTTCGAGAACTATCCGACGGAGATGACGCGTCTGAAGCACCCGGAGACGGTGCCGTGCGCGCCACAGGGATCCTCGGCGCCATGATCACGCTGACGCTGAAACAGCCTGTCCAGGGCGTACCGCTCGAAGCCGAAAACATCTGCCCGGACGTGATGGCGGCCCTCGACCACAGCGAGGTGCGCGCGCTGCCGGTGTATCTCGGTAAGCGGCAGTGCCGCATCGACGATTTCTTCACGGTCGATGGCGAGAAGAGCGACGAGATCGACGTGCACGGCGATCTGAAGAAGGTCAGATGGATTGGCCGGGGCATGACCCGCGGCCGGATCTCCATCGACGGCAATGCCGGCATGCACCTCGGCGCGTACATGAAGGGCGGGACGATCGAGGTCACCGGCGCGGCGTCCGACTGGGTGGGCGGCGAGATGTCGGGCGGGCTCATCCGGGTTGGCGGCAACGCCGGCGGTCAGATCGGCGCGGCGTATCGCGGCAGCCTGCGCGGCATGACCGACGGGACGATCATCATCGGCGGATCGGCAGGTCTGGAGATCGGCATGCGCATGAAGCGCGGGCTGATCATCATCGGCGGGCCGGCCCGGGACTTCGCCGGTCTCGAGATGAAGGGCGGCACCATCGTGCTGCGGAGCGGCGCGGAGCTGCGAACCGGAGCCTGGATGAATCGCGGAACGATCATCTCGCTCAAGCCAATCCCGCTGCTGCCAAGCTTCCTCTCTTCATCCAGCTACACGCCCACGTTCATGGGCGTGCTGGCCAGGCAGCTCACGTCGCTCGGCGTCGAGTCTGCCGTTCGACGTGCAGGCCGGTGCGTATCAGCGCTTCCTGGGCGATACGGCGGTGGTCGGGAAGGGCGAAATTCTCGTCTGGAACGCGGAGCGTTCCACGAACGCTCACGCTGCAGCAGCGCGTGACGGATCCTGCCGAGCACTTCTTCGTCAGTGGCCTGCCGCGAGCTGATCGCGGCGCGCACCGAGACCGGCACCCAGTCCATGCGATACGCGGTTCCCGGCGCCGTGATGCCGGGTGATGCGGTCGTGAAATGCACGCGTGCCTTCGAACGACGACCGGCACCGGCGCGATTGATGACGACGTGCGGGATGGTCTCGAGGTGATCGATCGCGGCCTGCGGCATCGTGGACCACGGATCGGCCGCGACGATGAGCGCGGCGTCGGCCTCGCGCCGGGCGAGCAGATCCACGGCGGTGAACTCACCGGGATTCGAGCGCGCATAGCCGCGGCTGAAATCCACGCCGACGGGATAGCCGGTCAGCCAGCTCATGACGTTGTCGGCGCCGGTTTCGTTGCCGCGATCGCGCATCGGGATGGCGGCGAACTTGGTGAAGGCGTTGAGCGCCATGGTCAGCGAGTGGAGCGCGGCCACGTTCATGTGCCGTCCGCGCGTCTGCGTCAGTCCGGTCCCGAAGAAGAAGACGCCGAAGCGAGCGCGGGTCATCTGCGCGACGAGACCCCTGGCCTGGTCGAGCGTCAGACTGGTGGCGGCGAGCAGATCCGCATCGACCTTCTGATCGTGAACGAGGGCGCGAAGGACGGTGAGCAGCTCGAAGTCGGTGCCGGGCGTGATCTGCAGGAACTGGTCGGCGGCTCTCGCGCTCAGCGTCTCCCGCACGTCCACCAGGATCATCGTGCGATCGTGTCGTCCTCCCGGGACGAACCGGCCCGCTCGGCGTGTAGGCGTATCTTGGTCAGATGCCGCGGATGCGTTTCGACCGGGTTGGTGCCCCAATAAATCACCAGGTCGGCGCGATTGCGCACTTCACCGAGCGTGCACGTGACCTTGCCCACCAGCTGCGCGCCAAGCTTGCTTGGACCGTGCGTCATCGACGTGTGCGTGTCGATGACGCCGCCGATATCTTCGGCGAGATGGATGGCCGCGCGCTGGGATTCGCACGTCGAGTTGCCCAGCCCGTAAATCAGCGGAAGATTCGCATCCGTCAGAATGCTGGCCGCGGCCGCGATGGCGTCATCCATTGCGGCGGGCTGGCCGTCGATCAGGGCGGTCGATTGTTCGTCGCTCTCGTGGCCGAAAAACCACGCCCGGCCCAGCGGGCAGGCGCGCTCGGCGCGCACGATGCGTCCGCGCTTCGGTGTGCAGCTCGATGTCGTCGCAGACGCAGCCACACGAGATGCACGTGGCGCCCGTGACGATCGTCCGATCCATGCTCGATCACGGTCTCCTCCTCACCAGCCTATCAGACGAAGGCTGTACACTCTTTGAATGCCCAATGCCCAATGCCCAATGCCCAATGCGAGACAATGTCGAATGGCCAAATGAGCTTCTGTCTTGAGCATTGAGCATTGAGCATTGGGCCTTGTGACTCTGATGAGCATGACCGACAGTAGAGCAAACGGCATCGAGCGCAACGGCGTGAAGGTGCTGGATACGTTCGCCGAGGCGTTCACCATGCGCGCCGCGCGCGTGATCATCACGGCGCAATCCGCCGCGTGGGCACGGACAGCGGCGCAGTCACTGACCGGATTCGCGACATCGGTGATTGGTTGCAAGGTCGAGGCTGGTATCGAGACGGAACTGGCCGCAGACACCACTCCGGATCTGCGGCCGGGCATCAGCGTGCTGCTGTTTGCCTTCGACGCTGAGGGCCTGCAGCGTCAGCTCATCGATCGGATTGGCCAGACGGTCCTCACGTGTCCGACGACGGCGTGCTTCGATGGCCTGCCGGACGCACCTGATCGGGTCGTCGTCGGCGGACAGCTACGCCACTTTGGCGACAAGTTCCAGTCGAGCAAGATGATCGACGGCCAGCGCTACTGGCGGATTCCGGTGATGGAAGGGGAGTTCCTCGTCCAGGAGTCGTTCGGTGTTCAGAAGGCGATCGGCGGCGGGAACCTGCTGATCCTCGCCGAGCATCAGGCAGCGGCACTGGCGGCTGCAGAAGCGGCGGTCGAGGCCATGCGCCAGGTGCGCGGCATCATCATGCCGTTTCCCGGCGGGATCGTGCGGGCCGGCAGCAAGGTCGGCGCGAAGAAATACAAGAACATGATCGCGTCCACCAACGACGCGTACTGCCCGACGCTGCGCGGTCGCTCAGGCGTCGAGACGTCAGCTGCCGGCGCGCGCCAACTCGGTGCTGGAGATCGTGGTGGATGGTCTCGAACGATCGGCGATCGAGGAGGCGCTGCGCGCCGGCCTCGCCGCGGCGTGCCGGCCGGGCGTTGTCGAGATCACCGCGGGCAACTACGGCGGCAAACTGGGCAAACATCACTTCCATTTGCATCAGTTGCTTTCGTAGTGTCCGGCTTCAGCCGGACTAGAAGCCCTTCGGCGAAATCCAGAAGCTTTCGCGCCACGTCCCTCCAGGCGCGATGCTCTGCAGCTCCTTGTAGATCCCTTTCTGCGCGAGGTTGAGCGCGTTGGTGATCGCCGCCATCGGCTCGAAGCAGATGAAGTTCTGCGGCTTCGGCGCCCAGACCACCGCGGCGCGATAGTTCGGTCCGAACTGCACCTCGATCCGCTGCGCCTTCCCGCTGACTGTCATCGTTGCGCGTCCCTGCGCGTCGCGCACCAGATCGGTGAATCCGTCGTCGATGTCGTAGTCGCGCAACGGCACGCCGCCGGTGTACGGCGCGCCGATGGGCTCGGTCTCGCCGGTCGGCAGCTTGTTGGGCATCAACTTCAGATGCTGGCGCGCGCCGACGGAGATGGTCCACTCGTCGCGCGGCGAGTCAGTGAGCTGAAAGTACGGATGGAATCCGATCGAGACCGGCATCGGCTCGGCGCTCAGGTTGATGATCGTCGTCGCGACTTCGAGCGTGCCATTCGTCAGGCGATGCGTCATCTCGATCGTATGCGCGAACGGCCACTGCTTCATCCAGGACGGCTGGCGAGCGAACTCGAGCCGGCTGGTTACGGTCGCGCCGGCGCGGCCGGCGTCCACGGAGACAACGCGCCATTCGGACGTCGAGGTCAGGAAGCCGTGGATCGGAATCGCGCCGCGGATGTTGCCGAGGCTCATGTCGAAGGCGTAACGCTTGCCGTTGGCGTAGAACGCCTGCTCGTCGAGACGATTGATCCACGGGCCCATGAAGGGAATGCCGGTCTGGTTCGGGGTAGCCCGGAACGCCGCCATGTCGGCGTGCGGCCAGCGGAGGACGTCGTGGCCCTTCACGATCATCCGGAACGCGATGTTGCCGATGGACGGCGCGATCGACACTCGTGTGTCCGTCGCTGTGTCGGTCAACTGGACGACTTCGCCCTCGCGCCGCGCGGCGTAGCGCTGCGCGGTGACCGGCACGATCGTGAGCCACAGCAGGAACAGGACGCACGCGAGCTGAAAGCGTTTCATGCGTGGCGGATTCTACTGCGTCAGCTCACGAAGGGTGCGGAGAACACCGGTGAGCACCGCGCTATTTCGTCGGCACGAGCCGCTTCAGCTCCTCGACCCAGTGCTGCACGACGATGATGCTCGTAGGCGCGACGGTCCCGTCGGCGCCGCCCTCCTTGATCATCAGGAACCGCTGGCCGTCGGGTGAAATATCGTACGACCGGCCCCACCAGTTCAGATTCGTGAAGTACCCCTCCTTCACAACCAGCGTCGGCGTTGTGGCCGTCCACGATGGGCCGCGCGCCACTCTCACCCCCATGAGCGCACCGGTCGGCGAGACATAGATCAGCTCCTGCCCGCTCCGTGTCCAGATTGGCCGCGTGCCCCCGTTGGTTGACACTAGCCACTGACCGCTGTTCACGTCCGGGAACGGCCGCACATAGATTTCGTACTGGCCCGAGTCATTCGCCTCGTAGGCGAGCCAGTGGCCGTCGGGCGAGACGGTCCCGTTCCGCTCGCTGAACGAGGTCTGCACGAGCGGCGTCACGCGACGTGGTTCGACAGGCTCACCACGCCCTGAGCTTGTCGAAGGGCGGGTCGCGTCCAATTCGATCGCCATCAGGTCGTTGGCCGTTGTTGGAGACTCATCAGTGAAGATCAGCCGTCGGCCGTCAGGTGACACCCCCGTCGGGTACTGGGTGTGGGGACTCTCGGTCAGCCGCTCGACCGCGCCCGCGCCGTCCGCCGCCTGCCAGAACAGATTCCGCACCCCCGCTCGTTCCGACGTGAAGATCAGCCGGCGGCTGTCGGGCGTCCACACCTGGACAACATCAACACCAGGCGTGGATGTGAGACGTGTGAGCGTCGTGCGGCCGAGATCCCAGAGCCAGAGGTCGCGCTCCCGATCGTTGG
This sequence comes from uncultured Acidobacteriota bacterium, assembly GCA_963728305.1. GTDB lineage: Bacteria > Acidobacteriota > Vicinamibacteria > Vicinamibacterales > UBA2999 > Gp6-AA40. The sequence continues at coordinate 64,241 of CAVSKE010000027.1, forward strand.
CGAAGACCGCGACGCGAGTGCCATCGGGTGACAGCGCGGGAAGGAGATATGGGCGCGGCGGCGTCGGAATCGGCGTCTCACGGCCCTGGCGATCTACCCACACGAGCGTGCGCGACGTTCCCTCGACCGTGCCCATCACGTAGGCCAGCGTGCCATCGCCGGCCACGACGGCGTTCACACCGCCTTTGATTGTCGTGACCACGTCAGGGACGAGCGTCACAGGCGTCCCTCGCGTTTCGAGACGGGCCAGGTCGAACGGCACCGCACGCAGCGTGCCGGCCGCCGCGTAGACGAGATGGCCGCTCGACACGTAATGGGCGTGACTGCCGCCGCGTACGAGAATCCGGCGCGCCCCTGTCTGGAGATCCAGGACGGCCACCTGTGCGGCATCGAGACCGGCCGTCAGCGACGTGATCGTGAACAATACGGCCCGGCCGCCCGGCAGCATCTCGGGCCAGAAGTGATCGGCTTCGCCCTGCGCGCGGTCGGGCCGCGTCAGCACCGTCAGCGGCCCGCCTGCCGCGGGGACCCGCTGCAGACCGGTGTCCACGGCATTGGTTGCGACGATGATCGTGTCATCCGGTCCCCACGTCGCGCCGCTGGGACCAGAGGTGTCGATCGTCGCCAGGGTGACCGCCGGCCCGCCGGCCACCGCAACTTTCTTCAACACGCCGCGGCCTTCATAGAATCCGATCCACTGTCCGTCGGGGGAAACGAACAACCCGCGCCACTGTTCCGGTGAACACCGGCACCGGCGCGAGGGCGTCGAGCGCGCGGACGAAGATCTGCGTGCCCTGGTTGCCGACGTAAATGAGGCGGGAACCGTCCGGCGTGATTGCCAGGTCGCGGTCGTTCCAGCCGATGGACAGCGCCGCGGCACCCGCGGGCGTGAGCTGCAGGCGCGAGACACGAGGCGGCACCGGCTCAGCCCGGCGCGCGGCAAACCACACCAGCGTGCCGACGATCGCGCCGCTCACGATGATCGCCGCGACACCGACGAGTGCGACGCGCCGCCACTGCACCACGCCAGCCGGTGCGGCGGTCTGCGGCACGGCCGTTTCGAACGCGCCCTCCAGCGCCAGCCGGACGTCGCCGATGGCCTGCACCCGCTGTCTGGGATCTTTCTGCAAGCAGCGCGTGATGTATGTGCGCAGCGCGGGCGACAGCGTCGCCGGCAGCCTGGCCCAGTCCGGCTCGCGTTCGATGACGCGCGCCATCGTTTCCGAGACACCCTCCCCATCGAATGCCCGTTGCCCCGTGAGCATTTCGTAGAGCACACAGCCGAACGCCCAGATATCGGCGCGCGTGTCCACCGTCTTGCCGCGCGCCTGCTCCGGGCTCATGTAGGCGGCCGTGCCAAGGATCATCCCGGCCTGGGTCATCGCCGGTGTGGTGATGGTTGGTGACATCGATGCGTGGGCTTGCCCCGCCGAAGCGCCTTGCGCGGAGGCGGGCTCCATCGCCTTCGCCAGGCCGAAGTCCAGCACCTTCACCGTGCCGTCCGGTCGCACCTTGATGTTCGCCGGCTTCAGGTCGCGATGGATGATGCCTTGCTCGTGCGCCGCTTCCAGCGCGTCAGCCATCTGCTTCGCGATGGGTAGCGCCTCGGCGACCGGGATCGCCCCGCGCGCGATGCGCTGTGCGAGGTCCTCGCCCTCAACGAGCTCCATCACCAGCGCGCGGACGGCCGCCTGCCCTGAGCCTGCCGAAGGGTTGGATTCTTCGAGACCGTGGATGTGGGCGATGTTCGCGTGGTTCAACGAGGCCAGGGTCTTGGCCTCGCGCTGAAACCGCGCGATCCGCTCCGTGTCGGCGGCGAACGCCTCGGGCAGGATCTTGATCGCGACGTCGCGATCCAGCTTCGTGTCTCGTGCCCGGTAGACTTCACCCATGCCGCCGGCGCCGAGCGCAGACAGGATCTCGTACGGGCCGAGGCGTGTGCCGGCGGATATCGGCATGGGGGCGACGCTGATTCTAGCGGCCCGCTCTTCTGACGACAAACGGAGAAAGGGATCGGATATCCTCCACGCCATGCGACGACTCTCACTCTTTCTCGTGGTGCTCGCGCTCTCCGCGATCTCGACACGCGTCTCCGCGCAGCTCTCTCCGTCAGCGACGTGGGCGGCGCATGCGGACAGCACCTACCAGATCGCGCCGAATCTCACCTACCTGACCGCGAGCAACTACGAGTCGAAGCTGGACATCTACTACCGGCGCGGTGCGACAACGCCGCAGCCGACGGTGGTGTATTTCCACGGGGGATTCTGGGCCGCCGGCAACAAGGAAGGCGCAGTGATGAAGATCCTTCCGTGGATGGAGATGGGGTGGAACGTCGTCAACGTCGAGTACCGTCTCGCACGCGTCGCGCCGGCGCCGGCGGCCGTCGAGGACGGCCTCTGCGCGCTGCGGTTTCTCGCCGCGCAGTCGAAGACCTACATGATCGACGTCACTCGGATCGTCACGACGGGGGAGTCGGCTGGCGGGCATCTCTCGCTGACCAGCGCGATGATCCCCGAGAGCGCCGGTCTCGATCGGCAGTGCGCCGGCGCAGCGGCGGTGCCGAAGCCGGCGGCGGCGATCAACTGGTTCGGCATCACCGACGTCTACGATGTCATCGAAGGCCCGAATCGCGCCAACGCGGCGATGACGTGGTTTGGCAGCCTGCCGAACCGTCGAGGAGATCGCGAAGCGCGTTTCGCCGCTGACCTACGTCCGCGCCGGCCTGCCGCCGATTCTCACCATTCACGGCGACGCCGATCGCGTCGTTCCGTATCAGCACGCGGTGCAGCTGCACGACGCGCTGACCAAGGCGGGCGTGCCGAATCAGCTGATCACGATTCCCGGCGGCGGGCACGGCAACTTCACGCCGGAGCAGCGGTCGATGATCTACACGACAATCCGCGAGTTTCTGGCCAAGCACCAAGCTGTCTGTAGGGGCGACGGTCCTTGGACGTGCGCTGTCTGAGCTTGACCGTGCCTCGCAGCAGGCATACTCTGTGCGCGAGAGGGAACGATGCGAAATCGACTGCGCAGTGTCCTCGTCGCCGCAGCCATCGGCATCATGGCGACCGCCACGCTGCTGGCGCATCACTCGGTTCCCGGGCAGTTCGACATGTCCAAGCCGCTGACGCTCAAGGGCGTCATCTCCAAGGTGGATTGGATCAACCCGCACATCTACGTCCATCTCGACGTCAAGGAGCCCGACGGCACGACGAGCACGTGGGCGCTGGCCACGCTGCCGACGGCGATGATGCGACGGGCGGGTATCACCAGAGAGATCGCTGCAGGGCAAGACCGGTGAAGAGGTGACGATCAACGCGGTCCCGGCTCGCGATGGATCGAAGCATCTCGCCTGGATCAACAAGATCACTTACGCGGACGGTCACAGCTTCTCGCCAACCGGGTGCAGTAGAGCGCGGGCTTCGCCCGCGGACAGGCGACACCATGACGAACCGATTCATCGTCTCGCAGCATCGCGACCCTGTTGGCGCTCGGTGTCGCCGCGACGGCGTCTGGCGCAGGTCGCGGCGCGCAGCGCCCGATCGTGGAACCGTTCAGCAGCTGCAGAAGCTGTCGGCGAAGCCGACGCCGAAGCTGCCCGACGGCCGCATCGATTTCAACGGCACCTGGGATCACCTGGGCGGCATCGAGTTCGTGCGCCCGGTGAAGAAGGCCGACGGGTCGATCTGTCTGATCGCCTGCGGTCCCGCGCCCGGCGGCGCACCGCCAGCCCCGTTCCCGCCCGTGCAGACCGACTTCCCGAAATACAAGCCCGAGTTCCAGGCCAAGGTTGCCGATCTCGAAGAAGCGGCAGGTCGAGCTCGACACCAATCTCCGTTGTCAGGCGCCGGGCGTGCCGCGCATCGGGCCGCCGACGAAGATCGTGCAGAACGCGCGCGAAGTCGTGTTCCTCTATGACGATGTGAATGGCGCGTTCTTCCGGATCATTCCGACCGACGGACGGCCGCATCGCAAGGACGTGCCGGCCAGCTATCTCGGCGACGCGATCGGCCGCATCGAAGGCGACACGCTGATTGTCGAGACCGTCGGCTTCAACGAAGACACCTGGCTGACCGACAACGGCGCGTTCCACACCAAGGACCTGAAGGTCACCGAGCGCTTCCGCCGCGTGGGCGACACGATCGAGTGGCGTGCGACGGTGCAACGATCCGGCGATCCTCACCGAGCCGTGGTCACTGAGGCCGCAGGTGATGTGGATCACCGACATCGAGATCGAAGAGCCGGCGCGCTGCGAAGATCGCGACGTCAAGCACATCATCGACGGGTCGCATCACGACAATCCGAGGTAAAGGCAGGCGGGCCTGGGAGATAGCGCGGGTCCGAAGACCACGCCTCTGACGACCGCCTCGCGGGTCTTCATGCGTCTTGACGACTGGCCTGCCCCGGGCGTATACAGTCGGAATCGTTTTACATTCTTAACAACTACACCCACATCGATTCTTCTCCGCATCACTCTCATCCGGACGCATTCCTCTCTAGCGGCGGCTAGTCCTTCCGGCGTCGGGTATCGAGTCCTTTCGGCGTGCGCAGGCGGGGAAGCGCGGCCGTTCACTTCTGCGAAGGGAGCTTGGTCATGAGAAGACTCCTGGGTGCGTGTGTTCTCGCGTGCGGTGTCCTCCTTCCCTCTCTGGCCCATTCACAGACGACGCTCGCGGGAGTCGTCCGTGACACGTCCGGTTCGGTGCTGCCGGGCGTCACCGTCGAGGCCGCGAGCGCGGCGCTGATTGAGAAGGTTCGCACCGCCGTCACCGACGGATCCGGGCAGTACCAGAATCACCGACCTGGCGCCGGGCACCTATACCGTCACGTATTCGCTTACCGGGGTTCACCCGCGTCGTGCGCGAGGGCGTGGCGATCACCGGATCGGGCGTGATCACGATCAACGCGGATCTGCGCGTCGGCGCGCTGCAGGAGACGATCACCGTCACCGGCGAGACGCCGGTGGTGGACGTGCAGTCGACTCGTCGCGAGATGGTGATCACCGCCGAGACGCTCGCCACGCGCTGCCCGTCACGCGCAGCTACGGCGTCGCTGCTGGCCGCCATCCCGGGGATCACGACCGACAACACGTCGCGGGGCGCGATGACCGAACCGTTCATGACGTTCTTCACCGCGAACGGCGGCCGCGCCAACGAGGGACGCATGTTGATCAACGGCATGCCGGTGGCGGCGTCGTTCAACGGCGGCGGCGTCTCCACGTTCATCTATGACGTGGCCAACACCGACGAGATGCAGGTGCTGGTCTCGGGCGGACTGGGTGAGGCCGAGAGCAGGCGGGCCGAGCGTCAACCTCATTCCACGATCGGGCGGCAACTCGTTCAACGGATCCGCGTTCTACAGCGGCACCGGAAACGGCTTGCGGTCGGACAACATCGACGACTATCTGCAGAGCATCGGCCTGACACGGCCTCCCGCGTTGCTCAACCAGTACGACGTCAGCGGATCGCTTGGCGGCCCCATCCTTCGCGACCGGCTGTGGTTCTTCGGCAGCGTGCGCGACTTCGGCAGCGCGACGTTCGTCGAGGGACTCTTCGCCAACCGCAACGCCGGCGACCCGTCCACCTGGGCGTACGAGCAGGACCCGTCGGTCGAAGGTCGCAGTGCGAATCGTCGCGACATCTTCCAGTTCAAGCTGACCGGACAGGTGAGCGCCCGGAACCGCGTCTCCTTCTCCCACGAATATCAGCATCGTTGTTCGGGGTCGGCGATCTCGTCCGGTGGCGGTGGCTGTCGCGGACGCGGGGACGACTGGATCGGTCTCGGGACGCATCACCGCGTCGCCCGAGTCATGGCCGGGCTATCACGATTTCCCGTACAACGTGACGCAGGCCACCTGGACGTCGCCGATCTCGAACAAAGTCCTGCTCGAAGCCGGCTTCTCGCGCTTCCAGTATCTGTGGGCCGGCTTCGGCCAGGCGCCGCCGGATGCGTTGACCGGTCTCATCCCGGTCACTGAATCGCAGGCGATCGACAACCACCGCGCGAACTTCACCTATCGCGGCATGTTCGATCCGCTCGGCTTCGGGTGGGCCGACAACGACGCCAACCCGAACAACTGGCGCGCATCGATGTCGTACGTGACCGGTTCGCACAACCTGAAGTTCGGGTATCAGGGTTCGTACCAGACGATCGCTGCAGGCCAGGGATGCCAACACCACGCTGCTGCGCTACACGATGAACAACCGCGTGCTGAACGGCGTCGGCTATACCCTCGCGTCGAGGTGGGAGCAGAACGACCGCACCGCCACATCCGCCTTCTTCGTGCAGGATCAGTGGACGAAAGGGCGTTTCACGCTTCAGGGCGCGCTGCGCTACGACCGCGCGTCGAGCTGGGCGCCGGCCGAGGGCAACGGCACGACGGAGATCTCGAGGTTCAACCCCGCGCCGATCACGTTCCCGCGCACCGTCAGCGTCGCCGGCTACAACGACATCACCACGCGGTTTGGCGGAGCGTGGGACGTCTTCGGCACCGGCAAGACGGCGCTCAAGGTCGAACGTCGGGAAGTATCTGCAGAACGCGACCAACGACGAGAACTACACGGCCAACAATCCGGCCGCCCGCATCGTGAGGAACGTGCTCAATCGCGGGCTGGGTGGACAACGGCAACTTCATCGTCGACTGCGATCTGAGGAATCCGGCGCTGCAGGACAATCGGGCGACCGGCGGCGACCAGTGTGCGGCGTTGACCGGGGACAACGTGAACTTCGGGAACGCCAATCCCAACCTGACGATCGTCAACCCGGCGATTCTCGAGGGCTGGGGCGTGCGTCCGAGCGACTGGCAGTTGGGCGTGTCGGTCCAGCACGAGCTGCTCCCGCGGCTGTCGGTCGATGCCAGCTACAACCGGCGCTGGTTCCAGAACTTCTTCGTTGACGACAACCTGCTCGTCGGGCCGTCTGACTACACGGCGTGGACCTATACGGCGCCGCTTCACGCGGACCTCCCTGATGGAGGTGGCTACCCGGCCACGTACTACTCCCGTCTCGCGGTCATCGGCGCGCAGACGTATCGGACCTTCGAGACCGACTATGGCCCGGCGCGCACGCAGTACTGGCACGGCGTAAACGTCTCGCTGAATGCGCGGCTGGCCAACGGCCTCACCTTCCAGGGCGGAACGAGCACGGGCCGCGGCGTGCGCGATACATGCGAGACGAGTCTGAACCTGCCCGAGACGCTCTTTGGAACGGGTGCCGGGGCCACGCCGTTGGTGCAGGCCGAATCGTGTCACGTGACCGAGCCCGTCATGACGTCCTTCAGGGGGCTCGCGTCGTATACGCTGCCCAAGGTCGATGTGCTGGTCAGCGCTCAGTTCAGATCGCTGAACCCGAGCAACATCGGCGGCGTCGGAGGCGGCTCGGCGACGAACGGAGCATCGCTGAATGCCAACGTCATTCTCCCGAACTCTCCGTCCACGCCAGGTTACGTAGCCGGTCAACCCACGATGCAGCAGCTGCTCGGCGGCCGGCTGCCGGGCGGCGCGCTCGCCAACGGCACGACGACAGTCAACCTGCTTACTCCCGGCCAGCTCTACCCGGATGACCGCCTCACGCAAGTGGACATGCGCTTCGCAAAGATCATCCGGTTCGGTTCACGCAGGGCCGACATCGGTGTCGATCTCTACAACCTGTTCAACACCAACGACACGACGACGTTCGACGCGAATTTCGCGCTCGCGACCAATGGCGCGACCTGGCTGCAGCCGACCGCCATCGTGCCGCCTCGTTTCGCGCGGTTCAACGTCACGTTCAGCTTCTGAGGGGTAGGGCGGGTCCGGGACCCGCCGCTCAAGGCCGGTCAAAAGGACCGTCACTACGTTGCCGAGAGGAGAGATCGCATGCGCGCACTCACCAGGGTCCTTGCACTGCTCGTGTCGATAGCGTCCTGGTCCACGATCGCCTACGCACAAGCATCCATTGCCGGCGTGGTCAAGGACACGTCGGGCGCGGTGCTGCCCGGCGTCACTGTCGAAGCGTCGAGCCCGGCGCTGATCGAGAAGACACGTTCTGTCGTCACCGACGGCACCGGCCAGTATCGAATCGTCGATCTGCGTCCAGGCGTGTACTCAATGACATTCGCGCTGAGCGGCTTCAACACCTTCAAGCGAGACGGCGTGGCGCTCGAAGGCTCCTTCGTGGCCACGATCAACGCGGATCTTCGCGTCGGTGCGCTCACCGAGACGATCACCGTGTCCGGTGAATCGCCGGTCGTGGACGTGCAGAGCTCCCAGGCCACGCGGACGATCGACAACGAGCTGATTGCCGCCATTCCCTCCGCTCGCGGCTACCAGTCGTTCACCGTGCTCCAGCCCGGTCTCAACGTCCAGGGTGCGGACGTCGGCGGATCGACCGGCGCGCTCTTCAGCGTGTTCCAGGCGCACGGCGGCCGGCGTAACGAAGGTCAGGTGCAGGTCAATGGCCTGAGCGCTGGCTGGCAGGGCATGGGTGTCTCCGGCTACGTGCCGGAAGTGGGCAGCGCGCAGGAAGTGACATTCCAAATCACCGGCGGCCTGGGCGAGGCCGGCACCGGTGGCCCGCAAATGAATCTCGTTCCGCGAGAGGGCGGCAATCGATACAGCGGCTCCGTCTTCACGAGCTGGGCCGGTGACAGCTGGCAGGGGAGCAACTTGAGCGAGCAGCAACGGGCTCCAGTATCAGAGGGCGGTGGCGGTCTGCGTGAGATCGGCGGCATCGTCAAGCTGTGGGACGTCAATGGCACGTTCGGCGGTCCGATCAAGCGTGACAGGGTGTGGTTCTTCTGGACCGGCCGGCACACCGGGAGCCGGAACAAGGTGGCTGGGATCTTCAGAAACCTGAACGCCGGCGATGCGACGAAGTGGACCTACCTGCCGGCCGACGGCTTGGACGGCCGGCCTCTGGACCAGGCCGTGGACGACAACACGACGAAGAACTCGAGCATCCGCCTGACGTGGCAGGCCTCGCCGCGCAACAAGTTCAGCGTGTGGTGGGATGAACAGAAGACCTGTCAATCGTGCGTTGGCGGCGGTGCGGCGGGGAGTGCCGCACTCACCGTCGGGTCGCTGTCGCCTGAGGCGGATGGCAGCAACCACAACCCGATTCGCATGGCCCAGGTCGCCTGGACTTCGCCCGTGACCAACCGGCTGCTCATCGAAGCCCAGTTCGGCCTCGGTCCGGACGCGTGGTTCGGCGACAAGCAGCGGGCCGAGGGCTACAATCCCGAGCTGATCGAGGTTCAGGAAAACGCGGGCAGCGTTCCAGGCATTTCGTACCGCGGCCAGGATGCGCAGCGGAACTACGGCTACATGCGAACCTTCGGCGGGTCGCTGTCCTATGTCACTGGTTCGCACCGCTTCAAGGTCGGCGCCCGGCGTCAGAACACCGAAGCCTCCTTCATCAGCTACTACAACAACTACCGTCTGCGGTACGTCTTCAACGCCGGGGTTCCGGCGACGCTCACGATGTACGGAAACCATGCGGTGGACAACCCGTTCGAGATGTACACGACGGCGCTCTACGCGCAGGACCAGTGGACCATGAACCGCCTGACAGTGCAGGGTGGTCTGCGCTTCGAGCGCATCACCAGCTGGTACCCGGCGGCCCAGTTCCCTGTCGACCTGTACATCACGGCGCCGCTGTCGTTCCCGGAGCAGGATGCCGGTGTGGGCCCCAAGGACATCAATCCGCGGGTCGGTGCGGCGTACGACGTATTCGGCAACGGCAAGACGTCTTTCAAAGCCAGCCTCGGGCGATATCCGACGGCTGAGAATTCGTACGGGAACTACGGCTTCTTGCAGCAGCCGGCGTTCCGCGTCGCCACCAACACGACCCGCAGCTGGAACGACCTGACTTTTCCCGTTGGCGATCCGCGGCGGGGGAATTTCGTGCCCGACTGCGTGCTCACGGACATGGCGGGCAACGGCGAGTGCGGCGGCGGCAACCCGAACTTCGGTAAGTCCGCGCCTTTCCAAACCTTCGACCCGGCTGTGCTGAGCGGCTGGCAAGTCCGCGAGTACAGCTGGGACCTCAGCGTCGGCCTTCAGCAGGAAGTCGCGCCGCGCACCTCGGTTGAGGTGACTTACGTCCGGCGGAGCTGGGGGAACCAGACGGTGACCGACAACCGCGCTTACTCCGCGGCTGACTACGATCGGTTCAGCCTCACTGCTCCCTCGGATTCACGGCTGCCGGACGGCGGCGGCTACCGCGTGGACGGCCTCTACGAGCTCAAGGCCGACCGACCCTTCGGGCTGCTCGACAACTTCATCACCCACGCCAAGAACTTCGGCGACGGCATCGGCGAGACCTACAACGGCGTCGATGTCAATGTGAATGCACGCCTCGCGAGCGGACCACAGCTGCAGGGCGGCTTCAACATCGGGCAGAGCTCCCGGAACGAATGCGATGTCGTGTCTCAGGTCCCCGAATCGCTGACGGTCTTCGGGTTCAGGACGCCCGAGCAGTTCTGCGACATCGCGTCGGGGTGGAAGGTGTCGGTCGGCGGTCTGGCCAGCTACGTCGTGCCGAAGGCCGATGTGCTGGTGTCCGCTACCGTCCAGAGCCGCCCGTTCTCGGGTGCGAACTTCCCGGGCATCGCTTCGCAGAGCCTGGCGGCGAACTGGCTGGTGTTCAACGCGCAGGTCATCCCGGCGCTTGGGCGGCCGCTCTCTGGCAACGCCCAGTCGACGTTCGTGAACGTGGTCGAACCAGGCACGCTCTACGGCGACCGCATCACGCAGGTGGACATGAAAGTGTCGAAGATCCTGCGGTTCGGCGGGAGACGGGCGAATGTCGGGCTTGATATCTTCAACCTCTTCAACACCAACGCGGTCTATCAGTACGCCACGACCTACGTCGGCAACGGTGCGACATGGTTGCAGCCGAGTTCGCTCGTCTCGGCGCGGTTCGCGAAACTGAGCGTGCAGTTCGATTTCTGAGTTGAGGTAACGGAGGGACGGAGGAACGGATCACACGGAGCAACGGAGAACGAGACAATAGATCTCGTTCCCGTTGCTCCGTGTGACCCGTTTCCTCCGCAACCTCCGTTGTCTACGGGGCCACACACGACCAATTGGCGGCGTCCTTCGTGTTGCCCGTGCCCTTGTACTTCGCATACTGCGGATAGGGGCAGACCGGACGCGAGAGACCCGTCTGCGGGTTGAAGGCGGTGATCTCCGCGGGTGCGGTGCCCTTCTCCCGCCACGCTTCGAGCGCGCCGATTGAGTCGAACGTGTTCGGACCCGCGCCGCCACCGCAATGGGCCATGCCCGGCACCATGAACAGGCGCGTGAAGTCGCCCTGGTTCTTTCCCATCTTCTGCAGGACGCTCTCGTAGTAGAGGACCGTGTTCTCGGGCGTGATGCCGGTGTCGGCCCAGCCTGCATAGAGCAGGAGCTTGCCGCCGCGCGCCTTGAACTTGCTCAAGTCGGGATCGATCGCGTCAACGAAGCCGGTCTTTGCGTTGATGATCGGCATGTCGCGATCGAGATTGAACGTCTTCCAGTCGTAGTCGGCGTTCTGGAAACCCCAGATGCGGACGGTGTCGTAGCCGCCGCCGGGAACGCCGGTGGGCGGCGCCAGCGCCGGCAGCGGGTTGGTGATCTGCTGGCCGGAGAAGATCAGCTCGCCCTTGCTGTTCTTGACGCCGTTGTAGAAGGTCTCGACCGTCTTCATCTGCGCCGGCGTCAGACAGCTGTCGGTGTTGGCGCCAGACGCGGTCGAGCAGGCCAGCTTCGAGACATCGAACGTGCACGCGCGAGGATTGTTGACGAAGCCTTCCTTCTGTGGATCACACGCGTTCATGATCGCCTTCGACACCAGCTCCGCTTTCGAGGCGGGGATCGCCCCTTCTGGGTGCCGATACAGCTCGATGCTGCGCGCCACTCCGGAGGTGTGCATCTGGATGTGGCGGTTGGCGAGCGCGCCGGCGATGATGGCGTCGAAGTCCTCCGGGTAGCGCTGTGCCGCCATCACGCCCTGGCGTCCGCCGGTCGAGCAGCCCTTGTAATACGAGAACTGCGGCGGCTTGCTGTAGAACGCATCGACCAGGCGCTTCGACGTGACGACCATCTCGTGCATCGCGCGATGCGAGAAGTCCACGATCTTCTCGGGATGGCCCAGCGCGAACATGCCGCCCGGACCGTCGGCCTCGGTGTGTCCGGTGTCGTTGCCGGCGGTCGCGTAGCCGCGGCGCAGCGCGACCTGCATGTCGCCGTAGCCCTGAATCGATCCACCGAACCCGCCGTTGCCGACGGCGAGGAACTTGCCGTTCCAGTCGGCGCTGGGCATCCACAGCTCGGCGTTGATGTGCGAATCACTCGATGGCTTCAGCACCAGCTTCACGCGGCAGTGCGCGGGAATCGGCTGTGCCGCCGCGCCGCGGCCGCCGGCCGGCGCGGCTGCGGGCTGCGCTGCGCCGCCTCGTCCCGGCTGGACGAACGGTCCGGCCGCGACCGACTCGGCGCTCACGATCGTGACGTTGGGAATCGTGAGCGACTTCAGTGACTCACATGTGGCCGCGCCGGCGGTCGATGCCAGCAGCGCGGAAGCGATGAAAGCGAAGAGTGCGGAGGTTTCAATTTCATGATGCAGTCTCCTGCAGAACGATCCGAACGATCTCGAACGACTCGAACGATCCGAACGACCTATTGGCGATTGAATCGGTGAACGCGGCCGAATGCACTGAATTCAGACACAAACAGATCGCCGCGCGCCGTTGAGCGCGACGCCGTGCGGCGAGAGCACGAAGCCATCGCGCCACTGCGCCGGCGGCAGCTTGTTGGTGCCGACACCCTGCTCGGTGTTCGCACCGACGCGCGACGACGACAGCGCCGTTCTTGTCGAGCACCGTGACGCGGCCGGTGAGCTCGCCGACGATGGCGTTGTCGCCGTCGATGACGATGGCGGCCGGCAGCAGCAGATCCTTCGCGACCACGCCGAGAAGCACGCCCTCGAGCGAGAGATGGACGACGCGGTTGTTGGCGCGATCGACGGCAACGATGCGGGCGGGGGAGAAGCGCGTGTCGATCGCCAGCTTGTGCAGCGTGTTGAAGCTGTACGGCGGATTCTTCCCACCGAACGAGTTGAGGTACTTGCCAGTCTTGTCGAACCGGTGGATGTAGTCGCTGGCGTAGCCGTCGGCGACGTAGATGTCGCCGTTCGGCGCGACGTCGAGCCCGGTGAGCAGCAGCGCCAGCTGATTGCTCCGCGCGTTGCGCACCTTGTACTGATCGGGGATCGATGCCGATCCGATCGTCATCACGATCGCGCCGTCGAGCGTCATCTTGACGATCGTCTGTCCGCGCAGCGTGGCGCCGTAGATGAACTCGCCGCCGGTTTCCTTGTGGATGACGAAGCCGTGGAAGTCGCTGGGCGCGCCGTTGACGTTGCGCAGGAACTTGCCGTCAGAGGAAAACACCTGCAGGCCAGCCGCCGGATCCTGCACGCTCACGTAAACGTCGCCGGTCGAGCTCACCGCGACGTCGCCGTGCTGGTTGCCCAGCTGCGCGCGGCCGTCGGGCAGCTTCAGCCAGTTGGCGGCGACGGTGTAGTCACCGGCGGCAGACGCAGTGGTGATGAGGCCGAGAACGGTCAGAAGAATGAGACTCGCGTACTTCATGGTGCGCGATTATGGCGCTAACGTGACCTCGGCGCCAGCGATCCCCTGTTCGCCACAGAACGTGTAGAAGAGGTATAGCGTGCCCTCGTCGCGGAAGAGCGCCGGATCGCGAAGCTGCTGCGCAGGACGATCAATCTCTCCGACTTCGGACTTGGCTCGAGCGGAAGGTCGGGGCATTCGTAGGCCGTCTCCGGCACGAGGACCTTCGAGATGGTGCCGACCTTCCACGTGCCGCCAGTCTCCGGTCATCGCATCGTGGTGTAGAGAATGCTTTCCGGTGCGTCGCCAATCGCCGAGAACACGATGTGCAGGAGTCCGTTGTCCTCGAGCAGCGAGACGTGACGCACGCGACCCGCGTACGGCGTCTCGCGAAATGGACTGTCGCCCAGCTCGAACGCACGCAGGGCATCGGGTGCTCTGAGGAGCTGTCCAAGCCTGGCCATCCCGTAGAACTGACCCTGATAGGGAAACACGCGAAGGTAGCTCTGCTTCGTGATCGCTGGATGCGTGCGGAACGAGAGGCCCTCGCGGGATTCGGCGGCCTGCGTGAACTGCGCGTAGCCGCGCTGCTTCACCCAGGCTGCGGCATCCTGGCGTCGCTCCGGCCACCGCTGCCCCTCGGTCCACATGCCATGGACCCACAGCACGATTCGTTGCTGCCGCTCGTCGATGAAGATCTCCGGCGACGCCAGGTGGGTGTAGACGCCGCTCGGGCTGTCGGGTGGATCGGGCTGCGGCCGGTGGAACGCCGTGTCCTCGACCTTCAGCACACCGGGCTCGTGAATCTTCCAGGGGCCGCGCACGGAGTCGGCGTAGGCCAGACGAATGAACTGGCCCGAGTGGTGGGCGAAGTACATGTAGTAGCGACCCAACGGCCGCTGCACCCACTTCGGCACGCGAATCACCGTCGGACCATTCGCGTTGTCGCCAATCGACGGCGACATCGTCAGTGTGATGAGCGGGTTTTCCGCAAATCGCGTGGCTCGCAGGTCGCCGGCGTGAACCGCGACGGAGCCACAGACGACTGCGAGGACGATGGCGAGGCGTCGCGTCACCGCTCCATGCCCTTGGCGCGAATCACTGCGGAAGTGGGCGCCGACATGAGGAAGGCCACAAACTCCCGCCCAACAGTGCTCTTCGCGCCGCGTACTCACACCAGCGGCCATGACGATATAGGTCTGCACGGCCGCCGGGAAGACGCCACCCAGTTCGGCGCCCTTGACCGGCAGGATCTCGCTGACCGGCAGCACGGCAAAATCAGCCGCGCCGCTGAGGATGTTGGCGTTCACCTGGTCGCCATTGGCCGCGGGTTTCGCTTTGGCCTTGATCGCGTCCGCGATCCCCATCTTCTCGACCGTCGCGAGGAACGCCACGCCGCTGGCGCCGGTTGTCACATAGGTGATCGATTTCGCGCCGAGCAATGTCTTGCGGAACGCCTCAGTCGTGCTCACATCCGGCTTCGGCGCCCCGGCGCGAATCATCAGGCCGAGACCGGTGCGCGCGATCTCGTTGCGCGAGGCCGCCGCAATCTTGCCTTTCGAGATCAACTCGTCGATGAACGCCGGCGTCAGGATGGCCACGTCGAACGGCTCGCCGCCTTCGATGCGCGTCTTGAGCACGCCCGCCAGATCGAAGACCGTCGTCACCTTGTGCTTCGTCTTCTGCTCGAACTGCGGTCCGAGCTCTTCGACCACGGCCTTGATGCCGACCGACGACAGGACTCGGATGTCCTCCGCCGACGCTAGCGTCGGATACAGGCACATCGAGGCGAGAAACGCAGTGATGACAAGCTTCGAGATATTCATGGCCGACTCTCTCTCATGGTCGCGATTCGCTGGACCAGATCCTCGTGGAGCAGGCGCATGTGCCGCTCGTTTGCGTCGAACAGGGAGATCATCCGCTCGCTCAGCACCTCGGACAGGGACACCATCTGCTTGCTCAGTACGTCGGACACGGAATCCATCTGTTCCGTCAGCACGTGGCGGGTCGCCTCGTCGCGGGCCTGCGTCGCAGAAAACTCCACTCCGCATCTCATCGCGAAGTTGCACGATCTGCACCTCGATGGCGCTCACGCGATCGGGTAGCTGTTCCAGAATGTCCACGCGCCGTTCCAATCTATCCACGCGAACTCTCAATGATTCAGGCGACATCGTCTCTCCCTTCGCCCCGCGGCGCTGAGTGCCGAGCGGAGGCTAGTGAGTTGCCGATGTGCCAGACGCATACCGTTGTCCGAGTGGACGACGATAGCATGGTGGGGCTGAACGGCGATTGACCGAAGGCTCTTACATACCGGCGCCGAGCTTGCGGAGCAGCTCGATCATGTCTGGCCTGGCCTTGCGCGCGACCAAGGCACCGAGCGGCGTCTGGCCGCGCGCGTTGCGCGCGTTGAGATTGGCGCCGCGTTCGGCCAGCGCTCGCACGACCGTCTCGTACCCCTGTGCTGATGCGATGTGCAGCGCGGTCTCGCCGGCGGGGTTCACCGCCTCGAGATCGCTCCCCAGGCTCAAGGCAGTCGTGACTGTCTCGAGCACGCGGCTCTCGGGCTCGACGATGCCGCCATCGAGAATCGCCAGCCCGCGGCGATCGGTGCCGCGCTTCTCGTCCTGAGCCGGCGCGACGATGCCCATGCCGGAGGCGGCCATCAAGGGCGTTGCGCCTTCCTTCATCGGACGACGCGTGTCGGCGCCAGCCGCGGCGAGCGCGCGCATGATCGTCGGCTCGAGGAACTTGGCGGCCAGCGAGTACGGCGTGGCGCCGATCAGCGGTCTTCGGCAGCTCGAAGTCCTGGCTGTTCCGTCGGACCGGCGTGCCCTTCGTGATCGGCGCGTTCGGATCTGCACCGCGTGCGAGCAGCGCCTTCACCAGCTCGACGTCGCTCCTGAGCACGGCGGCATGGAGCGCCGTGTAGCCGACGTCGCTGGCATTCGGGTTGGCGCCCTTCTCGAGGAGCGCGATCGCCGCCAGCCGATGGCCGCTGTGCGCGGCGACGATGAGCGCGCTGGCGCCATCGGGCAAGGACTCGTTCACGTCGGCGCCGGCCGCCACGAGCAGCCGCGCCGATTCGGCATCGCCGGACCGTGCCGCAAAGAGCAGCGCCGTCATGCCGCCGCGCGGCACGGTGTAGTTCAGCTCCTCGCGTCCGGCGCGCTGCGTCACCTCGCTGGTGACCGTTTGCGTGTACTCGCGCGAGCGGGCGCGGACGTCCGCGCCGCGCTCGAGCAGCGCCTGCACGACCTGCGTATGCGCCTGGGCGGCCGCCCACATCAGCGCGGTCTGGTTGTGCGTCGTTTCCTTTGCGTTGACCGTTGCGCCGCGACCCAGCAGCGCACGTACGGCGGTCACGTTGCCGGACCGTGCGCACGTCATCAGCACGGTTTCGCCGCTGAGGAGCGCGGCATTCGCGTTGGCACCCGCGGCGAGCAGTCGTGCTCACGGCGTCTCCGTTGCGATTGATGCAGGCCAGATAGAGAGGCGTGGCACCGGTATCGTCGGCGACGTCGGCGCGCGCGCCGGCACGAATCAACGTGTCAACCAGCGCCGCCTCATCGAGGTGCACCGCCCAGTGCAGCGCCGTGGCGCCGTCGCCCTGCGTGGCGTTGACGTTGACGCGCTCGGCCAGCAGCGCGCGCACGCGTTCGACGTTTCGCGTGCGGACCGCCTCGATCAGCCGCACGTCGCCGGCTGCTGCCAGTCCGATCGTGCATGCGGCGACGAGGAGCGACGTGCTGAGCGATGAGGCGAATGCGCACGGACGTCAGATTCCCGCCAGCGCGCGATCGTCGAGGCGGCCGGTGCTGTCGCCCATGCGATCGAGATGCACGCCCAGCTTGTCGAGCAGCGTGAGGTGCAGGTTGGCGAGCGGCGTCTCCCGGGCATAGCGGATGTGACGTCCGCCTTTGAGCTGCGCCGACCGTCCGCCGGCCAGCACGAGCGGGATGTTGCGCGGGTCGTGGGCGTTGCAGTCGCCCATGCCGGTGCCGTACATCATGATCACGTGATCGAGCAGCGAGCCGTCGCCGTCGGGCGTCGCACGCAGCTTGTCGAGCAGGTAGGCGAACTGCGTCACGTGGTAGTGAGTTGATCTTCACCACCTTGGCGATCTTGTCGGCTTCCTGCTGATGGTGCGTGATCGGATGGTGCGCGTCCGGCACGCCGATCTGTGGATACGTCACGCCGCTGAACTCGCGCCCGAGCATGAACGTGACCACGCGCGTCAGGTCGGTCTGATACGCGAGGACCTGCAGGTCGCACATCAGCCGCACGTGCTCATCGTAGGTGGCGGGAACGCCGGCCGGATGATCGACGCGGGGCAGTTCCTTGCCGCTCTGCTCCTCGGCTTTCTGAATCCGCCGTTCGACGTCGCGAATCGCGTCGAGATACTCGACCAGCTTCACGCGGTCGCCCTGCCCGAGCGCGCCCTGCAGGCTCGCGACTTCGTCGCGAACGGAGTCGAGCAGGCTGCGGTCCTGCCGGATGCGCCGCTGACGCACCCGTGGATCGGTGCTGCCGCTGTCGCCGAACAACCGTTCGAAGATGGTGCGCGGATTGTTCTCGGTCGGCAGCGGCGTGCTCGGTCCGAGCCAGGAGATCGTGTTGGTGTAGGCGCACGCAAACCCCACGTCGCACGCGCCGGCGGTCTCGCCCGATTCGACCGACATCTCCAGCGACCCGAGCTGCGTGAACGCGCTCATCTGCCGGGCCAGGATCTGGTCCATCGAGATGCCGGCGTCGAGCCAGGTCTCGCTGGTCGGCGGCGAGATGTCGGTCAGGAACCGCGTGCTCGCTTTCGCATGTGCGCCGCCGGGGCGTCCAGGCGTCGGCACGCAGGCGAGATTGCTCAGGACCAGCAGGTCGTCTTTGAACGGCTTCAGTGGCGCCAGTGTCGGCGTCAGCTCGAAGCCCGCGCCTTCGGCGGCCGGCGTCCACTGTTCCATCACCATGCCGTTCGGGACGTACATCACCCCGAATCGCGTGACCGGTTTCGCAGCGGTGTTCTGGAGCGCCGTCAACGGCGGCACCATCGCGTCCAGCAGCGGCAGCGCGAGCGTGGCACCGATGCCTCGCAGAACCGTGCGGCGTGGGATCGCCCTCTTGGTGATCAGCATGGGTGCTCCTACTTGTCTCGCCGTAGCCTGGCGGAGGCGGAAGGTGCAGTCGTCGTGGTCCCCGTGCGGTCCTCAGATCCCTGAGCCGTGCTCATCGTGAACGGCGTGCTCGTCGCGACGCCGAGAACGATCGACGACCAGCGATAGCGGCTGGCGGCGGCGTCGCGCGCGATCCGGCGCACCGCCGGCAGGTCGTGCGCCTCGAGGCTCCGCCCGAGGGCGTAGGTGAGCAGCTTCTGCGTGAACGTGCGCGCGAAGTCGTCCTGATGGCTGGCGATCAGCTGCCGCAGGCCGGCGACGCCTTCGAACCGTGTGCCGTCCGGCAGCGCGCCCGACGCATCGACCGGCAGGCCGTCGCTGGTCGTGCGCCACTTGCCGAGCGCATCGAAGTTCTCCAGCGAGAACCCGAGCGGATCCATCCGCACGTGGCAGACGGCGCACGACGGATTCTTCCGGTGCGCCTCCATCTGCTGACGGATCGACATCGACTTCGTGTCGCTGCCGCCCTCGTTCAGCAGCGGGATGTCGGGTGGTGGCGGCGGGGGCGGCGCGCCGAGCACGTTGTCGAGCAGCCAGCGGCCGCGCAGCACCGGCGACGTGCGGTTCGGATACGACGTGACAGTGAGGATGCTGCCCTGGCCGAGCAGTCCGCCCCGCACGCCGTCGCTGAACGTCACGCGCCGGAAGTGGCTGCCGTACACGTGTGGAATTCGATAGTGCCGGGCAAGCCGCTCGTTCACGAACGAGTAGTTGGCCGTGAGCAGATCGATGACACTGCGGTCTTCGCGCAGCTGCGATCCGATGAACAGTCGCGTCTCCTGGCGGAACGCGTCGCGGAGGTTCTCATCGAACTCCGGGTAGGCATCGACGTCGGGCACGACGCCGGAGAGCTTGCCGGTCGTGAGCCACTGACTGGCGAAGTTGTCCACCAGCGCCTGCGCACGGCGATCGGCAAGCATCCGCCGCACCTGGCGCTCCAGGGTCGCGCGATCGCTGAGCGTGCCCTTCGCAGCGACGGCGAGGAGCTCCTCATCGGGAATGCTGCTCCACAGGAAGAAGGACAGTCGCGACGCGAGGTCCAGATCGCTCACGCGATACGGTTGGCCGCTCCTTGCGCCGGACGGCTCGCGTTCGATGCGAAACAGAAAGCGAGGCGACGCCAGGATGCGGCGAAGCCCCTGTTGGATACCCGCGTCGAAATCGTCCTCGGCGCGACCGGCGCGGTAGAACGAGAGCAGTGTGGCAAGGTCGCGGTCACTCACCGGGCCCCGATACGCGCGGCGCGCGAGCGTGGAGAGAATGCGTCGCGCACAGGCCTCTTCCGTGGCGGTGCTTGTCGGACGGCAGGCGAACACCTTCTGGCGGGCAGGGGAGTCCGTCGTGGCGCGAACCGCGAGCGGTCCGGCGATCGAGACGCTGTCCACTGAGGGATTGCCGAAATACAGCTCGTTGGTCGTGCGTGCGAAGCCGCGCTGCGGCGGCTGCAGTACTCCCTCTGATTCCCAGTGCCTGCGGACGAACGAGACGCCGACGCGACGGGTCCCGGCGGTGACCGGGACACGCACGATCAGGCCGGCGTCTGCCGTGTGCATGTACTCTTCCCACTGCGGATCGCCTTGCGTGTTGCCGGCAAAACTCTCGGGCGCCGTGGCGCCTGTTCCTTCGCCGCCGATCGTGAACCGCTTGAGCAGCGTCCCGTCCAGACGCACGTCGATCTGGTGCGGCTCGCCCATCCCGATCAGATACAGATACAGCTGCCGCTTCAGGACCACCTTGATGCGGTAGTCGCCGTCGAGCGGAAAGTGATACGGGATCGCCACGCCGCCACGCGATCCGAACGGCAGATCGTCGCTGGCCCGATCGTCCTGCACCGTTGCGGCCGGGATGCGAACCGTGTCTTCGACCGGGGTGATCGTCGCGTCGCCGATGGCCAGCCGGCTGATCGTGCTCGCGGCCGTCATGTAGTTCTCGAGCAGACGCGGCGACACGGACAGCACGCCGGCGACGTTGTCGAACCCCTGCTGATCGGGCTCGTCGGCCGGGAGCAGCGCGCGCCCGTCGACATCGAGCGCCAGCAGATCGCGGATCGCGTTCGTGTACTCGGTCCGGTTCAGGCGGTGAATGACGACACGCCCCGGACGCGGATCGGCGGCCGCGGCGTGCATCGAGCGCGGCTTCGAGCGACGAGGCCAGCTGCTCGTAGGTCGCACTGGTCCGGACGCGGCAGTCCCGGCGGCGGCATCTCGTGCGTGCGGAGCTTGCGCGCGACCTTCTCCCACGTGTCCGGATCGCGGCCCACGCGCGTCGGGTCGATCTGCTCGAGCGACAGCCCCGCCGTCTTCAGCTTCTCGTTGTGACAGGTGACGCAGTAACGATCGAGCGCCGGCTTGATGTCGTAGAGTCCGCCTTTAGGCGGCCTGATTGATCGGCGCCGTCTTGAGCGACCAGCGGATAGGCGTACAGATAGCCGGCCAGAGCGGCCAGCACCCCGCACGCGAACAGCCTCAGCGCTCTGCGCATCGTCACGGATACCGCAGGCCTCAAAGTGTGAACGAAAACGGGGCGAAGTCAACGATTCAACGTCCTTCCCTTCGCCCATTCGTGCGATCCGCTCGACGAGATCCTCGTGGAGTAGTCGCGTATGGCGCTTGTTTTTGTCGAACAGGGACTTCATCCGCTCGGTTAGGCACCCGCCGAGTCTCTCGCTGCCTCTGCGCGCACGGCAGAAAATCCACTCCGCATCTCGTCGCGAAGTTGCATTATCTGAGACTCGACCGCTGTGACTCGATCGGGCAACTGCTCGAGGATCTCGACCCGCCGTTCCAGTCTATCCATACGTTTTTCCAACGATTCCTGCGCCATCGTCTGCTCCCTGACGATGCGTTGAGCGTGGCGCTCGCAGCGTGTCGTCACGCTCGGATGTGCGAAGCGCGTGCCGCAGGCCGACGACGATAGCATCGTCCCGGCGTGTGCGACTGACTATTTCGTCCAGTCTCGACTGAGTTGTGCGCGATTGACCTCTGTGCCGCGAACGTACACTCGAGAGATCCGGCGCGTGTTGCTCATGTCGTCGAGCGGGTTCGCGTCGAGGACGATGAAGTCGGCGCTCTTGCCGGCAGCGATCGCGCCGAGCTGATCGAGGCGCATGATCTCGGCAGATGTCCGGGTGGCAGCGACGATGACGTCGGCCGGCGTCATGCCGGCGGCAACCATGTCGGCGAGCTCGGCGTGCGCTGAAAATCCGTACGGCGCACCAACGCCGGCGTCGGTGCCGAACGCGATGCGCACGCCAGCGGCCGACAGCTTCGCGAGACTGCGCGCCTGCACCTCGAAGAGCCGGGGACGTGGCGGCGCTCGCGACCGCCGTCTTCTTCAGCTCCTCGATCGCGCGAGCCGGAAGCGTCTCGCTTGAGCCACTCGAGATCGGCCAGCGACGGTGGCGTGTCCGGCAGATTCGGGATGACGAAGACCTGGGGACGCTGCTTGAACAGCGTCATGATCTCGTCGTCGACTTCGAGGTCGCGAATGCCGTGCGCGAAGCCGTCGATGCCGGCGCGCAGCAGTTCCTTGGCGTCGGCCAGGTAGTAGACGTGAGCGACGACGCGCAGCCCGCGCGCAGTGCGCTTCGTCGATGATCGGTCGATAGAGCGACGGCGGCAAGCGGCGTCACCGTCTTGTTCCGGTCGTCCACCCAGATCTTCACGATGTCCACCTTCTTCGCCGCCATCTCACGCACGGCCGCTCGTCGCCTCGGCTTCGGTGGTCACGCCGTAGGCGGCATCTCGCCAGTAGGCGGCGTTCGGTCCTGCGTTCGGCATCGCGATGCCGCGTCCGGCGGTGAGAAACAGCGCCGCACCCGGTGATGGCGCTGGCGCGCAGTCGTAGGGCAGATCGCCGCGATCGAGGCCGAGGCTCAGCGTCGCGGCAATGCCGTAGTACGCGTAGCGGCGGAGATGATCGAGCAGATTGTCGCGCGTGTAGCTCGCCGCAGCTGTGGTGCCGGTCCGCACATCGGTGTAACCGAGATGGCTGTGCGCATCCACGAGCGCCGGCATGATCGTCTTGCCGCGCACATCGATCACCGTCGCGCCCGGTGGCGCTTGCAGCGTGCCGCGTTGACCAACCGCCGTGACGCGTCCAGCGCTGACAACGAGGGCGGCGTCCTCGATGGGCGGCCGCCGTTCTCCGGTCAGCAGACGCGCGCCTTCGAACAAGAGAGTCGAGGTGGGTGCCTGCGCCGCGGCGACCCAAGAGGCGAAGGCTATGGTGGCAGCCGTCAGCAGCAATCTGCGCATCGGCCGCTCATTCTACTAGGCTATGGGGAATGGGAAACCTCGAGATGAACGAGCGCGCCTGGGCGCTCGCGGACGCGTGTGCCGAGCGCGCCGATGAACTCCGCATCGCGACGCACAGCCTGCCATGCGGTGCGCGGGTGATCGACGCCGGTGTCAACGCTACCGGCGGGCTCGGTGCCGGCCGCGTTCTGGCGGAGCTCTGTATGGGCGGGCTGGGTCACGTGGCGATGACCACGATGACCATCGACGGCGAATCGTGGCCCGCGGTCCACGTCTGGACCGATCATCCCGCCGAAGCCTGTATGGCCTCGCAGTACGCCGGATGGGCCATCAACCCGGAGGGCTTCTTCGCGATGGGCTCGGGTCCGCTGCGCGCGAAGGCGCGCGTCGAGAAGGACCTGTTCGCCAAACTTGGCTATGCCGAGGACGCCACGCGCGGTGTGCTGGTGCTCGAAGGACGGACGCTGCCCACTGACGATGTCGCGACGTGGATTGCGGGGAAGGCAGGCGTGGCGCCAGATGCCCTGACGATGGTGGTGGCGCCGACGGCGAGCCTGGCCGGCGGAATGCAGATCGTGGCGCGGTCGATTGAAACCGGGCTGCACAAGATGGATACGCTCGGCTTCGACGTGAGGAACGTCGTGAGCGCGGTGGGCGTCGCGCCGCTGCCGCCGGTCGCCAAGAGCGACATGCGCGCGATCGGCCGCACGAACGATTGCGTGCTCTACGGCGCGCACGCGCGCTACACGGTCCGAGCGGAGGATGCCGAGCTCGCCTCGCTCGCCGAGCGCCTGCCCTCGTCTTCGTCGGCCGACTACGGCACGCCGTTCTACGACATTTTCAAGCGTTACGACAACGACTTCTACAAGATCGATCCACTGCTCTTCAGCCCGGCCGAGGTGTGGCTGACGAGCGTGTCGAGCGGCCGGACGTTTCACGCCGGGAGCCTGAATCCGGCCGTGCTGAGAGCCTCTTTCGCCTGACCCCAAAGGGCCGCGATTAGCGATGGGCGTACGCGGTGCGCGGACTCTATGTCGGTTCGCGAACCGGTGATCCAGCATCGCAGCTTCGCCGTCGATCACGACGTATTCCAAGGCATCCCCACGGTTCGCCCCGGACATACAGTCCCGCACCGCGCCTTCCGGTGCCTTCCGGATTTAGAGTAAGTTCTGTGGGTTTGCGAGCTGGCGTCGCATCGGTCCTCGTTCTGTTCCTGGCGTCTGCCTCGGTCGTGTCCATGCACGCGCAGGCATCAGGCGCAACGCTGACGGGAACGGTGTACGACCCGCTGGGTGCGCCCGTCGGAGGCCTGCTCGTCTCCATCGAAAGCGAACCGTTTGGTGCCGGCATGTCCGACGAGACGCACACGGACAACGCCGGCCAGTACCGATTCGAGAAGCTCCCGCCTGGCCTGTACACGATCTGGCTGCCGATTGAGTTCGCGCCTTCAATCGAGGTGTCGCTCGACGCCGGGCAACTCGTGCGACGCGATATCCGGATGCACATCGACGAGGTGACCGGGACGTTCTCGGTCTGTGTGGATTGTGATGCGGCGATTCCGCGATACACCCCGCCTGAGTCGCTGGTCAGCGAGTTCGCCAGCGATCGCGAGGCGACGGCCACACTGTCGGTCAGAGGGGCTGAACCAGTCGTGGGCTGGGAATACTACGAGCCTGATGTGCGAGTGACCGACGCCATTCGAGCGCGTCAGCTGACCGGCACGGTCGTTCTCGAGGCACGAGTCGAGAGTGATGGTGCGGTGAGGAACGTGACGGTCGTCTCGTCGCCTCACCCCGAGCTCAGCGCGGCTGCCGTTGCGGCGCTGCAGAACGAGCGCGTGGAGGCCCGCAGCGGTCCGCGGCGTGTCTGTCGCCGTCCCGCTTCGCCTGACGATCGAATTCCTGCGGCGCGCTACACCGAATTAGGCGCGCCGTCGCTGAAGAACTCCACGAGCGGCGGCGTGAGCGCTTTCGGCTTGATCATGTGCGTCTGCCCGTCGAGCGTGCGGTAGGTGGCGTTCGGCAGCACGCCGGCCAGCGCACGCATCGAGTTTCGCATCCACGTCGGGCTCTTGCCGCCATCCATCACCAGCGTCGGCATCGTCGCGCCGATCCATCGCGTCGACGGCAGCGGATGGCCCTGCTGATAGGGACCGACGATCGCGAAGTCATAGGGCAACGTGTGCGCAACGGCGGTGAGTCTGGACCACGCCGGCATCAACCGCATCAGCGCGATGAAGAAGCCGGGCACGCCGACGACCTTCATGAACATCTTGATCGCGTCACCTTTCCGGCCTGCGGCGAGCGCCGCGTTGAGCCGCGACACGTAGTCGTCCGAGATCGGGGGACGACGTGGCGTCCACGATGAAGGGCGCTTCGTAGAGGGCGAGCCTGGTGATCGGCACGCCGCGGTTGGCGGCTTCGAGCGCGAGGGCCGCACCGGATGACACGCCGAAGACGAACGGCCTGACCGCCGGCCTCCCGGATCACGGCATCGCAGGTCGTCCACCTCGCGCTGGATGTCGTACGGCCCGTTGTCGCTGCTGTCGCCGCGCCCGCGCCGATCGTAGGTGAACACGGTGAAATGGTCGGCCAGGGCTGCGGCCATCGGCTGGCTCGGCCCCGAGGCGCGATAACACATGGCCCCGTCCACGAACACCAGCGCCGGCCCGCGCCCGGCGCGATCGACTGCGATGGCAGTGCCGTCCTTCGACAGGATCTTCTTCATGGCCAGATGCTCCTCTACCTCCACGTCGAACGAGCCGTGCCGGAATCGACACGGCTTTCGACTCACCTGAACGATAGAATCCCAAGGTGCATGTCGCAATCCTGAGCGCCCGTACCGGGTGGCACACCGACGAGTTGTGCCGGGCCCTGGCCGAACATGGACATGCGGGCGTGGTTCTTCCGTATGAAAAGCTGGTCGGCCGCCTCCCCGGCGGGCTGTCGCGACAGCCCGGCGGTCTGTCGAGCGAGTCGGTGCCGATCCTCGAGGCCGATGCGGTGCTCGCCCGGATCATTCCCGGCGGTTCGCTCGAGCAGGTCATCTACCGCGTCGATGCGCTGCACTGGATCGAGGAGCGCGGTCTGCTTGTCGTCAACTCCCCGCGGACGATCGAGCGGTGCGTCGACAAGTTCTATACCACGGCGCTGCTGCACGACGCGGGGCTGCCGACACCGGAAACGGTCGTCTGCGAGCAGACCGACGAGGCGTTGGCCGCGGTGAGAGCGATGGGCGACTGCGTCATCAAGCCGATCTTCGGCTCGCTCGGCCACGGCATGGTGCGCGTCAGCGAGCCGGAAGTGGCGAGACGAATCGTGCGCTCGCTCGAGCAGACGCGCACGGTGTTCTACATACAGAAGGCGATCGATCACGGAGGCCGGGACATTCGGGTATTCGTCGTCGGCGGCGCGGTGCTCGGTGCCATCGAACGCCGTGCTCCTGAGGGGGAGTGGCGCACCAACGTCGCGATCGGCGGTTCGGCGACGCCGTTTGACTTGCCCGAGGTGTGGGCGCAGTTGGCCGTGCGCGCGGCGAATGCCGTGGGCGCCGACTACGCCGGCGTCGATCTGCTGCCCTCCCGCGACGGCCGGATCTTCGTGCTCGAAGTGAACGGCATACCGGGGTGGGAAGGGTTTCAGAAGGCGACCGGGATCGACGTCGCCGGCGCGATCGTCGCACCAGCTGGTCCGCCGCGCGACAGTGCGGCCGGCCGGGGTCGTCGAACACGTGGAATGAAGACCGCACGAACGGCAGCCGACATCGCCGCGCTGGCACAGCTGGCGTGTCTGCTCGAAGCGAGCGCGCCGAAGCCGGGTAACGTCTCGCCCGGCCGTCACTTCGTCGATCTCACCTACGAAGATTTCCTGACCAGTGCCGTCGCGATCGGGCCGGCG
Organism: uncultured Acidobacteriota bacterium; assembly: GCA_963728305.1. Classification (GTDB taxonomy): domain Bacteria; phylum Acidobacteriota; class Vicinamibacteria; order Vicinamibacterales; family UBA2999; genus Gp6-AA40. Next base: position 91,149 of record CAVSKE010000027.1, read on the forward strand.
TTCACACGCGTGGCCGATCAACCGTTGGGCGAGACAATCCGTCAGGCCATCGACATGACCGCGTGCTGGACGAAGACCAACACCAATCTCGGCATCGTGCTGCTGCTCGCGCCGCTGGCCAAAGCCGCGATGAGGACGGCAGGCGAGTCAGGCGGGTCGTCGACAAAGACCCGCCTCTACGTACGGCGCTTCACGAGGTTCTCGAGGAGACGAGCGTTGACGACGCACGTCAGGTCTACGCGGCAATTCGCCGCGCGCGGCCGGGTGGTCTTGGACGGGCCGACGCGCAGGATGTCGACAGCCAGCCGGACGTGACGCTGCTCGACGCGATGCGTCTCGCCGCCGATCGCGACGGCATCGCGCGCGAGTACGCGACCGGGTTCGCCGTCACGTTCGAGCGAGGCGCACCGACGCTCACCCGCGCGCGTGCTGAGGGCTTGTCATGGAGCGACGCCATCGTCGAGACATACCTCGCGCTGCTGGCTCATGCCATCGACACGCACATCGTTCGGAGGACGGGAGTCGCGGCGGCGGAGCGCGTGTCGAGCGCTGGCCCGGGAGGCGCTCGAGGCCGGCGGCGTCCGTTCGCCCAGCGGCCGGCAGGCGGTCGAGGAGATGGACCGCGCGATACGCGACGCCCGGAACTCGAACAACCCGGGTACCACGGCGGACCTGACAGCGGCCGCAATCTTCGTTACGCTGGTGGAGTGGTCCGCCTGAAGGCGGACACTACGCCGACGTACGTAGTGTCCGGCTTCAGCCGGACCGGAGGGACTCAATGTCACCACGCGGGGCATTCCGCGTTTCGGTCACCAAGGATTACCTGGTCTTTGCCTCGGCGCACTTCATCACCTTCGCCGGACATCGATGCGAAGGGCTGCACGGTCACAACTATCGCGCGCGCGTCACCATCGAAGGCGATCTCAACCAGGAGAGCTGGTTCGTGTTCGACTTCGTCGAGCTGAAGCGCATCATGAAGCGGCTGTGCGACGAGATCGATCACCTGGTCCTGCTGCCGCTCGAGAGCGATCGCATCGGGGTTGTCGAGGACGGTGACACCGTATCGGTGTCGGTGGACGGCAAGCCTCGCTACGTGTTTCCGCGGCGCGATTGTGCGCTGTTGCCCATCCCGAATACGACGGTCGAGATGCTGGCGCAGATGCTCACCGAGCGGCTGCAGGCCGAACTCCAGACGCTCGGCGCGAAAGGGCTGACGGCGATCGAGATGGAAGTCGAAGAGAACTTCGGCCAATCGGCTGTGTATCGCGTAGGATTGTCCTCTTAACTACCATCCTCAGCTGCATAGGAGGCCGTATGTGGCGCGCAGTCGTACTGGGCATCCTCGGCGGACTCTGCCTGCCTGCCGTGTCGGGCGCACAACAGGCCCCCAGTGGCGAGGCCGTGTACAACCAGCACTGCATCGGATGCCACGAAGGCTCGCTGCCGCGTGCGCCGAATCGCGAAGCGCTGCGGGCCATGGCGCCCGAGGCGATCGATACCGCACTCAGCTCGTTCAGCATGCGCCGACAAGGTGCGGCGCTGAGTTCGGCCGAGCGTCGTGCGGTCGCGGCGTTTCTCGCCGGACGTCCTCCCGAATCGTACCGGGCTCCGCTCGAGATGATCGGCAAGGAGGCGTACTGTGCCCCAGGCGCCGCGTCCCCGGATCCGCTCGCTGGCGCCGCGTGGAACGGTTGGGGCCTCGACGCGCAGAATTCCCGATCGCAGTCGGCGGCGGCGGCCGGGCTCACCGCGGCTGATGTTCCAAAGCTCAAATTGAAGTGGTCTTTCGGCATCCCCGGCGTGTCTGCCTCGGGATCCCAGATCACCGTGATTGGCTCCCGGGCCTTCGTAGGCAGCCGCAACGGTGTCGTCTATGCGCTCGATACGAAGACGGGTTGTCTGGTGTGGGCGTTCGAGGCTGATGCCGGTGTGCGATCGACGCCGATCGTCGCTCGAGCGGCGGACGGCAGCAGCACCCTGTACTTTGGCGATGCTCACGCATTCGTGTACGCGCTGGACGCGAACACCGGTCAGCGGCGATGGAAGGTGAAGGTCGAGGAACACCTCGACGCGATGATCACCGGCGCAGTGACGTATCACAACGGACGACTCTTCGTGCCGGTATCGTCACTCGAAGAAGGGACGGCGGCGATCCCGACGTATGAATGCTGCACCTTCCGTGGCAGCGTGGTGGCACTCGATGCCGCCAGCGGCAATCAGATCTGGAAGACGCACACGATTCCGCAGGCGCCGCAACGAACAACAACGAGCGCGCGCGGTACGCAGCTGTGGGGGCCGTCGGGCGGGGCGGTGTGGTCGCAGCCGGCGGTCGATGCGGAACGGAATCGAATCTACATCGCGACCGGCGACAGCTACTCGAATCCACCAGCGCCCGAGAGCGACGCGATCATGGCGCTGGCCATGGACACCGGGCGGGTGCTCTGGGTCCAGCAGACGCTGGCGGGTGACGCGTGGAATGTCGGGTGTCTCGAAACCGGAGCCGGACGTGTCAACTGTCCGGAAGGGGCGGGACCCGACCACGACTTCTCGAGCTCGCCATCAATCGGTGTGCTTCCCGACGGCAAGCGCATCATCATCGCTGGACAGAAGTCGGGAGCCTTGTTCGGGCTCGATCCGGAGAGCGGTGCGCAGTTGTGGAAGGCGCAGGTCGGGCAGGGTGGAATCCTCGGCGGCATCGAATGGGGATTCAGCGTCGATGCGACGACGGCCTACGTATCGCTCTCGAATGCGCTTGAGAAGAAACCTGGTGAAGCCGGTGGAATGGTGGCGGTCAACATTGGCGATGGACAGACCCGCTGGTCGATTCCGCCACCGGCCGACACCTGCAACGCGCGACAGGGGTGCAACACGGGTCAGCCGGCTGCGGTGTCGTCGATTCCTGGCGTGGTCTTCTCGGGCAGCCTCGACGGACATCTGCGCGCCTACGACAGCGCGTCCGGCAACATGCTCTGGGACATCAACACCGTGAACGAGTACGACACCGTGAATCGCATCCCGGCGCGCGGCGGATCGATGAACGGCCCCGGCGCAACCATCGTCGGCGGCATGTTGTTCGTCAACTCCGGATACGGCTCGCTGGGCTTCATGCCTGGCAACGTCGTACTTGCGTTCTCGATAGATGGCAAGTAAGGGCAAAGGTCAAATGGCAAAAGGCAAAGGTCAGGTCAAGAGTGCAGGTCCAGGCGGTAAGTCTAGGTACGAGGTCCAGGTCTAGGTGCTAGGTCCAGGTCTAGGCCTGGGCCAGGGGCGGGACGTCAGGATGTTCGAAGTAATCGGTGTCATTGATCTTCGCGATGGCCTCGCCGTGAGGGCGCGGGGAGGCCTGCGCCGTCGCTACATGCCGATTGAGGTTGTCGCAGGCGAACAGATTCCACGCGGCAACGTCGCAGCCCTCGCCGAGCGTTATCTCAATCGATTCGGCCTCTCGCGACTGTATGTCGCCGATCTCGACGCGATCGAGCACCGCGACGCCGCAGCACGCAGGCTCTCCGCGCGATCTGCGTCGAGTCGGCGCGACTGTTGTGGCTCGATGCCGGCATTGCGTCAACGGTGGACGCATGCCTGCGCGATCGAGGCGGCGCGACGCGCATGATCGTCGGGCTCGAGACGTTGCCGTCGTTTGAGGTGCTTGGAGTCGATTTGTCAGAACGCCGGGGCACGCGTGGTCGTTCAGTCTCGATCTCCGCGACGGACACCCGATCACGCACGTCGCGTGAATGTCGGCGCAGCACAGTCCAGAGGCACTTGCGGCGCGAGCAATTGATGCGGGTGTCACTGCGAGTGATGGTGCTCGACCTGGCGCGAGTAGGATCCGGGTGCTGGCGTCGATCTGGAACTGCTCGGACGAATCAGAGCAGCACCCTGTCGACGTACCTGCTGTACGCCGGCGGTGGTGTGCGGAGCATCGACGACATCGAGCAGCTGCGAACGCGTAGGCTGCGATGGTGCGCTGGTCGCCACAGCGCTTCTCGACGGGCAGATCACGAAGCGCGACCTTGACCTGCACCTGGGTCCTACACCTATACCTAGTACCTGTTCCTAGACCTTCGACCTCACCTTTGCCCTTTGACCTTTGCCCTTTGACCTGACGATGAGTGCCACCTTCGGCTGGGATATCGGCGGAGTGAACACGAAGGTTGCACGCGTGGCTGGCGGCGCGATCGTCGCCGTGCGCTCGCGGCCCTTCGAGCTTCAGCACGATCCCGGCGCCCTTGTGCAGGTGCTGCGCGAGCTCGCCGCCGAGACGGGCGCAAGCGGAGCCGACGCGCACGCGATCACGATGACCGCGGAACTGTCGCAGATGTTTCGCACCAAACGCGACGGCGTTCAGTTCGTACTCGACGCGGTCACTGCCGCATTTCCTGGTGCGTCCGTATCCGTCTACGCAGTTGACGGCCGGTTCCTGACGGTTGCCGACGCGGTCAGGGCGCCGCTGCTGGTGGCTGCAGCGAATTGGGCCGCAACAGCGCGCACGGTCGCGCAGTACCTGCCCGATGCTCTGCTCATCGACATTGGCACCACGAGCACCGACCTCATTCCCATCGTCAGCGGGGAAGTGGTTGCGCTCGGTTGGACCGATCCCGCTCGTCTGGCGTCTGGCGAACTGGTCTATTCCGGCGCCGTGCGAACGCCGGTCGAGGCGCTCGCTGCGTCCGTGCCGCTCGAGGACAGAGAGGTCGGGCTCTCTGCCGAGGGTTTTGCCTTGAGCGGCGACGTACATGTCTGGCGAGGCGATCTCCAGCCGATCGACTACTCGACGCCGACGCCCGATCGCCGCCCGGCTACGCGCGAGTTCGCAGGCGAACGCCTCGCGCGCGCGATCTGCGCTGACCGCGAGATGGTGAACGACCCGGGTGTGACCGCCATCGCCGATGCGCTGGCGGCCGCGCAGGTCGCCAGGATTGCGGGGTCGATTGCCCGGGTGCGCGAGCGGCATCCCGCGATTCTGACCGCTGTTGTCACGGGTCTTGGTGCGTTCATCGCCGAGCGCGCTGCCCGGCAGGCGGGGCTGGACGTCATCACACTGGCGTCCGCACTGGGTGACGACGCGGCGAGATGTGCCCCGGCTGCATCGGTGGCGCTGCTGCTGTCCGGTGTGGCCCCCGAGCCGGGGAGGCGGACGCTGACGGCGTCCGCTCTCCGTTCCGCATCGACGCATCGATACGGTTGTAAAGATTGGCGGCGGCTTGCTCGCACAGGACGGCTGCCTCGACGCCGTCTTGACGGTTGTTGCCGACATTGCGCGGGACGAGCCGCTGCTCATCGTCCCCGGCGGCGGACCGTTTGCCGACGCGGTGCGCGATCACGACGCGCGGCTGCAGCTCACCGACGATGCGGCGCACTGGATGGCGGTGCTGGCCATGGACCAGTACGCACATGCGATCGTGTCGCGGATGCGCGGCGCGGCCCTCGTCTCGGATGCCGGTGGCATATCAGCCGCGATCGCCGCCGGGCAGATTCCCGTGCTCGCGCCGTATGCGTGGCTGCGTCGCGATGATGCGCTGCCGCACTCGTGGCAGGTCACCAGCGACAGCATCGCGGCGTGGATAGCCGGAGCGATTGGTGCGACGCGGCTCGTGCTCGTCAAGCCGCCCGGCTCGGAACGGCGTCCCGATAGTGTGGATGCCCATTTCGACCGCGTCCGGGGAATCCTTGGAGTTGAAACCATTCCGGCGAACGCGATCGAGATGCTGCGGCAGGCGATGCGGCCCTGAGCTGCACAATCTCGCAACAGGTCAGCGTCGCGCGCGTTGTTACTTGCGCCGAACGCCTCACTAGCCTAGTCTGCGTGTAGCCTATGGAGGCTCCCCCACGGCCCGAGCGGGCAACGCTGTCTCGCGACCTGAACGAGTTCCTCATCGAGCTGTCGATCGCGCTGCATCGTCATTCGATGTACCCCACCGGGCACCCCGCCCTGATCCCCGCCATTGAATCGGTCATCCGGCGCGCCGACCGGCTCCTGGAGGACCGCCCGCAGATTGCGTTTGGCGTCGCCCGGCGGCAGTTGATCATCGACGGCGTCACGACCGATCAGGGTCAGCCGGTGTTGCGGCGTCTCGCCGACGGTCTGCACCGCCATCACATCGGCGCGGTCAGCATCATGCGCGGCGTGGATACGCAGGAACTCGGCGAAGCGCTCCATGCGCTCGCCGCGGAGGCCGAACGTGACGGCCCGCTCGGTCTCAAGCCGCAGGCCGCCACCTGGCCGCACGTCAAGGTGCACCCGCTCACCTTCGATGGGTTGGCGCTGGTTGGCGATGCCCCGGGGCCGGGTGGCGGCGAGAATGCCGAGCAGGCCTCGCACGGGGCCGAACTGTGGATCGGCCTTGCCCGGGCGGCGTTGGCGTCTGATGGAAGCGACGGCGGCGCGGTGCCCTCCGAACCGCAGGCGGTCGCCAGGGCGATCGACGAGAACAGCGGTCGCGCCGAAGCCTACGACCAGATCATCGTCGGCTATCTGTTGCAGATTGCCCGCGAGCTCAAGACCGCGTCGGGTGATACCGCCGAGGAGCTCAAGCGGCGCACGTCACGGCTCATTGCCTCGCTCAAGCCCGGCACGCTGCGGCGTCTCGTGTCGATGGGCGGCGACAGGGATCAGCGCGACCAGTTCGTGCTCGACGCGACGCACGGCATGGCCGTCGATGCCGTGCTGGAGATCGTGAAGGCCTCTGCCGACGCCAGTGGCCAGACGATTTCGCACGGCCTGGTGCGAATGCTCACCAAGCTGGCGACGCACGCGGAGCGCGGCACCGATCTCACCCGACCGCGCGCCGACACCGAGCTGCGCGAACAGGTCGGACGTCTGCTCGAGGACTGGCGGCTCGAGGATCCCAATCCGGAAGGCTATGGACGGGTGCTGGAGCACCTCGCCACCTCGACGCCATTCCGAGACGGCCACGGCCGCAGGGTGCGGTGGCTGCCGAGCCCGAGCCACTCCGCCTTGTGCAGATGGCACTCGAGGCTGGCGCGTTCGGACCGCTGGCCGACCGGGCGATCGATGACGCGATCCATGCCGGCCAGCTGAATGGGCTGCTGGAACTGATCGCCTCACCGCCCGAGGGCGGCCAGGCCGGCGCCGACATGATCCTGGCCAGGCTGACGCGCCCGGAGAACCTGAAGGGCCTCTTCGCTGGCGACCATGTCGATCTCTCCGGCCTCAACAGTCTGTTGCCGCGTCTGTCGCTCGAAGGCTACGAGCCGCTGCTCGAGGCGCTGGGTTCATCCCCCAACCGCATCGTGCGACGACGGCTGCTCGATTTGCTCGGGCCGGACAAATGTCGACATTACGCCGCTCGATCATCACCCGTCTCAACGACGACCGATGGTACGTGCAGCGGAACATGCTGATGCTGCTCGCCCGCCGGCGAAACATGCCGGCGACGTTCTCCGATCCTGCCGTGGACCCAGCATCCCGATGCGCGCGTCCGATCTGAAGCGGTCCGTCTCCAGTTGTCGTTGCCGCACGAGCGCGACCTCGGGGTGGACGCGGCACTCAACGATCCCGATCCGCGCATCGTGCATCTGGGCCTGACCGCCATCGACGAGATGTCCGCCGCAGCTGGTCGAGCGCATGATCGACCTGGCACTGGCCTCGGATCTTGGCGAGGACAGCCGCCTGCTCGCCGTGAATGCGCTCGCACACGAGCTGCGCGAGGACGTGCTCGAGGCGTTCCTGCAGCTGTCGTTCGGCGGCCGATCGCTGTTCCGCCGGACGCGTCTCCAGCCCAAGACGCCGGTGCTCGTCGCAGTCGATCCGCGCGCTCGCGACGACCTGGTCCACTGATTCGCGCGCCTCAGGCGTGCTCGCTGCGGCGGCGCGCTCCTCCGATCACGAGCTCCGTCAGGCCGTCGTCGCCACAGACCACATGAGCGATCCCGTCCGATTCCTCAACGCCTTCGCTCACTCGCTCGGCGTCATGACGCTCTATCCCGAGGGACATCCGTCTCGCGAGAAGGCCGTGGACTCGGCGTTCGAGGAGCTGGATGGTCTGACGATGCCCGGCGGCCACCCGCCGTCCTTCACGTTCCTCGAAGATGAGGTGGTGTTCGGGCGTGAGCGACTGCGCGAGCTCAAGTCGTGGGACTGGGGCAAGCGGCTCGTTGCGGCCGGCATTCAGCGCCTCGAGCTCGAGCGCAAGGTGAGCGCGAGAGGAATTCAACAGCTTCCTTCAGGAAGTGCTCGGGCGCTTGATGCTCTCGACGGTCGACACCAGCGAGGCGCGCCAGATGCGAACGCTGGGCATTCGTTTCGGCGTGGTCGGTCTGCAGGGGCAGGAATCGATCGATCCCGTTCTCGATGCCGCCTTCGCCTCGTTGCCGACTGCGACGCTGCGCCTCTCCCTCGGTGAAGAGGCCGAGACGTTCCGGTGGCTGCAGAGCGAAGTGCAGTCGGGTGGATCGGTCCCGATGCTCGAGGCGGAAGCGGTGGTTCGGTCGCTGTCGGTGGCGATGCACGGCGACAGCCGCATGGTGCTGCCGCTGCTCAAGCTGAAGGAGTTCGATCAATACACCACCACGCACTCGTTGAACGTCGCCGTGCTGTCGATGGGCCTGGCCGAATCGCTCGGCTGCCGGCCGAAAGAGATCCGCGCCATCGGCGTCGCTGGCCTGCTGCACGACATCGGCAAGATCCGCATTCCCGCTCGAAGTGCTGACCAAGCCGGGCAAGCTCAATGACGAAGAGCGCGCGATCATGAACTCGCATCCCATCGACGGCGCGCGCGTCATCATGCAGAGCGATGAAGATCTCGGCATGGCCGCGACCGTCGCCTACGAGCATCACATCATGCTGAACGGCGGCGGCTATCCGGTGATGCACTACGCGCGCGAGTGCGCCATGGCCAGCCGGCTCGTGCACGTCTGCGACGTCTACGACGCGCTCAGCACCAAGCGCCCTTATCGCGATGCGTGGCCGTCAGAGAAGACGATGTCGTATCTGGAGGAGCGCGCCGGCAGTGAGTTCGATCCCGATCTCGTGGCGGCGTTCATTCGAACGCTGAGACAGGGTCAGGCGCAGGTGCGGGTGCTGAGCGACGAGGCACAGCAGACCTGAGCGCGCGAACGCGCGCCGCGACAATCCGCCCGGTGCGGCCGCCGTCACACGCGGCGCCGCGGACGCCGACGATGTCGGCGCCAGTATCGTTCACGGCGCTGACGTCGTCGGCCGTCAGCTTGCCGGCGAGCGCCACGAGCAATCGGGCATCTCGGGCAGCCGTGACCCACGACAACAGCGTCGCGGCTGACATCAGGCCCGGAAGACCAGGACCGGCTTTGTCGGCGGTATCGAGCAGCACGCCTGCCGCCCCTGCCGCCGCCGCGGCATCGATCACCGCAAACGAATTCAGGCTGGCGACGCGATCGGCATCGGCATAGGCGGTAGCGATCACACCCGCGTGCCCGGCCGCGCCGTCCCGGGCCGCAGCGAGCAGCGAGGCCACGCGTCGCGGCGAGGCAATTCCGGCGAAGCCAATCTTCACGAGACTGGCACCCGCACAGGCGTACGCATCCGCGGTCCGTTCGATGGCGGCCTCGTCGAGCGCATCGCCGAGTGCCGCTGTCACCGGACGCACACGCCGCGACCGCTGCGAGGATGTCGCGGAAGCACGTCGAGATCGACAGCTCCGAGCGCGCCGATGGCCGGCTCCTTGGCGTCGATGATGTCGGCGCCGCCCGCGAGCGCAGCCGTCGCTTCCGCCGCGTCTTCACACTGACCAGCAGCCGCATCTCAGACATTGTCGCCGAGTTGGATGCGCGACCGGTTCGACGATCGAGATACTCGACGAGATCGAACACGTTCCGCCGATGGCTGCGCCGGTCCTCGGCGACGGTGGATGCGGACGTCGTGACGACGACGAGCTCGAGATCGGGAACGACGAAGATGTACTGACCACCGAAGCCCCACGCGTAGTACGCGCGATGTCCGCCCAGCTCGCGGATCCACCACCCGTACCCGTATTCCTGGTCGCTCCAGTACGAGCGGCCTCGCGTGCACGAATGAGCGTTCGATCCACGGCTCCGGAACGATCTGACGTCCCTGGACTTGTCCCGCCGACGCGTCTGCGCGAAGGCGAACGCGTCCGCGATCGAGATACAGCTGGCCGAACGCGAGCATCTGTCGCGGCGTCAGCAGCATGTCGTTGCCGCCGAAGTAGATGCCCTGCGGATCCTGCGGCCAGCGCGCGAGCGTGAAGCCGAGCGGGCCGGCCGATCGTGTCGTTGGCGAACTGCCAGGTGCTCTTCTTCGTCGCTGTCGTGAGGATCGCCGAGAGCAGATGCGTGTTGCCGGTGCTGTACTCCATCAGCGTGCCGGGCGTCGCTCAACAGCGGACGGCGAGCGCGTGCTGCACCCAGTTCCGACTCTGCACCCACGCTCCGTAGTTCCGGTTGCTCGTCGTCTCGAGACCCGAACGCATCGTCAGCAGATCTTCGATCGTGATCCTCTGCTTCGCGGGATCGCGATCCTTCTCCAGCTCGCGGGAAGTAGGTGACGATGGGCGTGTCGACACCGGCGATGAGACGACGATCGATGGCGATGCCGACGAGCGCGGAGATGATGCTCTTCGAGGCCGACTTGATGTTCGCGGGACGTGTCGCGCGGGCGCCGTTGTAAGTAGCGCTCGAGCACCAGCTCGCCGCGGCGGCTCACCAGCAGGCTGTGCAGCCGCGGCAGGTCCTTGGCGACGGCGAGCGCGTCGTCGAAGCCAGCTCGCAGGGCCGGTCCTTGCGGTTTGACCGGCCGGATCGCTGTCTGAAGCCGGACACTACGATCGGTCCGGCTGAAGCCGGACACTACGAGAGCGGCGATCAGGACAGCGACGCGCATCGAGCGCTACTGCGGCCGCTTGAACAGGCCGACCATGACGGCCTTGCCGAGAATATGTCCTTGCATGGCCGCCAGCACCGCGGCGCGCGTCTCCTGCTCGTTGGCGCCGTGCGGTACGTCGATCATCGTGTCGAGCGCGTAGAGCTCGAACGTGTAGTGATGCTTCGGTCCTGCCGCTCGCGCGCCCGGGCCGCGATACACCTGTCCCGACGCGCTGACCTGACGGCTTCCGTCCGGCAGCTGCGCGCCCTGCGGCTGACCTTCGCTCAGTCCGGTCGCCGTGCCGGGGATGCCCCACACCAGCCAGTGCACCTGGGTGTTCGTCGTCTTGTTGATCGACACGTCGGGGTCGTGCATGTGCAGAACGAAGCTGCGCGTGCCGGCCGGTACGTTCGTCCACGTCAGCGCGGGTGAGACCGGATTCGGGACGGCCTGGGTGAACTTCAGCGGAATGTCGTCGCCGTCCGGCCAGGCCGCGGTCGTGATGGTCAGGCCTGGACCAGCGGCCGGTGCGACCGGAGCGCAGACCGGCTGCTGCGCGGGCAGCGGAAGGTTCAGCACGAGCGCAAAGAGGAGCACGAACAAGAGTGAGCGCATGATCAACTCCGGCCGGTCCCGCCGTCGCCCTTGGGCGACGGCCGACCGGCCCTACGATTATCGCTTCAGACTGTCCTGCCAGTTGAGCACGACGGCGAGCTCGCGCTGGGCGCTTTCCTGCACCGGCATGACCAGGAGCAGACGCTGCGCGTCGCGCGTGGCGTCGGCGAGCGTCCCGGGATTCTGTTGCTGAGCAGTTCGAGCGGCATTTGAAACAGCTTCTTCGGTGGGCTGGTCTGGAACGCCGCGCCAGACGCGACGTCCACCGCGACGACTCTCGCCGTCGCCGTTCACGAACATCAGCTCCTTGCTGTCGGCGCGCCAGCGCGCCATGCCCCGCGTGCCTCTCGACACCATCCATTTCCCCGACGCCTTGTTGCCGCCGGCGGAAAACGGCTGCACGTAGATCTCGTCGCGGCCGGTCTCGTTCGAGATGTACGCGATCCAGCGGTTGTCCGGAGACACATACGCGCCGCGCTCCTGCGCCGGCGACTGGATCACGGGAATGGGCGTGCGCTTTCCGGTGGCATCTGCCTCGACTGGCAGCGCCTGGACGTCGCCACCCATGCGTGAAGATGAGATACCCGTTGTGCGTCCAGTCGGTCAGATTGGTGAGGCCCTCTCGGCGCACCCAACAGCTCGTCCCCGCCCGATCCATCGGCGGCCTTGCGATAGATGCCCATCGTCTTGCTGCGATCGGATTGCCACGCGAGGTAGCGGCCGTCTGGCGACCACACCGGTTGCCCATCGAATCCAGGATCGAACGTGAATCGTCGTGCTGGCGCCGCTGGTCAGATCGACGATCCACAGATGTCGAGTTGCCCGGTTGCCGCGGGTCGTTCTGCACGACGGCGGCCTTGCTGCCGTCGGGCGAGACTTTCATCGTGCCGTACGGACGCGGCTCGCCCGGCCGGCCCGACGATCTCGCCTTGCCGGTTGTACCACGTCAACTGACGGTTGTTGCCGCTGATCGATCGATACACGAGCGTCCCGGTGTTCGAGACCGAGAAGTGGCCGAGTGCGGCATTGACAATGCCGGCGACCTGCTCCATGACGGTGACGGGCGACCCGGTCAGCGCCAGGGCGTTCATGTCGAATTCCTGCGCCAGCAGTGTGCCGTCGCGCAGGAACAGGACGAGCGGCGATCCGCCGGCGCTCGCCTGCGTCACGGCGACGCCGTAGTCGTTGGTCAGGATCGGCGTCGTGCTCTGCGCGTCCGGAGCGGCATTGAGGTCGCCGACCTCGATCGTGCGCTTGCCGGGCGGCAGGCCGCGCATGTACAGGAAGTGCCGGCCGTCTGGCAGGAACACCGGATGTACGTGCGCTTCCTGCGGACTGCCCGGCTTGGTCACCGGCGTCGGCGTGCCGCCATTCGCCGACAGCTTCATGATTCCGCTAGTCGATCCGACCAGGATCGTTCCGTCGGCATTCCACGAGCCGCCGATCGCGGGCGCGATCTCCGCGAGCGCCTGCGACGGACCGCCAGTGATATCGATCTTCCTCAGCTGCTTGCGAGTCGCCGTAGGCGACGAACCGGCTGTCCGGCGACCAGAACAGCGCCGACGGTCTGCTGATTGAGGTCGGTGTCCTCGGAGCGGCGTCGCCGTGGCCGAGTCGAGCGATCGAATCCAGACACGCGGAGTGCCGTCGTAGCCGTACGCGGCGAACACGATCTTGCGGCCATCGGGAGAGATCGCCGACGTCCCGAACTGCGTGAAGTTCACGCTCTCGGGAAGGCCGACCTGGAATCGCACGACGTCGGCGGCCGGAGGTGCCTCGCGGAAGTGGACGTATGACACGCCGGCGAGCGCGAGCGCAAGCAGCGCCGCGCACCGAGCCGATCGCGAGCAGCGGCGTCTTGCTCGTCTTCGCCGCCACGGTCGCAGCCGGCGCGGTGTCGAGCAGCAGCATCGCGTCGCCGGCGTCGCGCAGCCGTCGCTTCGGATCCTTTTCGAGACAGCGCTGGAGCAGCGGCCGCACCTTCTCCGGCACGCGCTTGAGATCGGGATCCTGACGCACCACCGAGGCGAGCACGTCGGTGACCGTTTCGCCTTCGAACATCTGCTCGCCGGTGAGCATCTCGTAGAGGATCACGCCGAAGGCCCAGATGTCGGCGCGCTTGTCCACGTTCCGGCCGCGCGCCTGCTCGGGCGCCATGTACGCCGCGGTGCCGAGAATCATGCCCGCGCCGGTCGTCGCGACGGTGAGCGTCGGCGCGTCCGTCGATCGACGCGCTCGATGTCCACGGGCCGTCGGCCTTGGCGAGACCGAAGTCGAGCAGCTTCACCGTGCCGCCCGGCGTGATCTTGATGTTCGCCGGCTTGAGATCGCGATGGACGATGCCCTTGTCGTGCGCGGCTTCGAGGCCGTCGGCGATCTGCCGGGCGATGTCGAGCGCCTCGTCGAGCGGCAGCGGGCCCTGCTTGATCCGCTCGGACAGCGTCGTGGCCCTCGACCAGCTCCATGATGAGCGCGCGGTCCTCGACGCCGTAGATGGCGGCGATGTTCGGATGGTTGAGGGAGGCGAGCACCTGCGCCTCGCGCGTGAACCGCGCCATGCGCGGGCGTCGCGGGCGAAGTCTTCAGGAATCAGCTTGATCGCGACCTCGCGACCGAGCTTGCTGTCGGTGGCGCGATACACCTCTCCCATGGCGCCTTCGCCGAGTTTCGAGGAGATGCGGTAGTGGGCGATGGATTCCGGCGTGCACGTCGGCGTGAATGGTACACCACGCGCCTCACAGGTCGCGCCGTTGATACCTCCAGTAGGCGACCGCCATCGCGGCACAGCGCGATCGCGCCGAGCACCGCGAGATTTTGCGACTCCTGCGCCGTGCCCGTCAGGATGCCGGTCGCCGTCGTAGTAGTGAAACGGCGAGAAGCGGGCGAGCTCGCGAGCCGGCGCCCAGATCGACTCCAGAAGCTCGACCAGGTAGGCCGCGATCGCGACGACGCCGACAGCGCCGACCGACAGCGCCGCGCCGGCGCGTCCAGCCCGATGCCGCCAGCGCCGCGCACCCGAAGCACCACGCGATGAGCGTCATATGCGCGCTGAGACTGAAGCGCTGTGCGCGCGTCCGGCCATTGGACGTCGGCGGCGCCATCCACCACAACCCCGCCCACGTCGTTGCCATGCATCGCGCCGCTCATGACGGCACGGTGCCAATGGCCATCACCAGCAACGATCGGCGTCACGATGACGTGGCGGGGCATCGGACGCGCGAGGAGCAGATCGACGAGATTCGATTCGACCTCGCCGGCCGGTTCGGTGGCGAGATAGATCGCAAACTGGACCAGCAGCATCACGATCAGCGGATCGAAATACGCAAACAGGACCATGCCGCGGAAGGACGCTCAGCGCCGGTCCCATCGTCTGCAGGACGAACGACGGCACCGACTTGAGCCAGACGTTCGAAGCCGCCGGTGTCTACGAATGTCGCCGCCGCGGCGATGATCGACAGCTGCAGCCCGACCAGCACCACGGCCAGCGCCGCCGACAGAATCCTGACGCGTCCGAGCGATCGCAGCACGAGCGCGGTCACGGTCGGCCCGCCCCTTCGTAGGGCACGTCCTTCGGACTGCCGGTCCTCCTGACCTGCCGATCCTTTCGGACGGGCCTGAGCTCGGACCGAGGAGACGAAGGATGGCCTCGTCCAGCGTGAATGCCGCGAGCCGCACATCGGCGATCGGCAGATGCGCCAGAGCGCGGAATGATCTCGCCCAGCGGACCCTGCACGTCGAGCACCCATCGCGCCGGCTCGCGCGAGACGAGCGTCGCGCCCGGCAGCGCGGGCATGTCGCCGTTGACCGGCGTCGAGAACAGCACCGTCATGCGTCGCGGCGCAGCGGCACGCAGCTCGCTGAGCGTGCGCACCGCGACCAGCTGCCCGCCGCGAACCAGGCCGATGCGCTGGCAGATCGCGATCGACTTCCGACAGGATGTGCGACGAGAGGAACACGGTCGTCCTGCCCGGAGCGTGCGAGCTCGTCGACCGTCTCGGCGAAGGCCTCGATCATCAGCGGATCGAGGCCGGAGGTCGGCTCGTCGAGGATGAGGACGGCGGCTCGGTCATCAGCGCCTGAATCGATGCCGAGCTTGCGCTTCATCCCGTGCGAGTAGTCGCGCATGCGCCGCTTCAGATCGAGATCGCTGACGTCGAAGCGGCGGAGCAGGAACTCCATCCGCGCCGGCGAGGGCGCGAATCGCCGAGCGAGGCGAGGAACCGCAGATAGCGCGCGCCGGTCAGTTCGGGATAGAACGGCATCTCGCCGGGCAGATAGCCGACGCGGCGGCGCGCCTCGAGTCCCTGGCGCTGACAGTCGAAACCGAGAATCGACGCGCTGCCGCTGGTCGGCCGCACCAGATCGAGCAGCATGCGGATGGTGGTCGTCTTGCCGGCGCCGTTGGCGCCGAGAAAGCCGAACACCTCGCCTTGCGCGACCTCGAGCGACAGGTGCTCGAGGCCGACGACCGGGCCGTAGTACTTCGTCAGCCCGCGCGTCTCGATCGCGGCGGCGGCCACCGCTCAGCTGTGCCTCTGGCTCGACCGAGCTCTCGCAGCACCGTCGTCATCAGCTCGGTGACCGGATCGTCTGCGGCCTCGACCCTCGAGCACGACGTCATCGGGGCCGGGCGTAATCGCGAAGCTTTCCGCGGCTACTGCGCCGCCGACGTACTCGTGCGTGCGCAGCTTGACCGAGACCGAGAACGGCTGCCTCAGCAGCGTGCCCGTGGCCTCGAACTCCTGGATCCGGAAGTCGCCTCCGCTGATCACCGCGCGCGCACCGAAGAGATCCAGCGTCGCCGTCGGAGTTCGGCCGGCGTCACCGGCGGGATCTCGACGATGTAGCGCTGGCCGTTCGGGCCGTCCTCGACCGTCAGCTGCTGATCCGATTTCGCCTGCATGATGCCGATGCTGGTCTCGACCAGCGCCTGCGCCATCTGCGGGATCGACAGCACCGGCGTGTGAATCGCGCCGACGCGGACGATGTAGTTGGTGCCGTCCACATGAAACAGCTGCGAACGCTGCTGTGTCGATCGGGTCTTGACTGACCGCGGTGGCGATCGTCGCCGTCCGGATGATACGAGGCGACCTTGTAGCGATGCGGGTTGTCGCGATCGATCACCTGACGGATGACCACCGGGCCGGCGGTCATGCCGTCCATGGCGACTTCATATTCGAGCCGCTCGACCCCCTGGCCGCTCGAGATCGTCTGCAGCGATCGACTCAGGATCTCGCTCGCCGACAGCGTCGTCGGTGCGCCAAGTCGCGGCAGCACGCCGTAGACGAGCAGCGCGATGACGGCCGCGGTCGCCAGCGCGGAGACGAGGCCGAGCACGCCACGGCGACGGGTTCTGTCGCACGCAGCACCGTCGAACCGCGGACGTCGTTCGTCGGGCCCGTCCTTTGGGACAGGCCGTCACTCATCGCCTGACGCAGACGAGTCTCGAGCATCGACGACGGCATGCCATCGGCATCGATGAGCGACGCGATCGTCTCCATCTGATCTCGTCGCTCGTCAACGCGCGCGCGACACGCTCGCAGGTCGTCCGCATGCGCGCGATACTCTTCGCTCGCTTCGTCGTCTACGACGGCCTGCACTTCGACGTCAGTCAAGCAACGCATTGTTTCCTCCACCGCTCCAGGGCGCGCGCCAGCAGACGGCCGACCGACTGCTCGCGGATCCCGGACGCGACGGCAATCTCTTTGTATGAAAGTCCCTGCACGCGCAGCGAGAGCAGCAGCCGATCGCGCGGCGCGAGCGACGCGGAAGGCCTCGCGCGCGCCGACTCCGTCGTGTCCGGCTTCAGCCGGACCTCGCTTCGTCGGATCGACCGGCCGGTCGTCACGCTCGGCGTTCCACGGCAGCCATCGCAGCCGCCACCGCGTCCGATCACGGCAGGCATTCGCGGCGACGGTGAACAGCCACGATTTCAGATTGCGGCGTGTCGCCGCCGTGCTGCAGGTGATTGAGCAGTTTGAGAAACGTCTCCTGCACGACGTCCTCGGCATCCCCGGTGTGGCGCAGCACGCCGCGGCAGAAGCGATACAGCGCTGTGCCGTGTTCCTGAAACAGCCGCAGCGTCTCGGCCTGCGGATCGACGGCTGCCGTCGTCGAGGCGAGGGGGCGGTCAACGGCTCTTCATCCAGTTACCTGCAATCGTAGTCACTCTCGCTCCTGTAGGTGGAACGGAGGAGGGAGGAGTTTGTGACGGCGGTCAGGTCAAAGGGCAAAGGGCAAAGGCCGAGGTCAAAGGGCAAAGGTGTTAGGGAAAGGTCTTAGGGTAAAGGTCTAGGGCAAGGCTCCAGGTAGAAACCCTGCGCGGCGTTTCGACGTCAGGACGATCCTGCCGAGGATTCGCGCCAGTTGGCGGCCTTCGTCGAGCAGTGCCAGACACTGTTGCTGCGCTCCCAGGCGTCTGGCCGCACATGCTCGCAGCCAGCGCACCGATTCGTTGGCGCTGCGCAGAGAGATTTCGTTGTAGCGGATGAACTCGTCACGCGATGAGCCGCCCAACGCCTCCTCGCGATTGGCTCCGATCGAACCGGCGGAGCCTACCAATTGCTCGATGATCTTGTTTGTCTTGGGTCCAACCGGAATGGTTTCGACAAACGCGAGCACGTCACGGAAGAATCTGAAGGAGCGCTCGTCGATGCCGTTCTCGTCGTCTCGTTTCATGCCAACGACAATGAGCAGGCCACGGGCCAAGGCTGCGAACGATAGGAATGCTCAGTCTTTTGTCGTCAAACGCTGGGAATGTTTCAGAACGCGCTACGTGACTGAACCCGAGGGTACGAAGGAAGCGCCACCTACACCTACACCTTTGTCCTACACCTATACCTTTACCCTTTGACCTCGGCCTTTGACCTTTGCCCTTTGACCTGACTATTTGCCAACCATATGCGGCACGTCCCTGTTGTTCTCTTCGCAGATGCTCTCGATGAGTTCCCAGTCGGGTCTTGAGGTCCCACGAGAGCCGGACGTCCCACGGCTTCGTGTAGGCCTTCGGATCGTCGATGGTCACGTCGATGTAGATGCGACCGATCGTCGGCCGCGTGTAGCGCTCGATCACTCTCAGCGCTTCGGTGCCGGGCAGGCCGCGCATGTCGAGCCACGTCTTGCCGTTCTGTCCGATCGTTTCGACGACGAACGTGTCGCCTTCCCAGCGGCCGACGGAATATCCCATCCACATCGGCTGCGCGTCTTCGGGTACGCGTGGCAGCTTGCGGCCGTCGGTGAAGACCTGGCGATAGATGGTGCGCGACTCGTGCAGAAAGATCATGACGTCCGGCGTCTGGACCAGCTTGAGTCCGTCCGGGATGTTCAGCTTCTCGGGAATGCCCGACGGCCAGCAGCGCACGCCGGGATGGTCCTTGCCGTTGGTTTCGATCCGCTCCTTGTAGACCGCCTCGGCCCACGGCTGCAGTGGAACGCTGCCCGGCTTCAGGTCGGCCGCGAGGTTCAGCAGGTGCTTCACCGGATTGGTGGGCATCCAGAATCCCGAGAGATCGATCTTGCCGTCAGGCGTGCGCGGCGGCGGGGCCTTGAGATCGACCTTGCCGTCCGGCGTCCTCGGCACGTTCTTCATCGGATGGTCCGCCCACTGCGCAGCGGTCGTGGCGCTCATGGCGCATGCGGCCAGCAGGCCGGCGAACAGGTGGATGCGTGATCGTGTCAGTGTGGTCATGATCCGGGGTCCCTCGGCCGGATTCTAGCAGAGCCCGGCCACGCTCACCGCGTCCACTGAGATCGCGCGATATATGATCGCTGTCAGATGACGGAGCCTTCCCAGTCACTGGCCGGGCGCACGATGTTCGTGACCGGCGCGTCGAGCGGCATCGGCAAGGCGATTGCGCTGGCCGCCGCTCACGCCGGTGCGGACGTCGCGATCACCTATCGGACCAACGAGGCGGGCGCGCGCGAGGTGGAGCACGCGATTACCGCGACCTCGGCCGGCGTGCCGCGGTCATCAGGCTCGACGTCTCCAACGACGCGTCGCTGCGCGCGCTCGGCCCGGCGGTTCGCGCCGCGCTCGGCCGCGTCGATGCCTGGGTCAACAATGCCGGCGCCGACATCCTGACCGGTCCGGCCGCGGCGCTGTCCGATATCGCAGCGCCTCGATCTGCTGCTCGCCGTCGACCTGCGCGGGACGATTCACGCGTCGTGGTGCGCCGCGGAGGTGCTGGCGGCGCAGGACCGACGGTGGCGTGATCATCAACATGAGCTGGGATCACGTGCTGACCGGCATGGCCGGCACCAACCCGCAGATCTTCGCGGCGGTCAAGGGCGGCGTCCTGGCGTTCAGCAAGTCGCTGGCGCGATCGCTCGCGCCGCGCGTGCGCGTCAACGTGATCGCGCCGGGCTGGATCGAGACGTCGTTCGGCGAAGGGCTGAACGAGGAACGTCACCGCGAGATCGCCGACGCCACGCCGCTCGAGCGCTGGGGCACGCCTGATGACGTCGCCGGTGCGGCGATCTTTCTCGCCTCACCGGCGGCGGCGTTCATCACCGGGCAGGCGATCCTGGTGGGCGGTGGAGTTGTGATGTAACGTCAAGCCAAAGCTGCAAAACTGCAAAGCTCCAAAGACTGATACAGAGCCATCATGGCGAAGAAGGAACCGACGTACGACGAGGCGCAGATCGCCGAGAAGCTGCGTGAGCTGCCAGGCTGGTATCTCGAGGACGGCTGGATCCGGCGCGTCTACAAGACCGACGGGTGGCCGACGACGCTGATGCTGGTGAATGCGATTGGCTATCTGTCGGAGGCGGCGTATCACCATCCCGATCTGTCGGTGACGTGGGGGCGCATCACGGTGAAGCTCTCGACGCACAGCGCCGGCGGCATCACCGACAAGGACTTCGCGCTGGCGCGAAAGATCGAGGACGTCGTGCTGTGGCGGCCGAAGGAAGGCGAGGCCCTCGAGGGCACGCCGAACAAGTTCGTGCGGAGCGGCGATCCGCGGGGATGAGCGATGCCGGTAGGGCCGGTCCTTCTGGACCGGCCGGACCAGCGCGTCCTGTTCGTCACCGGCAAGCTGGCCGAGCCGTCGCTCCGCCGCGTGCTCGCCGAGATGGCGCCGCCGTTCCACTATGACGTGGCCGTCCTCAAGATCACCGTCGCCGCACTGATGACCACGTCCTGGATCGCGCGGTCGCTGACGGTGCCGCGACGGGACCGACCTGGTGATGATTCCCGGGCTGTGCGAGGGCGACACCGACGGTCGCTGACAGAGACGCTCGGCGTGCCGGTGGAGAAGGGGCCCAAGGACCTGCGCGACATCCCTCGCCACTTCGGCCGGTCCGCCGACGCGCGCGAGTACGGCGCCTGGGACATCGAGATCGTCGCCGAGATCAACAACGCGCCTCGCCTCACCCGCGACGCCATTCGCCGCGAGGCCGAGCGCTACCGCGCATCGGGCGCCGACCTCATCGACATCGGCTGCACGCCGGGACTGCGTTCCCGGCGCTCGGCGACGTCGTCCGCGAGCTGATCGGATGCCGGTCTGCGCGTCAGCGTGGACTCGCTCGACCCGGGTGAGATCCGCACGGCCGTCGACGCCGGCGCCGAGCTCGTGCTGAGCGTCAACGGCTCCAACATCGAGGTCGCGCAGGCGCTCGCCGATCGCGGCGCCCGGTTCGTCGTGATCCCCGACATGGGCGGCGGACTCGACTCGCTCGAGCCGAGCGTCGCCAAGCTGCAGGCGTGGGGCGTGCCGTTCCTCATCGATCCGATCCTCGAGCCGATCGGCATGGGCTTCATGGCGTCGCTCGAGCGATATGCGGAGGCGCGACGACGATGGCCGGCCGCCGAGATGCTGATGGGGATCGGCAATCTCACCGAGCTGACCGCTGCGGATTCGACCGGCGTCAACGCGCTGCTGATTGCCGTGTGCCAGGAGCTGGGCATTCGCACGCGTGCTCACGACCGAAGTCATTCCGTGGGCGCGCGGCGCCGTGCGCGAGGTGGACGTCGCCCGGCGGCTGATGCACTACGCCGTGACGAAGCACACCGTTCCCAAGGGCGTGGACGACCGGCTCGTCACGGTGAAGGATCCGGTCGTGCTCAGCTACTCCGAGGAGGAGCTGCGCGCGCTGCAGGCCGAGATCACCGATCCCAACTTCCGCATCTTCGCCGACGCCGACACCATCACCGTCTTCAACAGCGAGCGCTTCGTTCGCGGCACCGACATCCAGGCGATCTTCGCGCAGCTCGACGTGGACGATCCGGCGCACGCCTTTTATCTCGGCAAGGAGCTGGCGAAGGCCAGCCTCGCGGTGACGCTCGGCAAGACCTATCGCCAGGAGGGCGCGCTGGCCTGGGGCTATCTCACGCCGCCGGATGACGCCAGGTCGGAGCACGTGCGGCTCACGCAGCGACCGCGGCGACCGCGATCAGGCGCCGGCGTCCGGCGACGATCGTGCCGGGATCAGAGGCCACGTGACGCCGCTCGTCGAGGAGCTGACGCCCGGCGCCGGATCCGGTGCGGTGCTGCGAGCAGCTCGCGGGCCTGCCGTACCGCCTGTTCCTCGACAGCGCCGCGACGAGCGACACGGCTCGGACGCTATTCGTTTCTGACGGCCGATCCGATCGCGGTGATCGAAGCACCGGGTCGGGCGACGCGCTCGACGCGGTGCGCGCCCGGCTCGCGCCGTTCACACCGCCGAGCCGATCGCCGGGCTTGCCGCCGTTTCAGGGCGGAGTCGCCGGCTACATCGCCTACGACTGGGGCCTGTCCCTCGAACGTCTGCCCGCACCGCGCTACGACGATCTCGCGCTGCCCGACGTCGTGCTCGGCGTCTACGACTGGGTGCTCGCCTGGGACCACGTCGCCTCGCGCGCCTGGCTGATCTCGACCGGCATGCCCGAGACGGCCGACGAGCGCCCGCACGGCGCGGCCCGAGCACGCGCGACTCGAAGTCCGAGCGCGGCTGGAGAACCGGACTCGCACCCTCGCACCCTCGCACCTTCGCACCCTCGCACCTTCGCACCCTCGCACCCTCGCACCCTCGCACCCTCGTACCCGGTCGAGCACGGCTGGTGGGATCCTCGCTTCGAGCTCCGCTCGTCGTTCACGCGCGCGCGGCTACCTCGACGCCGTCGCAGCGCGTGCGCGAGTACATCTTCGCCGGCGACATCTTTCAGGCGAACCTCTCGCAGCGTTTCGAGGCGCCGCTGCGCGAGTCGCCGTGGGCGTTCTACACGCGGCTCCGGCCAGCGCAACGCCGCGCCGTTCGCCGCCTTCTTCGAGACGCCCGAGGTGGACGTGATCAGCGCGTCGCCCGAGCGCTTCCTGCACGTCGATCGCAACGGCTTCGTCGAGACGCGGCCGATCAAGGGCACGCGCCCGCGCGGCATCGGTCCCGAGCACGATGCGGCGCTCGGGCAGGCGCTGGCCGAGAGCGCCAAGGATCGCGCCGAGAACCTGATGATCGTGGATCTGATGCGCAACGATCTGTCGCGCGTCTGCGCGCCGCGTACCGTGCGCGTCTCCGAGCTGTTCTCGCTCGAGCGCTACGCCACCGTGCACCATCTCGTCTCGACGGTCGTCGGCCAGCTCGAGCCCGGGCAGGACGCGCTGCACCTGCTGCGCGCGGCGTTTCCCGGCGGATCGATCACCGGGGCGCCGAAGCTGCGCGCGATGGAGATCATCGCCGAGCTCGAGCCCTCGCGGCGCGGCGTCTACTGCGGCTCGATCGGCTACTGGAGCGTCACCGGCGAGCTCGACACGAGCATCGCCATCCGCACCGCGGTCGCCCGCGACGGCCGCGTATACTTCAGTGCAGGCGGCGGAATCGTCGCCGATTCCGATCCCGAACAGGAGTATCGCGAGACGCTCGACAAGGCTCGCGCGCTGATCGACGCGCTCGCGTGCAGGCTGCATGATTCTGGTGCTCGACAACCGCGATTCGTTCGTCTACAACCTCGCTCGCTACGTGCGTGAGCTGGGCGGCGAGGTCGTGATCCGTCGCAGCGACGAGATGACCCTCGAGCGAGGTCGAGGCACTGGCACCGAGCCACATCGTGATCTCGCCGGGACCATGCACGCCGAACGAAGCGGGGATCTCCACCGAGGTTGTTCGCCGTTTCGGTCCGACCACGCCGATTCTCGGCGTCTGTCTCGGACATCAGTGCATCGGCGCCGCCTTCGGCGGCGACGTCGTCCGCGCCGGCTATCCGATGCACGGCAAGACGTCGCTCATCACGCACGACGGCTCGGGGATCTTTGCCGGACTGCCCTCACCGCTGCGCGTGGCCCGCTATCACTCGCTGGTCATCGCGCCGGAGACGATGCCGTCGGCACTGCGGGTGCTGGCGACGGCCGACGATGACGGGGAAGTGATGGCCGTTCGAGCATCGCGAGTATCCGGTGATCGGCGTGCAGTTTCACCCGGAGTCAGCCGCCAGCGAATACGGCTACGCCATCGTCGATCGCGTTTCCTGAACGGCGACCGCGCCCGCATCGACGCGCTCCCGAGTCATGCCGACGGCGCCGACAAGGCGCGCGAGCTCTTCCTGCCGTGGACGCCGTCCGAGGACATGCGCTGGCGGCCATTCGTGCCGCCGCCTGTCAACTCGTGATCATCGAGAGCATCGTCACCACCATTGACGACGACGGCCGCATCAACTGCGCGCCGATGGGCGTCGAGTGGGGCGACGAGCGTCATCGTCCTCAAGCCGTTTCTCGACACGGCGACCTATCGCAACGTCACCGCGACTCGCAGCGCGGTCGTCAATCTCACCGACGATGTGCGGGTGTTTGCGCAGGCGGCGATCTCGAATCCGGTGTATGCGACCGTGCCGGCCAGCGTCGTCCGCGGCGTCGTGCTCGCGGATTGCTGCTCGTGGCGCGAGCTCGAGGTCCGGACGCGTGGACGTCGACGCCGCCGCGGTCCCGCATCGAGACCGCGGTCGTCCATCGCGGCTGTCCGCCGCGAGTTCATCGGCTTCAACCGGGCCTGCCATGCCGTGCTCGAGGCGGCGATCTACTCGACGCGCCTGCACCTGCTCGAACCGGGCCTTCGTCGAGAGCGAGATGGCGCGGCTTCAGGTGATTGTGGACAAGACGGCTGGCGACCGAGAGCGTGAAGCCATGGCGCTGCTCAGCGCACACATTCAGGGCGTCATCGGAGGATAATTCGCGGGTGCTGACACGCAGACGCTTCCTCCATCAGACCGGCGCCGCGGAATTGCCGCCCTGGCCGGCACTCACGTCGCGGCGGGCCAGACCCGCCAGGCCGGGACCGCCAAATACGATCTCCTGATCAAAGGCGGACGCGTCATCGACCCATCGCGTCGTCTCGACGCTGTGCGGGACGTCGCGGTATCGGGCGGACGCATTACGGCAGTCGAATCGAACCTCGCTGCAGCCGACGCAGCGTCCGCGATCGATGCCGCTGGCAAGCTCGTGGTGCCAGGCCTGATCGATGTGCATGCGCACGTGCGAACGAAGGAGATGCCGTCGATCTGCCTGTCGAACGGGGTGACGTCGCTGTCGACGCCGGGTCGGCAGGGCGTCGATCGGATCGACGAGATGGTCGGCGACGGCCAAGAGCGGCGCCCAATCGTGTGCGCATGCTGCTCAACATCGCGCGTACCGGCATCCTGACGCCGGACGGCGAGCTGAACGACATCAGCCGTGTCGACGTGGACGGCGGCGCGCCGGGTCATCGACCGGCCATCGTGATGTCATCGTCGGCGTAAAAGCGCGCCTGTCGCGGAGCGTTGCCGGCGAGAACGATCTCGAGGCGCTGCGGCGGGCGCAGGCCATTGCGGCGCCGACGAAGCTGCCGGTGATGGTGCACATGGGCGACACCGTGTCGCCGCTGCCGGCGATCCTCGCGCTGCTCAAGCCCGGCGACATCGTCACGCACCTGTACGCACCGCCGCCGCATGGCATCTTCGACGAGCGCGGCCGGGTCCTGCCGAGGTGCATCGCGGCGCGGAAGCAGGGCATTTGGTTCGACATCGGCAATGGGCGCATCGCCCACATCACCTGGGCCGAGGCTGAGCGCGGATTGAAGCAGAGGCTTCTTGCCGGACACGATTTCCGTCGGACCTGGACCGACGACCGGTCTGAACGGATCAGGTGTTCGACTTCCCGAACGTGCTGTCGAAGTTCCTGCTCCTCGGCGTGCCGCTCGATCAGGTCATTGCGATGGCGACCGTCAACGCGGCGCGTGTCGTGGCGGTGTTCAAAGGGCTTGGCACGCTTGGCGTCGGTGCGACCGCCGACGTCGCCGTCCTCGAGCTGCGACAAGGAGAGTTCGAGTTCGTCGACAACGAGAACACGAAGCGCACCGGAAGACAGAAGCTGTTTCCGACCGCCGTCATCATCGGCGGCAAGACGGCTTGAGGGAGAGACGTATGACACGGGCGAGACTCCTGGTTCGGGGTTGGTCTTTGCGTGCTGCTCATGATCGGGCACGTCCTTCTTGGCGTGCCGGCCCTGGACGTGCCGCTGTATGCCCAGGCGCCATCGACCACTCCCGCGCAAACCCGTGGCCGGTCCATGGCGGTTCATCGGCACGGCGCCCTGCACGAATCCCGAGGGCAGCTTCGTGCAGTGTCCGCCGGCCGAGCGTTCGGTCGCGGTTCGCGCCGGCCGTCTCTTCGACAGCGTCGACCGGCCGCATGCTGACGAAGCAGGTGGTGCTGATCGCCGGCGAGCGCATCACCGAGGTCGGCCCGGAAGGTCAGGTGCGGATTCCGGCCGGTGTGCCGGTGATCGATCTGAGCCAGGCGACCGTCCTGCCCGGACTGATCGACGCGCACACGCACATGTACAACACGCGCGCCGGCGGGCATGACGCACCGAGCGGTCGATGCTCGTGGCGATCCAGAACCTGCAGGCCGATCTGCTGCGCGGGCTTCACCGTCGGCGCGCGACATGAGCTCGCACGGCAACGGCTTCGGCGACGTGGAGATCCGCAACGCGATCACGATGGGCGATCTCGACGGCCCGCGGTTCCAGGTCTCCGGCCGCGGCATCCGCTGGGATCCGAATCCGCCGAAGGGCCCGGAGAATCCGCTCGACTACCAGATGATCCGCTCGGCCGACGAAGGCCGGGCCGCCGTCCGCGAGCAGGTCGCGAAGGGCGTGGACTGGATCAAGCTGTTTCCAACCGGCGCCTACTCGTTCAACGCCGACCGGCGAGGCGCAGTACGTCCTGATGTATCCGCTGCCCGTGCTGCAGGCGATCGTCGACGAGGCGCATCGCCTCAACCGCAAGACCGCCTGCCACGCGTTCGGCGGCGAGGGCCTGCAGAACGCCATCACCGCAGGGTGCGACAGCGTCGAGCACGGCTACGGCCTCACCCAGGCGCAGCTCACCGAGATGTCGAAGAAGGGGCTCTACTACGATCCGACGTTGATCCGGTACACGGCGCCGTACATGGACGACAACGACGCGAAGAACACCGGCGGCAAGTTCCGGATGATCCCGATCTTCGAGAACGCCGTGTCGATGGCGGCGAAGACGCCCGGTCTGAAGATCATGGTCGGCAGCGGCGTCGACGGCTCGACGTTCGTGCATGGCACGCAGGCGCTCGAGTTCGCCGGGCTCGTGAAGCGCGGCATGACGCACGGCCGCAGCGATCCAGTCGGGAACGATCGTCAACGCCGAGGCGATGGGCTGGAAGGACTCGGTCGGCTCGATCACGAAAGGCAAGTTCGCCGATCTGGTCGCGGTGTCTGGCGATCCGCTCGCCGACATCACCGAGCTGCAGCGCGTGAAGTTCGTCATGAAGGGCGGCAAGGTCATTCGCAACGACGTCACCGCGGCCCGCGCAGATCCGGGACCAGGTAACCAGCGGCAATGCCCACACGGGACGACGAGGCGGTCTTCGTCGAAGCGTCGGCGCGCCTGCACTTCGGCGTCCTCGATCTGCGAGGCACGCGCGGACGCTGGTTCGGCGGCATTGGTGCGTCGGCGGCCACGACCCACGCTCCTCGTCTCGGCGGCTCGCGCCGATAGCGCTCGCGGCGCGAGGGCGAAGACGCCGAACGGGCGCGCGAGTTCGCGCGTCTCTTCCTCGCGCACCACCATCTTCGCGGCGGCGCCGACGTCCACGTCCATCGCTCGCTGCCGTCGCATGCCGGGCTTGGCTCGGGGACGCAGCTCGCGCTCGCCGTCGCGCGAGCACTCGCCGAGCTGTATGGCGTGGCGAGCGATGCCCGCTCGCTGGCGCGCGCCGTCGGACGCGGCAAGCGTTCGGCGATCGGCACGTGGACGTTCGAGGACGGCGGTCTCGTCGTCGAAGGCGGACGGCGCGCGGATCGCGACGAGTGCGGTCCGCTGATCGCGCGGGTGCCGTTTCCTCCTCGACGTGGCGATGCGTCGTGGCGATACCCGAGGGCGCGCCCGGCATCAGCGGGGCGGGGGAGGCCGAGGCGTTCGCCCGCCTGCCCGCGCCGCCCGAGCGCGACGTCGAACGCGTCGCGCACATCGTCCTGATGTCGCTGCTGCCGGCGCTCGCCGACGCCGACCTCGCGGGGTTCGGACGCGCGCTGACCGACGTGCAGGAGATCACCGGCCAGTGGTTCGCGTCGGTGCAGGGCGGCACGTTCGCGCCAGGCGCGAGCGCCGATCTCGTGCGGCGCCTGCGCGAGTGGGGCGCGTCCGGTGTCGGCCAGAGCTCGTGGGGCCCTGCCGTCTACGGCATCGTCGAGGGCGAAGACGCCGGACGACGGCTTGCCGATCGCGTGCGTCGAGGCAATGGGCTCGTCGGGAACAGTGTTCGAGGGCCCATTCCGATCCGGTGGTGCACGCGTATGGCGTGCGCTGTCGCCGAGGTCGACGGTTCAGACCGGCAAGGCCCGTCTTCTGGACGGGGGAGATCCGATGAACGCGCACTGATCATGCTGATGCTGGTGCTCTCTGCGACGACCGCGTTCGCGCAGCCGCGCGCGATCTACCAGCAGACGCAATACAAAGGGCAGGAGATCGGCAAGCTCACCGGCGACGTCTACTACGCGCGCATGGACGACTACCTCTCGGTGTTCATGGTCACACCCGAGGGCATCGTCCTGGTCGAGCCGATCGGCACCGAGTTCGCGACGTGGCTGAAAGGGGAGCTCGCGTCGCGATTCAAGGTGCCGGTGAAGTACGTCATCTACAGCCACCATCACTGGGACCACGGATCCGGCGCGTCGGTGTACGCGGATACGGCGCGCGTCATCGGCCACGAGGCGATGATGAAGCGGCTGGCCATGCCGCCCGCCGATACGCCGCTGCCGCAGAACGTCCGCACGCAGGACGCCAACGGCAACGGGCGCATCGAATCGAGCGAGGCGCAGGGCAACGTCAGGACCCAGTTCGCGCTCTACGACGCGAACCGTGACGGCGTGCTGAGCGGCGCCGAAGTCACGCGCGGCCCACTCGCGTTCGTCGTGCCTCCCGATCTCACCTACACCGATCGCGATCACGATCACGCTCGGCGGCAAGCGCGTCGAGGTCCTGCCGCGGCCGACGGCGCACGCCGACGACAACACGATCGTGCGCTTCGTCGACGGCACCAACGTGCTGTTCGCCTCCGACTGGATCACCGTCCGCCGCGTGCCGTTCGGCGGCGACGTCGCGACGAAGGACGAACTCGCGCTGGTCAAGACGGTCGAGGGACTCGAGTTCGAGCACTTCGTCTGCAGCCACGGCATGCTCGGCAAGAAGGCCGATGTCACCGCCAACATCCGCTACCGCGAGGAGCTGCGCGCCGCGGTGGCGAAGGCCGTCGCCGCCGGCCAGACGCTCGAGCAGGCGCAGGCGAGCGTGACGATGGACGCCTACAAGGACTGGGAATTCTACGAGCAGCAGCGCCCGCCAACGTCGCCGGTACGTATCGCGCGCTCAACGCCGGTCGTTGACGAGACTGTTCAGCGCTGTGCGGCGTGCTCGGCGGGTTGGTCTACGAACGGCCCCGGCGTTCTCCTTCGGTGCACTGAGAGTGTTGTTGGCCTAGGGCGTCGTCCTCTGTACCTGCCCGAGATTATGTGCAGCGGTGCGGGACCGTAGGTCGCTCCGCAAAACCGACTTGATCCGCGCACCTCAGCGTTCGCCGTCGACCAACGAGCTTTGCCAATACACTCCCCACGGTTTTGCTACGGACCTACAGTCCCGCACCGCTGCGCGGTGACGTCGGGCAGCAACCACGGGATCGTTCGCCGACATGCTGCTCCTTGCACGGGCGCGGCAGATCGGCTGGCGCCCGACGTGCGAGCGCCGCGAGTAGCGTTCGCTCGAAAAACGGCGCGCAAGGGGTGACCGACGCGTGGGTTGGGGACCCACGCGGAGCACGCCAGGACGAATGCCCTGGAGCGTCGTTTTTCCGCGGCGTCGAGCAGGAGGGCGACAGTTGATCTGGCGCGCACGTGCAGCTGAATTCGCCGCATAGCAACTAGACGCGCGGGACTCGTGAGGATCGAGCGAAGCCAATTTCCGGGCATGTAGAGCGGCGACCGACGCGCGATGTGCCGTCAGCGGAAGGCCGCTATCTCGCCTCCCAGAGGCGGCCAGGCCTGGTCACAACAGGCGCTCGTGATGTTATCCACGTTGTACCAATAATGGTGGCCGCCGGCCCGCTCGCAGTCTGAGCCTTTCGCCGCCAGTCCCAGATTGATCAGAATCCAGGGCAGCTTCCCGCGCCGCCAGGTGCGCCGTCGATACGGATGCCCGGGCTCCCACGTTGGCGTGATTATCGGTGCCTCATAGCCCGATAAAAGGCTCAGGAGCGTGAGTCCGATGATGTTCTTTGCACGGATTGTCGCGTCTGTGCTCGCCTACTTCGTCGCCAATCAGGTTGGATTCTTGATTCTCGCGGCGATGGCACCGGGCGCCGGACAGGCGTTTGTCGCGAGCGCGGTTGCTATCCCGATTGGATTGGCGGGAGCCGTGGCGGCCTGGAAGCTGCCGCTCTGGAACGGCCGGGCGTCGTTGCAGCCATCCACAGTTGAATCCGTGCTCCGGGGCGCGATGATCGTCGGTGGGATCGGTTTCTGCGGTGGGTTCTTCGGACCGATGCTCTTCGCCCCGGACGCCAATCAGGGCCCGATGCTTGGCATCTTCATCACCGGCCCGCTTGGCGCCCTGCTCGGCGCGATAGGCGGGGCCGTTTACAACCGAACGCGCCGTTCTCCTTCCGTGCACTAGACGGCGCGCTATTCGTCGCGTGATCAGGAGCTACTGCTCTCTGACTACCGCAACTCGACGCGTCCGCGCGGGCTGTCAATGGTCGCGATGATGGCCGGGGATGATGCCTGGCTCACGCGCAGTTCGAGTCCGAGCTGATCGATCATCGTCTGCACCCGCGGCGCGTCAGGGTGCTCCGCGCGCAGCTGCACGAGCGTCGCACCCCGTGCCGCGGTCAGCGCCGGATGCGGAGACGTGCCCCAGTCGATGAAGAACGGCACCAGCCCGTCGGCGACGACGGTCGCCGGATCGGTGTAGCGCCACGCGAGCACGACGCCATCAGGCCGCTTGCGGCTGCCGGACGCAATCGGGCCCAGCGTCACGCCTGCCTGCGCAGCCTTCTCTGCGACGGCCGGAAGCTCGCTGCTCTTGACCACCCATCTCACAATCCGCGGTGCTTTCAGATCGTCGATGCCGAATCGGCGCGGGCCCGATGGCTTCGGCTGTTCGGGATCGGGTCCGATGATCTCGAGATAGCTGGTCGGCCCGAGCGCGACGAGCGCGTTCCGCGTGCCGAGGCCCGGATGCTGACCGCCCGCAGTCGCCTTCACGCCCAGTTGCTTCTCGATGGTATCGATGCCCAGCTGCAGATCGGGCGTCGCGTAGACGAGATGGTCGATGCGCGCCAGCAGCGCGCCTGACGCCGGCTGCTGTGCGTGCAGCCATGCGCGCTCAGCATCACGAGCGAGCAGGACGACAGGAGCGGTTTCACTTGCGGCGGCCGAATGACGGATCCGCGGGGAGAATCTCGCCGTCGTTGGGACGCGCCAGCGGCGGAGGCGGAAGTCCCTTCTTCACGTACTCCTCGATCACTTTCTCCTCGGCCCGTGCCGCGCTGAGCATGTTCCGCAGCGCGTTGTTCCCCTCGTGGCATTCGTACGGATACACCTCGTATCCCGGCTGGGTCGTCAGCGGAACCGACACCTTCCACGGCGCGGTCCACGTGTCGGGATCGGTCACCGTCGCTTCGTAGGTGATGGTGTCGTCGGCGGTGCGCGTCAGCCGTTCGACAACGCGCAGCTGGTCGGTGTGGCGCGTGCCGGCGAGCGCCGTCTTGCTTGTGAAGCCGCTGGTTTCGACGACCAGCGAGTCGCCGTCCCATTTACCAATCGCAGTAGCCCATGTAGCTGTTGAGACGTTCGCCTGGCGCCCGTCCACCCGCCCTGAGCCCGTCGAATGGGTCAAGCGGAACGATCCGCGCCTCGTGGATCATCTCGTGGCTGATCGCCACGACGTTCGGTCCCTGCACGATGCGCAGTCCGTTGCCATAGAGCGTGGGGAGCGACGCCAGCGGGCCACGGCTGATGCAGCGCTCGAACAGGCTGCGGTCTTCCCACGTGAGCGGCAGCAGCGGGTTCACGGTCTTGGCCAGTGCCGCGATGCGCTGATCGGCGGCAGGGGTGCGCGCCGGGTACGCGGCCATTGGCCGGTTCCATCACCAGTGACGTCTGGCGATGCGTGCGCGAGCCGACTTCGCCGACGAATGTGCCGGCCGCCACACGCACATCGCCGCGTGTCTCGTCGTCGCGGCGCTTGCGGTCTGCATACTCCTGATCGCTCAGAAACCGGCGGTCGCCGAATTCAGGTGCTCGCTGCAGCGGCACGCTGCGCGCATCGTCGGTCGTCCACGTGCCTTGCAGATCGGGATGACCCCACGGTGTGCGGGGCGCGCTGTATGGTTTCTGAGCGGACGGCGACGAGTGTGGTCGCGCAGATGGCGGCGACGATGAAGGCGGTCTTCATAGTGTCGCGTCAATTATGCGGCACGATCCGGCCCGAGGGGCCAGCTCTACCGGCGTCGCGGCGGGCGGCATGCTGAGCGGCGCGAGCTTGGGCTGCGGACGCGGGCCGGTGGTCGTGCCCTCGAAGATGACGCTCAGCTCGACCGGCTTGCCGGGTGTCACATCGACCGACTGACGACGCTCGCCGTGATCGACGTGGCGGACGAGCACTTCGCGTGCGCCGACCGCGGCGGGAATAGGCGGCGAGCGGCGCCGATCCGATGCGCTCGCCGTCGACGAAGACTTCCGCGCCCGGCGCGGTGTTGACGATGAGGACGCCCATCGGCAGTCTCGACGGTGTGCGTCGTGATCTCGCCGGCCTTGACCGTCGAGCTCGACGTCCGCGCGATAGTTGTAGCGGCCGTTGACGAGCGTGACCTTGTGACGGCCCGGCGCCAGCGCGATGTGGCCCTCGGTGCTGATGCCGATGCGCTTGTTGTTCTCGTAGACTTCGACCGGGAACTTCGACGTGATCGCGATGAAGCCGCCGGTGATCTCGTAGCGGGCGATCGTGCGCTCGCCGGCCTGCACGCGAACGGTGCGCCGCACCGTGCCGTTCTCGCCTTCGAGCACGAGCAGATGCCGGCCGGCGGGCACGTTGTTGAGCGTCAGCGGCGTGAAGCCAGACTCCTTGCCGTCGAGCATCACGCGCGCGCCATCGGGTGTCGATTCGATGCGCAGCTCGCCGGTCGGACCGTTGGCGACGACGGCCATCGTCCTGCGGCGGCGTCAGTCGGCACGTTGCGCCTTCGTCGTCTCGGCCGATGCCTTCGTCGACGACTTGCCGAGCGGCAGCACGCCGAAGCGCAAACACCGAGCTGACCAGCAGGACGATGCGACGCGGCGGCGGCAATAATCCAGATCTTCTTGTTCGACGGCACGCGACGCGCTGAGCGCTGCCGGCGCACATCGTCGGCGACGAATGCGTCTGTCGCCCACTGGGTCGCGAGCTCCTGGCGCGCGGCGGCGGCGTCACCGGCGTGAGTGCCTTGGCACGCGCGACCTCGGCGGCCACCGCCTGTTCGGCGGCGGCGCGAGCCTGTTCGGCTGCGGCGGTGCGGAGGCGCAGGACCTGCGCGCGCACTTCCTCGAGCTCGGCGGTGCGGCGCTGCTCGGCCTCGGCCTTCGCGGCCGCCACTTCGGTTTCGAGCCGCGCGTTGGCTTCCTGGCGCGCGCGTTCGGTTTCTTCGCGGAGCTTGGCGTCGGCCTCGCGGCGCAGGCGTTCGGCTTCGGCCTCGAAGGCGCGCGCCGCTTCCTGTTCGGCGCGCAGCTCCTGTGCCTGGCGCTCGACGCAGCTGCTCGGCCTCGCGCTTTTCTTTTTCGAGCGCGCTCGCGGACGGCCTCGGCTTCCTGCCGCACCAGGCCGAGCTCCTCTTCGAGGCGCGCGTTGGCTTCGGCGCGCACGCGCGCGACCTCCGATTCGAGCGCACGTGCCGCGGCCTCTTCGGCCTGCCGCCGGACTTCGTCCGCGACCGAGTCGTTGTTGCGCTGCGCCTGTTCTGCTCGCGCTTGGCATCTGCGTCGGCCTCGGCCTTGACGCGCGCGAGCTCTTCGTTCAATCGTGCGTCGGCCTCGGCCTTGACGCGCGCGACTTCCGACTCGAGGGCGCGCGCCGCGGCCTCTTCGGCCTGGCGCCGGGCCTCGATCTCGGCGCCTTCGCGGAGCAGCTCGATTTCCTTCTGCGTGTCCTCGTGCGCACGCCGGGCTTCGGCGGCTTCCTTGCGCAGGCGCTCGAGCTCGGCGAGCAGGCCGGCTTCCGATTCGGCGCGCACGCGCGCGACTTCGTTCTCGAGCGCGCGGGCGGCTTCCTGATCGGCGACGCGCCGGGCTTCCTGCGCATCGCGCGTGTTGTCGCTCGTGCCGGGTCTGCTGCTCGTGCCGCGCGCGCTCGATTCGTCGCGCAGCGGGCGATCTCGGCGTTCAGGCGCGCATCGGCTTCCTCGCGCACGCGCTGCACTTCGGCCTCGAGCTCGCGCGCGGCGGCTTCCTGCGCCGCCATGCGCGCTTCCTGCGCGGCCAGCTCGCGCAGCGTCTCGGTCTCGAGCTTGCGTCTGCGCCTGCGCGAGGCGCGCTTCGGCGGCTTCCTTGCGGAGTCGATCGAGCTCGCCGCGGAGGCTGGCTTCCGCCTCTTCGCGGACGCGCGAGACTTCGCTCTCGAGCGCGCGGGCGGCGGCTTCGTGCGCGGCCTTGCGCGCTTCCTGTGCCGCGACGTCGCGCTGACGATCGGCGTCGCGCTGCGCCTGCTCCTGCGCGCGACGGGTCTGTTCGGCCTCGACGCGAATGCGTTCGAGCTCGGTGCTGAGACTCGAGTCGGCTTCGGCGCGCACGCGGGCGACTTCCGCTTCGAGCGCACGCGCGGCCGCTTCCTGCGCGGCACGCTGCGCTTCCTGCGCGGCCGCCTCACGCAGCGTCTGCGTCTCGATGCGCGCTCTTTTCCTTGTCCTGCTCGGCCTCCTGACGGAGACGTTCGAGCTCGGCCTTCAGACGCGCGTCGGCCTCGCCGCGAATGCGGGCGACCTCGGCTTCGAGCGGCCGCGCGGCGGCTTCTTCGGCGGCGCGCTTCGCTTCCTGCGCCGCCTTCTCGCGCGCCTCGCTCGGCGTCGTGCTGCGCCTTCTCCTGCGCGCGGCGGGTCTCGTCGGCGTCCTTGCGAATGCGATCGAGCTCACCCTTGAGACGGGCATCCGCCTCGCCGCTGGACGCGCGCCACTTCGGCTTCGACGGCGGCCGCGGCCGCCTTCTCTGCGGCCTCGCGTGCCTGGCGCAGCTTCGACGTCGCGCGCCTTCTCGGCCTCGAGATGCGCCTGTTCCTGTGCCAGGCGTGCCGCCTCGGTTTCCTGCCGCAGGCGTTCGATCTCCGCCTGCACCATGGCTTCGGCTTCGGCGCGTGAGCGCGCGACTTCGGCCGCGAGCGCACGGGCGGCGGCTTCCTCGGCGACCTTGCTTGGCCTCGCGGGCGGCGGACTCCTCGTGCGACGCGGCGCGCCTGCTCGGACTCGACGCGCATGCGCTCCATTTCCGCCTGGATCTGCGCGTCGGCTTCCTTGCGGACACGCGCGAGCTCCGCCGCGACACGCGCGCCTCGGTCTCGGCCTTCACGCGCGCGACTTCCTCGGCGAGCGCTTGGCCGCCTGTTCCTCGGCGGCGTGCGCGCTTCCTGCAGCGCGCTCGCCTTCATCGCTTCGGCTTCGGCCTGCAGGCGCGCGATCTGTTCCTGGCGGGCCGCTTCGGCTTCGGCCTGCATGCGCGCGATCTGTTCCTGGCGGGCGGAGTCGGCCTCGGCCTGGATGCGCGCGATCTGTTCCTGGCGGGCGGAGTCGGCCTCGGCCTGCATGCGGGCGATCTGTTCCTGCATGCGCGCGATTCGGCTCTCGAGCGGCCTCGGCTTCGGCCTGCATCCGGCGATCTGTTCCTGGCGTGCCGATTCGGCTTCGGCCTTGCTCCGATCCAGTTCCTGCGGCGAGCGCCAGCTCCGAATCGGATCTGGACGCGGCGTGAGCTCGTCGCTCAACTTCGCTTCGGCCTCCGCGCGCACGCGCGCGAGCTCGGCGTTCAGCGCCTCGCGAGCCTCGGCGCTCTGCGGCGAGACGCGCCTCGGCGACCGCGGCTTCACGAAGCCGCCGCGGATTCGTTCTCGATCGCGCGCCAGCTCGGCGACGCGCTGCTCGGCGGCCTCGGCGCGCACGCGATCGAGCTCGGCGGCGAGCTTGGCGTCGGCCATCGCCTGCACGAGCGCGATCTCCGCGGCGTGCACTTCGGCATCGACGGCATCGTCGGCCGCGGTGCGCCGCTCGCTGCGTCGGGGTCTGCGCGATGTGATCGATCGAGATGAGCAGCTCGTCGCCCTCGTTCCTCGGCATTCAGCGACGCCACCGCCTCATCGAGCGCATCGTCGTTGTCGATCTCGACTCGACATCGGATCGACCTGCAGATCGTCGGCGATGAAGTCGATCTCGGTGACTCGGCTCCAGGCGCGGAGGTCGTCGACAGATCGAGGTCGGCAGCGCGAACTCTCGTCGACCGGCTGCGACCGCGTCGACGCGGTACTGGCGTCGGGGCGGCGGCTGGGCGGGCGGTGCCGGCCGGTGCGGCGGCAGCGGGCGCCGACGCGCTGCGCGGCCGCGCGTCCTGCGCGCGGGCCACGAGCGTCTGAATCTGCTGGGCGAGCGCCGCGCGATCGCAGTGGCGCAGCGAGGGCAGCGTCAACCGCTGCGGGACGGCCGGCGCAATGGTCGATCGCAGGTGATCGAGCACGCGATCGCGGTGCTTCTCGGAGACCGATTCGCTGAAGAGGACGACGTCCGGCGTCTGCCGGTTGATGGCGACGACCGCCGCATAGGCGGACGACACCAGCATGAGCTCCGCCCCCAGTTCGTCGCGGACGAACTGACGAAGGGCGTCCGCCTGGGACGCCTCCGGCTCGATGGCGAGCACACGGCCCATTTCAGCTTGTGCGTTCAACGGCATCCCGAGGTCCTACCCTGTGGTCCCGTAGTTCCGCCAGCAGGTCTGTGCGATCACCCGACGACGAGATGACAGTTTTCGCAATCGATGTGCCACGAATGTTCGCGGCTCGCGACGAGCCGGTAAGTACGTCGTCCGCCAGATGTTGCGGGCCCGACCTGCCTGCCGCCGCATGCATCTGGCTCGTCCACGTCATCACGATCCTGTCGGGTCGATGACGTTCTTGCCGGTGGGCGTCGTGATGATCGGCGCAGGACTGTGAAGCGCCGGCCGCTCGATGCAATCTCGAGCCCCTGACGGATCTATCGGCTGCACCTGCCGAATCCGCATTCTGAATTACGCTGAAGGTCGGATGGACATCCGCCAGTTGCAATATCTGGTGGCGCTCGCGCGCGAGAAGCACTTCACGCGCGCCGCGCAGGCCTGCCATGTGACGCAGCCGACGCTGTCGGGCCGCATCCGTCAGCTCGAGCAGGAGCTCGGCGTGCCGATCGTCGAACGCGGGCAGCGCTTCCACGGGTTGACCGCCGACGGCGAGCGCGTGTTGAAGTGGGCGCACGCCATCCTCGACAACTGGACGTCGCTCCAGCAGGAGATTGCGACGCTGCGCAACACGTCCGGCACCCTCACCGGGCGGTTGTCGATCGGCGTGATCCCGTCCGCGCTGCCGATGGCGGCGCTGATCACCCGCGCCATCCAGCGAGCGATCATCCCGACGTCGAGCTGACCGTGCTGTCGCACAGCTCGATCGAGATTCTGCGTCACCTCGAGGACTTCACGATCGACGTCGGGCTGACCTATCTCGATAACGAGCCGATCGAAGGCATGCGGTCAGAGGCGATCTACATGGAGCGCTACTGCCTCCTGGTGCGCGCCGATCACGCGCTGGCGACGGGCCCTCGGTCAGCTGGGCCGACGCGGCGAAGGAGCCGCTGTGTCTGCTGACGCCCGACATGCAGAACCGCCGCATCATCGACCGGGCCTTCCGCGCCGCCAACGCGCTGCCCATCCCGAGACTCGAGACCAACTCGGTGATCAACCTGTGCGCGAACGTGCACCTGATGGGGCTGGTCAGCGTCATCCCGGAGTATTTCCTCGAGTCATCGGACCGATCTCGGATGTCCGCGCCGTGCCGCTGACCGATCCGCTGGTCGAGCACAGCGTCGGCCTGGTCGCCGTCGATCGCGATCCGGTGTCGCCGCTGGTGCTGGCCGCATTCGACTGCGCACGGATCACCGAGCCGCCGGCGATTTCGCGAATGGGCTGACGCATCAAAGAACGACAATCACCCACTCATCACCGAACAACTTTCAACGATCACACATGGAGAATGACGCCCGCGCCGCAGGCATGCAGGCGATTGACATGCTCGGCGCGATGCTCGAGGACCGCGCGCTGATTGATATAGCCCTTGTCGGTGATCTCGCCGTCGTCGATGGACGGCGGATGCTCGAGCACGAGGAGGCGCGACGGCGCCGTTGAGCTGCCCGAGGATTCGCCGTGCAGCGCGGCGAGCGCCGCCTGCAGCCGCGCGAAGACCTCGGCCTCGGCCAGGCTGCGCGCCGCCGCCGGATTGAGCCACACCAGCGCGCCGACCTCGGTGCGATCGTGACCGGTGATCACCGCGTCCTGCACCAGCGGGTCGCAGGCAGCGATCAGCCGCACACGAACCGCCCCGGCATGCACCCAGGTGCCTGACTGCAGCTTGAAATCCTCGGCGACACGGCCGTCGAACACCAGACCCTTTGCCGGATCGTCGGGATCGGAGAGCCGCATCGCATCGCCGATCTTGTAGAAGCCTTCTTCATCGAACGCGGCGCGCGTGAGATCGTCATTTCGGAAATAGCCGGGTGTGACGTTTGGTCCCCTGACTCTGACTTCGAGCTTGCTTCCCGACGGCAGCAGTTTCAGCTCGATCCCTGGCGCGGGATTGCCGACGTTGGCCGGCCGATCGATGGGAAAGTGGACGATCGCGGCGAGCGGCGCTGTCTCAGTCGAGCCCCATCCCGACAGCATCTGCGTCCGGCCGGTTCGCTCGGCGGGCATCAGTGCGAGGAGCCTATCGTAGAGATTCTGCGGCAGCGCCGCGCCGGCGT
This sequence comes from uncultured Acidobacteriota bacterium, assembly GCA_963728305.1. Classification (GTDB taxonomy): domain Bacteria; phylum Acidobacteriota; class Vicinamibacteria; order Vicinamibacterales; family UBA2999; genus Gp6-AA40. Next base: position 130,110 of record CAVSKE010000027.1, read on the forward strand.
AGAACAGTGCGTCGAGCGAGGCGAAGAACGATCGCCGCAGCGCCTCGTCCGACTCCAGCAGTGGCAGCAGCAGGTCATAGCCACGCGGCACATTGAAGTACAGCGTCGGCGAAATCTCGCGCAGATTGCGGGCCGTGCGGACGATCAACTCCGGAGTCGGCTTCCCATCGTCAATGTAGAGCGTCCCGCCGTTGCGCAGGACGATATTGAAGGTCGCGTTGCCGCCGAAGGTGTGATTCCAGGGCAGCCACTCGCAGAGGACCGGCGGTGCATGCTCGAGAAACGGCCAGGCCTGCACCCAGCTTTGCTGGTTGGAGCAGAGCATGCGCTGCGTGTTGATGACGCCTTTCGGGGCGCCCGTCGATCCCGACGTGAACAGGATCTTGGCCACGGTGTCGGGGCCGACGGCCGCGAATGCCTCGTCCACGATCGCGCCATGGTCCCGGTCGAGCAGCTGATCGATGGGTGTCGCGGTTGCGCCGACGGTCGCAAGCGCCGCGGCAAATCGAGCGGCGTTGTCGGCGAACACCAGCCCCGGCTGAAGCAGTTGGAAGATGGATTTGAGCTTGGCGTGATCCGTCGACACCAGCGAGTAGGCTGGCGAAATTGGCGCGACTGGTATGCCGGCATGCATTGCGCCGAGCGCGACCAACGCATGGTTCACAGAGTTGTCGGACAGGATCGCGACCGGTGTCGACGCGGTGAGCCGGCGCGTCAGGAGCGAGCCGCTGATGCGACGCACGGCGTCGAGCGACTCGCTATATGTGACGCGGCGCCAACTGTCGCCGGCTCGCTCGGCCAGGAACGTGCGGTCCGGTGTGGCGGCCGCCCACTGCACCAGCCACTCGCCAGTCGCGCGCGCGAAGGGTTCGAGCCGCTCAGGCGATCGCAGAATTGCCGAGCCGTCGGCGCGCCGCTCGACCGCGACGTGCGCCGGGGCAAACCGGAGACCGGTCGTGACGCCAGACATGCTGGCGGATTATACGTGTGCTCGTCTTTCCATGTAGGGCACGTCCTTTCGGACGTAGGGCACGTCCTTTCGGACGTAGGGCACGTCCTTTCGGACGTGCCATGCCGGTTCATAATATGCGCATGAGATATCCAAGCATGTCGCGCTGCGCATTCATCCTCTTGGCCGGCGCGCTCGCAAGTGTGGCTGTCCCCATGTCGGCGCAGGATGGTCGCACCCCGCTGCCAGCTGCGGCGTGCGCCAGCCTGCAGGGGCTGTCGATCCCGGCGTCGGCGATCGGCCTGCCGACCGGCGGCGCGGTCGTGCAGACGGCGGTCGCGGTCGCCGCGTCTGAGCAAGGCAACGCGAACGGCGACTTCTGCAAGGTGATCGGCATCGTCAAGCCGCAGAACCCGAGCTCGCCGAACCTGGAGTTCGAGGTCAACCTGCCGCAGTCGTGGAACCGTCGTGTGCTGCAGATGGGCGGCGGCGGCTACAACGGCACGCTGGTCACCGGCCTCACCGGCTTCACGCTGCAGCCGGCGAACGTGGACAACCCGCTGAAGCAGGGCTTCGTCACGCTCGGCACCGACGGCGGCCACAAGTCCACGCCGGGTTTCGACGGCTCGTTCGCGCTGGATGACGAGGCGCTGCGCAACTTCGGCAAGGAGTCGGTCAAGAAGGGGCACGACGCCGCGATGGCGATCATCAAGAAGGCCTACGGCCGCGCGCCCGAGCGCTTCTACTTCATCGGCGGCTCGCAGGGAGGCCACGAGGCGCTCGATGCCGCGGCCCGCTACTCCAACGACTACGACGGCGTCGTCGCGCACTATCCCGCCTACAACGTCACGCTGCTGCATCTGGGATCGCTGAACGTCGGCCGCGCGCTGTACGAAGGCGGCGGCGCGGCGTGGATGAATCCGGCGGAAGTCGAAGCTGATCACCGATGCCGTGTACGCGAAGTGCGATCCGCTCGACGGCGCGAAGGACGGCATCATCAGCCACGTCAAGGCGTGCAACACGGCGTTCGACGTGAAGACGCTGCGCTGCGCCAACGGCATCGGACGCTGGCGATGCGTGCCTCTCCGATGCGCAGCTCGCGGCGGTGGCGAAGATCACCAGCGACTACAAGCCGGGCTTCGCGATCGCCGGCATGGACACGTTCCCGCGCTGGGCGCTGCTCGAAGGCGCGCTGTTCCAGGGCCGATCGAGCTTTGGCCAGGTGCCGCAGCCGTCGAATCCGCTGTCGGGCAAGGAGCCGCTGCTCTACACCGCCGGCGACCAGACCGCCAAGTTCATCATCAGCGCGCAATCCCGAAGCTCGACACGATGACGTTCGATCCGAAGCAGTATCAGGAGCGCATCAAGATCGTCGCGTCGATCATGGACGTCAGCGACGTGAGCCTCGAGAAGTTCAAGGCCAAGGGCGGCAAGATCATCATGACCCACGGCACCGTGGACGACTTCATCACGCCGCACAACTCCGAGCTCTATTACCAGCGGCAGGTGAAGCAGTTCGGCCAGGCCGGGCGTGGACAGCTTCATGCGCTTCTACATGATTCCCGGCTTCGGCCACGGCTTCGGTCCGTTCAACGCGAAGATCGACAGTCTGAAGGCGCTGCAGGAGTGGGTGGAGAAGGGTCAGGCGCCGTCCGGGCTCATCGCGATCGACGGCAACCCGAACGCCAACCGCGCGCGCCCGCTGTGCGAGTGGCCGAAGTGGCCGAAGTTCACCGGCGCGCCCGGCACCGAGAACAACGCCGCGAGCTTCACCTGCACCGAATAACGGCCGTAGAGGCGGGTCTTCAGACCCGCCTGACACCAGCCGATAACGTCTTCATGACACCTGCTACCGAACGTGTCGTAAAGATGCTCGGCTATGCCTGGATTGCCGGGGCGTGCGCCAGCGCGTTTCTCGGCTGGCTTCTCGTTCCCTCAGCTCTGCCCGTCGACTATTCGACGCCGATTGTCGCTGCCGGACCGTTCGTCGGCCTAATCGCGGTCGGCATCTTCGCTCGTACTCTGTGGAGCGAGTAGAGACGTTTTCAGGTCGTAGAGACGGACCCGCCTTCGGTAAAGAGGCTTTACGTTGTAAAGTTCTCTGTAGTAGGCTTTTCCACGTTCGATGAGCGCCAGGCGGTGGGAACCCGCGTTCTCGTGGCTCGACGTGAAGCTCGGGATGCGCATGATGCGCAAGTATCCGGGCGTCTCGCTCGCCATCGTTTTCGCGCTCACCATCGGGATTCCGCTGAGCCTCTTGCCGAATCACCTGGTCGAGAGCGCCCTCGGGCAGTCACCTCCATTCGACGAGGGCGAGCGGGTCGTCGGCGTCGTCGGTGTCGGCCAGGACGGCCGGGCCGCGCTCCACGTTGGCGACTACGAGATCCTGCGCGGAGCGGGTCAGGACGTTTGCGTCGCTTGGCGCCGTGATCCTGACTGAGGTCAACGTGGTGTCTGGCGACGGCTGGTCCGACGGGGAAGCCGCTGCCCTGATGACCGCAACGGTATTCACGCTGGCGCGTGTGCAGCCGATCATGGGACGCGCGCTGCTGGCGGCGGACGAAGTCCCCGGTGCAGCCGACGTGGCCGTCGTCGGCTATAGCTTCTGGCGCCGGCGCCTCGGCGGAGCCGACAACGTGGTGGGCACCACGCTCCGCATTGCCGGCGTGCCGACCACGATCGTCGGCGTGATGCCGGAAGGCTTTGCGATGCCGAGCGTCCAGCAGCTCTGGCTCCCACTGCGAGTGCGGTCCGCCGACGATGCGAACGGGCTGGGGCCGGTCGTGCGGATATACGGCCGGCTCGCCGATGGCGTGTCGGTGGCGCAGGCGCGGGCCGAGCTGAAGGCCGTCCGCTTGCCAACGGCGTCCTGACGCGCGGCCCAAGCCGATACAGGCCGACGCCGTCGCCTTCTCTGCGGTCGAGATCCCGGAGCCGGAGGGTGCGCTGGCCTGGATCCTGGCGATCGCGCAGGTGGTGCCAGTCATCGTGCTGCTGATCGCGTGCGGCAACGCGGCAATCCTGATCCTGGCGCGGACCGCGACGCGGTGGAACGAGGTCGCCGTCCGCACCGTGCTTGGCGCGAGCCGCGCGCGGATCATGGGGCAGCTCTTCGTCGAAACGCTTCTGCTCTCGCTCATCGCCACCGGCATCGGGCTGATCGCGATCGACATCGCCGTGGCACAGCTGGCGTCGCGCTTCCCGTTGCCGTTCTGGTTCGATCCGAACATCACTCCGGCGTTCGCGCTGAAGGCGCTCGGCCTGTCGGTGCTCTGCGCGGTCGTCGCAGGCGTGCTGCCCGCGCTCCGCGCCACCGGCGGCATGCTCCAGTCGAGCATCCAATCCGCCGGGGCGGGCGGGAGCACCCTCCGCCTCGGACGGGTGGCGGGCGCCCTGATCGTCATCGAGGTGGGTCTCGCGATTGTCGCGTTGTTCCCCGGCGTCATGGCCTGGCGGCTCTTCCAGCCGAACCCTGACGCAGCATACGAGGGTTGCGGCCGCCGACCGGTACCTCGTCGCCTCGATTCGCGTCCCCTCGTCCGCCGACCAGTATCTCGTCGGCTCAATTCGCATCCCCTCGTCCGAGCGCCGGGAAGACGAGGCGCTGCGCGTCCGTATCGCGAGCCTGCAGGAGGAGCTCGGCCGCCGGCTGATGCTGCAGCCCGGCGTGCGCCGATGGACGTTTTCCGATCAACCTCCGGGCGAGGAGCGGAGCGAACGCATCGGGGGCGTGGCGACGTTCGTCGATCCGGGATTCTTTGCCGTGCTTGACGTTTCGCCTGTCGCAGGACGCCTGTTCGACGCGGGAGACGTCTCGCGCGACCCGGCGGTGGAGCCTGCCGCGGTGATCGTCAACATGAAGTGGCTCGAGCGTCGGGGCATGGATCCACAGAGTGCGATCGGAAGCCGCTTCAAGCTCGACCAGGATCGCGACGGCACGCCCGCACCGTGGAAGGAGATCGTCGGGGTCGTCCCGAACATCGAACCGAGCGCAGACCGCGTGTTCGCCGACGGGACCCCGGTGGTGTTCATGGCGGCGGCGCCTGGGACGCTGAATCCGATGACGGTGACGATCGACCTCGGCAAAAGTCCCCTGGCGTTCGCGCCAAAGCTGCGGGCTCTCGTCGCCGATGTCGATCCGACAGCCTTCGTGAGCGACGTCGCTGCGTTGGACCACCTTGCCGATGCCGGTGAATGTGATCGCCATCGCATCAAGCATCATGACCGGACTCTCGCTGCTCGCGATGGCGCTCTCAGCGACCGGGCTCTACGCGCTCATGTCGATGACGGTGGCGCAGCGGCGCCGGGAGTTCGGCATTCGTCTCGCTCTGGGCGGGAGTGCGCGCGGGGTGATGGTGACGGTGGCGCGCCGCGCACTGATACAGATCGGTATCGGTGTGACGTGGGGTGCCTGCGTGTGGGTGGCGCTCATGTCGTCGGTGCTGAACGCTGCCCCAGGAACCGAGGCTGCGAAGATGCGCGGGCCATGGCCCTACGTGCTCGGTGCGTCGGTGGTGGTCGTCATCGCGGTCGCGCTGGCCGCCGCGTTGTGGCCCACTCTGCGGTACGTCCGCATGCGGCCTGTCGAGACGCTGCGGGTGGACGGATAGCCGCTGGGCCGTGACGTCGTTCGTGTTGCCTGATAGTGTGGGCGGCATGAAGAACCTTGCGATTGGCCTGGTGCTCGGTGCGGTGATTGGTGTGGCCACGGCCACGCTGCTGGCCCAGCGGCGTCCCGATCCCTTTCCCGACGCGGTCACGGCCGACCCGACGCACTACGTCGTCGCCTTCGAGAACAACGTCGCGCGGTTCCTGCGTGTGAAGTACGGGGCGGGTGAGAAGTCGGTGATGCACCGGCATCTGCCCGGGTGCGTGATCTTCCTGACCGATCAGACGATGAACTTCACGCTGCCCGACGGGTCGACGGAGCCCGCGTCGGTGGAGGCGGGCTCGCTCGGCTGCAGCGACGGCAACGTGCATCTTCCCGAGAACACCGCGAAGGACGCGGAGTTCATCATGGTGGAGTTCAAGGACCGCTCGACGTTCTTGAAATGAATGTGGGCCGCCTGAAGGCCGCCCCTACGTCCTAACGCCCCAAGGCGCCCCCAGCCAGCTTGCCCAGTCGCGCAGGTCGCCCGGTGGGCGATGGTCAGCGGCGCGCCGAAATCGGGCAGCTCGAGGACGTTATTGCGAACCAGATCGTCCAACGACAGTTTGCGGCCGTTCCAGCAGCTCGACCGACGACGTGGTGAGCGGCTTCGTTACCGGTCGAACTCGATAGGCCGCGGTTTCACGCTGCCGAGCTGGGTTAGCACGAGCCTTGCTGTACGGCCGTTGCCCGTAGTCTCGTAACGTGTGATCGACATTCCGTCCGGAGACCAGTTCGTATGGCCACAGCGTCGCCAACTGAAACCACCAAGATCACCCGCGAGAAGTTGATCGACAAGCTCAACGAGGATCTCGCGCGGGAGTATCAGGCCATCATTGCCTACGTCGTGTACTCACAGGTGCTGAAGGGCGCCGAGTACATGAACATCGCCGATGAGCTGCGAGAAACACGCCGGCGAGGAACTGCAGCATGCGCTGACCATCGCCAAGCAGATCGACTACCTGGGCGGCATGCCGACGGTGAAGGCGCTGCCGGTCAAGCAGAGCGACGATGCGCGCGAGATGCTGCGCGCCGATCTCGAGAACGAGAACGCAACGGTGCGCGCCTATCGCGAGCGCGTCGTGCAGTGCGAGGCGCTGCAGGAGTATGCGCTGGCCGAGGAGATTCGCGAGATCCTGCGGCAGGAGCAGGAGCACCAGATCGATCTCGCGACAGCGCTTGGCGAAGACGTGCCGCGCTGTAGTGCCGCGCCGAGTGGCGAGTCTTAAGACTCGCCTCCACGGCGGGCGTCTAAAGCCCCGCCTCTACGAGCGCGCGTTCGTAGTCGTCGCGCGTATTGAGATTGCGCAGCGTGCGCAGCTCCGGATCGGCGGTCATGTCCTCCGGCCGTACGCGTCGGGTGTGCACGGCCTCGAAGAGAAAGGCCGGTCGCAGTCGATCCTTGGCCAGGAGTTCCTCCGCGACGGGAAGCGTCGCGCGACTGTACACAGCGGACAGTGGATGCGTGAAGCCGTCGATCTCCATCACGGCGATGTCGTAGCCGCGGGCGAGATCGAGTATCTGACGGACAAAGTTGGGAACGAGCAGTGGCACGTCACAGCTCGTCACATACGCCGCATCGACGTCCGGCGGCAGCGCCGTCAGTCCAGCCCGAAGTCCTTCGAGCGGCCCGCGCGCCTCGCGCTCGTCGCGCGCGATGATCACGTCGTCCGGCAGGGCGGGCAGCTCCTGATCGACGGCAGCCACGACGACAATCGGCGAGACCACTTCGCTCAGTAAACGCACAACGCGCTGCAGCATCGTCTCGGAACCGAATGGCAGCAGCGCCTTCGGTGAGCCCATGCGAGTGGACTTGCCGCCGCACAACACGATGCCCCCGCAACGATCGGCGATGCGAGCTCCTCGAGTGGTTTCGACCATTCCTTCCATCTTAGGGCCTCAGCAGTACGACCTGGCACCGCGCGTGCAGTAGGTCGCCGGCGTGGTGAGCGTTATGAGGAGAAACATGGTGAGCAAAAACTTTACGGGCCTTTGCGCGTTGATTGTGGTCGCGGCGCTGAGTGGTGCGTGCGCGAATACCGTGCGCGGTGTGAAGCAGGATACAGAAAAAGTGGCCGAGAAGACCGCTGCTGCCACCAACACCGTGGACGTGAAGTCCGCGCTGATCGCTGATGGCCGCGTCGATGCCAGCAGCATCAACGTCGACACCAGCGCGTCGACGAAGACGGTGGTGCTCAAGGGAAGCGTGCCGTCGGCCGACCAGAAGACGACCGCGGAAGCCATCGCCCGTGACAAGGCCGAGGGCTACACGATTGTGAATCAGCTGGCGGTGGTGGCGAAGAAGTAGCCGCGGAAGTAGAGGCGGGTCTTCGACCCGCCTGGCGTCGAGGCAGACACTCGCGTCTGCCTCCGAGCTGCCGGAGGCGAAGCCGAGGCCGGCGTTGCATCGATGACGCCGCGCGTCACAACTCAGTCATCCCGCCCCTGAAACAACATTTGCGGGGGCTGTGTTGTGAGCGCGCTGGTGGCACGACGCAACCTGCGGGCCTGGCCCCTCCGAGCAGCCGATTTATCCCGATCCACTAAGCCGTGCATTGGGCCGTCGGTTGCGCCGCGATGCAGCACCGATCAGATCTTCATCCCCAGACGGGCAAGCGCCTCACGCGTGACCGGATGCGCCAAGCCGTTCCACGAACGCCTTGACGCCGGGACGATCTGCGCGCGCGCGTGGTGACACGAAGTCGTACTGCTCGTGCTGCACCGGGATGAAGCCAAGCCCCGCGCTGCGCGCGATCGTGTCGAGCGTGACACCCCAGTCGGCGCGGTGCTGCACGACCGCGGCCGCAACGGCGTTGTGATTGCGCGGCTGCACGGCGTAGCCGGGCGGCTTCGCTGCCTCCGAGCAGTCGATCGATCAACGCGCGCGTGCCGCTGCCCTGGTTGCGATTGACCATGACGCATGACGGATCGCGCGATCGCCGCCGCGATCGCGTCGGCTCGGCCGTGCGTCCCTCGAAGCGCGAATCGCCCTTGCGATAGACGATGCCCTGCAGGCGGCCATAGCCGGGAATCAGCGCGAGCTCCGGCGTCAGGAAGGGACGGTTGTACTCACCGCTCTGCGGATCGAGCAGGTGGATGCCGGCGATGTCGCACTCGCCGCGCTTGGCCGCCTCGAGTCCGGCGAGACTGCCGACCGCCAGAAACTTCGCGCGCACGCCGAGCCGTCTCCAGCTCGCCGAGCAGATAGTCCAGACCGATGCAGTGACTGCCGATGACGACGAGGTCCGCGAGCTGCAGCTCGCGTCCGAGCAGCTGCACCGTCGACCATCGTCCCGGCCTGGACGATCTCCTCGTGACGGCCGATCGTGGTGAAGCCGTCGGCGCGGCTGAACGTCGTCACGCTGCCGGAGCCTTGCCCATCGGATACGCGACGTAGTGTCCGGCGCCGGACCTCGGCCCGTGCTGTCCGGCACTTCCACCAGTCCGACGAGCAGATACTCGGTACGTCCGATCTCGCTGTTGACCTTCACCGCGAGCCTGGCCTCGCACGGTCGCGCGATCTTCCAGCCGCGGCCGGCCATTGCCGACAGGACCGGCGCGACGAACTCGTGAAAGGTGAAGATCGCCGAGGTCGGGAAGCCGGGCAGCACGACGACCGGCACGGCCGCCGGTCGCGGCGAGGCAGATCGGCTTGCCGGGCTTCAGCGCGACACCGTGCGCGACGATGCCGGGGTCGGTGAGCTCGGAGACGACTCGATAGGACACGTCGCCCGCGCCTTTGCTCGTGCCGCCGGACAGCAGCACGGCATCGGCCTTCGGCGATCGCCTCGCGCAGCTTCACCCGCAGCTGGTCGATGTCGTCGACGACGATGCCGAGGCGGCGAGGCTCGCAGCCGAGCTCGCGCACGGCATCGGCAAGGACCTGCGCGTTGGAGTCGTAGATGCGCGCCGGCTGCATCGGCTGCCCGGGCGGGATGATCTCGTCGCCGGTCGAGAGGATGGCGACGACCGGCTTGCGCCACACGTCCACCGAGGCGACGCCAATGGCCGCGAGCACGCCGGTGTCGCGGCTGGTCAGGATCGTCCCGCGCCGCAGCACTGTCTCGCCGGCGGTGATGTCGGTGCCGGCGAAGGAGACGCCGCTGCCGGCGGTGACGGCACGGCGATGTTGCAACGTCGTCGTCCGGCGACGTCGGCGTGTTCGACCATGACGACCGCGTCCGCACCGCGCGGCATCATGCCGCCGGTCGCAATGGCGACAGCCTCGCCCGATCGAATGATGGTTGCGGGGACGACGCCGGTGTGAATCACTTCGGTGGCGAGGCGCACGCGGCGCGGCACTTCCTCGGACGCGCCGAACGTGTCTTCGGCCACGACCGCGAACCCATCGACGTTCGACCGGTCGAACGACGGCACGTCTACCGGGGACACGACATCGGCGGCGAGCACGCGCCCGAGCGCTGCATCGAGCGCGACGGTTTCGATGCCCACGCGGAGCGAGATCGAGGCGGCGCGGAACCGGCGCTCGGCTTCGTCGCGATCGAGGACGTTGAGGAACTGCTCTTGACCGGGCCCGCCGAAGCCTTTGGCGAAGGGCGGCTCACGCATAGAGCCAGACGTCGACGTCTGACCCGGCTGCGTATCCTTCGCTGTCCTGCTCGACGATCACGAAGCCGTCGGCCCTCGTGGTGGAGGAGAGCAGCGAGGCGCCGGCGACGGACAGCGGCTCGACGTGCCGCCTCCTGGAACCGGACACCGTGCGTAGTCCAGGCGGCCGATCGGCGAGCTGATCTTGCGGGTGAGCGTGCCGCGCACCGCGCGATACGGCCACTGCTTCGCGCGTCCGCCCGAGCGCGCGTATCGCGCGGCCGGCGAAGAAGTCGTAGGCGCAGAGCGCCGAGACGGGATTGCCTGGCAGCAGGAAGACCAGGCGCGAGCCCAGCGTGCCCATGCCGGTCGGGCTGCTCGGACGCATCGCGATGCCGTGGACGGCGAGCTCGCCGTGCTGCGCCACGAGCATGGGGGCGAGATCTTCGATGCCGACGCTCGAGCCGCCGGACACGATGATGATGTCCGGTTCCGGCACCTCCGAACGACACGCCAGGGTGCCCTACGTCCGGAAGGACGGGCCCTGCAGCGAGCGCGGCAGTGATCGCGTCGGCCTCGTCGCGAATTAGTCCAGGGAAGTCCACGATCGCCCCGTCGCGCTCGGCCAGCGCTGCGAGCATCGGACCGTTCGCGTCGGTGATCAGGTGGTCGCGCGGCTTCGAGCCGGCCGGAAGTAGCTCGTTGCCGGTGATCACGAGCCGCACGCGCGGCCGTCGGACGACACGCGCCGTGGCGAGCCCAATCGAGCTCATCACGCCGACGTCCTGCGGGCGCAGCACACGGCCAGCGTTCGAGCAGCGTGGTGCCGCGGACGATGTCTTCGCCGCGATGACCGACGTTCTTTCTGCGGCGAGACGTCGGCGATCGCGGCGATGGTGTCCGCGACTGGTCCGCTCTACGGCGACATCGACGGATTCCGCCGGGAGCACCGAGTCGGCGCCGGCGGGGATTGGCGCGCCGGTCATGATGCGCACGGCCATGCCGCGGGCGATCGTTCCTGTGAATGGCGAGCCGGGCAGAGCGTCGCCGACGACGATCAGAGGGATGCGGTTGTACGGAGTCGCGCCCTCGGTGGAGTCTGCGACGCACGGCGTAGCCGTCCATCGTCGCGCGATCGAATCCGGGGACGTCGATGTCGCTGACGACGGTCGATGCCAGCACGCGGCCCGCCGCATCGCGCAGCGGCACGTCCTCGGCATCGAGTGTGCGCAGCTTCGCGTCAAGCCATTCGATCGCCTGGGCGACCGTGTGCCTTCGGCTGAACCCGTGCATGCGCACGTCTTGCGCGGGGTGGCTCTTGCTGTCGGTCACAACGCGTAATTCAAAATGCAAAAGTCAAAATGCAAAAACGCCGCTGCGTCGCTTCAGCTCGATTCGCATTTCGCCTCTTGCATTTTGTATTACTGGCTCGATCGGACGCCATGGCATCCGCGAGCAGCGACCCTCCGCCGAAGCTCATTCGCTCGGGCGTCGCGCCGCCCGCGGTCACCTTCACCGCGCAGTACTTGAACTCCGGGATCTTGCCGAACGGATCGAGCACCGGGTTGGTCAGCTTGTTGGCGGCCGCCTCGTAGTAGCAGAACGGCACGAACACGGCGCCGCGCGGCATGCCCTCGTCGGCGCGCGCGTACAGCGAGATCTCGCCGCGGCGCGACGCGATGGTCAGCGTGGTGCCGGCCGGAACGCCGAGCGCTTCGAGATCGAGCGGGTGCACCGACGCGACCGGCTCCGGCTCGATGTAGTCGAGCGTCGACGCGCGGCGGGTCATCGATCCGGTGTGCCAGTGTTCGAGCTGGCGGCCGGTGATGAGCACCATCGGATACTCCGCGTCCGGACGCTCGTCGGCCGAGATGAGATCGGCCGGCACGAACTTGCGCGCGCCCGGTCTGCGTCGGGAACTTGTCGATGAAGACCACCGGGTCGCCGGGGTCGCCTTCCTTCACGCAGGGATAGGTGACCGACGACTGCTGCTCCAGGCGCTCCCACGTGATGCCGGCGATCGAGTCCATGCACTGCCGCATCTCGTCGAACACGTCGCGCGGATGGCAGTAGTTCCAGTCGAGTCCCATGCGCTTGCGCGAGCTCGACGATCAGCCAGAAATCTTCCTTCGCGTCGCCCGGCGGCTCGATCGCCTTGCGTCCGAGCTGCACCATGCGGTCGGTGTTGGTGACGGTGCCGACCTTCTCGGGCCACGCCGTGGCCGGCAGCACGACGTCGGCGAGATACGCCGTCTCGGTGAGGAAGATGTCCTGGACGACGACGTGATCGAGCGCGGCCATCGCCTCGCGCGCGTGATCGACGTCGGGATCGGACATCGCCGGGTTCTCGCCCATGATGTACATCCCGCGAATCTCCCGCTTCTTCGCGGCGTTCATGATCTCGACGACGGTGAGACCGGGATTCGGATCGAGCTCGGTCTTCCACAGCTTCTCGAAACGCTGACGCGCCTCGGGCGTGTTCACGCGCTGATAGTCGGGATAGAACATCGGGATCAGCCCCGAGTCCGACGCACCCTGCACGTTGTTCTGGCCGCGCAGCGGATGGAGTCCCGAGCCCGGCTTGCCGATCTGACCGGTCGAGAGCGCCAGGGCGATGAGGCAGCGCGCGTTGTCGGTGCCGTGCACGTGCTGCGAGATGCCCATGCCCCAGAGGATGATCGAGCCCTTCGACGTGGCGTAGAGCCGCGCGACCTCGCGGATGGTCTGCGCGTCGATGCCGCAGATCGGCGCCATCGCCTCGGGTGAGAACTTCTTCACGTTCTCGGCCAGCGCCTCATACCCCGACGTGCGATCGCGGACGAAGGCTTCGTCGACGAGGCCTTCTTCGACGATCACGTGCAGCATCGCGTTGAGCAGCGCGACGTCCGTGTCGGCGTTGAACTGCAGGTTGTAGGTCGCGTGCCGCGCGAGATCGCCGCGGCGCGGGTCGGCGACGATCAGCTTCGCGCCGTCCTTCGCCGCGTTCTTGATCCACGTCGCCGCCACCGGATGGTTGACGGTGGGGTTGGCGCCGATGACGAAGATCACTTCGGCGTTGACGACGTCGCGCACCTGGTTCGACACCGCGCCGGAGTTGATGCCTTCCATGAGCGCGGCCACGCTCGAGGCGTGGCACAGCCGCGTGCAGTGGTCCACGTTATTGCAGCCGAAGCCCGTGCGCACCAGCTTCTGGAACAGATACGCCTCTTCGTTGGTGCCCTTCGCCGAGCCGAACCCCGCGAGCGCTTTCTTGCCGTACGTGTCGCGGATGTCGCGGAGCCCTTTGGCAGCGAAGTCGAGCGCTTCTTCCCACGTCGCCTCGCGGAACACCTCGTGCCACTTCTCGGGATCGACGGTGAAGTCCTTGTGCTTCGGCACGTCCTTCTTGCGAATCAGCGGCTTGGTCAGACGATGGCGATGCTGGACGTAGTCGAAGCCGTAGCGGCCCTTGACGCACAGCCGGCTCGAGTTGGCCGGGCCGTCCTTGCCCTGCACGTAGAGGATCTTGTTGTCCTTGACGTTGTAGGTGAGCTGACAGCCGACGCCGCAGTACGGGCAGACGGAATCGACCGTCTTCTCGGGAACGATCTTCGCCACGTCGCGGGCCGGCATCAGCGCACCGGTCGGGCACGCCTGCACGCACTCGCCGCAGGCGACGCAGGTCGAGTCGCCCATCGGATCGTCGAGGTCGAAGACGATCTTCGAGTGGCCGCCGCGGAACGCGTAGCCGATGACGTCGTTGACCTGTTCCTCGCGGCAGGCGCGGACGCAGCGCTTGCACTGGATGCAGGCGTCGAGGTTCACCGCCATCGCCGGATGTGAGAGGTCCTCGGCCGGCTGCTGACGCGCGTGGAACCGCGGCTTGCCGAGCTCCAGCTTCTTCGCCCAGAGATCGAGCTCCGAGTTCAGCGTGTAGGACGTCTCGGGAATGTCCGAGAGCAGCAGCTCGAGCGACATCTTCTGGCTGGCGATCGCCCGCGGGCTGTTGGTGGTGACCTCCATGCCCTCTCTCGGGTAGCGGCAGCAGGACGGTGCGAGCACGCGCTCGCCCTTGATCTCCACCATGCACGTGCGGCAGTTGCCGTCGGCGCGCATGCCCTCCATGTAGCAGAGCCGCGGGATCTCGATGCCGAGGTGATCGGCGGTCTCGATGATCGTCTGCGTCTCGGGCGTCGTGATGGTGCGCCCGTTCAGCGTGAACGTCACGAGCGGCGGGCTCGTCGCTGTCTTGGTCTGATGCATCGGAGGTCCTTCGAGTCGCCGTGCTCCTACGCTGAGTCTTTCACTGACTTCACGTGCGTGACGACCCACAGAGGCTCTGAGGCACAGAGAGTAGCCTTGGATCATGACTGCACGTGCGGTCATGATTGAAGAAACCTCGGTGCCTCTGTGTCTCTGTGTGTCGTAATCATGGTCATTCACGTGAAGTGGTTGATTGCTCCAGCTCTCGTGGAAAGTACTTCATCACACATAGCATCGGGTTGGGCGCCGCCTGGCCGAGACCGCAGATCGACGCGTCCATCATCGCCTGCGAGAGCTCCTGCAGCAGCGGCTTGTCCCAGCGCGTGCCCTTCATCAGGTGCAGCGCTTTCTCGGTGCCGACACGGCAGGGTGTGCACTGCCCGCACGACTCGTCGGCGAAGAACTTCATCACGTTGCGCGCCGCCGTGGTCGCCGTGTCCTTGTCGGAGAGGACGACAACCGCTGCCGAGCCGATGAAGCAGCCGTACTGATTGAGCGTGTCGAAGTCGAGCGGCACGTTGGCCATCGACGCTGGCAGGATGCCGCCCGACGCGCCGCCGGGCAGATAGCCGTAGAGCGTGTGGCCGTCGAGCATGCCGCCGCAGTATTCGTCGACGAGCTCCTGCAGCGTGATGCCCGCAGGCGCGAGGTGCACGCCGGGCTTCTTGACGCGGCCGCTCACCGAGAACGAACGCAAGCCTTTCCGTCCGTTGCGGCCGTGACCGGCAAACCAGCCGGCGCCCTTCTCGACGATCTCGCGCACCCAGTGGAGCGTCTCCATGTTGTGCTCGAGCGTCGGCCGGCCGAAGAGCCCGACCTGCGCGACGTACGGCGGACGCAGCCGCGGTTCACCGCGCTTGCCCTCGATCGATTCGATCATCGCGGACTCTTCGCCGCAGATGTAGGCGCCGGCGCCGCGTCGCAGGTGGAATGCGGGAAGCGTGCACGGCGGGTTGGCCCGCAGCGCCGCCAGCTCGCGCTCGAGAATCGCGCGGCAGCCGTGATACTCGTCGCGCAGGTAGATGTAGACGGCGTCGATGCCGACCGCCCACGCCGCGATGATCGCGCCTTCGAGAAAGCGGTGCGGGTCGCGCTCGAGGTAATAGCGATCCTTGAACGTGCCCGGCTCGCCTTCGTCGATGTTGATCGCCATCAGGCGAGGCGCCGGTTCGGCGGCGACGATCTTCCACTTGCGGCCGGCCGGGAAGCCGGCGCCGCCGAGACCGCGCAGCCCCGAGTCTTCCATGATCGCGATGACGTCGGCGGCGCTGCGCTGCCCGCCGACGCAGGCCGCCGCGAGCAGCGTATCCGCCTCCGGCCCGGTAGGCGGCGTAGTCGAGGTGTCCTGGCGTGATCGACGTGTTCGACGTGTCGTGCGCGACGGCTCCCGCCTTCACGCGCGACACGACCTGGTCGGGTGTGGCGTGCGGCACCGGGTTCTGACCCACCACGACGACGGGCGCCGTCTCGCACCGGCCCAACGCACGGCGCGTGCAGCACGCGGACGTCCTTGCCGAGCAGCCGCGGCAGCGCGTCGAGCAGCGTCGTGCGAACCGGCCAGCTCGCAGGCAATCGAGTCGCAGACGCGAACGGTGATCGCCGGCGGCGCGGTGTCGCCGTCCTTCACCACGTCGAAGTGGTGATAGAACGTCGCCACCTCGTAGACCTCGGCCATCGCCATCTTCATCTCAGCCGCGAGGGCGACGAGATGCGGTGCCGACAGATACCCGTAGCGGTCCTGAATCTTGTGCAGGTGCTCGATCAGCAGGTCGCGGCGGCGGGGCTCGTTACCGAGCAGCGCCTGGACCTCTTCACGCGCTTTGGGATCGACGGCGCGTCCCTTGGGCTTCCCTCGGACGCGGGAACGCTTGCCCTCGGGCCGGGGCGCTGAACGGCGGAGACTGATGATGGCTTTGGCTCGCTCATGAACGGGTTAAACGCCCATGTTATCATCAGGTTACGTCCGCCTGGCAGGGCTTCGGCCGGACGCACACCATGTACGTTGAATTTCTGGGCATCCCCCGAGAACGCGCTGGAATCTCCGAGATGGAACTCGAGGCCGAAACCTTCGGCCAGGTTCTCGGGGAGCTCTCCGCCCGGTGCCCAGGCTTGAGTGACCTCATCACGCCTGAGGGTCTTCATCCGTCGCTCGCGGCGAATCTCAATGGCGATGAGTTCGTGAAGTCCCTGGATACGAGGCTTGCCGCGAACGATCGGCTGTTGATCCTGTCGGCAGACGCTGGCGGCTAGCCAGTCGAGATGCCCTTCGGTTACCACGGCTGTTATCTCCGCATCGACGCCTCGACCGGCTACGGCGGAGCGTGTGCCGCTGTCCGATGACGTGCTGCGCCAATACATCGGCGGCAGCGGTCTCGGTGCGCGACTGCTGCTCGACGAAGGCGGAGCCGACAGCGGATCCGCTGTCGCCCGAAGCGCCGCTCATCTTCGCGTTCAGCCCTCTCGTCGGCAGTCCGCTCACCACCTCCGCCAAGTTCGCCGTCGTCAGCCGCAGTCCGCTGACCGGCCGCTTCAACGACTCGCTCGCGAGCAGCGGCTTTGCTGTTGCCGGTAAGCAGGCTGGCTGCGATGCCATCGTCATCGTTGGGAAGGCGCCGGCGCTGTCGGTGCTGGTCATCGACGACGGCGACGTCCGGCTCGAGCCGGCAGACGATGTGGCGGGCGAGTCGTGTTCGGTGACCGAAGAGAAGCTGCGTGCGCGGCTGGGCGCGAACTACCGCATTGCGTCGATCGGACCGGCAGGCGAGCGCGCGCGTCCGCTACGCGACGATCTCGCACGATGGACGTCACGCCGGCCGCGGCGGCAGTGGGGCCGTGCTCGGCAGCAAGAACATCAAGGCCATCGCCGTGCGCGGAACGCAGCGCGTCGAGTGGGCGCAGCCGCGCGCAGCTGACGGAGCTTGAGCCGCGATCTGTCGAAGCGATCCTTTGGTCCGGCGACGGCGAAGTACCGCGAGCTCGGCACCGCGGCAAACCTGCTGACGTTCAACCGCTTCGGCACTCTGCCGACACGCAACTTCCAGCAGGGAACGTTCGACGAGGCGCGAATCTCTCGCCCGAGCAGCTGCGCGTCGAGTACTCGCGCACGCGCGCCAGCTGCGTCGCCTGCACGATTGGCTGTGAGCACATCTACGCCACCAGCAACGGTGGCGTTCGCATCGAGTATGAGAGCCTGTTCGCGCTGGGCTCGCTGTGCGGCGTGGGCGATCGCGAGGCCGTGCTGCGTGCGTCGAAGCGCTGCGACGAGCTTGGCATCGACACGATCAGCACCGGTGGCACCATCGCCTTCGCGATGGAGTGTGTCGAACGCGGGCTGCTCGATGAGCCGTGGCTGACGTTCGGCAGCGGCGACGCGATGCTGAAGGCCATCGATCTCATCGGCCGGCGAGAGGGTATCGGGTCCCTGCTCGCCGAAGGCAGCCGCCGCGCCGCGGAAACCATCGGACAGGGCAGCATCGCATTCGCGCCGCAGGTGAAGGGCCTCGAGATTCCCGGCTACGAACCTCGCGGGCTGCAGACGATGGCGCTCGGATTTGCGGTGGGGGCGAGGGGCGCGGATCACAATCGCAGCGGCGCCTACGACGTGGACTTCTCGGACAAGGTCGATCGGCGCAACGCGACGCTCGACAACGTGCAGCACGCGATCGAGACCGAAGACAAGGCGGCGCTCATGGACTCGCTGATCCTGTGCAAGTTTCTGCGGCGGGTCCTCGAGGACTTCTACGGTGAATCGGCCGCGATGCTACGCGCCGTCACCGGCTGGGACGTCACGCCTGACGAACTCCGCGACACGGCGCAGCGCATCGTGACGACGAAGCGTCAGGTGAATCTGCTGGCCGGATGGACGCTGGCGGAAGACACGCTCCCCGATCGATTCTTCGACTCACCGCTGCCCAACGATCCTGAAGCGTCGCTCTCTCGCGAGCGTCTTCAGGAGCTCGTCGCCGAGTATCACCGTCAGCGCGGGTGGTGACAGAAGGATCGGGGTCTGCATGACGCCTGGCGAGGTCGTCAGCCATTACCGCATTGATTCGCTGCTCGGCGGCGGTGGTATGGGCGTCGTGGCAACAACTACAAGCGAACTTTGCGTGGTCGCGCGACGGCAAGGCCTCGCCGTCGTGTGGGCAACGACGACGAACGACATCGTGTTGCTGAAATCATCAAAGAAGTAGTCAACGTGGGCTGGGCGGCTCGGTGACGGCCTCGATACGCCGGTGTTCCATCGTCTTGTCGTGGTTGTCGCAGAACGCTTCGACGAGATCGGTGTCCGGCATCAGCGTCAACCGCGCTTGAACGGTCCAGGGCTTGAGGAAGGCCTTGGGATCGTCGATGGTGATCGTCAGCTGCATGTGACCGAAGTCAGTCCGGCGAAAGCGTTCGGTCACACGAAGCGCGTCGCTGTGCGGACGTGCCTTGCGCGTGTCGAGCCAGCCGCCGTCTCTGAACCCCGCAGTCTCGACGACGAAGACGTCGCCGTCCCAACGGCCGACCGAGTATCCCAACCAGGTCGGCTCGGTGACCTTCGGCAGTGAACGGCCATCGGTAAACACCTGCCGGAAGGTCATGCCGGCGAGTGTTTCATAGAGAAACGCCGTGACCGGACTGGTGTGGAGAATCTTGAAAGGCCCGCCCCCGAAGTTGATTCGCGGTGTTCCTGGCGGCAGGCAATACCCGTATGGGTCATCGACGTGGTTTCGCGCTTCGCGTTGAGTCTGGATTCCCTGAGCCCATGGCGTCATCTGCACGTCGGCGGCGCTCAGATCCCTGGCCAGGTCGAAGAACAGGCTTTGGGTAAAGCAGGCGTCTCGACCCTGAATCGAGCACTCCGCCCCCCAGATGCCCGACAGGTCCGGCCTGTTATCAGGCGTTCTCGGAGCCGGCGCCGAGAGATTCGGCGTGCCGTCCGGCAATCGCGGAATTGCCGGTGAGGGATGGTTCAGCCACTGCGCATCGGCGACGGTCGCGAGCGCCAGGACGGACAACACCAAGCCGATCGTCATCGGTGACGCCGTGTGCCCCGACACGAGACGATCGCTTCGACAATTGGCTACCGTCCGCCGACGAAGTGCTCGGTCTTGTGGTTCTCGTTGCAGATGTATTCCTGAATCTCCTCGCCTTCGGCGAGCTGGAGGAGGCGGCGGATCTTCCAGGGCCGCGTGTACGCGCCGGGATCGTCGATCGTGATCTCGACCGACATGCGGCCCCGATCGATCCGGCGATAGCGTTCGGTGACGTGCAGCTGTTCGGTCTGCGGCCGGATCCCTTCCAGCCAGACCTTGTCGTTGAATCCGTCGTGTCGATGACCAGCGTGTCCTTCTCCCAGCGGCCGACCGAGTGGCCCATCCACGTCGGCTGCAGATTGGCGGGATGACCGCGGCCGTCGAGGAAGATCTGGCGCACGTTCGGTGACGCCCCTTCGATCAGTGCGATCAGGAGTCCCGGTGTCTGGACGAACTTGACGAGATCGAGCCCATGCATGCGCGACACGCCGGTTGGCAGACACCGCGCGCGCGGGTCGTCGCCGAGTCGGGTGGCGCGCTCTTTCGCCGCCGCTGCGGCCCACGGCTGGAACGGTGGAACTTCGGGTTCGAGCTCGTACCCGGGAAACCAGACGCCGCTCAAGTCCGGCTTGCCGTCCGCGGTTTTCGGTGCCGGACCTGCTGGCGCCTTCTTCGTGGCCCGGTCATAGAGAAATGAGAGCTCGCCCGGCGTGCCCGCGTTCGGGCTGTCGGTCATCACGCCATCGGCCTTGACGACTGCGCCGGCCCGCACGTCGAGATCGCGGAGCGAGAGGATCGCATACCCGGCCTGACTCGTGAAGACCTCGTATCGACCAGGCGTCACTCTCATCGAGAACTCGCCGGACGGCGAGGTGGTGGTCGTCGTCACCTCGCCTGTACTGGTGTTCTTGATGCGGACCTCGAGGCCGGCCAGAGGTCCGCGAACGCTCGACAGCACGCCGCGCAACTCGCCCGTTGCCCGTCTGTGCCTGCACCAGCGTGCTGCAGGCGACGGCGATCGGCGGCGACGAAGGGGACCGGAGACCTCATTGATGATTCTCCGATTTCTGATTGTCGAATCGTTGTTGATTGTCGATTCTGGATTGTTGATTTCGTCAGAGGCCTGCGAGCGCCTGGTGCCGCTCGCAATCAACAATCGTCAATCAACAATCAACAACGAATCACGAATCAAAGATCCTACATCGAAAATCGACAGATCTACGATTTCGGCACCAGCTTCAGGATGCGGCCCTTGGCGTTGTCGGTCAGCAGGTAGATCGCGCCGTCCGGACCCTGCCGCACGTCGCGGAAGCGCTCGCGCGCCGGCTGCAGATCCTGCAGCAGACGCTCTTCGCCGACGACCGATCGCCCTTCACCGACAGGCGCACGAGGTTGGTGCTGCCGAGGCCGCCGATGAACAGGCTGTTCTGCCACGCCGGGAAGAGCTTGCCGGTGTAGAAGATCATGCCGCTCGGCGCGATGTTCGGATCCCAGTAGTAGACCGGCTGCTCCATGCCCGCCTGCTGCTGGATGCCGCCGGTGATCGGCGGGCCCTGATACTCGATGCCGTAGGCGATCGTCGGCCAGCCGTAGTCCTTGCCCTTGCGCGCGACGTTCACTTCGTCGCCGCCGCGCGTGCCGTGCTCGACTTCCCACAGCTCGCCGGTCTGCGGATGCAGCGTCGCGGCCTGGATGTTGCGGTGACCGAACGACCAGATCTCCGGCCGCACGCCCTCCTTGCCGACGAACGGGTTGTCCTTCGGGATGGAGCCGTCGGCGTTGATGCGCACCATCTTGCCGATCAGGCTGTCCATCTTCTGCG
Source organism: uncultured Acidobacteriota bacterium (assembly GCA_963728305.1). Taxonomy (GTDB): domain Bacteria; phylum Acidobacteriota; class Vicinamibacteria; order Vicinamibacterales; family UBA2999; genus Gp6-AA40. The sequence goes on from CAVSKE010000027.1 coordinate 151,337, forward strand.
CCTGCATCCGGCCCTCGGTGATCGAGCGATCGCCCATGGGTGACGAACAGCGTGCCGTCGCGATTCCACACCAGGCGGCCGCCGAAGTGCAGCGGCGAGTTGAGCGACGGCGCCTGATGGAAGATGACCTGGACGTTCTCGACCTTCGGCGCCGCGCCGTCGACGAACCGGCCGCGCGCGACCGCGGTGTTGTTCATCATGCCGTCGCGCGGCTCGGAGTAGCTCCAGTAGATCAGCTGATTCTTCTGGAACGCCGGATCGAGCGAGACGTCGAGCAGTCCGCCCTGTCCGCGCGCGTCAACCGCGGGCAGGCCGGCGACCGGCTCCGACATCGTCTTGCCGTCGGCGCTGACGACGCGCAGCCGTCCCGGCTTCTCGGTGACGAGCATCTTGCCGTCGGGCAGGAACGTCGAGGCCCCACGGGTTGACGAGGCCCTCGGTCACGGTGACGACGTCGAAGGCGACGTTGAGCTTCTGCTCCGGCGCGCGCGTCTGCCCGGCGACGGCCGGCTTCTGATCCGGCGCGTTCGGTGGACGCGTGTTCATGCCCACTTCGGGGCCGCCTCCCGGAGGCCCGCCTCGGCCGCCGCCGCGGCCGCCCGGCGCCGCGCCTGGTGCGCCCGGCCCTGGCGGGGCTGCGGGCTGCTGTGCGGTGACGTAAAGCGTGGAACCCAAGGCAAGCGCGACTGCCACTGCGAGCACGGTCCTGTTCATCATTTATCTCTCGTCCGCTAACGATTCTACTGCCCGACTGAAGTTGCCTTGATCATGATCTGATCAGTACCGTCGTTTCAACTGACGCATCAGGTCGAACTTCGCCGTATCAGCCACCGCCATCACGGCCATCACGCCCGCCTGCACCGGATCGCTGACGACCAGATCGGCGGCGTCGGGCACGCTGCCGGCCATGTTGAGCGAGATCACCGGCAGGCCGTTGGCGCGCACCTCTTCGACGGCCGTCGCGATGTCACCGCCCATCAGCGCGCCGGCGAGCACCAGCATCTTCACGCGCGGCAGCCGTGCCGGTGGCGCGGACCGCCGCCGCGAGCTCCTGTCTCGCCGACCAGAGGAATCGTGTCCACCGAGATGCGCTCGCCGCGGATGTTGTGACGGTCGGCCTCGGTGATCGCGCCCATGGCCACCTGACCCACCTGCGCGCCGCCGCCCATGACGACGATGCGCTTGCCGTAGATTTTGGCGAACGACGGCGTCTCGCTGACGCTCTCGACGCCGGCGACCGTGCGCAGACCGGCCAGCGCGCCGGCGAAGCGTTCGTCCGGCAGTGTGAACTCGAAGTAGATGCCGACCGACGGCTGGCCCGGATGAATGTCGACGTAGGTGATGTTGGCCTGGTGATCGGCCAGCACTTTCGTGAGGTCCGACAGCATGCCGGGCCGGTCGGTCAGGCTGCAGAGGATCGCGTGCGCGCTCATCTCACTGAATCTATAACGAAACTCAGTCGTGAACCGCAGGTTCGGCCATCACGACGCTTATAATCTCTCGCACCATGCACCGACACGTTCTCTTCGTCGTCGTTTCTCGTGGCCGCGTTTCTTCCGCGCGCCGCGGCCGCGCAGGGACAACCAACCATGTACGGACCATCGATCGTGGCCGACCAGGCCAAGACCGTCGCCGCCGCCGCTGTCGCGGAGGCGCGCAAAAACCAGTGGACCATGGCGATTGCCATCGTCGATACGGCGGGTGATCTCGTGTACTTCGAGCGTATGGATCACACGCAGGTCGGCAGCGTCGACGTCGCCATCGCCAAGGCGCGAGCGTCGGCCAGGTTCAAGCGGCCGACGAAGGCGTTTCAGGACGCGCTTGCGGCGGGCGGTGAGGGCTGGCGCATCCTGTCGCTCGATGGCGCCGTTGCCGTCGAAGGCGGTGTGCCGCTGATGTCGGGTGGCAAGATCGTCGGCGCGATTGGCGCGTCGGGCGGCACCAGTCAGCAGGACGGCGTCACCGCCACCGCCGGTGCAGCGACGTTGAAATAGCCGTAGGGCGGTCCTGTTCTTGGACCCGCCAGAAGGAACGACATCATGAAGCGCATCGCTCTCGTCGTCGTTGCGCTGGCGTCCGTGAGCGTGGTGTCGCCGGTCAGACCGGCACGAAGAACGGCGAGTGGCCGACCTACGGCGGCGATCTCGGCAACACGAGATACGCGCCGCTCGATCAGATCACTGCCGCGAACTTCAACTCGCTCGAGGTGGCGTGGCGCTTCAAGACCGACAACCTCGGTCCGCGTCCGGAGTTCAATCTCCAGTCGACGCCGCTGATGGTGAAGGGCGTGCTCTATTCGACCGGCGGCACGCGGCGTGCGGTGGTCGCGCTCGACGCGGCGACCGGCGAGCAGCTGTGGATGCACAGCGAGAACGAAGGCCCGCGCGGCACGGCCGCGCCGCGTCAGCTGTCCGGCCGTGGTCTCGCCTACTGGACCGATGGCAAAGAGGAACGCATCCTCTACGTGACGCCCGGCTATCAGCTCGTCGCGCTCGACGCGAAGACCGGCAATCGCGTTCCCGGCTTCGGCACGAACGGCATCGTCGATCTGAAGCAGAACATCGATCAGACGATCGATCCGCTGTCGGGCGAGATCGGGCTGCACGCGACGCCGGTCGTGGCGCGGAACGTGGTGATCGTCGGCGCCGCGCACCGGTCCGGCGGCGTGCCGACCGGCAAGACCAACGTGAAGGGCTACGTCCGCGGCTTCGACGTGCGGACGGGCAAGCGGCTGTGGATCTTCCACACGATTCCCGAGCCGGGCGAGTTCGGCAACGAGACGTGGGACAAGGACTCGTGGGTCTACACCGGCAATGCCGGCGTGTGGGCGCAGATCAGCGTGGACGAGCAGCTCGGGCTCGCGTATCTGCCGGTGGAGTCGCCGACCGGCGACTACTTCGGCGGCCCGCGTCCGGGCAACGGACTCTTCGGCGAGACGCTCGTCGCCGTCGATCTGCAGACCGGCAAGCGCAAGTGGCACTACCAGCTCGTGCACCACGGTATCTGGGACATGGACATTCCCTGCGCGCCGATCCTCGCTCGACGTGACGATCAACGGCCGGACGATCAAGGCCGTCGCGCAGCCGACGAAGCAGGCGTTCCTCTACGTCTTCAATCGCGAGACCGGCGAGCCGATCTGGCCGATCGTCGAGAAGCCGGTCGAGAAGGGCACCGTGCCTGGCGAGTGGTATTCGCCGACGCAGCCGTTTCCGACCAAGCCGGCGGCCTACGAGACGCAGGGCCTCGTCGTCGACGATCTGATCGACTTCACGCCGGAGCTGCGCGCCGAGGCCGAGAAGATCGTCTCGCGCTACAAGCTCGGTCCGATCTTCACGCCGCCGGTCGTCAGCACGCTCGACGGTCCGCTGGCGACGCTGGCCGTGGCGACCGCGGGTGGCGGCACGAACTGGCCCGGCGGCTCGGTCGATCCCGAGACGCAGATTCTCTACGTCTCGTCGAGCAAGGTCGCTCAGCATGCTCGGTCTCGTGCCGCCGCGCGATCGCGACGAAGAACGATCTGGCGTACGTGCAGGGCAACGCGGAGACCGGCGCGCGAACGACCGGCGGGTCCGGTGCGAACGCGGGTCCTGGCGGCGGCGGCGAGGGCGCCGGCGCACCGCAGGCGCCGACCGTGCGCGGACTGCCGCTGGTGAAGCCGCCGTACGGGCAGCTCACCGCGATCGACATGAAGCGCGGCGAGATCCTCTGGCAGGTGGCGCACGGCGAGACGCCGGACAACGTCCGCAACAACCCGGCGTTGAAGGGCGCTGACGATTCCGCGCACCGGTCGCACCGGCACCGTCGGCCAGCTCGTGACGAAGACGCTGCTCGTCGCCGGCGAAGCCGGCTTCGGTCCGACACCATCGGGCGCGCGCGGCGCGATGCTGCGCGCGTACGACAAGGCGACGGCAAGGAAGTCGGCGCGGTCTACATGCCGGCGCCGCAGACCGGCTCGCCGATGACCTACATGCTCAACGGCCGCCAGTACATCGTCGTCGCCGTCAGCGGCGCCGGGTATAGCGGCGAACTGATCGCCTTCAGGCTGCCGCGTCGTAGAGGCGGGTCTTCAGACCGCTCATTAGCCGCGTTGAATGATGTGCGCGATTGACTGCGGAAGATTGCGCAGGCCTCACGAAGGAACGCTGGTTCGATTCGCACCGTGTGAAGCTGGTCGAGTGAATGCCACCTGAACGTCAATTCGGTGGTGCCCTCGGTGTCGCGAAAGCCCTCGACGCCGCGAAACTCCGTCTGCAGATCCACTGAGTCGGGGACGGTCATTTCGAAGCAGAGCAACAGTTCGTGAACGTTCTCACCTCCATAGGAGAAGAAGTTCTCGACGATCCACAGCAGCCGCGACGCCGAGACCGCCAGCGCAGTTTCCTCGAGCATCTCCCGGCACAGGGCGTCGCTGGCTGTTTCCATCGCCTCGAGCCGCCCGCCAGGCAGCGTCCAGAAGTCGTCGCCCGCCGCTTGATGCAACAGCACCCGTCCATCGACGATCGCGACACCTGCGACGCGGTAATTGAATCGGCCCTGTGGAGTATCGAACGTGATCATCGCAAGCGAGTTTGAGCGTCGATTCTAGCCGCTCAGACACGCCGAGGGCATCGCCGCGTCGCGGTCGCGACTCGCACGCCGGGAGATGGTCCGCGCTCGTACTCTTCCGCTGTCCGCGCGTGTAGTTGCTGACTCGCCGCGACATCCGACCGCGGCTCAAAACGCCCCAGCTAACTCGCCGTAACCGAAACGCATGGACGGAACACGCGCGGAGTGAATCGCTCCGCCAATTTCCAGCTTCGCGGTGAGCTCGGCATGCTCGCACGCGTCCGCCACGCGGCATGCCCTCGGCGTCATGGTTGCGTTGGCGTTGCTGTGGCGCGAATCCCTATGGAGATCAGGCCGACACGGATCGCCTGACCGCGCGAGAAGACTCAGGGCACCATGCCAGCTCACGGAGCTGGCGTCCGGCGGCCTGCACGAGTCCTCGCAGCGCGTGTCCGGCCATCGGAATGGGATTCGCGACGCAGCAATGCCAACGCAAGGCTCGCGTCGGATGATTGCTATGTTTTGTGCAAGAGATCATCCAGTGCGCTGGGGCGTGACTGATGTGCGTGGTGCTCGAGGAAGTCGATCACGTGTCGCCGGCACGCGTGATACTGCGGGTGCGCGAGGACCGCGGCACGTGCGCGCGGACGCGGGAACGGCACGCGCAGGACGTCGCCGACGGTCGCTTCCGGTCCATCCGTCATCAGAATCAGCCGGTCGGCGAGATAGAGCGCTTCGTCGACGTCGTGCGTCACCATGACGACGGTCCTGCCGGATTCCTCCCAGACGCGCAGCAGGATGTCCTGCAGCTCGAAGCGGGTGAGCGAGTCGAGCATCGAGAACGGCTCGTCGAGCAGCAGGAATCGCGGCTCGACCGACAGCGCCCGCGCGAGCGAGACGCACTGCTGCGTGCCGAGCGAGAGCTGCGGCGGCAGCTGCTCGGCCGCGTCGCTGACGCCGACCAGATCGAGATAGTGTCTCGCGGCGTCGAGCGTCTCGCGCCGCGTGCGGTGCTTCGCGCCCTGCGTCGCCGCGACCTGCACGTTCTCCCGTGCGGTGAGCCACGGCAGCAGGCAGGGCGCCTGGAAGACGATGGCGCGTTCGGCGCCGGGCTCGGTGACCTGCCTGCCGTCGATGATCACGCCGCCGAATGTCGCCTGATCGAGGCCGGCCAGAATCGAGAGCACCGTGGACTTGCCGCAGCCCGAGTGTCCGAGGATGGCGACGAACTCGCCCGCCTCGATCGACGCGTTGACGTCCTTGACGGCGATGAACGGACCGGTCGGCGTCGGGAAGACCTTGGTCAGTCCGGTGAGCTCGAGCGGAACGGTCATCGAATCTCCTCTGCCGGTTTGACCAGCGACGCCGTCGGCGCTGTCGAATGCCCCGTGGCCGACAGCGTCCGCCCGCGCACCGACGCCGTCAGGGTCGAGATGACGTGGGCGCGCACTTGCGTGGCCTGCTCGTCATGCGCGAGCTGCGCCAGGCTCCGCGGACGGGTCAGCTCCACCGGAATCGGTGTTCCGAGCGTGGCCGGCGGTCCCGGAACGATCGGGACGATGCGATCCGACAGCAGGATCGCTTCCTCCACGCTGTTGGTGATCATCACCGTCGTGACCGGCTGATCGACTTCGCTGCACAGCCGACTCAGCTCCTGCTGGAGCGTTTCGCGCGTCAGCGCATCCAGCGCGCCGAAGGGCTCGTCGAGAAACAGCACCTGCGGCTTGGTCGCGAACGCGCGGGCGATGGCCACGCGCTGACGCATGCCGCCGGAGAGCTGCCTGGGCCGGCGATCGATCGCGTTGCCGAGCCCGACCTGCTCGAGCGCGCGCGTGGCGTGCCGCCGTTGTTCGTCTCGCGTCATCTCGGGGAACGTCGCCTCGACGGCGAGCCGCACGTTCTCGAGCGCCGTGAACCAGGGGAGCAGCGAGTAGTTCTGGAAGACGAACGCCGCATCGCGACGGACGCCGCGTGTCGGTCTCGCCGCCGATCGAGACCGTCGCCGGCATCGGGTGTGGTCAGCCCGGCGATCAGACTCAGGAGCGTGGACTTGCCGCTGCCCATCGCGCCGACGATCGAGACGAACTCCCCGTGCTCGACGTCGAGCGACACGCCTTGCAGGACGTGACGCGACGCCCTTCGGCCGCGAGGAAACGATTTCGCGAGATCGCGAACCTCGATGAATGCCATTAGATGGTCCTCAGCCTCGCTTCGGCCATGCCCATCAAACGATCGAGCACGAAGCCGACGATGCCGATGGTGATGATCGCGAGCAGGATGTGGGCGTAGACCAGGCTGTTGTATTCCTGCCAGAGGAATCCGCCGACACCAGGCGTGCCGGTCAGCATCTCGCTGGCGACGATGACGAGCCAGGCGATGCCGAGGCTGAGGCGATAGCCGGTGAACATGTACGGCAGCGTCGCCGGGACGATGATCTTCGTGAAGGTGGTGAACTTCGAGAGCCGCAGCACCTTGGCGACGTTCCAGTAGTCCTGCGGGATGGCGCGCACGCCCATCATCGTGTTGATGACGGTCGGCCACATCGAGCAGACCGCGATGGCGAAGAGCGCGGCGGGCTCTGACTTCTGGAACAGCACGAGGCCGAGCGGCAGCCACGCCAGCGGCGAGATCGGCCGCAGCACCTGCATGATCGGGTCGAACATCCGCATCAGCAGTCGGCGACACGCCGAGCAGAAAGCCGATCGGCGTGGCGATCGCGATGCCGAGCAGGAAGCCGCGCGCGACGCGCATCAGGCTGTAGTAGGCGAGCAGGACGATGCCCTGGTCCGACTCACCGCGGTAGGTGAGCGGCTCGAGGATGTAGAGCTTGCTCTCCTCCCAGGTGCGCACCGGCGACGGCAGGTCGCTGACGATGCGGCTGGCGCCCCACCAGACCAGGAGCGCCAGGCCGATGCCGCACAGCGGCAGGAGCATGTTCACGATTCGTTTCGCCAAATAGAGTCTCCTTGTGCCGGCGGGTCCAGAGAACAGGACCCGCCCTACGCTGTCTCAGATCTACGTTGTCGTTCCCGCGAGGCTGTTGATGGCGAACGAGCGCGCGTACTTCTCGGGATCCTTGCCGTCGAAGACGCCGTCGAACAGCGTGATCTTCTGTTCCTCGGCCACCTTCACGGCGACGCCCATCTCCTTCATGGCCTCGAGATACATGTCCGAGCGGATCACGCGCTTCGGAATGCCGTCGTAGTCGGGCGCGCCCTTGGTCAGCCCCCAGCGTCGGAACTGGGTCAGCCACCACTTGCCGTAGATCTGGTGCGGGATAGTTGCAGTTGCGCTGCGAGAAGATCATGTAGTTCGGGTCCTGCTCGACGCGGCCGTCGCCGTACTCGTACTTGCCCGAGCAGGCGCTCGAGGATGATCGCCGGCGGGCAGTTGATGTAGGCCGGCCGGGCGATGACTTCGGCCGCCTTGGCGCGGTTCTCCGAGATCGTCGAGGTGGACGCTGGCCAGGTGCAGCGCCTTGAGGATCGGCCTTCACCGTCTTCGGGTTCTTCGTGGCGAACTCTTCGGTGAACGCGCACACCTTCTCCGGGTGGTCCTTCCACATCTGCTGCGTGGTGATGACGGTGAAGCCGATGCCGTCCTCGATGGCGCGGTTGTTCCACGGCTCGCCGACGCAGAAGCCGTCCATCTTGTCCACCTTCATGTTGGCGACCATCTGCGCCGGCGGGATGGTGATCAGGCTGACGTCCTTGTCCGGATTGATGCCGCCCGAGGCCAGCCAGTAGCGGATCCACATCGCGTGCGTGCCCGGCGGGAACGTCATCGCGAAGGTCAAGCGGCTCGCCGGCCGCCTTGGCCTTGTCGGCGAGCGGCTTGATTTGCGCCGGCTTGCGGACGCCGGCATCCTTCAGCTTGTTGTTCAGCGTGATCGCCTGGCCGTTGCGATTGAGCAGCCAGGGGATCACCATCGGCTTCACCGGCGATCCCGCCAGCCCCATCGTCGAGGCCAGCGGCATGCCGATCAGCATGTGCGTCGCCTGGTTCTCGCCGAGCGAGAGCTTGTCGCGGATGACGGCCCACGACGCTTCCTTCGAGATCACCGATTCGATGCCGAACTTCTTGAAGTAGCCCAGCTCGTGCGCCATCACGATCGGCGCGCAGTCGGTGAGCGCGATGATGCCGAAGCGCATCGTCTTCGTTTCGGGTGAGTCGTCGGCGTAGACGCTGCCGACCCAACCCGATGGCAGACCTGCCAGCAGCGCTCCGGCAGTTGTCGCCGTTGCGGTCAGGAACTGCCGTCGAGAGCGATCACGTGAAGTCATTGTTTGAGTTTTGCCCTTTGAGTCTTGAGTTACGCCCATTACCTATCGCTCCGCCAGGAACACGTACGTCACCATCACGTAAGGAGCGCTGTAGGAAGCGCCGGGAGTCGCCTGCTTGAGGAAGGCGCCAGTGAACATGTGCGCGTAGCCGGCCGCGAGCTGAATCTGCGGCGTCAGCGCGCGCGAGATCTGGACGTCGAGCTCCTGACCGACGTGCGAGTCGGCGGCGCCGCCGGCGACGCGGGCGAGCAGCGCGCCGCTCGCGGCATAGAGGCCGTCGGTCTTCTCCGCCAGCCACCACGAGTGATAGTTCAGTGAGATCGGCGTGGCTTTGATCGGCGAGAACTCGAACCCCTCTCGAATGTGATGCACGTTGCGCCAGCCGACCTGATCGGCGAGCCCGAGCTTGTCGTGGCCGGTTGGATAGAGCTGGTCGAAGGTCTGACGACGTGCCGTCGGTCGGATTGTCGTCGCCGGTGGCGAAGTTGTATTCCGACGTCAGCTTGACGGCGCCGGCCCCGGGCAGCGACTCGCGAATCTGCCAGTGTCCCGCCCAGGCGTTCACGGAATCCGCCGCCAGCGATCCGCGCTGCATCGCCATCTCGACGCCGTAGTCGAGCCGTGCCGGCAGCTTGCCCGCGACGCGCACGCCCATCGTCGTCTGCGACAGATCGCCGACGGCGGTCAGCTCGCTGCGCAGGTTCACGTCGCGGCGCCAGAACAGATACGGCTCGACCGCCGCCTGCGGGATCACCTTCGGTGACGCGGCATACACGCCGGCGAGCCGGTTGCCGTTGCCGCTCTTGTCGAACTCTTCGGGGAGGCTGCGCACCAGCGAGGCGCCGAACACGTCGGCCTGCCATGACTTCGCCCGCAGGATCACGCGCGCGGCGTCCCACGACCGGCCGGTGTTCACCCAGGCGAGGTGTCCGAGCAGCCGCTGCTCGCCGAAGGCGAGCTCCTGCCGTCCCAGTCGTGCGGCGACCGGCGCCTTGGCGTCGCCGATGTCGGCAAAGCCCACTGCGCAGATCGAACGGGCCGCGGAAGGGCGCCGTCGTCGGCCCGACCTGCTTTCTCGGCGACGCGCGCATCCTGCAGGTTGGCTTGAAACGACAGGCTCTTGGACGCCGTGATCGTCGACGTTCAGACGGACGCGACTGAGCGCGTAGGCGTCGTCTCGGTCTTCGATGAAGCCGCTGTTCTCGAACCCTTCGACAGCGCTCGCGGAACTCACCGCGCACGCGCAGCCACGACGGCATGCACGGTGTTCACGCGATTGGGAAATGGCGGCTTCGGCGACCGGCTGCACTTGCGCGCCGGCCGGTGCCGGTGCGGTGGTCTGAGCGGGTTGTGGAGCGCTGGATGTCTGTGGCTGCGCGCTGGCGACTTGCTGCTGCGCGCTCGGCGCGAGCGGCACTGCGAGAGTGCCAGCGAGAAGATCGACGCACGGTCACACGTAACTCTCCCTTCGAATCAAGCGGTAGCGGTCAGGCGGGACACGCTAACTACGACAGCTACGGCTATGGCTCCGACATGAACGGAGGCGACGTGGCCGTCTGGATTTGGAGACTCGGCCTCAGGGCCGTTGCTGAACGCCGATAGCAAGTCGCGTTCCGTTCAGCGGTTCGATGGGTTCCACGGGTTCCGAAGGTTGTCGTTCCTGGGGTTCTCGGGTTCTCGGTTCACGAACGTCGAGCGACAAGTCTGTCTGGCGATCGATCGCAATCGAACATTCCTGTCGGGATGTGTGTGCGATCGTGAATCGCAGTGATTCACCGCGCGATTCGCATCGATTGTCGACAGTGTTGTCGTCTCGCGCGCGTCGCGCCGTGAGGGCGCTGTTTGTGGCGTTGCGGCCCTGTGCTGTCTATCACTTAGGTCGCGTCATGCCTGCTCATTCAAAAATGTCGAATCAGGTGAGTGAGTGACACGTTCGTCGCCACGATCCCTCTTGTTCGATCGTCGCGCGCGACGTGTATCTTCGATGTGTGACGGCGCGCCCGGCTGCGCGCGTCACTCGTGCCAGTCCGCTGGCCACGTCCTCCCGGCGCCGAGCTCGTTCCCGCGTAGCAGCGAGCGTTTCAGCGACGCCGTTCCACTGAACGTCGCGCGCACGCGTTTGCGTGCGCGTTGTGAAACACGCGTCACGCGTCCAGTGCGGCGCGATGGATGCATGGGGCTACCGATCCGACTGGAGGCGTCGATACCTGTCACTACGCCGATGCTGCGTCGCAGCAGCACCGACATCGCACCGACCGAGCTGCCGCTGCTCGAGTGGATCAAGACCGAGCAGGCGCTCACTCCACAGAAGCGGTCGAGCCGCGAGGGCGAGCGCATGCCCGATCGCGCGCCCGGCCGCCGGCGAGCAGTACCGCTTCCACGTGGACATGGGGCAGTGCATCGGCTGCAAGTGCTGCGTCGTCGCCTGCAACGAGCAGAACGGCAACCCGGCGCCGATCAACTGGCGGCGCGTCGGCGAGATCGAAGGCGGATGGTTTCCCGCCGCCAGCCGCTCGTATCTCTCGATGGGCTGCAACCACTGCCTCGAGCCGACGTGTCTGGAGGGCTGTCCGGTTGACGCCTACACCAAGGATCCGATCACCGGCATCGTGCGTCACAGCGCCGACGCCTGCATCGGCTGTCAGTACTGCACCTGGAATTGTTCGTACGGCGTGCCGCAGTACAACCCCGAGCGCGGCGTGGTCGGCAAGTGCGACATGTGCCACGGCCGGCTCTCGCTCGGCCAGGCACCGGCGTGCGTCAGCGCCTGTCCGGAGGGGGCGCTCGCGATCGAGATCGTCAACGTCGCCGAGTGGCGCGCATCGGTCGAGTCGAGCGCCGGCCGCGCTCGGACTGCCGGTCGCCGACGGCAGCCTCTCGACGACCCGCATCACCCTGCCAGACGACCTGCCGCCGAACGCTCGTCCACGCGACATCACCCACGTCACGCCCGAACACGCGCACTGGTCGCTCATCGTCATGACCGTGCTCACGCAGCTGTCGGTCGGGCGCGTTCGCGACCATCTGGCTGCTGCAGCTGCTCGGCATGCAGACGCGTCTCGGTCTCGCGGCGCTCGTCTCGCTCGGGGTCGGCGGACTCGCGCTCGCCGCGGCGACGTTCCATCTCGGGCGGCCGGCGCACGCGTATCGCGCGCTGCGCATGTGGCGGCGTTCGTGGCTCAGTCGAGAGGTGCTGGCGTTCGCCGCGTTCTCGCACGTCGCCGCCGTCTACGCCGGTCTGTTGTGGCTGCAGCTGCCGGGCAGTGTCTGGGTCGGCGGCCTGACGGTCGCTGCTCGGTCTCGCCGGCGTGACGGCCAGCGCCTGCATCTATCGCGTGCCGGCGCGCCCGGCCTGGAACACGCCGTACACGCTGCTGCAGTTCAACCTGACCGCCGCGATTCTCGGACCGCTGTTCGCCGCCGCCGCCGTCGCCGGGTCCGACGCGGTGGCTGGCGATCGCCGCGGCGTCGATGGCCGGCGCGCAGGCGACGGTCTTCGCGCTGCGCTTCTTCCGAGCGGTCGCGTCGGACAGTCTCGAGTTGAAAGGCACGGCGCGTCTGCTGTCCACGGTGCTCGCCGACCGGCTCGTGCTTCGCGGTCTGCTGCTGGCGATCGGCGCCATCGCGCTGCCGCTGCTCGCGACCGGGCTGGCCGATGGGCCAGGCCGGCTCCTCATGCTCGGCGCGCTCCTCGTCGCGCTCGCCGCCGAGCTCGTCGAACGCTATCTGTTCTTCGTCAGCGTCGTTCCCAAACATCTGGCCGCGCCGTATATCGCGTCGGCAAGCGAGGCCGCATGACGCTCAAGGAGATGCTTGGACTCGACACCCGCGCCGATCGCTATACCTACGGCGTCGATCCGGTCGCCGGCTACGTCTCGTCGCAGAAGATTCCCGGATCGCTGGGTGTCCGACGACGTGCGGCTACTGCTCGGTCGGCTGCGGCATGTTCATCGGCGTCAAGGACGGCCGCGCCGTGTCGGTGCGCGGCAACCCGGATCATCCGGTCAATCGCGGCATGCTGTGCCCGAAGGGGCTGTCCGAGCACCACACCATCGCGACGGACAATCGCGCGCGCTATCCGCTGCTGCGCCGTGGCGGATCGATGCAGCGCGTCAGCTGGGACGACGCGCTGACGACGATGGCGGCGCGCTTCCGCGACGTGCAGGCACGCTACGGCGCCGGCGCGGTCGGCGTGATCAGCACCGGCCAGCTGGTGACCGAAGAGTTCTACGCGATGGGCAAGCTGATACAGCTCGGCCTCGGCACGCTCGAACTACGACGGCAACACGACGCTGTGCATGTCCACGGCGGTGCAGGGCTACAAGCGTTCCTTCGGCAGCGACGGGCCTCCCGGCGCCTACGAGGATCTCGAACGCGCCGACGTCATTCTGCTGATCGGCGCCAACGTCGCCGAGAATCACCCGATCCTCTGCTGGCGGCTGCGCTCCAATCCGAACGCCACCATCATCGTCGTCGATCCGCGCGTCACGAAGACGGCGATGATGGCCGATCTGCACCTGCCGCTTCGGCCGCGATCGGATCTCGCGCTCGTCAACGGCCTGATTCACTTCGTCATCGAGCACAACCTGATCGATCGCGAGTACATCGAGCGCTACACGACCGGGTTCGACGCGCTTCGTGAGTCGGTCCGCGAGTACACGCCGGAGCGTGTCGCCGAGATCACCGGGCTCTCGCCCGAGCTGATCTGCCGCACGGCGTGGACCTACGCGCGTGCCGAGGCCGCGTTCATCGGCTGGACGATGGGCGTGAACCACAGCACGAAGGGCACCGAGACGGTCAACGCGATCAACAACCTCGCGCTGATCACCGGCAACATCGGCCGCGCCGGCGCGGCGCCGTTCTCGATCACCGGCCAGTGCAACGCGATGGGCACGCGCGAGGCCGGCTTCGCGTCGATCATGCCCGGCTACCGGAAGTTCGAGAGTGCCGCCGACCGCGAGGAGCTGGCCCGGCTCTGGAACGTGCCCGTCGAGCGCATTCCGACGCAGCGCGGTCTCGCGTATCCCGACATCATCGAAGCGGCGCTCGAGAAGAAGATTCGCGCGCTGTGGATCATCGCGACGAATCCGATCGTGTCGTTCCCGAATCTGAAGGCGCTGCAGCAGGCGCTCGAAGGGCTCGAGTTCCTGGTCGTCCAGGACGGGTATCACCCGACGCCGACATCCGAGTACGCGCATCTGATGCTGCCGGCGGCGATGTGGGGCGAGAAGGAAGGCACCTACACCAACTCCGAGCGGCGCGTCAGCAAGGTCAATCGCGCGGTCGCGCCGCCCGGCGAAGCGCGGTCCGACTTCGACATCTTTCTGCAATTCGCCGGCGTGCTCGGCGTGCGCGACGAGATCTTCCCCGGCTGGACCAAGCCGGCCGACGCGTTCGAGGAATGGAAGCGCGTCTCCGCGGGCCGGCTCTGCGACTACTCCGGCATGACCTACAAGGCCATCGAGCAGCACGGTGGCGTGCAGTGGCCGTTCCCGGCCGGCGCCACCAACGCCGGTGAGACGCGGCGTCTCTACGCCGAGGGCGGCTTCCGCACCGACGATGGCCGCGCGCGATTGCTTCCGGTGACGTGGGAGCCGTTCCCGGAGCAGCCGAACGACGAGTTCCCATTCGTCCTCAACACCGGCCGGACCGTGGAGCACTGGCACACCCGCACCAAGACCGGGAAGGTGCCGATCCTCGAGCGGCTCTCGCCGAACGCCTGGGTCGAGATGAACCCGCGCGACGCGCGCGTGCTGCGCCTCAAGCCGCAGGATCGCGTGGACGTCGATGTCGCGCCGCGGACGCGTGCGCGGCATCGAGCTGCGTGTGACGGAGACAGTATCGCCGGGGCAGCATCTTCGTCCCGTTCCACTACGCCGAGGCCAACGCCAACGAGGTCACGCAGAGCGCGTTCGATCCGTTTTCGCGCGAGCCCAACTACAAACAGTCCGCGGCCCGTGTCGAGAAGGCACCCAGGGAAGGAGCCGTGCGATGAGGAAGTTGGTCGTCGTCGGCAACGGGATGGCGGGCATGGCCTGCGTGGAGCAGATTCTCAAGTACGAGCCGCAGTTCCGCATCACCGTCTTCGGTGACGAGACGCACGTCAACTACAACCGCGTGATGCTCTCGTCGGTCCTCGCCGGAGAGAAGGCGGCGGACGAGATCATCATCAACACCGAGGAGTGGTATCGACGCAACGAGATCGATCTGCGCGTCGGCGTCCGCATCGTCGACGTCGAATCCCCGCGCCAAGACCGTGACTGGCGACGATGGCAGCGTGACGCCGTACGACACGTTGCTGCTGGCGACCGGCAGCTCGGCGTGGATGCCGCCGATCGAGGGGCTCGACAAGGACGGCGTCTTCGCGTTCCGCACGCTCGACGACACGCGCGAGCTGATTCGCCGCTCGGGGCCCGGGACCGAAGCGGTCGTGATTGGCGGCGGTCTGCTCGGGCTCGAGGCCGCACGTGGTCTGCAGGTGCAGGGCTGCCGGTCACCGTCGTTCACCTGATGGCCACGCTGATGGAGCGCCAGCTCGATAAGGACGGCGGCCAGCATCTCGTGAAGACGATGGAGAGGCTGGGGATTCGAGTGCTGCTCGGCCGCAGCACGAAGGCGATCCGCGGCAAGCGGCACGTCGAGCGCGTCGAGTTTGCCGACGGCGAAGGCGTCGACGCGAATCTCGTGGTCGTCGCCGCCGGCATCCGTCCGAACGTCGAGCTCGGACGCAAGGCCGGACTCACGGTGAAGCGCGGCATCGTCGTCAACGACGACATGGAGACGTCCGACCCCGACATCTTCGCGGTCGGGGAGTGCGTCGAGCATCGCGGGATCTGCTACGGCCTGGTCGCGCCGCTCTACGAGCAGGGCAAGGTGCTGGCGGCGACGATGACCGGCCATCGCGGGCGCGGAGTACACGGGCACGGTGCAGGCGGCCAAGCTCAAGATCATGGGCGTCGACGTGTTCTCCGCCGGCGAGTGGGGTGACAGCGGCGCCGATCAGATCAAGTACGAGGACTCGGGGCGCGGCGTCTACAAGAAGGTCGCGGTCAAGGACGGCAAGCTGGCCGGCGTGATCCTCGTCGGCGACACCTCGGACAGTCATCGCTACATGGACTGGCTGCGCACCAACGCCGACATCGGCGACAAGCGCGGGCAGCTGCTGTTTCCACCGCCGTCGGCCGACGCCGGGCTGGATGTGGCGGAGATGTCGGACAGCGCCACCGTCTGCGGATGCGTCGGCGTGAGCAAGGGCACGATCATCGCGGCCATTCACGACCGCGGCGTCAACACGATCTCGCAGCTGAAGGAAGCCACTCGCGCGTGCACCGGCTGCGGGAGCTGCACGAGCTCTCTGCCAGGACCTGCTGCGCGCCGTCGCGCCTGATTTCGAAGACGAGAAGAAGAAAGTGATCTGCGCGTGCGTGCCGTTTGCCGAGGATCGGCTGCGCGAGATCCTGCGCAGTCAGAAGCTCAAGTCGGTGCAGGACGTGCTCGAGATCTACGGCAACGGCATCGGCTGCGAGATCTGCAAGCCGGCGCTGAGCTACATGCTCGACATGCTGTGGTGCGGCGATCACGACGAGGACCGCTCGGCGCGCTTCATCAACGATCGCGTGCACGCCAACATCCAGAAGGACGGCACGTTCTCGGTCGTGCCGCGTATCCGCGGCGGCGTGACCAGCCCAGACGAACTGCGCCGCATTGCCGACGTCGCGGACAAGTACCGCGTGCCGATGGTGAAGATCACCGGCAGCCAGCGCATCGATCTGCTCGGCATCAAGAAGGCGGATCTGCCGAAGGTGTGGGCCGATCTCGGGATGCCGTCCGGCCAGGCGTACACCAAGGGCGTGCGCATGGTGAAGACCTGCGTCGGCACCGAGTTCTGCCGGTTCGGCACCCAGGACTCGACCGGCGCGGGCATCGAGATGGAGCGGCGCTTCGAGCAGCTCTTCACGCCGCACAAGGTGAAGATGGCGACGGTCGGCTGTCCGCGCAACTGCGCCGAGGCGACAGTCAAGGACATCGGCCTGATCGGCATCGAAGGCGGCTGGCAGGTGGTCGTGGGCGGCGCCGCAGGCAAGTCGGTGCGCAAGGCCGATCTGCTCACGACGGTCGAGACCACCGAGCAGGCGCTCGAGGCCTCGGAGCTGTTCTTCCAGTACTACCGGGAGAACGCCAACTACCTCGAGCGGACGTACGACTTCGTCGAACGTCTCGGCATCGAGAAGGTGCGCAAGGAGACGATCTACGCGCCCGACGCGGTCAGGGCCGGCCTGCGAGATCGCTTCGCGAAGTCGAAGGCCCGCGCCCGTGACGCGTGGCTGGAGGGCCAGGCGCCCGACGGATCCCACGCAGTTCGCCTCACTCGAAGTCCTGGACAAGGTACTCACATGACCGAGGAGCACTGGGTGCGGGTAGCCACCTGCGATCAGATTCCACCGCGGCAGGGTCGTCGGTGTCGATTGGCGATCGTGAGCTTGCGATCTTCAACCTCGGCCCCTCGACGGAGCTCGGTGCAGGCGATCGCTTCCTCGCCGTGGACAATCAGTGCCCGCACAAGGCCGGTCCACTGTGCCGATGGCATCGTCACCGGCACGTCGGTCGTGTGTCCGTTGCACACCTGGAAGATCAATCTCGTCGACGGGTGCGTGGAGCGTCCGCAGGGGGCTGAGCACTGTGTCGCAACATACGCCGTGCGTGTGGACGGGGGCGTCGTCGCCGTGAGCATGCCCGAATGAGAGGCTTTCTTCGAGCTGGACACTTTCCGACGCTGCTTGCGGCGCTTCTGTACTTCGATGTCAGCTTCATGGCGTGGATTCTGCTCGGCCCGCTCGCGCCGTTCCTGCGCGAGGACCTCGGGTTGAGCGCGACGGCTCTGGGGCTGATCACCGCGATCCCGCTGCTCGGCGGATCGCTCTTCAGGCCGCTCCTCGGCGCGGTGGGTGAGCGGATCGGCGGCAGGCGCACTGGTCTCATCGGTCTCGTCATCACGATCGCCACGCTGGCCGCTGCCTGGCTGGTTGCGGAAACACCGGCCCACTTCGATGTTCGTCGGACTCATGCTCGGCATCGCGGGCGCCAGCTTCGCCGTGGCGCTCCCGCTGGCGAGCCGCTGGTATCCGCCCGAGTATCAAGGCGTGGCACTGGGCATTGCCGGCGCGGGCAACTCGGGGACGCTGCTGGCCACGCTCTTTGCGCCGCGCCTGGCCGAGCAGTTTGGCTGGCAGATGACGTTTGGCATCGCCATCCTGCCGCTCGCCGTCGTGTTCGTCATGTTTGCGCTCGTCGCGCGCGATAGTCCACGGCAGATCGCTCCAGCGACATTGCGCGACTATCGATCCGTGCTTGGAGAATCCGACACGCTGTCGCTGTCGTGGCTGTACTCGTTGACCTTCGGTGGCTTCGTCGGCTTCGCCAGCTTCCTCACGACGTTCTTTCACGATGCCTACCAGGTGTCGCGCGTGGACGCCGGCGACCTGACCACGGTGGTCGTCGTCGCGGGAAGTCTGCTGCGTCCGATCGGCGGATGGTTGTCGGATCGCGTGGGTGGCTACCGCATTCTGGTGGTGCTGCTGGCCGGTGTCGGCGCCTGCCTTGCCGTCGTGGCGCTTATGCCGCGTCTCAATATCGCTGTCGCGGTCCTGTTTGTCGCGATCGGACTGCTTGGCATGGGCAACGGCGCGGTGTTTCAGTTGGTGCCGCAGCGGTTTCCCGATCGCATCGGCATCGTCACGGGTGTCGTCGGTGCGGCTGGCGGACTGGGAGGCTTCTTCCTGCCCTTTGTGCTCGGCGCGGTGCGCGATGCGACTGGCTCGTACGCCCCCGGTTTGTTCGGCTGCGCGGTCACATTCCTCTGCGGGACGCTGGTGCTGCTCGAGCTTGGCGCACGGTGGTCGCAGCGCTGGGACAATGAGGTCATTCAACGGACCGGCCTGTACTCGTATCGCGGGGCGCTCGTTGAGGCGGATGACGAAAGCGTGGCGTGAAGTCGTGCATATACTTCAAAAATGTATGACTAATCAGCCATATCAACATGAATGTCGGTGGACCCCCCCTTGTGGCCGACGCCGGCCCTGTGTATCGTCGAGAGCAATGGTTCACCCTTAACCCATGAAAAGCACTGCATCCCTCGTTGATGTGAGCGACAAGTCCGACATCGATTTGATCCATGAGATTGGCAGCCGCATCGCGGCCGCCGATCCGCTGCACGACGTGCTCGGCCGCGTCGTGGATCTCGTCTCAGCACTGGTCCACTGCGACAGCTGTTTCATCTACGTGCTCGAGGAAGACGCCTTGGTGCTGCGCGGGTCGAAGACGCCGCATCCTGATGTCGTCGATCGGCTGAAGCTGCGTGTCGGTGAAGGCATCACCGGCTGGGTGGCCGAGCATCGCCAGCCGGTGGCCGTGGCGACGCGTGCGTTCCAGGACCCGCGCTTCCAGACGTTCAACGAGCTGCCCGAGGATCGCTACGAAGCGTTTCTCTCGGTGCCCGTGCTGTCGCGCGGCAAGCTGGTGGGCGTGATCAATCTGCAGCACCGGCAGCCGCACAATCACAACCGGCGGGAGATGCAGCTGATCTCGACGATTGGGTTCCTGGTCGGGGCTGAGATCGAGACCGCACGTCTCGAGGTCGAGAACACGCAGCTGTCCGAGCGGCTCGAAACGCGCAAGATTGTCGACCGGGCCAAAGGCATCCTGCAGCGCGACCTCGGGCTCACCGAGGAAGAAGCGTATCTGACGATTCAGCGTCAGAGCCGGCAGCGGCGCAAGTCGAAGAAGGAGATCGCCGAGGCGATCATCCTCGGCGACGATCTACGTCGCGGCAAGAGCCCGTCGTAATTTTCTTCGCGTACGTCACTCGCTTACTCTCTGTGCCTCGGTGCCTCTGTGTGTCGTACTCCAGCGAAGTCAGCAGCTACTCATCGCAAATCGAACGTCCGCTTGGCAACCGTGATCGACTCGGCGCGGAACTCTCCCGGCCGCGCCGTGCTGCGATAGACCGTCACGCCGACCGTCGTGCCTGGTTTGAGCATGTCTTCCGTCAGATCGCGGAACTCCATGCGCGGCGCGGGCGCGAGGATGACGACCAGCGGCTTGCCGTCAACGTCCAGTGTCATGTGCGGGCGTGTGTCGTTAAAGTCGATGGTCTTGATCACGCCTGACAGCTGCTGTGCATTGCCCAGCTCGTAGGCGCTCCACTGGTGCTGCGGCGTCGTAGACCTGGTTGTCGTCGACATCCTTCGACCCGAGCCAGGGCGTGATTGCGCCGTCGATGAGGGCGCTGAGGTTGCCCTCCATGCACGAATACTCCATCAGCTCGACGTCGGGCGTGAGCACGAACACGCGTTCGTTGCCGATCGGCCGCGTGTAGGTTTTGGGATCCTCGAGCACCCACTTGAACTGGATGTGGCCCATGTCGGGCCGCCTGAAGGTCATGGTCAGCTTGGCCTGATCGCTCATCGGGTGACCGATGGTGCCCAGCTTCGCCCAGCCGTTGAAGTTCACGGCTTCGATCACCAGCGCGTCGCCGTCCCAACGGCCGCGTGAGTCGCCGAACCAGGTCGGCGGCCAGTCCTTGCGATGCGGCAGTCCCTCGGTGTTGACCACCTGGAACATCGTGCTCTGCTCGAAGAGAAAGGCGATGTTCTCGTTGTTCTGCAGGATCTGCATCGGATGCGGCGTGAACGATCGGATCCATCCGAACGGCATGCAGCTGCCGGCGTAGTCGCCGTTCTTCGTCGGCGTTGTAGTTGTCCCACTGCGCCTGTCCCCATGCGGTGAACGGCAGGGGATTCGGCTCGCCAATGTTGCTCGTGCCGTTGGCGTTCTTCGACCGTGCGGGTCATGTCCTGGACGCCCGGTCGTGCCCAGACGCCGCTGAAGTCGGGCTTGCCGTTGGGCAGCCGCGGCGCCGGTGCATTCAGGTCCACTTTGGCACGAGCCGACTGAGCGGCCGCCGTCGTGTCCCACACGACGGCCGTCGCGCTCAGCGCGACGAGTAGACCGATCGCCCACACTGGCGTCCTCATGATCCGAGCTCCTTTCGGTGGACCGAGGAGCGGATTATGGGCTCAGTGGTGCGAATGGTTCAACTGCTGCGCTGGAGCCGTGGTTCCTGGTTCTCGGTCCCTGGTTCTTGGTCCGTCCTTGGTCCGCGGTCCGTCCATGGTCCATGGTCCGTTGTCCGATCTGTGCCCGTGATCGGCAGCAGCCTCAAGGACCGACGGACATGGACCACGAACGGACCAAGCACCAAGGACTGAGGACCAGGGACCGCTGTGTCAGCGCGTGCCCCAGGTGAGACGCGCGTCGCGTTCGCGCGCTTCCGCGCGCCGTCGCATCGCGGCGAGGTCGGTCGGCGCGAAGTTCCAGTCGCGTGGTTGACCGCGGCGCACTTCCTCCTGTGACCAATGTGCGCGCATCAGACCCGACCGGTCCGTGCGTCGTTGTCGCCATGAGCAGGTGTCCGAGCTCGTGTGCGATCGCGCGGCCGAGCAGCGCACGGGCGTCCACGCCAGCCTGATGCGCGAGCCACTCGATGCGATCGATGTAGATGGTGGCGAGCACGCCGGTGCCGGCGCGCGTGTCGATCATCGCCTCTCCGAGCGGCAGCGTCCCGGAGTAGCGCGGTGCAACAAGCGAGCGCACGATCCGGATGGCCAGCTCACCACGGCGCCATGGGAGCATCGCATGACGGGCTCGACGGACACATCCGCCAGACGACGTCGATTGACGCGGCTTCGAGTGCCTTGCGCGCCTGTTCGAGCGCCTGACGACTCGTCCCGGTCATCACACCGTTCGCGTCGTAGACGCGCACGACGACGGTCGCCCAGGCGGTAACGGCCCCACGCGCAGGCGAGGGTGTGCCGGTGAGCGACGAGCAGGACGAGCACGGCAATGTAACGAGAAGACATGACCGCACTCCAGTGCCGTCCAGCCTGGAATGCGGTGACAGGTGCCTCAATGGTCTGGAGGTGACCTGAGGTGACATGTTGGTGACTTGGGGGTCATTGTCTGTCGCACATCACGATTCGCTCTTTTCAAAGCCGGGCGCGTACGGGAAAGTCAGGAAGGGTTCAGAACGATGGCCACCCCGCAGATCCTGCGGTTCGGAACGTTCGAGCTCGATGTGCGCTCGCGCGAGCTCCGCTGCATCGAGGACGCCGCCCACGGTGTTCCGGGAGACATCGGCTCGTGCGTGCGTCTGCAGGAGCAGCCGCTCGAGATTCTCCGGCTCATGCTCGAGCGGCCCGGCGACGTGATCACCCGCGACGAGCTGCGTCAGCGCTTGTGGCCGGACGGCACCTTCGTCGATTTCGAGCACAGCCTCAACGCGGCGATCAAGCGTCTGCGCGCGGCGCTCGGCGACGACGCCGACAATCCGACGTTCATCGAGACGGTGCCGCGGCGCGGCTATCGCTTCATCGGCGAACGTGCCCGGCTCGACCGAGAAGACGTGGCCACCGGTCCCTCATCTCCGCGAGTGTGCGACTGGTGGTGCTGCCGTTCAGCAATCTGAGCGACGACAGCAGTCAGGAATATTTCAGCGACGGTCTCACCGAGGAGCTCATCGCGCAGCTCGGACCGCTGTGCCGCGGACAGGTCGGCATCATCGGCCGCTGGTCGTCGATGTTCTTCAAGGGCAGCCTGCAGCGTGCCCGGGAGATTGGCGAGGCGTTGAACGCCGAGTACCTGCTCGAGGGCAGCACGCGTCGCGACGGTTCGCGCGTGCGGATTACGGCGCGGCTGGTCGAAGCGGCCACCGAGACGCAGTTGTGGTCCGAGACCTACGAGCGGAGCACCACCGACTGGCTGTCGGTGCAGGCCGATGTTGCCGGGCGCGTCGCCCGGTCGCTGCTGCGTGAGCTGGTGCCGCCGACCCGGGCGGTGCTCGCACCACGTGATCATCCGCGGGCGTATCAGGCCTATCTGAAAGGCAAGTACCACTGGGCGAGACCGGGAGACATCGGGCTGGACGAGGCACTGCGCTGGTTCACTGAAGCCGTGACCGAGGCGCCGGACTTCGCGGCGGCGCTCGCAGCGCTCGGCCGCGTGCAGGTGGCAAGCGCCGAGTACTACCACGAGCTGCCGCGGGCCGCGCTGGCCGCAGCACGTGAGTCGGCGACACGCGCGCTCGCGATCGATCCGTCGGTGTCCGAAGCTCACGCCGTCGCCGGCGACCTGCAGCGGATGCTCGACGGCGACTGGGCGGCGGCCGAGGCCAGCTACGCCGAGGCGATCAAGCTCAATCCGAGCAACGGCGCGGCGCTGCGCTCGTACGGACTGATGCTGGCGCTCGAATCACGATACGCGGAGGCGCTGGCCTGGTCGAACGCGCGCGCGAGCTGGATCCGCTGTGCCTCGGCACGAGTACCACGGGCACGTGGACGCGATATGTGTCCGGCGACTACGACAGCGCGATCGCGTTTTCCCGCCACATGCTCGAAATGGATCCGGAGTTCGTGAGCGCGCATCGTGTGATGGCGGCGGCGCTGCTGCAGGCGGGCAGAGGCGAGGAGGCTGTCGCACAGCTGGATCTGGCGCTGACCTTCGATTCATCGCACCCGGTGCTGCTCTCGTGGCTGGCGCACGTGAAGGCGGTGCTGGGCTGCCGATCGCAGGCGCAGGCGCTCGTCGCGCGCGCCCGCTCGCTCGAACGCGTTCGCTACGTGCCGCCGTTCCACCTGGCGCTCGCCTATACCGGGCTCAGCTGATTTCGATGAGGCGTTCGCGTCGCTGGATCAGGCCTGGCTGGACCGCGATCCCGCGCTCGCGACGCTCGACGCCGAGCCACGCTTCGAGCCGCTGCAGAAACGACCCGCGTTACCGCGAGCTGGTCGAGCGCATCAGGATTCCTCGGTCAAGAGTCGGGGTGTAGACAGCCGTAGACGTCCGGGGCCTGCTCTGTGGACCCGCCGCTATGCCGTTGCGAGCGACGCCCGTCGACCCGTGTGGTACTCCGTGAGCGCCGCGTTCGCGGACGTGATCGTCTCGAGCTGCGCGACGACCGCCGCCAGGTCCTTCCCGGCAATCACGGAATAGAACTCGTCGTCTGCGATACCGGTGTAGATGCGATTGCCGACGCAGCCGAGGCTGGAGGCGACGCCGGATGAGATCGCCGCCGGAATCGCCATGCACGTCGGACGGCCCAGTAGTGGCGACGCATGCGTCGCCCGATCAGCCAGCGCCCGCGTCGCGGCCTCGTGCAGCAGCATCAGCCGTCCCGGCGTGCCTGAGACGACCACCGCATCGGGCTCGACAGGTGCCATCGCGAGCGGCGCGTAAATCGTGACCGCCGGAGTCTTGGCGAGTCGCGGAATGCCCGGGACCTCGTCCATCTTCAAATAGCCGACGTTGACCATCAGCGTCAGCGTGTTCACCAGCTCCGGCTCGCGCTCCTTGGGCAGCGGGATGTTGTGCGTGTAGCTGCCGACCGGGCAGTTGTAGTGATCGGACGGCACTGTGTAGAACACCTGCCCCGACGCGGCGAGACGCCAGAAGCTGCATCCCGACGGCTGTGTGCCGCTGAGCGCCGCCACGCCGGCGGGCGGCGACTCGCGGAACGCAACGGCGACGGGCCGGCGAGTCAGTCCGAGCGCGGTGGTGAGCTGCTTCTCAACGGCGGCGAAGTCGGTCATAAGCCACCCAGTCTACTGGAACCGCCTGCACGGCGTCAGGCTTATACGAGGACCGCATCGATCCATTCGCGCACGCTGTTGATCAACCAGAGCCGTGAGGCCCTCGTTACGTCGGCACGAGTCAGCATGCGTTCCTGTATCTGACCCGAGGCGAGCAGCTCGCCGCGAAACGTTCCGCCCAGCAGTCCGCAGGCGAGCGGCGGCGTAACGCGCACGCCATCGATCTCGACGACGATGTTCGCGAGCGTCGCTTCGGTGATCTCTCCGCGTTCGTTCGACAGGATCACATCGTCCACGTCAGGCCGGGCCTGACGCGCCGTGTCGTAGACCGCTGCGATTGGTCGTCTTGTTCGCGAGGAACGGATCGCTGGAATCGACGGGATCGGCGGCGAACGTCACGCGCCAGACGCGAGCGTCGCGGCGTATAGGGCGTGCATTCGATGGTCGGCGTCCCGTCGCGTGCGACGAGCAGCCGCACGCGCCACTGGCCGCGCGGATGCGCACGGACCGTGTCGGCGACTGCGCTCCGAATCCGTGCCTCGTCGTGCGCGTAGCCGAACTGACGCGACGACGCGGCCAGCCTCGATAAATGGCGCTCGAGACGGACAATGGTGCCTTCGTCCAGGCGCATGGTCTCGAGCAACGAGAACTCCATCGGCTCCATATTCTAGAATCTCCGTTGAGGAATCACCGACCGAGACCACACAGGACCGGCCCTACCCGCGATGCGAGTACTCGTCGTCGAAGATGAAAACAAGGTCGCCAACGCGCTCCGTGAAGGGCCTCGAGGGCGAGCGGTTCGACGTCGTCGTCGAGCGGACCGGCGAGGGGGCGTTCTTCCGGGTCAACACCGAGTCGTTCGACGTCATCCTGCTCGACCTGACGCTGCCCGGGCGCGATGGCCTGGAGATCCTGCAGGCCCTGCGGCAGCGTGGCGTCAAGACGCCGGTCCTGGTGCTCACGGCCCGCGACTCGCTCCAGGATCGCGTGACCGGCCTCGACGCCGGCGCTGACGACTATCTGGTCAAGCCGTTCGCCTTTGCCGAACTGCTCGCGCGCATCCGGGCGCTGGTGCGCCGCGGCCGTGTCGCCGAAACGCCGCGCCTGTCGGTCGGCGACCTCGAAATGGATCTGGTGACGCGCAAAGTCACGCGCAACGCCCAGCCGGTGGAGCTGACGGTACGCGAGTTCGAGCTGCTCGAATACCTGCTGCGGTATCACGGGCAAGTCGTCTCGCGGGAAACGCTGGCGCGCGACGTGTGGAAGGAGACCGCACGCACGACGCCGCTCGACAACGTGATCGATGTTCACATCGCCCGGCTGCGCCGGAAGGTCGATCTCGATCAGTCGATCAAGCTGATTCACACCGTGCGCGGTGTCGGGTTCATGCTGCGCGAGGGTGAGCCGTGAGACGGTGGTGGCGATCGCATAGCGTGCGCGTCCGGCTGACGCTGTGGTACGTCGTCGTCATGGTGGTCGTCCTGGGCGTGTACGCGGTCGGCGTCTACACGTTCGTGAGCCGCGGTGTCTCGCAGGCGCTCGACGACCGGCTGCGCGCCGACTTCTACTGGGCGGCGGCAACAGTGGACGAAGGCCCTGGCGGATTGGTCATGCCGGGACCGCAGGTCGACCTGCTGCTCGAACAAGAGGCGCCCTGGGTCCAAGTCTGGAGCGATGACGGCCGCGAGCTGCTGTTGATGAACGGCGAAGCCATGCGCCGGCCGCTGCCCGACACACAGCGCCTGGCCACTCGCGGCGAGGATTCCATCGTCTCGTTTCAGACCGCCGGTGCGCCCATGCGCGTGATGACCGGCCGCAGCTATGTGTGCCCGTGCGACGAGCACCCGCAGACCGGCGCGCTGATCGGCAAGCGCCGGGTCACGGTGCAGGTCGCCCGGTCTGAAGAGCCATGCAACAGCAGTTGCGCGATCTGCGCGTTGATTCTCGTGCTCGGCCTGCCGCTCGCCGTCGGCGTCGCCGGACTCGGCGGCTACATGCTGGCCCGGCGCGCGCTGGCGCCGATCGAGCAGATGGCCGCCCGCGCGCAGGACGATCACCGCCGAGCGGCTGGGCGATCGTCTGCCGGTGGCCAATCCCGAGAACGAGATGGGACGGCTGGCCACCGTGTTCAACGAGACGCTGGGCCGTCTCGAAGCGTCGTTCGATCAGATGCGCCGTTTCACGACTGACGTCTCGCACGAGTTGCGAACGCCGTTGACGGCGATTCGCAGCGTCGGCGAAGTCGGACTGCGCGGCCATCGCGACGAGAGCCGCGTATCGCGGCATCATCGGCAGCATGCTCGAGGAGGTCGATCGGCTGGCGTCGCTGGTCGATCGTCTGCTCGACGCTGTCGCGTGCCGAGACGGGGCAGGCCAGGCTGTCGCGCGATGCCGTCGATCTGTCCGCGCTTGCCGACGATGTGGTGTCGCACCTGTCGGTGCTGGCCGAAGAGAAGCGTCAGACACTGAGCATCGATCGACAGGCATCGCCGGTCGGTGTCCGCCGATCGGCTGGTGCTGCGGCAGGCGATGATCAACCTGGTGGACAACGCCATCAAGTTCACGCCGGCGGCGGGGCAGGTGCGGATCCGCATCACGCAGACGCCGCAGGACGCGGTCGTCGAAGTCATCGACTCGGGGCCGGGCATCTCGAGCGAAGCCCGCGAGCGCATCTTCGATCGCTTCTACCGGGCCAACGACGCCAGCGGCACCGGAACTGGCCTGGGCCTGTCACTCGCCAAGGGCGCCGTCGAAGCGCTCGGCGGACATCTCACGCTCGCCGCGACCGGCGCCGGCGGCAGCGCCTTCCGGATCTCGATTCCCCGGTAATGTCAGTAGGACGTCTCGCTCGCGAGACCACGTACGATCGCGAGACGTAGTGTCCGGCTTGAGCCGGACCGCGCGAGGTGATCGCCGTGACACGTACGACCATCTGACACGATCCGAGCTCGACGCCGGTCTCGAAGCCATTCGCGATTCGCCCAGGGACAACGGAGCCGTGGAACTGATCGTCTCTCGCCCGAGCTCCGGCGTACGTGAGGTCCTGGACCAGGCGCTCCTGGATCCCGGAGCAGGCATGGTCGGCGACAACTGGGGCATGCGTGTGGCCGCGCCGGATCCGGCGACGCAGTTGACGGTGATGAACGCACGCGTCATCGCGCTCATCGCCCCGGATCGCGCCCGCTGGCCGTTGGCCGGCGATCAGCTCTATGTGGACCTGGATCTCGCGCACGACAATCTGCCGCCCGGCACGCAGCTCGAGATCGGCAGCGCCGTGATCGAAGTCAGTGCCGAGCCCCATCTGGGATGCGGCAAGTTCGTGCAGCGATTCGGCGTCGACGCGATGAAGTTCGTCAACTCGCCGCTCGGCCGGCAACTGCATCTGCGCGGCATCAACGCGCGCGTCTTGCAGGCGGGCGCCGTGTGCGTCGGCGATCGCGCGCGGAAGGTGCGATAGAGTTACAGCGTTTCTCCTCCATGCGCGTGCCCACGCCGCTCGTCGCGGCCGCCATCCTGCTGGCGATCCTGGTCGCCATCTACGGCCCCGGCATCGGGAAGGGATTCGTCAAGGACGATGTCGTGTGGGTCGGTGCCAACCACGTGACCTCGTGGAGCGACGTGCGGGCGCTCGTGTTCCGCACCGACGGCTTCTATCGGCCGGTGGTCGCGACGACGTTTGCGCTCGATCGCGCTGTCTACGGAATTCGGCCGTTCGGGTTCGGTGTCACGAACCTGCTCCTGCTGCTCATGGGGGCCGGCGCGCTGGCGTATCTGGCGACCGCTCTCGGCCTGCGCCCGACGATGGCGATCGTCGCCGCTGGTGTGTGGGCGCTCAACTTTCACGCCGTGAACATGGCGGTGTTGTGGCTGAGCGGGCGCACCGCGCTGTGTGTCGTGATTGCAGCGTTGCTCGCGGCGACGGGCATCGTGCGGGGGAGGCCCATCGCTGCCGGTGTCGCAGCGCTCGTCGCGATGCTGGCGAAAGAAGAGGCGGTGATGCTGCCGTTCATCCTCAGTGGATGGGCGTGGGTGCTCGCCGGCGAGCGATCGGCGCGCGCGTGCCGCGATGTGATTCGCCTGACGTGGCCGACGTGGATCGCGCTCGTCATCTACTTCGCGCTTCGCGCGCAGACCGCGGCCATGACACCGATGACGGCTCCCGACGCATACCGGTTCGCGTTGTCACCTGGCGCGCTCGTCGGCAATGGGCTCGAGTATCTGGATCGGACGTGCACGTTCTCGGCCATCGTCCTGATCGTTGCGCATCTGATCGCCTGGCATCGGCCGGTGATGACGCCGGCGGTCGGACGCGTGCTCCTGCTGGCCGGGATGTGGTTCGCCGGCACCTTTGCGCTGACGATCTTCGTGCCCACCCGCTCGAGCCTGTACGCGCTGCTGCCGTCGGTTGCGCCGGCGCTGGTCACCGGATTCCTGCTGCAGCAGCTCTGGGACGCCACCCGCGCCATGGCCCATCGCCGGCTGGTCGCGACGGCTGTTCGTTCTACCGATACTGCTCCTGCCCGTGTACTGGTCGCGTAATGTGCGGTGGATCGAGATCGCCGAGCTCTCATCCGAGACGTTCGCCGCGATTCAGCGTGTCGTGCGTGAGCGCCCCGATGCGGACCGGATCGTGTTTCGCGACGACCGCAGCACGCGGCGGTCGTTTGCCAACGCCTACGATCAGCTGCTGCCGGAAGCGGTCCGCCTGGCCGCCGGCCGCGACATTCGCGCCGAGCTCGAAACGACGCGCCGACCGAGCGCGGCAGTTGCCCCGCGAATCGTGCTCGAGAATGGCCGGATTCGGCTGGATTAGGCGTTTCTCTTACAATTTCTTCAGACACTCTTCAGGGCGGACGAACCTCTCACCAGATACGATCCGTATGGACCGGTTCAGCCTGAGGCCTATTCGGGTGACTCTCAGTTTTCACGCTCTGTGGATGCTCTGCGCGTTTGGTGTCGTGGTGCACGCGGCGACTGCTGCGCGACGTGCACGCGATCTGGTCGCGCTCGCCGCCGGCTTTGTGGTGGCGGCGATTGTCGCCAGCCCACAGCGGCTGCCGGACCCGGCGTGGGTTGGTGTCGTGTCAGCCGGCGCGGCAGTGGTCATTTTGTTCAGGCCGCGCTACGCGATGGCGTCCGCGGCGTGGGGTGGTGCATTGGGTGGCATGCTGACCGCGATGACTGAAGTACAGGGACTGCACCCGATTGCCGCGGTGGCGGCGGTGGCGGCGCTCGCCGCGACGCCGGCGTGGCTGGCGCGCGTGCGTCCGGCCTTCGCGCCTGAGGTTCTGCGCGACGAAGCCTTGCTCGGGCTCTGCGTGCTTGGCCTCGCGGCTGCGATCGTTCCTGGCGTCACCGACGGCTGGCAGGCCGCCGCCAATCTGACCATTGAACCCGCGACACCCGGGCCGGCTACTCCCGATTCCGGCGTGGACGCTGGCGTTCGTCGGTACGGCCACGGCGCTCGGCGCCGTGTATTCCCTGTGGAGCCGCCGGTGAACCTGTTGGCCGCCCTGGAGAATGGGCTCTTCGCACTCGGACAGGTACTGCGGTTTCCGGTGATGGCGCTGTTGTGGGTGTGCGTCGCAGCCGCGGTGTTCATGGCCGGGTCGTGCCTGGTGGACTACGTCGCGCGC
Source organism: uncultured Acidobacteriota bacterium (assembly GCA_963728305.1). Classification (GTDB taxonomy): domain Bacteria; phylum Acidobacteriota; class Vicinamibacteria; order Vicinamibacterales; family UBA2999; genus Gp6-AA40. The sequence goes on from CAVSKE010000027.1 coordinate 181,442, forward strand.
ATCCGTGAACGCCGCGGTTTCGACGTGACGACGTGGTTGAAGAGCGGCACCGTGCTGAATGCACCCGAGGGCCGGCGGCGCGCACTCCCGTCGCTGCTGCGGACGCTCGTCGCCGACGTCGAACAGGCGCGGCAGGAGCACCGCATCGACGCCGGCGGCCTCGAGCATCTCGTGCTCGAGAGCGAAGAGCGGCTGCGCCACAGCCTGAACGCGGCGCGCGTGCTGGTGAAAGTCGGCCCCAGTCTCGGCCTGCTCGGGACGCTGATCCCGATGGGCTCATCGCTCGCATCGCTCGCGACCGGCAATCTCGAGGCGATGGCCGGCCAGATGGTCGTGGCATTTACGACGACAATCATCGGGCTGGCCACCGGCACTCTGGCCTACGTCGTCGCCGCTGCGCGGCAGTCGTGGGTGAACGAGACCATCCGCGAGCAGCGCTTCATCGCGGAACATATCGCGCAGGAACTGAGAACCGCGGAGATTCGATGAGCCATGGCCCGATTCCTCCACCTGCCGTCGCCGGAAGAAATCGCCGAAGAGGATCCGCTGTCGGGGATCGCCAATCTCTTCGACGTCTCGATCGTGTTCATCGTCGGCCTGATGATGACGTTGTTCTCCGTCTACCGCATCGGCGACCTCATGGATGCGAAGAGCGAAGTGACGATGGTCAAGACCAACGCGCAGGGTGAGCGCGAGATCATCGTCAAGAAGGGCACGCAGATTACGGCCTACAAGGTCAGCGGCAAGACGGCGACCGGCGACGGCGAGCGCCTCGGCACGGCGTATCGCCTGGCGAATGGCCAGATCATCTACGTGCCCGAGGGGCCAGATGCAGGGCGGTAGTCCTTCACTGCGTACGACACACAGAGGCACAGAGGCACAGAGAAGTGTCGTGGCCGAGTGAAGCGTTTCGCTCTGGGATTCCTGTTGCTGTTGCCGCTATTCCAAGCGGTGATTGACGCTCAAACGAAGCCAGTACCGCCTCACATACCTCTTCTCCGACGGCAATCTCCCCGGCACCCTCAAGGCCTTCAAGGCTCTCCTGCAGGAGCATCCCGAGCTGCGCAGCAAGGTGCAGCTCACCTTCGTCACCGAATCGGTCCTGTCCGACGTCAACGCCGACGAGCTGAAGACGACCGACGTGCTGCTGCTCGACACGATGAATCAGCAGCTGCTCGAGCGCGTCAACGCCGATCGCACAGCTCGATCTCATCGCGACTGTCCGCGATCGCCGTGGCAAGGTGTTCGCGATCGGCGAAGGGCTGCTGCCGAAGGAGACCTACATCAAGCAGGGTGCGCTCTGGGACGATCGCGCCCGCGCCTACTGGGCGCACATGGGGTACTCGAATCAGGTCGGCCTGATGAAGTACGCGCTGACGCAGGCGGGCATACGCGGCCTCACCTTGCCGGCTCCGCAGCCGAGTCTGGACTTCGGCTACTACTATCCGGCCCTGGCCGGTCCAAAAGGACCGGCCCTACAACGCGATCCACGCGCCGCCGGCCCGTCGTCCGGGCAGGTCTTCGCGACCTGGGACGAATTCGACGCCTGGCGGCAGAAGAACGGCAAGGTTCGTCCCGGCGCGCCGCGCGTCGCCGTCGAGCTTCTACAAGGCGACCTACTACAGCGACGAGACCGAACTGCTCGACGCCGTGGTCGCCGAGATCGAACGCCAGGGCGCTGAAGCGATCCCGATGTTCGGGTATCCCGGCGCCGTCGCCGCGCAGCGGCTGCTCGTCGATGCGTCCGGCAAGCCGCGCGCAGACGTCGTGCTTGGCTTCAACTTCAACTTCGCCGCGCCCGGACTCATCGAGCTTCCTGGCGAAAGTCGATGTGCCGGTCATCAATCTGATCAGCCTCTACGGGCGATCCGAGCAGGAATGGCGTGCCTCGCTCGCAGGGCCTGTCGATGTTCGAGGGCACCTTCAACGTGGCGACGCCGGAGCTCGCCGGTACGATCGCTCCGACCGTCGTTGGCAGCCAGGAGAAGATCAAGGACCCCGAGACCGGGCTGACGATCGTCGTGCGCAAGCCGATGCTGTCGCAGGTCGCGCTCGCGGTTCGCCGCGCGCAGCGAGTATGCCGCCCTGCGCAGCAAGGCCAACAGCGACAAGCGTGTCGCGATCGTCTTCTACAACTATCCGGCCGGTAAGGCGAACATCGGCGCCAGCTACCTGAACGTCGCCGAGTCGATCGCCAACGTGCTGCGTCGTCTGAAGCAGGAAGGCTACGACGTCGGCAACGCGGATCTCTCGGGCGACAGCGTGCTCGAAGACGCTGGTCGAGAAATCGCGGAACGTCGGTGGCTACGCGCCTGGCGAGCTCGAGGCGCTGGTCGCGCAGGGCAGCGCCGTTCGCGTCGGCGCTGCCGAGTATCGCCGCTGGCTGGATGCGCTGTCGCCGGTGCTGAAGGCGAAGGTCATCAAGGACTGGGGCGAGCCGGGGAAGTCGCGGCTGATGACGACCGGCGGCAGCCTGATCGTTCCCGCCGTTCAGTTCGGCAAGATCGCGCTGCTTCCGCAGCCGGCGCGCGGGTGGGGCGAGGACGCGGACAAGATGTATCACGCGAAGGATCTCGCGCCGCATCACCAGTACGTCGCGGCGTATGCCTGGCTGCGTGAAGGCTTCAAGGCCGACGCCGTCGTCCACGTCGGCACGCACGGCACGCTCGAGTGGCTCGATGGCAAGGACATCGGCCTGTCACCCGACGATGCGCCGGATGCGTTGATCGCCGACCTGCCGCATCTCTACATCTACAACGTCGACGTCGTCGGCGAAGGCCTGGTCGCGCGGCGTCGCGGAATGGCGACGCTCATCGATCACATGGTGCCGCCGTTCAAGAAGGGCGGGCTCTATCCCGAACTCGCCGAGCTCGGGGAGCGGATCAACGACTACGACACCAGCCTGCACAAGAGTCCGGAGCTGGCGAAGGCCGTCGGCGAGCAGATCCGTCAGAAGGTGATCGATCTCGGCATCGCCAAGGATCTCGGGCTCGACCTCGCGAAGCCGGAGAGCCTGACCGACGCGACGTCGTGCACCAGATCCAGGATCATCTGCTCACGCTGAAGGGGCAGAACATTCCCTACGGCCTGCACACGTTCGGCCGCGTTCCCGAGAAGCCGCTGCGCGAGACGACGATCGATGCGATCGTCAGCCTGGACCGAAGCCTGTTGCCGAACAAAGCCAAGGTGCTCGCCGACGACATGGAGCGCCGCATCGTCACGTCAGGCGCACGCGAGCTGGACAACCTCGTGCACGCGTTGAACGGCGGGTTCATCACCGGCGGCGGTGGTGGCGAGCCGATTCGCAATCCTGACGCGTATCCCACCGGCAAGAATTTCTACGGCATCGATCCGGACAAGGTGCCGAAGCCGGCGTCGTACGAGATGGGCATCAAGCTCGCCGATCAGATGCTCGCCGATCACGTGAAGAAGCACGGCAAGTATCCGGAGAAGGTGTCGTTCGTCATCTGGGGCGACGAGACGATGCGCCATGAAGGCGTGCTCGAGTCGCAGATCTTCCACCTTCTCGGGACGAAGCCGGTCTGGGACGTGCGCGGCAAGGTCGTCGACGTGGAGGTGATTCCGCGCGCGAGACTCGGACGGCCGCGCGTGGACATCGTCATCGCCTCTGCCGCCGAGGGCATGTTCAACAACGTCACGCTGTTGATGGACAAGGCCGTGCAGAAGGTGAAGGCGATCGAGGAGGCTGAGAACTACGTCCGCAGCCACTATCTGAAGACGAAAGCCGTGCTCGTGCAGCGCGGCTACACCGAAGACGAAGCCGACCGTCGCGCCGGCGTGCGCATCTTCGACGAGCCGCCCGGCACGTTCAATCTGAATACGTCGACGATCACCGCGGCCAGCGGCACCTGGGACACCGACAAGGGGATGGCCGACGACTATCTCCGCAAGCTCGGACACGGCTACGGCAACGGCTTCTGGGGCGAGAAGATGGAAGACGTCTTCCGTCTCGCGCTTGTCGGGCACCGAGAAGATCGTCCACAGCAGCTCGACGATGCTCTACGGCGCGCTCGATAACGACGACATGTTCATGTACATGGGCGGGCTGGCGACGGCGATTCGCAACATCGACGGCACCGAGAAGAGTCCAGAGCTGGTCATCACCAACACGCGCGATCCCGGCAAGCCCGAGATGACGTCGATCGACAAGTTCATCGGCACCGAGTTCCGCTCGCGCTACATGAACCCGACGTGGATCGAGGGAATGAAGAAGGAGGGCTACGCCGGCGCCGGCGAGATGCGGTCCTTCGTCGAGTATCTGTGGGGCTGGGACGCGACGGTCAGCGAGACGGTCGACCGACCAGATGTGGAAGGAGTCGTTCGACGTCTATGTCGAGGACAAGCACAATCTGGGGATGAAGGAGTTCTTCGAGCAGAAGTCGCCGTACGCCTATCAGGACATGACGGCGCGGATGCTCGAGACCGTGCGCAAGGGCTACTGGAATGCTGACGCCGCCACGCAGAAGACGCTGCTCGAGGAATACGTCGCCAGCGTGAATCGCCACGGCGTCGGCTGTGCCGAGCACACCTGTGGCAATCCGCGGCTCCAGCAGTTCGTCATGGAGCAGGGGCTGAAGGCCGGCGTTCCGGTGCCCGCGCTCGAAGGCTTCAAGCAGGCGATGGAGAAGGCGACGGGGCAGGCCATCGATCCCGCCGCCGAGAGCATGCAGTCGTTCGCGCAGAAGAACGACGCGCAGATGGCGGCCAACCTCGCCACGGTTCCGGCGCCGAGCCGCACGGCGCGCCAGCTCGAAGGGTACGTGATGGAGCAGCGGGCCGAGGCGCAGCGCAACGACGCGCGGCGTGACGCGGCCGCGAACGAATACGCCGCGCTGTGGGCGTCGATGCCGGTCCTCGCGCTCCTCATCGTCTGGAGATACAAGCGGAGACGACGTCTGTAATTCAGAATGCGGTACTCAGAGTTCAGACCTGCAGTCGTCCTGGCCGGCGCGCTCGTCAGTGCGGCGTGCAGCGCCAGGCCGGCGCAGATCTCCCACAGTGCCTCGGGCGCGTATGAATCCGCTCTTGCCCCGTTTGGCGATGGCTTCGTCGTCGCGTGGTACGACACGCGCGACGGCAACGGCGAGATCTACACGCGTCTGCTCGATGCCAACGGCCAGCCCGCGGGTCCTGAGCAGCGTCTCACCACCAGTCCCGAGAATTCCTACGAGGCCAGCATCGATCGCGTCGGCGACCTGATCGTGGTTGGCTGGTACGAGCAGGCGGCCAACGGCCAGCAGACCGCAAAGCTTGGCGGGTGGACGAAGGGCGGTGCCAATCGCTGGGAGCTGACCTTCGGCAGCGGCACACGGAACCCCGTCGTCCGCACGACGGCGTCGGCGGTGTTTTGCGCGTGGATTCAATCCGAGGCGGACGGTCGTCGAGGCCGTGTTCGCAGGCTGGTGGGACAAGGATGGACTCCCGAACGGCGCGCCGATCCGTCTTGGGCTGGCGAGCAAGACGACATGGAATCTGAACGCGTCGATTGACGAGCAGGGTACCGGCTGGGTCGCGTTCGACGCCGACGCCGCGACTCGCGCCAGCGAGGTCTACGTCGCACAGGTGGACGGCCCGACGGCCCGCGCCGTCAGAATGACGAAAGACGATGGGGCGCCATCGAAGTATCCCGATCTGTCGATCGGCGCCGGGGGCCGTGTTGCGCTGTCGTGGCAGGAGGAGCGCGACGGCAACGTCGAGGTCTATCTGTTGACGGGCATCATGAGCGATCTGACCGGCGAGATCGACGGACGCGCACGCCGGGTAACCGACACGCCGGGTGAGTCGATCGGCGCCTATCTCGCGTGGAACGGCGATCGCATCGGGCTGGCCTGGTCCGACAAGACGCCAGGTCAGCATGAGGTGTACTTCCAGTCATTCGATCGCAGTGGCACACCGCGCGAGCCGGCGCAGCGGCTGACGGGCAATGCGACGTGGTCGCTCGTGCCGGCGATTCGTCCGCGCGGTGACGGGTTTGCCCTTGCCTGGAACGAGTATCGACCGGCGTCCGTAGAGGTTCACGACGGATCGTCGGAAGTGTTCTTCCTTCCTGTTCCGTAGCGGCCCACGTGTAGTCGGGGCCGGATACTCGTGCTGGCCATCACAAATCTTCACAAGTCGTTCGGGGCGATTCGGGCCGTTGACGGCGTCTCGTTCAACGTCGAGCGTGGCCAACTGGTCGGCCTGCTTGGTCCGAACGGCGCCGGGAAGACGACGACCGTGGCGATGATTGCCGGCCTGGTCACCCCCGATCAGGGCGCGGTGACGATCGCCGGCGCCGCGGTGTCGCGCGACAGCGATCCGGTGAAGCGGCGGCTCGGCCTGGTACCGCAGGACCTCGCGCTGTACGACGAGCTCACCGCTCGCGCCAATTTACGGCTGTTCGGATCGTTGTACGGCCTGACTGGCGAGGCTCTCGATCGCGCACTTGAATCGTCGCTGGCACTCGTCGGTCTCGCGGATCGCGCCAACGATCGCGTCAAGACTTTCAGCGGCGGCATGAAGCGCCGCCTCAATCTCGCTGCCGGACTCCTGCACGATCCCGACATCGTGCTGCTGGATGAACCGACCGTCGGTGTCGATCCGCAGAGCCGCAACGCGATCTTCGACAATCTCGAGCAGCTCAAGGCGCGTGGCAAGGCGCTGCTCTATACGACGCACTACATGGAGGAGGCCGAGCGTCTCGCCGACCGCATCGTCATCATGGACCGCGGCCGCGTGCTTGCTGACGATACGCTGAGCGGCCTGCGCGCGCGTGTGCCGGCAGGGGCGGATGGCAGGCATCGCTCGAGACGTTGTTTCTGACGCTCACCGGACGGAGCCTGAGAGATTAAGGTATGTCCTTCGCAAAATCACTGCCGGCCGCTCCGTTGTCGCGGCCGGGGATTCGCGGTCGAGGGCTGGTTGTGACTGGTACTCCTTCAGCAGATACGGTCCACTAGATGGGACTCGCCGCCTTTCTGGCGCTCGTGCGCAAGGACCTGCAGCTGTTCTTCAGCGATCGCCGTGCCGTCATCCTGACCTTCGCGGTGCCGATTGCGATCGCGTCCTTCTTTGGATCGATCTTCAGGGGCAGCAGCGACGATTCCGAGCCGGCGAAGATCCCGATCGCGTTCGTCGATCGTGATGGCAGCGCGATCTCGAAGGGCATCGTGTCAGCCATCCAGGCAGACAGGAGCCTGGCGATCTCGACACCGTCGTTCGAGGATGCGCGTGCCGCGGTGCAGCGCGGCGACGTGGCGGTCGCTGTCATCGTCCCGCAGGGATTTGGCGACGCCGCTGGACGCGCGTTTCTGTCCCAGGCGGCGAGGCCCCAGGTCGATCTGTTGTTCGATCCGTCCCGCAGCGCAGAATTGGCGATGGTGCGCGGCATCCTCACCGGCCATGTGATGGAGGCCGTGGGGAATGAAGTATTCAACGGCGCGCAAGGCCGCGCCATCGTGGACGAGACGCTCGGTCAGCTCGATGCCAGCGGGCTGCCCGCCGAGCGACGCGACACGCTGCGCAGTCTGCTCCAGTCGGTGCAGCGGCTCAATCAGCAGGGCGGCACCGCCGGAGGCGGTGGCGCCACCGGAGGCGGTGGCGGCGCAATCACGGTGCCGTACAGCGTCAGAGAGGATGCGGTCACCGGCGGCGCCAACGCGCAGTACAACGGGTACGCGCATTCATTTGCCGGTATGGGGATCCAGTTCCTCCTGTTCGCGGCGATCGAGCTGGCCATGGGCATTCTCCTGGAACGCGAGCTGGGAATCTGGAAGCGCTTTCGCAGCGCGCCGTTGTCACGCTTCACCCTGCTGGCGGCCCGCGGTGCGAGCGGCACGATCATCACGCTCCTGACTTTGTTGGTCTCGTTCGCGTTCGCGATGATCGTGTTCGGCGTGCGGATTCACGGCAGCGTGATCGGGTTCGCGGCGATTGCCGTCGCCTGCTCGATCATGGCGGCGACGTTTGGCCTGCTCGTTGCGGCGCTGGGGAAGACGGCTGCGGCTACCCGGCGCGTGGCCACCTTCGCCGTGTTGATCATGGTCATGCTCGGCGGTGCGTGGGTCCCGTCATTCATCTTTCCGGCCTGGCTGCAGCAGCTCACCGTGGTCATCCCTGCACGCTGGGCTGTGGACGGCCTCGATGCGATGACCTGGCGCGGGTTGGGTTTCGACGCGGCGATCGCGCCGACGGTTGTCTTACTCGGCTTCGCCGTCCTCTTCGCCGTGTTGACCGTTGTCAAATTCCGCTGGGAAGAGGCCTGAAATCTCCGAACCCATCCTGAAGAAGAATTCAGAAATTCTTCAGGCCCTGCTGCGCTGAAACCGGATTTAATGGCCGGACGATGACACACGCGATGCGAGCAGTAGTTGTGATGGTTTGTCTGTGGGCGCTGGTGGGCAGCCCCGCGGCGGTTTCGGCGCAGGAGTCAGGCACGTTGAGTGGCCAGGTCGTGGACACGCTGGGCGCGCGCGTGGCAGGCGCCTCGGTGACGCTGTCGCGCGACGGCTCGCAGGTCACCGAGTCGAAGAGCGGCGGTGAGGGCACGTTCACGTTCTCGAACCTGAGTGCCGGCCGATACCAGGTGACCGCGACGGCGCAGGGATTCCAGCCGCGCACGAGCGACCCGGTCTACGCGGGTCCCGGCGCACGCGCCACCGTTGAAGTCGTCCTCGAAGTGGGTCCGCTGCAGCAGGATGTCGTCGTGACTGCGGAGGCGGGACAGGTGCTGCAGTCGCAGACCGGCGCGCCGGTCACCGTGATCGACAGCCAGCTGCTCGAGGCTATCAACAAGCCGGACGTCCTCGAGGCGCTGCGCCTCGTTCCTGGCGCGCAGATCGTGCAGGTCGGCGAGCGCGGCGGCGCCACGTCGCTGTTCCTGCGCGGCGGCAACTCCAACTTCACCAAGGTGCTCGTTGACGGCATGCCGGCCAACGACATCGGCGGTGGCTTCGACTTCTCGCAGCTCGATACCGCCGGCGTCGATCGCATCGAGGTGCTGCGGCAGACCAACAGCGTCCGCTACGGCAGCGACGCGCTGACCGGCGTCGTCAACATCCAGACGCGACGAGGGACAGCGCGCGTGCCGGAATTCGAGTACGCCATCGACGGCGGCAACCTGAGCACATTCCGCAACTCGATTTCGCTCGGCGGCGCCGTGCGTCGCTGTCGACTACTTCTCACAGTACGCCTACTTCACCACCGACAACCACACGCCGAACAGCGGCTATCACCGCGGTACGTACGCGGGGCGCTTTGGTGTCGCGGTCGGCGGTGGCACGAATCTCAGCGGCACGCTGCGCTGGCTCGATGGAAGCTTCGGCAGCGCCAACGGATTCTCGCTGTATCGGAATCGCCGACGATTCGACCAGCGACAGCGATCAGCTGTACGGCACCATCACGGCGGATTCGCAGATCACCGAATCGGTGGCAGAGCACGGTCCGCTTCGGGTCCGCCGGTCAGACCGTGCATTACATCAATCCGACCGCGACCGGCACACCGTTCGATCCGTTCGGGTTTGGCGCGAACTATCTTGGCAACACCGTCACCCTCACTGGCGCGGATGGCGCGACGGTCACCGGCCGCGCGATTCTCGATTTCGGCGGCACGTATCCGTCCACTTTCGACAGCCGCACCACACGGCGGGCGCTTTCGGGTGAATCCACATTCCAGGTCACTACGGAACTGGCGATCTCAGGCGGCGCGCGATGGGAGCGCGAGCAGGGGTTCGAGGATCCGGACGGCGACCCGGCCGTGACGCGCAACAACGGTGGCGCGTTCGTCGAGGCGCGCGCGACGGTGATGAACCGCGCGTATCTGAGCGGCGGCATCGGCGTCGAGCACAATGAGGTGTTCGGCAATGATGCGGTGCCGCGGTTCTCGGCGGCGGTGTATTTGCGTCAGCCATCGGCCGCCGCGCTGGGCGAGACGAAGGTCAGCTTCAACGTCGGCAAGGGCATCAAGGCGCCGAGTGTGGGACAGCAGCAGAGTGCGTTGTTTGAGCTCGTGCAAGGCACGCCTGTGGCGCCGAGCGTGTCGCCAATTGGGCCCGAGAAAAGCCGAGGCTGGGACATTGCGCTCGAGCAGGGATTCGGCGGTGGGCAATACCGTGCGCGTGTTGGCTACTACAACAACGAGTTCGAGAACCTGATCGAGTTCCTCAGCCGCACCGCACTGGTTCGCGCTGGCGTGCCGGCCGACGTCGCCGCGGCGACGGCATTCGGTGCGTACATCAACTCGCAGTCCTTCGACGCGCAGGGCATTGAGCTGTCGGCCGACGCGGTGATCCGGCGGGTGGTCCGGTTCGGTGCGTCGTACACCTATCTCGACGCCGAGGTGACGCAAGCTTTCGGCGCCAGCGCAGTCACCAATCCTGCGTTCCCGAACGTGCCGATCGGTCAGTACTCGCCTCTCGTCGGCGAACGCCCGTTCCGTCGTCCGGCGAACTCGGGCACGTTGTTCGTCAGCTACGCGGATGGCCCCGCGGCCGTCGCGCTGACGGCCTATTTCGCTGGCAAGCGCGATGACAGCACGTTCCTGAGCGATCAGTTCTTCGGGAACTCTCTGCTGCTACCAAATCAGGATCTCGATCCCGCATACCAGAAGGTGGACCTGAGCGTGTCGTATCGCGTCCACCCGCAGGCAAAGGTGTACACGAGCATCGAGAACCTGTTCGACAAGGAATACGAGGCGGCCTATGGTTTCCCAGCACTGCCATTCGCGATTCGCGCGGGAGTGGCCGTAACTTTCGGCGGCGATCGATAAATCTCGTTCCGGCGTCAAACCTCCGATCCAATCCAAATCCACCCGCGTAACGTAAGCTCTCTCAGGATGTGGCTACTGGCCGCGTTGTCGGGGCCGGGCGTCGATCGGTCGGGAGCCGATGCCGGCGATGGAGGTCTGCTCGACCGCCTGAGTGCGGGAGATACGTCTGCTGCGGCCGAGCTGTACGACCGCCATTCCCGCCTCGTCTACTCCCTCGTCCTTCGCATTCTGCAGAGCGAGCCCGAAGCCGAGGACGTCGTGCAGGACGTCTTCGTGCAGGCCTGGCAGCAGGCCGCGCGCTACGATCGCAGCCGCGGCTCGGTCGCCGGCTGGCTGCTGACGATGGCGCGGACACGGGCCATCGATCGTCTTCGTGCGCGCCGGGTGCGTCCGGAAGGGCAGTCCGTCGCTATGGACGATGTGGACCACGCGTTGTCGCAGCCATCGGACGTCGTGCGGACCTTGATTGCCGACGAAGAGGCGACCGCGGTACGCCGTGCGCTCGCCGAGCTGCCGCTGCTGCAACGCGTCGCGATCGAGCTGGCGTATTTCGAGGGGCTCAGTCAGCGTGAGGTGGCGGAGCGGCTCGACGAGCCGCTCGGTACCGTCAAGACGCGCATTCGTGCCGGGATGATCCGGCTGCGGGATTCGCTCACCCGGGCGGTCTCGGGAGCCGGCGCATGAGCGGCATGCACGACGAGATGGTCGTCCTCGCCCCGGCGTATGTGCTTGGCGCGCTGGAACCCGACGAGCGTCGCGCGTTCGAGTCTCATCTCGCCGAGTGCGATCGCTGCGCGTCCGAGGTGCGCTCGCTCGGCCGCGTGACCGCAGGTCTTGCCCAGTCGGTGCCGCTGGTGACGCCGCGCGCGGCGCTTCGCGACCGCGTGCTGCTCGGCCGTAGGGCTGGCGAAGCGCCGACAGCCGTCGGTGCACGCGATGCGGGCGCCCGCGAACCACAGGCGCGACCGCGATGGGCGCTCGGCGACTGGCTGGCGTATGCCGCGTGCGTGGCGGTGGCGACTGCGGCCGGGCTATACGCGATGAACCTGCGCACGCGCGTCGACAGCCTGGAAGCACGGCTCGAGGTCGCGCAACTGCGACTGGCTGCCGCCGATCGCGCGATGGTCGATGCGCGCCGCGTCGCGTTCGAGACGCAGTCGGCGATGGCGGTGTTCGCCGCAGTGGATCTGCTGCGCGTCGATCTGCAAGGCGCGCCCGCCGCGCCGCAAGCCGTTGGCCGCGCGCTGTGGAGCCGTCAGAGCGGGATGGTGTTCGCCGCGAACAACCTGCCGCCGCTGCCGGCCGGCAAGATCTATCAGGTGTGGCTCGTCGCCGGCGGACCGCCGGTGAGCGCGGGTCTGGTCGCTCCGGACGAGAGCGGACGTGGTGTCGGCATCTTCCGCACGCCGGTTGATGTCACGGGTCCGGTGACCGTCGCAGTGACGATCGAACCCGAGGGTGGAGTGCCTGCTCCGACGGGTGCGTTCTATCTCACGGGGAAATCAACGGCCGGCGTCTGATATTGGGATTGTGGATCTTTGATTAGCGATTCGTTGGCGATTAGCGATTGGTGATCGGTGATTGACGGCAGCAACAAGCTACGTCGTAACGCACGCCCCACAATCAACCATCGTTAATCTCCAATCGACAACGAATCACCAATCAAAGATCCACAAATCGACAATCGATCCCTATCTCAATCGATCCGCCAGCAAACCAACCGTGAGCGCGTAGTAGTGCGCGCAGTTGTAGGCGATGATCGCGTCGTAGTTCGGGTAGACGAGGAACTTCCGTTCGCCGACGTCAACCAGTCCGGCTTCGATATCGGCCTTGGGCAGCGGGCCGCCATCCGCGCGGCGTACGCCGATCTTCTGCCACTGCGCCAGCGGACGACGCTCCGTCATGTTGCGCTGCGCGTAGCAGCCGTCGGTTCGCTTGGGGATCGTCGCGACCGCGCCGGCGGCATCGGCGTTGACCTTCACCTCGCGGCCCCACGTCTCGTCGCTCTTCCAGCCGAACCCCTTGAGATAGTTGGCCATCGACGCGAGCGTGTCGGGCGTTGATTTCCAGATGTCGCGGCGGTCGTCGCCGTCGAAATCCACGGCGAACTTGAGATAGCTCGAGGGCATGAACTGCGTCTGGCCCATCGCGCCGGCCCACGATCCGGTCATCGTGCCCGCTTCGATGTGCCCGCGCTGCACCATCGTCAAGGCGTCGAAGAGCTCGCTGCGGAAGTACGTGGCGCGGCGCGGCTCCCAGGCGAGTGTCGCCAGCGCCTGGAACACCGGCGTCGAGCCCTGGATGCGCCCGAAGCGTGACTCCATGCCCCAGAATGCGACCAGCACGCGCGCCGGGATGCCGAACTCGCGTTCGGTGCGGTGAAGCAGGGCCTTGTGCTCGGCCATCATGTCTTTGCCGCGGGTCACCATCGACCGGGTGATCCGGGCGTTCGAATAGCGGGAGAACCCGGGGTTGAGCTCGGCCTGGCTGCGGTCGCTCTGAATCACCCGCTCGAGCGGCGTGAGGCCGGTCAGCGTTTCCTCGATCAGGCCGTCGCTGAAGCCTTTGCTGAGCGCTTCGGTCCTGAGGTCGACCAGCCACTCGTCGAAGCTCTTCGGGGCGTCGACCGTGACATTCGGCACTGAAATGCCGGTGGCCAGGACGCGCGCACGGCGCAGTCGTGGTCTGGGTGGCTACTTGGGGGGCCGTCAGGAGGGCAAACGCCGTCAACAGAGTCAGCCAGCGCATCGTATTTCCGTAGAACACGCTCATTATGCCGGACTTTTTCCTGCGTTACTTTGCTTGCTTTTCCAGGGGCGGTCCCGTCTAATTGCCCTCGCAGATCTTTCGGTACCCACACGATCACTTTTCCGAGAGAGCCACCTTATGCCTTTCACATTGAACGTCAACGGGAAGACCACGACGGTCGACGTCCCGGGAGACATGCCGCTGCTCTGGGTACTCAGAGACGTCATGAATCTCAGGGGCACAAAGTTCGGCTGCGGTATCGGTCAGTGCGGTGCCTGCACGGTGCAAGTACGAGGGCGCGCCCAGCGAGCCTGTCAAACACCAGTATCGGCTGCGGCCGGTGCAGCCATTACCACGATCGAAGGGCTCTCGCCTGACGGTTCGCATCCGCTGCAGCAGGCATGGCAGGAGCTCGACGTGCCGCAGTGCGGGTACTGCCAGGCGGGTCAGATCATGACGGCCGCCGCGTTGCTGTCGTCGACGCCGCGTCCCACGGATGCGCAGATCAACACCGCGATGAACGGCAACCTGTGCCGGTGCGGTACCTATACGCGCATTCGCGCGGCGATTCACCGCGCGGCGTCTCTCGGGACGTCACGCCCCACGTCGACGGCGCAGGGCGCCGGCGCAGAGTAGAGGAGGCGACATGACGAAAAATCTCGTCACTCGTCGCTCCTTCATGCAGGTCAGCGTGGCTGCCGGTGGCGGCATGCTGATCGCGCTGCACGTGGATCCGGTCGAACTGCTGGCCCAGGGCCCTCCCGGAGCCCCCGCCGTTCGCTTCGACGCTCCCTCGTTCGTGAAGATCGCGGCCGACGGAACGGTCACCATCACGTCGAAGAATCCTGAGATCGGGCAGGGCATCAAGAACATGCTCCCGATGATCATCGCCGACGAGCTCGACGTCGATTGGAGCAGCGTCAAGATCGTCCAGGCGGATGCCGATCAGTCGAAGTACGGCGCGCAGGTCGCGGGCGGCAGCACCGCCACGCCGACCAACTGGGATCCGATGCGCCAGGTCGGCTCGGCGATCCGCCAGATGATTCTGGCGGCGGCCGCCGACAAGTGGAGCGTGCCGGTCAGCGAGCTGACGACGGCATCGGGCCGTGTGATGCATGCGTCGAGCAAGCGCTCGGCCGGGTACGGCGAGCTGGCGACAGCCGCCGCGGCCAAGCCGGTGCCGACGCTCAGCATGGTGCCGCTGAAGGATCCGAAGGACTACAAGATCATCGGCAAGCCGATGCGCGGCGTGGACACCGCCGCGATCACCACCGGCAAGCCGATCTTCAGCATCGACTTCACCGTGCCCGGCATGCTGTGGGCCGTGTATCAGAAGTCGCCGGTCTTCGGCGCCAAGGTCGCCACCGCGAACCTCGATCAGATCAAGACGATGCCGGGCGTGAAGCACGCGTTCGTCGTCGAAGGCACGACCAACCTGGCGGGGCTGATGCCGGGTGTGGCGATCGTCGCCGACAGTTGGTGGCAGGCCGAGACCGCGCGCAAGAAGCTGAACGTCACCTGGGCCGAGCATCCGACGTCCGCGCAGACGAGCGAAGGCTTCCAGGCCAAGGCCGACTCGCTCGGCAAGGGCCCGTATGCGACGAAGCTGCGCACCGACGGCGACGTCGAGAAGGCGTTTGCGGCTCCGGGCGCCAAGGTCGTCGAAGGCGCGTACATGTATCCGTTCATTCCGCATGCGCCGCTCGAGCCGCAGAACTGCGTGGCGCATTGGCAGAACGGCAAACTCGAACTGTGGGCGCCGAGCCAGACGCCGGCAGCGGGTCTCAACATCTGCGCGCAGACGCTCGGGATCACGCAGGCCGACATCACGATGCACCTGATGAAGACCGGTGGCGGTTTCGGGCGCCGGCTGACCAACGACTACGTGGTGGAAAGTGCGTGGATCTCGAAGCAGATCAACGCGCCGGTGAAGCTGGTGTGGACCCGTGAAGACGACATGGGCCACGACATGTTCCGTCCGGCCGGCTACCACTATCTGAAGGGCGCCGTCGATGCGATCGGGCAAGCTCACCGCGTGGAAGAACCACTTCGTGACGTTCGGTGAAGGCGAGCGCTATTCGACCTCGGCCAACATCGCCGGCATCCAGTTCCCGGCGTTGTACGTCGAGAACTTCGACTTCGGCGATTCGAAGATCCCGCTCGGCGTGCCGACGGGCGCGCTGCGCGCGCCGGGCAGCCACGCGTTCTCGTTCGTGTTCCAGTCGTTCATCGACGAACTGGCGCACGCGGCGGGCAAGGATCCCGTCCAGTTCCGTCTCGACTTGCTCGCCAACAAGGTCTATCCCGCACCCGAACGTGGCGGCGATGGATTCGATGCGGCGCGCATGGCGGCCGTCGTGAAGATGATTGCCGAGAAGTCGGGATGGGGTACGAAGAAGCTGCCTCAGGGCACCGGGATGGGCATCGGCTTCCAGTTCAGCCACCGCGGCTACTTCGCCGAAGTCGCCGAGGTGTCGGTGGACTCGAACAAGCGCATCAAGATCAACAAGGTGTGGGTCGGTGGCGACATCGGCAGCCAGATCATCAGCCCGCTGCACGCGGAGAACCTCGTGCAGGGCGGCGTGATCGAGGGCATCAGCCATCTGATGCAGGAGATCACGGTCAAGGGTGGTCAGGTCGTGCAGAGCAACTTCCACCAGGTGCCGTTGCTGCGCATGGCCCAGGCGCCCCCGGTGATCGAGACGCACTGGCTGAAGTCGAACAACCCGCCGACCGGTCTCGGCGAGCCGTCGCTGCCGCCGATCCTGCCGGCGATCACGAACGCGATCTTTGCCGCGTCGGGCACGCGAGTCCGGTCGCTGCCGCTCTCGAAGCACGGCTTCCGCTGGGCTTAGCTGCGTTAGTGGTTGGTGGTCAGTGGTTGGTGGTCCTAACCGCCAACCACTGCCACTCCCAAGGCACACAAGCACTCACTACCAACTATCCAGCCGAGTTCAAATCCAAGAATCCAAATCCGGGCATCCGGATTTGGATGTCGGGCCGGCTCTTCCTCGTTAACTCATTGAAAACACACGACGGCACCTCATGAAGTGCTGGACGCGCGATTTGCTTCCTCATTACGCGTCGCGCGAATGGTGGCGGGCGCTTATGCCATTTGCGTATTGCTGACGTGCAACGACGTCGGCTATCCAACACCCAGTCGTGGAGGATGAAATGCGTTACTTCGCGAAGGCCGTGCTCGTGGCGGCCGTCGTTCTGCTCCCCGCGCTTTCGCACGCACAGTCTGTGGCAGGGACCGTTCGCGATGCATCAGGTGCGGTGCTCCCTGGTGTGACCGTCGAGGCCGCCAGCCCCGTGCTGATCGAAAAGATCCGCACCGCGACGAGCGACAGCGCCGGGCAGTATCGAATCGAGAACTTGCCGCCCGGGGCCTATTCGTTGACATACACGCTGCCCGGCTTCACGACCGTCAAACGCGACGGCGTTGAGCTCAGCGGATCGGGCGTGCTCACCATCAACTCCGAGATGCGCGTCGGCGGGATTCAGGAAACGATCACCGTGACCGGTGAGTCGCCGGTCGTCGATACGCAGACCAGCACCCGTCGGCAGATGGTGCTGTCGGACGAGGTCGTTCAGGCGATTCCTGCGTCGCGCGGCTATGGCAACCTGCTGGCGACGGTACCGGGCATTCAGGCGACCGGTCTCGACGTCAGCTCCGGCGTGTCCACCAACTTCTTCACCGCGCGCGGTGGACGCGGCAATGAAGGCACGATTCAGATCGACGGCATGAACGTCGGGTCGGCGTTCAATGGCGGCGGCGTCGCCGGCTTCGGTTATCCGATCGGCGAAGCGTCCGAGATTCAGGTGACGATCTCCGGCGGTCTCGGTGAGACCGATCGCGGCGGGCCGGCCTTCAACCTCATTCCGAAGACCGGCGGCAACACGTTCAGCGGCACCGCCTTCCTCAGCACCGCCGGCAAGTGGTCGCAGGGCGACAACCTGAACGACGAGCTGCGTGGCTACGGGCTGACCAACGTGCCGGCCCTGATCAAGAACTGGGACACGAACTTCGCGCTGGGTGGTCCGATCATCCGGGACCGCTTGTGGTTCTTCAACAACGTCCGCAGCTACGGCAACCAGCAGGAGATCCCCGGCCTCTTCGGCAACCGCAACGCCGGCAACCAGGCGTCGTGGAACTACGAGCGCGACGAGAATCTGCCGGCCCGCGCCGCGGCCGCCAAGTTGATCGAGGCCATCCGCCTGACCGGGCAGGTGTCGCCGCGCCACAAGGTCGGTTTCTATCTGGATTATCAGAAGGTCTGCAACGGCTCCGCCTACACGCAGGGCGCCGAGCAGTGCCGCGACCGCGGGGACGACTGGGTCGCGCTCGGTAGCGTCGGGGCAGGGTTCTTCGGCGCACTCGCGCCGGAGGCCGGCAACGTCTGGGACGATCGCGAGAAGATCACGCAGTTCTCGTGGACCTCGCCGTTCACGAGCAAGCTGCTGTTCGAGGCCGGATTCTCGCAATTCGCCAGCCGCTTCGGCGGATCGATTCCCGGCGGCGCGCTGACCAGCTTCATTCCCGTGCAGGAGCAGGTGTCGAACGCCGCTGACCGGCACGCCGGTGGGCAACTTCACCTATCGCGGCTGGTCGTCATCGGGCTCGAACGAGCAGGCGCACAACGTGTGGCGCGCGGCGGCGAGCTACGTCACCGGATCGCACAGCATGAAGGTCGGCTATCAGGCGGCCTTCCAGGTGCAGAAGAACTTCCAGAACGTCGGCAGTCAACTGAGCTACATCTTCAACAACCGCAATCCGATTCAGTTCACGCTGCGCGACGCGCCCTTCTGGTCGAGCAACCGCACCCGCTTCGACGCGTTCTACGTGCAGGACCAGTACACGCGCGGCCGGCTCACGCTGCAGGGCGGACTCCGCTACGAGCACGCCTGGAGCTGGTTCCCCGAGGGCGAGAACGGCGTGGTTGCCGACAACGCCTACGGCACGCGGTTCCTGTTCCCGGAAAAGGATGGCGTGACCGGCTATCACGACATCACACCGCGCATGGGCGCCGCGTTCGACGTGTTCGGCAACGGCAAGACCTCGCTGAAGGTGAACTACAGCAAGTATCTGCAGGCGGCCAACAACGATGCGCAGTACACGATTGCCAACCCGGCGACGACGTTCCAGCAGACGACCAACGTCTCGTGGACCGACTCCAACGGCAACCGCGTCGTGGACTGCAACGTGATGAACCGCGTCGGTGAGAACAACACCGCGACCGGCGGCGACGTCTGCGGCGCATGGCTGAATCTGAACTTCGGCAACCCGTTCAGCACGACGACGGTGAACCCCGATGTGCTGCACGGCTGGGGAATCCGGCCGTACGACTGGCAGTTCAGCGTCGGCGTGCAGCACGAAGTGCTGACCCGCGTCGCCGTGGACGTGCAGTACAGCCGCCGCTGGTGGGGCAACCATTTCTTCACTGACAATCGCGCGCTGACGCCCGCCGACTTCGACACCGCGACGATCGCGGCGCCGACCAATCCCAATCTGCGGGATGGCGGCGGATATCCGGTGACGTTCCTGACCCGTAATGCGCGCTCGCCGATCGGCGCGGTGGACAACTACTACACCTTCGCCGACGACTTCGGTGACGTGAAGACCTACTGGCACGGCGTGGACTTCACCGTGAACGCGCGCACCAGCAACGGCATCACCTTCCAGGGCGGCACGAGCACGGGACGCGGCGTCCGCGACTACTGCAATATCACCAACGCGCTGCCGGAGCTCTTCGTGACCGCCGGGTCGGTGCTGGCTAACGCGCAGACTGCGGCGTGCGCGGTGACCGAACCGTGGCTGACGACGTTCCGCAGCTCGGTGACGTACACGATTCCGAAGATCGACGTGCTCGTTGCCGGCTCGATCAGGTCCACGCCGAACGTGCAGCCCTCGACGATCAACACGTTCGTCGCCAGCAACGGCGCGTCACTGCCGGCCAACTACAACGTCAACAGCGCGATCCTGCAGGGGTCGAATCTGGGGCGTCCGCTGACGCCCGGTCTGGCGTTCCAGACTGTCGATCTGACGCTGCCGGGCGACGTGTATCCGGACCGCGTCAACTCGGTTGACCTGCGGGTGGCCAAGGTCCTGCGCTTCGGCGGGACGTCCACCAACGTCGGCTTCGACTTCTACAACCTGCTGAACGCCAATACGGGCACGGCCTTCCAGCAGGTCTACGACGTCAACCCGGCCAACGTCGTCTGGGCGCGGCCGACATCGATCCTGAATCCACGGTTCGCCCGGTTCAACGTGACGTTCAATTTCTAGCGCGGGTAGACAGAGGCGGGCTCACTCATGGGAGGGCCCGCCTCTGTTCGGTCCATGCTCGCGGCCGACAAATCAGTTTGGCTTATGCGTGTTGCGCATAGCTGGAGGGAATAGTTTTGTGGCGTGGGCCTAATATGAACCTGTTATAGTCGCCGTGCAAATTTCCGTCTAGTGGGAACGGGTGCGTGTTGCTCAGGAACCAGTCATTGATTGGAGGAGATTCGATGCATCGATTCGCGAAGGCCGTCCTCGTCGCGGCCGTCGTTCTGTTGACCAGCGCTCGCGCATGCCCAGTCGCTCGCGGGTACGGTCCGCGACGCGTCGGGCGCCGTGCTGCCGGGTGTGACCGTTGAAGCAGCCAGCCCTGCCCTCCTCGAAAAAGTCCGGACCTCAGTCACCGACGGCACCGGCCAGTATCGGGTCGAGAATCTCGTGCCGGGCCTGTACACGGTCACGTTCACGCTGCCGGGCTTCGTTACGGTGCGCCGTGAGGGCGTGGACGTCAGCGGCCAGCAGGTCATCACGATCAGCGCCGATCTTCGCGTCGGCGGCGTGCAGGAAACGATCACCGTCACCGGTGAGACGCCGCTTGTGGACGTTCACACCGCCACCCGCACGCAGAAGGTGATCGACAACGAGGTCGTCTCGGTGCTGCCGGCATCGCGCGGCTACGGCAACATTCTCGCGACTGTGCCTGGCATCCAGGCCACCGGCCTCAATTCCGGCGCCAACCCGGTGATGAACTTCTTCACCGCGCGCGGTGGACGCGGCAATGAAGGGACCGTCCAGATCGACGGCATGAACGTCGGCTCGGCGTTCAACGGCGGTGGCGTCGCCGGCTTCGGCTACGACACGGCGAATGCGACGGAAATCCAGGTGACGATCGCCGGCGGGCTTGGGCGAAACCGATCGCGGCGGTCCGGCGTTCAACATGATTCCGCGCACCGGCGGCAACAACTTCAGCGGAACCTACTTCCTCAGCTATGCCGGCGAGTGGGCGCAGTCGAGCAACCTCGACGACGAGCTCGTTAGTTTCGGCATCACCGAGGTGCCTGGTCTGATCAAGAACTGGGACACCAACTTCGCGATGGGCGGGCCGATCAAGCGCGACCGCCTGTGGTTCTTCGGCAACGTGCGCAGCTTCGGATCGCAGAGCGACGTGCCCGGCCTCTACGGGAATGCGAACGCCGGCAATCCGAACATTTTCACCTACGCCGAGGACCGGAGCATCAAGGCTCGCAACGCCAACGACAAGAAGATTGCGGCGATCCGCCTCACCGGTCAGTTGACGCCGAGAAACAAGCTGCAGTTCTACTTCGACTACCAGAAGAACTGCTCGGGATCGTCGTTCACCCAGGACGGCGAGCAGTGCCGTCGACCGCGGCGACGACTGGGTCGCGCTCGGTGCTATCGGCGGCTTCGGATCGAACTCGCCCGAGGCCGGCAACCAGGTGTGGGACGACCGCGAGAAGATCGTCCAGGCGACGCTGGAGCTCTCCGGTGACGAACAAGCTGCTTCTCGAAGCCGGCCTCTCGTCCTTCAACAGCCGATGGAGCCTCTACCCCGGTGCGGGTGCAGACCAGAGCATCGTCTCGATCACCGAGCTCATCGACACGCCGGCGAACGACATTCCGGTGCCGTTCTTCACCTATCGCTCGACGGCGAATCCGCTCGGCAACGATCAGCAGCACAACGTGTGGCGCGCGTCGTTGGCGTACGTGACCGGTTCGCACAGCGCGAAGATCGGCTATCAGGCCGCCTACCAGGTGCAGAAGCAGTTCACGATCGGCAACCCGAACATGATCAGCTACACCTTCCTGGGCGGGGCACCCTCGTCAATCACCCAGTACATCCCGAGTCAGTTCAGCAATCGCACTCGCTTCGACGCGATTCTACGTCCAGGATCAGTGGACGATCAATCGCTTCACGGTGCAGGGCGGGCTCCGATACGAGCATGCGTGGAGCTGGCACCCCGAGGGTGAAAATGGAGCGCTCACCGGATCGAGGTTCCTTCCCAATCCGTTCATCTTCCCGCGCCAGGACGGCGTCACGGGTTACAACGACATCACGCCTCGCATGGGTGTGGCCTACGACGTCTTCGGCAACGGCAAGACCGCGTTGAAGGTGAACTACAGCAAGTATCTCCAGCCTGCGAACAACGAAAGCAACTTCATTCAGGCCAATCCGGGCGTCACGTTCCAGAACACGACCACGCGGACGTGGACGGATGCGAACAACAACCGAAATCCGGAGTGCGATCTGAATAGTTCAGCGACTCAACGGCGAGTGCGGCCCCTGGCAGAACCTGAACTTCGGCAACCCCTTCAACACCACCCGCGTCAACCAGGAGATGATGAGCGGATGGGGCAACCGGCCGTTCGATTGGCAGTTCGGTGTGGCACTGCAGCAGGAGATCCTGCCGCGTCTCTCGGTGGACGTGGCGTTCAACCGCCGGTGGTGGAGCAACTTCTACGTCACCGACAACCAGGCGCTCGGACCCTCCGACTTCGACCGGTTCACGATCACCGGACCGACGTCTACCAATCCGAGCGCGCCGCTCCCCACGACCGGACAGCCGCTCACGTTCCTCAAGCGGAACGGCAACAACCCGGTTGGCGCGACGAGCAACTACCGTACGTTCCAGCGCGATTTCGGCGACGAGACGTACTACTGGCAGGGAATCGACTTCACGGCCAACTCGCGCATGGCCAACGGCCTGGTGCTGCAGGGTGGCTTCAGCACCGGCGCCGGGCACCGAGACCTCTGCGACGTGTGGGCTGCGCTGCCCGAGCTGGTCACGCCTGCAGCGCCCGGGACAGCGTCAGCAGGTGAGCGCCTGCAAGGTCGATGAAGAGTGGCAGATGAACTGGCGCGGTCTGGTCACGTACACGATCCCGAGGATCGATGTCCTGGTCAGCGGCATCCTGCGTTCGCAGGCCAACACCGAGCCGTTGACGATCGAGACCGGCGTGGCGACGAACGGCGTCGGGACTCTCGGCGAACTACACGGTGGACGCCGCGAGTCCTGGCGGCCAACGGGCAGACGCCGTTTGCGCCTGGCATCACGACGCAGACGGTCAACCTGGTCCTGCCGTCCTCGCTCTTCGGCGATCGCGTCAACTCGGTGGATATGCGGTTCGGCAAGATCCTGCGCTTCGGCCGGACCCGAGCCAACGTGGCGATGGATCTCTACAACCTGTTCAACTCGAACGTGGGAACGGCGTTCAACCAGGGCTTCGGCACCAACGGCGCGACGTGGCTGCGTCCGACGGCGGTGCTGAATCCGCGGTTCGCGCGCTTCAACGTCACGTTCGATTTCTGATCCTTGTAGGAATCAGGGAGTCGGGAATCAGGAATCGGCAGGGCCGGTCCTTCGGGACCGGCCCTGCGTGTTTCTGCGCTCATTTCCGCACGAAGGGCGTGCGCGCGGTAATGCCTTTGCCTTCGGTCACCGTGAGGATCTGATTCACGGCGCGCGCCCTCGACGACTTCGTTCTGACCGTTCGGCCAGCGCACCTCCAGCCGATCGATGCGCGTCGCCTTGCCAAGGCCGACGTGCACGCGCAGATCGTTCTGTCCCAGATAGCTCGAGCCGGCCTTGACCTCGCGGACCTGCGTCGTGCCGCCGGCGGTGAGTCGCACGCGTGCGCCAGCGGCGCTGCGATTGCTTTTCGTGCCGACGAGGTGAATCAGCACCGCGTTGTTCCCGGTGCCGCCCTCGTTGCGCAGCAGTTCGGCGTTGCCGCCGTTGTTGGTCACGAGCAGATCGAGATCGCCGTCGTTGTCGATGTCGCCGGCGACGAGCGTCCGTCCGACTTTCTCCGACGCGAAGCCTGCTCCCGATTGGCGGCCGACTTCAGTCAGCCGCCCGCCGCCGCCGTTTCGCAGCAGCAGTTTCCGCTGCGCTTCGGTGGCGCCCGGCCGCACATGGCCGGGACTGTTCATCACATGGCCATTGACGATGCCGAGATCGAGGTCGGTGTCGTTGTCGTAATCGACGAAGGCCGCACCAAAGCCGACGTAGGGGAGCGTCGCCGGACCGACGCCGCTCGGGAACGTCGCGTCCTCGAACAGGCCCTTGCCGAGATTGCGGAACAGCGTGTGCGCCTCGAGCTCGTGATTGCTGACGAACAGGTCCAGATCGCTGTCGCCGTCGAAGTCGCCGAAGTCGGTGCCCATGCCGGCGCGCGGCATGCCATCGCTCGCGACCGACACGCCTGAGAGCAGCGCCGTTTCGCTGAAGCGTCGGCCCGCTTCGTTGTGGAACAGAAAGTTCGGTGTCGTGTCGTTCGCCACGAACGCGTCCACCCAGCCATCGTCGTCGTAATCGCCGAACACGACGCCGAGGCCGTTGCCGCGATGATCGAGGATGCCGGTCTCTTTGCTCACGTCGGTGAACACGCCGCTGCCGTTGTTGCGATACAGCGTGTTGCGCAGCGGGGCGAACGTCAGCGGATGGCAGTAGATGCGGTACTTGCGGCCGACGTCGCCGCAGAAGATGTTGTTGTCGACGCGGGCATCGACGTAGTTGACGACGAAGAGATCGACGTCGCCGTCGCGGTCGACGTCGGCAAACGCGCAGCTGGCGCTGAAGGTCGGCGCGCCGCCCACGCCCGATGCCTTTGTGACGTCGGTAAATGCCCCGCCTTCGCCAGGCTTCGGCGAGGCAGGCTTTCCCCGTTGTTCTGGTAGAGCGCGTTCACGCCGACGCTGGTGACGTAGAGGTCGATCCAGCCGTCGTTGTTGACGTCAGCGGCGCAGGCGCCCATGCCGTAGCCGTTGTGCGTGATTCCGGACGAGGCGCTGACGTCCTGAAATGTGCCGTTGCCGCGATTGCGATAGAGACGATGGCGCGCGGTCTTGTTGGTTGCCGCGTTGATGAGGGAGCCGCCGTCCACCAGGAAGACGTCGAGCCAGCCGTCGTTGTCGTAGTCGAAAAACAGCCCGCCGCCGCTCATGATCTCGTAGAGGTGACGGTCGGGGCTGGCGCCATTCACGTGCTGGAAGTCGATGCCGCTTTGTGTGGAGGCATTGACGAACTGCACGCTTGCCGGAGTCTGCGACGTTGTCAGTTGCGCGGCGGTGAACCAAGCCAGCGCTAGCCCCACGATCGTAGGGCCGGTCCTTCTGGACCGGCTTTTCAGATATCTCAACGTCCAGCACCTGCGCGACGCAGCGCGTCCTGTCGCATCCGTACCGACGATCGCGCGTTCGCGCTCTGCATCGGCCCGGCGCCCGAGTGCCGCGTATGCGTCGGACAGATACGCGTGCGCGTCCTCGGTGTTCTCCCTGGCCGCCGCGGCTGTCAGGTGTTCGACAGCCTCGGCGGGTTGCCCGGCCTTGAGCAGCGCGAGGCCGAGGTCGAGATGCGATTGTGCGGAGTTCGCGTCTCGTTCGAGAGCCTGGCGCAGCAGCCCTACCGCTTTCGCGAACTCGCCGTTGACGATGCTCACAGAGGCATCGCGCCTGAGGCCTTCGATTTCGAGTTGCCGCGAACGGGCGGCAGTCGCGTCGCTCTGCAGACGTTGATACACCTCGAGCTCACGCTTGCCTTCGTCCACGTTGCCCATGCGGACGAGCGACGTGGCCAGAACGTAGCGTGCCTCCCTGTGGGAGTCGTCGAGGGCCACGGCGCGCCGGGCTGCCGTGACGGCCTCGCCGTAGTTGCCGCCGCGCAGCTGTACCTGCCCGATCGCGGCGTGCGAGTCGACACGCTTCGGATCCAGCATGACCGCCGCGGTGAATTCGGCCAGCGCCTCACTCTGCCGCCCTTGCCGGAAGTACATGTCGCCGAGGTCGTGGTGAGCGCCGGCATCGTTCGGGATGAGATCGACACGCTGCGAGAAGGCCGTGGTCGCCACGTCGTACTGCTGCTGTGAACGGGCGAGCGCGCCAATCGTCTGATAGACGCTGTTGAGGCCGATCAGTGGCTTCAGCGCAGCGGCCGCCGTGAGCTCGCGAATCGCATCGGCATACAGACCCTGCCGCTGATAGACGAGCCCGAGTTTGTATCGCGCGCGGCCAGACGAGGGATACAGCTTGAGAAGCTCCTGAAGTGCCTCCCTTGCGGCAGGAAGGCTGTCGCCGGCGATGAGCGCGTCGGCGAGCGCGAGACGTGCGCGCTCGTCACGCGGATTCAGCGTGATCGCGGCGTTGAGCGCTTTGGCTGCCGCATCGGGCTCTCGGTTCGCAAGGTGGATGAGCCCCAGGATGCGATGCGGTTCCGCCCGATCGGGCGCAAGTTCGATCGCGACGGCGATGTGCCCGGTGGCACGTTCGAGCGAGCCGTCGCGCAACGCCGTCGCCGCCCGCTCCAGCGCGCCGGATTCAACACCGTTTTCCGCGACGAGCGGATCACGTGCTGCCCCTTGCCGGAACAGTTCGATCGCGCGTGGCAGGTTGCCGCGCTGCAGCTCGGCGAAGCCGTCGGCGTAGAGCGCCGGCGGAAAGAACGGTTCGACGCCCGGCCTTTCGTGAACGAGACGGAGGTCGACGAATGGTGCAGCTGAGGGCGCCTGGTTCTGCGCGGGACGGCGTGTTTCGGTGGAGACGAAGCTGTCGTATGCGCGGATGGCTTCCTCCGATGCGCCGGTGCGAGACAGATGGCGCGCCAGCACATAGGCCGTCATCGCATCGTTGGGGCTGAGGGTCGATGCGCGACGCAGCGCGGCCGTTGCCGCTGGGTCATTGCCTTCGAGCTGGCTGTGTGCCAGCGCTTCGAAGATCGGCACGTCGGCGCGAGCCTGGTCGAGCTTTCCCGCCGCGGCAAGCTCGCGCAGGCCGTCAGCCGTGCGGATGCGATCGAGATACAGCCCACCCAGCGCGAGGTGCATTTTCGTGGCGAGTGCGGGCGCGGCCGTGCGGAGGTCGGCCGCCATCGCTGCCTCGTACTTGCGAAGCAGGGCATCCCATTCATCGAGCGCACGCGACATCGCGTCGAGGCTCGATCGCACGCGGGTACCTTCGTCGCCGTACGCCCCGTCGAGCGCCAGGCTGAACTGGCCGACCGCCTGAACGAAGGCGGCCTTGGGTTCCGGGCTCTGGGCGGCGACGGCGGTCGCACCACTGACGAGCGCGAGCGACAGTAAAACCGTTCTGTGACGCATCGACTGAATCGGGTCGATTGTAGACCGCTGGCTTATGCCGGCTCTCACGTGCAGATCTGGTAACAATCTCAAGGGTTTCCGGACTTGTAGTGGGAACGCACTAGGCGTAGGATTTTCGCCAGTCGAAATTACGGCATATTCCGCGGGGACGGTACTCCCTTCTCGCGCTGGAGAGCATGTATGCAAGCGATCGGATCCCGGAAGCGCTCGCATGTGTGGCACTTCGTTCGCGCTTCAGCTACTGCTGACACTCGTCGGCCTTGTTCCCGGCGATCGCCTCTGCTCAGACGACGATCGCCGGCACGATGCGCGACGCGTCCGGGGCCGTCCTGCCCGGCGTGACCGTCGAAGCGGCCAGCCCCGTGCTGATCGAGAAGGTTCGCAGCGCGACGACGCGACGGCAGCGGTCAGTACCGCATCACCGAACTGCTGCCCGGCACCTATACGCGTCACCATCAGCCTGCCCGGCTTCGCCACGGTGAAGCGCGAGGCCGTCGAGGTGGCCGGCGTCGGCGTCATCACGATCAATGCCGACCTGAGGGTCGGCGACCTGCAGGAAACCATCACCGTCACGGGCGAAACGCCAATCGTGGACGTGCAGAGCACGCGGCGTCAGCAGGTCATCGACGATTCAACGCTGAACGCGCTGCCTGCGACCCGTGGCTACAACGCGCTGATCTTCCTGGTGCCGTCCGTCACCGGCGGGAGCAACCAGATTGACCTGATGCCGGCGATGCGCATCTTCTACAGCCACGGTGGGCGTGGTAACGAGGGGCGCACGTACGTCGATGGCCTCAGCACCGGCTCGGCCTTCAATGGCGGTGGCGCATCGGGCTACATCATCGACACGTCGAACTCGCAGGAAATGCAGCTCACGCTGTCGGGCGGCCTGGGGGAGAGCGAAGTCGGCGGGACGCTCGTCAACTTCATTCCCAAGACCGGCGGCAACAACTTCTCGGGCCAGGGCTTCTTCAGTACCGCCGGCGAATGGTCGCAGGGCAACAACATCGACGATCGCCTGCGCTCGATCGGTCTGAGCCAGGCGGCCGCTCTCTACAAGAACTGGGACGTGCAGGCGTCGGTCGGCGGTCCGTTCCTTCGCGACAAGCTCTGGTTCTTCGCCAACTACCGCGACTTCGGCTCGCACGACGACATCCTTGGGATGTATGCCAACCGGAACGCCGGCAATCCGAACTCGTGGAGCTACCTGCCGGATCAGAATCTCAAGGCCCGCAACGCCGTCTCCCGCACGGTGACCGCCATGCGTCTCACCTCGCAGGTGACGCCGCGCAACAAAGTCGGGTTCTTCTTCGACAACCAGCTCGCTTGCGACGGCTCGGGACTGCTCACGGACTCGAACGACTGCCGCCCTCGTGGTGACAGCTGGGTGGCGAGCGGCACGACATCGGTCGCGCCTGAGGCCTCCAGCGGCGCGCAGGGCACGGCCGGCGGCGCGTTCGGCTACGCCGACTCCTGGCAGCGCGTCATGCAGGCCACCTGGACGTCGCCGGTGACCAGCCGCCTGCTGCTCGAAGCCGGCGCCTCGACGTACATCAGCAAGTGGGGCTGGATGGAGCCGCCCGGCGCGATTCTCAACCTGAACCAGGTTCAGGAGCAGGGCTCGCAGAGTGGCGTGTTCGCCGACGGTACCCCGTGGAGCATGCCGGCCAACCTGATCTACCGCGCGCTCGACTGGAACTTCGACAACATGCAGAACCCGACGACGTGGCGCGCGTCGGCGTCCTATGTCACCGGCGCGCACAGCATGAAGATCGGCTACGTTGCGGCCTACAACCGGACCAACGGCCAGAACCACTACAACGCCACGCGTCTGAATTACCGCTTCCTGAATGGCGTGCCGAATCAGCTGACGATGAGGCTTGGCGAGTTCTTCACCGCCGACCGCAGTCAGTACCACGGTATCTATGTGCAGGACCAGTGGACGGTCAACCGCATGACCCTGCAGGGCGCGCTGCGCTACGACCGCGCCTGGAGCTGGTCTCCGGACGGACAGGGCGCCACCGGTACCGATTTGTTCCGTCCGGCGCCGGTATCGTTCCCGCGCACCGTCGGTGTGCCCGGATTCAACGACATCACACCGCGCGCCGGCGTGGCCTACGACGTCTTCGGTAACGGCAAGACGTCTCTCAAGGTCAACATCGGCAGGTATCTCCAGAGCGCGAACAATCAGGATCGCTACACGCTGATGAATCCTGCTGGTGCGACGCGCTTCGCGCAGACGACCAATCGCACGTGGAGCGATACGACTGCGGCTCGGGATCAATGGCGACTACGTCCCGCAGTGCGACTTCATGAACCCGCTGGCCAACGGCGAGTGCGGGCCGTGGCAGCAGCCGGCGTTCGGGCAGCCGCTCTCGGCCGCACCGATCAATCCGGCCATTCTCGAGGGCTGGGGCGTGCGTCCCTCCGACTGGCAGTTCGGTGCATCGGTGCAGCACGAGATCCTGCCGCGCACGTCGATGGAAGTCGGCTACCACCGCCGCTGGTTCAATGGCTTCACGGTGACCGACAATCTCGCCTCCACGCCGGCTGACTACGCCACCTACTCGTTCGCCGCACCGGCGCATGCGGCGCTGCCGGGCGGCGGCGGTTACACCGTGACGTCGCTGAATCCGCGCACGAACTTCTCGGCGGCGACCAACTACACCACGTTCGCCAGCGACTACGGCGACATGTATCAGTACTGGCATGGCGTGGACGTCAACGTGAACGCCCGTCTCGGCAACGGCTTCGTCGTCCAGGGTGGAACGAGCACCGGGCGCGGCGTGCGCGACAACTGCGAGGTCACCGCGAAGGTGCCGGAAGCGCTGCTCGTGGCGGGCACGTGGCAGCAGATCTCGTCGTGCCACGTCGCCGAGCCGTGGCTGACGCAGATTCGCGGCCTCGCCACCTACGTCGTTCCGAAGATCGATGTGCAGCTGGCGGCGAGCTTCCAGTTCAAGCCCGGCACGCTCGGGCTCGGAGGCAACGATTCGGCCAGCAACGGCAACTCGGTCAACGCCAATTACGTCGTGACCAACGCGATTGCCGGCACGCCGCTGCTCAACAACCAGCAGACGGTGAACCTGCTGCTGCCGGGTGAGCTCTACGGCGACTACGTTCGCCAGGTCGATCTCCGGGCCGGCAAGATTCTGCGCTTCGGCCGCACCCGCACGCTGGTGGCGATCGACGTCTACAACCTGTTCAACGCCAACGCCGGCCTGACGTATCAGCAGGCGTTCGTCGGCGCGGGCACGACGTGGTACAACCCGCAGACGCTGTTGATGCCGCGCTTCGTCCGCTTCAACGTCACGTTCGATTTCTGATGCAGCCGTAGGCCGGGTCTTGCTCCATAGACCCGGCATCAATCACGCCGAGGGGCCGATCCTTTGGGACCGGCCCTTTTCCTGTACGCTGAACCCATCTGATGAAGCCCTTGGTGGCAGTGCTGGCTGCCCTTGCTTTGCTCGTCAGCGGCGGCGTCTCGTGCGGAGGCGATAAAAGCTCCACACCGTCCACCGCTGCTCCAGCCCCTTCTCAAGAATGGTTCGTCGAGCGCGCGAAAGAGAGCGGGCTCGACTTCGTTCATTTCAACGGCATGTCGGGTGAGCAGGTACTACCCCGAGATCATGGCGCCCGGGGTTGGTCTGCTCGACTACGACAACGACGGTGACCTCGACGTGTACCTGACGCAGGGCGCGATGCTCGGCGCGAAGAAGACGCTCAAGGACGCGACGTTTCCACCCACGGGCCCGCTCGGCGATCGGTTCTTCCGCAACGATCTCGTCGTTGGCGCGGACGGAGCGCGGACGCTGCGCTTTACCGATGTGACCGGTCCGAGCGGCATCAACGTGACGTCGTACGGCATGGGCGTCGCCGCCGCCGACTACGACAACGACGGCTTCGTGGATATCTACCGCACCGGCTTGTCCGGCTCGGTGCTGCTGCACAACAACGGCAACGGCACGTTCACCGACGTGACAGCCAGGACCGGCGTCGGCAATCCGACTGGCTGGGGCGTGCCGGCGTCGTTCGTGGATTACGACCGTGACGGCTGGCTCGATCTCTACGTCGGCAACTACCTGCTGTACAGCATCGCCGGCGACGTGGATTGCCTGTCAGTCACCGGGCAGCACGACTACTGTCCGCCGAACAGTTATCGCGCGCAGGCCGATCGCCTCTATCACAATCGCGGGAACGGCACGTTCGAGGACGTGACGTCGCGCGCGCTCGTCGGCGGCGCGGATGGTCCCGCGCTCGGCGTCTCGACCGCGGACTTCGACGGCGACGGCTGGATCGACATCTACGTCGGCAACGACGGCCAGCCGAATCAGCTGTGGATCAACCAGAAGAACGGCACGTTCAAGGACACCGCCTTCATCTCCGGCGCCGCGGTGAACGGACAGGGCAACTCCGAAGCCAGCATGGGCGTCGACGCCGGCGACTACGACAACGACGGCGACGAGGACATCTTCATCACCAACTGGCTGGCGCAGATGAACATCCTCTACGTCAACATGGGCGGCGGCGTGTTCGAGGATCAGGAAGGCCGCGTCCGGCCTTGGTCCGCCAAGCCTCGCGAAGACCGGCTTCGGCGCCGCCTGGTTCGACTACGACAACGACTCGTGGCTCGATCTGCTCACCGCCAATGGCAGCGTCTCGATCATCGAGGCGCAGGCGCGCGTCAACGATCCGTTCCCGCTCAAGATGCTCAATCAGCTCTATCGCAATCTGGGCAACGGGCGGTTCGAGGACGTGTCCACAAAGGCGGGGAAGGCGTTCACGCTGAACGACGTCAGCCGCGGCGCGGCATTCGGTGACATCGACAACGACGGCGACGAGGACGTGGTGATTGGCACTGCCGCGGGACCTGCGCGTCTGCTGATCAACAACATCGGCAACAAGAATCACTGGCTGGGGCTGCGCGACTGGTCGGGCCGGCCGTGACGCGACCAGATCGGCGCCCGCGTCGAAGTGATCCGCAAGAGCGGCGGACCGCTCTGGCGCCGCGCGCGATCGGACGGCAGCTACGCTTCCGCGAACGATCCGCGTGTGCTGGTTGGACTCGGCGCGTCCACTGATCCTGTGCGTGTGCGAGTCAGCTGGCCAAGCGGCAAGACCGAGGAGTTCGGCGAAGTCCCCGTCGATCGCTGGACCACGTTGACCGAAGGCTACCGGGTAAGTGATCGCACGGCTCTCCCTCGTCCTGCTGCTGATGTTCGTTGCCGCGTGCGGCTCGTCGAAGCCGTCGGCGCCGGCTCCGCCGGCGCTCGCGTCTCGCGACGTCATCCTGCCGGATCTCGCGCGCATGGATCGCCTCAGTCCAGGCGCAGGTGAAGCAGCGCTACGCGACGCTGATGGAGAAGAAGAAGGCGGGCGCGTCAGGCGACCAGCTGGGAGGCGCGTACGGCGAGTACGCGATGTTGCTGCAGGCGGCCGAATATTACGAAGCGGCCGAACCCGCCTATCTGAACGCGCAGGAGCTGATGCCCGGCGATGTGCGGTGGCCCTACTACCTCGGTCATCTCTACAAGAGCATCGGCCAGACGGAGAAGTCGATTCAGTCGTTCGAGCGCGCGCGGGAGCGGAACCCTTCCGAGATTGCCACGCTGATCTGGCTCGGTCGTCTGTATCTCGAGCAGGGCAAGCCGGAGGTTGCCGAACCGCTGTTCGAGCGGGCGGCGCAACTCCCGCCACGCAACGTTGCCACGATGGCCGGACTCGGCCAGGCCGCGCTCGCGCGGCGAGACTACCAGCGCGCGGTCACGGTGCTCGAGGAGGCACTGGCGTTCGATCCCAGCGCGGCCAGCATCCATTCCCCTCTGGCCAACGCGTACCGAGGGCTGGGCGACCCGGCCAAAGCGGAAGAGCATCTCAAGCTGTGGCGGAATACTGATCTCGTCGTGCCCGATCGGCTGCGCACCGATCTCGACATGTCGATCGAGAGCGGTCTCTCGTACGAGCTGCGCGGTGTGCGGGCGCTCGAGGCTCGCGACTTCAAGGCGGCAGAAAACTTCTTTCGCAAGGGCGTCGAGCTGGCGCCGGCGACCACGGCGCTCGGACGATCGCTGCGGCACAAGCTGGGCACAGCGCTGATTCTTCAGGGCGACGTCCCGGGAGCGATGGCCCGCTTCGAGGAAGTGGCGAAGCTGGCGCCGGCCGACGGGCTCGACGAGTCCTCGGCAAAAGCCAACTACAGTCTCGGCGTTGTGCTGGCGAGCTCGGGCCAGACAACACCGGCCATCCAGCGGTTGACTGCTGCGGTCAAATACAACCCGAACTACGCCGAAGCGCTGATGGCGCTCGGCGACACGTTGCGTCGCAGCGGCCGGATTGATGCTTCATTGAAGCCGTACGCCGACGTCGTCCGCATCAACCCGCGGGCTGCCGAGGCGCGCTTCGCGTATGCGATGGCCTTGGTCCGCCTGCGTCGGTATCGCGATGCGAAGGCCTGGCTCGAGGAAGGCGCCCGCGTCCTGCCCGATCGACCCGAGCTATCGCACGCGCTGGCGCGCATCCTGGCCGCTGCGCCCGACGACACCGTCCGCGACGGCGCACGCGCGATGGCGATCGTGCAGGAGCTGATGAAGACAGGTCAGACGACCGTCGTCGGCGAGACGATGGCGATGGCGCTGGCGGAGGTCGGACAGTTCGCCGACGCCATCGACGTCCAGCGAAGCGTGCTTGCCGCCGCCGAACAGGCCGGCAGCGCGCAGGACGTGCGGCGCATGACCACCAACCTGCGTCTCTACGAGCGGCGCCAGGCGTGCCGGACGCCGTGGCCCGACGACGATCCGGCACATATTCCGGCGATGTTCGCTGCCGCGGCGC
Source organism: uncultured Acidobacteriota bacterium (assembly GCA_963728305.1). GTDB lineage: Bacteria > Acidobacteriota > Vicinamibacteria > Vicinamibacterales > UBA2999 > Gp6-AA40. The sequence continues at coordinate 215,182 of CAVSKE010000027.1, forward strand.
CAGCCGGTCCGACAGCGCGGTAAGGTCGAACCCCACATAACGACAGAATTGATCGACAAACTTCGACATTAGACAAAAATGTCTGTCGACGTCGCCGCCGCGTGACCAGTGCGCCGATCGCGGTCGGGCCGATGACGCGCGTGGCGGTGCCTGGCGGATGCCTCGTTCAGACATTTATGTCTGGCGATTCGTTCGTTCTACAAGAATGTCTGTATGCCGGTCCTCTCCCCGCACGCGTCCCGCGTGATCCTTCGAAATCCCGACACTTCTGAGGGAACCCGTGGCATTTCGCTTGCTGTGCTTGGGTCGGCTCTACGCGCCTCACAGGTGAGGCGCGTCCTTTCGAGGTGAGGGAATGAACCAAGCTGATACCGCGTGGATGCTGATTTCAACGGCCCTGGTGCTTTTGATGACGCCGGCCCTGGCGTTCTTCTATGGCGGGCTGGTGCGCAGCAAGAACGCCCTGAACACGATGATGATGAGTTTCATCTCCCTGGGGTTCGTGGGCGTGCTGTGGGCGTTTATTGGCTATTCCCTCGCGCTCAGCCCCGGCGGCAACGACTGGCTCGGTGACATGCGCTTCGCGTTCCTGAACGGCGTCGGTCTCGAGGCCAAGGACGCGGTGCTGCCGATCACGATTCCCCACGCGCTCTACATGGCCTATCAGGCCACCTTCTGCATCATCACCGCGGCGCTGATCTCGGGCGCCATCGTCGAGCGCATGCGTTTCTCGGCGTATCTGATCTTCATCTCGGTGTGGTCGGTCGTCGTCTACGCGCCGATGGCGCACTGGGTCTGGGGCGGCGGCTGGCTGGCAGACATGGGTGCCTGGGACTTCGCTGGCGGCACGGTCGTCCACGTCAACGCCGGCGCGGCGGCACTCGTGGCGGCGATGGTCGTCGGCAAGCGGTCCGACTACGGGCATGCCTCGATCCTGCCGCACAACATTCCCACCGTCCTCCTCGGCGCCGGCCTGCTGTGGTTCGGATGGTTCGGATTCAACGCCGGCAGCGCGCTGGCGGCCAGCCCCATCGCCGGTCTGGCCTTTGTGACGACGATGCTCGCCCCCGCCGCCACGCTGGTCGTCTGGACGTTCCTCGACATGATGCGGTCAGGGAAGCCGACGGCGGTCGGGTGCGCGACCGCGATCGTCGTCGGTTTGGTGGCGATTACGCCGGCGGCCGGCTTCATCAGCCCGATGAGCGCGATCGCGCTGGGTGCGATCGCCGCGGTTCCGAGCTATCTCGCGTTGATCATCCGCGCCAGGACGTCGCTGGACGACTCGCTCGACGTCGTCGCAGCGCACGGCGTCGGCGGAACCGTGGGCGCCCTCCTGACTGGCGTCTTCGCCGAGAAGAGCATCAACGGCGTGTTCGATGGCTTGATCGCCGGCAACCCGGGCCAGGTCGGTATCCAGGCAATGGCTGTCGGGACCGCCATCGTGTTCAGCGGCGTCGTGAGCTTCATCCTGCTCAAAGTGATTGGTCTGTTCATACCGCTGCGCGCGACGCAGTCGGATGAAGCCACCGGTCTCGACGTCACGATGCACGGCGAAGAAGCCTACCTGCATGGTGGAGGCGAATAGATCGTAGGGGCGACGCATGCGTCGCCCGTACAATTGCGTGATTGTCTGCTCCGAGCTTCGACAACCTCCGTGTTCTGAGTCTTGAAAGCCGCCGGGCGAAGGAGATGGCATCGATCATCTCCTCGTACGGCGGTCAGTCCATATCGGCACCGTCGATGCGCGAGGTGCCGCTCGACTCCAATCCCGAAGCGATTGCCTTTGCCGATGCGCTCGAACGTGGAGAGTTCGACCTCGTCATCCTGCTGACCGGCGTCGGCACGCGCGCGCTCGTCGCGGTCGTCGAACGGGTCACGGGCAGTCGCGACGGGTTTGTGAGCGCGCTCGGTCGGACCAGAATCCTGGCACGTGGACCGAAGCCGGTTGCGGTGCTGCGCGAGCTGGCGCTGACGCCATGGCTCATTGCGCCGGAGCCCAACACCTGGCGCGAAGTGCTGTCCACGCTCGACGAGAAGCAGCACGAGTTCCCGCTCTCGGGCAGGCGGGTCGCGGTGCAGGAGTACGGGGCGTCGAATCCGGACCTGCTCGCCGGCCTCGAGTCGCGAGGTGCGCAGGTGACGCGAGTGCCCGTCTATCAGTGGGCGCTACCCGAGGATCTGGCGCCGCTCGAGGCGGCCGTGCGAGCGATTGCCGGCGGCCAGATCGACGTTGCCCTGTTTACGACCGCCACCCAGGTCGTGCACCTGCTGAAAGTGGCCGACTCCATGGGTATGACCGACGCGGTACGCCGCGGTCTCACGACGTGCGTCGTCGCGTCAATCGGCCCGACGACCTCAGAGGAGATGCGGGAGCAGGGGATCGCGCCCGATATGGAGCCGACGCATCCGAAGATGGGTTTCCTGGTGCGCGAGGCGGCGGAACGCGCGCCCGGGATGCTGCGCGCGAAGCGCAGTTCGTGACGTCTTAGCGCTCGGCCCGGACGACCATTCCCGCCGGCGTCCGCCGCAGGAACGACGAGGCGACGAGCGTCTCGATGACGTCGCGGCACGCGTCGTGTTCAATCCCCAGAAGCCTGGCAGCCTGTGGGATGGTGAGCTGAAGCCCCGGCATTTCGTTGAATTCCCCCCGGACTCGATCGACAAGAGCGCGCGCTTGCATCACGGTTGTTTCCTTGAAAGTGTGTTGAGTGGTGCCCGCTGGCAGCCGGTCAGAAACAAAGCAAGACACACGCCGCCTTGTCAGACGTCAGTGGTCGCGAAATGGGCCGCGATTTCGATGTTTTGCACACGCCCTACTCGACGCGCCCACGAACATTCGCGTTCCACCGCGGGACATTCACAACAACATCGTCAGTAACATAGAGAGATGCCGACCTCCGAAGAACTGCTCGAGCTTGCCGACCGTTGCGCGGGGAAACTCGAACTCGACGGCAAGCTGCGCCATGTGCCGTCGTTCTCTGATGCCGAGGACCAGTGCGAGGCCGAATATGAGGACTTGCTGCAGGCGATCCACGAGGACGAGCTCTTTGCGCCCGTCGACATTCAGCGGCAGGAACAACTCGTCGAGCAGATCGCGGCGGCGCTGCCCGAAGCGTCGCGCATGCTGATCGTCGAGTTGGCGGACAACCACGCGCGTCACGTCTGGCTTCAGCAGGAGGGCGCGTATCATCTTGGCCTCGCCGTCGGCCGCCGGCTGCGTCCGCGTGGAGGCGGGTCTTGAACGTAAGACAACCGGTCTGACGCCCGCTTCTATACTCGGAGCATGCCGCTCTCGTATCTTCACTACGACGTGTTCACTGACAAGCCACTGGTCGGCAATCAGCTCGCGGTCTTCACGGATGCGCGGGGCCTCGACACCGCGCACATGCAGGCCATCGCGCGCGAGATGAACTTCTCCGAGAGCACGTTCATCCTGCCGAACGAGCGGCCGGATACCGACATCCGCATGCGCATCTTCACGCCGTATCAACGAGATGCCGATGGCCGGCCATCCGACGATCGGCAGCACGTTCGCGCTGGCGCACACCGGGCTCATCAAGCGGGGCGCGAAGCGCTTCGTGTTCGGCCTCAACATCGGGCCGACGCCGGTCGATCTCGAATGGGCCGACGAGCGGACTGAGCTTCGGGTGGATGACGCAGCGGCCGCCGACGTTCGGTCCGATCGTGTCGCAGCGCGCCGCGGTCGCTGGCGCGCTCGGTCTCAAGCCGGACGATCTCTCGGACACGTTGCCGGTGCAGGAAGTGTCGTGCGGCGTGCCGTATCTCGTTCGTGCCGCTGCGCGATCACCAGGCGGTCGATCGCGCGGTGACCGATTCGGCGGATTTCGCCGGCTCTGCGCCGCGTGCGGACTCGATCTGCCGATCTTCCTGTTCTCCGTTGGCGGACCGTCGCCAGACGATCACGTCTACGGCCGCATGTTTGCGCCCGACTTCGGCATCATCGAGGATCCGGCGACCGGGAGCGCAGCCGGTCCGGTCGGCTGCTATGTCGTTCATCACGGCGTCGTGACGGCTGATCCGGCGCGCCCGATCCAGATCAGCCAGGGTGTGGCCATGGGACGCCCGAGCCGCATCGACGTCGCCGTCGAAGGCGACGCCCGAGAGACATCACCGGCGTGAAGGTCGGTGGCACCGCGGTGCTCGTCGGGCGCGGGGAGCTGCTCGTGTGATCTCGTTCTCGCGAGTCGGAAAGCAGTACGGACGGCAGGTGCTGTTCGTCGACGCCTCCTTTCAGCTCAATCCTGGTGAGAAGGTCGGTCTGGTCGGCCCGAATGGCGCCGGCAAGACGACGCTGTTCCGCATGATCGTCGGCGAGGAAACGCCGGACGAGGGAGACGTGTCCGTTCCGAAGAGGCTGACCATCGGCTACTTCCGTCAGGACGTCGAGGAGATGTCGGGCCGGTCGGTGCTCGATGAAGCGATTGCCGGCAGCGGACGGCTCGGCGATCTGCATCACGAGCTCGAGGATCTCCAGCACGCGATGAGCGATCCGGATCGCGCGGCCGACATGGATCGCATCCTCGCGCGCTTCGGCGAAGTGCAGGAGGAATACGAGCATCTCGGCGGCTACGGGCTCGAGGCGCAGGCGCGCGAGGTGCTGCACGGACTCGGCTTCGACGACGAGCGGATCGACGGCGACGTCGGCCTGCTGTCCGGCGGCTGGAAGATGCGCGTCGCGATGGCGCGCGTGCTGCTCGGCGCGCCCGACGTCCTGCTGATGGACGAGCCGACGAACCACCTCGATATCGAGTCGATCATCTGGCTCGAGGCGTTTCTGAAGTCGCGGCCCGGCGCGCTGCTGATGACCTCGCACGACCGCGAGTTCATGAACCGCGTCGTCGGCAAGATCGCCGAGATCGACGGCGGCGAGATCACCGTCTACTCGGGCAACTACGACTTCTACGAGCGCGAGCGCGCGATCCGCGAAACCAATCGCGAGGCGGCCTACGCGCGCCAGCAGGCGATGCTGGCCAAGGAGCAGCGGTTCATCGAGCGGTTTGCCGCCCACGCCGCCAAGGCCGCGCAGGTGCAGAGCCGCGTCAAGGCGCTCGAGAAGATCGAGAAGATCGAGCTGCCGAAGAAACGGAAGGTCGTGCAGTTCGACTTCCGCCAGCCGCCGCGATCCGGCGATCAGGTCGCGGTCATCGACGGCGTGTCCAAGTCCTACGGCCGCCGCGTCATCTACGACGGGCTGAAGATGACGATCCGGCGCGGCGAGCGCTGGTGCGTGATGGGGAAGAACGGCGCCGGCAAGACGACGCTGCTCAAGATGGTTGCCGGCGCGCTGCAGCCGGACGCCGGAGAGGTCAAGCTCGGCGCGAGCCTGAAGATGGGCTACTTCGCGCAGCAGGCGCTCGACCTGCTCGATCCGGATCTCACGATCGAGGAGCAGCTGCAGCGGGACTTCCCGGACGAGTCGATCGGCGTCCTGCGCAACCTGGCCGGCGCGTTTCAGTTCTCGGGCGACGACATCGACAAGAAGATCCGCTCGCTCTCAGGCGGCGAGAAGACGCGGCTCGTCATCGCGCGCATGCTGCTCTATCCGCCGAACTTTCTCGTGCTCGACGAGCCGACCAACCATCTCGATCTGTTCACGAAGGAGATGCTGATCGAGGCGCTCAAGGACTTCGACGGCACGATGCTGTTCGTCTCGCACGACCGCGCGTTCCTGCGCGCGCTGAGCAATCGCGTGCTGGAGCTGGGCGGGGAGTCGGGCGTCGAGAAGGAACCGCACCTCTATCCAGGGTCCTACGTCGAGTACGTCGCGCGCACCGGCCATGAAGCGCCCGGCGTGCACGCGTAGGTGTCGTGTCCGGCTTCAGCCGGACTTCAAGGCCTTGATCCCCGCGAGCGAAAACGTCGTGATGTGATCGGCGACCTGCTCCAAGCGCTTTGGCGTGACCTGAAACGGATGAAAGCGGGCGGCGATCTTGTCGTTGAGCAGCACCAGGCACTGCGCCTGCACGCTCATCACCGCGTGCTCGACACGCGGGTCGTTTGGCCGGCAGCCGATCAGCGCCGCGATGACGCTGCCCAGATAGGCCATGCGCGGCTTGATCACCTGCTTGACGACCAGATCGAGCGCCGGTGTCGGGTCGTTCAGCTCGTGCGCCATGAACCGATGGATCCAGCCGTCGCGCGCCTGGACGACGCGCGTCAGGAAGATGCGCACGAAGATTCGCAGCTGCTCCTCCGGCGGCTGTCCCTCTCCCGCCTGCTGAATCTCCTGCGTCGTGCCGTGCATGGTCCGGATCGCGGACTGGACGATGTCCTCGTAGAGGCCGTGCTTGCCGCCGAAGTGATAGTTCACCGCGGCGATGTTGGCGCGGGCCGCCTTGCAGATCTCGCGGACCGTGACCTTGGCGAAACCGCGCTCGGCGAAGAGCCGTGTCGCGCTGTCGATCAGCCGCTCGCGGGTTTCGCGTTCGCGATCGTCCACTACAGCGTCCGCTTGAACAGCACGGTAGCGGCGGTCATCGCGACGATCGAAAAGATGAGGAGGAAAGGTGACGTCTCCTGCGATCGCGCCGAAGCCGGTGTTCTTGAGCAGCAGGCTCTTGAAGGCGTGCACCGAATAGGTGAACGGGTCGAGCACCGCGATCACGTGCATCCAGCCCGGGAATCCCTGCTGCGGATACACCGCACCACTGGGGAAGTACAGCACCGTGTTCAGCAGGCCGAACATCATCCGTGGCATCAGCGGATCGGTGACCCGCACCATCAGCAGGAACATCAGGCTGATCAGGGCGAACGCGGTGATCGAAATGACCAGCATCATCCGAAGAGAGCGCATCGGATCGAGCGGGCTGGGAACGCCGGCGATGATCGAGCCGATGATGGTGATGGCGGCGCCAGCCAAGACGGCCTTGATGGTGCCAGAGATGTTGAAGCCAGCGACCAATTCGAGCTTCGTGATCGGTGTGACGAGATACCCCTCGTGCAGGCCGCGAGCCTTGTCGTCGATGAAGATGATGCCGCCGCCGATCATGACCATCATGAAGATCGACATCGTGATCGAGCCGGGCAGCAGGTACTGGATGTAGGGCACGTACGGATACACCTCGACCACGTCGAGGCCGGCAGCGCCGACAACCCGAACCGGCGTATCGGGCGCATTCAACTGCGTTGACGAAGCCGCCAACCGTCGCGGCGAGCGATGCCGAGACGAACGTGTCGGTGTTGTCGGAGATCAACGCCACCCGCGGCTCGTTGTTGGTGAGCATGCGGCGCGAGAAGTCCGGCGGGATGGTGAGCACGCCGTTGACCACGCCATTGCGCAGGTCGGTCATCGCTTCGCCCGAATCCGTGTAGTCGAGCAGATCGACCGTGCGTGCGCCGGACGCCACCGCGGACGCCAGCTCGCGGATCTTCACCGCCGGCACGCCGTGGTCCTGATCGACGATGGCCAGCTTCAGGTGTTTGACGTTGCCGCCGAAGGCATAGCCGAGGACGACCAGCTGCAACAGCGGGAAGATCATCGACATGACGATCATCATCGGGCTCTTGCTGAAGCGCCGCATCTCCCGTTCGACGATGGCCCAGGTCCTATGCATGATACTCAGTTCCACGGCCTCGCATTCATCTCTCAGACGAACGGACTGTCGGCCGCCGACGGCTCCTGCAGCGCGTCGCGCAGGTCGCGCCCCGTGTAGTGCACGAACACGTCGTCCAGCGTGACCGTCTCCGGCGCGCGTCCAGGAATCGACGCCTTCAGCGCGTGTGGTGAATCGAGCGCGACGAGCTTGCCGTGATCGACGATGGCGATGCGATCGCACAGCTTGTCGGCTTCGTCCATGTAGTGGGTCGTGATGAGCACCGTGAGGTCGCGCTGCGACTTGATCTTGCGCAGCATCTCCCACACGGCGGTGCGCGAGACCGGGTCGAGTCCCGTCGTCGGCTCATCGAGGAAGAAGACGCGCGGCTCGTGGACCAGGCCGCGAGCGATTTCGACGCGGCGCCGCATGCCGCCCGACAGGTTCTTCACGGGCTTGTCGGCCCACTGTGTCAGCTCCACGGCTTCGAGCAGCTCGCGCGATCAGACGCGTGCGCGTGTCGCGCGGCACGCCGTACAGCTTGGCGAAGATCAGCAGGTTCTCGTAGACGGTCAGCTCGAGGTCGCTGGTCATCGCCTGCGGGATGACGCCGATCGATCGGCGCACATCGTCGGCCTTCTTGACGACGTCGAAGCCGTTGATGACGGCGGTGCCGCTGGTCGGCGGCAGCAGCGTCACCATCATGCGAATCAGCGTGGACTTGCCGGCGCCGTTCGGCCCGAGCAGGCCGAAGATCTCGCCGTCCTTGACGTCGAAGCTGACGCCGCTGACGGCGGTGAACTCGCCGAACGTCTTGACGATGTCCCGGACGTCGATTGCGTTACTCATGATGTAGCTGTCCGCCTTCAGGCGGACCTCGACGACAGCGGCAACAAGACGTACGCCGTCATCCCGACCGCGAGTCGCCGCTCTTTGTTGTCCACGCGCAGGCGCACCTCGAAGGTCTTGATGTCGCGCTTGGTGCGGCTGACATCCCGCTGCGTGGCGAAGCCCGCATCGGCGGCGCGGTAGAAGACCGTGCCCTCGAGCTCGGCGCCTGACGGCAGGCGGATGGTGAGCTTGTCACCGTTGCGCACGCGATCGATGTAGGTTTCTTCGACATCGATGCGCACCCACAGGTCGTCGGGGTTGATCAGCGTGACGACCGGCTGTCCGGGGTTGACGACTTCGCCTGGTAGCGCGGCGCGCACGTCCACGAGACCGTCGATCGGCGCGTGAATCTCGGTGTAGGCGAGGCGCACATCCGCCCTGGCCCGCTGCGCGGCTGCGGCCGCCTGCTGCTGGCGGTTGGCGACGACCTGGCTTCGGCGCATCGCCACCTGCTCGGCGCTGGACCTGGCGATCGCGACTGCCGACTTCTGCGCGTCGATCTGTTTGAGCAGCGCGGCGAGTCGAGACTTGTTGACGTCGTAGTTGGTGCGTGCGGTGTCGAGGGCCTGCGCGGTATCCACGCCTTCCTTCATCATCCGCTGGGTGCGCTCGAAGACGACCTTCGAGTTCTCGAGCTCGGCCTGTGTGGCGGCCACCTGCGACTCAGTGGACGCGAGCGTGGCCTCGGCCTGCGCGATCTGGTCGGTGCTCTGGCGTTCCTGCAGCCGCAGGGCCGCTTCGCTCTCGGCGACCTGCGAGCCGGCTCCAGCGGCGCTGTAGGAGTAGAACGCACGCTCCTCGCGCAGTTCGTCGGGCGACAGCACCGCGATGCAGCTGCCCGGCTTTCACCGCGTCGCCCTCCTGGGCCATCAGCTGCGTGATGCGGCCGGTAATCTGCGGGCTGACCACGATGTGATTGGTGGTCACTACGCCGGTGAGCGTCAGCGAGGTCGGTGGTCGGCTGGTGTACCACCAGGCCCCGTACGCGACACCGACGATGACGACGAGTGGGATCAGACGCAGCAGGCGTTTCATGGGATTAAAACAATCGTATCAAACACGTGTTTGACTCTGTCAAGCGTTAAGATTCCGGGCGCATGAACTGCTCACGGCTGCTCGCCATCCTGGCGGTGCTCGGCTCAGCCGTGGGGCTCTCGGCGCAGGCCTCGCCGCCAGCCAGGCTCGACGCGGCGATGCGCGCGTTCTGGGACGCCAAGCGACCGCCGGCGACGCGGAAAAGGCGGCCAGACAGGTCGTCGCGTCGGGCGCGAGCGTCGACGAGATTCGTGCGCGGCTGAAAGCCGGCCGGCCCTACACGAAACAGAAGACTGGCCGCATCGAGCTTGCCGTCGAGGGAACACGGGCTCTCCCTCGACAACGTCGTCGAAGTGCCGGCGGAGTACGACCCGGCGCGCACCTGGCCGCTGCGGGTGAGCCTGCACGGCGGCGTCGGGCGCGAAGCGCCGGGACCGAACGATTCGCCGGCCAGGCCGCTGGCCAATCGCATTCAGAGCGCCGGGCGAGATCGTGCTGCATCCCGCGCGCGTGGGCGTCGTCGCAGTGGTGGAACCTGAGTCAGGTCGAGAACATCACGCGGCTGATTGCGCGCGTGAAGCGCGACTACAACGTTGATGAATCGCGCACCTATATCACCGGCATCTCCGATGGCGGCACCGGCGTCTACTTCTTCGCGATGCGCCAGGCGACGCCGTGGTCGGCGTGCATGCCGCTCAACGGCCACCCGCTGGTGATTGCCAATCCCGACACCGGCGCCGACGGTCAGCTCTATGTCGGCAACCTCGTGAATTGTCCCTCGCACATCGTCAATGGCGGGAAGGATCCGCTATATCCGGCAGCCTCGGTCGAGCCGTTGGTGGCCATGTTCAAGCGCGCCGGCGTGCCGCACGAGTTCAAGGTCTATCCGGATGCCGGCCACGACGTGAGCTGGTGGCCACAGGAGCGCGCCGGTTATGAAGCGTGGCTGGCCGCGCATCCGCGTCAGGCGCATCCCGAACGCGTCTCGTGGGAGACCGAGCGCACCGACCGTTACAACCGGATTCCGTTGGCTGATCATCGATCGACTCGGCAAGCGGCCGTCCGATGTCGCGCTGAAGGACATCAATACCTATCAGCCGATTCCGGTGATGGAGCGCGAGCTGTTCGATCACGAAAAGCCGTCCGGTCGAGTGGACGCCGCGCGCGCTGGCAACACCTTCGACGTCAAGACACGCGGGGTGCAGGCGTTCACACTGCTCCTGTCACCAGACGTGATCGACTTCACCAAGGTCGTGCGCGTGACGGTTAATGGCAAGATCGCGCACGACGCCGTGGTGAAGCCCGATGCGGCGACGATGCTCGCCTGGGCGGCACGCGATCAGGATCGGACGATGCTCTACGGCGCCGAACTTCACGTCCTTGTACCGTAGTGTCCGGCTTGGTAATGTAGTGTCCGGCTTTAGCCGGACCGTCCCCATGACCATCCGTCTCGCGACACCCGACGATCTCCCGGCGCTCGGACGCCTTGGCGCGCTGCTCATGCGCACGCACTACGAGTTCGACCCGCAGCGCTTCATGGATCCAGGCACCGATCGCCGCCGAGGGCTACGCGTGGTTCCTGGGCCGACAGCTCACAGACACTGACGTGGTGATCTACGTCGCTGAGCAGGACGGCGACGTCATCGGCTACGTCTATGCCGGGCTCGAGCCGATCTCGTGGAAGGAACTGCGCGACGAGTGCGGCTTCATCCACGACGTCGTCGTGGACGACCGGGGACGACGCACCGGGACGGCGACCGCGTTGATCGAGAAAGCGATCGAGTGGCTGCGCGAGCGCGGCGCGCCGCGCGTCATGCTGTGGACCGCGGAGAAGAATGCCGGAGCGCAGCAGCTCTTTGCCAAGCTCGGATTCCGCCGGACGATGATCGAGATGACGAGGGAGCTCTGAGCGCCTGGGATCGCGCTTCGTCCCACGATGCGGCGGTCTGCGCCGCGTCTCCGGCGCTCGTCCCAGCCCGCTGTTCCGCGGTCAACCCCTGTGCTACTACTGTGCCGGCGAAAGGAGGCAGACGATGAGACGAGCGCTGCTCTCGGGAACGGTGCTGGCGGGGGTGGTCACGGCGATGGTGGTGGCGCAGGACCGCGACCCATTTACCGGCGCATGGACGCTCAACGTCGCGAAGTCGACGATGGTCTCGCCGGCCACTGCCTCGAAGAGCGAGACAGTCACCTACAGGCACGTCAACGGCGAGGAAATCTACGCCTCCGACGCCGTGACAGCGAAGGGTGAGGCCGAGCACACCGACTACCGCGGCGTCTACGACGGCTCGTTCGGCACGATCAAGATGACTGTGGATGGCAAGGTGACCAGCGAGGGCCCGCTTCAGCTGCGGAAGCTGGACCCGCGCACGCGGCTCCGGATTGCGATGCGCAAGGATGGCACATTGAACGGCATTATCGTCCGGCGTCTGGCCGAGGACGGACGCTCGATCACCTCGAGTATTCTGCGGTTCGACAGCGATGGCCGCGTCGTGGTTCACGAGACGCGCTGGTTCGACAAGAAATAGCCGGTCCGCCTGAAGGCGGACACTACATCGACACTACATCGTCGGTCCGCCTGAAGGCGGACACTACCTCGGGATCACCGGCAGCACCACATGCGAAGGATATCGCTCGCTGTGGTAGATGGTCTGCGTCGCACGCTGCATCTTCGTCGCCGTCGCCGGATCGTCGCCGGTGTTGAGATTGCGATCGAATCGCGGGAAGTTGCTGCTCGACACTTCGAGTCGAAGACGGTGTCCGGGCAGGAACGTGTTGCTCGTCGCCCACATGTCAATGGTGTATTCGTAGACGCGGCCCGGCACGATCAAGGTGCCCGCCTTGCCGGTCGCCTCGCGATAGCGCGCGCGGACGATGCCGTCCTGCACATTGCGGGCGAAGCCATCGGGTCCCACATCCACCAGCTTGGCGGTCCAGTCGGTGTCGCGGGCGGTGGTCGATGCGTAGAGCTTCATCACGATCGGTCCGGTGACTTCGACTGGAGCGGTCAACGGCTCCGACGTGAAGACCAGGACGTCGTCGCGGCGTTCGGCGGCGCGTTGATCCCACGGTCCGCTCGGCACCTGTTGCGCGCAGCACAGGTTGCCGCCAAGGGTCGGTACCGGCTGGTCCGGATCGTAGACATACGTGTCCGTCTCGGCACCCGACGCTGGCGTCATGGACAGCGTGCCATTCCCGAGCAGCGAATTCGCGCGACCTCCACTGGCCAGGTAGTAGTTGGTGTACTGCGTGCGCGCCAGCGGCCATTCCTGCTCGTCGCGCCAGTAGTTCTCGCCCATGACGAAGATGCGAACCGGCGGATCGTCGAGGACGCCGTTGCTGACGCCCTTCAGCCAGTAGTCGAACCATCGCAGATAGACGCGCTGGAGATCGACGTCCGCAGCGGCGCCGAAGTCCACGGCGTTCGGATCCGCCGCCTGGCCTGCCGGCGTGTTGTTGCGGCGGCCGGTTGAGTGGACCCACGGCCCGATGAGCAGCCGCTTGCCTCGACGGGCGGTGTCGGTCTTTGCTGTCGTCCGTACCGCCATGTGATCCTGCAGCGCGCCGCGCAGGAAGATGTCATACCAACCCTCGACGGTCAGGATCGGAACGCCGATCGTGGCGTACTTGTCTTCGTGGCTGAGCGCGTTCCACAGTGCGTCGCGAGTCGGGTGCGCCACCCAGTCGCGATAGTGCGGCGCACGATGTCCGGCTGCGGCCGGCGCGCTGGCGATCGGCAGCGTGCGATAGACCGACGGCCAGTCGTACGCGCCGGTGAACTGAGCCACCCGTCCGTCGATCGACACGGCGCCCCATGACAGCGCGAACGCAAAGTTCAGCGCGCCGTTGGTGTAGAACCAGTTGCCGTAGGTATCCGGAGTGGTGACGGTGGCGGCCATCGCGGTGAGATACCTGCTGCCGCGAATCGCCTGACTCCACTGCGTGAAGCCGACGTAGGAACCACCCATGGTCCCGAGCTTGCCGTCGAACCACGGCTGCGCCGCAATCCACTCGTCGGTGTCGAAGCCGTCGTCTGGTTCATGCCGGAAGGGATAGAAGTCGCCGTCTGAATCGAACTTGCCGCGGACGTCGGCCTGAATCATCACGTAACCGCGTTCGGCAAACCATTTGCCCTGGTCGACTGCCTGCTCGGTGTTGTTGTTGTACGGCGTCCTGATCAGGATCGACGGAAACCGGCCCGGCGCATCTGGCCGATAGATGTCCACCGACACACTCACGCCATCGCGCATCCGCACGCGCACGTCGTTCTCGATGCGCACCCGGTGCTGCGGCTTCGACAGCGTCGCGTCATCGAAGTGCTGGACTGGACGCGTCGTGAATCGCGCGTGCTGATCCTGAATCGCATCGCCGTGCCACTGCGGCGCGAATGCGATCGCCATCGTTGCTGCGAGGAGAAGTGACGTGCGTCTCATGATGCTCACTGGGTATACGCGCGGCGGCATGCGCTTCAAAGCAGTGTGGGACGAACCATGGGTCACCGGGACGGAACGAGTGAGCCAGGGACCGTTTCGCAGAGGTCGCAATTCAATTGACTTCGCTTTGCTGCGTAGTAGTTTTAGCCACCTTGCGACACCTTCATGGAGGCTTGTCAATGACTCGCTGGACCTGCTCATTCGCGCTTTACGTCGCGCTCGTGATGCTGCTTCCGATGTCGGTGTCGGCACAGACGATCGCCGGAACGGTGACCGACGCGAGCGGCGCGGTGCTGCCGGGTGTGACCGTCGAGGCATCGAGCGCGGCCCTGATCGAACAGACGCGCACCGTCGTCACCAACGACGCCGGACGATTCAGCATCGTCAATCTGCGGCCGGGCGCCTACACGGTGACGTTCACGCTGAACGGCTTCAGAACGGTGCGCCGCGAGGGCATCGAGCTGACCAGCGATTTCACGGCGACGGTGAACGCCGAGCTCGGCGTCGGTGGGGTCGAGGAAGTGATCACCGGTCGCGGCCATCGCGCCGGTCGTCGACGTCCAGAGTGTCGCCGCGCCGCGCGTCTACACGCGCGACATGCTCGACGCGCTGCCGACCGGTCGCACGCCGGCAGCGATCCTCAACACCATCCCCGGCACCTCGCCAGGCTTCTTCGCCACGAACTTCCGCGGCACCAGCGATTCGGTGACCATGGTCGACGGCATGCGCGCCTCGAACCTGATTGGCGCAGGGCCGAGCCTGACCACCGCGCCGACCAGCAGCAGCATGTATCAGGAGTACAGCTTCTCGACGAACATCGACAGCGCGGAAGTCGGGCAGTCCAGGCATCCGCATCAACCTGGTGCCGAGGGACGGCGGCAACCAGTTGCGCGGCACGATCTTCAGCACCTACACGCACGACGGACTGGCAGTCGAGCAACATCGACGACAACCTGCGCTCGCAGGGACTGACCGAGCCGCCGAAGACGCTCAAGCTGTGGGACTTCAACCCCAGCGTCGGCGGACCGATCGCGCGCGACCGCGCTCTGGTTTCAGACGACGTATCAGAACAACGGCAGCGACACGCAGGTGATCGGCAGCTTCTACGACGCCGACCCGTCGCCATACGTCTATCGTCCCGATCCGACCCGTCCCGCGGTCAACAGTCACCAGCGCCTACAGCTTCGTGCAGCGGCTGACCTGGCAGGGCAGTCAGAAGGACAAGGTCGCCGGGCACTACGAGCGGCAGGACTCGGAGACGCCGTATTTCAGCAGCCCGCTGCTCGGCACCAATCCGCCACTCCGGAGTCGACGCTGGCGCTCGCCATTCCGAAGAACGATCAGGTCGGCGGCACGCTGGACCCGGACGCATACGTCGCGTCTGTTGTTCGAGACGTCGTATCTGTGGAGCCGAGCGGAACATCGACAACAACTACCGCGATGCGCTCGAACCGTGGTCGGCGCGGTTCCTCGAGGAGCCCGGCGTGCCGTCACGAACCGGCATGACGCGGCGCCGCCGGCGCTGGCCATTCTCGAGGTCACGCACCAGCCAGTTGATCGGCGGTGCCCCGAACGTCAGCGATGTCGAACGCGTCGACGTCGTGGGAGACTCAGAAGCACCGCCAGCTTACGTGACCGGCTCGCATTCGATCAAGGGCGGGATTTTCGCGTGCTGCGCGGCTCCTACCATCGCCCGGCCAACGTCGTCGGCGACGTCGTGCTGCAATTACTCGACCGGCAATCCGCTGCAGATCGTGGCGACGCTGCCGACCAACCGGCGCGACGACATTGACGGCGACTGGGCATTCTTCGTTCAGGATCGCTGGACGATCGAACGGCTGACGGTGAACGCCGGCCTGCGGATGGACTGGCTGATGACGAGTTATCCCGACCAGCTGCTGCCTGCCAACCTGTGGACCGGCCAGTCCACGTGCAGCGACGAATCCCGCTTTCTGCGGCGCCGACGTGCTGAACTGGAAGGACCTCTCGCCCGAGACTTGGATTTGCCTACGATCTGTTCGGCAACGGCAAGACCGCCATCAAGGGGGCCTACTCGACGCTTCGTGGCTGGGGAAACCGTCAACCTGACCGGAGCGGTCAACCCGAGCCTGGCGATCTCGACGACGGACACGCGGGTCTGGACCGACCAGAATCTCGACAAGACGATTTTCAATCCGAACGGCACGCTGCAGACCAGCGAGATCGGGCCGTCGCGGAATCCGGCGTTCGGATCGACGGTACCGACCACCACCTACGATCCGGACGTGCTGCGGGGATGGTTCAAGCGCGGCTACAGCTGGGAGGCCAACGTCTCGGTTCAGCACGAGCTGCTGCCGCGCCTCGGCCTCGGCGCGCTGTACTATCGCCGTTCCCAGGGCAACGTTCGCGTGACCGACAACCGTGCCGTCACGCCCGCTGATTTCAGTGGCCCATTCTGTGTGACAGTTCCCCCGACGACGCTCCCGGCGGGCAATCGCTTGCCGAGCGACACGATCGGCTCACAGCAATGCGGGCTGTACGATGTGAACGTGGTTCGGGCGCCGCAGAACTACGTGACCTTTGCCGACACGCTCGACGTCAGCCGCGAAGACATCGTCACCGGCTACGAGATCTCGGTCAATACTCGCATCGCAGACATGTTCATCTCCGGCGGCGTAAACTTCAACAATCAGTATTTGAATTTTCAGGCGGGCGGCCTCGCGTGCGACTTCATCGACAGTCCCGAGGTCCGTTTCTGTGAGACCGACACGTCGTACCGGCCCGACCTCAAGCTGAATGGTTCGTACCTTGCTGCCGTACGACGTGCAGGTCGCTGCAACCTATCGAGGGCTCTCGGGCCCGCAGGTGCTCGCCAGCTGGGCCGCGACGAACGCGGTCATCGTTCCTGGACTCGGCCGCCCGCTGACGAGCGGTGCGACGAAGACGATCGCACTGATGGAGCCTGGAACCGAGTTCTTCCCGATGCGGCACGTCTTCGATATGCGCTTTTCCAAGATGTTCAGGCTGAGCCGCTACCGTTTCCAGGTGATGACCGACTTCTTCAACATCTTCAATACCAACGCCGTGTCGACGATCAACACGAACTTCGGCGCCAATCTGCACAAGCCGACGGCCGTGGAGGCGCCCCGGCAATTCCGACTGAGCGGACAGTTCGAGTTCTGATGAGGATTTCTTCTGCGGCGATCGGACTGGTTGCGGCCCTCGTGCTGGTGCCCGTGCGTGTGCACCAGCAGGGGGCCTTCCGCACGATCACGATCGACACCGCCGAGGTGACGACGCCGGCTATGGCGGCGACGCCTGACGGCCGGGCGCTCGTGTTCAGCGCGCTCGGTCACCTGTACGAGCTGCCCGTTGCTGGCAGGCGCGGCCACGCAACTGACCTTTGGCCCGTCGTACGACTTCGACCCGGCGATGTCGCCCGATGGCGGTCGCGTGGCGTTCGCGTCGAATCGCGATGGCAGCGGATCCAACATCTTCGTGCTGGATCGAGCGAGCAAGCGCGTCACGCAGGTGTCGAAGGAAGTGGAAGCAGCCAGACCGGTCTGGAGTCCGGACGGGAAGACGATCGCGTACGCACGGAACGTCGCGCGCGAAGATCATTCGATGGAGCTCATGCCCGGCTTCGCCGACAACGGGCTCCGCGAGATCCGCACCGTGTCTGCGGACGGGCGGACAGCCGGCGGTTGTCGGGACGCCGATGACCCTCGAGTCGCTCTTCTATCTGCCTGATGGCCGGCTCGCATGGACCGTTACCGAGCGCAATCCGGGTGGCGGCATGTTCCAGAGCATCAAGCAGACACGCATCGAGGCCCGCGGACAGAACGGATCGACGACCGTGCTGGCCACGATTGGCGGTGACCCTGGCCGTGTCGTGCCGGGTCCGAAGGGCGACGGCGTGTACTTCGGCGGCAGGGGAAGCGTGCAGTGGCTACCGTTTGCCGCAAACGCCACGACGACGGCGGGCCCGCGCATTCAGGACGGCTCGGCGCGCATCGCGCTCTCGAGCGACGGCGGCGCTGTCTCTTCGGCGATCGCGGGCAGATCTGGCGAGCCGCACTGCCCTCGGGGACTCCCGAGCGGATCCCGTTCACGGCGTCGATGAAGATGGAAGTGCGACCGGTCGGTGCGACCGAAGTGGCAGGCGCCCGCCGTGGCTTCGGTGTCAACTCCGGTTCGCGCGGTGCTCAGTCCGTCGATGGCGCCGGACCAGCGCGGTTCGTGGTCATGGGTGCCGGGTTTCTGTGGGAGCAGCCCATCGGCGGTGGACCGGCCCGTCAGATCACGGAGAGCGGCGCCTTCACGCGCGATGCGGTGTTCTCGCCGGACGGCCGCCGGCTGGCATTCGTGGCGAGCGAACAACGGCAGGCGCGAGCTGCGCGTCTACGACTTCGACACGCGCACGACGAGCATCGTTGTTTCAGGTCGGCGGCGCGTCGTGGCCGCTGTACCCGAGCTGGAGTCCGGACGGCCGTCACATCGTCTTCCAGCATACACGCGGCATCTTCGATCCCTACCGCATCGTCATGGTGAACGTCGGCTGACGGTATCACGCGGCAGATCGCGCAGAGCGTCGGGCGCTGGACGGCGCGTCCGCACTTCTCGTCCGACGGCGCCAGTGTGTACTTCACGAGCCGGGTCGGGAAGTCGGCAGCCTTGTATCGCGTGGCGACTGCAGCCCGAGGCGCAGCCGCAGGCGGTGACCAATCTCACCCGGCACGTGCACGAGGGTCTCGTGTCGCCGGACGGCAAGTGGCTGGCGTTTCGAAGCAACTCGGAGATCTGGACGGCTCCGATGGGCATCTCGCCGATCGCGGATGCGCAGGTCACGCGAGTCAGCACCGAGGGTGGCCGTGTCCTTTGCGTTTACGCCTGATTCGTCGGCGCTGATTTACACGTACTCCGGGAAGGTCTGGCGGCAGCCGTCGCGGGTGGCTCACGCGCCGAGATTCCGTTTCGCGCGACGCTGTGCGCGACGATGCCGCGCCGCCGCTCCTGATTCAGCGCGTCCGCGTGCTCGATTTCGCTGCCGGCCGTTTTGGCGACTCGGCATCGATGCTCGTCCAGAACGGACGCATTCAGTGGATTGGCGCCGAGCAGGGACGACAGATACCGGCCAATGCTGTGCGGCTCGATGCCGGGGGCCGCTACGCCATTCCCGGACTGTTCGATTCGCACGTGCACTCGGCATGGTCCAACCAGCAGGCCAACGAAGATGCGTTCATCGCGTTCGGCGTGACCTCGGTCCGCGACACCGGCGCCACGCTCGACCTGCTGACCGCACTCGACGATCGCAGCACGTCGACCGGCCTGCCGGCGCCGCGCTACTTCTACGCCGGCGAGATCTTCGAAGGGCTGATGCCGCACTGGGGCGATGCGTTCCTGCAGGTGGCAACCGAGCAGGAGGCGCGCGCCGAGGTCCGCAACTGGAAGGCCGCGGGCGTGGACTTCATCAAGGTCTATCCGTCGCTACCGTGGCATCTGCAGCAGATCGTCGCCGACGAGGCGCATCGCGTCGGCCTGCCGCTCGTCGGGCACGGGCTCTCGCCGGAGGAAGTCACGCGCCGCATCCTGCTTGGCTTCAGCACGCTCGAGCACTACTCGGCCGCGGCCTACGAGGACATCCTGAAGCTTGCGGCGGCAGCCGGGACGGCGATCGATCCGACGCTCAACGTCGGCAACGGCGCGCTGATGCGCGCCAACGAGCCGGAGTGGGAGTCGAGCTGGCGTGTGCAGGAATTCGTGCCGAAGAAGCGAGACGCTCCGCCGGACCAGGACGCGGCGGCGGCCCCGGCGTCACCGCCGAGCAGCTTCGTACTCGCGCACGGCCGGGCTTCGACCGGATGCTGACGGCGCGGAAGACCGGCGTCAACTTCCTCGGCGGCACCGATTCGCTGATGGGAGGCGTGTTCTTCGGTCTGTCGCTGCATTGGGAGATCGCGCAGTTCGTCGATGCCGGTTTCCCGGCGATCGACGTCCTTCGCATGGCCACCGAGCGCGCCGCCGATCAGGTCGGCGCGTCCGCGGATCTCGGCTCGCTCACACCCGGGAAGCTGGCCGACATCGTCCTGCTGGACCGCGATCCGCTGGAGAACATCCGCAACACGCAGAGCATCTGGCAGGTAGTGAAGGGCGGGCGCGTCTTCGACCCTGCGAAACTCCGCAAGTAGTGTCCGCCTTCTGTCAGTCCGGCTGAAGCCGGACACTACGTCCGGATAACGTCCGGACACTACTTCAGCAGCTTGTCGCTCGACGGGAAATCATCCGGCTTGTTGTTCTCTGCACAGTTGTATTCCATCAACGCATCAGACGGCGGCCGGCGCTTCAGCCTGGCGACCACGTTCCACGGCTTGGTCCACGCCTTCGGGTCCTCGAGCAGTGCGCGATACTCGATCGTGTCCTTGTCGATCATCCTGAATCGCTCGATGACGTGCAGCGCGTCGCTGTGGACGCCGGCGTTGTTCTCGATCCAGGTGTAGTCGCTCAGGCCGACCACGTCGACGACCAGCGTGTCGCCTTCCCACCGTCCGACCGAATGTCCCAGCGACTGCAGCGGGTCGGGATCGTTGGTCTGAGGACGGCCATCGGTTGGAATCACGCGGAAGAAGTGATCCCATTCGTACAGAATCACCATCTGCCCAGGGGTCTGAACGAACTGAATGGGAAAGAAGCTGACCGTGGTGAGGCTGATCAGCCCGGGCGACAGACAGCGCGCGGTCGGGTTGTCGGCCAGTTTCCTTGCGACGTAGGCATCGTGCTTGTCCTTGGCCCAGGGTTGGAACGCGATCGGTTCACGCTTACTGACGCCCTCGGCCGCGGAAAAGATGCCGTTCATGTCCGGCTTGCCGTCCGCCGTTCGCGGAATCGACGTCTGCTGCGCGCCGGGCTGTGCGAGCGCGACCACGATGAGGAGCATCGTTGCTCCGGCGAACGAGACCAGTCGGTTGCACATCGCGAGTCCTATGGATTCGGAGGCACGATGCCGCCGCGGCCACCTGGGATGACGTCGTACTTCGTGCCGTCGGCCTTTTGGATGAAACGCGCGAACCCGACGTTCTTCGCCGGATCATGATGGTGATACAGCTCCACGGTAATCAGCTCGCCCGGCTTGAACGTCTGCTTGCTCAGTCCCTGACGCTTGAGGATGCTCAAGTTCCGCGATTGAATGCCCCACCTCGCCGTCTTCCCCGCGCTGTCGGTGACGTCGAGAATGAGATACGCGTGTGGGTTCATCCACTGGAACTCCACGAGGCTGCCCGTAATCGTCTGAATCTTCGAGCCGTCGAACTCGGCCGCGAACGAATGATGTCCCCGCACGCTCGCCATCATCGCGAACGCACGCACAGGACAACGCCGATCGTCTTCATCGCTGGTTGCTCCATTCGTCCGGCTGAAGCCGGACACTACGAGACCCGTGTCGCACGTAGTGTCCGGCCTTCGACTGACGACGCGAACGTGAATGGGACTGACGCCGTTAGCGCGGGACCAGCGGCTGCTGCGAGGGCCAGCTCTGGAGCGGTCAGAATGCAGCGCATGAACACCACACGACAGCACGTGATGACAGCGATGGCAGCGGCGTGGATGCTGACGACGATGGCCGGCTCCGCGCAGCAGCCATCGCCAGCAGCGCCGCCTGCGCCCGCGCCGAAGATTCTGGTCGCCGGAGAGAACCCGGCCATCACGCTACGTGAGAAGGAAGGCGGCCCGCCGCTCACCAGCGTCAACTTCTGGCGCGTGCACTGGAGCCCGGTCGGAGCCGGTGCGGTGTGTTACGTCACCGTCACCGGGCAGGGGAGCGGCGACCTACGCATCGCCGTTCACGACAATCCGAAGGTGCTCGACTACGTGACGAAGGAACTGATGTCGAGTCTGATGGCGAACTTCAACACCCCCCCGTATACGCCGGTGCGTGGGACGATCGCGCAAAGCGGCGACATGGTCAGCGAGCGCAAGGAGACCTGCAAGTCGGCCACGCACAACGTCGAGCTGATCTGGCGCGGGTTCCTGGAGCCGACCTGGGTGGACATCCGGCCAGGCGCGAACGTCATGATGACGTTCACGATGGTCATGGCCAGCGACGCCGAAGTGATCATCAACGGCAAGAAAGCCCCTGGCCGTGTCGTCCGCGGCGGGCAGGGATCATTCCCGCCGTCGTTTCTCGCCCTCAACGAGACGTGGCGGCGCTGATCATGACGCGGCTGCTGATTCCGTTCGTCGCTGCCGTCATCGCGAGCAGCCCGGTGCTGTTCGCGCACCATTCGCAGTCGGCCTACACGGATGCGAGCGGGGCGATCTCGATCACCGGCGTGGTGAAGAAGGTGGAGTTCACCAACCCGCACGCGTTCATCTACCTCGAGGTCACCGAAGAGGGCGGGAAGACGAGAGTGTGGGCGCTCGAGTTGATGAGCATCAGGGCGCTCAAGATGCTGGGATGGCTCAGCGAGACGGTGAAGGTCGGCGACACGATCACCGCGATCGGCAGGCCCGCGAAAAGCGGCGCGCCGGCGATGTATTCCGAGGCGATCAAGCTGGCTGACGGCCGCATGATGCGCTCGTGAGGTCACGGCCATGGCACGAATAACCGGTACTGGTGATCGCGTTGTCGGTGGCAGCCCTCGCGTTCGCGGCTGCAGATGCCCTCGCCCAGACCACGCGCGGCTGCAACCTGCCGCCGCAGTTCCCGTGCCCGGACGCGCGGATCATGTCGTTTGACGCCGACCGGGCGTCGATCAAGCCTGGCGAGTCCGTGGTGTTGACGTGGGTGGCCGAGAATCCCGGTGCGATGTCGGTGACACCCGGCATCGGCGCCGTGATCGCGCGTGGCTCAGCTCGCGTGACGCCCGCGGCAACGACGACCTACACCCTCTCGGTCGGCGGTGGTCCGAACGGGCAGGTGCTCACACGCACGGTGACGGTCACGGTGGCCGGCACGACCCCGGTGGCGACAGCTACATCTGCGCCGGCTGCGACCCAGGGCGTTCCCCGCATGGTGGACGGCCGCCCGAATCTTCAAGGCGTGTTCAGCACCTTTGGCGCGCGCGGGGCAGGCCCTGGCCGCGGCGGTACGCCACCGGCACCAGGCGCGCTTCCGCGAACACCGACACTGAAGCCTGGCATGGAGTCGTATCGCGTCGCGCCATCTCCGGGCAACGTCATCGTCAGCGACTGCGTCGTCGGCTCGGTGCCGCCAAGCTTTGGCCCCTACTCGTTCCAGATCATCCAGACCCCAGAGTACGTCGTGCTCTTCTACGAGGTACATGCACCTGTTCCGCATCGTTCCGATCCATGACGGCCCGCATCAACCAGGTGAAAGCTGGATGGGCGATTCGATCGGACGCTGGGATGGGGAGACGTTCGTCGTCGATACGGTCGGCTTCAATCTCAAGAGCACCGTCGGCGGCGGTGATCGCCACCAGCCGTTTCGTCATTCGGACCAGCTGCACATGGTGGAACGGATCCGCAGGATCGATCTCAATACCATCGAGATCGAGACCCGGCTCGAGGATCCGAAAGTATTCGAAGGGCCGTGGGGCTGGGTGAGCCGCTACGCCTACCACCCGGAGTTCAAGCGGGTGGAGGAGTACATGTGCGCCGAGAACACCAAAGACTACGACTACCTGCTCGATCCGAAAAAGGAGGTCAAGCCCTGAGTTCGTCCGGCTGAAGCCGGACACTACATGCCGAAGGCGAGCAGGATGTTGCCGGCGGTACCCTGCTGCACGCCGATATAGCCCGAGACGACGTAGACCATGCCATCGACGACAGTCGCTCCAGGCGGGCCGAGAGATCCGCCGCGCGCCTGAACGCCGTTGATGGTCTTGAACTCTGCGTTCGTGTCGAAGCTCCAAATCACTTTGCCGTTCATGTCAACCGCACGGAGGATGCCGTCCCACCCACCGGTAAACACGGTGCCAGGAATTGCGCTCGCCGCGCCGCCTTGCCCGCGGCGATCGGTATCGAGACCCGCCTTCCAGTCGATGGCACCCGTGTCGAGCCGCACCGCGGTCAGACCACCCCCGGGCTGCTGCAGCGGAAAGTACGCGCGCGTGCCGTCGGCCGCGCCGCCGAACAGCACCAGACCAAGCGCCGAGGGCGGCTGACCTTCATACAGCGTTGTCCGCCACAGCACCGAACCGGCCGCGTCGGGATCGAGCGCGATCGCCACGCCACCCTTACCCGCGGCGATGAGCACGTCGCGGCCGTTTGGTAGCGTCTGCAGGATGGTCGACGCGCCACCGAAATCCCAGTCGGGGCCGAGCGTCTCGGGGCAGTTGCCCCCAGCGGGATTCTTCGGACCGCACCCGACCATGAACGAGTCGCCCTTGAACTCCTGATGACTCCACACGATGTGCCCATCGTCCATGTCGAGTGCGAGGACCGAGTCACTGGTGCTGGCGACGTCGGGTCCGTAACTGTTGCCGGTGCCGACATAGATCCGCCGGCGCTTCGCGTCGATCGTCGGCGCGTTCCACACACTAGCGCCCGATGGTCCCCACAGCGGCCGTCCGTTCGCGTTGTCGCCAAGCCGACGCAGCGGCTCGCGAATGCTGTCGACTTTCCACAGCATTGTCCCGGTGCTGGCGTCGAGCGCGGCGACGCCGCCGCGCGATCGACAGCACTCGTAGGCGGGACTGGCTCCCGACAGTGTCTCGGTGCCGGCAAGCGGAATGTAGAGACGGCCATCGTAGAGCGTCGAGGACGCACTGACGTTGTGAAGTCCCTTGACCGCGCTTCTCCAGAGCAGCCGGCCGTTGTGCGCGTCCACCGCATACGCGTCACCCGGTCCGGTGACGAAGAACATCGCGTAGCGCGTGCCGGGGAAACCCGAGATCGGACCGATCAGGGGCGCGAAGCGACCGATGCTGTCGGCGTGGAAGGACCAGTAGGCGCAACCCGATTTCGCGTCGATTGAGTACACCGCACGGTTGTCACTGGCGACGAACACGCGTCCGAGCGCGACGGTCGGCTGCGACGAGCTGACTCCGCCGCCTGGAAAACCGAACGCCCATTTCAGCGTCAGCTTCGCGACCTCGGGTGGCGACAGGTCCGCGGCCGCGGCCGTCTGGAATCGCGCGTTGGTCGAGCCTCCCCATCCATTCCAGGCGGGTGTCGTCGAGAGATCGCCGAGTGGCGGATTCGACGCGCAGCGATTCGACATCTTCGCCGTGCCGGTCCCTTCGACGTCAAGGAAGGGTCGTCGCGCGACGAACTCGGTCAGGTCACGCTTCTGCTTGTCCGGCATCGACGACGCGTGTACCGGCCATCGACCCGGTGGTGAGTGCCTGATAGATGCGCTCGGGTGGCAACACGTTCAGCGTCGAGAGCGGGGGAGCGATGCGGCCGCCGAGGTCCACTCCCTCCGCGCCATGACAGTTCGCGCAGCTGGTCTGAAACAGCTGTGCGCCGGATGGTGGACCGAACGAGAATCCCCGTCCGCCTCCACGCCCCTGGGGCGGCGCCTGTGCGGTGATGTCTGTCGCGGCGATCAGGAGCGCAATGGCGAGTACACGCATGGCTCATCGTGCGCCAGGTGTGGAGAGAGCGGTTGAGTTCTGGGAAGAACTGCGTCAGCGAGGGATGAGCGCCGGAGGCATCAGGCGGTACGTGCTTCGCCAGCCAGTGCCTGTCTGAACGGGATGGTGATCACTGCGGACAGATGCGTGTGGTCTGCGGACAATTCGATTGATTGCGATCGCCCGTACAGACGCTGCAGCTGCGCACGCGTGTCATCCAGCCCGATCTGGCTGTCGCGCCACGCGCCGCCCTGCTCGCCAGCCGCGACGGTCAGTTCGAGCCTGAGCGTATCGTCGTGGCGCGTGGCTCGCACGCGAATCGGACGGGCCTCGTCGCGCCCGTTCTTGCCGCGACGCGCCACTCGCTCGCCAAGCGTCGGCAGTATCATCCGTGGTACCAGCGCATTCATCACGTCCGGTGGGACGTCGGTATGCACGACCTCCTTCCCTGGAGAACCTGTCTCGCTGATCTTCATGTAGCCGTCGAGCAACGTCAGCTCGTGCTTCAGCGGAATCTCCTCGGGCCGCTGGTCGCTGAGCGCCGCCCGAAGCACTTCACTGAGCCGGCCCAGCATGTCGATCACCGGCTTCTGTTGACCCTGACCTGCCAGGGTGGAGATGTCGTTCAGCGTAGTGAAGAGGAAGTCGGGATCGATTCGGGCCTCGAGACCATCGAGCCTGGCCTCGGCGAGGCTCGCCTGCAGCTGCGACGCGGTGATCTCACGGCGGCGCGCTTCGCGGTAGTAGTGGAACGAGTACAGCGTCCCGACGAACGCCGTGTAGGTGAGCAGGTCGAGCGGGAAGTAGGCCTGAAACAATCGCCACGGCGTTGACCGGAGCAGGTCGCCGCTCCTTGGATCGATGGTCCCGATCAAGGCGCGGCCGGTGAGTGCGAGGATTGCGAATCCTGTCGCCGCGACGGCCACCGCCGGGACATTCGGCCTCAAGAGAAACTGCCACACGCGAAACCGGCGGCTGGCGACGGCAATCACCGGCACGACGATGGCCGCGAGCAGCCAGAACGGCATCACCACCGAGAGCGCCATGCTCATCGGCATGCCCTGTCCCACCACCGACGAGCCGAGCCGCAGCTGCGCCGCCTCCATGACGCCGAACAGCATCGCCAGCGTCAGCACGACCAGCCAGGTCTTCCAGGTCGATCCGGTGTCGTCTCCGGGCCGCAGGGCCGGCCCCGCCGACCGGCCATTGTCCAGTGTCCGCACGATCTGCAGTCCTTGCTACGGCAGCAGCCGGCTGCGGTAGGTGCGCGTCAGCCGCAGGTTGGTACCGTCGGTCAGCTTGACGTCGAATTCGCCGTGCCAGTCGGGCGTGACTTCTTTCACCCGCGCGATATTGACGATCGTCGAGCGATGAATCCGTGCGAACTGCTGCGGATCCAGCTTCTGCTCCAGCTCGTTCATCGTCATGCGGACGAGAAACGCATTGGCGCCGACATGCAGGCGAATGTAGTTCGCGGCTGAATCGAACCAGTCCACCTGTTCGGCGTTCACCAGCAGATAGCGGTTGTCGTCGCGAACGGCGAAACGCTTCAGATAACGGCTGGCCCCGGCATCGGCCGGATTCTGACCATGGAGGGATCCACGCGCTTCGAGCAGCTGCAGCAGAACGCCGTGCTTCTTCTCCAGCTCCTCCTGCGCCGCCAGGACCCAGCGTGCGCGGTCGAGTGCCTGATGCAGACGGCGTTCGGTCAGCGGCTTCAGCAAGTAGTCGAGTGCGTGCGTTTCGAAGGCCTTCAAGGCGTAGCTGTCGTACGCAGTGACGAAGACCACGAGCGGCAGGTGGACCGGTGCCGCTCGCGCGAGCACCTGAAATCCATCCAGCCCCGGCATCCTGATATCGAGGAACACGAGGTCCGGCCGCAGCGTCTCGATCGCTTTCACCGCCTCGAGTCCGTTGCCCGCCTCGCCGACGACAGTGATGTCGCTCTCGCAGCGGAGCCAGACACGGAGGCCCTTGCGCGCCAGCGGTTCGTCGTCGGCGATCACCACCGAGATGGTGCTCGACGGGGTGGCGGTCGCTTCAGTGGTGCGCGCCGGTGTGCTGGTTGGTAGTCGCATCTCGTGCTCCCTGTTCACGCCGCATGGGCGGCGATTCGGAATGGAATCCGGATCGCCACGCACGCGCCCCCTCCGGCCGCGTCGAAGCAGTCGATATGCTGCGCGGAGCCATAGAGCTGCTGCAGTCGCGCGCGCGTGTTCACCAGGCCGATGCCTTCGCCGCGCCGGCTGCCTGCCGCTACGAATCCAGGACCCGTGTCGCGCACCTCGAGACGCAGTGAGCCGTGCTCGCGCGCGGCGCTGATCGTCACCTGACAGGCTCCGGTGTCAGCCGAGATGCCATGAATGACCGCGTTCTCGACCAGCGGCTGAAGAATCATGCTCGGGACGATCCCGTCGAGCACGCCGGGTGCGATGTCGTAGGCGACGGCCAGGCGATCGGCAAATCGCACACGCTGAATTCCAAGGTAGCCTTCAACCAGCTCGAGCTCGCGCGCCAGCGAGACTTCCTGCGGCCGGTCGTGGCTGAGCGACACACGCAACAGCTCGCGCAGACGACCGATGGTCTCGACGACCGCCTTGTGGTTGCCCTCGAGCGCGAGCATCGAGATGGCGTTGAGCGTGTTGAACAGAAAGTGCGGCTCGAGCTGCGCCTGCAGCACCCGCAGGCGCGCCTGCGCCAGGCTGGCGTGCAGCTGCGACGCGGCAAGCTCGCGGGCCGCCGCCTGGCGATAGAAGTGGAACGCGTACAGCGTGCCGATCAGCGCCGAGTAGGTCAGCACGTCCAGCAGGAAGTAGGTGCGAAACAGCTGCATCGGCGTCCACTGCACGAGGGCAGGGCCGATCGGCCCGACGATGATGCGGCCGGCAAGGGCGAGGAGCGCGAAGGCGATCGCGCTGGCGGCCAGTGCAGGGGCGGTTGGCCAGAGCACGTATCGCGACAACTTGAAGCGTCGCGCCGCGGCCATGATCAACGGCATCAGGCATGCGAGCAGCAGCCAGTAGGGCACGACTCGGATGACGGCCAGCGCAAAGGGCATCGGGCGACCGAGCACCGCCGAGCCCAGGCGCAGCTGTGCGGCTTCGATCAGGCCGAAGAAGAGGGCCGGGCCGAGAATCACCGCCCAGTGCTTCCAGTCGGCGATCGACAGCTCAGTGTCGGTGCTCGAGGTGGCCTTCATCGATGGTTCCGGGGCGCACAGTCTACAACCAACGCTGCCGTCCCTCTTCCGATGGACTCATCCCGCCCTATGGAGCTTGGTCCCAGACCGGTTGACCGTGCGCGCCGGCGCTTCGTAGTGTCCGCCTTCAGATTGACCGGAAGACCCATGTCCGGCTTCAGCTGGACGAGGACGACATGACTCACCGTCACACGAGCGCCGCTGTACTGGCCGCATGTATCGCTCTGGGAACGCTCGTCGCGACACAGGGGCCGCCCGCCGGCGGACCGCCGGCAGCGGGGCCGCGTACGCACACGCAGGTCCACATCACCGGCGAAAACCCCGGGTTGCGCCTGCGCGACCGGCAGGGTGGTCCCGTACTCGCGGAGGTGAACTTCTGGCGTGTCGCGTGGAGTCCGATGGGCTCGGGGCACGTCTGCTACGTCACCACCGGCGACGGCAAAGGTCCGAACGATCTTCGCCTCGCGCTCACCGACAACGAGAAGCTCGCCGACTTCGTCACCCACCAGACGATGGCCCAATTGATTCAGGACTTCGCGACGCCGCCCTACAAAGTGCAGCGCGCAACGTTCGGATTCACCGGCGACTCGCTGTCGGAGCGGACCGAGATCTGTAAGTCCGATCAATACAATGTCGAGACGACCTGGCGCGGACTCCTGCCCGGCAACTACGGTGAGATGCGCCCGCCGAACGGCTTCCTGATGCAGTTCATCATCATGGTCGCGAAGGAAGGGGAGATTCGCGTCAACGGCAGGAAGCTGGCCGGCGCGGTCTATCCCGAACAGGGACGACCGAACGCGTACCTCGCGTTTGCCGAGACGTGGAGGAAGTAGGCGATGGCCAGACCACTGCGCGCGTATCTGCTCGTCGTGCTCTATCTCGCGCCGATCGGATCGCTCCCGGTGACGGCGCAGGAGGATCCATTCACCGGAACATGGGTGTTGAACGTCGCGAAGTCGAAGATGCAGCCGGCCACCGCCTCGAAGAGCGAGATCATTCACTACCGGATCACCGGCAACGAAGAGGGCTTTCTCAGCGACGCCGTGACGATCGAGGGGTATCCCGAATCCATCAAATACACGGCCCGCTACGACGATGGGAGGGCGTATCCGTTTTCGATCACCATCAGCGGCAAGGTGACCAATCCCGGCGCGATGACCATGGTGAAGAAGATCGACCTCTGGACGCGCGAGCGCTACAACATTCGCGACGGCAAGCCCGTGATCGCCTCTCGCCGCGTTGTTTCGAAGGACGGCAAGACGATGACCATCACGATCATGCGCGTCGACGCCCAGGGTCAGGAAGTGGTCAACGAGGTCCGGGTGCTCGAGAAGAAGTAGTCAGCGTCGCTGCCGCTCCGGCAGCGCGAACACCCACACCGATGCGCCGCGATCGGGAGGATTGCGGATCTCGGGCACGAGCGCAGGGAACGTCGCCGCCTGCGCGCCACCGTTGCCGACGACCATCGCCACGTACTGGCGGCCGTTCACCGTGTAGCTGATCGGCGCATTGCTCGGCACATCGCCGAGACGCGTCTGCCACAGCTCGCGTCCGGTCGTCTCGTCGTAGGCGGCAAACATCCGATCGAGCGCGCCGGCGAACACCACTCCGCCCGCCGTCGCCAGCGTGCCCGTGGTCATCGGCGCGCGCTGACGGTTGGTCCACACCGACTTGCGCGTCTCGAGGTTGATCGCCTGGACACGGCCGTAGAGTCCATCGCTGTTCGGCCGCGGCCGCAGACTCCAGCGCACGCCCGTCGAGAGGCTGCCGCGTCCGCCGGGCGCGACGGGTGTCAGGTCCATGCACGACTCGACCAGCGACACGTAGAGGATCTTCGTCCGTGGATTGTAGGAAGACGGCAGCCACGACTTGGCGCCGCCGGCGTGCGGGCACACGAACTTCGTTTCGCCGTCGCCCGGCACGAGCTTTTCGTCGATCACCTTGCCGCCGGTTCGCGGGTCGATCGACGTCACGACGTTCTGCAGACCGAGATCCATCGAGAAGACGTACTTGCCGGTGTCGGCTTCCATGACGTCGAAGATCGCCTGCTTGCCGCCGGTGACGACGACCGGCCGAGTGGTGCCGCCGACCTGCAGCGGCAGGATGTGGCGCTCGAACGCCCAGTCCAGATCCCACTGATCGTTGGGTTGATGCTGGAAGAACCAGACGAGACGTCCGTTATCGACGTTAATCGCCAGCGTCGAGTCGGTGTAGAGGCCGTCGTTGGTGACGTTGGCTTCATCCGTTCGATTGCGCAGCGGGCCGGTGTCGTAGGTCTGTGCCGGTCCGAAGAAGGCGAGGTTCAGCACGCGGTCGTAGCTGCCCGGTACCCACACCGAGGCACCGTTGCGCTTCTCGAGCGGCAGGCCATTCCAGCTGTTGCCGCCGTTCTCACCCGGCTGCGCGATCGTGTTGATGCGCCACGCCCGCTTTCCGGTCTCGGCATCGAGTGCGACGATGAAGTTGCCGCCGGGTGCACGGCCGGTCGTCCCGACCATCACCTTACCGTTGGCCACGAGCGGACCGCCGGTCAGGCCGTAGCCGGCCTTCGCATCGGCGATCGGCTTCATCCCACACCACCTTGCCGGTCTTCGCCTCGAGCGCGACGATGTGGGCGTCAGACGTTGGAACGTAGAGACGCGTGCCGTAGATCGAGATGGCGCGTTTCACGGACGGTGCGCGACCGGGTCCAAGACGATGCGAGTACTGCCACAGCAGGTCGCCGGTGGCCGCATCGAGCGCCTGCACCTTGTCGCCGTAGGCGTGGACGAACATCACGCCGTCGTGCACGAGCGGCGTCACTTCGTTGGGGCCGTTCGGGAGTGCCCAGCTCCACGCCAGCCGCAGCTCTCCGACGTTGTCGCGTGTCACTTGCGTCAGCGGGCTGAAACCCTGCGCGTCGAACGATCGGCGCCACGTCAACCACTCGCCGTCAGCAGGCGCGCTCAACATCAGATCGGTGACGGGCGTGAGTCGATCCAGTGGATTGGGACGCGAGGGCGCGGGCGGAATCGGCACGCCCGTGGTGAGCCCGCCGCTTGGACCGCCGATGGCAGCGGGCAGTGCCATGGCACGAAGCGCGGCCGGTTCGCCGGACAGTGCGCGTGTGCCTGGAAGCACGCCGTTCTCTCGGGCGAGAAAGGCGAGCAGCTGCACGTAAGTGTCTTCGCCGAGCGTGTTCGGTGCGGCCGGAGGCATTCGCGTCATTTCTGCGAACAAGCCATCGAGCGGCTTTGCGCCCCAGCGCAGACGGAACTCCACGCCCTTCAGCGGCGGCCCGAACTCCCCATCGTCGAGGTTCGCGCCGTGACAGGACAGGCAGTTGCGATCGTAGGCCGCTTTGCCTTGCGTCGCCTGCGCATCGGTGAAGCTCGGCGTCGCGACGCTCTGCGCGATGAGGGATCCGGATATGAGGAAGGCGGCGGTCCCACAGCAGGCGGCGGCACTCGCCGCGAGCCAAACACGTGAATCAACGATTCTCATGGCCAAGCCTCCAAAGGGCTCGGCCATATGCTACGCCGACCGCGGCCGTTCTTCTCTTATGGCTGGCGAACCTGAATCGACGCGATGCAGTCGTCCCAGTCGTTGCCACACGGGCCCGGGGTGTTTCCGAGATCCGGCACATCGGCGGTCAGCGTCGTGCTGTTCCCGGTGTAGTTGTCTTCGTCGTAGATGGTGATCGACCAGCCGCTCGGGATACGGATGGATGTGATGCAGTCGTTCCAATCCGCACCTGAGCCACCACAGCCTGGCAAGTCGTCGAGGTTGGGGGCGCTGTTCGGCAGAGCACGGCTGTCGCCCCGGAAGTTCGTGTCTTGGTAAATGATGACCGTGGTGCCCGTCGGGGTAGTCGAGGCATCGTCGTCACACCCGGTGGCGACGGCCGCGAGAAGCAGGACTGTAGCGAAGCCAGTCTTTGGAATCATGGCGTGTCCCTCGGAGAGTCTGTCGCGCTCAAAGCACATCCCATGCCTGAGACGCACGGATGGAATCTCGGCTTTTCCGTGACACGCGTTGGGCCCGGCTGCCCTTTCTATCCTCTAAGCCGTTGCCTCAGCACGGAATGCCGGAGTCGAACGCCACTAACAGGCCGGATGTCACGTTTCCCCGTACTGTTTCGTCCTGCCGTTGGAGAGGGAGGACGTCATGTTCAAGTGGCTGATGCACAGGGGTATCGCAGCGTTCGAGCGGCAGTGGAACTACGATGCGGGCTACGTGCACGAGCTGATCAACATCGACCCGCGTGCGGCGTGGATGTTTCAGCGCGCGACCGGGCTCGGCAAGTACCGCACGGATGTGCCGCTGGAGGCGCTGTTCGCGGCGGGAATCACAGCGGTACGAAGCGAGGACTGCGGTCCGTGCACGCAGCTCGCCGTGGCCATGGCCGAGCGGGCCCGCGTCGA
This sequence comes from uncultured Acidobacteriota bacterium, assembly GCA_963728305.1. GTDB lineage: Bacteria > Acidobacteriota > Vicinamibacteria > Vicinamibacterales > UBA2999 > Gp6-AA40. The sequence goes on from CAVSKE010000027.1 coordinate 248,206, forward strand.
TGCCAACGTGATTCGGGCGGTGCTCACGGAGACGCCGTTGACGATGCCGCCGGACGTGGCACTCGCGTGGCGCTTCACGCGCGCGACGCTCGATCACGACCCGTCCGCGGATCAGTATCGCGATGAGATCATCAAGCGATGGGGACCGCGCGCGCGTGGTGAGTCTTGCGTTCGCCATCCTCACCGCTCGCATGTATCCCACCGTGAAGTACGCGATGGGACACGGCAAAGCCTGCACACGGATCGTCGTTGGCGGTACGCCGCTCGCGTTCGACAAGTCTTTCGCTGTGGCGCAACGGGGATGAACACCGATCCATCGGCGACCTTCGAGCCGCATCGGCGGCGTCTGCTCGGCCTGGCGTATCGCATGCTGGGCTCGATGGCCGAGGCCGAGGACGCCGTTCAGGAAGCGTATCTGCGCTGGCACGACACCGATCGCGACAGCGTCTTGGAGCCGCGAGCGTTTCTGATGACCACGACCACCAGGATTTGTCTCGACGTGTTGAAGTCGGCGCGGATGAAGCGTGAGGAGTATGTCGGGCAATGGCTGCCCGATCCGATCACCGATACGACGTCGCTCGCGCCTGATGCGCAGACCGAGCTGGCCGAAGATTTGTCCGTGGCGCTGCTCCTCGCGCTCGATCGGCTGTCGCCACTCGAGCGCGCGGCGTTCCTGCTGCACGACGTGTTCGACTACTCGTTCACGCAGGTGGCAGCGGCGTTGGGACGGAATGAAGCGGCGTGCCGCCAGCTGGCCAGTCGTGCCCGGACCCGAGTACGCGAAGCGCGGCCGAAGGGGCTGACCCCAGCGCGAGGCGCAGCGAGCGCGATCGATCCGAAGCACGCCGAGCTCGTCTCCGCGTTCATCAGCGCCTCACGGTCAGGCGATATCGACACGCTGACGCGCATGCTCGCCAGCGACGCGCGGGTCGTTACCGACAGCGGCGGCAAGGTGCCGGCGGCGCTCAACGTCATCGAAGGCGCCGATCGCGTGGCCGCATTCCTGGCCGGCGTGGTGCGCAAGGGCTGGTCCGACGAGCTGACGGTGCGCCTCGACATCATCAACGGCCTGCCGGGCCTGCTGGTCAGCGGGCCGCACGGACTTGTGCAAACCAACGCGTTCGAGTTCGACGGCGACGTCGTGAAGGCGATCTACGTCGTGCGGAATCCCGATAAGCTCAAACACCTGAAGTCCGCCTAGGCCCTGGTTAGGGCGCCCTCGGCGTTGACGGCGCGTTTGCGTGTGCGCGACCGATTCACGTATCGTCGATGTCGCATGCTCGCGACGCTTGCCAGCCTCGCGCTCTTGTCTCTGATGCCCGTTTCGGCGGCGGCTCAACCGGCGCAGTTGATGTGCGCGATCGACATGGGCAGCAACAGCTTCCGCCGCATCGTCGGCACGTTCGTCTCCGGACGCTATGAGCAGCGACGCATGGACGTGAGGACGATGGGGGTCGGCGACGATGTCGCCCGACACGGGAGGATCAGCGACGGGAAGCTCGTCGACATCGAGCGCGCATTGTCCGACTTCGTGCGTTCCTGCCGGCAGGACGGCGTGATCAGCGCGAGAGCCATTGGCACGGCCGCGTTCCGCGATGCGCCGAACGGCGCCCGTGTCGTCGAACTGGCGGCAAAGCTCGGAGTCGCGATGGAGATTGCCAGCGAGCGGCGTGAGTCGGAGCTGGCGTATCTCGTGGGCTCGCTCGGCACCGACGGTTACGCCGTCGTCGACAACGGCAGCCGCAGCATCGAGCTCGTCTCGCGCGACAACGGTTCGATGCGATACCTCGTCTTCAACCTGGGATACCGGGTTGCGTACGACACGTTCTTTGCCCGCGCCACGAGTGCGGAACAGGCCGTCCTGGCCTTTCGTAAGCGCCTCGCCCAGGAAGCCTCGAAGGCGTCGTTCATGAAGGGCAAACGCCGGCTGGTCGGCGTCGAATTCATGGAGATGGCGGAATTGTTCTTTCCATCGAAGGACCGCGGGCCGCGCACATTTAGTCGCGACCAGCTGCAGCAAAAGCTCCGCGAAGTGACGACCCTCGACGCGGAGGGCTTCAAGGCGCTCAAGGCGAGGCAGGATATCGACCGTGCGCTGCCGCGGCTCGTCGTCGCCGTCTACCTGCTCGAGGAATTCGGTTATGCGCAGCTGGAGCTGACCGATCGCGAGCTCGGCACGGGGCTCATCATCGAGTCCGGCATGAAACGATGACACGCCAGACGATGCAGGACTTCCTTGCTCGTGACCTGGCGTCGCTCATTCACCCGCAGCACGATCCAGCCATTCAGCGGGCGGGCCGGGTCTGGGTGCGCGGCCACGGCGCGATGCTCGTGGACGCCGATGGCAAGGAATTCATCGACGGCCTGGCCGGACTCTGGAACGTGGTGCTCGGTCACGGCCGACGCGATCTTGCCGACGCCGCACGTGAGCAGCTCGAGACACTGGCATACGCATCGGGGTACGCCGGCAGCTCGAACGTGCGTGCGATCGAGCTCGCCGAGCGGCTGACGCGGCTGACGTATCCGAACATCAATCGCTTCTTCTTCACCTCGGGCGGTGCCGAAGCGAACGAGACCGCGATCAAGGTGGCGCGTTCCTACTGGAAGCTGCGCGGCCGGCCCGGGAAGACGAAGGTGATCTCACGGGAGCTCGGCTACCACGGCACCACGCTGGCCGCCATGAGTGCGACGGGAATTGCCGGATATTGGCCGCTCTTCGAGCCACGCGTGCCCGGCTTCGTTCACGTGCCTCCACTGTCTGCCAGCGCGCTCGAAGACGCCATCGTCCGCGAAGGCGCTGACACCGTCGCGATGTTTCTCGCCGAGCCCGTGATCGGGGTCGGCGGGGTGATCGTCCCGCCCGACGACTACTTCCCGCGCATCCGTGAGATCTGCGATCGCCATGACGTGCTCTTCGCGGCGGACGAAGTCATCACCGGCTTTGGCAGAACGGGGAAGTGGTTCGGGCTCGAGCACTGGGGCATCACCCCCGACATCGTGCAGTTTGCCAAGGCGATCACGTCGGGATATTTCCCGTTCGGCGGTGTCGGCGTGAGCGACGCGATCGCTCGCGCCCTGGACGAGGCGCCCGGGCCGTGGATGCACGCTTACACGTACAGCGGGCATCCGGTGGGCTGTGCCGTCGCGTTGCGGGCACTCCAGATCATCGAGGAGGAGAACCTCGTCGCCGAAGCTGCACGCAAGGGCGCGTATCTCCTCGACGCGCTGCGGACGCGTCTCGGCACCCACTCGCACGTCGGCGACATGCGAGGCAAGGGGCTGATGTGCGCCGTGGAGTTCGTCAAGAACCGCGAGACGAAGACGGCGTTCGCAGCCGAGGAGCAGGTGGGCGCGCGCATACACGCTGAGGCCGTCGCTCGCGGCCTGTTCAGCCGTGTCCGCGGCGACGTCTTCGTGCTGGCGCCGCCGTTCGTGACGCCTGATCACGTACTTGGTCGCATCAGCGAGATCCTGGCTGATGCCACGAAAGCCGTGCTCGGTTGATCGGTGTCGAAGAGTGGCGTCGCGGCTCTATGCCCGCTATCATCACTTCGTCGCGTTGATCACGGGTAGGCTTACTCCGCGAACAGGCATATTCTTTGGCCGGACGGCTACACACATGCCGATCGTCTTCGTGCACGGGGTGAACAACCGTAAAGAGGACCCGTCCTACGAGGTCGGGGTTCGCCTCTTCGAAAAGTTCTGCGGCAAACACCTGCAGGGCGTCACTCTTGGAGGAGTGCCGGTCGCCAATCTTGCACCGTCGTTCCCCTACTGGGGCGATCTCGCGACGACGTTCGCGTGGGACATGGAGTCGCTGCCCAGCGGCCAGGTGAACGCGCTCGGCCCAGGTGTCGCGGACGATCTGCGGCCGCTCATCGCGGTGATCGACGATACGCTGCCGGATGCGAAGACCGCGGCCACGCAGCCGCTGTTAACGCTCGCTAAGCGGCGATCGCTGACGGCCGCCGTGGATCTCATCGCCACGCTCATGCTGCAGAGCCCACCTCCGGGCAGGGCCGCCGAGGTCGCCGACTTCATCGTCGCCGCGCAGGGCTACGCCACCGCCAACCCGCAACCGGCGTGGCTGGCCACGGTCACGACCGACGAGCAGTTGCTGAACCGTCTCGTCGCCGAAGCAAAGACTGCTGCGTCAACGGGAGTGCAGACACTCGGCACTTTCGATTTCATCACCGGTCCGTTGGCTGCGGCCGGAGCAAAGCTGAAAGGCGCGGTGTCGTCCGCGGCGACGACGGTGCTGGATCGAACTGGCGATTTTGCCTCGACGAAGCTGCTCGCCTGGCAGCGCAAGCCGCTCAACGCCACGCTCGGACGATTCTTCGGCGACATCTTTGTCTACTTGGACGGTCGCGGCGACAAAGGCACCGAAGGCGCCATCCTGAGGCGGATTCTTCAGGCCATCGACGGCGCGCGTGCGGCGAATCCGAACGAGCCGCTGATCGTCGTGGGACACAGCCTCGGCGGTGTGATCTCGTTCGATCTGCTGTCCTACTACCGCACCGACATCGACGTCGCGCTGTTCGTGTCGATCGGCTCGCAGGTGTCGCACTTCGAGGAGATGAAGCGCTACAAGAGCAGCGATCCGAACATCAAACGGCCGCAGAAGGCGAAGACGCCCTTGAACATCAAACGCTGGATTAACATCTTCGACGAGGTGGACATCTTCTCCTACGCCTGCGACAAGGTGTTCGACCGCGTGAACGACTTCGCCTACGACACCCAGACCTATGTGATCAAGGCGCACGGCGCCTACTTCGAGCAGGATCGCTTCTATAGCCGCCTGCGCACGCGGATCGACGCGCTGCCATGAGCCTGGTCTGGCCCGCGGCGGAAGCCGACATCGTCTCAGCGCAGCCGCGCCTGCACGCGGTGATCATCGCGGTCAGCGACTACCCGCATCTGAACGGCGGCAGCGGCGCGCTCGCCAACGATCCTCTCGGCCTGTCGCAGCTCACGACGCCTGGATTCACGGGTCAGGCGATCGCGCAATGGCTGCTCAACGATTACAACAATCCGCAGTGCCCGCTTGGATCGATTGAGGTCCTGTTGTCGCCGAGCGCCTCCGTGCCAACCGCGGCCGGACCAGTGAACGTGACCAGCGCCACGATGATGGAGGTGGAAGCAGCAGTCACGCGATGGCAGACGCGCTGCAACACGCATCGAGACAACATCGCGTGGTTCTACTTCTGCGGCCACGGGCTGAGCAAGAACGCGCAATATCTTCTGCCGCAGGACTTCGGCAACCCGGCGATCGGCAACCCGTTCAAGAACTGCATCGACTTCGACGGTCTGCGGGTCGGGATGCGCAAGTGCCAGGCGCAGACGCAGCTGTTCTTTATCGACGCCTGTCGCGAAACGCCCTTCGGGCTTCTGACGCAAGTCAATGTCTCCGGCGATCCGATCATCGGCGGTGCGACCTTTGCCGACACCGTCGAATGTTCGGCGGCGTACTACGCGACGACGCAAACCCGTCTGGCCTACGGGCCGGACAATGACGTCACCTACTTCGGCCAGGCGTTGCTCTGGTGTCTCGACGGGGTTGGCGCAATCAAACGCGGCATCCGGTGGGTGGTGGACACGTATTCGCTTGGCAACGCGCTTGGCCAGACGATGGCGCAGCTTGGGCGGCGGCACCGCCTGCCGCTCGCCTGCAATCCTGATCCGAGCGGCATGAAGCGCATTCACGAAGCGCCGGGACCGCGAGTCGTCGCCGCGATCGGGTGCACGTCCGAAGCAGCCGACAGCGTTGCCGATATCAGACTGACGAAGGACACCACTGTGGTGCAGTCGCCGCCCGGTCAGCAGAAGCCGCTCGTCGAGCGCGTCGATGCCGGCGACTGGCAGATCGAGATCACCTTCCCGGCAGGAACGTTTCCGGCGAGCGCGCCGGAAAGCCATCGGCTCATGCCGCCGGTGTTCGAGGGGCTGGAGATTCCATGAGCGATCGCCTGACGATTCGCTTCGCCTCGGACATGCCGGCCGCCACCGTTGAAGTGGTCTCTCCTGATCTCCAGGTCGTCGATCGGGTGATGCTGAACGCGGGGCGGAGCCGCGCGGTCGACGTGCCGTCCGAGCAATCGTTCCTGCGGGTGCACCTGCCGTCCGGTCAGGTGGTCACCCTACAGGACCCGGGCAATCTCGATCGAAAGATTTCGATGGCGATGATTCGCGGTGGCAGGGCCACTGGCCACCCCGGGGAGGCGATCGCGCCACAGGTTTTCGACCCGCCCGAGGAAACCACGTTCAACGCGATCAGGCAGTACCACCGGCTGCGGTCGGAGCTGCCGCGAATTTCGGAGGGTGAAGCCGAAACACTGCCGCTGTCATCGCAGGCCACGGTCACCCTCACGGCCCCTGGTGAGTACATCCTGAAAGGCGTGTCGTCCAGCCGCGGACGGGAGGCGCATTGGAACGTAGGCGGGCCGCCAGGACAGGAACCTCTGCGGCTTCAGATTCAACATTCGGAGTCGAGCGCCCGGCTCGACGTGTGTGTGCCCGGCAACACGCGCGAGGTCTGGGCGCGGGCGGACACGATTCGGGAGCAGCGCGGTCAGGCCTACAGCGTGCGCTTGACGACCAGCGAGCCAACGGCCGACACGATTCTCGGCTACCTGCTGCGCGGCGATCTGTATTCGGCCGAAGCGATGGCCGAGTGGTGCGACGAAGCGCAGGACATGCTGATGTCCAAGATGGCCGACCCGTACGCGGCGGCGGTCGGCGGCTACCTCCTGCTGAAACTGAAGCGGTTCGACAAGATGCGCGACTGGGCGCGGAATCTCGCCGAGTATTTTCCGTTCCTCTCCGACGGCTCGATCATCTGGGCGACGCAACTGATTCAGCAGCAGCCCTCCAACGAGGCAGAGATTCGGCGGTATCTGCTCAAGGCAGCGGCCATCGGCCCGCCGGTGTATGCGATCGGCATGTCGCTGCTCAGCGACGGGCTTCGGCTGATGGGCACCGACGGTCGTGCGGCTCTCGCGCAGTTGTTGAACGACCGCGACGTCCTGGTTTCGACGTCGCCACTGACCGCCTTCATCCGGACGTCTGACGGCTATACGCGTAGCCCCGACGCACCGCCGGCCGTCTTCGATATCGGCTTTACGCCGGCGCCCTGAGACGCCGCCTCGTCGCCTGATCGCGGCCGTAGGGCTACTCCAGCTCCAGCCTTTCGTATGCGAGCGTCAGTTCTTCTATCGCGACATCCGTCCCCTGTGCGTTCAGCGGCCCGCTCGTGTGCTTGACGATTCGCGCTCGAATGAGCTTCCAGGTCGTGACGATGGCGGTGTGGTCCTCGTTCTGGAGCTGTATCGTCACGGTGCGGACAGCGGCTTGATCACCGTTTCGGATCTGATTGATCCAGTTGTAGAGGCCGAGCGAGCCGATGATCCCGCGTTTCAGCGTGACGTCGCTCACTTTGGTGAGACCGGTGATCTTGCGCGGGGTGTTCTCCTTGTCGTTGCCGTTTCGATATTCGATCACGTCGACGCTCATCGAGATTCCGCTGCATTCCTGAAAGCCCGCCTCGGGTCCGTCGGTCTGGCCGGTGCCGAGATCGACCAGGAAATTGAATTGAGCGTAAGGAAGCTCGCGAAAAACCGCCATATCAACCCTTCTTGGTTTCAGCGCCCAGCCAGACCAAATCCTCGAACGTGAGCTCGATCTCCTCGCAGGCCACATCGTTCTTCATGGCATCGAAGGCGGGCCCCGACCAGCGGCATGGCCACGCACGCATCAATCTCCACGAATTCACGGTCTCTCCGCCCGGGGCCGACAGCTGACGAATGGTGACATCGCGCCGGTCGTCCTTGCCGCTCACGATAAGTCGGCGCCAATCGTAGAGCTCGGTTGACGTTGTGAGGGCACGTCTGAGCACGATAGTCGCGAACCGATGAACGGGTTGATCCGGAAGACCTGAAAGCTCGGTTTCCGATCTCAGTGGACTGACCTCCGCGAATCCGACTTCCCGATCGTCGATCAGAACCTCGAAACAATTGACTCGCAGCAAAGCCTTCGGCAGGCGCGACGGCACGGCGCGAATGCTAACGCAGGCGATCAGCAAGGGCAACGTTCGTCTCTCGACGCGCGTCCGCAACGCACCTGACTTTTTGGCAGGTGGAGAGGGGCGCGCTCGAATCTGCGCCATCACGAAATCCGAATGATTCCGTCGATTCGCCTCGGCAGGAGATTTGGGACAGTCCGTCTTCCATGGGCGTTCTGGCACAGTCATGCGCCGTCAGTTCACAAACGCGCTAAGATCCTAAGAATTCGAGTCGGGGCGTAGCGCAGCCTGGTAGCGCACCTGCCTTGGGCGCAGGGGGTCGCTGGTTCGAATCCAGTCGCCCCGACCAATCGCTCACTTCCGTTCGCGTCGCGTCGGAACGACCCTTTCAGGCATCTCTCAACTCGCGCCCTTGGCGCGAGTTGGGAATCGACACGAATCCAGTCGCCCCGACCACTTCGCTTTCTCCTTTCCAGGTGACCTGCACTCCCGACCGCGGCGAGCGACACACCCTCCGCAATACCCAGAAAATCAGTCGCTTTCCTGCAAGACCCTGAGCAGGTACGCAACGTGCTCCGTCCGTCTCCGTTTGCGTGCGGGCCGGGTTTTATTCCGCATTTCCGCGCGCTCGGCGAGACCTCGGCTGCGGGAGCCACGGCAATTCGTGGCTCGGGCCAGTGGCACCGGAGGGACCATCACAATGACGACTAGTGTTTCGGCGTGGATCGCCGCGACTGCCCTGACACTCACGGTGATCGCGTTACCGGCTGCCCAGTCCGTGACACCGAGTGCGACCGACAAGGTGACCATCACCGGGTGGGCACTGAACATGAGCAACGTCGCGACCGGTGCCAATCAGACGATTCGCATCACCATCGACAGCTGGTCGAGTCCGGCGCAGCGACAGCATTTAATCGATACGTTCATGGAGAAGAAGCAGGACGGCCTGCTGCGCGAGCTCGAGAAGCAGCCGGAGCACGGACGATTCAACTTCCCCGGTTACATGGGGCCCGACCCGAACAACATCATGCGGCTCGGAACGGACATTCGGTATGCGATGAGTTTTCCCGGCGAGGACGGCGGGCGCCGCATCGTGGTCATCACGCCGCGGATCATCGGCTTTCGTGAGACGGTCAACCAGCCGCGGACGGTCGACTATCCCTTCACGCTGTTCGAAATGCGGTTCGACAAGTCCGGGAAGGGCGAGGGCAGGATGGCCTACGCCACTCAGATCAATTTCGACAAGAAGAAGAATTCGATCGAGCTTGAAAACTACACGACCGAACCGGTGCGGCTGAACAATCTCGCGCTCGAAACGAGAAAGTAACTCCTACCGAATCAGCATGTAGATCAGGACCGCAGTGATCAAGCCAAAGCCAAGAAGTTTTGCGAGGGCGTAGGCGCCAAGGAATTTCAACATGGCTTGACCTAGTGCAAGTCTTGATCCCACGAATCGGAGTGGCTCATACCGTGCAGTAACAATGCATGAGAGGGCGTACGCGCACTGCGGGGACTGTGTGTGCGTGGCCAGCCGGTCCGAGGTGGGAAAGGTGACGCACAGAGTAGGTAAGCGGGCTCACAGCGAACAGATCGGCGTGCCGGCAGGCACGGGGCCTGCCGCAATGGAAGAGAACGTCGAAGCGATCAAGACCTGGGAGCTCGAGTCGTTGCTGGCTCGATCCAAAGCCGAGCAGATTGCCGACTGGATTGCCGGTACGGGCGCCGGCGGCCCCGTGCTCGACCTTCACGTTCTGTAGTTCGGCCTCTGGGTCAGCGCGAATGCGGGATGGATTCCCGGCGTGACGCCCTTCGACCCGTTTCCGTTTCCACTCTTGACGATGGCCGTATCGCTCGAGGCGATCATCCTCGCCTGGTTCGTGCTCGCCAGCCAGAATCGCCTGTCGAGACAGCGCAGTCATCTCAATCTGCAGATTGATCTACTGACAGAGCGTGAGATGATCGCCGTCCTCCTCCGCTCCGCCCCGCGCGTCAGCGGTCGCTCGCTGAAGTCCAGGGCACGCAGCTTGCTCGATGTCCGTAAGACGGAGGTGCCGTGATGACAATGGAGATGTATCACTGGGAGCGAAAGCATCAGTCGGATCCGCCGTTGTCGGTATCGATCCTGCGAACTCTGCCTGAAGGCAACTGGACGGTTCGGTCCGAGGAGGCGATCCTGCCTCCTGCATTTGCCACACGCTACGACACGCTGAAGGCAGCGATGGCCGCGGCCGACGAGATGGCGGTGAAACATTTCCGCCACGACTGCGGACAGCGTGGCTGCGGGAAGTGGATGCCGCTCCCGCCGACGCACAACGTCACGCCGTGATCCGAGTATGTCGGTGACTGGTTCCGCCGAGATACGTCAGCGGGACGAGTGACAACAGAAAGGTGAAGTGATACCAGACCGGAAACGAGTTCCACAACGCGATATGCTGCGGGACGAACGCGACCAGCAGTATCAGGCCTGGCATCAGTCTCACCAGCATCGGTCGCGGCGCGATCGCTGCGGTGACCCACCCTGCGGCGAGCGTCGCCAGCGCGCCGATCGACAGCCGCGCGAGCATCATCGGTAAGGTAAACGTCATTGCGTCGGCGACGCGCGCGTACGCCGGCCACGAGGAGCGCATGATGAGCGCCGCCACAGCCGCGATCGCGACCCATGCGCCCAGCCCGGCGACGACGCCCAGAGCCGCTTTCCCGATGCCGCTCCTCATGGCCCGAAGTCTAGGCGACGTCGTCGCAGCGCGTCTTGGAAAAATCGGCCACCCCTACCGACGTCAGACGGTCAGGCGTCGCGCCCGCGAATCGAGCGATGTCGAGTGTCAGGTGTGCCTGATCGAAGTATCCGTTGTCGGCAGCCAGGGCCGCAGCCGTGGGTGCCGGAACGTGCTCCATGCTGTGAAGCGTAGACTGAAACCTGATGACGTTGGCGTAGTACTTCGGACCGTAGCCGACCCACACGCGCATCAGACGATGCAGGTGCCGCGAGCTCACGCGGCATCGGGCGGCGACCTCGGTCGCCCGGATCGACCCGTGCGCGCGCTGGATTTCATCAACCGCCGTCGTTACGACGCTGTGCAGGCTTGCATTGGCGAGGCGCTGCACGAGAAACCGTTGCAGCACGTCGATGCCATGTTCGGGTGTCAGTGGGCGAGGCGACTCGGCGACGAGACCACGAAACGCTGGCAGTCTGCTTAGCCCGATGCGACGGCCGACCAGCGTATGCACGGGAGTTCCGCTCAGGAGAAAGGCGACGCCCGGCTGCAACCGGATGCCGACCAGTGTTGCCTCGGACGTGAAGCGCCGCTCGTCAGGCTGAACCAGCGGACCCGCAGGAACCGACAACGATGGTGACAAGGTGGTGGACTGCGACCCGCTGAACAACGCGGCGCAGGGTCGGGCGACGGGGGCAAGTGGACACCTGTGCGGTCGTGATCGGCAACGACGCAAACTTCGGCAGGATCGGCGCGGCGACTTGCCCCAGCGGAACTTCAGAGCGTCCGGCCATTGCCGAACACGTCGTAGCCGATGCCCGCCCGCGGGCTGATGTCGTTGTACGCGTCCACACCGGGCGTCTTCGGGAACGTAATCGGCGCCGGGTTCAGGAAGGAGGTGTCGTACACGCCGTTGCCCTCGACCGGCGCGTAGCTCCTCGCCCGATCCCAACGCACCGCACCCGACAGCGTCAGCCGGCCGCACGTGTACTGGTCCTGCGCGAAGACGCTGTACAGCTGCGTGACCTCGGTCCAGTTGCGGTTGACCGTCGCGACCAGCGTGGCCCCCCGGTTCGTGGACGTGAACGGCGGATCGTAGTATCTGGGTTTTGCCTCGAAAGTCTGGCCTGGCGCGATGTGCCTGGCTACGTGATCGCGCAGTGCAGCGGCGCTGTGCTGGGCGTCTGGATGGCGCACGTCATGTTCGAGAGCGGCTGTTCTTGCTGTCGCTACGCGAACGGAGCGGGCCCGCACAGATGTTCAGTGAGCTCGTCGCGACGTTTGGACTCGTAGCCGTGATTTCACGGTGTGTGATTTTCCCACCTGCGCATCGCCGCGAACGTTCCCGATCGCGGCAGTACGGTGGACGCCGGACAGCAAGGAGCTTGCTTATGCTTATCTCCCTGCGCCGTCGGCATCTGGATCCAGCCGCTCGACGGCAGCGCCGCTTTCCAACTCACGCATTTCCCCGCTGACGGCCAACAGATTTGGGGCGCCGACTTTGCGGCCGATGGGCGCCTGGCTGTCGCCGCGCTTCCATCAAGAACAATATCGTCCTGTTTCGCGGGCTGAAGCCGTCAGCGCCCTTACGCCGCAGCGACTCGTCGAACTTACCCGAAAGCAAGAGGCCCGCGCCAAAGCCGAGCGCACCTCGAGTTGCCGCGATGAAGGCCACACTTCAGGAACTGTCAAAACGAGCTTCCGCATGACGCCCTCCGCGTTGGTGATAGAGGGCCCGCCAGCCAGGTTGGGACTGCTCGAGCCTTTCAAAGAGACGGTGCACTGCGCGTGCCTGAAATACGTAATCGACCACCTCGACCGTTCAGAAATATGGGCAGTGCTACTCCCACGTTCGGGAGCCATCTACAATCTCGCCACTCAACGGATGCGGCGGAATCGAAAACGCTGCCGGTGCTGCGCGGCCCCTGACTTGCTGAATCACTCTTTTTCTATCGCGACCGCTTTCGAAGCCGAACCGGTCATCAGGAGATCGAGACATGGCTCACACCACGGCTCCTCATCAAACTCAGCCACACGCCTTCGTCGTGAGCGTCCACGGCGTCCGATATCAGGTGAAGGATGTCGCTCGCTCCGTTGCCTTCTACACGACACACCTCGGGTTCACGCTGGTACACCAGCAACTCCCCGCGTTTGCGAGTGTCTCTCTCGGTGATGCGCAGATTCTGCTCAGCGGTCCGGAAGCATCTGGTTCGCGTCCAATGCCGGACGGACAACGACAGGAGCCCGGCGGCTGGAATCGTGTTGTGTTGAAGGTGAAAGATCTTCCCGCCTTCATCGCCGGATTGAAGAAGGCGGGGATTCACTTTCGCAACGACATGGAAACAGGTCCCGGAGGCCGCCAGATCCAGGTCGCGGATCCCGACGGGAATCCAATCGAGTTGTTCGAACCGGCCCCGCGACCGTAAGGCGTGACACCCCACTACGCGAGGCTCACATGATCCGCAGGCTGAAGTCTGGCGTGTACCGGTTGGTACTCACGAAAGGTGGATCCACGAACCCACCGCCGCCGCAATCTCGGTACGTTTCGCAGCCGCGTTGCGGCGGAGAAGCACGAGCGTGCAGTGCAGTTCTTCAAACGTCATCACTGAGACCGAATGGAGCGTGTCGATCTCGTGCGGCGTCGTTCGACGTGTAGGTAGGGGCCGCGGATATGCCGCCGGCCGCTACCACGTAGGATGCGCAGTCGAGGCAGGCTCGCCTCGGGAGATTCAGTCATGCCGCGTTTTCTGTGCGTCTACAAGCCCGCTAAACCTGAGGGCACGCCGCCGACCGCTGAAGAGCAGGCGAAGATGGGCGCGTTCATCGAGAAATCGGCGAAGGCGGGTGTGCTGCTCAGCGCCGAGGGGTGCCTGCCCAGCAAGTCCGGTTTCCGAGTCCGTCAGGACAAGGGCAAGGTTACGGTGACCGACGGCCCCTTCACGGAAGCGAAGGAACTCGTCGGCGGCATGGCGATCGTCCAGACGGCCTCGAAGGAGGAGGCGATTCCCTGGATCAAGGAGTTCGTAGCGACGGCCGGCGATGGAGAGTGCGAGGTGCGGCAGTTGTGGGACCAGCCCGCATCGTAGGACTATATGGACTCAACCCTTTTGACAGGTCCATTCCGGTCCCCGGGGTGACACAACGGCGCGCCCGATGGCGTATCCGCCGTAGGAGCAGGGATGCCGTCGCGCCACCGCTGGTTCGTAGCCCTCATTGTGATCGTGTCGGCGCTGTCGCGCGACCGGCGTCGGCGCAGTCCTCAGCACCACAGTCGGTGAGTTCGCCCCTCGTTTCGCGCCCCTTTTCGTCAGCCAGCCGCATCACGGCGGCGCCGTCGATCGATGGTGCTCTCGACGAGCGCGTCTGGCAGGACGCCGTGCCGCTTGGCGGTTTCGTGCAGGCCGAGCCGTTCGAAGGATCGCCGGCCTCCGAAAACACCGAGGTCAAGATCCTCTACGACGATGAGGCGATCTACGTGGGCGTCGTCCTGCACGATCGCGACCCGTCGCTGATCGTCACCACCGACACGCGTCGCGACGCCAATCTGGAGGAGATGGACTCGTTCCAGATGATCTTCGATACCTTCCGCGATCGGCAGAACGGCTTCGTGTTCGGGACCAACGCCGCCGGCGTGCAGTACGACGCGCAGGTGCGCGACCAGGACGACGAGGAGAGCTGGGACGGCAGCTGGGAGGTGCGCACCAGCACCAACGCCACCAACTGGGTCGCCGAGTTCCGCATTCCGTTGCGCACGCTGCGCTACGGTCCGGCGCCGCAGACGTGGGGCGTCAACTTCTTTCGCAACATCCAGCGGACGCGCGAGCGCGCCTACTGGTCGGCGCTGCCGCGCGAGCACACTCTCGCGCGACTGAGTTCGGCCGGCGAGCTGCGCGGTCTCGAGCTCAAGACGCCGCGCAACTTCAAGCTGCTGCCCTATGTCCTCGGCTCGGCCAACCGGAACTTCACGCCGGGAGCGACGACCGAGCGGGATGGCGATTTCGGATTCGACTCCAAGTTCGGCATCACGCCGAGCCTGAATCTCGACGTCACCTACAACACCGACTTCGCGCAGGTCGAGGTCGATACCGAGCAGATCAATCTCACGCGCTTCAACCTGCGCTTTCCCGAGAAGCGGCCGTTCTTCCTCGAGAACTCCGGTCTGTTCACGATCGGTAAAGAGGACGAGATCGATCTGTTCTTCAGCCGGCGCATCGGTCTGGACGAGGACGGAAATCTGGTGCCGATCAAGGCCGGCGCGCGTCTGAGCGGCAAGGTGAGTGGCGTCAACGTCGGCGTGCTGAACATGCAGACCGACGATGTCGGATTGCAGCCGGAGAACAATTTTTCGGTTCTGCGCGTCAGCCGCGAGCTGCGCAATCGCTCCGGCATTGGCGCGATGTTCGTCAATCGCTCCGCGACGGGTGACCTGGCAGGATCGGGCGACTGGAACCGCACCTACGGCCTCGACGCGCGTGTCGGCGTCGGTGAGCACTTCACGATGGCGGGCTTCGGCGCGCGCACCGAGACGCCTGGGCTCACCGGCCGCGACTTCGCCTACAACGTCGACTCGGAATACGACGATGGGAAGCACCGGGCCGGGTTCGAGTACGGGCGCACCGGCGAGTCGTTCAATCCGGAGGTCGGCTTCCTCGAGAAGGAGGGCGGCTACAGCCGCATGTTCTTCCGCTACCACGAGACGATGCGGCAGCAGTGGGTTCGCGACTGGGGCTTTCGCGAATGGCAGCCGCACGTGCAGTACACGCGCTACGAGTACCTCGATGGCGGACTGAACGCCGCGGAGCTGCATCTCGACAACCACTGGGACTGGGAGAACGGCTACCGCATCGACACGGCACTCCAGGGTTCATGGGAAGGATTCCGCGAGCCGTTCGAGATCTATCCGGGTGTCATCGTCCCGGTCGGCGAGCACGGCGGTCTGCGATTCAGGATGAACGCGAATACCGATCGACGGAAGTGGCTTTCGGGGCAGCTGCGGTGGGACGTCGGCACGTTCCTGACCGGAACCCAGAACAGTCCAAGCCTCAATGTGCTCATCCGCGATGGCGGCCGGCTGACGGTGGACACCAACTGGACGTATCGCTCGATCGTCGCTGCCGGAGGGCGCGTTCCACACCAACCTGGGCAACATGCGGGTGACCTACAACTTCACGCCGTCGGTGTTCATCCAGAGCCTGGTGCAGTACAACGACCGTACCGACCGATGGTCAACGAACCTGCGGTTCCACCTGCTCGAGACCGCCGGCACCGGGCTCTTCGTCGTCTACAACAACACCGAGAGTCTCGAAGGGCTCGGCCCGATCAATCGCGCCTTCATCGTCAAGTACGTGCGTCAGTTCGATCTATTGCGCTGACGCATCGCTATCGCGGCACGAATTGTTCGACGGCTGTCGCCGCCGTTCCTGTGAATCGCTTCTTGCATCGTCCGTGAACGTGAGTACGCTGCCCCGGTGAGTACGCGGCTCGAAGACTACGCGCTGATTGGCGACTGCGAGACCGCCGCATTGGTGTCGCGCGCCGGATCGATCGACTGGCTGTGCTGGCCGCGCTTCGATTCCGCCGCGTGCTTTGCCGCGCTACTCGGCGGTCCCGAGCACGGCCGCTGGCTGATCGAAGCCGCCGATGACGGTGCGCGGATGACGCGACAGTATCGCGACAAGACGCTGATTCTCGAAACACGCATCGAGACCGCAGACGGCGCAGTGCTTCTCGTCGACTTCATGCCCCCGCGCGGCCGCAACTCCGACATCGTCCGGTTGGTGCGCGGAGAGACGGGCCGCGTGCGGATGCGCATGGAGCTGGTGCTCCGCTTCGATTACGGCCGCACGGTCCCCTGGGTCACTCGCATGGACGACGGCGCGCTGCGCGCGATCTCCGGGCCCGACCTGGTGACGCTGCACACGCCGTCGCCGATCCACGGCGAGGACCTGAAGACGGTCGCCGAATTCGAGGTCGCCGCCGGTGAGACGATGCCGTTCGTGCTGACACACGGGCCGTCGAACCACAATGCGCCGAGAGCGATTGATCCGGAATCAGCGCTCGAGGAGACCCAGAGGTTCTGGGCAAAGTGGGCCGCGCGCGGTAAGTCGCAGGGCGAGTGGGACGAAGCCGTCATGCGATCACTCATCGTGCTCAAGGCGCTGACCTACGCGCCAACGGGCGGTCTGGTCGCGGCGCCGACAACGTCACTGCCGGAGATGATCGGCGGCACGCGCAACTGGGACTACCGCTATTGCTGGTTGCGCGATGCGACCCTCACGCTGCTCGCGCTGATGAACGCCGGCTACTACGACGAAGCCCGCGACTGGAGCGCCTGGCTGCTGCGCGCCGGAGCGGGCGCGCCGGCACAGCTGCAGATCATGTATGGGCTCGCGGGTGAGCGGCTGCCTGCCGGAGTTCGAGATCTCGTGGTTGCCGGGCTATGAGAACTCCAAACCGGTGCGCATCGGCAACGCCGCCCACGAGCAGCTGCAGCTCGACGTCTACGGCGAAGTGATGGACGCGCTGCATCAGGCGCGACGCGGTGGACTGGTGTCGAGCGAAGCGGACTGGGCGTTCCAGTGCGCGCTGCTCAGACACCTCGAAGCGGTGTGGCAGCAGCCGGATCACGGAATCTGGGAAGTGCGCGGCGAGCCAAGGCATTTCACCTACTCCAAGGTCATGGCGTGGGTCGCCTTCGATCGCGCCATCCACGCCATCGAGGACTTCGCGCTGGACGGGCCGGTCGATCACTGGCGCCGCGTGCGTCAGGTGATTCACCACGAGGTGTGCGAGCGGGGATTCGATCCCGAGCTGGGGTCGTTCGTGCAGTCCTACGGCTCGAAGGAGCTCGACGCCAGCCTGTTGTTGCTGGCCACGGTCGGCTTTCTACCGCCCGCGGATCGGCGCATCAAGGGAACCATCGAGGCGGTCGAGAAACGACTGTTCGTCGATGGATTCCTGCTGCGCTACGACACACGTACCGCCGCCGACGGCTTGCCGGAAGGGGAGGGAGCATTCCTGGCCTGCACGTTCTGGCTGGCCGATGCCTACGTGCTGCTCGGCCGCGTCGACGATGCGCGTGAGCTCTTCGAACGATTGCTCGCGCTGAGAAACGATGTCGGACTGCTTCCCGAAGAGTGCGACACGCGAGGCCACCGCATGGTCGGCAACTTTCCACAGGCCTTCTCGCATGTCGCGCTCGTCAACACCGCGCACAACCTGTCGCGCGCGACGAAGCCGGCTGAGCAACGCTCGGCCTCATGAGCTCTCACCGCCTCTACGTTCGACGCTCCGGCCTGCAATTTGAATAGGCACGCGCGGGGGGACTCAACGTGAAATCAGATCTCGAGAAGCTCTACAGCCATATTGCCGACATCCACGTGGCGATGATGACCACGCGCCGCTCCGACGGTCACCTGCAGTCGAGGGCGATGGCGACGCAGAAACGTGCGCTGGGCGCCGATCTGTGGTTCGTCACGCTCGAGGCCGCGCACAAGCTGCGCGACCTGGACGATGATCCGCACGTCAATCTGTCGTACTACAAGGATCGCACGCGTGAGTGGGTGTCGGTGTCAGGCCTCGCCAGCGTGACGCGCGACCGCGCCAAGATTCATGAGCTCTGGGCGCCAGACTGGAAAGTGTGGTTCCCGAAAGAGGGCGACGACCGCCACGGGACGAAGGACGATCCGCGCATGGTGCTCATCGGCGTCGATGTGCACATGGCGGTGTTCCTCGAGGTGAACAAGCCGCAGCCGGTCGTCCTGTTCGAGGTGCTCAAAGGAATGATCACCGGCTCCACGCCGGAGCTCGGCGAGACACACGTCATCAAGAAGTGAAGATGTCGCATCACGCCAGAAGGTCGCGAAGCACCTTCTGGCGATACGTGAAGATCCGGTCGAGATCGCGCCGCACGAGTACAGTGGACAGCCACTCGGCTCGCGGCGCGTACTCGACGTGATCGATCACCCGCGTGCCTTCGGAGACGGACTCGAACCGGTGCCGGTGTCGCCACCAGCGATACGGTCCGATCGTCTGCCGATCGACGAAGCAGACGCCAGGCTCCCACACCTCGATGATCGATCGCCACGGCAGCGGCAGACCGCGGAGACGAACGCGATATTCGATCTCCGCGCCGCGCCGCATCACCAATGGCATGGTCGTCAGGATGACGAAGTGCAGCCACGGTGGCGTCAGCCGTTGCAGGTTGCCCGCGTCGGCGAAGAACGCGAAGGTGTCTTCGACCGACGCGTGAACCGTCGTCTCGCGGTGCAGTATCTGCAGCCGGCCGGGTGGCGTGGTATCAGCAGTCAGCATCCGCGTGAAAGCCCGACTCAAGACGCCTCGACCTGCGCCTCCAACGTGATCGTCTTTCGCATGTCTATTCGGTCTCCTTGGGTACGATGACGCGGTCAATAACGTGAATCACGCCGTTTGACGCGCTGATGTCCGTCTTGACGACGGTGGCGTTGTCGACCATCACCTTGCCGCCGTTCGCCGCGATCGAGAGCGTGTCGCCGCTCACCGCTCTGGCTGACTTCAGCTTGACGACGTCGGATGACGTGACGCGGCCGGGGACAACGTGCGCGGTGAGCACGCGGCGCAGCCTGGCCTTGTTCTCGGGTTTGAGCAGATCGTCGAGCGTCGACTTCGGCAG
This sequence comes from uncultured Acidobacteriota bacterium, assembly GCA_963728305.1. Lineage (GTDB taxonomy): Bacteria > Acidobacteriota > Vicinamibacteria > Vicinamibacterales > UBA2999 > Gp6-AA40. The sequence goes on from CAVSKE010000027.1 coordinate 267,593, forward strand.
CTTCGCGAACGCATCGTCGGTTGGTGCGAACACGGTGAACGGCCCTTTCCCTTTCAGCGTGTCCACGAGATCCGCCGCCTGCAGCGCCTTGGCGAGCGTCGTGAACGAGCCCGCGGCGACCGCGGTGTCGACGATGTCTTTGCTGGGCTGAGTTTGGGCCGCAGCGGTCGACGCGGTGATCAGCGCGGCCACGATACCGAGCGCGAGTGTCTTGAACATGTCTTGTTATCCTCCACTGTGAGGAAAAACAATTTGCGCATTAGTAAAATTCCTCCCGGACACAGGTCGTGTTCATGACGCGAAAAATGCGAGCGGTTCTTTGAGCGCTGTTCAAACGGAGTTGAGAAATGCTGTCGCCGACGCTGAAGGACGGGTTGAAGAGCTATGCGATCGGACCGAAGGTCCGGGCCATCCGTCTGAAGAAGAAGCTGGGACTGGTTGAGCTCGGCCGACACACGGGACTGTCGCCGGCGATGCTGTCGAAGATCGAGCGCGGTCAGCTGTTCCCCACGCTGCCGACGCTGCTGCGCATCGCCATGGTGTTCAGCGTCGGGCTCGACTACTTCTTCGCGACGGAAAAGGAGAAACCGGTGATCGGCATCGCGCGCCACGGCGAGCGGATGCGCTTTCCCGAGAAGCCCGGTGCGCGCGATAAAGCGTACGAATTCGAGTCACTCGACTTCCCGGCGGTGCAGCGGCTGTTGAACAGCTACTATGCAGAATTCTTCGAGGTGGCGCCGAACCACCTGCGACGGCACCAGCATCCGGGCGCTGAGTTCATCTACGTGCTGTCAGGCTCGCTGACGATCGACATCGGGGACGAGGAACACGAGCTCAACGCCCGCGACTCGATCTACTTCGACTCGTCGGTGCCGCACGCCTACCGCAAGACCGGCGGGAAGACGTGCAGCGCTGTCATCGTCACGACCGGCTGACGTCGCGCGTGCCAGGCGATCAGCGCACAGCCAGCGAGCACGGCGCAGACAACCGAGGCGATCAGGAACCAGCGGAGCTGCGGCAGCGCCAGCAGGATGGCGACCGAGCCGATGGCGAAGAACAGACCGCCGGCATCGCCGCGCACGGGAATCGCTGCGAGGTTGATCTCCGAGCGCAGCGTGCCCTCGGGTACGGCGACCGTCGTCGGATGCTCGCTGTTCCATGACCGCATGGACAGGCCCATGAGGGCGCCTGCGATCAGCGAGGCGAGCGTGAAGGCGCCGAAAAACGGCCAGGTCGCCACGAGCAGGGCGGCGACGAGGGTCAGGAGAGCAGTGCCATTGGGTCTCAGGAGCCGGGTCATTGGACACCTCCCACTGGATGAGACGATTGCCTGATTGTACTAGTTCATTCAAACAAGTCAAGCCTGCTGTCTGACCCGGATTCGCGACGCAGCACTGCCAACACAGCAATCCGGAAATGACATCCTATGGCCATGTCGAGAAACGCCGATCGGCTCCGACCTATGGGTGAACGCGCCAATTGAGGCGCCAGGATAAGGAAGGAGCTGAGCGATGAAGTTCATGCTGATGATGAATGCCCCGCGAGACACGGGAGACGGGGAGTACGCGGTCGTCAACTGGGCACCGCAGGACTTCAAGGCCCACATCGACTTCATGAAGCGGTTCGCCAGGAAGCTGCAGGACGCCGGCGAGTGGGTGGACGGCCAGGGGCTGGCCTCGCCGGGACAGGCGCGGATCGTCCGTGCGGGGAAGAACGGCACGCCGGAGGTGACCGACGGACCGTTCGCGGAAGCGAAGGAGTTCCTTGCTGGCTATTGGATCGTGGACGTCGATTCTCCAGAGCGCGCGTATGCCATCGCGGCGGAAGCGTCGGCGGCGCCTGGACCGGGTGGCAAGCCGATCAACATGGCCATCGAAGTGCGCGAGGTGATGAGCGGACCGCCGGAGGTGTGATGGCGCCCCGCCAAGGAGACGTGTGATGGCGCGCCGCCAAGGAGACGTGTGATGGCGTCGGCGCAGATTTCGGTCGAGTCTTCCGGCGGCTCGGTCTATCGAGTGGTTGTCACGCAGGGGCGCAACACGACAACTCACGATGTGACCGTGACGCCGGAGGACGTGGCACGCTACACCCCAGGCTCGACGCCCGAGCGGCTGCTCGAAGCCTCCTTCGAGTTTCTGCTCGAGCGCGAGCCGGCGTCTTCGATCCTGTCGCGATTCGCGCTGCCGGTCATCGAGCGATATTTCCCCGAATACCCGCGCGTCATCCGGCAGATGCTTTGAAGGTTGCGAACCGCGCTCTGACCAAAAATTCAGAATCTCGTCAGGCGCCAGACTGATAGCATTCGCGCAGTTATGACCGTCTCCGTCGTCGTCAAACGCTCGCTGATCTTCATTCACCGCTGGCTGGGCATCACGCTGTGCGTGGTGTTCCTGCTCTGGTTTCCGTCCGGCATCGGGATGATGTATTGGGGCTTTCCCAATGTGAGTCGCGACGACCGGCTCGAACGCTCGCCGGCGCTCGACGCGTCGACGATCAAGCTGTCGCCCGGCGACGCGCTGAAGGTGCTTGGCGTTGATGACCCCGGGCAAATACGTCTCAATACGTTCGACGGACGTCCCGTGTATCGCATCGGTGGCTTCGGCGGACAGTCGATTGTCTACGCCGACACGGGCGAAGAGCAGCTCGCGGTGCCGATGGAGATGGTCCACCGTGCGGCCGCGGCGTGGACGGGGCAGCGCGTCGAAGACGGCGACGGTCGAGGAGATGACCGACGTCGATCAGTGGACGGTGCAGACGCGGCTGCGCGATCTGCAGCCGCTCTACAAGTTCTCGTTCCCTGACGGGCAGCAGGTCTACATCTCCGCCAACACCGGCGAGGTGGAGCAGTACACGACGACGGGCTCACGCTGGGGCGCGTATGTCGGCGCGATCCCGCACTGGCTGTACTTCACGCCGCTGCGGAAGCACGGAGCGCAGTGGAGCAGGGTCGTCATCTGGTCGTCGGGCATCGGCACCGGCGCCGCCATCCTCGGCATCGTCGTCGGCGTCTGGATGTATTCGCCGTCGAAGAAGTATCGCAACGCCGGCGCGCCGACCAGCATTCCCTACCGCGGTCAGAAGCGGTGGCACACGATCTTCGGTCTGGTGTTCGGTCTCGGTGCCGCGACGTGGGCGTTCAGCGGCATGCTGTCGATGGATCCGTTTCCGCAGCGGACGAATCGGGCGGCTGGCGGCCGCGAGGCGATCGCGAGAGGCGTCACTGCCGATCCCGACAGCATCCGCGAGGCGCTGCGCGGCGACTGCGTCGCTCGACGGCTTCGGGCGCAAATCTCCGAAGGACGCGCTCACGCAGCTGGCCGGTCTGCAGGTGAAGGAGCTCCAGCTCACGTCGTTCATGGGCGCGCCCGGCTACCTCGCAACGCTCGCCGACGGGACGACGAGGATCGTGCCGGTGGATGGAGAGCCAATCACCGGATTCACGCCGGAGCGCATCACCGAGGTGGTCAAGAAGGCGGCGGGGGACAACGCGCTGGCCGAGATCACGACGATCGATCAGTACGACATGTACTATCTCGATCGCCGTCGCGAGCGGCCGCTGCCGGTGGTGCTCGCGCAGTTCAACGACGACGAGAAGACGCGGCTCTATATCGATCCAAAGACCGCGCGCGTCGTCGGCACCTACAGCTCGAGCAACTGGATGAGCCGGTGGCTCTATCACGGACTCCACTCGCTCGACTTCCCGTGGCTCTACAACTACCGTCCGCTCTGGGACATCGTCGTCATCACGTTCATGGTCGGCGGCACGGCGCTCTGCGTGACGTCGCTGGTGCTGGCGTGGCGCGTGCTCGGAAGGAGAGTGCGCGCGATTGTGCCTCAGGGCCGGGCCGGCTCTGAATTGAGTGAGGATCTCGCGTAGAAGAGCGTCCGGCTGAGGCCGGACACGACATCGAAGGTCCGCTGAAGGCTGGTCCGCCTGAAGGCGGACACTACACGGGTTTTCGATTGCCGACCAGCACGTCCCACCAGCCAAAGTAGGTGGCCAGCAGGTGATCGAGCTCGCGGGTATCGGTCGTCGAGTCCGCCTGCTCGGGCAGCGGGAAGCAGTAGGCCGCGTGCGGCGAGGCCTCGAGCATGTAGCGCACGCCTTCGGAGAAGCCGGTGCCGGCATACACGATGCAGCCGGCCATCGGCAGCGCGCGAAGATCGTCCAGGGCGTAGGGGATCTTCTCGTCCACCGTCCCCTCGCTGTCCTGGAACTTGCACTCGATGGCGAACGCCTGGTTGGTCGGCTCGCACACGACGAACACGTCGATGCGGCGGTTCTTGCCGATGATCGTCTTGCCGACGTGGATCTCGCGGTAGACCTTCAGTCCACGCGAACCGAAGCGCCTCGACACGTAGCAGGCGATGAGGTTGGCGTACTCGCCGCCGGTCATGTGTCCGAGCCGATCATCTCGAGCAGACTCGCTTGATCGGCGGCTGGTAGATCGCTGCGGCACATGTCCTTCGCCGTACTCCTTCAATCGATCCGACGAGATGCGCACGGCCCCGGGATTCAGATCGGTGCCGATGAACCGTCGTCCGTTCCTCACCGCCGCGACGCCGACGCTGCCCGATCCCATGAACGGATCGACGACGACGTCACCTGGCTGCGTGCTCTGCTTGATCAGCACCTCGGAGACGCGCACCGGCTTCTCGGCAGGATAGCCGCGATGAATCCGCGACTCGACGATGATGTCGGCGATGCCGAGGTCGTTGAGCCGGCGCTTGCCCTTCTCGAAGAACAGGATGAACTCGTAGCGGGCGCGGTAGTGATAGCCCATGCCGATCGTGCGCTTGTCCCACACGAGCGGCTTCCAGAACTTGAAGCCGACGCGCTCGGCCTCGGGCTTGGCGACGAACATCGTCTCGGGGTCGCAGAACAGATAGAAGTGCGTGTTGGGCTTGAGCACGCGAAACACTTCGGCGAAGAGCTCGGCGAAGCGCGCGTTCGGAAAGATCGAGAACCAGTCGTTGCTCGACGCCTTGCTGTGCTTGAGGCGCGTGGTCGTCCCGATCGCGCGGTGCTTCTCGAGCGACTCGTACGGCGGATCGGTGACCACCAGATCGACCGAGGCCGCCGGCTGACCGCGCAGCCAGCTGACGGCGTCCGCAGTGGAGAGGTCGTACAGGGGAGGGTTCACGAAAGGGCGCCCTTTACAGTTGGTTGAGTCGGTCGCGTCATTCTACGCGACCATTCTCGCGGGACCCACTGACAGCGCAGGTCACTCGCTGAACTGGCGAATTCCTAAGGAAAACGATGTTTGACATGTGGAAATGCTCGGCCGTATCATTGTGAGTGAGTATTTACTCACAAAGTGTCCACAAGGACGCACCCTACGAAGATGCCGAGACATCGATTCGCCGACACCCGCGACCGCATCGAACAAGCCTCCGTTCGACTGTTCGTCGAGAAGGGCGTGACCGAAACCACGGTGCAAGGACATCGCCCGCGCCGTGGGGCTCTCAGAGGGCGCGCTCTATCGGCACTTCGAAAGCAAAGACGAACTGGTGTGGAAAGCCTTCGAGCGACATTACGTCGACTTCGCCGCGACGCTGCAGCGGCTGGCCGAGAGCGAGCCGACCGCTCGCGGCAAGGTCGCCGCGATGATTCGCGGGTTCTGCCGTGCGCACGACGAGAACCCCACGCTGTTCAAGTTCCTGCTGTTCGTCCAGCACGGACAGCTCTCGAAGCTCGAACCAGGCACGCCGACGCCGGTCGATGTGATGCGCGACGTGCTCGACAAAGCCATCGCGTCACGTGAGATTCCGGCGCAGCGGCCAGACCTGGCGACTGCTCTGGTGTTCGGCGTCGTACTCCAGCCGGTCACGTTCGCCGCATACGGACGTCTGCCACTCAGTCTTGGATCGATGTGCGAGCGACTCATCGCCGCATCGTGGGCGGCCATTACAACGGTGGAAGGTAACAGGCTGCGTAGCGGCAGGCGGGTCTGAAGACCGCCTCTACGAGGAGAAGTTGTTCATGCGATCGCCACTCGTGCAGTTGCTCACGGCGCGACGGTTCGCACCGCTCTTCGTCACCCAGTTCCTCGGCGCGTTCAACGACAACCTGCTGAAGAGCGCGCTCGGCATCCTCGTCACGTTCAGACTCGCCGAGCAGTCGGGGATGAACGCCGCGACGCTGACGATGGCCGCGGGCGCGCTGTTCATCGCGCCGTTCTTCCTGTTCTCCGGCGCGTCGGGCACGCTGTCGGATCGCTTCGACAAGGCGCTGATCGCCCGCTGGGTGAAGATCGCCGAGATCGGCATCATGGCGCTCGGCGCGTGGGGACTGTGGCAGGGCAGTGTGGCCCTGCTCCTCGCCACGCTGTTCTGCCTCGGCACGCACTCGACGGTCTTCGGTCCGATCAAATACGCGCTGCTGCCGCAGCACCTGCGGGAAGAGGAGCTCGTCGCCGGCAACGCGCTCATCGAGGCGGGCACGTTTCTGGCCATTCTGTTCGGCACCATCCTCGGCGGCAGCATCGCCCTCTTCAGCAACGGCGCGCTCATCGTCGGCGCCGTTGGTGTGGTCGCCGCCATCGTCGGCTGGCTGTCGGCGCGGCAGATCCCGAACGCACCGCCGTCATACGACGGAGAGGCGCCGCGCATCCGTCTGTTTCACGACACGCTGGACGTCGTGCACCCACGTGACCAGCCGTCCGAATCTGCTGCTCCCGATTCTCGCCACGTCGTGGTTCTGGCTCTTCGGCCTGATCGTCGTGTCAGGTCTGCCGGTGTTTGCGAAGGACGTTCTCTTCGCGAACGAGCAGGTGGTGACGATGATGCTGGCGCTGTTTGCGGTTGGCGTCGGCCTTGGATCGATCCTCGCCGAGAAGCTGCTGCACGGCGAGGTCAGCGCGCGGTTCGTCCCGATTGCCGCGGTCTTCATGGCCGGCTTCGCGATCGACCTGCATCTCTCGAGCGCGAACGTGCTCGAGACGAGGAATCTCGCCACGATCAGCACATTCCTCAGCCGCCCGGGCAGCTGGCGCATCATGCTCGACCTGGTGGGTGTCGCGATGGCCGGCGGACTGTTCACGGTGCCGCTCTACGCGATCCTGCAGCACGAGAGCGAGCCAAGCCATCGTGCCCGCGTGATCGCGGCGAACAACGTCATCAACGCGCTGGCGATGACGGTGGCCACGGTCGTTGCCGGCATCCTGTCTCGTCGTCTGACGATGGGCGAGCTCTTTGCGGTGTGCGGTTTCACGACCCTGCCAGTGGCGGTGTACTCGGCGTGGGTCGTGCGCCGTTCGCTCTTCAAGAGCGTGATGCGCGTGATTCTTCGTCTCCTGTATCGCGTCGAGGTCGAAGGGCTGGAGCACGCGCGAGCCGCGATGCCGCACGCTGTGATCGCGGCCAATCACGCATCGTTCCTCGACGGCCTGTTGCTCGGCGCGTTTCTGCCCGGCGATCCGATCTTCGCGGTCGATACGTTCATCGCCAAGAAGTGGTACGCGAAGCCGTTCCTGGCCGTTGTCAATGCGTTCCCCGTCGATCCGACGAATCCGCTGTCCATCCGCGCGATGATCCGCGCGGTCGAGGCGGGCTCGGCGTGCATCATCTTTCCCGAGGGACGCATCACGACGACCGGCGGGCTGATGAAGGTCTACGAAGGCCCCGCGGTGATTGCCGAACGGACCAAGGCGGCGCTGGTGATGGTGCGCATCGACGGCGCCGAGTTCACGCCGTTCTCGCGTCTGGCAGGGAAGGTGCGTCAGCGCTGGTTCCCGAGGCTTCGCATCCGCGATTCTCCCACCGCGGCGCCTGACGTCAGCCGAGGGCATCACCGGCCGGGCGCGCCGCGCGGCGTTGCGCCGCGCGCTTCGCGACGAGATGGTGCAGTCGATGTTTGCGACCGCGCCAATCGAGACGACGCTCTTCGATGCGCTGCTCGAGGCGCGCCGGCAGCATGGCGGCAGTCACCCGATTGCCGACGACATCGAGTTCACGCCGCTGTCGTATCGCGGCCTGATCACGGCAAGCTTTGCCCTCGGCGGCGTGCTGGCGAAAAGGACCAGTCGTGGCGAACGCGTCGGTGTGCTGCTTCCCACGTCGCGCGCGGCAGTGGTCACGTTCTTCGGCCTTCAGGCGGAAGGCCGCGTGCCGGCGATGTTGAACTTCTCGACCGGCCCGGCCGCTGCGCAGTCGGCATGCACAGCCGCGGAGATCAAGCTGGTCGTCACCGCGCGGAAGTTCGTCGAGAAGGCCAAGCTCGAGCCGATGGTGACTGCGCTGGCCACGCAGACCACCGTGCTGTATCTCGAAGACGTACGCGGTGAGATCGGGATGTTGGCGCGGCTTGGCGCGCTGCTTCGCTCGATGACTGCCCGACCGAATCATCGCCGCGAGCGGGCCAACGAGCCTGCGGTGGTGCTCTTCACATCCGGATCGGAGGGCACGCCGAAGGGCGTCGTGTTGAGCCATCGCAACCTGTTGGCGAATCGTTATCAGCTCGGCGCTGTCGTGGACTTCAACCCGCGCGACGTTGTCTTCAACGCGCTGCCGGTCTTCCATAGCTTCGGGCTGACCGGCGGACTGCTGTTGCCGCTGCTGGCCGGCGTGCGCGTGTTCCTGTATCCGTCGCCGCTTGCACTACCGTACGGTTCCGGAACTGGCGTACGGCGTGAACGCGACGATCCTGTTCGGCACGGACACGTTCCTGGCCGGCTATGCACGGGTCGCCGACAACTACGACTTCTATTCGGTCCGCTATGTGTTCGCTGGTGCGGAGCGCGTGAAAGCCGAGACGCGACGCGTGTGGTCCGAGAAGTTCGGCATCCGCATCCTCGAGGGATATGGCGCGACGGAGACTGCTCCGGCACTGGCCGTGAATACGCCGATGCACTTCAAAGCCGGAACGGTCGGACGTCTGCTGCCCGGCATCGAGCATCGCGTGGAGCCTGTCGAGGGCATCAGCGACGCCGGACGGCTGTTCGTCCGCGGTCCAAACGTCATGCTCGGCTACCTGCGGGCTGAGAACCCCGGCGTGCTCGAACCGCCCAGGGACGGCTGGTACGACACTGGCGACATCGTGCAGTTCGACGCCGAAGGCTTTGTCACGATCAAAGGCCGCGCGAAACGGTTCGCGAAAGTGGCGGGTGAAATGGTGCCGCTCGGCGCCGTCGAAGACCTGGTGGCGCGCGTATGGCCGTCAGCGATGCACGCCGTCGTTGCGATGCCCGACGCGAAACGCGGCGAGCAGGTCGTGCTCATCACCGAGCAGGCGGATGCGGCTCGCGCGCCGCTGGCGTCCGCCGCGCGAGAGGCCGGGCTGCCCGAGATCTTCATCCCGCGTGCAATCGTGCCCGTCGCAAAGATACCGATTCTGGGTACTGGAAAGATCGACTACGTCAGCGCAGGAAAAATGGCAGTCGAGCTGGCGGCTGCTTCGTAGCCGGATTTCGAACCGGCCTTAGTCTGTGTTCGCGTGCGCCACGCTGCTCAGCAAGCCAGCGGTCGCTGACCGGGTCAACATCGACGCGCGCGCGCCACCAGCGCCAGGATTGTCTGATGATGAGAATGGCGAGCAGGCCTCCCGCGAAGTACATCATGTCGCGGTCGATTGATCGCAACGCTCGTACCGAGTCCGAACTCAGCAGTGGTCGATTGTTCCGGCGAGTGGCCGAACGTGCTGACCTGACAGAACCGTATCGACGCTGACAATCAACGCGAAAACGTTCACACGGCCTCGCTGATGACCGTCGTCACGGCGTGCGTTGCGGGCAGTTCGATCTCGTGGAAGACGCGCGCGACTTCTTCGAGCGTCGTCATTCCGCTGCGGACGAGCGTGAGCGCTTCTTCACGCAGCATCGACAGCCCTGCCGCGCGCGCCGCGGTCAGGATCTCTTCTTCCGTCGCCCGCGCATTCACGAGACGACGAAGCTCCGCGTTCATCGTCAGCAGCTCGAAGACGCCGACTCGACCGAGATAGCCGATACCACGACACTCCGCGCAGCCGACGCCCTGATACATCGTCTTGGGCGGGTTGTCGCCGAAGAGATGCTTCACCGATTCGGGGACGGGGATCGGCTTCTTGCACGATTCGCAGGTCTTGCGAACCAGCCGCTGCGCCACCACGCCCGCCACGGACGAGGCAAGCAGATACGGCTCGACACCCATATCGAGGAGTCGCGTCACGGTTGCCACGGTTCCGTTGGTATGCAGCGTGGAAAGCACGAGATGGCCAGTGAGTGAGGCCTCGATGGCGGTCTGCAGCGTCTCGGGGTCGCGAATTTCGCCGACCATGATGACATCCGGATCCTGGCGGAGAATCGCGCGCAGCCCCTGCGCGAACGTATAGCCCGCCTTCGGATTGGTCTGACTCTGGCTCACGCCGGGCAGCCAGTACTCGACCGGATCCTCCACGGTCACGACGTTCCGCCCTGATTCCGCGAGCTCGGCGAGCGCGGCATAGAGCGTTGACGTCTTTCCGCAGCCGGTCGGACCGGTGACGAGCACGATGCCTTCGTTCCGGCGAATCAGATCGCGGAAAGCCTCGAGCGAGCGTCCGCCCATGACGTGCGATGCCGAGCTCTGCAGGCTCGACCGATCGAGCAGACGCAGGACGGCTTTCTCACCCCAGATCGTCGGGAACGTCGACGTGCGGATGTCCAGACTCTTGCCATTGATGGTGGCGCTGAACCGGCCGTCCTGCGGATTGCGGTGCACCGAGATATCCATGCCCGCCAGCACCTTCAATCGTGCGACGACGGCCGGCGCAAGCACCGGAAGGAGCTCAGCGACCTCGTGCAGCATGCCGTCGATACGGAAGCGCACGCGCAGGCTGTTCTTGGTTGGCTCGAGGTGGATGTCACTGGCCCGGTCGGTGGCGCCGCGCGCCAGAATGCGATCGACGATGGAGGAGGCGGACTTCTGCGTGCCCTGGTCCTGCAGATCGAGCTGCTGACCCGGCACGTCCACGATGACATTGGCGCGCTCGGCCTCGGCTTCGATGGCAAACGGGTTGCCGTAGAAGGTCGCGAGCGCCTGCAGAATCTCCGACTCGAGCGCGATCATCGTCTGCACTTCGCAGCCGGCGGCAAAGCGCAGATCGTCGAGCGCCTGCAGATCCCGCGGGTTCGCCGTGGCGACGATCAGCGTCGAGCCGACCTTGAGGAGCGGCACTGCCGTGTATTTGCGTGCGACTTTCTCCGAGAGGCAGGTCAGCGCTTCGGGTGTGACCGTGTACGAATTCACGCGCGTGGGAGGTACGCCAAGCTGCGCGCTGAGGCCGTCGAGTACCGCATCGGGGCTGGTGAATCCCAACTCCATGAGGATTTCGCCGAGCCGCTTGCGCGATCGCTGCTGACGCGACATCGCTTCGCGCAACTGTTCTTCGGTCAGCGCCTTCCGTTCGACGAGGATCTCGCCGAGCGCCGGACCTTTTCGCGAGGCCCGCGACGACTCGGAGCGCGGCACCACGTGCAGCGGCGACGACGCAGCGTCCTTGGCTGCGTGATCGACGATGGGGTCGTTCGACTCCGACTTCACAGCCGACGGATGAGGGACGCTGGTGCGCAGTGCGCTTCGTTTAGCCACGAGATGCACACAGAGCAAGTGGAAGGCCACACTCTGGCCAGTCCCTTTCTGGCCGGAATCTGTGTGCTGCCCTCCGCACCGTACGAGATGTGTTAGCCGCGTGTCTTGTTCTGAATCAAATCTGAGCGCCGTGTTCGAACACCGACCAGAATTTCTGGCCCTGCGAACTGCACGGTTCAGCGCGACCTGGCGCCGACGAAAGGCTCGACTCGCGCGTCGAGGAAGCCGTATTGCGAGCGAAGCGCGTCGAGATCGGGGTTCGCGTCCAGCTCTGTGGCGTAGTTGCCGACGAGGACTTCCACGATGTGGCCGTCCTGGCCAAGATCCACCTCGATGGCGCGGGCGCGGTAGCCGTTCGTCGTCAACTGTGCGACGAGGCGTTCGGCGCGAGACAGCGTCTGGAACGAGGCGACCTGGATGACGAACTGCGGAACGATGGCCGGCAGTGTCGCGACGACTTTCTGTGGTGGCGGCGGGAATCGCAGGTTGGGGACCTCGCTCGCCGCTTTCACCCGTGTGTACGCCAGCATGCCGCCGATCGCGATCACCGCGACAAGCGTGGACGCCGCAACCAATTTCCATCCTCGCGCGATGCCGGTCTTCTCGCGCGAGAAGCCATCGAGGTCTGACTCGGGCGCGAAGTCGCTGAGCAACTCGCGGTGAGGAGTCGGAATAGGGCTGGCGCTTCGCGTCCGTACCGGCTCGGCGGCGGGCTTGACGGGATCGGCAATCCGGCTCGGCGCGGGCGCAGTTGTCGGCGTCGCGATTGTCGAAAGCTTGGGTAGCACCGGCGCAGGAGGCTCCGCAGCCGCCGGTTTTGGACGCGCAACGTCGAGCCTCAAGTCAGAGATCGCGTCCCATACGAAGTGTGGCTCGATCCGTTCGACGCGCGCGCTGTACCCGTAATGCAGCGCACGATCGCAGATCAAGTTGATCAGGCGCGGCGTGCCGCCCGAGGCTTCGTATACGGCGTCGAGGGCCTCGCCCGCGAACTCGACTTGGGCGCTGCCTTCACCGGCGACGCGAAGCCGATGTTCGACGTAACCCCTGACGCCATCGCGGGTGAGCGGCGACAGCTCGCAGCGCACCGACACGCGCTGATTGACCTGCCGCATCTCGGGCAGCTTGAGGTGCTCGCGCAGCTCAGGCTGTCCTACGAGCACCACCTGGAGCAGCTTCTCGCGTCCTTCGAGGTCGGAGAGAATCCGGACCTCTTCGAGCAGCGGCAGCGGCAGGTTCTGTGCCTCGTCGATGATCAGCACCGCGAACGCCTGCAGCGGGACCAGCGAGTCGAGGAACTCGTAGAGTGGATAGCTCAGATCTGGTCGCGATGCGCCGTTGAGGCTGCCGCGCTTCAAGTCCGCGATGGACACCACGCCGAAGTCCACGAGCAGCATCTTCAGCAGGTCTTCGCGCGAGACGAACGGGTCGGGTACGAACGCGCTGAATGTTCGTCGATCGAGGTGCTGTAGCACCGATCGAATCAACGTGGTCTTGCCCGGTGCCGATCTCGCCGGTGAGCGTGATCAGACCTTCTCGGCGGCGAATGCCGTTGAGGAGCTGCTCGAATGCCGGCGCGTGCTCGGGGCTGCGGAACAGGAACCGCGGGTCCGCCGAGAGGCTGAAGGCTTTTTCCTTGAGGCCGTAGTACGGCTCGTAGGTCAGCGAGAACAGCCCGGCCGAGGACGACGCTGCCGACGGCAGCGCGTCGTGGCCACCGGGCAGAGGACGGAGGACGCGTCCGCCGAACGGCATCGAGGGAAACTGCTGGCTCACCTTGTTGCGACTATCGGCCGACAGTGGCGGGAACTGTTGGCCGGACGCCCGGAAAGCCGTGCACGGGTCCAGCGAACGCCTGGACGCTACACCCTTACCACCCGTTGCAATCGAACTTGAACCCGCATTTCAGGCACTTGATGCAGCCCTTGACCTTGGCCAGGTCATGGGATTCCCCGCATCTCGGGCACGTCGTGGTCTCGTCGGAGCCGGGCGCCGGTCCGCTTCACAGTCTTATCGTCCAAAGATGATGCGCTCGCTTTCGAACAGGGTAGCGGTGATGCGCACCAGAATAGCGGCCGCGACGATCGAGATGCCAGCCGAGATGAGGAACGCATTCATCGCCGGCGTCTGTCCGCCCAGCACGTTGGTGAGCAGCACGTAGGGGCCCGAGCATCGGCATGGCGTACATCCACGGCGCGTTGCCCATCGGATACAACGCACCGAGCACGCCGGGAATCATCGGCAGCAGCACCAGGACGCCCATGTAGCTCTGCGCCTCCTTGAACGATCGCGCCAGCGTCGCGACTGCGGATTGCAGCGCCGCCGAGAACAGACACATCGGCAGCGCCGCGCCGATGATGCCGGTGATGTGCTCTGGCCCGATGCGGAACCGGATGCCCATCTCCTCGAGCGGCAGGAATCGCGGCAGGTTCGCGCACAGCACGGTGGTGAGCGCGGTACTCGCCATGGCGGCAAGCGCCGCGGCGAGCCACTTGCCGCCGACGAACACCAGGCGCGGCGCGGGGTTCACGAGCAGCGGCTCGAGCGATCCGCGCTCGCGTTCGCCGGCGGTCGAGTCGGTGGCGATCTGCATCCCGCCGACGAAGCCGGCCATGATGATGAACATCGGGATGAACGTGAGGATCTGCGCGGCGCGCTGCTGCGCGGTCGAGACCTCGATGTCCTCGAGGACGAGCGGCTGCGACGCGGCCGGGCTGACACCGCGCGCGATCAGCCGCAGGCTGCCAATCTCTGCGCCGTACTGCTGCAGCAGCCGGCGCACGCGTTCGATGGTCGGGCGGGCGTCGTTGCGCGAGCTGTCGGCGACGATCTGCAACACCACCGGCTTCGACTGGTTGAAGGTCTCCGCGAAGTCGTTGGGGATGATGATCGCCAGCGCCTCTTCCTGATTGCGCACCGCCTCTTCGGGATTCTGCGGCCCCTCGACGATCTCGACGCCCGATTGCTGTCTGAGCCAGTCGACGAGCGCCGGCGCGTACTGCATGCCGACGACCGGCACGCGCACCTGCTCGGCCTCGCGCTGCCGGTCGGCGACGCGGTTCATCATGAACCCGATAATCAGCGGGCCAATCGACACGCTGAAGACGATCGACCACAGCGCGCGGCGATCGCGCAGCGAGTCCTTGAGCTCTTTGCGGATGACGATGCGCGATCTGCCGGAGGCTGCGTGCGAAGTTCACTCGCGCACTCTCCGGTCGGCGCTGGCCAGCGCCACGAACGCGTCTTCGAGGTTGTCGTGACCGGTGTGCCGGCGCAGATCGTCGGGCGTGCCGCGTCCCACCACCTGGCCGTGGGCGATGACGACGATCGAGTCGCAGAGCGCCGACACTTCCTGCATCACGTGACTCGAGAACAGCACGCAGCGCCCCTCCTCCTTCAGCCGGCGAACGATGGTGCGCACGGCGCGCGTGCTCATCACGTCGAGTCCGTTGGTCGGCTCGTCGAGCAGCACGTTCTGCGGGTTGTGGACGAGCGCGCGGGCGAGGCCGACCTTGGTGCGCTCGCCGTGCGAGAAGCCCGCCGTGCGCCGATCCGCGATCGCATTCATGTCGAGGAGATCGAGCAGCTCCTTCGTCCGCTGTCTCGAGCGCCGCGCCGCTGATGCCGTGCAGCTCGCCGAAGTACTCGAGATGCTCGCGCGCGGTGAGTCGCGGATAGAGTCCGAAGCCGTCGGGCAGCACGCCGAGCCGCGCCTGCGCTTCGTGCGGATCGGCGATCGCGTCGACATCATCGACCTTGATGCTGCCGCTGTCGGGCCTCATGACCGCATACAGCATTCGGAGCGTGGTCGTCTTGCCCGCGCCGTTCGGACCGAGCAGTCCGGTGATCGCGCCGTTCTCTGCCGTGAAGGTGACACCGTTCACCGCCGTCACCGTGCCGAACTGTTTTCGGAGCTGTTCGACCCGAATCATGGATGCCTGACCGCGAGGAGCGTGGGCTGCGCCAGGTCGCGCTGAACCGCGGTCGGGTCGCCGCCGGCGTCACGAAGAACGGTGGTCTCTTGATCGAGCGCACGCACGAGACGTCCAGCGATGCGGCCGACGCGGCGTCGAGAAAGCTCCTGAATCAGCTTCTGACCGCACGCCGTGCCGATCACGCCGTGGCCCGTGCCGGGCACGGTGACGTGTCGCCCGTTCTTCAACGTCTTCACCACGGATTCACCCCACGCCGGCGGGGTGACCGGATCGAGATCGCCGGACAACACCAGCGCCGGGACGTCCGAGACGACGGGCTCGTAGTAGGACGGCGTCAACGGCGCCGCGCGGCCACATCGCGCACGCCTCGAGCTGACCGCTGCAGGAGATGCGTGCCGAACAGTGTGCCGGCGGCCGCCTGTTGCACGTCGGCCGGCGTGACGCGTGCCGCGTCCTCGCTGCACAGCACCGAGAGCTGCATGCCGACGCTCATGTTCTCGTCGGCGCCTTCGCCGGCGAGGCCGAGCGCGAAGACGCTCTGGAACTCGTTCCGCTCGGCGTGATCGACGAGCGCCGGCACGATCGACGCGGTGAGCGGCGAATACAGCGCGCTGAACAGAATGCTCGCGACCACGCGCGCTTCGACGCGCACGTCTCTCGGCCACACCGGTGCGCGGATGCACGATACGCACGGTGGGTGGCGACTGCTCGAGACGCATGCAGCAGCGTCCGGATGCGGGCGGGCAGTTCGGGAAACGCCCGCTTGCACGCCGAGTCGGCGTCGCAGTCGGTGAGCAGCTTGTCGAGCGCGCGCTGCGCGTCGCGCGCGGTGAACATCGGCAGCCGCATGTCCATCGGCGCGACGCCGTCGAGGATCATCGTGCGCACGTGTTCGCCGTGACGACGGAGGTAGACCAGCGCGGCGCGCGTGCCGTACGAACCGCCGTAGACGTTGATGCGGTCGTAGCCGAGATGCTCACGCACGTCGTCGAGATCGTCCATCGCGATGTTCGTGGTGTAGAGGCGCACGTCGGCGTTGTAGCCCGCGAGGCATCGCTTCAGGCGGTCGAGGCTCGACTCGCTGGGCTCGGTCAATCTCGCGGAGCGAGTTCGCATCCGATGCGGCAGTTCAGCGGATTCGACTTCCCGGTCCCGCGCTGATCGACCAGGACGATGTCGCGCGTGCGCTGGACGGTGCGGAATGCCGCGCGAACCTGACGCGCGAGCTGCGCCGCGCCCTGGCCGGGGCCGCCGGCGAGAAAGACCAGCGGGTCGCCGCGCAACCGGACGGACGGCAGGCAGCACGACAATCCACAGTCGGATCTGGCGGCCGGTCTTCGCGGCGCGATCTTCAAAGACGGTGAGGGTTCCGCAGTAGGCGTCGGTGGGACCGTCGGCACTGGGGCAGGGATGAAGTCGGTCGAGGGCGCGGGTACCCGAACCACGCCTCCGCAGGCCGCGATGCCCCCGAGCATCAGGACGAGCACGAGGCCGGGGACGAGACGCGGGAATCGCGGCGTGGGCCGCCGCGGCGCGGACGGCCGGGGCCAATTCAAGTGCGGGGATGATAGCATTCGTGTCGTTAATCTTTGGCCTTCAAACCACTTATCGCGTTTTTTCGTCGAATCTATACGCTCAACGATCCAGTTTCTTTCGTAAGATTCACTTTCCTCGATGTAGTGTCCGGCTTTAGCCGGACATGAGTGTCCGGCTTGGCCGGACTCGGTGTTCCACGACAAGCGGTGATTCGTTAGGTGGAAGAGAAGGCGGGGCAACCCATGAAAGAGTCTGCGGAACAGTCCAGTCTGGCGTCGGAAGCGTACACCGTGGTGCGGCAACGCATTCTGCGCGGCGATATCGCGCTTGGACAGGTCATTTCCCGGCGCAAGCTCGCAGCCGAGCTCAGTATGAGCTTCCTGCCCGTCTCCGAAGCGCTGCTGCGGCTCGAGATCGAGGGACTGCTCGAGAGCCGTCCGCGCGCCGGCACACGAGTGCGCATTCCGTCACCGGAAGATGTGCAGGGCCACTACGTCGTTCGCGAAGCGCTCGAGGTGCAGGCCGCGATGCGGTTCACGCAGGTGGCGACGCCGGGCGAGCGCAGCGAATTGAAGAAGCTGGCCGTGCGCGTCGATCAGTTGTCGGTGCAGATGGACCGGCCGCTCTATCAGACGGTGCACATGAAGCTGCACGCGCGGATCGCGCAGTGCGCGCGCTGCCCGGCGCTGCTCGATGCGATCGAGAAGACACACGCGCTGGCGTCGATCTGGTTCTGCGTGATGCGGAGACCCAAGCCGGACGATTCGCCGACCCGGCACCAGGAACTTGCCGACGCGCTGTGCAGTGGCGATCCGAACGCGCGCGGCCGAGGAAGTACGCCGGCATCTCGTCGTGGCCATGGAGCATTCGATCGAGGTGCTGCAGCCGTACTTCAAGCTGCGCAAAGCGACCGGGCGCACGTTCCATCGCAGCGACAAACGGCTTCGGCAGGGACCGCTCGACCCGCCGCAGCTTCATTAATGCTGCCAAACGGGGAAAAATTCCGCATTCTGACCTCGCGTTCCAGTAATTGACACCGAGCGCGACCACCAGCGAAAATAGCCGTCCACCGGTCCGCACCCGTGTCTGCCTCGACGAGGCCTTCGGTGGAGGCGGGCGCAAGACGACCGGCGCCCTGCAACATCGGGGGAAGCCCCGCAGTATCTAGCTTCCGAGGAGTCTGTTCGATGCGAACCAAGTTTGCTGTCGTGATTGCCGGACTCGTGCTGCTCACGAGCGCACGGACGATCGTGGCCCACCACTCGTTCTCGGCCGAGTTCGATGCCAACAAGCCGTTCAAGATGACCGGCACGGTGACCAAGGTCGAGTGGATGAACCCGCACACGTTCTTCTATATCGATGTAAAGGACGAGAAGACGGGCAAGGTCACGAACTGGGCGATGGAGATGGGCAGCCCGAACGGTCTGATGCGCGCCGGCTGGACGCGTAACACCATGAAGGCAGGCGACGTGGTCGACGTCGAGGGCAGCCTTGCCAAGGACGGCAGCCCGACTGGAAACGCGCGGTCGGTGATGATGAACGGGAAGCGGCTGTTCGCGGCGTCGAGCCAGGGCACCACGCCGTAACGAGGGCATCTTTGAAAAAGAGTCTTCGTACCGCGCTGCTTCAGCGCGACGGCGGTCGTGGTGTTCTCATCGAGCGCCTGGGTGCTGACTGCGCAGCAGCCGGGAAACGCTGCACAGCAGGGCGGTGGCGCCGGCGCAGCCGGAGCAGGTCAGGGTGCCGCCCCTGCGCAGGCTGAAGGAGGCGGCCGCGGACGCGGCCGCCAGTCCGGTCCCGTGACACCCACACCTCGACTCCCCGATGGCACTGTGAATTTCGGACGCGTCCCTGGCGAGAAGGGCGTGTGGGCGGTTCCCTACATCACCAACATGGCCATGCGCGTGGTCGGCAAAGACGGCCAGCTGATCCCGGAGATTCAGCAGGCGCAGGCGGCAGCTCGCGCCGGCGGCGGTGGCGCCCGCGGTGGTGGCGGCGGAGGCGGCCGCGGCGGATCCAAGTCCGAGCCGTGGATGCCGTGGATGCCATGGTCGGCGGCGGTCTACGACTACAACTCGAAGAACGAGTCGAAGTACGACCCGGAAGGCTACTGTCTCCCGCCCGGTGGCCCGCGCATGATGGCCACACCGTACCAGATGGAGATCGTGCAGCAGCCGGAGCACAAGCGCATCTTCATGATCTTCGAAGGTGCGACGCACATCTGGCGTGAGATCTACATGGACGGCCGGACGTTCCCGGAGGGCGAGGCGCTGAATCCCACGTATCTCGGCTACTCGGTCGGCCGTTGGGAGAACCCCGACACGCTCGTCGTCGAGAACAAGGGCTTCAACGAGAACAGCTGGCTCGATTACTTCGGCCACCCGCACACGGACAAGATGGAAGTCGTCGAGCGGTGGACGCGTCCCAACAAGCAGACGCTGCACTACGAGGCGACGGTCACCGATCCGGGCGCGTACACGCGGCCGTTCACGATGGCGTGGGACATTCCCTGGCGCGAAGGCGGCGAGTTGCCCGAGTACATCTGCCAGGAGAACAATCAGTACCTGAATCGCCTCGTCGACGATCTTGGCAACCCGATCTTTGGTCCTCGTCAACAGCCCGGCCAGAAGAAGCCGACGACAGGAACTCGCTAGATGACCGTCATGGGTGCAATTCGCTGGGGCCGCTCGTCCGCGGCCCTCGTTCTCGCGCTGGTGTTGATGCTTCCAGCCGTGTCGCAGGCCCAGTTCGGTCATCCATTGAAAGGTCAGTGGAGCGGCCAGTGGGGCCCGGCCAGCAATCCGAATCGACTGCTGCTCGATTTCGAGTGGGACGGCAAGGCGATTACCGGGGTGATCAATCCCGGTGCAGAAGCGGCCACCGTCAAGAGCGTCACCTTCGACTACACCGATCCCGCCGTGTGGACCGTCAAGATCCAGGCGGAAGGGAAGGACAAGGCCGGCAAGCCGGTGCAGATCACGGTGGACGGCAAGCTCGAAAACATCGGCGCCTATGCCCGGCTGTTCCACGGCACATGGACGGAGGCCGGCAAGAAGGGCGAGTTCACGGTTACGCGCAATTAGTCTCGTCGGGGCGACGCATGCGTCGCCCTGACGATCGATTGCAGATAGCATGAGGGCCGCGTGAACACGCGGCCCTTTGTTTTGTACGGCGTCCTCGCGTCCGTGATCGGCTGCAGCCCCGCCGAGAAGACGCCCGTCGTCGATGAACCGGTGGAGTGGTTCGTCGATCGCACCGAAGCGACCGGCCTCACCTTCACGCACTTCAACGGCATGACCGGCGACTTCTACTACCCGGAAGTCATGCCGCCCGGCGTCGCGCTCCTCGACTTCGACAATGACGAGGACCTCGATGTCTTCGTCCTTCAGGGAGACATGTTCAGCGGCAAGCTGATCGACTCGGCGTTGACTCGCCCACAGAGTCCCTTGAGCTCGCGGCTGTTTCGTAACGAGATGGCCGGTCCAAAAGGACCGGCCCTACAGAACCAGGCTGTAGGGCCGGTCCTTTCGGACCGGCCATTGCGTTTCACCGACGTCACCGAACAGAGCCGCATCGACGTGCGCGGCTACGGCATGGGCGCCGCGGCCGGCGACTACAACAACGACGGGTGTGTCGACCTCTATGTCACCAAGCTCGGATCGAATCAGCTGTTGCGCAACAACTGCGACGGCACCTTCACCGATGCCACGGCGATCAGCCGTACCGCAGATCCGGGCTGGAGCGTCTCCGCAGCATTCGTTGATATCGATCGCGACGGCTGGCTCGATCTCTTCGTCGGTCAATACCTGAACTACTCGATCGCCGGCAACGTCGTCTGCTACAGCGTCTCCGGACAGCGCGATTACTGCCCGCCGAGCGCGTATCGGGCGCGGCCCAGTCATCTCTTCCGCAACAATCGCGACGGCACGTTCAGCGACATCACCGCTGCAGCCGGTATGGCGACCGAGTTCGGTCCCGCGCTCGGCATCTCCACGGCGGATTTCAATCGCGACGGCTGGATCGATATCTACGTCGCCAACGACGGCGCGCCGAATCAGCTGTGGATCAATCAGCGCAACGGAACGTTCAGGAACACCGCGCTGCTGGCGGGTGCGGCGGTCAGCGCCGAAGGACGGCTCAAAGCCAGCATGGGCGTTGACGCCGGCGACTTCGACGAGGATGGCGACGAGGACGTGTTCGTCGGCGAGTTGACCGGGCAAGGCGCTGACTTGTATGTGAACGACGGGTCTGGCGTGTTCGTCGAGAGCAGCGCCCAGGCGGGCATCAGGCTGCGCACGCTGCCCTTCACCGCATTCGGTACGGCATGGTTCGATGCCGACAACGACGGACGTCTGGACCTCGCCATCGTGAATGGTGCGGTGACGCACACCGCCGAAGCGCTGGCCGCGAACGAGCGGTTCCGGCTGCAGCAGCGGCGCCAGCTGTTTCGCAACCTCGGGATGGGGCGCTTCGAGGAGATCACCGAACGCGCGGGTCGCGCGTTCTCGGCGGAAGACGTCGGACGCGGTGCGGCATTTGGCGATCTCGACAACGACGGCGACACCGATATCGTCATCGCCAACGACAACGGGCCCGTACGGGTGCTGGTGAACAATGTTGGCGCGCGCGCGACGTGGATCGGATTGCGACTCGTGACCGCGCCGGCCGGTCCGGAAGGACCGGCGCAACGAGTGCCGGCGGGTCCAAAAGGACCCGCCCTACGAAGTCGAGACGCGCTCGGTGCGCGAGTCGCGATCGTCAGCGACAACGGCCCAATGCGATGGAGACGTGCGCGTGCTGACGGCAGCTATGCATCTGCGAACGATCCGCGGGTTCTCATTGGCCTTGGTTCGGCCACGCCGCAGTCCCTGAAGGTGCACGTCGTCTGGCCGAGCGGCCGGGGCGAGGAGTGGTCTGGGGTCCAGGCTGGTCGGTATTCGGAACTTGTCGAGGGAACCGGTACCGCTGTGCGGACGGCCGACACCACCCGACTCGACGGTACTGCTCGAAACTGACCAAGTCTGCTCTGAAATCGCCGAATTTCCGTCGCCTCCGACCCAGCAATACGCCTTGACTTGCCTCCGTGACACAGCTTGAATAGCAGGGCCCTCGTCGGACGCGTCCATCAGGTTGATCTGACAGACCCGTCGAGACTTGCGGGCACGGCCGTTAGCGTCGGCTGTGAAGGTAGCGAAGGCAACGATGAGCGCGGGGAACGATGAAAGCGTCAACTCAGGAGGGTAAGTAATGCGTGCATTTGTTCGGATCGTGCATGTCGTCGCGCTGGCGGTACTCGTGCCGACCATCGCGTTCGCACAGGCCACGATCACGGGAACGGTGAAAGACACGTCGGGAGCGGTACTGCCTGGCGTCACCGTCGAAGCGAGCAGCCCCGTACTCATCGAAAAAGTCCGCACCGTCGTGACCGACGGCAGCGGGCAGTACCCGCATCGTCGACCTTCGGCCCGGCACGTACACCGTGACGTTCACGCTGCCCGGCTTCAATACCTTCAAGCGCGACGGCGTCGAGTTGACCGGTGCGCTCACCGCGACGATCAACGCCGACATGAGAGTCGGCTCGCTCGAGGAAACCGTGACGGTGACCGGCGAGAGCCCGATCATCGACGTGCAGAGCGTGCGGCGTCAGACCGTCATCAGCGGCGACGTGATGAAGGACCTGCCCGCGGCGCGGTCGTATGCCGGCGTCATGATGCTCATCCCGTCGACGATCACGCAGGCCGGCGCGAACCTCGATATTCAGGTCACGCCGGGCATGCTCGTATTCGGCGGTGCGGGTGGACGCAACAACGAAGCGCGCATTCAGGTGGACGGCCTCAACACCGGCGCGGCGTTCAACGGCGCCGGCGTGTCGAGCTACATGGTGGACATCAGCAACGCACAGGAGATCGCCACGACGACCTCGGGTGGTCTGGGCGAAGCGGAAGTCGGCGGTCCGTCGTTCAGCATCGTGCCGAAGACTGGTGGCAACAAGATTCAGGGCAGCTTCTACCAGTCGAACGTCACCAAGGGCATGGTTGGTGACAACTACAGCCCCGAATTGCAGGCCGCGGGTCTCACGACCCCTGGCAAACTGTTCAAGCTGTGGGATTCGAATCTCGGCATCGGCGGTCCAATCGCGAAGGACAAGGTGTGGTTCTTCTTCCAGTTCCGCGATCAGGGCAGCCACCGGACGATTCCCGGCATGTTCGCCAACCGCAATATGGGCGATCCCACGAGGTGGAACTACGAGGCCGATCGCAGCAAACCGGCTGTGGCCGCCGGCAGCTGGCGCAATGCCTCGATCCGTCTGACGGCGCAGCCGACCACCAAGCACAAGTTCAACGTGTTCTGGGATCAGCAGATGCCGTGTCAGGGTGCGGGCTTCCTCGGTTCGGACGAGGGCTGCCGGCAGTCGGGTGAGAACGAGATCATCTGCGGCGCGGCGGGCGCGTCGAATCCTCCCTGCAGTGCGACGAACGCGCCCGAGAACGGCACGTATCTCAGTGGCTTCGGCCAACGCGTGCAGCAGGCGACGTGGACGTCGCCGTTGACCAACAAGCTCCTCCTGGAGGCCGGCTTCGGCACCTACTGGAGCCAGTGGGGCGGCACGCCGCATCCGGGCAGCAACTTCACGCAGCTGGTCGGCATGACGGAGCAGTGCATCGCGGGCTGCGCGACCAACGGCAGCATCGCCAACTTGAACTATCGCTCCGGAACGTACCGTCAGAACTTCCAGGGCACGATTGGCTGGCGCGGATCGGCGTCGTATGTGACCGGCGCGCACAGCATGAAGTTCGGATATCAGGGTGGTCACCTGATCGACAACCAGTTCGTGTACACCAACGATCAGTTCCTCACCTTCCGCGTCAACAACCTGGTGCCCAATCTCATCACCGAGACGATCAACCAGATTCCGTTGAAACAGCGCGTGCGCTACGCGTCGTTCTACGGGCAGGAGTCGTGGACGATGGGCCGCATGACGTTCCAGGGCGCGATCCGCTACGACCGCGCGTGGAGCTACTTCCCCGAAGTGACGATCGGCCCGGTTCGCTTCCTGCCGAATGCGATTCACTATGACGAAACGCCCGGCGTGACCGGATACAACGACATCACGCCGCGCGCGGGTCTGGCGTGGGATCTGTTCGGCACGGGCAAGACGTCCGTGAAGCTCAACTTCGGCAAGTATCTCCAGGCCGCGCAGAATGGGCTGTCGTATGCGGCACTGCGTCCGAGCGGACGTCTGACGACGACGGTCACGCGCGCATGGACCGACGTCGACGGCGACTTCGTCCCCGACTGCGATCTGCAGAATCCGCTGGCCAACAACGGCGGCGATCCCTGCGCGCAGATCAGCGATCTCGGGTTCGGTACCGAGCGCTTCACGAGCGATCTCGATCCGAACGCTCGTGAGCGGCTGGGGCGTGCGTCCTGGCGACTGGCAGATCGGCGCCTCGATTCAGCAGCAGCTGCTGCCGCGCGTCTCGGCGGAGATCGGCTACACCCGCCGCTGGCTGACCAACTTCACCTGGGACGACAACGTGCTGCAGTCGGCGAATCAGTTCGACACGTTCAGCATCACCGCGCCGAACGATTCCCGCCTGCCGGAAGAGGCGCGCGGCCGGACACTCAGCGGCCTCTACAACGTCCAACAGAGCGTCGCGTCGCAGGTCAACAACATCACCAAGCTGGCCAGCGACGCGGGCGGCGACTACACGCAGGTCTACAACGGCTTCCTGCTCAATGTGAGCGCACGTATGCGAAACGGTCTGACGTTCCAGGGTGGTCTGGCCACCGGGACGACGGACGTTCGACTACTGTGACGTTCGAGCAGCCGCGCCCGAATTCACTGTTCTCGGTGCGCAGAACCCGACCAATCCGTGGTGCAACACCTCCACGGGCTGGGTGACGCGCTACACCGGTCTCGGCTCCTACACCGTCCCCAAGATCGACGTGCTCGTCTCGGGCACGTTCCGCAGCGACAAGGGCTCGCCGCTGGCGGCGAATATGGCTGTTCACGGCGGCCAACACCACGCTCGGCCGCGCCGTTCGCCAACAGCGCGCCGAACGTGACGGTGAACCTGGTGGAGCCGGGCACCCTGTATGGCGATCGCGTGAACGAGATCGACCTGCGGGTGGCCAAGATCCTCCGGTTCGGGCGCACCAGAACGAACGTCGGGTTCGACATCTACAACGTCACGAACTCGAATCCCGTTCTGACCTACAACCAGGCGTTCAACCCGACGATCAATACCGCGAACCCGTCGGCGAACTGGCTGGCACCGCAGTCGACGCTGCAGCCGCGCTTCATCAAGTTCAGCGCGCAGATCGACTTCTGATATGGAAAGACCGTGTCAAGAGTGAGCGGTTCTGTAGAGTAGTTCGATAGCACCTCGAGCCCCGTGCCCGGCGTAGCAAGTCATCCGGGCACGGGGCGTTGTCTGTACCCACTCAGCTGATCGGCCGCGGCAACGACGATGAATCACTCTGATATTCGCGGGTCGAGACCGCATGACCATGATTCGTCGGGAGCTGCCTCGCTCTAGAAGCGCGAGTTCGCGACCGGAGTCAGCTATCGCATAAAAGTCGTCGAGGATTCTCCTTTCGACATCGGCCGATCAGCTCAGTGGGTCAGCGCGGCCCAAAGAAAGCCGCTCAGTTCTCGCGCCACCGCGGTGACGATCTGCTGCCGGGGTTTGCCACGCGCGGAAAGCCGACGAAAGCGACGGTGTAAGCGATGTTGCGCCTGCCACGCCTGGGCGATCACCGCGGCGGGGCCGCCTTGCTGCCGGAGCCGGAGGGAGCGACCCAGAAACGGATGATGGCGATAGTGCCACGCGGCTTCGACCAGGACGCGCCGCAGATGGGCGTTGCCGGTCTTGGTGATGCGGCCGCGCACCTGCGACGCCCCACTCGAATGCTCCGACGGCACCAACCCGGTAAAGGCCATGAGCCGCGGGGCGGCCGGAAACCGGCGCGCGTCGCCGAGCTCGGTGGCGATGGTGAGGGCCGTGAGGTCGTCGATGCCGCGGAAACACCGCAGCCGATCGACCCGTGCCCGCAGCGGCTCGAGCGTCAGGAGGTCCCGGAGCTCCGTATCCACCGTGCGCAGCCGCGCGCCCGCTTCGTCGACGGCGCGGATGTACGCGCGATGCGTCTGCTCAAGCGCCGCGATCGGCCAGCGCTGGGCCTCCAGCCAGGCGGCGTGCCGCTTCGTCCACGCCTTCTTGGTCGCGGTAAATCGTTGCCCGTGGCGCAAGAGAAACTTCGAGAGGCGGTGCCGCGTGCGGAGCAGATCGGCGCGAATGTCTTCGCGACAGCGCAGCAGATCCCGCGCCGCCTCTTCCTGCTCGCTGGGTAGGGCTCAGGGCTCAGGCTTCAGGCCTCAGAAAAGGGCCGGCTTCTCTGCGGAGAGCCGGCCCTTTCGCTTTTCAACTGTACTTTCGACTTTTCCACTTCTTCACTTTTCAACTTAAAATCGAAGATTCCAATGGTCATCGATTGCCACGGGCACTACACCACGGCGCCGAAAGAGTTGCAGACGTTCCGCGATGCGCAGATTGCGGGGCTGAAGGATTCGTCAACACCGGCCCCGGGGCTGGTCAGGGTTTCTGACGATCAGCTGCGCGAGAGCGTCCAGCCCCAGCTGAAGTTTCAGAGCGATCGCGGCACCGACGTGACCATCTTCTCGCCGCGCGCCTCGGCGATGGCCCATCACATCGGCGACGCCCGCACCAGCCTCGACTGGTCGCGGCAGTGCAACGATCTGATCCATCGCGTCTGTGAGCTGTTCCCGCAGAACTTCGTCGGCGTATGCCAACTTCCGCAGACGCCGAGCGACCCGCTGGCCAACTGCATCAGCGAGCTCGAGCGGTGCGTCAACGACTTCGGGTTCATCGGTTGCAATCTGAACCCCGATCCGTCGGGTGGAAAGTGGACCGCGCCGCCGCTCATCGACCGCTACTGGTATCCGTTCTACGAGAAGCTGGTGGAGCTGGACGTGCCGGCGATGGTGCATGTCAGCGCGTCGTGCAACCCGAATTTCCACGCCACCGGCGCGCATTACATCAACGCCGACACCACGGCGTTCATGCAGTTCCTCACGGCAGACCTGTTCAAGGACTTCCCGGCGCTGCGGATGATCATCCCGCACGGCGGCGGCGCCGTGCCGTATCACTGGGGCCGCTATCGCGGTCTGGCGCAGGACATGAAGCGGCCGCTGCTTGCCGACCTGATTCGCCACAACGTGTTCTTCGACACCTGCGTCTACCACCAGGCCGGCATCGACCTGCTGCTCAAGATCATTCCGGCTGACAACATCCTGTTCGGGTCGGAGATGGTCGGGGCGGTGCGCGGCATCGATCCCGAATCGGGCCACTACTACGACGACACCAAGCGCTATGTCGACGCGGCGGCGATCTCCGATCGCGATCGCCAGAAGATCTTCGCAGGCAACGTGCGCCGGGTGTATCCGAGAATCAATGAACGTATTCCAATGCCGAAGGCTCAAGGCTCAGTGCTCAATGCCCAATGATCGGTCATCTTCGTTGAGCCTTGTGCCTTAGGCATTGAGCAGTGGGCCTTATTGCGATGAAACCAACCATCGTCCGGAACATTTCACGCGCCGATGCCGGCGTGATCGAGAAGCTTGGCGCGCTCGGCGTGGCCACGGTCCACGAAGCACAGGGCCGCTCGGGGCTGCTGCGCCCGTACATGCGTCCGATCTACCCGACGGCACGCCTCGCGGGAAGCGCCATCACGATTTCCTGCCAGGCCGGCGACAACCTGATGATCCACGCTGCGATCGAGGTCTGCCGTCCCGGCGACGTGCTCGTCGTGACGACGACGTCGGAGTCCACCGATGGCATGTTTGGCGAGCTGCTCGCCGTATCCTGTCGTGCCCACGGCGTGGTCGGCCTGCTCATCGACGCCGGCGTCCGTGACGTCGCCGATCTGACGACGATGGCGTTTCCGGTGTGGGCGAAGGCCATCCACGCGCAGGGGACGGTGAAGGCGACGGCGGGGTCGGTGAACGTCCCGGTCGTCTGTGCCGGCGCCGCGATTGCCCCGGGCGACGTCGTCATCGCCGACGTGGACGGCGTCGTCGTCGTCCCGAAGGGAAAGGCGGTCGACGTGGCGACGGCCGGAGCCGACCGTCTTGCCAAGGAAGAGAAATCCCGGGCACGTTTGAAAAACGGGGAGCTTGGTCTCGACTTCTACGGGCTCCGGGCGAAGCTGGCCGAACTCGGCGTCCAGTACGTTGACGAGGGTCAACACTAGCCCCCTCCATCCGAAGCCGCCCCCGCTCTACCGACTTTTCGGGATGGCAGATTTATTTGACATCTTCTTGACACAAGCGTAGATTCGCGCCCGAGACATGGCGTTGATGCGAACGCCATGCGCGGCCCGATCCCTGGGCCCTCTCGTTTGAGTCCCTTTCGTTAGGCGTGCGCGCTCCAACTTGTTCGTACAGCTGACCTTCGTGTAGCCGGGTAGCCCCAAGGTGGCCGCAACAGTCGAACTGTGTTTCACCGAGTCCGTGAACACTGCGGGGGAATTCCAAAGGAGTCAGTCTCCATGCGTGGATTGAAGTACGTTCTGCTCGTTCTTGCTGCTGCCGTGCTGCTGCCGTCTGTCGCAGCGGCGCAGGGCACTCTCACAGGCACCATCCGGGACGGTTCCGGTGGCGTGTTGCCTGGCGTGACCGTCGAGGCCGCTAGCCCCGCGCTCACCGAGAAGGTGCGCACCGTGGTGTCCGATGGCGCCGGTCAGTACCGCATCATTGAGCTGCCTCCAGGCACCTACAGCCTGACGTTCACATTGCCGGGCTTTAGCACCGTGAAGCGCGACGGCGTCGTGCTGTCAGGTTCCACCGTTTTGACCATTCCTGTTGACTTGAGGGTGGGCGCAATCGAAGAGACGATCACGGTCACTGGCGAGACGCCGGTCGTCGATGTGCAGAGCGTACGGCGCGAGGTCGTGCTTGACGCCGAGGCCGTGCAGGCGATTCCCGCGACGCGAACTGTTGGCTCGTTGCTCAACGCGACTCCAGGCCTCACCGTTGACACCAACGGTATGCAGGCAACGCCGACGATGACGTTCTTCAGCGCGCGCGGCGGCGCCACCAACGAAGGGCGCATGACGGTGAACGGTATGACCGTGGCGGCGGCGTTCAACGGCGGCGGCGTGTCGTCCTACATTCTTGACTCGGTGAACGTCGACGAAGTGGCCGTCACCGTGTCTGGCGGTCTTGGAGAAAGCGACACCGGCGGACCGGTGATGAACCTCGTGCCGCGCGCGGGTGGTAATGCCTTCCGCGGGCAGGGCTTCTTGAATAATGCCGGTGAGTGGTCGAAAGGCAACAATCTCGACGACGAGTTGCGCGCCGCCAACATCACCGAACCGCCGGGCATTATCAGCGCCTATGATGCGAGTGTGTCTTATGGCGGGCCGATCAAGCGCGACCGTCTGTGGTTCTTTGGCAGCTATCGTAAGCTCGACACATCGACGTCCTTGGAAGGCCTGGTTGCAAACGCCAACGCCTTCAATCCGGCGGCTTGGCATTGGCGGCCAGACAACGCGGTCACCGGTCGACAGCTCCAGGGGCGCACGATGTACATCGGCCGCGCGACGGCGCAGGCGACCCCGAAGCACCGGATCACATTCAGCCATGAGTACCAGGTGCGCTGTGAGGGCGCGCCGCTCAAGGTGGAGAGCGAGGGCTGCCATAACCGCGACGCCGCGTGGATTGCAGCGGGAAACATCAACCAGTCACCCGAGGCGAACACCCTCTACTTCGACTTCCCTTACTACCTGACGCAAGCGACGTGGACGGCGCCGATGACCAATCGGCTGCTGCTGGAAGCTGGCTTCTCGCGGCTGTCGTACTACCACGCCGGCGGTCCCGGGGCGTTGCCGCCGGACGGTATCTTCGACGGGATGATCGGCGTGACAGAACAGTCCACCGCTGTCAACCCAGCGACGGGAGAGCGCTGGGCACCACGCGCGAACTACAACTACCGCGCGCTGCAGAGCTATCTCGACAATTACGGCAACCCGAACCACTGGCGCGCCTCGGCCTCGTACGTCACCGGCTCGCACAGCGTGAAAGTCGGCTACCAGGGGAGCTGGCTGATCGCGACGCAGAGGACCGTCACACCAGATCACCTGCTAGGGTATCGATTCAATCTCGGCGTCCCCAACGCCTTCACGTTCCGTCTGCCGGACTGGGAGTTGGAGGACCATACAAAGGTTTCCGCGTTCTACGTGCAGGACACGTGGACGCGCGGGCGACTGACGCTGCAGGGCGCGTTGCGCTACGACCGCGC
Organism: uncultured Acidobacteriota bacterium; assembly: GCA_963728305.1. Lineage (GTDB taxonomy): Bacteria > Acidobacteriota > Vicinamibacteria > Vicinamibacterales > UBA2999 > Gp6-AA40. The sequence goes on from CAVSKE010000027.1 coordinate 297,933, forward strand.
GTGGAGCTATAGCCCGTCTGACGGCAACGGCACATCGAAGACGTCGATCTTCAACTCGGCTGCGATCTCGTTCGACAGGGTCGCCGGCGTGGATGCCTACAATGACCTCACGCCGCGAATTGGCGTCGCCTACGACGTGTTCGGTACGGGCAAGACCGCGATCAAGTTCAACTTCGGCCACTACCTTGACGCGGCCGTGAACGACAGCATCTTCGACGACAACAACCCGGCGCGGCGGACAGTCAACTCAGTGATCAATCGGAGCTGGACCGACAACGACGGCGACTACGTCATTGACTGCAGCCTGACGAACTTCGGCGCGCAGAGCCCGGCCTCCGGAACCGTTGACACGTGCGGCCCGTTGACCGGTGACCAACTGAATTTCGGGTCCACCGCCCAGGGTCTCGAACGTGTCGATCCAGATCTGCTCCACGGCTGGGGCGTGCGGCAGAACGACTGGCAGTTTGGCGTCAACCTGCAGCAGGAGATACTGCCTCGCGTGTCACTCGAGTTCGGCTACAACCGTCGTTGGTGGACCGGCCCAGCGACCACCGACAACATCATCACTGATGATGAAAACCGTGGTCCGGCAGACTACGACGCCTTCACGTTGACAGCGCCAGCCGATCCGCGCCTGCCAGGCGGCGGCGGGTATCCGATGACGTTCTACACGCAGAAAGTGGCGGTCGGGTCGCGCCCGGCCAGCAATCTCGTCACGCAGGAGACCAAGTTTGGCGATCTAACCGACTATTGGCACGGCTTCGACTTCACGGTGAACGCACGAATGAGGAACGGCTTGACCATTCAGGTCGGGTCGGGCGTGGGGCGGAAGGTCATCGATCGCTGCGATAGCGTCACCAAGATCAACGAGCCGACACTGGGGCCCGTCCTTGGTGTGCTGCAACAGGGCACTGCCTGCTACAGCAAGGAGCCCTTCCAAGCGGAACTGCGAGGTTTGGCGACTTACACCATCCCGAAGATCGATGTTCGCGTCAGCGGGACGTTGCGGTCGCAGCCGCCCAACTCGCGGACGGCGACCTGGATCGTGCCGAACACGTTGATTCAGTCCGCTCTCGGTCGGTTGCCGGTTGGTGCTCTGATAACGGGTACGACCAGCGTCAATCTTCTTGATAACGACGAGCTCCGCCTTTATGAGGACACCCGCCGGACCCAGCTTGACATGCGCATCGCCAAAATCTTGCGTTTCGGCCGGACGCGCGTCGATGCAGGCGTCGATCTTTACAATTTGTTCAACACCAACTACGCGACGACTTACGAGAACTCGTATCAGAATACGGCCGCGGGTGGGACATGGAACAATCCGACACAGGTCGTTACCCCGCGCTTCGTACGCCTAAACTTCACGTTCGACTTCTAAACCCGTAGGGCCCGTCCTTTTGGACGGGCCTTCCCCCTCACGACGGCCGGTCCGAAAGGACCGGCCCTACCTGCGACCAACCAACCGGCCTATAATTCCCCCCGGTCTTCATTCGTTCGAAAGGAGTTGTGCCGATGGCATTCCGTGTGGGTGGTGCTCTGTTCCTGACAGCAGCGATAGCGGCCGTGGCCGCTTGCGGTGGCAGCTCGCCTGAGTCTCAGCCCGCGTCAACGGCCGCGCCAGGCGGTGGCAAGGTCTTCTTCATGGAGCCAAAGAACGGTGCCTCGGTGAAGAGCCCGGTGCATGTCGTCTTCGGCAACGACATGTTCACAATCGCGGCGGTGCCGCCGGGTGAGATCGCGCCCGAAGCCGTGCGCGCCAACACCGGCCACTTCCATCTAGGCGTCGATACCGACTGCCTGCCTGCCGGTTCGGTCATCCCCAAGGCGAATCCGTGGGTGCACTTCGGCAAGGGCGACAACACCATCGAGATGCAGCTCGCGCCGGGCCCGCACAAGCTCGTGGTGCAGGCCGGTGACGACCGTCACGCGACGATGACGGGGCTGTGTGAAGTGATCAACATCACTGTGACGGAATAAATTCCATCACGGCATTCGTAAACGCCTCGTGCTGCTCGACGTTGGTCAGATGTGCCGCGTCGAGCAGCACCATCCTTGATCCAGTAATGCGCTCGTGGATGAACCGCAGCGCCTCGGGCGGCGTTGCCGGATCGGCGCTGCCGGCGATGCACAGCACCGGGCAGCGGATCGTGCCGATCGCGTCGCGCAGGTCCTCATCCCTCAGCGCTGCGCAGCAGCTCAGATAACCGTCCTTCGGGCACGTCGCGACCATCGTTCTGAACTGCTCCACGGTGTGCGGCTCACGCGCACGGAACCCCTCCGTGAACCATCTCGGCATCGTCAGATCGGCCAGCGTGGCCATGCCCTGTTGCTTCACGAAGGCGATGCGTTCGCTCCACATCTCCACGCTGCCGATGCGCGCCGCGGTGTTCGCCAGCACCAGGCTCCCGATCCGGCGGGGCGCGTTCACGCCCATCCACATCGCGGTGATGCCGCCGAGCGAAATGCCGCACACATGCGCCGACTCCACGCCGGCATCGTCGAGGATCGCCAGCGCGTCGCGCCCGAGCTGCTCGATGGAGTAGTGACCGGCGGTGACCTGAGAGAATCCGTGCCCGCGCGCGTCGTAGGTGATGACGCGGAACGAATGTGACAGACGCGCGACCTGCCGCGCCCAGAGCTCGCGCGTGGTGGCTATTGAATTGATGAAGAGGAGAGCAGGAGCAGTCGGGGCGCCCGCCATCGAATAGTCGATGCGGGCGCCGTTGGACATCGCGCCGTGGCGATTCATATCAATGCTCAATGCTCAATGACGAATGCTCAATGCTCAACGAAGAATCTCGGAAAGTCGTTGTGCATTGTGCATTGTGCTTTGAGCATTGTGCATTCAGTGCTTTTGCGCTCCAGCCATTGCCGCCTGGCCGCGGGCGTGACTGGTCGAGAAGATCACGTGAAGCGCCATCAGCGCCTGCAGCGGATGGCATCCGGCCTCGGCCAGCGGCCCGACGTGATCGCTCACCTTGCCGCCCTTGCCGACGTTGATCATCGACTTGGCCGCCTCACGCTGCTGACCGTGCAGATCGTACTCGTCGCACACTTTCTCGAAGTCGTTGATGATGCGATTGCGCAGATCCTGGCTGTGCCGCGACTCGAACAGCAGCTTGTTCAGCCCGTAGGCCTCCGACGGCGGATGCTTGTAGAACATGTAGCCCTGATCGACGAACTTGAAGCCGCCGTACTGCTCGGTCACCTTGGTCGGTGCGTTGGTGCGCGCGCGCTGCGGCAGGAAGCGCATCAGGCCGAGCCCGTGGTGCCAGGTCGGGATGTAGTCGATGAGCTCGCCTTCGAGCGACGCCCCGATGGCGCCGAACATCACCGCCCAACTGAGCATCTCGGTGTTGCCGACCTCATCGAGCTGCGTGCCGGTCATGTTCAGCAGCGCGTCGCCATTGCCTGCCTCGAACTGCGACACCAGCCAGCGGTCGAAGTCGAATTCGGGGTGGAGGTACTTCGTGGTGCCGGGGAAGTGCGACATGCCGCCGCTGGCGATGATGGCGACACGCTCCTTGCGGCCCTTGATGATCTTCGCGATGGCCTTGCCCAGCGCCTCGCAGCGGCGCGGCGTCGGCAGCGGCGGAACGTAGACGTTGGTGAAGAACGGGACGACCGGGATGTTGCGCTTGCCGATCACGTACTCGAAGGGAATCGAGAACGCGTGGCCGAGCTCGGCGTCCTCGGAGTAGGCCATGTCGAAGCTGTGGTCGACGACCAGCTTGTTGAGGATGTCTTCAGCGAGCTCGCGGTGAATCGGCAGGTTGTGCTCGCGTCCGGCAAACCTGGCCATGGCGCGATCGCCGGCGACGATGGCGAACGACGGCACGCAGCTGACCGAAAATGTTTCGACGTGATCTGCGCCGAAGAACAAGATCGCATCCGGCTTGGTTTCGTCGAGCACCTTGCCGAGCTCGTTCATCGCCCGGCCGGCCTGCTCGAGCTGGTTGGGATCCTCGTCCGGCGGCCGCGTGAACATGTACGGTGTGTGGCACGTTCCGACGGCGGCAACAATCTCACCCATTGCTTTCTCTCCCTTACGTTGCGGCGGGTCCATAGATCAGGACCCGCCCTACGGCGTCCGCTGATGCAGCGTAGGGCGGGTCTTGTTCTCAGACCCGCCGAGCGGTTACGCGTTCATCGCCTTATCGATTTTATCCAACAAGGCCATCGTCCTGGCGCAGCTGGCCGCGCTCGATTCCGGTTCGCGGCCCTCGCGGATGGCGCTCACAAATTCGATGTCCTGACGGTCGAAGGCCAGCGTCGGGTCGAGCTGCACATCCTTGCCGTCGCTGTCGGTCATCGAATCCCGGTAGACCTTGTAGGTGTCTTCCTCGCCGATGTACCGGTAAAACCCGCCGAAGGGGCCCTTGTTGTTGAAGGACATGGCCATGGAGAAGAGCGGCCCCTTCTTCGACTTCATCCCGACAGTGATGTCCATGGGGATGTGGAGCTCTTTGTGGTCCGGTCCCTTCTGTCCCCAGACCTGCCAGTCCGGGTCGTCCATGATCCAGTGGGCGAGGTCCACCGAGTGGCAGCCGTGGTGCCAGAGCAGGTTGTCCACCCACGATCGCGCCTGTCCGTGCATGTTGGTGTTGGTCCGGCGGAAGAAGTAGGTCTCGACCACCATGTGGTGCAGGTGGAAGGCGCCTTCCTGGATGCGCTTGCGGATCTCGCGATGCGGGCTCGAGAAGCGTCGCGTGTGCGTCACCATGCAGACCTTGCCGGCCGCTTTCGCCGCCTTCACCATGTCCTCGGAGTCGGTGAGGCTGAGCGCCATGGGGATCTCGACCTGCACGTGCTTGCCCTTCGACAGCGCCATGATCGTCTGATCGTGATGCTGGTCGCTCGGCGTCGTCAGAATCACCGCGTCGACGCCAGGACGATCGATGCACGCCTCGAGATTCGAGGACCCGAAGGGAATGTTGTATTTCTCGGCGAACGCCTTGGCGCTCTCATCCGTGCGCGCCGCAATCGAGACGACCTGGACGTCGTCAATCTTCTCCAGGGCCTTCACATGGACTTCGCCCATCGCCCCGGTACCCGCTAAGCAGATCTTCATCGACCCTCCGCTCACACAATCTTTGATTATGGATCTTTGATGGTCGAATCGTTGTCGATCGTCGATTCTTGATTGGAGATTGATGGTTCTGCAGCCCGATGCGGCAAACGTGGGACCGGCGTCGATCACCAATCACCAATCACCCAATCAACAACGAATCAAGAATCAACGATCGAAGAATCACCAATACAAGCGCGTCGGATTGTCGACCAGCAGCTTGCGTTGCAGCTCCGCCGTCGTGGCGATGTGCGGCACGTAGTCCACGAGCAGCCCATCGTCGGGCATGTGGTCCTTGAGATTCGGGTGCGGCCAGTCGGTGCCCCACAGCACGCGATCCGGGAAGGTGTCGACCAGACGCTTCGCAAACGGCACGACGTCGCGATAGGCGTTCCGCTCGCCGTTCAAGGCCGGCGGTCCGCTGACCGTGAGCCGCTCGGGGCAGCTCACCTTCGACCAGATGTTCTCGTGCTCGCGCATCATGCGGACGAACAGTTCGAACTCGGGACCGTTCACCGGCTGCCTCACATCCGGTCGGCCCATATGATCGACGACGACGGTTGTGGGGAGTGAGGTGAAGAAGTCCCAGAGCTCGGGCAGGTCCACCGCTTCGAAGTAGATCACCACGTGCCAGCCCAGCGGCGCGATGCGATGGGCGATCTCGGCGAGTACCTCGCGCGGCGTGAAGTCCACGAGCCGCTTGACGAAATTGAAGCGCGTGCCGCGCACGCCGGCTTCGTGAAGCTCCTCGAGCTCGGCGTCGGTGATATGGCGATCGACGGTCGCGACGCCGCGCGCTTTGTTGTTCGACGCACGGAGCGCATCGACGAGCGCGCGATTGTCGGTGCCGTGACAGGTGGCCTGCACAATCACGTTCTTGTCGAAGCCGAGACGGTCGCGCAGCGCGAAGAGTTGCTCCTTCGTGGCATCGGCAGGCGTGTATTTGCGTTCCGGCGCATAGGGAAACACGTCGCCGGGTCCGAACACGTGGCAGTGCGCGTCCACTGAACCGGGCGGAACCGTGAACGCCGGCGTAGACGGATTCGGGTGATAGATCAGCCATCCGGGCGTGACCTGGAACGTCATCGGGTTTCGACCCCCAACTCCTCTGTATCAATCTCCGCTTGGACTCCCTCTGCGTATCGCGCGCCGGACACCGTTCGCGGGTTGATCAGCGCGTCGAGCCGATGCTGCATGTCTGCCGACAACGTGACGGCTGTCGCGCCGATGTTCTCTTCCAGGTGATCGGGTCGGGTTGTGCCGGGGATCGGGACGATGTGCGTGCCCTGCGCCAGCACCCAGGCCAGCGCCAGCTGTCCCATCGTGCAGCCCTGCTCACGGGCGAGTGCGTCCAGCCCAACGAGCAGTTGCAGGTTTTTTGGAAAATGATCCGCCTGGAACCGCGGCATGCCGAGACGGATGTCCTTCGGCGGCATCATCGACGTGTCTCGCAGCTTGCCGGTGAGGAAGCCGCGGGCAAGTGGACTGAAAGCGACGAACGTAATTCCCAACTCACGGCAGGTGTCGAGGACCGCCACTTCGGCGTTGCGCGTCCACAGCGAGTATTCGGTTTGAACGGCGGTGAGCGGATGCACGCGGTGGGCCTTGCGGATGGTCGCGGCAGACACTTCGCTCATGCCGATGGTCTTGACCTTCCCCTCCTTGACCAGATCGGCGAGCGCACCGATGCTGTCTTCGACCGGCACGCGCTTGTCCCAGCGATGGAGGTAATAGAGATCGATCACCTCCGTCTGCAGCCGCGAGAGGCTCTCCTCGCAGTGACGCCGGATGGCGTGGGGACGACCGTCGATCTCTCGCTGTCCCTGCGCATTGCGGAACATGCCGCCCTTACTGGCGAGGACGAAGTCGTTCCGACGGCTTTTCAGTACACGACCGATCAACGTCTCGTTCGCGCCGAAGCCGTACAGCGCGGCGGTGTCGATGTGTGTGTAGCCGAGATCGAGGGCTTTCAGCAGCAGCGTCGCGGCCGCGTCCGGTTCGGGCGGCACACCGTAGGCGTGCGACAGGCTCATGCAGCCCAGCCCGATTTCGGAGACGGTGAATGGCCCGAGTCTTCTCGCGTTCATGTGTAATTCAAAATGCCAAATTCAAAATGCAACGAACCTACGATGCTACAGACTTCGTTTGCATTGTGCATTTCGCATCTTGCATTACAACGGAACTCCTGCCGTCGGCGAGCCGGCGAGCCAGGCCTTGCCTTCGGCGTAGAGCGTCTCGACCGCCGGTCCGCGCAGGCCCGGCAGGCTTCCTTTTACCGTGAATCCGTTCTTCGATTGCAGATAGCCGAGGTGCCGATAGCCCTCGGGGAACTTGGCGAGCACGGTGACATCGAGCATCAGCCGTCGCGACGGCTCCACCGGGTCCATTCGGTCTTTCTCGTAGATGGGCTGTCGCCGCACGATCGCCCACCCTTCGACTCCCGTCGGTCGCTCAGGGCGGGGCGCTCGCTTCTCGAGGAAGTCGTAGAAGCGGCCGGTGCAGACCACATCCACTTCAAGACCGTCCACCATCGCGCGCTGGTTGATGGTCATCTTGGTCTGCGAGATCGCACGGTTCCCGGCAATGTCGCAGGTGAAGCCGCCGAGGAAGTGCAGGATGCTGACGCCGCGCTCGAAGCCGGCGCGGCTCACCTCGATGAACTTCTCTGCGGGCCCCTGAAACCACGTCGACGTCATCCAGCCATCGTCATGCCAGACGGTGGCGAAGCGCTCCCAGTCGCCGGCGTCACGCCACAGTGCCCAATTCTCGACTACTTCTCGTATCGCGAGCTTGTCGTCAATCAAAAATCACCATTCCCCAATCACCGACGAATCGACAATCACGGATCACAAATCGACAATGCGATTTCGCAGGATGCCGATCCCTTCGACCTCGGTTTCGATGAGGTCGCCGTTCTGCAGAAATTCCTGGGGTGTCCGGCCCATGCCGACGCCTTCCGGTGTGCCCGTGGCGATGATGTCGCCCGCTTCCAGCGTGAGTCCCTTCGACAGCCACTCGATGATTACATCCACGGGAAAGATCATGTTGGCCGTCAGGCCGTCCTGTTTGGTCACCCCGTTCACGCGGAGTTGAAGGCGCTTGGTCTGCGGATCGCCGAACTCGTCGGCGGTGACGACGACCGGCCCCATCGGGCAGAACCCGTCGAGACTCTTCCCCTTGAACCACTGCATGTGCTGTTGTTGCAGGTCGCGCGCGCTGAGATCGTTGATGACGGTGTAGCCGAACACGTGACCGGGCGCGTCGGCCGTCGCGATGTTTCGGCCGGTTCTGCCGATCACGACGCCCAGCTCCACTTCCCAGTCCACCTGCTGTGTCGCCGTGCGATCGACCGCGACGTCGTCGTACGGGCCGGTGACGGTCGTCGGCGCCTTGCTGAAGATCACCGGCACCGTGGGGATCTTCATCTCCCGGCCACGCGCCTGCGAGCTTTCCTTCGCATGGGCCGCATAGTTGAGACCGAGACAGAACACATTTTTCGTGGGACGCGGGATCGGGGCGTGCCAGCGCACTGTCGACGCGAGATGACTGTGGGCGGAGGTCGCTTCGGTGCCGATCTCCGCCATCCGCGTCCACGCGTCGGGCCCGCGTTGAATGAGATCGAGCAGCGTGGTCGGCGCGTCGGGCCAGAGCAGCGGCGTCGCAGTCTTGAGATCGACGACCGAGTCGCCGCGAAGCAAACCAAGGCGGGGCGCCGGGTCGAATCCCAGCGAAAACATCGCGTATTTCATCGGGTTGGAAGCCGGATGTGAGATGTCAGTCTGTTGAACAACCGCGTCCTCGGGAGTATACTCCGGCGACTTCGCGGGGCTTGCGCGCCTCGTGAATGAGATCGCGCGATCGCTCCGCGCACGACGCGCGGGGGCCGAGGGAGGCGGGGCTCCCTGATTCAACTAGCGGGTATACATCGAGGAGGGTCAGGATGAGACGCGCACTCCGGCGTGTGTTCAGCGGACTGATTGTCGTGCTTCTGTCGGCGAGCACGGTGATGGCGCAGGCAACAGCCCAGATCACCGGCACAGTCAAGGATACGAGCGGTGGCGTGCTTCCCGGCGCCAGCGTGACGGCAACGCAAACCGAAACCGGATTCAAGCGCGAAATCATCTCCGACACCGACGGCGTCTTCGTATTGCCCAGCCTTCCGATCGGGCCGTACCGCCTGGACGTCTCGCTGCAGGGATTCCGCACCTCGATCCAGACCGGCATCGTTCTGCAGGTCAACAGCAATCCAGCCGTGCCGGTCGTGCTCGAGCTCGGCACCGTTCAGGAAGCGATCACCGTTACGGCCAACACTCAGACCGTCGAGACGCGCGCGCTCGGCATCAGCCAGGTGATGGAGAACAAGCGCATCCTGGAGCTGCCGCTCAATGGACGCAACACTGCGGACCTCCTGGCGCTGCTCCCCGCAGCCGTGCCGCAGCCGCAGCTGAATGCCACCAGCCGCAGCATGGGCGGGAGCAGCGGCGGTCAGGCGTATTCGCTGGCCGGTGGATTGGCGTTCGGGGTCTCGTGGATCCTCGACGGCGCCATGCACAACAACCCCTATGACAACCTGAACCTGCCGCTGCCGTTTCCTGATGCGATGCAGGAGTTCCGCGCCGAGACGAGCGCGATGACGGCGCAGAACGGCACGCACTCGGGTGGCGCGGTCAACGCCGTCACCAAGTCAGGCACCAACTCGTTCCGTGGCGACGTCTTCGAGTTCTTCCGTCACCACAACATGAACGCCACCGACCCCTTTGCCACCAAGAACCCTGACGGTTCGCGCAAAGACGACGGTCTGAAGCGCAATCAGTACGGCGTGACCATTGGCGGTCCGATCAAGACCGACAGCCTGTTCTTCTTCTACGGGTATCAGGGCACCAACACCACGGTGAACCCGACCGACAACCGCGCGTTCGTGCCGACTGCGGCGATGCTGCAGGGTGACTTCACGGCGTTCGCGTCGCCGGCCTGTAATGCGGGCGTGCAGCGCAATCTACTGGCGCCGTTCGTCGGCAACCGAGTCGATCCGGCGCTCTTCAGCAGGGCGGCGCTGAACATCACCTCGCGGCTGCCGACGACCAACGACCCGTGCGGTCTGGTGCAGTACGGGCTGCCGAGCGAAACCGATGAATGGCAGCAGGTGGCCAAGGTCGATTTCACGTTGAGCGAGAAGCACTCGCTGTTCGGGCGTTACATCGCGACGTCGCAGTTCACGCCGCCCCCCTTCAGTCTCGAGGCGGCGGAGGAGAACCTGCTGGTCACGCGCATCGGCGGCCGCGACAACCTCGCGCAGACGTTCACGCTTGGCGAGAACTATGTGATCAACTCGAGCACGCTCAACGCGGTTCGCTTCGCGTACAACCGCACCGACATCCATCGCACGAGCACCGACTTCTTCTCCGCGCCCGACGTGGGCATCAACATCTACAGCTACATGCCGAGCTACATGCTGCTGACCGTCACCGGCGGATTTCAGCTTGGCGGCGGTACGGAAAGCCAGTCCGACTTCACGACGCCGTCGTGGCAGATCAGCGACGACGTGACGCTCGTGCGTGGTGGCCACCAGTTCGGATTTGGTGGGACGTTCGCGAGCTGGTCGTCGCTCTCGCTGGCGAACGTGCGCTCGCCCGGACAGTTCAGCATTGACGGTTCGATCACCGGGCTCGGGCTCGCCGACTTCATGCTCGGTCGCCTCGGCAACGAACGGCCTCATCCAGGCGGCACCGAACACGCTCGACATGGAAGGCAAGTCGCTCGGACTGTACGCACAGGACACGTGGCGCCTCAATCCGCGGGTGACGTTGAACTACGGCCTGCGCTGGGAGCCGTTCTTCCCGCAGCAACTCGTCAACGGCGCGGTCTATCAGTTCGATCTGGCACGGTTCCAGGCCGGCACGAAGAGCACCGTGTTCCCGAACGGTCCCGCCGGTCTGTATTTCCCGGGCGATCCCGGCTTCCCGTCACAGGCCGGGATGAAGACGGACTGGAACAACTTCGGTCCGCGCGTCGGCGTGGCCTGGGATCCGACCGGCTCGGGTCGCACGTCGCTGCGCGCCGCGTACGGCCGCGCGTACGAGTTCGTCAACGCGCAGTTCCATCTCAACACGTCGGTGGCGCCGCCGTGGGGCTCGGAAGTGCGTCTGAACAATCCGCCCGGAGGTCTCGACAATCCGTTCCTCGGCAGCCCCGGCGGACAGACCAACATCTTCCCGGTCACGTTCGACCAGAACGCGCCGTTCTCGTTGAACGGTCCGTTCCTGTCCCTGACCAACGACCTCGTGGCGACGAACGTGGACTCGTTCAACGTCACGCTCGAACGGCAGTTCACGCAGCGGTGGACCGGCGTCGGTCGGCTACGTCGGCAGCCGCACGCACAACATCTGGGAATCGAAGCCGCTCAACAACGCGCTCTTCGTTCCGGTGCCGGGCACCGGCGCGGCGCCCACCGTCGCCAACACCAACAACCGTCGTCCGCTCAGCGTGGCCGGATCCGAACAACGGCCGGTTCTACGGGCCGCTCGATCAGTATGTGAGCGACGGCAGCCAGAGCTACGACGGCATGCTGCTCTCGGTGCGCGGCTCCACGACGCTGACCACGTTCACGGCGAACTACACGCTGTCGAACTGCTTCGGCTCACCGGACGGCAACGGCGGCGGCACCACGAACGTCTGCGGTCGGCTACAACAAGCCCGACGATCCGGGCTACGACGATGGCAACTGCACGGCGGACCGGCTGCACAACTTCTCGATGACGGCGAGCATAGTGTCGCCGCGCCTCAACAACGCCGCGATGCGGGCGGCGTTCTCCGACTGGCGTCTGGTCGGCGGCTTCCGCGCCGCGACCGGTCCGTGGCTGACGGTCCGACCGGCACCGACATCGCGCTGAACGGCCAGCAGGGCACGCAGCGTGCGGAGCAGGTGCTCGACGATCCGTACGGCGACAATTCGATCAACCCGCTCAACGGCGGCAGGAGATTCCTGAATCCGGCGGCTTTCAGACAGCCGGTCGCTGGAACGCTGTCCTCGACCCAGTCGCGCAATAGCATTCGCGGCATGGGCACGCGCAACCTCGATATGTCGCTGACGCGCCTGATCAGGATCAGGGGCACGCAGGCGATCGAAGTGCGCGTCGACGCGTTCAACGCGTTCAACTGGTTCCAGTGGGCGCAGCCGGCGACGGCGCTGAACAACACCGCGACCTTCGGTCAGATCACGACTGCTGGTGCGCCGCGGGTGATGCAGCTGGGGATCAAGTACCAGTTCTAAGGGACGCCGTGGACGCCGTAGGGCGGGTCTTGCTCTTTAGACCCGCCGTCCGTACTTCTCGAACCACCCCACGGGTCTCGCGTGGGTTTGGACGGCGGGTCTGTTCCGCCGGGTCTAAAGAACAAGACCCGGCCTACGGCGTCAAATATTGCGTCCCACGTGCGGGCAATTCGAAAGGCCCGCGCGCGGTGGATTCTCAACGATGTATTGTGCGAAGGACCTGACGTCGTCTTTGTCGCGTAATACGCGTTCGAAGTAGCCCTCCTGCCACAGGCGCCCACCGTAGCGCCTTCGATGAATTCCGCCTGAGCGTTGCTTGGCCATCTTTGCGAACCGTCGCAAGTCCGAGGTTTCCGTCATGCCTTTGACAAGCAGATGAGCGTGGTCTGGCATCAGGCAGTAGGCAAGAATCGCGAACTGCTCGATGCAGGCGGTACGACGGAATTGCTCCAGCGTCCATTGCTGCGACGTCGGGATCGGCAAAGGCTTTGACCCGCGCGTACGTGCAGAAGGTCAGGAAATAGCGCTTTCGCCCAACGTAGTTGATCGGCGCAGAGGCGTTTCGGTCGGGACACGGCGATTGCTCGCATCGCAATCGTCGTTCCCGAACAGAAACGCCGTAGGGCGGGTCCTGCTTTTTGGACCCGCCCTCCGGCGTCGAGATCTTCTAGTGGGCGATCGGAGCTGCGGCTGCGTTTGGCGCGGGCACGCGCATGACGACCCGGAGCATGAGGATGACGGCGGTCGATACCACCGCCGGCACCGCGGCAGCCCAGAAGAGTTGCTGCGGCGTCCACTGCTGCGCGAGCAGAAGGCCGCCGACATACGGGCCGATGATCGCGCCGGTGCGGCCGACGCCGAGACCCGCGCCGACGCCGGTCGAGCGGAGATAGGTGGGGTAGAACGACGCTGAAAGCGCGTTGATCGCCGGCTGGCCTCCGATGATGCCCCAGCCGGCGATGAACACGATGACGCCGAGCACGGTCAGCGTCAGCCCGGGCTGGCCGATGAATGCGATGCTCACCGTCGCGAGCGCAAAGGTCAGCGCGAGCGTCGGCAGGAACCCCTTGCGTGCGATTGCCCACGCCAGGCCGAAGGTCCCGATCAGGCCGCCGGCCTGCATGACCGTGGCGATCAGATTCGCCGTCTGCAGCGTGTAGCCCATTCCGGTGACGATCGTCGGCAGCCAGTTGGACAACGAATAGATGATCAGGATGTTGGTGAAGTTGACGATCCACAACAGGAGCGTCACCGGACCGCGGCCCTCGTGGAACAGTTGCACGATCGGCACGCCGCTGCGGCTTTCCTCGTTGGCGATGAATCGCGTGCGCGCTGTCGATCGCGATGCGCGGATCGAGCTGTCGCAGCCAGCGCGCGAGTTGATCGAGGCGCTTCTTCTGGACCGCCAGGAACTGCAGCGATTCGGGCAGCCCCCAGGCCATCAGGAGACCCACCACGAAGGGAATCGTCCCGCCGAAGATGAACATCGATCGCCAGCCGAACATCGGGATCAGCCAGAGCGCGACGGCTCCGGCCAGCATCGCGCCGCCGGTGAAGCCGACGGTGATGCACATCATCAGCGTGACTTTGCGACCCTTCGGGCTGAACTCGCCGACCAGTGCCGTGGCGTTGGGAATGATGCAGCCCATGGGGATGCCACCGATGAACCGCAGCCACAACAACTGTTCGAGGTTCTGGGCATAGGCCGTGGCGATGGTCATCGCCGAGAACGCCAGCGTGGCGCCGACCAGCACCGGACGCCGTCCGATCTTGTCGGCCAGCATGCTGAGGAGCAGTGCGCCCAGCAGCACACCGAAGTTGGCCGCGGCAAACACCGGCCCCAGCTGCGACCGATCGATTCCCCAGTCCGCCACGATCGCCGGTCCGACGTAGCCCATCACCTGCACGTCGAAGCCGTCCATGATGAGCGAGATCATGCAGAGCGCGAAGACGCGGATGTGAAGCGGTCCAATCCGACTGTTCTCGAGCATCTCGCCGATGTTGATCGTCCTGGACGCCGGTTGGGTCATCGCGCTCCCGGGCCGCCTGACGGGCCTCCGTGTGCCATATCAGACTTTGCGAATCGCGAACCCGCGCAGTATACTCGCCCGCGCGAAGCGCCGGGCGCGCGCGCCGGCCGTAACGGCCGTCCTCTCAGAGAGTTCGCGGCGAGTTTGCAGGCGGGTCCGACGCCCGCCTCTAGGCTGAAGCCATGAGACACCTCAAACAACTTCCAACTTCCAATTCCCAATGCCCAAAGAGAGCGCGATTGGGAGTTGGGTCGTTGGTCGTCGGGAGTTGCATCGCCCTGGCGATGATGAGCGTCCCGGTTGAGGCACAGGTGGATCTCGTCCGGCGAGTGGACGCCGGTCCGCGCCGAAGACAACGTCGGCAATCCCGAGCTCGGCGACTGGGTGGGCATTCCCATGAACGACGCGGCGCGCTTGCGCTCGTCGGCGTGGGACGCCTCGATCTACACGCTGCCCGAGTGGCAGTGCCGTCCACACGGCAGCGCCTACATCTCACGCGGCCCGTCGCAGCTCAAGATCTCGAAGGAAATCGATCCGGTATCGCGCGATGTGACCGCCTGGCATCTGGAGTGGTTGCGGTCTGTGGACCGGCCGATCTACATGGACGGCCGTCCGCACCCGTCGCCGAACGCGCAGCACACGTGGGCCGGGTTCTCGACTGGCGAGTGGATCGGCGACACGCTGCGCGTGCGCGTGACGCACCTGAAAGAGGAGTATCAGCGTCGCAATGGCGTCTTCCACAGCGACGAGATCGAGGTCACGCAGTATCTGATTCGCCGTGGCAACTATCTGACCTTCCTCGTGATCGCGTATGACCCGGTGTATCTCACCGAGCCGCTGATTCGCAGCACGGAATACCAGCTGGCGCTGAACCAGCAGATTCCCGCGTATCCGTGCACGGTGGTGACCGAGGTGGATCGGCCGCGTGGCGTCGTGCCGCACTATCTGCCCGGCACCAATCCTGACGTCAGCTGGTTCGCCAAGCGCTACAACATCCCGCTCGACGTGGTGACGGCCGGCGCCGCCAACATGTATCCCGAGATCCGCTCGAAGATTCCGCGGTCGCGTGGCGGCCTTGGTCCGGAAAGCAAATGACGGTGCGAGCGATAGCTATCGCCGGCGCTGTCGCGATCGCTGCGCTGATCGTGTCCCCACTCGGCGCGCAGCAGCCCGTCCTGCAGCCGTCGAAGTTCACGCGTGCGCCGATGATCCAGGCGCCGCCGGCCGGCGAAGTTGAGATCCTCCCGATCCGCGGCAACGTCTACGCCATCTTCGGTGCCGGCGCCAACATCGTCGTCTCGGTCGGGAACGACGGCGTGCTGGTCGTGGATGCCGGGCGCCTGGAGATGAGCGACAAGGTCATCTCCGCGGTGCAGCGTCTGCAGCGCGACTGGGTCGCGCGCCACGAACCGAGGGCGATCGGCTTTGGCGCCGAGACGCGCTCGTCAGTCGCCGACCGTCACGTCGCCGCGCCACCGAAGCCGATTCGCTATGTGATCAACACCAGCGCCGACGCCGATCACATCGGCGGCAACGAGAAGCTCCGCAATGCCGGGCACACGTTCACGGGCGGCAACGTCGCCGGCAATATTGCGGACGCGACGGAAGGGGCGGCGATTCTCGCGCACGAGAACGTGCTGACCAGGCTGGCGCGCGGAGGCGAGGGTCAGACGCCGCTGCCGCCCGATGCGCTGCCGACCGACGCCTACTTCGTCGACTTCTACAAGCTGAGTCATTACTTCAACGGCGAAGGCATCCAGCTCTTTCACCTGCCGAAGGCTCACACCGACGGCGACTCAATAGTGCACTTCAGGGGTACCGACGTCATCGCGCTTGGCGATCTGATGTCCACGGGGTCCTATCCGGTGATCGACGTGGCCAGGGGCGGCACGATCAACGGTGTGCTCGACGGACTGAATCGCGTGCTCGACATGTCGATTGCCGAGTTCCGTCTCGAGGGTGGCACGTTGATGGTTCCGGGGCATGGCCGTCTCGTGGATTCGGCCGACGTCGCCTACTACCGCGACATGCTGACGATCATTCGCGACCGCGTCGAGGACTCGATCAAGAAGGGCCGGACGCTCGAGCAGGTGAAGGCCTCGAACCCGAGCGGCGACTACGACACGGAATACGGATCCACGACCGGGCCGTGGACGACGGCCAATTTCATCGAGGCGGTGTACAGGACCCTGGGTGGAGTCCGGCTGAAGCCGGACACTACAGGGGGTCGGCTGAAGCCGGACATCTACTCCGGCACGACGAAAATGATGCGCGCGTGTCTTGTTGCCGTGGTGCTGATTGCACTCGCTGCGCCGCTGGCCGCACAGCGAGGTGGTCGACAAGGCGGTGCTGCGGTGTCCGCTCAGGCATCGGCGCCGCTCGACCTCACCGGCCAATGGGTATCGCTCGTCACCGACGACTGGCGATGGCGAATGGTGACGCCACCGAAAGGCGACGTGCTGTATCTGCCGGTGAACGATGCGGGCCGCAAGATCGCCGAGACCTGGGATCCGGCGAAGGACGCCACCGCCGGAGAGGCGTGCAAAGCCTACGGTGCGGGCGGCATCATGCACTGGCCCGGCCGGCTTCGGATTAGCTGGGACACCGAGAACACGTTGAAGCTGGAGACCGACACCGGGCAGCAGACGCGCGTGTTCAACTTCGGCAGTTCGCCGTCACCAGCCGGTGAGCCGACATGGCAGGGATTCTCGCGCGCGGTGTGGGAGCTCCCCGGCGGCGGGCGCGGGCGGCGCGGCGGTGGCGCGGGCACAGAAAGCGGAACTGCGATGCGACCGGGGTCGTCGATGCGTGTGACGACGACACGCATGCGCCCGGGTTATTACCGTCGTAACGGCGTGCCGTATGGCGCGAACGCGACGATGACCGAGTGGTTCACGACGATCACCGAGCCGGACGGCAACACCTATTTGCTGGTGACGAAGATTCTCGAGGATGCGCAATACTTGAACGGACCGTACGTGCGCACGGTCCAGTTCAAGAAGGAAAACGGAACGGCCGGGTGGAACCCGACGCCGTGCATTGCCGGGTAGGACTTCAATGAAATTCTGCAGGTTTGGCGACGGACGACTGGGACTGGTCGAGGGCAACATCGTGCGCGATGTCACCGCGGCCCTCGACGTGTTGCCGCACTGCGCGTATCCGCTGCCGCAGCACGACATCTTCATTGCGAATCTCGACGCGGTAGCGACGCGTGCTCGAGCAGTTGCGAAGGACGCGCCGGCGCTGCCGCTCGAGAGTCTGACGCTGCTCAGCCCGGTCGCCAACCCGGGGAAGATCATCGCTGCGCCGGTCAACTATCAGAAGCACCTCAACGAGGTGCGTGATAACCCGCAGCTGCACGGCAACAATCCCGGGAACACGTTCACGATCCAGACGGCGGGTCTGTTCCTCAAGGCCACCAGCTCGCTCGTTGGCCCCGGGCAGGGGATCGTCGTTCGCTGTGCCAAGCGGCGCACCGATCACGAGGTCGAACTGGCCGTCGTCATCGGCCGCACGGCGAGCCGGGTGAAGCGCGAAGAGGCGCTGTCCTACGTCGCCGGGTACTCGATTGGTCTCGATATCTCGATCCGCGGCAGCGAAGACCGCAGCTTCCGTAAGTCGCCGGACTCGTACAGCGTGCTCGGACCGTGGCTCGTCACGGCTGACGAGATTCCCGATCCCGGCGTGCTCGACCTGCAAATCACCGTCAACGGCCAGCAGCGTCAGCACTCGAACACGAAATACATGATTCTCGGCGTACCCGAGCTGATCGAGCTGGCGTCCGCCTTTTACACGCTGCAGCCGGGCGATCTGCTCTTCACCGGCACGCCCGAAGGCGTGAGCCCGATCCAGGCCGGCGATCGCATCGTGGCGACGATCGACAAGATCGGCGCGATGACGGTGGAGACCAGAGCCGATGAGGGCAGAGCCGAGTCGGAGATGAGCGGCGCAACCGCGGGAGCCTAGGCAGGGACCGACCAATGGATGGCGCGAGCACCACGTTCTTCACCAAGCCGTCGCTCACTCCCGAGCGGAAGGAGTTCTACGACCGCCTGAACGCTCGCGGCGCGGCGCCGCTGTGGGAAGTGCTCGGGGCGATCATTCCGCCGGAGCCGCGTCCCGAGGCGGTGCCAGTGCTGTGGCACTACGACGATCTGCGGCCGCTGTTGATGGAGGCCGGCCGGCTGCTCACCGAGAAGGAAGCCGAGCGCCGCGTGCTGATCCTCGAGAACCCCGGACTGCGCGGCCGCTCGCGGGCGACGGGCAGCCTCTACGTCGGTCTGCAACTGATCCTGCCTGGCGAAGTGGCACGCTGCCATCGCCATGCGACGTCGGCGCTGCGATTCGTGCTCGAGGGCTCGGGCGCGTACACCGCGGTCGAAGGCGAGCGCACGACGATGAACCCCGGCGACTTCATCCTGACGCCGTCGTGGACGTATCACGATCACGGCAACCCCGGCGACGCGCCGACGGTATGGCTCGATGGGCTCGACATCCCGATCGTCAACCTGTTCGACACCAGCTTTGCCGAGCACTATCCCGGCGAAATCCAGCCGAACACGATTCCCGACGGCGACTCGCTGTACCGCTACGGCGCCAACATGCTGCCGGTGGATTTCTCACCGGCGCGGCCCTCGTCCCCGATCTTCAACTACCCGTACTCGCGCAGTCGGGAAACGCTCGAGGAGCTGCAGCGGTCGGGCCCGTCGCATGAATGCCACGGCATCAAGATGCGCTTCGTGAACCCGGCGACCGGGGGCTACCCGATGCCGACGATCGGCGCGTTCATGCAGTTGCTGCCCAAGGGATTCCGCGGTACTGTCCTATCGTCAGACCGACGCGGCGATCTTCGTCGTCGTCGAAGGACACGGCCGTTCGCGGATTGGCGACACGACCTACGCGTGGGGACCTCGCGACATCTTCGTCGCGCCGTCGTGGGCGCCGCTCTCGCACGAAGCCACAGACGATGCGGTGCTCTTCAGCCTGTCCGATCGTCCCGCGCAAAAAGCTCTCGGCTTGTGGCGAGAGCAAGTTCCATTTCGATAAATGATCTCAGTGCCTCAGTGCCTCTGTGTGTCGTGGTGCAGTGAATGACCGCCCCTCGTACCTACCGAATCGGACAGATCGTCCCGAGCTCGAATACCACGATGGAGACGGAGATCCCCGCAATCCTGCGCGGGCGCGAGTCCGTCGAGCCGGAGCGCTTCACCTTCCATTCGAGCCGCATGCGGATGAAGAAGGTGACGAAGGAAGAACTGGCGGCCATGGATGCCGACTCGGACCGCTGCGCCGCGGAGCTCGCCGATGCGCGAGTGGACGTGCTCGGCTACGCCTGCCTGGTCGCGATCATGAGCATGGGGAAGGGCTATCACTGCCAGTCGCAGCAGCGGCTGCAGGAGGTCACCGCACGCGAAGGCGCGGCGGCGCCGGTGGTGACGAGCGCGGGTGCACTCGTCGACGGGCTGCGGACGCTTGAAGGCGAAGAAGATCGCGATGGTCGCGCCGTACGTGCCGTCGCTGTGCACGATGGTGGCCGAATACATCGAGCACGAAGGCATCGAGGTGGTCGATCGCATTGCGCTCGACATCCCCGACAATCTCGAAGTCGGGCGTCGCGATCCGATGGCGCTGGTGGACATCTATAAGAAGCTGAAGCTGGATGGCATCGACGCGCTGGTGCTGTCCTCGTGCGTGCAGATGCCATCGCTGTCCGCGATTCCGATCGTCGAGCGGGAATGCGGGCTGCCGGTGATCTCCGCGTCGGTGTGTACGACGTATCAGATGCTGCAGAAGCTCGGGTTGAAGACAGTCGCTCCGAATGCAGGGGCCTTGCTGTCCGGTCGGTACTAGCCGGGTCCGAAGAACAGGACCCGGCCTACGGGTGTTCCTTTTGCGAGGGCCTATGAACCCTGTTCGTTCAACGGTCTCGGCGGTCTTCTTTATCGTCATCGCGTGCACAGCGGCTCCGGTGTCAGCCCAGGTCGATTTCTCCGGCGAGTGGGCGCCACGCATGTGGGAGGACCAGCCGGAACGCGTGCCCGGCCCGGAGCTGGGCGACTACCTGGGCATCCCGATCAACGAAGCGGCGCGCCTGCGCGCCGAATCGTGGGACGCGTCGATTCAAACGCTGCCCGAGTGGCAGTGCCGACCGCACTCGGCCGACTACATCTGGCGCGGCCCGTCGAATCTGCGCATTTCAAAAGAGGTCGATCCCGTCTCGCGCGAGATCACGGCGTTTCACGCCGAGTGGCTGCGGTCGGTGGACCGCGCGATCTATCTCGATGGGCGTCCGCGTCCACCTGCAGATGCGCTCCACACGTGGGCCGGCTTCTCGACGGCAAAGTGGGACGGCGACGTGCTCACGGTGACCGTCACTCACTTGAAGGAAGGCTATCTTCGCCGCAATGGCCTTCCGCGCAGCGACAAGGCGACGCTCACCGAGCACTGGATCCGCAACGGCGACCTCCTGACGGTGATGACGATCGTCAACGACCCGGTGTATCTGACCGAGCCGTTCGTGCGCACGACCGACTACGAGCTCGATCTGCGTCAGCAGGTGCCGCCGTATCCGTGCGGGGTGGTGCAGGAGGTCGATCGCAAGAAAGGTGAGGTCCCGAGTTTCCTGCCAGGCGCCAATCCGTACACGACCGAGTTCGCGACGCGTTACAAGCTGCCGGTTGATGCGACGCGCGGCGGCGCCGACACGATGTATCCCGGCTTCCTGGCCAGCGGACGCACACAACCAATTGCCCGGCCTGAGGCCCCGCCCCGCGTCGAGTCGGACGTTCAGGTCCGCCTGCTGCCGGTGCGCGGCAACGTCTATATGCTGGTTGGCGCGGGGGGCAACATCACGGTCTCGGTCGGACGCGATGGTGTGCTGATGGTCGATGCCGGGCGCGCGCAAATGACCGACCAGGTGCTCGCGGCGATTCGGCAGCTGCAGGGCGATCTCGATCTGCGCGACACACCGCTCGGCAGCGGCGCCGAAACGCGTTCGAGCGTCGCCAGCCGTCACAGCCAGCCGCCGCCCAAGCCGATTCGCTACGTCGTCAATACCAGCGCCGATCCGGATCACGCCGGCGGCAACGAGAAGATCCGTCTCGCCGGGCGCACGTTCACCGGCGGCAACGTCGCCGGCAACATCGCCGATGCCGGTGAAGGCGCAGCGATTCTCGCCCATGAGAACGTGCTGCAGCGGCTGCTCGAACCCGAGGCCGGTCGGGAGAAGGCGCCGCCAGACGCGCAGCCGACCGACACCTACTACACCGACTCGATGAAGCTCAGTCACTTTTTCAACGGTGAAGGGATTCAGTTGATTCATCAGCCGTCCGCGCACACCGAAGGCGACAGCCTCGTGTGGTTCCGTGGCTCAGACGTGATTGCGGCTGGCGACATCTATTCGACCGTGTCGTATCCGGTCATCGACCTGAAGCACGGCGGCACGATCAACGGCGTGATCGATGGTCTGAACCGAATCCTCGACCTGTCGGTCGCCGAGTTCAGGACCGAGGGCGGCACGCTGGTCATCCCCGGTCACGGCCGGCTCAGTGATTCCGCCGACGTTGCCTACTACCGCGACATGGTCACGATCATTCGCGATCGCGTGCAGGCCATGATCGAGAAGGGACAGACGCTCGAGCAAGTGAAAGCGGCTCGGCCAACCGCGGACTACGAGCCGCGCTATGGCGCGACATCGGGAGCGTGGACGACTGACATGTTTGTGGAGGCGGTGTATGTGTCGTTGGGGGGCGGCAAGAAACCGGCGCCCGCAGCGCCGCGCGCCACGGGGCGGAAGTGATGCGACCCCGTAGTGTCCGGCTTCCGTGGGAACCGAAGCGCGTCGCGCGAAGGCGGCGGCTGGACCTTATCGCCGTCGTTGTGATGCTGCTCTCCGCGACCATCTCGGCGCAGGGCCGGCAGGGAGGCGCACCGCCGACGGCGCGCGCGGCGGCGCCGATCGACCTGACCGGCACCTGGGTGTCTGTCGTCACCGAAGACTGGCGCTGGCGAATGCGCACGCCGCCGAAGGGCGACTACGCGAGCCTGCCGCTCAACGATGCGGCGACCAAGGCAGCCGATGCGTGGGACCCCGCGAAGGACACGGCCGCCGGGGAACAGTGCCGCGGCTATGGTGCGGCGGCAATCATGCGTGTGCCCGGGCGCATCCGCGTCTCGTGGGAGAACGATACGACGCTGAAGATCGAGACCGAGGCCGGCACGCAGACGCGGCTGCTGAATTTCGTCGCCCCCGCGCAGCGCGCCGAGCCGTCCTGGCAGGGGGCGTCGATCGCCAACTGGCAACTCGCCGGCGGCGGCCGCCGCGGCGGTGGCACGCCACGCAGCGGTTCACTGCGCATCATCACCACCAACATGAAGCCGGGGTACTTGAGGAAGAACGGCGTACCCTACAGCGCCAACGCGCGAGTGACGGAGTACGTCAACCGCACCAACGAGCCGAACGGCGACGCGTGGCTCGTGGTGACAACGGTGGTCGAGGATCCGCAGAATCTCACCTCGCGGTTCGTGACCAGCTCGCATTTCAAGAAGGTCCCTGACGGTTCGGCCTGGAGCCCTACACCGTGCTCAGCGTCCTGACCTGTTCGATCGCGTCGTCGCTCAATGCTCTCGCGGCTTGTCGGCTGCCAAGGCGGATCCGAACGTCGTCTTCTACGGTCCGGCTGAAGCCGGACACTACTCTACACCTCCAGCCCCGTCGCTTCGCACATGGCCCAAGTCATCCATTTCCGTTCGAAGAAGTTCGACGTGACGGCGGAGACGCCGAACCCGATCAATCCGATCGCAGGACAGAGCGTCCTCCGCTGGCTTCGCACGGAGTTGGTGAAGGCTCGATACACCGCGACCGAACCCGACACCGAGGACTGGGGCTGGTATATGGACGTCACGGGCAACGAGGCGTCCTATCTGGTCGGAGCGAGCGCCGACACCGATAGTCCGACGCCGGACGTCGAGTGGGTCATCCAGGTGCACAGGCACCGTTCGCTGACGGACAAGCTGTTTGGTCGAAATAAGATGACCACTGACGATCCCCTCGCGACGTTGATCGAGCGCGTCGTGCGTGCGGATCCGCAAATGTCGAAGATCTCCGTCGAACAGGAACGGTAGCGCGGACGAAGAGCGGTCGAGGAGGTGTCAGTGGTTCTGAACAGATCCGAACTGATTGCGTTGCTGCAGAAGGAGGTGCGCGTCCTTCTTCACCTCGTGAGCAAGATCGACCCTGCCATGCTCGACTACCGGCCGACGCCGAAGCAGCGCAGTACCATCGAGCTGCTCCGGTATCTCACCAACATGGGCCCGACGCTGGTGCGGTATGCCAAGGGGCAGCCGCTCGACGCTTCTGCAATGGCCGAAGCGATAGACGCGGCCAACGCGCGAGACTTCGGCGAGACGGTGGCCGCGCTCGCGGCGCACGCCGACGTGTACGTCGAGCTGCTCGGTGACCTGTCGGACGATGACTTTCGCGCCGAGACTACGGGATTCGACGGCCTTCCCGTGACGCGCGGACAGTTCCTGGTGAATCATGTCTTCGGTCAGTGTGCCGCGTATCGCATGCAGCTGTTTCTGTATCTGAAGGCCTGCGGACGGGACGAGCTGAACACGATGAACCTCTGGGTGGGCGTTGACGCGCCGATTCCTTCATAACGCACCGACCATCTGGTGACGGCGATGTGCCTGATGCTCTATGTCGGGACCGCCGAAGACCTGCCGATGGCGTCGTCCGCGGACTTGAAAGTCGAAGACATCGACAACGACTCACGTCTGGTTGCGCAATGGTTCTCGCATCCTGCTGTGAAGTTGGTCTGCGCTCACGGAAGTTGCAGCTGCGGGTTCCCGTCGGTCAGCGCGACGTCGCCAATCGAGCACTATGAGGGGATGCCGCTTGATTCCAGCGATCGTGAGGCAGACCTGCGCAGTGTTCGCGCGCTGCTCGAATTGCTCGAGCAGACGGTTGCCGGCTCGTCGGGTGTGGAGTTGTATCCCGTCTGGAACGGGGAAGAGTCGCTGCCGCCGAAAGGCGTGATCGAGTGGCGATTCGCCGATCTTCGCGCTGAGCATTTCTTCTTCAATGAACGGTTCATGCACATCGTTCGGCGGTGAGGTCCGTCGTGCGCCGGCACCGTATGCCGAAACTGAAGGCGTGGCCGGTCGCGGCCGGGATTCTCGTCGATGCGCTTGGCAGTCTCCGGTTGGATTGATCTATCTAGTCGCCGTGTTGGGCGTGCAGTTCGTACGCGGCGAGCTGACTGACGACGCGCTCACGCCGACGCATCTGATCGTCACGGACGTGCTCGGCCTGCTGATGAGCGGGTTGGGAGGGTTTGTTGCGGGTCGACTAGCCAGGATCGACGAAGTGCAGCACGGCGCCGCGACTGGCTTTGGATCGTTGGTGGTCTGGCTCCTGATCGAATCGATGCTCCAGACCGAGGGAACGCAGTCGTGGCGCGAGGTGTTCTTGTCTCTGGCGGTCGTTCCGGTCGCAGCACTGGGGGGCTACGGAGCGGCGCACATGAACGCCCGGACTGCCCGTCAGTCGACATGATGACATCGGTCGTCGTTGAGAATCGCCACACCGGCGAAAGACTCGAATTGCGCCGGATCATACGCCACGGGCAGCTGTGTCTGGAGCTGAAGGGCACGCTGCCGCCGCATCAGGAAGGACCGCCGCTTCATATCCATCACGTCGAGATGGAAGAGGGCCTGGTCATCGCCGGGACGTTAGGCGCGATGTCGGACGGCCGCCGGCTGCGCGTGACGGCCGGCCAGCGCGCGCAGTTTCCGGCCGGTGCCGCGCATCGCTGGTGGAACGACGGCGACGACATGCTGGTGTTCGAGGGCTACTCGAGGCCGCTCGCCGATCTCGATCGCTACCTTCAGGCCGCGTTCGAGGTATTGAACAGCGGACCGCCGGGCCGGCCGCCGCTGTTCTACATGGCTCACCTGGCCTGGCGGCACCGGAGTACGCAGACCGTCCTGTTTGCACCGCGGTGGCTGCAGACCGTGCTCGTCCCGGCTGTTGTGCTGATCGGAACGATCCTCGGCCGCTACCGCGGATCGCACTGGCCTGGCTGTCCGGACCGGTGCGCCGATGCGCCTCTTGCCTCGGGCTGAAGTTTACCGGCCGGCCAAGCGAACCGATTTCCCGCAGATCTCGTCTTAGGGGCAAGCCAGGAGGCGGCTCGATGTCTACGATCGGCCAGGATCTGCGCTACGCCACACGCACGCTGATAAAGAGCCGCGGCTTTACGCTGGTTGCCGTCCTCACGCTGGCCATCGGTGTCGGCGCCAACGTGGCGATCTTCAGCTTCGTCGACGGCATCCTGTTGAAGCCGCTGCCCTACGACGAGCCCGAGCGCATCGTCCGGGTGCTCGAAAAGCCGCCGCAGGGTGAACGAAACGGCATTTCGACGCTGAATTTCCTCGACTGGCAGAAGGACAACACCGTCTTCGACTTCCATGTCCGCGCAGACCGGCGGCAACGTGACGATGACCGGCGGGTCGGAACCGATTCAGTTGCGCGGCGCGCGCGTGTCCGCCGGCTACTTCAATGTCTTCGGATCACGCCGGCCCTTGGCCGCACGTTCCTTCCCGATGAGGATCAGCTCGGCAAGCACCAGGTCGCCATCATCAGTCACGCGCTGTGGGAGAGCCAGTTCGGCTCCGACCCGGGCATCATCAATCGCGTCGTTCAGCTCGATGGCCAGCCCCACACCATCGTCGGCGTGCTGCCCGCAGGGCAGCGCCTTCGATCGCGCGGCAGCGCAGATCTGGCGGCCGCTCGCGTTCCTGCCGTCGAACATGACGCGCGACTTCCACTGGCTGACGCTCGTTCGCGCGCCTGAAGGACGGCGTCACGCTCGAACAGGCGCAGGCGAGCATGAACGTCATCGGCGCGCGCATTGCGACGGACTTTCCGGCCTCGAACAAGGGCTGGGGCGTGATCGTCGAGAAGCTACGCCTCGACGCATCGTCGGCGCAGGACATGCGCACCGCGCTCCTGGTGCTGATGTCCGTCCACCGGGCTCGTGCTGCTGATCGGCTGCGCCAATCTCGCCAACCTGGCGCTGGCCCGCGGCGTGTCGCGCGAGCGTGAGGTGGTGGTTCGCGCGTCGCTCGGCGCCGGGCGCTGGCGTCTGATTCGCCAGTTCCTCACCGAGAACGTCGTCCTCTCGTTGTGCGGCGGCGTGCTCGGCATCGCGGTCGGCTACGCGACGATGAAAGGGATCCAGATGATGCTCCCCGAGTTCGCGTTCGCTCGGGAGATCTCCGTCGAGATGGACATGCGAGTGCTGGCTGTTCGCGCTTGCCGTGTCGGTGTTCACCGGCCTGCTGTTCGGCATGGCGCCGGCGCTGCAGGCGACGAGACCCGACCTGGCCTCGTCGATGAAAGAGGAGAGCCGCGGCTCGAGTGGCAGTGCGGGCCGCAAGCGCCTGCGCGATTCGCTCATCGTCGCCGAAGTCGCGCTCGCGTTCGTGCTGCTCGTCGGGTCCGGACTGATGATGCGCAGCTTCTTCCGGCTGATGACGGTGGACACCGGCTTCGACGCCACCAACGTCCTGACGCTCCGCCTGCCGACAACGATCGAGCTGTATCCGGATCCGATGCGGTTGAACCAGTATCTTCAGCGATATCCGCACCGCGGTCGATGCCGTGCCCGGAGTCCGCGAGACGGCGTACAGCTGCGCCCCGCCGCTGCAGGGCACCTGCTACGGGATGCCGATGCAGCCGGCCAATAAGCCGATGGTCGATCTCGCCAACCGGTCGGGCGGCTTCTTCAAGGTCGTCAGCCCGTCCTACTTCACGACGCTCGGCATCAAGATGCTGAAGGGACGAGCGCTGTCCGACCGCGACACGTGGAATGCGCCGCGTGCGCTGGTGATGAACGAGCGGCTGGCCAAGCGGTACTTCGAGAAGGAGGATCCGATCGGCCAGCGAATCCTGATTCAGGAAATCATCCCCGGCAAGACCGAGCTCGGTCCGGACGTGTCCTGGGAAGTGGTCGGCGTCATCGGCGACGAGAAGATTGGCGGTCCGGCCGACGATCGCAGCGCCGGCGTGTACGTCTCGAACGAGCAGAGTCCGGTCTACGGCATGGTGCTGAACGTCCGCACCGATGTCGATCCGCTGACGCTGCAGATCCCGATCACCAACGCGATTCGCAGCGTCAACAAGGATCAGGCGATCGCCGACATCCGCATCGCTCGATCAGATCAAGAGCGCGAGCATGGGCGGCCGCCGCATCCCATCGGTGCTGCTCGGCGTCTTCGGCGCCGTGGCGCTGATCCTCGCCGGCATCGGCATCTACGGCGTGATCTCCTATTCGGTCGCACAGCGCACGCGCGAGATCGGTATTCGTGCCGCGCTCGGCGCGTCCGGAGCGCACGCTGCTCAGGCTGGTGCTCGATCGCGGCGTCGTGCTCACCGGTGTCGGCCTGGTCATCGGGCTGGCCGGCGCGTTCGCGCTCACGCGGCTCATGGCCACCCTGCTGTTCGGCGTCAGCGCACGCGATCCGATGACGATGGTGAGCGTCGGCGGTCGTCCTGGCCGAGCGTGGCGCTGCTGGCCTCGTACGTGCCGGCCCGCCGGGCGATGAAAGTCGATCCGATCGTGGCACTTCGCTACGAGTAGGGCCGTCCTTTCGGACGGGCCAACCCGCACCGTACAATGCCCTGATGAGGTTTTCGATTCAGGGCCTGTTTGTCGTCATGGCGGCCGTTCTGACCGCCGCACCGGCCTTCGCCGCTACCGTTCGCGGCGTTGTGTCCGATGTGACCGGCGCCGCGCTTGCCGGACAGTCACGTCGTGCTGCGCGGTCTGGCCACCGGTCAGGAGTCGGCGACCGACACCGACGCTGACGGCCGGTTTCAGCTCGACGCGCCGGCCGCCGGTACGTATCTCGTGATCGTCACCAGGCCGGGGTTCTCCGAGGCGGCACGCACGATCGTGCTCGAGAGCGCTGATGCGAACGTCGATGTGCCGGTGCAGCTCGAGCTCGGCGGCTTCACCGCCCAGGTGAGCGTCACCGCTGCGCGCTCCGAGCGTGAGACACGGCAGATCCCGCTGCACGTCGAGACCATCACACGCGCCTCGATCGAGCAGGCCAACACGCTCTCGACCGGCGACGCGCTGTCGACCGTGGCCAACATCACGCCAGTCGGCAACGGTCCGTTCGGGGTGCGGCCCCGGCTGCGCGGACTCGATTCGACGCGGCTGCTGGTGCTCGTGGACGGCGAGCGGCTCAACACGGCCCGTCAGGCGACCGACCGACAGGGCGCGGAGGTGGGCCTGATCTCGCCGGATGCGATCAGCCGCATGGAGATCGTCAACGGCGCCGGCACGCTGTTGTACGGGTCCGATGCGCTCGCCGGGACGATCAACATCATCACCAACGAGCCGGGATTCTCGAGCGACACCCGACTGCTCTACGGCTTCAACGGGTTCTACAGCTCGAACGAGAACGGCGCGCGAGGCACCGCGACAATCGGCGCCAGTGGGCCGCGGCTATGCGATCCGGCTCCAGGCGGGAATGGAGTCGTACGACAACTACACGGCCGGCTCGCTCGACCGTCGAGGACACGAATCCGTTCTTTGCGACCGGCGCGCTCGAACCGTGCCGACACCATCGACGACAACTTCGGCTTTGCCTTCAACGCCTTTCCCGATCCGTTCAACGCCCCCTACGTGCGCACCAGCAACGACGTGCCGAACTCCGGTGGCAACGGGCACTTCATCAACCTGTCCGGTCAGGTGAAGCTCGGTGAGAACCGGACGGTTCGCGTCCGCTATCAGCGCCGGCAGATGAACGATGTCGGGTTCCCGGATTTCGCGCCAGCCGTACTTCTTCAACGCCACGTCGCTGCCGCAAAGCGATCTGGATCGCGTGTCGGCCCGCTACGAAGCGAGAGCCGTCACGCCGTGGCTGGCGAATCTCTCGCTGACCGCCCACTACCAGAAGACCGAGCGGCTGCTGCGCAACCTGCTGCCGGTGCAGTTCCCGGCGCCGACGCCGGTGAGCGTTCTTCCCGATCAGCGTGTTCCGCCTCGACGTCCTCTCCGATACCGAGCAGCGCGTCACGACGCCGGGCGTCGATCTGCAGGCGGTCTTCGTACCGGCGTCCAATCACCTGCTGACCACCGGTCTCACGTTCTATCGCGACAGCAGCCGCGATTCGCGTACGACGTCCACGACGATGTCGCTGGTCGGACAGGTGGCGCTCGGACAGCGCGGGCCGGCGCCGGTGGTGTTGCCGACGCCGGTGCCAGCTCGGGCCGCCGACGATCGCGCATCCCGTGCGCGTGCCGGATGCGAGCCTGCGCGACATCGCGATCTTCGCGCAGGACGAGTGGCGGCTGATGCCGAACCTCTCGGTGGTGGCCGGTCTTCGCGGCGACTTCTACAACGTCACCACTGAGGCGACGCCTGGATACGACGTCGCATCCGTTGTCGCTGGCGCGAACCCGCCGGTCGATCCGTCAACGCTGCCCGATCCCAGCGGTGCGACGTACACGCGACAGGCGCTGACCGGCGACATCGGACTGGTCGCCAACGCGGGCGGCACGCATCAGCCCGTTCGTCCGCTACGGCCGCAGCTACCGTCACCCCAACCTCGAAGAGTTGCTGTTCGCGGGACCAGCGACGACGGGCAGCATCGCGCCGAACGTGACGCTCGAGCCCGAGCAGGGCAACAACGTCGACGCCGGCGCGAAGTTCAATTTCCCGCGCGTCTCCGGCGGCGCGTATGTCTTCGTGAATCAGTACACGCAACTTCATCGTTCAGGATTTGACCACCGCGGTGACGCCGTCCGGTCCGCTGGTGCAGACGACGAACTATGCCGACGTTCGCATTCATGGCGTTGAACTGGCCGCCGACGCGCCGCTCGCATTCGAGCAGGGCATCTTCATGCTCAGCGCGTCGAGCGCCTTCATGCGCGGGACGATCACCAAAGGCATCAACCCTCTCGACGGCAGCGCGCTCGACGGTGAGCCGGCCGACAACATCACGCCGGTGAAGATTCTGGCCGCCATTCGATTCACGGAGCGGCGCGGCAGGTGGTGGGCGGAGTACGGCGTGAGGACCCAGACCGACGTCACGCGGGTCACGCCGACGCTGCTGACCTCGCCGTTCCGTATCGCGCAGGATCTGCTCTCGCTCGACGGTTTCACCGTACAGCGGATCGGCTGGGGCATTGCGCTCACGCGCAGCCGCGAGCAGCTCAGCCTCACCTTTGCGGTCGAGAATCTGGCTAACAAGTACTACCGCGAGCACTTCCAGTTCGCGCCCTCGCGCGGCCGCAGCTTCACGATCGGCGTCAGCGCCGGCGAGGTAGGCCCGCTATGGTGTGGAAAATGACTCCCGACCCCTTACACTGCCGCGAGGAGGCTCCGTCATGCGACGAGGGGTGCTCATTGTTGCGGCCATCGCGGCGGTTGCGCTGTCTGCGCCGGTAGCGGGTCAGGTTTCCGGGCGCGGCTACACGGCGCCGCGCACGTCGGACGGCCACCCCGATCTGCAGGGTTTCTGGACCAACGACACGGTCACGCCGCTCGAGCGCCCGGCCGAGTTCGGCACCAAGGAGATCCTCACGCCTGAGGAAGCGGCCGCCTACGCCAAGAAGCGGCGCGATCAATTCCTCGCGCAGCCGAAGGACAACCTCCACTACGACGACGCGATCTGGCAGGACGAGAATTACAAGAAGGATGTGCGCCTGCGAACCTCGCTCGTCACCGATCCGCGCGACGGCAAGCTGCCGCCGTTGACTCCCGAGGCCCGCAAGCGGGAAGCGGCGCGGGTCGCCAATCGCGCCGGCACCGGTGTGTCCGACAGCGCGCAAACGCGGTCGCTGGCCGAACGGTGCATCAGCTGGGGCAACGTCGGGCCGCCGATGGTCCCGCCGACCTACTACGCGAATTTCCAGATCCTGCAGTCGCGCGACGCGGTCGTCATCAGCCATGAGTTGATGCACGACGTCCGCGTCATCCACCTCGATGGACGCGCGCATCCCTCGTCCGCCATCCAGTATCTCGCCGGCCACTCGCGCGGCCGCTGGGAAGGCGACACGCTCGTCGTGGACACCACCAATTTCACCGACCAGACGAACTTCCGCGGGCCTCCGGCGACGACGCGGCAGGAGATCAGCCACACGCGCTCGCTGCACGTCGTCGAGCGCTTCACGCGCACCGACAAGAACACCATCCACTACGAGTTCACGGTGGAGGACCCGGCGACGTGGACCAGGACGTGGTCAGGTGAGATGTCGATTCGCTCGATCGAGGGCCCGATCTACGAATACGCCTGTCACGAGGGCAACTACGGGCTGGCCAACATCCTGCGTGCGCAGCGCGTCGAGGATGCCAAGGCTGCAGCCGCGTCCAAGGGGTCGTCGAATTAGAGGCGGCCCCGGGGTGCCCTGTAAAATAGGCGAATGCAGGAATTGATACGGCAGCTCCTGGTTGAGCTCGGTGAAGACCCGGCTCGCGAAGGGCTGCAGCGTACGCCCGCAGCGCGTCGAGAAGTCGCTCGCGTTTCTGACCAGCGGATACCAGGCCAACATCGACGAGGTGCTCAACGACGCGCTCTTCACGGTGGACTACAACGAGATGGTCATCGTGAAGGACATCGATTTCTACAGCTTGTGCGAGCACCACTTGCTGCCGTTCTTCGGCAAGTGCCACATCGCCTACATCCCTCGGACGCGCGTCATCGGTCTCAGCAAGATCCCCAGACTGGTGGATGTGTTCGCGCGGAGGCTGCAGATCCAGGAGCGCATGACCAATCAGATCGCCGAGACGATTCGCGAGAAGATCGACCCGCTCGGCGTAGCGGTCGTCTGCGAGGGCACGCATCTCTGCATGTCGATGCGAGGCGTCGAGAAGCAGAACTCTTTTGCCATCACCAGTGCGATGCTCGGGGCTTTTCACGACAATGCGCGCACGCGAACGGAGTTCCTCGAGTTGATCCGCGGCCGGGCAGGCTATCTGGTGGGCAATACGCCGGGGCTGGCCTGCGTCGGCGATTGATGCATGCGCGCGGCCATCATCCTCATCGCAGCGCTTGCCGGCTCGAGTGTGCTCGTCGGCCTGGGCGCCGAAGCCTTGGGCGCGGAAGAGGCTCAGACCGCGAAGCCACCGGCGCCGACGACGAAGAAACCGGCGCCGAGACCGGCGACGCGTAAGCCGACAGCCAAGCCACTGCCGCCGGTCACCGAGCCGGCGATGGTCAATTGTCCGGTGGTGCTCGGCGACGGCGTCCGCGACGGCATTTCGTACTGCGACGTCGTCATCGGCCGCGATCCGGCCGGCGGCATCGTCATTCCGTTTCCGCCGCATCAGGGGCCGGTGACGCGTGACGTTCAACCTGCACAACCGTCACACCTACTCGGAAGAGCAGATCAAGTCGAACCGCGCGTATCACCGCTACACGGCGACCATCGGTGTGCTCGCGCTCGATAACACACTGCTGTCCAGGTTCTACGTGCAGAACGAGTTCCGCACTCCCAGCGGATCTCGTCGACCGCATCCTCGGCGGCAGCGGCCCCGGCGGCTTGAAGGCCGTCGCGCCGACCGGCACCGAACCGGTCACGATCGTCGTCACCGAGGACGATGCCAAGGACGGCGTGAGTATTTTGGGTGACAAGCTGTCGGTTATCCGCGTGGACGGCTCGGACACCTTCACCGCACCCGGCCGCCCGATTGCCGTGATCAGCAACGTGATGCTCGAGTATCGTCCCGCTCCGGCGGCGAAGCCGGCACCAGCCCGACGCCGGTGAGCGGCCGCCCGGAACGTCTTTCGATCATCGTTCCCGTCTACAACGAGGCCAGGACCGTCAGGGCCGTCATCGATCGGCTGCTCACGATCGATCTGCCCGTGCCACGCGAGATTCTGGTCGTGGACGACGGATCGACGGACGGCACGGGCGACGTGCTGGACTCGGCCGCAGGTGAAGGGCTGGCGGTGACGGTGATTCGCATGCCGCAGAATGGCGGAAAGGGGACGGCGATTCGCGCGGGTCTGGCTCGCGCCACCGGAACGATCGTCGCGATTCAGGATGCGGACCTCGAGCTCGACCCCGCGCAGCTGGCCGCGCTCGTGCAGCCGATCGTCAGCGGCCGCGCCAGCGTCGTCTTCGGCTCGCGCTTTCTCGATGGCACGGCCCGCGCTCCCGCGTCTGACGATTGCCGGGAACCGGATGCTGACTGCGGCGACCAATCTGCTCTATGGATCGGCGATCACCGACATGGAGACCTGCTACAAGATCATGCGCGCCGAGATCGCAAGGTCGCTGAAGCTGACCGCCAGCCGCTTCGACATCGAGCCGCAGATTACCGCGCGTCTGCTGCGCGGCGGCCACCATATTCACGAGCTGCCGGTGCACTTTGCGCCACGCTCGAAGGCCGAGGGCAAGAAGATCAAGTGGCGCGACGGCGTGCGCGCCTTACAGGTGCTGCTCAACGAGCGTTTCCGCTGAGGCTGAGTCCGCGGCGCGCGCGACGAACACGAGCAGGCCCATCATCAGCGGAACCGACGCCTGCAAGCCGATGATCGTGGCCGTCGGAGCGAACAGCGCCGCGCACAGCCAGTAGACCATCCGGCCGAACGCGGGGCCGTTCTCTGCGCGTTCTGGCTCCAGGATGAAAGCGCCGAACCACAGGAGCGGCAGCACGAGCAGCGTGAGGTCGTAGCCGATGACGTGAGGGTTGACCAGCACCGACGCGAGGATGACGGTTCCGAGCCGCACGCGCAGCGGCGCCTGGCTTTTCCAGACCTTCACCGTCAACCACAGCACGAGCGCAGACAGGGCTGCCCACAGCGGTAGACCAGCCCAGTTCGGGAGCAGTCGGGTCACGGCGCGCAGCGAGTGACTCATGTGCGGCTGTGGCTCGAGCCAATCAGCGTGAGCAACCGTCGTCGGAATCGATGCCATGAATCCGGCGAACACCGACGAGCCGAGCATCAGCCACACCGCGGCGGCCTGCGCGAGAATCGACGAGACTGCGCCACCGAGCATCCGCCACTCGCCGCAGGCCAGCACAATCGCCGCGAGTGGAATGCCGAACTGGGGCTTGAGAGCGAGCAGTCCGAAGGCGAGGCCCGCGAGATACGACCGTCCACGTTCCAGTGCCAGCCAACCGAGCCAGAACGCGATCACGATGACGATAGTGATCTGACCGTACAGGACGAGACTCCAGAACGGCGGGAACGCCGCCGCGGCCGCGAGCACGAGCGTTCGATCGGAGAGCTGTCCTGCCACGCGCCGCCACGCGCTCCAGACGATGACGACGTAGAGCGCGATGGTCATCGCATTCCAGATCGACAACGCCTGGCGATACGACAATCCGCTGAACGGCGCAAAGAGTGCGGCAGCCTGCGGTGGATAGACCGTCGGATACAGGAACGGGTCCGACTCCGGCACCAGGCTGACCTGCGCCTCGTGCAGCCTGCTCATGTCGTAGATGACCTCGGTCCGGCCCGAGCGGGCGAGATGACCGAGCGTGTAGAAGTGTACGAAGTCGCCGCCCTTCAACCCTCCGCCGATGCTGCGATCGCCGGAGCCGGCGAAGCTGAGTACCACAGTGGCGGTAGCGCAGAAGATCGCCAACAGGGCCGCATGCACTGTCGCGTGACGTCGCGAGCGCGGCCAGCGAATGCCGGCGAGCACGGCCGCGACGGCCCGTACGCGCTCGCCAAGCGTGATCACGGATCCGCCCCTTCGAGGATCGATTTCGGAGGTGCTCAAATTCACTGGCGGCGTCATGAGACGGGTGAAAGACGCTCGGTGTTCTCTGTGGCGGTACGGGCGATGAACAGGAGCAGGCCCATCATGATCGGCACGGACACCTGAAGACCGATCACCGCGGCCGTCGGGACGAACAGCGCTGCGAACAGCCAGTAGACGAGCACACCAAATGCCGGAGCACCCGCATCGCGCTCGGGCTCCAGCATGTAGGCGCCGAACCAGAGGAGCGGCAGCGCAAGCAGCGTCACGTCGTAGACGATGACGTGCGGGTTGACGAGCAGGGAGGCGAGGATCACGACACCGAGCCGGACGCGCACGGGCGCGTCGCTCTTCCAGACGCGCACGGTATACCAGAGCACGATCGCGCTGAGCGTCAGCCAGAGGGGAAGGCCGATCCCGTCCGGCAGCAGCCGCGTCACGGCACGGAGCGAGTGGCTCGTGAACGGCTTCGCTTCGAGCTCGTTGGCATGTGCCAGGGTGATCCGAAGCGACGCGGCAAAGGCAGCGATGACCGAGGAACCCAGCGCCAACCAGATCACCGCAGCCTGTGCGGCGACCGAGCCGATGGCACCGGCGAGCATGCGCCATTCGCCACACGCCAGCACGATCGCCGCGAGCGGAATGCCGAACTGGGGCTTGAGCGCGAGCAGGCCGAACGCCGCGCCGGCCAGGTACAGGCGTCCGCGCTCGAGCGCGAGCCATCCGAGCCAGAACGCGATCAGGATGAGGATGGTGATCTGGCCATAGACGACCAGAGCCCAGAACGGTGGGAAGGCCGCAGCCGCCGCGACGATCAGACGTCGATCGGACAATTGGTCCGAGACGCGGCGCCAGGCGCTCCAGACGATCAGGCCGTAGAGGGCGATGGTCACGACACGTCCAGATCAGCAGCGCCGTGGCGATACGACCATCCACTGAACGGCATGAACAGCAGCGCCGCTTGCGGCGGATAGACCGTCGGGTAGATCTCTGGCCCGGACTCGGGCACGAGTGCGACCTGCGCATCGTGCAGCGCCTGCATGTCGTAGATGACGTCCACCTGCCGCGACGCTCGCAAGGTGGCCGAGGGTGTAGAACTGGATGAAGTCGGCGCCCTTCAAGGGCCCGGCGATGCCGCGAGTCGCCGGGGCCGGCGAACCCGATGACGGCGGCAGCGATCACAGCATGAAGCGCCAGCACGATGGCCTGTATCGTCGCGTGACGCGCGAGCGCGGCCAGGGAATCCGCGCGACGATCCCGGCCAGGCTGCGCACACGCTCGCCGAGCGCGATCACAGGTCCGGCGACGCGATGACGGATTTCGATTGTGCTGATGGAATTCACCGGCAGCTCGGGCAGAATGGTGCAAGACGCCTGCCCCGCCGAGTGATATTGTGTTTCTGGGCCGCCTGAAGGCGGCCCCTACTGTCAACATCAACGATGCGCGGATTCGCTCTTGCCATGGTGATCGGAGCGATCGGGGTCCTCATGGTGGCCTGCCGTTCGCTGGGGAAGCTGGGTCGCGGGCGGGTCCGACTCCTACTGCTACGTGCACCAGGCGGAGCGCTGGGCCGACGTGTTCGGTCAGCTCGGCGCGCGGGCGTACTCGCCAGCCTGCAGGTGCCCGAACCGCTCGCGCTCGACGCGCCGTGGCCGGACGCCGAGCGCGCGTTTGCGCCGTCGGGCCACGTGCCGTCGCCGACAGTGCCGGGCGCGATCGTGCCGATCTGTCCGTCGGGACTCTCGATCGCGATGGCGCCGTTCGTGCTCGCTCGGCGGACCACGCGCGGCGTTCTACGTGCTGCCGTTGTTCGCGGCGGTGCTCGTCGCGGCGACGTCGGTCGTCGGCTCGCGCTTCGGCGCGCGCGTGGGCTTTCTCTCGAGTCTGCTCGTCGCGGCCAGCCCGATCGTGCTCTATCAGGTGATTCAGCCGATGAGCGATGTGCCGGCCGCAGCGCTCTGGATGCTGGCCGTCGCACTCGCGACCGGCACCAGGCCTCGCTCGAGCGTCTTGAGCGGTCTCGCGACGAGCGCGGCGATTCTCGTCCGTCCCAATCTCGTGCCGCTGGGGATCACCATCGGCCTGTTCCTGCTGCTGCGGCCCGAGCGGACCTGGCAGCAGCGGCTTCGATCTGCTGCGTTCTACGCGCTCGCGTCCGCGCCCGGCTGCGTGATGGTCGCGCTGACGCAGAACGCCTTCTACGGATCGCCGCTCGCGTCGGGCTATGGCTCCCTGTCGGCGCTGTTTTCACTGAGCCACGTGACAGCCGAATCTCGGCCGCTATCTCGGATGGCTCTGGTCCACGCACACGCCGGCGATTGCGCTCGCGGCTGCTGGCGCCGTGGCTGCTGCCCGGCGGGCTCACGGCGCTCGCACTCGTCATGTTCCTCGTCAACCTCACGCTCTACGTGCCGTACGTCGTCTTCGACGACTGGTCGTATCTGCGCTTTCTTCTGCCGACGATTCCGCTGCTGCTGATCCTCGTGGTCGCCGGTACTCGACGCCGCGCTGCGTCGCCTCCGAGTGCCGGGTGTCGGCTGGATCACCGCAGCCGCGGTGCTCGTGGCTGTCGGTCTTGTTCGTACGCGAGGCGCGTGAACGGCCGACGTTCGATTCTGCGAGCAGCTCGAAGCGCGATTCGAGCGTGCCGGCGTCTTCGTCGGCCATCGGCTCCCGCCGAATGCGCTCGTGATCACCAGCTCTGAGAGTGGCAGCGTCCGCTTCTATGCCGGCCGAAAGACGCTGCTCTGGGACGGGCTCGATCCGGCCTGGCTCGATCGCGCGCTGTCGTATGTGCGGTCGCAAGGGCTACGAGCCGTATCTGCTCTTCGAGCGGCGCGAGGAGCCGGACTTCCGACAGCGGTTTGCCGGCAGCGCCATCGCGCGGCTCGATTGGCCGCCGATGGCCGAGGTCGCATCGCAGGTCCGCATCTATCGACCGGAGGATCGCGACCGGTACCTGCAAGGTACGCTTCCTCCGACGGAGTTCGTGCCGTGAGAATCCTCGTCTATGGCGCCGGCGGTGTCGGCGCGTTTTTCGGAGCGCTGCTCGCGCGCGCCGGCCGCGACGTCCACTTCGTCGCGAGAGGCGCGCACCTCGACGCGCTGCGAGCGCGTGGACTGCGCATCAAGTCCACATCTGATCGGCGACGTCGAGGTGCCTCGCGTGTCGGTCTACGCGCGCGCGGCCGACAGCGGCCGCGCGGATCTCGTGCTCGTCTGCGTCAAGACCCACCAGACCGAGTCGATCCTCGACGATCTGGCTGCGGCGGTCGGCGACGACACCGTGGTGATCCCGCTGCAGAACGGCGTGGAGTCCGACGAGCAGCTCGCGGCTCGCTTCGGCCGCAGCCGTGTGCTTGCCGGCCGCCGTCTACGTCGGCGCGACGCTCGATGAACCAGGCGTCGTGAGCCATGCGGCGCCGGCACGGATTTCGATTGGTGCGCGACAGGGCTTCGACGATCGGCGGCTTGCCGCGATCCACGAGACGCTCGCGGCGACGGGGCAGGTGGTGCAGGTCTCGCCAGACATTCAACGCGAGCGCTGGCGCAAGTTGATGTGGAACGCCAGCTTCAACACGGTCTCGGCGGTGACGATGCGCACGCCGGCGGAACTGCTGGCCCTGCCGGAGACCCGCGCGCTGCTCGTGGCGATCATGAGCGAGGTCGCTGGCGTGGCCCGTGCGCAGGGCATCGACCTGCAGCGCAGTCGGATGTCGACGAGCACATCGCCTGGACCGAGCGTGCCTCCGGCATGCGCACGTCCACCATGGTGGACCGCGAGCGCGGCCGCACCATGGAAGCCGATGCGCTGATCGGTGTGATTGTGCGGAAAGGACGAGAGGCGGGCGTTGCGACGCCCGCCTCTGAAACGATGTACGCCTTGATGAAGGCGATCTGAGGCTTCGGGTGTAATTCAGAATGCGAAATCAAGATGCAACGACGTCCTAGACTTGCATTCTGCATTTGCATCTGCATTACGCGTCGACCCTACTTGCTCAAGCGAACGATCTGACTCTGCAGCGCCTGGAACGCCGGGCCCACGTCGGCTTCCGTCTGGGCGAAGTAGTACTTTCCTTCCATCTGGGCGCTGTTGTAGTCGGGCGACCGCTTGTCGTTGGCGACGCGCATGAGCACGCTTTCGGAGCTTTCTGGCCTGCTGCCCAGCAGATGCTGGACGAGCTGGCCCATGCCGATGGCGTAGATGCGGATTGGATAGTCGCCGCTCGCATCGGTGCGCGCCGCATTCGCGATGATCTCGACGAGGTTGGTCGCCGCGTTCCTGATGTTCCGCGCGTGGGCCGGGTAGCGGCCGGCTCCGGTGTTGAAGTCCATCAGGCCTCGCCTCGACGACTGCGCGGCGCCGTCCACGTTGAGCGCGTTGGTCTGGAACGGAAACGACGTCGGGATGCCGCCGCTGCGGTGGTGCGTGTGAAGGCTCGCCAGCGGCAGCCAGCTCATGGCCGTCAGTGACCCTGAGGGGGTAGGACAGGCGGTTCCGGTTCGGTCGACAGTACGTGCCCGTGTAGGTGCAGCCGGACATCGTCAGGGTCGGGCTCTGGCTACCGGTCTCCGCGTCGTACAGACCCTGGATGCCCGGGGTGTTGGTCGTGATGTTATCCGGATCTGGCGATCGCTGCGGGAAGTCCGATGTCGAGACGCTCTTCGAGATCCCGGTTCCATCCCAGTTGCCGGGCACGCCGTTGGCGGATCCGTCGGTGAAGAGGACGATGACCCGCAGGCCCGACTGCGTGCCGTTGGCCACCCAGCGCACTTCGTCCCAGCCGCGGTAGAGGCCCTCGCCCATCGGCGTCCAGCCGCCAGGCAGCGCGTTTGGAACGGCCGCCTTCATGGCGACCTTGTCGAAGCCACGGGTGGCCTGCATGGGAACGACCACACGCGCGCCGTTGCCGTAGGTGATGAGCGCCATGCGGTCGTCGTCCTCGTCGAAGGCGTTGATGAACTCGCGCGCGGCGTCACGGACCGCCGGCCACCGCGAACCGATCGAGCCGGAGACGTCGAGCACGAGCGAGAGGTCGACCATCCGGCGTTGCGCTTCGCCCATGCTCGTCACGGTGACCTCGTTGAAATTGGCCAGGCGCATGAACGTCGTCGGCAACGACCGCGGTGGCTCGTACCGTCACGACGTTCACGCCGGTCTCGATCGTCAGTGTCGCAGACTCGAAGAAGCTGGTGTCGGTCGTCGGGTTGGTCACCGAGGACACGCCCATGTATCCGTCCGGGAAGTTGGCGCGGAAGATCTTCTCCGCCTCGACGCGCGGGTTGCCGCTGTTCAGATTGCGCGCCGCCGACAGCGCTGCGCCGTCCACCGCCTTGGTCAACTGCGCCTTGACGACGTAGGCGCGGCCGCCGTCCACCGCCAGCCCGGTGGCCACCAGCAGGAACGTGATGAGGATCGCCATGTAGACCAGGGCGAACCCGCCTTCGCCGGGCGTTCGGCGTGGCAAGACCCTGGTCACGACGCATGCGCTGTCGAGTCATATGCAGGTGCTCCCCGGAGCTAGAAATAGGCGATGGAGTACAGCGTGTTCGGCACCGTGACTCCGAAGCGATTGAGGGGAGTGATCAGGTTGTGGGTCGTATAAATCTCGGTGACGTAGACCAGCCCGCCCCGCGTCACATCCAGATAGGGCGGCAGATTGGAGATCTGCAGTCCCGAGTTGGTGTCGGAGTTGGCCGCGACATAGTTCGGCGACGCGCCGAAGGTGCCGGAGCCGCGCATCTGCAGCGCGCTGCCGCTGCCGACGCTGCTGCCGTACTCGTGGCGCTGATAGAGAATCACCTGGTCGTAGTTCACGGTGCCGGTCGTCGACCCTTTCTTGAGCACCGAGAAGATCACGCGTGACCGCGTGCTGAAGTCCACCGGACGCGTCGACATGCTGCGCATCGCGGTGACCGCGTCGTCGATCGTCGTGTCGCGCGAGATCAGGTTGGAGCCTTCGCGCGTCAGCTTGGTCACGACGTGCTGATCGAGCAGCGCATAGCCGAACTCGATCACACCGAGTGCGACGACCAGGATGAGCGGCATCAGCAATGAGATCTCGATGACGCTCTGGCCGCGGGTGTCCTTCAGCGTTCTACTCACTTGTGAACCTCCGCTCGTTCTTCATGGCCGACTCGACACGAATGACGAGCTGGCCGCCGGTGAAGAATGGCCGGATGATCGGCGTCATGAGGTTCCAGGGATAGGTAATCGTGAGTCTGCCGATGTCGCCCTCGCCGCCGGTCCCGGACACCCAGACGCTGGTGCCCGGTCTCATGTGGCTGAACGAGAACATGCCGTCGGGGATCGTCAAGGTCGGCGTCGCCGACCGCATCGCCGCCTTGATCGAATCCTCACGGGTCTGGCCCGAGATCAGCTGACCAGTGACCGCATAACGCGTCGCCTGACTCGCGCCGTTCTCGAGCGCCAGATAGACGTAGAACAGCCCCGCGAAATCGACGATGGAGAAGGTCAGCAGCAGCAGCAGCGGCGTCATGATCGCCGCCTCGACGAGCGTCGCTCCCCGGCAGTTGCGGATCAGTCTGGTCATGACACTCACTCGATGGGATCTCACCGGTTGTTCGTGGCCGGCGTGGTCACCTCGTCGGAATCGGTGACCTCGTCGAGCTTGTCCACGAGCGCCGAGAACTCGTACTGATTCGGATCGAAAACACTCCATTCGTCACGACCGTCGGGACCGCGTGTCTTGCGTCCGCGCGGTTTCTCCGGCCCCTTCCCGACCTTCTCGACTTTTCGCCGTGCGTGTGGCGTCGTCGAGTGGTCCGAGGAGTCGTCCGCCGCTGGCGGCGCGGCGCCGTCCGCAGCCGTGACACCTTCGAACGCGTCGATGTCGTTGGTCAGATCGATTTCGCCGGAGCCCGCAAGCGGTGTCGCGCCACCTACAGGAGACCCGGGCTGCGACGATGCCGGCGTTGTGGGCTCAGGCGTCGCCCAGGCGGCGCGGATTGCCGCGAGTGCCGCTTCGAAGGAGGCCGAGTTGCCCGACGCCGGTGTGGTGGTCGTCGACGCCGGCGTCGCAATCACGGAGCGACTCTCGAGTGTCTCGATGACGGGCACTGCCGCCTCGACATACGCCGGCGGCCTGCCCTGAGCCAGGTCGAAGGGCTCTGGCTCGAGATACGCAACTGACTCCGGCTGAACGTAGGCGATTGGTTCCGGCTCAACGTAGGCGATTGACTCTGGCTCGACGTACGAGGGCGCTTCCGATTCGACAAACACCGGCCTGTCCTGAGTGACGTCGAAGGGGCTGGCCTGAGCCAAGTCGAAGCGCGGATCCGCTCTGACAAACGTGATCGGTTCTCTCTCCACAAACGCGTGCACGACCGGTTCGGGCTCGGCGACCACGGCGGGTTCCGGCGCATGGACGATCGGCATCCGGAGATCGAGGATCGACCCCGGCACATGCGTCAGCTCCACCCCGGGCTCGGCCTTGGGCGCCGATGCCTTTGCGACGGCAGCTGCCGGCGCCGGCGTGCGGAACTGGTCGACCAAAACTTCCGGCGCGGTCCATTCCTCGAACTGCTGCACGATCGGTTCGGACACGATCTCCCGAGTCCGTGCGGGCGCAGCTTTCGCCGATGCGAACCTGTCCGCTGTCGCTTGAGTGGAGAAGGACTTGTCCGCCGTCGCTTTCGCGAGGGCGGGGCGCTCCTCGAGCGAGCGCGTCAGATAGTGGGCGATCTCGTCGGCGAAGACCTTTGGATCACACCCGTCGGGAGCCGCCGATGACGTCGGCGTCGGTTTGCGACCCAGTGAGAACAGACGCTTCGCCGCCGACTTTTTCCTCGGACCGCTGCTCAGCATCGGGATCCGTACGGTCTGCACATGCGTGGCGGCCGAGCCGAGATCGCGCAGATATTCGTCGAGCACGCCTTCGTCGAACGGCG
The DNA here is from genome assembly GCA_963728305.1 of uncultured Acidobacteriota bacterium. Classification (GTDB taxonomy): domain Bacteria; phylum Acidobacteriota; class Vicinamibacteria; order Vicinamibacterales; family UBA2999; genus Gp6-AA40. The sequence goes on from CAVSKE010000027.1 coordinate 340,944, forward strand.
ACAGCAGTGGAGACGTGAGGATCAGATCGGGGACCTGATCTTTCAGCGCGTGAAGTCCTTCTCCGGCGGACGTCGCCTGTACGAGGTCCACCTGCAGCCTGGCGCGGACCAGGGTGGCCAGTTGTTCCGACCGGCGCGGATCGCTGTCGATGGCAAGAATGAGTTGCATCCGTAGTGTCCGGCTTTAGACGGACCCTTCTAAGTTCGCAGCATGAACAACACGAGTACCGTCGCCGCCAAGGCGAAGATCATGAGCGGCGCATTGTCGATGCTGTGGTCGCGCGCGGCGGACACCACCACCGACGTCACCTGACGCATCTGACTACTGATGCTGGCGACCATCGGCCGTCCCGGCGTCCACACGCCGGACAACTGCTCGCGGACGCGTGGGTCAACGGTGACCAGTATCAGCAGCAGGAGCAGCACCGAACACAGTGAAATCATTGCGTCGCCAAATGCGCGTCGCATACCACACCATTCCTCAACTACACTCCGACTACCGACAGTGATCGCAAGCCACGTTCCGCGTCACCGCGATCGCCCCGTACAGTCAATGCGCACGCGGAGTTAGCGGAGTCGTCTGCGGCTCTCTCCGCCGCACCAGGCGCGCAGCGACCCCTCAATTCCGCAGCTGCGCTTACGAAATCGCGCATTGCACGCTTCACAGATCGGCCCGCATCGGTCACCTGCGTGAATGCAAACGCAGTGCGCCGAAACCCGCCGACCCGCGACGCGCGCCGGCGGGTTCCATCTCGAGACAGCGCGCACACCCACGAAATGCGCGTCATCGATTACGAATTGAGACGAGCTGCAGATACAGACCGTCACGTTCGTGCACAACGACGTGATGACCAGGCGTCGACGTAAACCTGTGGAACGACAGTCGCTTGTCGCGGTCGCACTGCCGCGGACCGGCGGCGTGGCACATCAGTTGCGCTGAGGAGGGTGTGGTCGCGGTCGGGCCCTGACGGGTGGCCGCATTCGAAACAAGGAGCGCGTGTCCACGCGACGACGCGCCTGAAGGAAAGGGACGTCATGAACCTCAAGAACCTCACTTACTACCTTCGCGCGAAGCTGGGCATCGACGAGTCGGGACAGGACCTGCTCGAGTACGCGTTGCTCGTGGCCCTCATCGCGCTGGTCAGCGTCGGCGTGATTTCGATTGCCGGTTCGAACGTGAAGACGATCTTCACCAACATCGGTACGTCGCTGAAGACGCCCTAAGACGTGGCTGAACCGGAGGGGCATGACGAGGGCGGACGAGAGTCCGCCCTCCCCCTTCGCAAGCCGTCACGCAGGTGAAAAGGACAACGACATGTTTCAGCGCGTCTTCGTTCGAGCGTGGCAGCGGTTGGGCCGATCCGATCGTGGCCAGGATCTGCTCGAGTACGCGCTGCTCGTCGGGCTGATTGTCATCGTGGTGATGGCGGCGGTATCGCCGGTCGGAGCGACGCTGAAGACGGTGTTCTGGGATGTCATCGCAGCTTCTACCAACGTCATCTGACGCCCTGGTGCTGGCGATTCTCGCCGTGGCCACCGGGCTGGCGGCGGTCATCGATCTGCGCACGCGTCGGATTCCGAACACCCTGACCGGTTCGCTGGCAGTCGTCGGACTCGGACTGGCGGCGGCACAACTCGGCGCGGTCGGCATCGGAGGCGCCATCATCGGCTGTCTCCTCGGGTTTGCCTTCATGCTGCCGGGCACTATGTTTGGCGCGACTGGCGCAGGCGACGTGAAGCTGTTCGCCGCGGCCGGCGCCCTGCTTGGACCGGCAACGACGGTCCGGGCGTTTTTCTTTACCGCCATCGCCGGCGGCGTGCTCGCGCTGATCGTCGCGCTGTACCGCCGCCGCCTCGCGCACACGATTGGCGCGACGGCGCGGCTGGTGGCGGATCGGGCGTCGGCGGTGGCGGCCATCGAGTCGCCGGCAGCCGACAACCGGTTTGCGTATGCGCCGGCAATCGCGATTGGTGTCGTGATGGCGGCGTTGTCGTGGTGAGCACGGTCCGGCTGAAGCCGGACACTACGGGCACGACTTCGAGCACGACGGCCCCCCAGCCTGATCGGAACTTGTTGCAGCGATAGAGGAGTTCGTCACTTATGGCTCGCATCCGCGTTTTCATCGTGCTGGCGCTGGCAGTAGCTGCTGGTGGGACCTTCGCGTACGGCACCTATCAGTACATGCAGAACGTGCCCAAGCCCACGCCGGGGGCGTCGGCCGTTCCCACGAGCTCCGTGATCGTCGCCGCCAACGATCTGCAGATTGGCGCGGAGCTGAAGCAGGAGGACCTGCGCGCGGTGCCGTGGCCGAGCAATGCGGTGCCGGCCAACGCCTTCAGCAAGCCCGAGGATCTGATCGGCCGCGGGCTCATCATGCCGGTGATGACCAACGAGCCGTTCCTGCCCTCGAAGCTGGCGTCGAAGGAAGCGGGCGCCGGACTTCCGCCGGTGATTCCCGAAGGGCAGCGCGCGCTGTCGGTTCGTGTCAACGACGTCGTCGGCGTGGCCGGCTACGTCCTGCCGGGCACTCGAGTCGATGTCGTTGCGACCATGAACCCGTCGCAGAACCAGACCGACATCACCTCGAAGGTGATCCTGACCAATGTGCAGGTGGTGGCCGCCGGCACCAAGATCGAGCAGGACGACAAGAACAAGCCGATCCAGGTGGCCGTCGTCACCCTGCTCGTGAACCCGGACGAGGCCGAGAAGCTGACGCTCGCCAGCACGGAAGGCAAGATTCAGCTCGCGCTTCGCAACCCGCTCGACAAGACGGCCCCGGCGACCCACGGCATCCGTCCGGCACCGCTGATGAGCGGTGGCCCGGTACGCCGCATGGCGTCGGCCAATCCGTCCCCTCGGCAGCCGCAGGTCGCCATCCCCCAAGCGCCCGCGCCGGCCCCCACGGTAGAAATCATCCGCGGCGACAAGCGCGCGCAAGAAGTCGTGGCGCAGGAGTAGCAGATGCGAATGACAGGGCAGCAGAAATGGGCCGCCGCGTGCGGCGTCCAGATGTTCATCGTCGGCGTCTTCGGGACGCCGCATGCCTCGCTGGCGCAGGGAGCGCCCGGCACCGCATCTGGACTCGGGGCCGGCCCCGTGGTCGCGGCGGCGATGCCGGCTAGCGCCGTGGCGGCCGGCGAACCTGAAGCGCTGAGCGATCCCAACGCCGTCCGCTTGACGGTGGGCCGCTCGACGCTGATCGACATCGGTGCGCCAATCTCGCGCGTGTCGCTCACCAGCGCCGACGTCGCCGACGCACTCGTGACGTCGCCGAATCAACTGCTGGTGCACGGCAAGTTGCCCGGCGCGATCTCGATGTTCGTGTGGAATCGCGGCGGCAGCGTGAAGCGCTACGAGATCGTGGTGCAGCGCGACCTGGCGACGCTCAACGAGCAGATCCGGACGCTGTTCCCCGGTGAGAACGTCACCGCGCACAGCAACGGCAAAGCGGTGGTCCTCTCGGGCAACGTCTCCCGCAAGGAGGTCGTTGACAAGGTGATGGCCGTGGCCGCCGGCTACGTGGAGAAGAAAGAGGACGTCGTCACGCTGCTGGCAGCGCAGCCAGGACCGCCGGCGCAGCAGGTCATGCTGCGGGTGCGGTTCGCGGAGGTCAGCCGCAGCGCGATGACCGAGCTCGGTGCCTCGTACTTCACCAGCCCGACGGGGGTGAGGAATACGATCGGCCGTATCGCGACGCCACAGGTGCCGGGCCCGACCTACACCGACCTGGCGTGGTCGAAGGCCAGCAGCGACTTCGGCGCGGACGTGACGAGCGCCGAAGGCAAGATCAACTTCGGCGACTTCCTGAACCTGTTCTTCTTCAATCAGAAGTACGACCTGGGTGCGGTCATCCGGGCGATGCAGCAGCGCGGCTTGTTCCAGAGCCTGGCCGAGCCGAACCTGGTTGCTGAGAGCGGCAAGGAAGCCAGCTTCCTCGCCGGCGGCGAGTTCCCGGTGCCGGTCGCGCAGGGCTCGGGCGCCAACCTGGCCATCTCGGTTCAGTTCAAGGAATTCGGCATCAGGTTGAATTTCACGCCGGTCATCAACGGCGATCGCGTGCACCTCAAGGTCAGACCCGAGGTGAGCACGCTCGACTTCGGCAACGCGGTTGTCATGAACGGGTTCCGCATCCCGGCACTGTCGACGCGCCGCACCGAGACGGAGATCGAGCTGCGCAACGGACAGACGTTCGCGATTGCCGGTCTGCTGAACAACCAGATGCAGTCGACGATGCAGAAGATTCCGGGCATCGGCGACATCCCGATCATCGGTTATCTGTTCCGCAGCAAGGTCGCGCAGAAGGAGCAGACCGAGCTGGTCGTGATGATCACGCCGGAGATTCTGCCGACGGATTCGCCGGGCGTCACCGACACGCTGCCGCGCACGCCGGACACGTTCCTGGCGCCGCTCAGCGACAAGCAGTCGAAGCCGCCGCTCCCGCCGGCGTTCACGCCCGCGCGCACGCAGGCGACGGTGACCGCCGTCGCTGCCGGCGGTCAGCGGGCGCCGACCGCGGGCCGCACGCTCGACGCGAGCGAGCAGGCGGCGATGGCCGCGGCGCAGAGACAGATCGACGCGCAGCGCGCCGCCGCCGAGCAACAGCGTCTCGCCCAGGAACAGGCCAACACGCAGGCCGCTGCGGCGCAGGCGGCTGCCGCGGCAGGCGGTGCTGCCCCGGCGCAGCCGGTGGACGGCGATGCGCAGAAGCTGTCGACCGATCAGAAGCAGGCCGACAAGATCTGGAAGCAGCAGCAGAAGGACGAGGCCAAGCGCGTCGAGGCCGAGCGCAAGCTGGCGGAGAAGCTGGCCAAGGAACAGGCCAAGCGCGACGCCGAGGCGGCGAAGGAAAAGGCCAAGGCCGACAAACTGGCTGAGGAAGAGGCGAAGAAGAAGGAAGCCGAAGAGAAGAAGCAGGCCAAGCAGCAGGCGGCGCTCCTCGAGGAGCGCCAGCAGGAAATCGACGCAGCGTCGGAACGGCTGCGAGCGTCTGAATCGGCCTATCAGGCTGAGCTCGCCAAGCGTTCATCGCGATAAGGCGGCACCAACGGAAGGCGGATTGCGATGGCGCAACTCAACGGACTGATCGTCAGCGACGACGAAGAATTCGTCACCGGCATTGCACGGCGCCTCCGCTCGGGCGCCGTGTCCGTGCGTTTGCTCGACGAGACCACGGTGCAGGGCACCTCGCCCGACGTCGTCATCGTGGACATTCGTTTCAGTCAGTCGGCGGCGATGCCGGCGATCGAGCAGCTGCGTGGACGGTGGCCGAACACCGGTATCTTCGCCGTCGCCGCCGGTGTCGATGCCGACCTGGTCATTCAATCGATGCGGGCCGGTGCCAACGAGTTCTTCGCCTGGCCGCCGCCAGCGGAGACCTTCGACGAGGCGATGCGCCGGACGTCGGCGCGTCGTGCCGCGGTTCCCTCGAACAGCACGCAGGCGACCACGATGGTGTTCTTCGGCGCCAAGGGTGGCGCCGGCACGACCACGCTGGCGGTGAACTGCGCGGTGGAGATCGCGCGCCAGAAGAAGCGGCCCACGCTGATCGTCGATCTGAAAGCCGGCCTCGGCGAGGTCACACTGTTCCTCGGCGTGCGCAGCCGCTACACGATGCTGGATGCGCTCGACAACCTGCACCGGCTCGACCAGGAGTTCATCAAGGAGCTGGTGGTCAAGCACAAGTCAGGGCTCGAGATTCTCGCCGGGTCGGACCTCTTCGATCGGCCGGGCTCGTCCGACAGCGGTTCGCTCGAAGAAGTGTTCCGTATCTTCGGGCGTCAGTACGAGAACATCATCGTGGATGCCGGCGCGCAGATGAATGCCTGCGCCGTGGCGACGCTCTACGCCGCCGACACCATCTTCCTGGTCGCGAATCCTGACGTGCCGTCGGTGCGCAACGCGCAGCGGCTGCTGGATCGCATCGGACAGCTCGGCGCATCGGGTGATCGCGTCCGCGTGCTGCTCAATCGCGCCGCTGAGCCCTATCCGATTCCGCCGCAGCAGATCGAGAGCGCGCTCGGCCATCCGATCTCGCAGATCTTCCTGAGCGACTACAAGACCGTCTCGACGGCGCTCAACTCCGGCGTGCCGCTGGCCACCGCCGGCAACAGCGAGCTGGCGTCCCAGTTCGACAGCTTCGTCCGGCGCCTGCTCGATCCGAACGCGGTCGAACAGGAAGCGCCGGTCAAACGCGGTCCACTTCCGCTGGGCCTGCAGCGCCTGGCGTCCATCTGGTGAGCTAGGCCATGCGCGCAGCCGCCCCCTCGACACCGACCCAGGTTCTGCCGCTGAGGCAGACCACCCAACCCGGTCCGACGGCCGTACAGCCGGTCCGGCAGCAGTACCTCGAGCTTCGCGCGACGGTTCACAAGAAGCTGCTGAACCGTCTCAACCTCGAAGCGCTCGCCAACGCGGATCGTGCGCGCGCCGAAGGCGAGATCCGATCGCTGCTCGGACTGTTGCTGTCCGAGGAATCGACGCCGCTCAGCCTCACCGAGCGCGAGACGCTCTTCGCCGAAGTTCTCGACGACGTGTTCGGGCTCGGCCCGCTCGAGCCGCTGCTGCGCGACGCGTCGATCAACGACATCCTCGTCAACACCCATCGCAACGTGTTCGTCGAGCGGAAGGGCGTCCTCGAACGCGTCACCGCGACGTTCCAGGATGATGCGCATCTCATGCGCGTCATCGATCGGATCGTCAGTCGCATCGGACGGCGCGTCGACGACAGCTCGCCGATGGTCGATGCGCGCCTCGCCGACGGATCGCGCGTCAACGCGATCATTCCGCCGCTCGCGGTCGACGGTCCGCTGCTCTCGATTCGCCGCTTTCCAGCCGAACGGCTGAAGGCCGACGACCTCGTGGCGCTCGGCGCCATGACGCAGCCGATGCTCGACTTCCTGGCCAGCTGCGTCAAGGCGCGGCTGAATTGCCTGATCAGCGGCGGCACCGGCGCCGGTAAGACGACGCTGCTCAACGTGCTCTCCAGCTTCATCTCCTCGAAGGACCGCATCGTCACGATCGAAGACGCCGCGGAACTGCAGCTCCATCAGGATCACGTCGCACGGCTGGAAACACGTCCGGCCAACGTCGAAGGCAAGGGTGCCATTCGTCAGCGTCAGCTGGTGGTCAACGCCCTGCGTATGCGTCCGGATCGCATCGTGGTCGGCGAGGTCCGCGGCGAGGAAGCCCTCGACATGTTGCAGGCGATGAACACCGGTCACGACGGATCGCTGACCACCGTTCACGCCAACACGCCCCGCGACGCGCTGACCCGCGTCGAGACGATGATCGCGATGGGTGCGACCAACCTGCCCGAGAAAGCGATGCGGCAGCAGATCGCGTCGGCGATTCAGCTCGTCGTGCAGCAGACACGTCTGGCCGATGGCACGCGCAAGGTGACCAACGTCTCGGAGATCACCGGCATGGAAGGCGAAGTGATCACCATGCAGGACATCTTCGTGTTCGAGAAGATGGGCGTCACCAAGGAAGGCAGGGTCGCCGGGCGGTTTCGCGCCACCGGCGTGCGGCCGAAGTGCGCTGAGCGCATGAAGAGCGCCGGCATTCTCCTGCCCACCGACATGTTCGAAGGGGTGTGGGAGGTCAAGTAATGGTCGCCGCATTTGTCGTCTTCGTGCTGGTGACCGGTCTGGTGATGGGGGCCTTTTACGGTCTCCAGCAGCTGCCAGGCTACCTTGCCGCGCGTCGCCTGGATCGCCGTCTGCGTGAGGTGTCGCGTCCCGCGGGCGCCGATCTGCCCGAGACACCGAGCTTCGTGACCGAAGTCAAGAAAGGTCCGCTGCCGGCGATCGATCGCGCGCTCGGCGGCGCCAACTCGTCGCTGGCGACACTCATCGAGCAGTCGGGCGTCAAGACCACCCCCAGCGCGATCATGGTCGCGATGATCCTGGCGGCGCTGGTCTCCGGCATCGTCTGCATGCTGTTCATCAAGGTGCCGATGTTCTGGATCATCGCGGCACTGGGTGGCAGCTTCCTGCCCTACGTCTGGCTGCGCTACAAGCGGTCGCAGCGGCTGAAGAAGTTCGAGGAGCAGTTTCCGGAAGCGCTCGACCTGCTGTCGCGCGCGATTCGCGCCGGCCACGCCTTCCAGACGGCGATGGGCATGGTGGCCGAAGAGCTGCCGTCTCCAGTGGGCGTCGAGTTCAAGAAGGCGTTCGAGCAGCAGAACTTCGGTCTGCCGCTGCGCGATGTGCTCGACCAGATGGCCGAGCGCGTGCCGATTCTCGACGTGAAGTTCTTCGTGACCGCGGTCACGATTCAGCGCGAGACCGGCGGCAACCTGGCCGAGATTCTCGACAACCTCGCGCACGTGGTGCGCGAGCGCTTCAAGATCCTGCGCCAGGTGCGCGTGCATACCGCGCACGGGCGCTTCACCGGTTACGTGCTGCTCGCGCTGCCGGCCGCGCTGGCCGTCGCGCTGACGTTCATCAACCCGGAGCACATGAACCTGCTCTTCCAGGAGCGCATGGGCCAGATGATGATCCTCGGGGCCATCGTGATGCAGGCGATTGGCTACATCTGGATTCGCAAAGTCATCAAGATCGAGGTGTAGGCGTGTTACTGCTTCTGCCCCTGCTCGGCTTCTTCTTCGTGGCGTTGCTGGTCGCCGGTTTCGCGATGGCGATGGCGCCGGCGCGCGGTGGTCTCTTGCAACAGCGCCTCGGCGAGCTGCGCGGCTTCAGCGGCGTGGTCGCCGATGAGCCGTCGCCGTACAGCGAGGGCCTGAAGAAATCGTTCAAGAAACTCAGCCACTACGCGCCGACCTCCCCGTCGGAAATGGGCAAGCTGCAAGTCGCGGCTGGTGGCGGCCGGCTATCGAGGCCCGGAGGCGCTGCCGGTGTTCATCGGCGCGCGTCTGGGTTGCGCACTGTTTGCCTTCGGTCTGATGTCGACGCCGATCATCATGCGGCCGAACATCCTGCTGGCTCTCGGCGGCGCGGCGCTGGGTTACGTCCTGCCCAGCTTCGTACTGGCGCGGATGGCGAAGAAGCGACAGCACCGAATCCGGTTGTCACTGCCCGATGCACTCGACCTGCTCGTGGTCAGCGTCGAAGCGGGTCTCGGTCTCGACCAGGCGCTGCAGCGTGTGGGTGAGGAACTCGCGTTCGCACACAAGGATCTGTCCGACGAGCTGCGCCTGGTGAACCTCGAGATGCGCGCCGGCAACGCACGGACGGACGCCCTGCGCCATCTTGCCGAGCGCACCGGCGTTGATGACCTGTCGTCGCTCACCGCAATGCTGATTCAGACCGACAAGTTCGGCACCAGCGTCGCGCAGTCGCTGCGCGTCCACTCCGATACGCTGCGCACCAAGCGCCGCCAGCGCGCTGAAGAAGCCGCCGCCAAGACCGGCGTGAAGATGGTGTTCCCGCTGGTCTTCTGCATTTTCCCGGCAGTCTGGGTGGTCACCATCGGACCGGCGGCCATCAAGTTCGTGCAGGTCCTCTTCCCGTTGGTGAACCAATGACGCCGGCCACTGCCACTGCCACACTCGAGGTTACCCGCACGCCGGCGCCGCCGGTCCCGACGCGGTTGGAAGACACCGGTCTCGGCGCCGACCAGATCGAACAGCTGCTCGTGAAGGCGCTCTATGGCGGGGAGGCCACCGGGCTCATGCTCGCCGAGCGTCTGCGCCTGCCGTTCTCGATCCTCGAGCCGATCATCGAGCGCATCCGCTTCGAGCGCTTGATCGAGGTACGCGGCACCACCGGCACCTCATCGGCCAGCTACCGCTACGCGATGACCGACCTCGGTCGCGGCCGTGCGGTGCAGTACCTCGAGATCAACCAGTACATCGGCGCCGCGCCGGTGCCACTGGCGAGCTACGTCAAGCAGATGCGCGCACTCGCCGCGTCGCGCGGCTTCATCGACCGCGAGCGTCTGCGCAGCGGCTTCGGACACCTCATCGTCAACGACGCGATCCTCGAGCAGCTCGGGCCGGCGTCGAATGCGAACAAGGCCATCTTTCTGTACGGCCCTCCGGGCAACGGCAAGACCGTGCTCGCCGAAGGACTGGGCCGCACGCTCGGCGGCGACATGTATATGCCGTACGCGATCGACGTCGAGGGCCACATCGTTACGATGTTCGATCCGATCAGCCACGAGCCGCTGGAGGATCTCGAGGTCAACCCGACCAGCATCATCGCCGCGGAGCCGAAGGATCGGCGATGGGTGCGCATTCGTCGTCCGGTCGTCATGGTCGGCGGCGAGCTGACGCTCGACATGCTGGACCTGACGTTCAATCCGCTGGCGCGTTTCTACGAAGCGCCGTTGCAGCTCAAAGCCAACGGCGGCATCTTCCTGGTGGACGACTTCGGCCGCCAGCGCATGCGTCCAGAGGATTTGTTGAACCGGTGGATCGTGCCGCTCGAGAGCCGCATCGACTACCTGACCCTGCACACAGGAAAGAAATTCCAGGTGCCGTTCGACGTGCTGACGGTCTTCGCGACGAACCTCGATCCGGCATCGCTGGCCGACGAAGCGTTCCTGCGCCGTATTCCATACAAGATTCACGTCGAAGACCCGTCGATCGAGCAGTTCGCGCGGATCCTCGAAATGAACTGCCGCCGTCGCGACATGGTGTTCCATCCGGTGATGGCCGCCTACCTGCACCGCCGGCACTACCTGCCGACGAACCGTAAGTTGCGTGCCTGTCATCCCCGTGACCTGCTCGACCAGGTCACCGCGCTGTGCCGCTACCGTGGCCAGGAGCCGACGCTCAACCGCGAGAATCTCGACGCGGCGTGCGCCGCCTACTTCCTGGACGACGACAAGGCGCAGAGCCTGCCGTCGCCATCGTCGCCGCGCAAGCCCCGCTACGCCGTCGAGGTTCGCTGATGATGGCGCTGACGTTGGTCAACCAGCGTACCGACGAGGCGCTTGCCGAGCGCGTCGAGGTGGCGGTGACGAGGCGCGACCGGCGCAAGGGGCTGCTCGGCCGAACCGGTTTCGAGCCGTCAAGCGCGCTGATCATCGCGCCGTGCTTCTCGATTCACACAATGTTCATGCGCTTCGACATCGATGCCGTCTTCGTCGACGACGATGGCCGCGCGGTGAAAGTGGTGCGTGACATGACGCCGTGGCGCGTCGCCGTCGATCCGACGGCGCACGCCGTCGTCGAGTTGCCCGCCGGCAGCTTGCGCGATCGGCAGGTCAACATCGGCGATCGCCTGTATCTGCTCGAACCGAGCGGCAAGCGCGTCGGGTTGTCGGTGGACGACTTGCGGGGACAGGTGTGCTGAACCGCGACCCTCAGCCCGACGCGGTGCTCGAGCCCGAGCAGCAATACGCCGTGGTGCTGCTCAACGAAGATCAGCTCAGTCAGTTCATGCGCAAGCCGGGCATGCGTCAGGTCAACCGCGGATACTCGGTGCCTGACGTGCACATGCGCTATCTGCGGCTGAAGAAGCAGACGGCAGCTGCTGCCGCCGTGTTTCTGGTGCTCGGCGCCGGCAGCTTTCTGTACTCCATGGCGCCGCAGCCGGCGATGGCGTCGATGTTTGCGTGGAAGGAACTGCCCGAAGCGCCGACACTCGATACCGGTGCGAGCTTCAGCGTGACGATTCAAGCCACCGACAGCAGCGACGGCGCCGGCTTCGCGGCCAATCGCGTCCGCACGCTCGGCTTCCCGTCGTTCACGCGAGTGTCTCCTGGCCGCCGCCAGCTGCATCAAGCGATGGTCGGCCCCTATGCGTCGCTCGACGAGGCCGAGAAAGTGCAGCGCCGGCTGAACCGCTCGGGCTTCCCGACCGCTCGTATCTTCGTCGACGAGACATTGCGTAACGCGCCGCGCAACGAGATTGAGGGCACCGTCGCGGAGGGCAATCCCACTGTGCTGCTGATCGGTGCGCCCGATCGGCTGTCGGTGGTGTTCGAGCTGCCGCTCGAGCCGCGGCAGGTGCGCTCGCGCCGCGTCGAGAACGTGCTCGACATCGACGTCGGGCCGATGGCGACCAAGGTGACCTCGCAGCAGTGGAGTGCGCCTGAAGGCGTGCACCTGATCGAGCGTGTGTCGATCGAAGGCGTGCAGGCCTCGGAGACTGATGATTTCCTGCGCGCGCACATCACCATGCCGGAGTTCGCGCGCGTCAACGTCCGCGCCGAAGGCCGTCGCGTGTACGTCGACCTGACGTGGCCGATGGTGGCGCCGGATGCGGTTGCGCCACGGCCGGCCGCCGCTGCGGCCGCGTCGCAGAGCCCGGCGCAGCCGCCGGTCAGCCGCGTCGTCCCGGTGGTTGATGCGCGTCAGGATGCACAGTCAGCCGACGAGTATGCGGAGCAGCTGCGTGGTGTGGTCGAACGGCTCGGTGCGGTGAAACCCTTCCTCACGTCCGCCGCGAAAGCTGGATCGCCCGACGTGCTCGGTGCGCTCGACGATACGCTGTCCACGCTCGAAACATCGCTGCGCGGCATGCGCCCGCCGTCCGCGTCCACCGATCAGCATCAGATGCTGTTGTCGGCGATTCGCACAGCCAGGAAGGCGACGGAGGTCGCGTTTTCAGGGGATCGGACTGCGCAGGCGCGCGAGGCCTTCATTCTCTACGATGCGGCGATGAACGCCGGCAGCCTCATCACGCCGTAGTGTCCGGCTTCAGCCGGACGTCGTGTGTAGTGTCCGGCTTTAGCCGGACTCCGTGCGTGGCCGCTTTAGCCGGACGTCAGCGGCGCAATTAGCCACACCCCGCCGACCAGCAGCGCCAGCGCCGCCGCCACACTCATCATCGCTCGATGGAGCCGGGGGTTGGGGCTGGTGTGTACACCGAGCAGGCCGACCGCCGCTGCAAACGCCGTCATGGCCACGACGGTTCCGACGCCAAACGCCGCGATATACATCAGCGCTGCGCTTCCTGACGGAAGCGCCAGGGCCGGCAGCACGCCGAAGAAGTGTGAGCTGCCGGCGACGCCGTGTAGCACACCCATGCAGAACGAGGCGTGTGCGTGTCCGAGCCGCCGCATCCACGCCGGGCCGGACTGCACGTGCAGGTGATCATGCGAGACGTGGCCGTGGCGATGCGGCGAGGGCGCGATGCGCGCGCGTCGTCTGAGCGCCCACAGGCCGATGCCGATCAACGCGGCGCCGACCACGCGCTCGCCCCACGCCGAGATGATGTCGATCGACGGCAGCATCTCGCGCAACAGTATGGCGACGATCGCCACGACGACGACGCCGGAAGCGTGACCGATGCCCCAGGTGCATCCCGCCAGCCATCCGCGCTGGCGATCGTCAGCAGCGATCGGTGCGACAGCGGCCAGGTGATCAGGCCCTGACAAGACATGAAAGAGCCCTGCCGCCGCACCAGTCAGGATCGTGAGCATTGCCTCTCAATCATGGCGCAACCAACCACCAACCACCAACCACCAACCACCAACCATTAACTATTTCGGTGCCATGCGAATCGCGCCGTCAAGACGAATGACTTCGCCGTTCAGCATCTCGTTCTCAAAGATGTGGCGAACGAGCGCCGCGTATTCCTCGGGACGGCCGAGCCGGGAGGGAAACGGAACCTGCTGCGCGAGCGAGACGCGCGCGGCCTCCGGCAGCGCCGCCAGGAGCGGCGTGTCGAATGTGCCCGGCGCGATGGTCATGACGCGAATGCCGATCCGCGCGAACTCGCGCGCGATCGGAAGCGTCATGCCGACGATGCCGCCTTTGGAGGCCGAGTATGCGGCCTGGCCGATTTGGCCGTCGAAGGCGGCGACTGACGCCGTGTTGACGATCACTCCACGTTCGCCGGCGCCATTGGGGGTGTTGCGATCCATCGCCACCGCAGCCAGGCGAATGACGTTGAAGGTGCCAATCAGGTTGATGTGAATGACGCGTGTGAAATGGTCGAGGGGCTGGACGCCCTCACGTCCCAGCACGCGTTCGGCGGCCGGGATGCCCGCCGCGTTGACCACGCCGTCCAGTTGACCGAAGTCTGCGGTGGCCGTATCCACCGCCTTCTGAACGTCCGCCTCCTGCGTCACGTCGCCCTTCACAAAGCGCGCGGCGCTGGCCAGTTGGGAGGCCTTGGCCCGACCTCTCTCGTCGTTCAGATCGAGGATCACGGCACGACCGCCAGCCCCAACCACCATATCGACGACGGCGCCGCCCAACCCCGACGCGCCACCGGTTACAAGCAGTGTTCGATTGTCGAGATGCACGGTTGCGATTCTATCAGCCGCGTTAAAGAGCCCTCCCTGGAGCGCGTTCGAAGTCTTCGCGATTCAGTGTCCACGCCGTTTGTTCCGCTATTCGCCGCGAACGCCATGAACTGGAACAACGAGGTAAACTCTGCGCCTTTAATCCAACGGGGGGCAGATGAAGGGAGTCGGCTCAACTCTGCTGGTCGCGGCGGCGGTCGTCATCGTGTCTGCTGTGGGCGTGCAGGGAGCCGGGCCCAACGTCTTGAGCGGGCATGTTGTGACGTCGTGGACCACGAGCGACGGAGCGTCAATCGGGCCCGTGATGGCCTTCGCCCAGGACTCTGACGGGTACCTGTGGCTCGGCACCACGACCGGCGTTCTTCGTTTCGATGGCGCACGTTTCACGGCGTGGGATGCCATCAGCGACACTCCGTTCCCACGGGTCTCTGTTTTTGCTCTGACCATCGCCAGAGGACGGGACGCTGTGGATCGGTTTCGACGGGATCGGCGTACGGGGAGTACGTGATCGCAAGGTCATCGCTCCTGACGCGGGCACACCTCCACGTGGCCGGATCACGTCGCTGCTGGAAGATCACGACGGCACGTTGTGGGCCGTCAGCGCGGCGCGCCTCTACCGCTTGCGCGATCAGCAGTGGGAAGAGATCAGCCGCGAGACTTTACCCGCTGACGACGTCTACTCGGTCGCGGAACTGGCCCCGGGCGAGCTGTGGATTGGCGCAGGGAGTGGTGCGTTCCGGTTGCGCAAGTCCAGTGGTGTCTTCGAGCGCGTAGCTCCTGGGCCGGCTCGTGGTGTGACGAAGACGAGCGACGGAACGATATGGGTGTCCGACCCCGTCCGCGTCGTCCGCAGACTCGACAACGGCAAAACACCGCCGGGTACGGCCGGCCGTGGGCTGCGCCTGCTTCACGATTCGCGCGGCAATGTCTGGGTGGCAACCATCGGGCAGGGCCTCTGGCGTGTTCGCGGCAGCGCCACCGACGCCTCGCTGGTGGAACAGGCGACCGCCCAGACCGGTCTGTCGGCCAATGTCGTACAGGCATTGTTCGAGGACCGCGAAGGCAACATCTGGGTTGGCACGATGGCCGGCGTTCACAGCCTGACTCCGCAGTTCCTCGAGCCCCTCGTCGTTGACGGACTCGTTCGTACCGTCGAGCCAGCCGCCGACGGCAGCGTGTGGGTGGGAACGACACAAGGCTTGATGCGGTTCACAGAAGTCCATGGAGATTGGCGCGGAGAAGGAGCCGGCGTCGATGGGCTTGACGTGCGGGCGCTTCACCGCGACGCAACGGGAGCGCTGTGGATCGGCACGGACCGCGACATCCGGCGGCTGCACAACGGCGGTGTCGTTCCGGTGCACCGCGAGCCGTCGATGCGGGGGGTCCGCAGCATCACGTCCAATGGGCTGAGCACGTGGGTGGGTGACGGCGACCGGTTGTTCCGCTTCGACCGCGGCGTCGCTACTCAGAACAACGCGCACGACGATGGGGATCGCGGCATCGTCAGGGCGTACGCAGACAGCCGTGGAAATCTGTGGACGGCGCTCCGTGATGGATCCGTGGCCGTGAAGCAGCGGGATGGTCAGAAGGTGACCTTCGCTGCTCCCGAGGACCCCGGACTCGAAGGGGTGCGGGCCACGGACGCGATTTTCGAAGACAGCAACCACGTCGTCTGGGTCGGCGGAACAGCAGGACTGCGGCGGTTCAGCGACGGGCAGATCGCCGCGCTCGACCGGCGCAACGGTCTGCCCGCTGCGCGTGTCATGGCCATCACGCAGGACCACGCCGGCTATCTGTGGCTGCTGGCCGATCGGGGTCCTGACTACGTCGGCCGGCGCGGCGCGGTGATTCGCCTTCACCCGACCGAGTTCGCCAGCGCAGCGGCAGGTCAGGGGACTCTCAAGTACAGCCTCTACGATTCCAGCCACGGCGTCGCTCTGTTGACCATCCAGAACACAGGCGCAGCGCGCTCCACTGACGGAGCGCTCTGGTTCGCAGCCGGTGGCAGCCTGACCGTCATCGATCCGCGGCGTCTTCCCGACGATGCAGCGACTCGACCGCTGGCACGGATCGAGGACGGCATCATCGACGGCACGCGCATCGCTGCATCGCCGGGCGCCCCGCTGCCGGCGGGCACGCGTAACGTGCAGATCGACTACACGAGCCTTCAGCTGACATCTCCCGGCCAGTTGCGCTTCCGTTACAAGCTGGAGGGGTTCGATCGTGAGTGGGTGAACGCCGGTGCACGACGGCAGGCGTACTACACGCTGCTGGACGCTGGAGATTACGCCTTCCACGTGGCAGCAAGCGGCGATGGAGCGACCTGGGGAGCCACGGCCGTCTGGCGGTTCAGCGTTCGCCCTGCGTTCTACGAGACCGGCTGGTTCTTTGGTTTGACGGCGACGTGCCTCGGACTTGTGGGATGGGTGACGTGGCGAGGCCGGGTCTGGGTTGTCGAGCAGCGGTTTACCGCGGTGCTCAACGAGCGCGCGCGGCTGGCCCGGGAGATTCACGACACCATGCTTCAGAGTCTGGTGGGTCTTGCCTTACAGTGCCAGGCGATTGCGCGCCGCTGCGGCGTGGAATCCGAGCAAGGAGAACAGCTGCTGGATCTACGGCGGCAGGTCGAGGGGCAGATTCGCACCGCACGCGAGGCTATCCTCGACATCCGCTCGCCCATCCTCGAGACGCACGGGCTGGTTGAAGCTCTGGGCACCGTCGGCCGACGGGCCCTCGCCGGCGCCAGAGCGGAGTTCGAGATCGTGTCCGACGTGAAGACCGATCGCCTGCCGACCTCGGTCCAGGGCGAACTCTTCCGCGTCGGTCAGGAAGCGATCACAAACGCGGCGAAACACGCGGCGGCCAGGAGCGTGCGTGTGGAGCTTCGCAGCGAACGCAGCACAACGGTGCTGCGGATAACGGACGACGGTCTGGGATTCGACTACGACGCGGTGCTGGTCGAGTTGAACGGACACTATGGCCTGATCAGCATGAGGGAACGTGCGGCGCGGCTGGGCGGAAACCTGAACGTCACGAGCACTCCCGGCCAGGGAACAACCGTGGAAATGGTCATCCCGGCGAGCTCTGCGTCGCAGGGGAGCAGATGACGGCGAAAGGGACGCAGGCTCCGATTCGCGTCCTGTGCGTTGACGACCATCGCATCGTCAGAGACGGCATCCGCCTGGTCGTCAACAGTGAGCCCGACATGAAGGTCGTCGGCCTGGCTGCGAGTGGCGAAGAGGCCATCGCGCTGCACAAGCGGCACTCGCCGGATGTCGTCCTGATGGATCTGCAGCTTCCAGGTATCGACGGCGTGGAGACGATTCGCGCGATTCGGCAGTACGACACCACCGCCCGGGTCATTGTCCTGACGATGTACACGGGCGACGAAGACATCCACCGCGCGCTTGCCGCGGGGGCGGCAACCTACCTGCTCAAAGACACGCTGGCCGATGACCTGCCGCGAATCATTCGCGAGGTGTACCAGGGGGGCCGTCCGATCACGCCAGACGTCCGCGCGAAACTGGACGAGCGGGCGTCGCACCCGACACTCACCGCCCGTGAGGTCGAAGTGATGCAGTTCGTCGCGGCTGGACATCGAAACAAAGAGATCGCCGCGGCACTCGCCATCAGCGAAGAGACCGTACGCGTGCACGTGAAGAATATCCTGAACAAGTTCAACGTGAGCGATCGCACGGCGGCGATGCGCATTGCGCTCCGCCGCGGCATCATTCACATCAAGTAGCATCCGCTCACTCGCCGCCGGTCGTGCCGGGCTCTCGAGTGCGCGTCCGGCGTGCGTAACCCACCTGCGGTAACCCTGCTGCGGTAACCCACCTGCGGTATTGCCGCTGTCTTTCGCGGGTCTTACACTCCGCCGCGCTCCACTTGTAACCGAATCATGGCAACGACCGAACTGGCGGACGGACGTGTGCGGACCGATCTCGCGATGCGCACCTGGGGAATCACCTGTGCACGCGTGGTGCTCGGTCTCCTGATGGGTATGCGCGGGTGGGACAAGGTGTTCACCATGACCCCCGCAGTTCATGCGTCGCGGTTCTTCGTCAACGCGTACGCCGACTCGTGGATCCCGCAGTGGCTCTTGTGGGTCACTGGCGTGACCATCCCGTTCGTCGAACTGGGCACCGGCGTGTTGCTGGTCATCGGCTGGCGTACGAACGAAGCCCTGGTCGCGCTCGGCCTGCTGCTGATGCTCGTGACATACGGCCACATGCTGGCCAATCCGATGTTCAACGACATCGTCATCTTCACCCGCCTGGTGCTCCTCGTCGTCGTGGCAGTCGGCCCGCGGTCGAGCGATCGGCTGTCCGTCGACTACTTGCTGACATGGCGTCGCGACCGGCGCGCCGCGGAACGTCCACAGGCCGTCCACGCCTGAGGAGCGACGTCACAGTTAGAACGCGGTCGTCTGCGCGCTGATCACGGAGGTTGAATATGCGGGCAAGTGCAACGCGGCTGGTTCTTCTGCTGTTCGCATCTGTCGTCATTCCCGTCGCGGTACACGCGCAGGCCACCATCGCCGGCACGGTCAGGGATGCCTCGGGTGCGGTGTTGCCCGGCGTCTCGGTTGAGGCGTCCAGCTCGATGCTGATCGAAAAGGCGCGGACGGCGGTGACCGACGGGTCGGGCCAGTACCGATTGATCAATCTCCCGCCAGGGTCGTACACGTTGACGATGTCGCTCCAGGGGTTTACGACGGTTCGTCGCGAAGGACTGGAGCTCACCGCCGCCGCCGTGACGACGATCGATGTCGAGATGCGCCTGGGTTCGGTCGAAGAGACCATCACGGTGACCGGCGCAACGCCGATCGTCGACATTCAAAGTGCCAACCGGGGCGTGACGCTGTCGTCGGATGTCGTCAACCAGCTGCCGTCCACTCGCGGATACAACGCTCTCGTGCAGCTGATTCCCTCCATCACGAGCAGCACGAGCAATCAGGTGCAGATCACGCCGACGATTCAATTCTTTTCGAGTCATGGCGGCCGTACCAACGAGGGCCGTGTCCTGCTGGACGGCTTGCAGGTGGGTGCGGCGGTGAACGGTGCGGGGACCGGGTTGTACATGCCGGATACCGCCAGCGCGCAGGAAGTGTCCGTCAGCCTGTCAGGCGGACTCGGCGAAGCCGAGGCGGGCGGCGCCGTCATGAACATCATTCCGAAGACCGGCGGCAACAGCTTCAGCGGGATTGCGTTTGGCAGTTCCGCCGCTGGATGGTCGCAGGGCAGCAATCTCGATGACCGGCTGCGAGGCTTCGGGCTGAATGATCCGCCGAAGATCATCAACAACTGGGATTACAGCGCGTCGCTTGGCGGACCGATCAAGAGGGATCGGATCTGGTTCTACGGGACGTACCGCGACTTCGGCCAGCATCAGGACATCCCGGGCATGTACGCGAACCGGAATGCCGGTAATGCCAGCCAGTGGAGCTACGACCCGAATCGGGATGTCAACGCGCGCAACGCGACGGCACGTACGATTGCCTCTGTCCGGCTGACCGGCCAGGCCACGCCACGGAACAAGATCAGCGTGTTCTACGACCATCAGTCCTGGTGCGACGGCTCGGCGATGACGCGCGATGGCGGCGGCTGCCGGAAAGCGGGCTCGAACTGGATCGCCAATGGCACGCCGACGGTTGCGCCGGAGGCCGCCAGCGGGCCGAACGGACCCGCCTCGGGCTATGCAGATACCAGCCTTCGCCTCGTGCAGGCGAGCTGGACCTCCACGGCAACCAGCTCCCTGTTGATGGAGGCCGGGATGTCGTCAGGGCTGAACAAGGGCGGCATCATGGCACCGCCCGGTCTTGTGCAGCTGATTCCCGTCTCTGAGCAAGCCAGCCTGAACGGAATGCCTGCGGGACTCACGTACCGCGGTCTTTCGCGGTGGCAGGAGAACTGGCAGAACCCCAACTCGTGGCGGGCCGCGCTGTCGTTCGTGACCGGCGCACACAACATGAGGTTCGGGTACCAGGGCGCGTACTACGTCTTCGAGAACACAGACTTTCGGAACGAGGATCGCCTGACGTATCAGTTCAACAACGGTGTCCCGAATCGTCTGACGATGGACATCGGCAACTGGATGACATCGGATCGGGCGGCCTTTCACGCGTTCTATGCACAGGAGCAGTGGCGGTACAGCCGCCTCACGGTGCAGACCGCGATCCGGTTCGACCATGCGTACAGTTACGCGCCCGCGGACCACAACGGGTGGGACGCGCCAGACCGGTTCCACGCCCAGCCGCTGTCGTTTCCGCGCACGGATTCGGTGACCGGGTTCAACGACATCA
The DNA here is from genome assembly GCA_963728305.1 of uncultured Acidobacteriota bacterium. Classification (GTDB taxonomy): domain Bacteria; phylum Acidobacteriota; class Vicinamibacteria; order Vicinamibacterales; family UBA2999; genus Gp6-AA40. Next base: position 361,409 of record CAVSKE010000027.1, read on the forward strand.
CGCCTCGTCTGGGCGCGGCCTACGACGTCTTCGGCGACGGCTCGACTTCCGTCAAGGTCAATCTCGGCAAGTACCTCGAGAGCACCAGCCTCTGGGATCGATACACGATCAACAATCCGGCGCAGACGACGCGGTTCCAGCGATCGACCAACAGGAACTGGAACGACGCCGATCGCGATTTCGTGCCCGACTGCGATCTGATGAACCCGGCGACCAGCGGTGAGTGCGGGCCATGGCTGTCGCCGACGTTCGGCAGTCCGCTCCAGGGCGCGACGATCAATCCGGAGATCCTTCACGGCTGGGGAGTGAGGCCCTCGGACTGGCAGTTTGGCGCCTCCATTCAGCGCGAGCTCCTGCCGCGCACGTCGGTCGAGGTCGGCTACAACCGGCGCTGGTTCCAGAACTTCACCGTGACTGACAACCGAGCGGTCGGGTCCGTCGGATTTCGACTCGTTCACGATCGCGGCGCCGGCTCATGCCAGCTTGCCGGGCGGCGGCGGCTACTCGACGACCTACCTGGATCCACGAGTCTGGCGACGGACAACTACATCACGTTCGAGACCGACTATGGCGACGCGCGGCAGCAGTACTGGCATGGCGTCGACGTGAACGTCCACGCCCGCTGGGCGAATGGTTCGTCGTGCAGGGAGGCACCACGACAGGTCGAGCGGTGCAGAACTTCTGCGATGTCGCGAGCCAGCTTCCCGAACTGTTTACCGGCAGCGACGCGTCAGCCGACGGTGACGTGCGAGACAACGGATACCTGGCAGACGCAGTTCAAGGGCGTGGCCTCGTACACCGTGCCGAAGATTGGCTGTCCAGGTCAGCACGGCCGTTCAGTTGAAGCCCGGCAGCCGGCTGGCGGCCAACTATGCGGCGCCGAATGCCGAGGTCGCGCGCTCCATGGGCCGCCTGCCCACCGGCGGTCTCATCAACGGCAACACGGTCGTCAATCTGATCGTCCCCGGCGACCTCTACGGAGAGCGAATCAATCAGGTGGACGTGCGCATGACCAAAGTGATGCACGTCGGGCGGACTCGGGCCGACGTCGGCTTCGACCTCTACAACGTGCTGAACGCCAATCCCGGGCTCACCTACAACCAGACGTTCACGGGAACGGGCCTGACGTGGCTTCGCCCGACGACGATCCTGTTTCCGCGGTTCGTCCGCTTCAATGCGACGCTGCATTTCTGATCGAGGTCCGAAGATGGCGAACGCCGTTCGTGTGGTGGTGGCTCTCATCCTGATGTCGTCAGCTGTCAGTGCCCAGTGGCCTGCCTATCCGACGCCGGGAATCCCGAAGAACTCTGACGGCACGCCGAACCTGAATGCGCCGGCGCCGCGCACCGCGGATGGCAAGCCTGACTTGTCAGGTTTGTGGGAGCCAGGTGTGTTCGCAGGTGCACAGGCCGAGAAGGTGGCCGGTGCACCAGGGGGTAGCCCTGTTCGGCGACGTCAGCCGCGGAGTCGCGGGGGGCCTGCCCCTGCAGCCGTGGGCGGCCGAAGTCGTGCGGAAGCGCAAGGCCGACAACAGCAAAGACAATCCCGATGCGTTGTGTCTGCCGATGGGCATCATGCAGAACAACACGCATCCGTACCCGCGGAAGATCGTTCAGGGAAATCCGCACGTCATCGTCGTTCTCTACGAGATTCAGGGCGCCGTGCGCCAGATATTCATGGACGGGCGTTCGCTCCCGAACAACGATCCCCAGCCGTTCTGGAGCGGCTACTCGGTTGGCCGATGGGAAGGCGACACGCTCGTCGTGCAGTCCAGCGGATTCCGCGACGACGGGTGGCTCGACACCGTCGGGAATCCGTTGACCGAGGGCGGCAGGATGACCGAGCGGTTTCGGCGTCCGAATTTCGGGACGCTGGAGATGGAAGTCACCATCGACGACCCGAAGGCGTACACCAAACCGTTTACGGTCAGATTCAAGCACCGCCTCATGCTCGACACGGAGCTGATCGAGCACGTGTGCCTCGATCGCTCGGCGCAGCACTACGTGGGCGCGAGCGGCCCCAGCGGCGCAAAGTGAATTCTCACGAAACAGGAGCGCACATATGAGTCGTCGTTGGTACTTTCTCATTGCCGTGTGCCTGCTGGCGCCGTCCGTCCCGGCGTTGGCGCACCATTCATTTGCCGCAGAGTTCGATCGCAACAACGTGGTCGAGCTCAAGGGTTTCGTCACCAGAATCGAATGGATCAATCCGCATGCGTTCGTCTTTCTGGATGTGAAGGACGCCAAGGGCCAGGTCATCAACTGGGAGATCGAGTTGAGCAGCCCGAACGGGTTGATGCGGCGTGGGTGGACGAGGAATTCGTTGAAGGTGGGCGAGACGATCAGCCTGACGGGGTTCCGCGCGAAGAATGGCGCGAACGTCGCGAGTGCCGGCCGCGTGACGTTGACTGACGGCCGGCAGGTCTTCGGTGGTTCGAGTGCAGACGGTGCGCCGACCGTACCGAACGCGAAGGAGGAGCGCCCGGCACGGCCATGATGCGTCGAGCCTGTCTGGTCAGTCTGCTGCTCGTTGCGGCGCTGCTGCCCGCACCGGTGCGGGCGCACCATTCCTTTGCGATGTTCGATACCGCCAACCCGATTACGCTCAACGGCGTCGTCACCGGGTTCGAGTGGACCAATCCGCACGTCTACATCGAGCTCGACGTGCAGGACGGTGCGCGCGGCGGCAAGTGGACCATCGAGCTCGGCAGCCCGAGCATCCTGATGCGCGGCGGCTGGAAGTTCAACATCGATCAAGAAGGGCGACAAGGTCACGGCGGTCGTGAGCCCGCTGCGCAATGGTGAGCTCGGAAGCCTGCTGACGCGGATTACGTTGCCCGACGGCCGTGTGCTCGGCAACGGCGGCCCGGCGGGAGTGGGTCCCGGCACGACCGAGAATACTGGCCCGAGTGCTCCGGCGACCCGGCCATGACTCAACGCCAGCGGCCGCTGCCGCGCGCTGGAGTTGTTGCCGTACTGTGCTGCGCGGTCGCCACACTGGTGCTCGGCGCCCAGTCCGCCCCGCCAGCCGCCGGCCAGTGCCGAACCTGACGGGTGCGTGGGAGCCGATGGCCGCCGGCCGCGCCGCCGACTCTGAAGGTGGCGCTGCCCCCGCCGGGTGCCATCGTCTTGAAGCCGGCGTACGCCAAGGAATACGAGGCGCGCCGCGCCGCCGAGGCCGACGCCACGCGCCGTGGCGAACCGCCGGCGACCGCCGCAGTGCTGTGCACGCCGTACGGGATGCCGCGAATGATGGCGGTGGCGTCCTACCCGGTCGAAATCCTCCACACGCCGGGCCAGATCACGATCGTCACCGAGGCGTTCAGCGAGGTGCGGCGCGTCTACCTGGATCAGCCGCAGCTTCCGATCGACGAGGTGCCGCCCGGCTACTACGGCCACTCGGTCGGACGCTGGGACGGCGACACGCTGGTGATCGATACCGTCGGCATCAAGGAATCGGTGTCCGGCTACAACGGGCTGCCGCACAGCGATCAGATGCGCATCGTCGAGCGCCTACGGCTGGCAGCGCCCGATGTCCTCCACGACCAGATCACGATTCACGACCCGATCGTGCTCGAGAAGCCGGTCACCTACACGCTCGGCTATCGCCGGCTGCCGAACTACAAGATGGTGGAGTTCGTGTGCGAGAACAATCGCGAGTACATCGACGAGCAGGGACGTGTGCGCATGCGGATCGGCCGCTGACGGGCCACGTCTCACTGATGGGCAAGAAGGTGACGGCATGAACAGGATCGGCTCGACGGTCGCGACGCGTCGGATCGTGCGTGTCGCGGCAGCGCTCGTGCTGGCGTGCGGCGTTTCGGCGATCGGTCTCGATGGCACCTTGGCGGCGCAGCAACCGGCGGCCGCGGCGCCCCCACCGCTCGGCGCGCTTGCGCCGGCGAATCGGGCGAAGACCCGGCCGACGGCGCCCTTCGACCTGACCGGCGTCTGGCTGCACGCGAGTGCCCCCGACAGTCCGTTTCGATTTCGCCGCCGGCCGGCTTCACGCTCACGCCCGAGGCGCAGGTGCACTACGACACCGCGCGCAAGGCGCAGGCGGAATCCAAGGTCTATCGCGACGACATCGGCCAGTGCTGGCCGGCTGGCATGCCGTTGATCATGACGCGCGTCTGGCCGATCGCGATGATGCAGTACCCGACGGCGATCTACATGGTCAGCGAGTTCATGAACAGCTTGCGGGTCGATCTACCTCGACGGCCGGGCGCACACCGATCCCGATGTGGTGGTGCGCAGCTGGAATGGCGAGTCGATCGGCCGCTGGGAGGGCGACGCACTGGTCATCGACACGCGCCACTTCGTCGGGCACCACCATTGGATCGATTCCGGCATTCCGGCCAGCGATGCGCTGCGCATCGTGGAGCGGGTGCGGATGATCAACGACGGCAAGACCCTGCAGATCGAGTACACGCTCACCGATCCGAAAAGCTTTGCCGGGGAATGGAAGTACACGAAGCGCTGGAACCGCGTCGACGATCGCGATATCGCCGAGGTGTCGTGCCTCCCCGATTTGAACGACCATATGCCGACCACACGGTCGGGCGCCAACGTGCGCTAGCGGAGAGATTCATGGTGATGCCACGCGTCGGGAAGTCCGCAGCGAGACGGTTGGCCGTCGCTGCCGTGCTGTTTGCGTCCGTCACCGGTCCTCGCCCACCACTCCGGCGCTGGTGTGGACCGTACGCGCACGGTGACGGTCACCGGCGTGGTGAAGGAGTTTCGCTGGACGAATCCGCACTCCTGGATCGACCTCGAGGTCGCCGGCAGCGCCGGCGCACCAACGCTCTGGTCGATCGAGATGAACCCGCCTCCGTTCCTGGTTCGCGCCGGATGGAAGTCCTCGACGCTCAAGCCGGGCGACACGGTCACGGTGACGGTGAATCCGATCCGCACGGGTGAACCCGGCGGCATCTTCGTATCCGTCACGCTGCCCGATGGCCGGGTGCTCGGCGGGAGAGCGGGCGGGGCCGCGGCCTCGCCCGCGGCGCCTGCCCGCCCTTGAATTTCGAGGCCGACGACCCCCAAGTCTTTTGCTGGCGCCTCAAAACACGTACCGCAGGAGCCTCACTCCCGACGGATGTCGATTTCCGCAGGCGCCGTTCGACTAGCATCGAAGCTCTGGAACGGCTCAGGGAGGGTTCGATGACAGTCAGCTGGTCTGCGGTCGCATTGTTCCTTGTGCTACTTGCATCGTCCGTCACGGCCCAGAGCATCGGCGAGCGCGAGACGGCGAACACCTTACGCGCGCCCGCAGGATCGGCCGGGCCGCCGGCGACCCTCGAGGCGATGAAGTGGCTGGTTGGTCACTGGAAGGGCACCGGTCTTGGCGGCGTGTCCGAGGAGATGTGGTCCGAGCCCGCGGGCGGCGTGATGATGGGCATGTATCGGCTGGTCATCAGCGGCAAGCCGTCGTTCTACGAGTTCATTCACCTGGCTGAGGAAAACGGGTCGCTGGTCATGAAGTTGAAGCACTTCAACGCCGACCTGACCGCATGGGAGGAGAAGGAGCGGTTCGTCACCTTCCGTCTGGTGAAGCTGGGTGTCAACGAAGCGCACTTCGACGGGCTCACGTTTCGCCGCTCAGTCGATCGGCTGCAGATCTTCCTCGCTCTTCGCGACAAGGAAGGCAAGGTGCGCGAAGAGGAATTCCGGATGGAGCGGGTGCGTTAGCTGGTTGGTCGTTAGTGGTTGGTGGTTACGGCACCTTGGCTTTGCCGTTCGCCATTTCGACCAACCCGATGCTGTTGCCGGCGGGGTCTTTGAACATACCCAGGATCACGCGTCCGGGCACTTCCATACGCGGAAACCGAATCGTGCCGCCTCTGGCCACGACCTTTTGCAGCGTGGCTGTCACGTCCGCGACGCCGATGTAGATGAGCGTTTCGGGTGCGCCCTGACCGACGGTTCCCATCAATGGCGACGTGACGTTCACCGTGACGTCGCCGCCCGGTGTCGCTTTCCACTCGAACACGTCCGCATAGAACCGCTGAAGCTCAGAGCCGTTCGGCCCAAAGATGCTGAAGAAGACGACCGGCACGCCAGTCCCGGCTGGCGATTGAGCGAACGCGATCGCCGGAACGAGCAGAGAGCACACCACGAGCACGCGTCGAATCAGAGTCATGGGGTGAGTCTAGTTGCGGTGAGCGAGCGTGTCTTGACGTTTCTTGCGATCGAGAGAGGTCCGGCTAAAGCCGGACACTACGCAAAAGAAAAAGGCCGGCCCGCCGAAGCCAAGGCCGAAGGCGGTACCGACTACGGATCCGCCGTCCAAGTACGCGCTCTACGACGTCCTTGTGCGTGACTTCCTGGACGTCCTGCTTCTTTTTCTTCGTGCCGCCGATCCCCTGGATCTGAATCGTCGCCTGCTCCTTGAGCACCTGCTGACGATACAGCCGCTCCATCTCCATGTGCTTCTGGATCTCTTCGGGCGACATGTGCGCCTGCTTGCGCGCCGCGAGCTTTTCTTCGCGCGCGTTCTTGGCGATGCCGAGATCGTCGAGGTCGGTCTGCTTGCCGGCCGCGACCGCTTCGGCGTTCAGCACCAGCGAGTGGTCCTTGCTCGCGAGCGGCACTGCCTTGTTGCCGGCGAAGATCTCGTGGCGGCCGTGCTCCTCGTACCACTTGGTGAGCGTCGCCGTCATGTGCATCTTCTCGAGGATGTTCCGCCAGCCGATGCCGGTGTTGTAGGCGCAGAAGGAGATCTCGCCCTGCTGCGTGCCGTAGGGGATGATGCACATCTCCGTGCGGCGGAAGTCGTAGTTGAAGAGATCCTGGAACCACATGCCGGCGATGAACAGGAAGTTCCAGCGATCGGAGCGGCGCTTGGCGATGTCGTCCATCGTCCGGTCGCCGGTGACCTTGCCGTAGTTCTTGCCGGTGGCGCCGAAGGTCTTATCGAACTTCTTCATCAGGTCCATGATGCGGAAGTGCGTCGGCGCCTTGAACGGGTCGTAGTTCCGCATCAGCGCCAGCGCCATGCCGGCCACCGAGAGGAACCTGCCGCGGGCGGCGTCGTTGACCTTGGCGACGTCCTTGGCCAGGCGATCGGCGTTGAGGAACGCGGTGACCGGAACGGCTTCCTTGGTTTCCTTGTCGATCATCACCGCCATGCCGATGCCGCAGTTCGGATGGCAGCCACAGGTGAGCTGACCGAACTCCCGATCCGGCCCGTGCACGACGTCGGCCCAGTCGGTGAAGGTGGACATGAAGGAGATCGGGAACCAGTCGCGCGTCGGCTCGCCGATGCCGACCTGGTTCTTCACGTCGTGCGCGAGGTGCGACAGCGTGTAGCGCTGCGCCGCGCGCCGCTCCGGCGTGACTTCCTCGTCGCGGCCGGTGAACGACACCGGCTGGAACGACAGGAAGTTGATCCGCTTCGGGTTGTCGAGCGCGAACTCGATGACGCGGCCGACCTGCTCGTTGTTGACGCCGTTGACGATCGTGATGACCGGGACGATGTCGACGCCGGCCTGATAGAGGTTCTCGATCGCGCGCAGCTTGACGTCGAAGAGGTTGCCGACGCGGCGATGCGAGTTGGCGGCGTTGCCGATGCCGTCGAACTGCAGATACGCGTAGCGGAGACCGGCTTCGGCTGCGGCCTTGGCGAACTCGGGGCTCTTGGCGAACTCGATGCCGTTGGTGGCCGCCTGCACGCTGTTGTAGCCGACCTTGCGCGAGTAGCGAATCGCGTCCAGGAAGTACGGCGACATCGTCGGCTCGCCGCCCGAGAACTGCACCGACATCTGGCGGCGCGGCTTGATGGTGATCGCGTTGTCGAGGATCTGCTTGATGTCGTCCCAGGTCAGCTCATGGACGAAGCCGACTTGATTGGCATCCATGAAACATGGATCGCACATCATGTTGCAGCGGTTCGTGAGGTCCACGGTGAGGACCGAGCCACGGCCATGCAGGACAGTCGAGCTGCCGTGATTATGAAGCTTCTCGTCGTTGTGGGCGCGGATGTCGCGGCCCGGGAACGATTCTTCGAGGTGCTTGAAGAACGCCGGGTCGATGGCCATCGTGTCTTCGTAGTGGCCATGGATCGGGCAGTCCTTGACCATCACGATCTTGCCGTCCTTCTCGAGGATGGTCGCCTTGATCTCGCCGACCTTCTCGTTGAGGAGGACGCTGACGTCCTTCTTGCCGTCGAGGATCGCCTGGCGCGCCTCGCGCGTGCAGTCGGGGCACAGCGAGTCGGTCTCGCGCGGCCAGCCGAGCGGCGGCTTGGTCTTCTGATACGACTTCAGGAGGGGTTTGTCCGACCAGCGCGGAATGAACGAGGGGTTCTGCTTGATCCTGTTGGCGGTGGAAAACACCTGCCAGATGCCATTCGCGGTGATGGCCAGTCCCTTCTCGACGTACTTCATCGGCGCATGCATGCAGTCGTTCTCCTGGTGCTAGACGCTCAAAACCCGAGCATCCGCCCTCTAGTGGGCATCAGGCTCGGGCCGCTAATCTCAACCATCCTAGCGACCAAACCGTGAAAAATCAGGCGATTTCCAGTGAATTGGCAAATCCGGGCGTCGTTTGGGCAGTGGTAAGGGGCGGGGCGGCCGGGGTGAATGACCGGTGTAAGTCGCGGACGCATCAGACGTTCGCCCCTGTCCCATCAGCGGATCAGATTGAATCCTTCAGATCATTGTATTTCACTCATGCTCACCAGATCGGCACAATGTGGCGACCATGTTGACGTCGGGGACTCGCTTCACACCGCCTGCACAAGGTCTGTACGACCCGCACACCGAGCACGATGCCTGCGGCGTCGGCTTCGTCGTGCATATCAAGGGTCAGCGCTCGCACGACATCGTCCGCAAAGCGCTGCAGGTGCTCATCAATCTCGAACATCGCGGCGCGTGCGGCTGCGAGGCGAACACCGGAGACGGCGCCGGCATTCTCATCCAGATGCCGGACGCATTCCTGCGCAAGTCGGTGTCGTTCACGCTGCCGGCCGAAGGCAGCTACGGCGCCGGACTGGTCTTCCTGCCGCATGAGGAATCCGACCGCGATCGCGTCAAGGAGCTGATCGCGCGCATCACGGCCGAAGAGGGTCAGCGCTGCTCGGCTGGCGCGATGTGCCGAGCGATAACAGTCTGATCGGCGACAGCGCCAAAGCGACGCAGCCGGTCTTCGAGCAGGTCTTCATCGACGTATCGGCGGCGACAGGCGACGAGGTGTCCGCCGACCTGTCCGCCGAAGCGCGACGCGCGCAGGCGGAGCGCGCAGCGCGAAGGCGGAGCGCACGCTGTACGTGATCCGCAAGCGGATCGAGCATGCCGTCGATGCGTTGAAGATCAACGCGCTGTCGCGCCGCTTCTTCTACATCGTCAGCCTGTCGTCGCAGCGGCTGATCTACAAGGGGATGCTGCAGGCCAAGCAGGTCGCGGCGATGTTCCCGGATCTCTCCGACGAGGATCTGCAGTCGGCGCTCGCGCTGGTTCATCAGCGGTTCAGCACCAACACGTTCCCGTCGTGGCCGCTCGCGCATCCCTACCGGCTCGTCGCGCACAACGGCGAGATCAACACGCTGCGCGGCAACATCAACTGGATGCGCGCTCGCGAAGGGCTGCTCCAGAGCGATCTCTTCGGCGACGACCTGCGCAAGCTCCTGCCGATCATCCGCGAAGGCGGCAGCGACACTGCGACGTTCGACAACGTGCTCGAACTGCTGGTGATGGCCGGCCGCTCGCTGCCGCACGCGCTGCTGATGATGATCCCCGAGCCATGGAGCAATCACGAGTCCATGAGCCCGGAACGCAAGGCGTTCTACCACTACCACGCGTCGTTGATGGAGCCGTGGGATGGACCGGCGTCGATTGCGTTCACCGACGGCAGGTTGATCGGCGCGGTGCTCGATCGCAACGGTCTGCGACCGTCGCGCTACTACGTCACCAAGGACGACCTGGTCATCATGGCCTCCGAAGTCGGCGTGCTCGACGTGCCGCCGCAGGACGTGCTGGTCAAGGAGCGCCTGCACCCGGGCAAGATCTTCCTGGTCGATACGGTCAAGGGCCGTATCGTGGACGACGAGGAGATCAAGCGTGAGCTGGCGGCGCAGCACCCCTATCAGGAGTGGCTCGATCGCCATCTGATCGACATCAACGATCTGCCGCCGGCGCGCGCGGAAGCGCCCGAGCACGAGACCGTGTTCAAGCGGCAGCAGGCGTTCGGCTACACGCAGGAGGATCTCCGCTTCCTGATCGCGCCGATGGCCGACGAAGGGCGAGGAGCCGGTGGGCTCGATGGGCACCGACACCGCGCTGGCGGTGCTCTCGGACAAGCCGCGTCTGCTCTACGAGTACTTCAAGCAGCTGTTCGCGCAGGTGACGAACCCGCCGCTCGACGCGATCCGCGAAGAGCTGGTGACGGACATGGGCTCGACGATCGGTCCGGAGCGGAATCTGCTCCACGCCGAGCCCGAGTCGTGCCGGCAGATCACGATCAAGTACCCGATCATCCACAACGAGCACGTGGCGAAGCTGCGCTATCTGCCGCCGAACATTCCGTTCCGATCGACGACGCTGTCGATGCTGTTCGATCCGGAGAAGGACGGCCCGGCGCTCGAGAAGGCGATGGACGATCTGTGCCGGCGGGCCAGCGAGGCCGTGGCGGCCGGGTTCGACATCCTGATCCTCTCGGATCGCGGCGTGAGCCCGCGTCTGGCGCCGATTCCCAGTCTGCTGGCGACGGCCGGCGTGCACCATCACCTGGTTCGCGAAGGCACGCGCACGCGCTGCGCGCTGGTGGTGGAGTCCGGCGACGCGCGCGAAGTCCATCACGTGTCGCTGCTGCTCGGCTACGGCGCCGGCGTGGTCAACCCCTACGTCGCGTTCGAGACCATCGACGACATGATCCGGCAGGGGATGCTGCCGGGCATCGAGCGCAACAAGGCCATCGACCACTACATCAAGGCACTGAACAAGGGCGTGCTGAAGGTGATGTCGAAGATGGGGATCTCGACGCTGCAGAGCTATTGCGGCGCGCAGATCTTCGAAGCGATCGGCCTGAGCCAGACGTTGATCGACAAGTACTTCACGCATACGACCTCACGCATCGGCGGCGTCGGCATCGACGTCGTCGCCGAAGAGGTGGCGATCCGCCACGCGCGGGCGTTCGGCCGGCAGCCGGTGCGGCCGCAGGAGCTCGAGCCGGGCGGGGAGTATCAGTGGCGTCGCGACGGCGAATACCACCTGTTCAACCCGGACACGGTGTTCAAGCTGCAGCACGCGACGCGCAGCGGGCAATACACGATCTTCAAGGAGTACACGCGCGCGGTTGACGTGCAGAACGAGCACCGCGCGACGCTGCGCGGGCTGTTCCGGCTGAAGCCGGCAGGGACAGAAGGTGCCGCTCGAGGAGGTCGAGCCTGTCGAAGCGATCCTCAGGCGGTTTGCGACCGGCGCGATGTCGTACGGATCGATCAGCCAGGAAGCGCACGAGACGCTGGCGATCGCGATGAACCGCATGGGCGGCAAGTCGAACACCGGCGAGGGCGGTGAGGATCCGGAGCGCTACATTCCGCTCGCCAACGGCGACTCGAAGCGCAGCGCGATCAAGCAGGTGGCGTCAGGGCGGTTCGGTGTGACCAGCGAATACCTGGTCAGCGCCGACGAACTGCAGATCAAGATGGCGCAGGGCGCCAAGCCCGGCGAGGGCGGTCAGCTGCCCGGACACAAGGTGTATCCGTGGATCGCCAAGACGCGGTATTCGACGCCAGGTGTCGGCTTGATTTCGCCGCCGCCGCATCACGACATCTACTCGATCGAAGATCTGGCGCAGCTGATCTTCGATTTGAAGAACTCGAATCCGCGCGCGCGGATCTCGGTGAAGCTGGTCGCCGAAGGCGGTGTCGGCACCGTCGCCGCTGGTGTCGCCAAGGCGCACTCGGATGTCGTGCTGATCTCGGGTCACGACGGCGGCACCGGTGCGTCGCCGCTCACCAGCCTCAAGCACGCCGGGCTGCCGTGGGAGCTCGGTCTCGCGGAGACGCAGCAGGTGCTCGTCCTCAACAAGCTGCGCGACCGCATCGTCGTCCAGACGGACGGTCAGATGAAGACCGGCCGCGACGTCGTGATCGCCGCGCTGCTCGGCGCCGAGGAGTACGGCTTCGCGACCGCGCCGCTCGTCGTGATGGGCTGCATCATGATGCGCGTCTGCCATCTCAATACGTGCCCGGTCGGCATCGCGACGCAGGATCCCGAGCTGCGCAAGAAGTTCACCGGCACGCCGGAGATGGTGCAGAACTTCTTCCGGTTCATCGCCGAGGAAGTGCGCGAGCTGATGTCCGAGCTCGGCTTCCGCACCATCGACGAGATGATCGGCCGCGCCGATTGTCTCGACGTCGATCGCGCGGTCAACCACTGGAAGGCCAAGGGCCTCGATCTGACGCCGCTGCTGCACCAGCCGGCGCTGCCGGCCTCGGTGGCGCGCCGCAAGGTGCGCGAGCAGGATCACGAGCTCGACGTCACGCTCGACAACGATCTGATTCGCGCGGCCATGCCGGCGCTCGAGCGCAAGCAGCCGGTCGATCTCAACGCGTTCATTCGCAACGCGGATCGCACGGTCGGGACGATGCTCGGGTACGAGGTGACGAGGCGTCACGGCGGGTGCGGGCTGCCCGACGACACGCATCCGCATCAACTTCACCGGATCGGCCGGACAGAGCTTCGGCGCGTTCGTGCCGCGCGGCATGACGATGACGCTGGTCGGCGACGCCAACGACGGCTTCGGCAAGGGCCTGTCGGGTGGCACAGCTGATCGCCTATCCGCCGCGGCTGTCCACGTTCAAGTCGCAGGACAACATCATCATCGGCAACGTCGCGTTCTATGGCGCGACCAGCGGTGAGGGCTACGTCCGCGGTGTGGCGGGCGAGCGCTTCTGCGTCCGCAACAGCGGCGCGACCGTGGTGGTCGAAGGCGTCGGCGATCACGGCTGCGAGTACATGACCGGCGGGCGCGTGCTGGTGATCGGCCGCACGGGACGGAACTTCGCGGCCGGCATGAGCGGCGGCGTGGCCTACGTGCTCGACACCGACGGCAGCTTCCCGCGCCGGTGCAATCGCGACATGGTCGATCTGGAGCTGCTGACCGACGAGGATCTCGAGTTCATTCGCGTCGCGATCATGAAGCACGTCACCTACACGCGGAGTCACTACGCCGAAGGGCTGCTCGCCGACGCGAGCATGCTTCGCCGGATCGTCAAGGTGATGCCGCGCGAGTACAAGCGCGCGCTCGCCGAGCAGGCTCGAAGCGCGCCGAGGTCGCGGCGGACGAGCCGGTCGTGACCACCCTCACGCTGACGGGTATCGCGGCGAAGGTCGCCGTCGAGGAGTGCGGGAACGCCCGTCCATGGGTAAGCCGACCGGGTTCATCGAAGTCCATCGCAAGAAGCACCCGCACGCGTCCGGTCGCCGAGCGCATCAAGGACTGGCGCGAGGTCTATCTGCCGTACCCGCCGGCGAGCTCGAGGTGCAGGGCGCCCGCTGCATGGACTGCGGCATTCCGTTCTGTCATCAGGGCTGTCCGCTCGGCAACCTGATTCCGGACTGGAACGATCTCATCTATCGCGACCGGTGGCAGGCGGCGATCGAGCGTCTGCACGCGACCAACAACTTCCCGGAGTTCACCGGCAAGCTGTGTCCGGCACCGTGCGAAGGGTCGTGTGTGCTCGGCATCAACGACGATCCGGTGACCATCAAGTCGGTCGAGGCCGCGATCATCGATCGCGCCTGGGACGAGGGATGGGTCACGCCGCGTCCGCCGACGACGCGGACGTGGAAGAAGATCGCCATCGTCGGCTCCGGGCCCGCCGGTCTCGCGGCCGCCGATCAGCTCAATCGCGCCGGACACTCGGTGACGGTGTTCGAGAAGTCGGATCGCATCGGCGGCCTGCTTCGCTACGGCATTCCCGAGTTCAAGATGGAGAAGCGCCATCTCGATCGCCGTCTCGCGGTGATGGAGGCCGAGGGCGTCGTGTTCCGCGACCGGCATCAACGTCGGCGTGGATGTGCCCGGCCAGCCGTCTGCGCGATGACTACGATGCGGTGCTGCTCGCCGGCGGCGCGGGACAGCCGCGCGATCTGCCGGTGCCGGGCCGCGAGCTCGACCGGCATTCACTTCGCGATGGATTACCTCACCTTGCAGAACAAGCGATGCGAGGGCGACGACATTCCGGACGCGCGACTTCATCACCGCGCAGGGCAAGCACGTGATCATCATCGGCGGCGGCGACACTGGCGCCGACTGCCTGGGTACCGCGCATCGGCAGGGCGCGCTGTCGGTGCATCAGCTCGAGCTGCTGCCGCGGCCGCCGACAGGAACGCGCGGCCGACAACCCGTGGCCGCAGTGGCCGCAGATCTTCCGCGTCTCGACCGCGCACGAAGAGGGTGGCGAGCGTCTCTTCGCCGTCTCGACCGAACACTTCTCGGGCGATGCGTCTGGCCACGTGCGCGCGCTGCACGCCGTGAAGGTCGAGATGGTGAAGAAGAGACGGCTCGGGGCAGTGGTCACGTTCGTTCGCGTCGCGCGGCAGCGAGTTCGAGATCCCCGCCGATCTCGTGCTGCTGGCGATGGGCTTCATCGGTCGCGGAGAAGGGCGCACTGCTCTCCGATCTTGGCGTCACGATGACCGATCGCGGCAACGTCGCGCGCGACGCGCAATGGATGACCAACGTGCCCGGGGTCTTCACCGCCGGCGACATGCAGCGCGGTCAGTCGCTGATCGTGTGGGCGATTGCCGACGGTCGAAGCGCGGCCCGCGCCATCGATGAATTCCTGATGGGCGAGTCACAGCTCCCCGCGCCGCTCGCCTGAACCGCGCCCTTGGTCCGGCTGAAGCCGGACACTACCTCTGTCTATAATCCTGGCGTCCATGTCTCTGACAGTGGGCGCTCGCCTCGGACCCTATGAAGTGACCGCCCGACTTGGTGCCGGTGGAATGGGCGAGGTGTATCGCGCTCGCGATACGAGGCTCAATCGCGACGTGGCGCTCAAGGTGCTGCCGGCGGCCGTTGCGGGCGACCCGGAGCGGCTCGCACGGTTGACGCGAGAGGCACAGCTGCTCGCGTCGCTGAACCACCCGAACATTGCCTCCATCCACGGACTCGAAGATACCGGTGATCATCGTGCGCTCGTGCTCGAACTGGTGGAGGGTCCGACGCTTGCCGATCGCATCGCGCAGGGCCCGATCGCCATGGACGAGGCTCTGGGTATCGCCAGACAGATTCTCGACGCGCTCGAGGCCGCGCACGAGCACGGTATCGTCCATCGCGATCTGAAGCCGGCCAACATCAAGGTCCGGCCTGATGGCATGGTCAAGGTGCTCGACTTCGGACTGGCGAAGGCGCTCGAACCGGCCGAGCCCGCGAACGCGGCCACGACCATGTCACCGACGCTATCGATGCACGCGACGCAGGCCGGGCTGATCCTCGGCACCGCCGCGTATATGAGTCCGGAACAGGCGTCGGGCAAGCCGGCAGACAAGCGCAGCGATATCTGGGCGTTCGGTGTGGTCTTGATGGAGATGCTGACCGGTGGCCAGGCGTTCACCGGCGAGACCGTTCCGCACGTATTGGCCTCAGTGCTGAAAAGCGAACCAGACTGGGCGCGGCTCCCATCTGATACCCCGGCGCAGGTTCGACGATTGCTGCGCCGATGTCTCGAAAAGGATCGCCGGCGGCGACTCGATTCAGCAGTGGCCGCTCGCTTGGAGATCGAGGACACGCCGTCACATCCGGAGAGCGGCGGTGCGAGTGACACGCTGACACGTCCTCGTCTCGCCACGATCGCCGTTGCCGCGATCACAGGTGGCGCTGTTGCTGCAGCCCTGACGTGGGTTCTCCTTCGTCCGACATCGCCAGCGCCACATGCGCCGTCGTATTTTGCGATTTCACCGGCCGGAACGTTGAGGCCAAACCAGTTCGATCGTGTGACGACCATGTCGCCTGACGGCCGCCAACTGGTCTACGTTGTGATGGGAGATACGCGCGGGACCGGCGGCAAGCTGATGGTCCATCGTCTCGATCGCCTGGAACCGACGCCGGTGCCCGGCGTCGACGGTGCACGGTCGCCCTTCTTTTCTCCCGACGGTCAGTGGGTCGGCTTCTTTCAAGGAACGGAGATCAAGAAAGTCGCGCTGGCCGGTGGACTCTCGATTTCGATCGCGGAGGTCGCCGGCGCACCGAGGGGAGCGGCATGGCGCGAGGATGGGACGATCGTGTTCGCGACCAACGATCCGACCACAGGTCTGATGCAAGTGCCGTCGGGCGGCGGCAGCCCCGTCGCATTGACGAAACCGGACACTGCCAAGGGCGAAGGCGATCACTGGTTTCCGTCCGTACTGCCGGACGGGCGTGGCGTCCTGTTTACGCTGTCGGTGCCCGGTCAAGTGGATCGATCGGAAGTCGCGGTGTGGGATTCCCAGACCGGTCAGCATCGCCGGTTGCTCCGTGGCAGCGAGGCTGAGTACGTGCAGAGCGGGCATCTGCTCTATGCCGCCGGTACCTCCCTGTGGGCGGTTCGTTTCGATCTCGCGACGCTGCAGGTATCTGGAGATCCTGTTCCGGTCGTCGACCGGATGAGCGTTGCGCCACAGACCGGCGCAGCCGAATATTACGTGGCCCGCTCCGGCGCTCTGATGTATCTCACCGCCCGGCCAGCGGCGCAGCGCTCGCTCGTGTGGGTCGATCGGCAAGGCCGCGAGGAAGTGATCACAGCGCCGTCTCGCAACTACGTGCTCCCACGTCTCTCGCCAGACGGCAGCCGTGTGGCGCTCGACATCCGGGATCAGGAGAACGACATCTGGATTCTGAATCTGACTGGAGGCGGTCCGTTACGACAGCTCACATACGGCGCCAGCGTGGACACCAACCCAGTCTGGATCGACAACAACCGTCTCGTGTTTACGTCGAATCGCTCCGGACGATTGGCCCTCTATTCGCAATCCGCAGACGGCAGTGGGACAGCGCAGCCGGTCACTGAGAGCGGTAACGGCCAGTTCGGCACGACGGTGACGCGAGATGGTGCCGCCGTGATCGGGCACCGGGACGGTCCGACCGTGTTCGACGTCGCCATCTTTCCGATTCCGAAGCCAGGTCAGCCGCCATCGGCAGGGCGGGCGCTCGTGAACACATCATCCTTTGAGTTCAATGCCGACCTCTCGCCGAACGGCCGATACATCGCGTACCAGTCGAATGGGTCTGGACCGTTTCAGATCGTCGTCAACCCATTCCCTCAGATCGAGAGTGGGAGATGGCTGGTCGGCGAGGGATCGACTCCGGTGTGGTCGCGCGACGGAAAGGAACTGTTCTACCGCGATGAGACGGACCATCTCGTCGCTGTGCCCGTCGATACGTCGGGCGCGACCTTCGTTTCCCGCTCGCCGCGGCCGCTGTTCGTGCTCGCACCTCCGACGAGTGTTCCCGACCGCGGCTTCGACGTCTCGCTCGATGGACGCCGTTTTCTCATCGTCAGGGAAGACGCGAGCACTCAAAGCCCCGACATCGTGGTCGTCCTCGACTGGCTCGAGGCACTGAAGGCGAAGGTTCCAACGGCGCAGTAGGCGGATTTACTCCAGCTCGTCCGTTCGACCGCTCTCATGAGCACCACTGCGCAAGTCCATACAGTTCAATCAACTGGCGGGGTTCTCGTGATCAGCCGACACACGAAGAGTGCCTGTACTCTTTGCCACCGCTCTCTGCCTGAACGCGCTGCTGATCTTCTGGGTCCAGCCGCTGTTCGCGAAGATGGTGCTGCCGCTGCTCGGCGGGTCGCCGTCGGTCTGGACGACCTGCATGCTGTTCTTCCAGGCGGCGCTGCTCGCCGGCTACGCCTACGGCCACGCCGGCATCCGCGTGCTCGGCCTGCGTCGTCACGCGCTGTTGCACGGCGTCCTCGTCTGGCTACCGCTGTTGCTGCTGCCGATTGCCGTCAATCAGGAAGCCGCCGCCGCGGCCGACCAGCCGATCGCGTGGCTGCTGCAGACCATGAGCGTGAGCGTCGGTCTGCCGTTCGTGGTGCTGGCTTCGACCGCGCCGCTGCTTCAACGTTGGTACTCATCACTCGGCAGACTCGATCCGCCGATCCGTACTGGCTCTACTCGGCGAGCAACATCGGAAGCTTCGCGGCACTGCTGGCCTTTCCGATCTTGTTCGAGCCGGCGATTCCACTCGGACAGCAGACGGCGATCTGGAAGATTGGCTACGTGGTGGTCGCCGCGCTGCTGACCGCGTGCGCCGTGAGCGTACTGCGGCAACTCGTCGACGATCCGACATCACGCTGCAGGAGAATGCGGCGCAGCCTGCTGAACCGATCACCGCGGCCACCCGTGTGCGATGGCTGACGTTGTCGTTCGCGCCCTCGACACTGATGCTCGGCGTGACGACGTATCTCTCCACCGACGTCGCGCCAGTGCCGCTGCTCTGGGTGCTGCCGCTCGCGTTGTATCTCCTGACGTTCATCGTCGCGTTCGGCTGGTACTCCGATGCGATGCAGACCAGGGTGCGCCGGCTGCTGCCGAGCGTGCTGCTACCGTTGATCCTGCTGATCGTGTCGGACGCCCGCGCTGCCTTCTGGATCGCGATTCTCATCCACGTTCTCGCGTTCACCGTGCTGGCGATGCTGTGTCATGGCGAGCTGGCGGGCGATCGGCCCGGCGTGCAGCATCTGACCGAGTTCTATCCTGTGGCTCGCCGCCGGCGGTGTCCTCGGTGGTGTGTTCAACACGCTGGTGGCGCCGCAGGTGTTCACGTCGGTCGCCGAGTACCCGCTGGCGATCGCGTTCGCCTGTGTGGTGTGCGTGCCGAAGCAGCAATTCCGCGACGCGTCGCCAATCCGCGCTCGATGCTGCAGCCGGCACTTGCGACCGCCATCGCCTCAGTCGCTGCTCGTCGCAGCCCGTCTCGGTGGACTGGCGCAGCTGCCGACGATGGCGTTTGTCGGCGTTCCTGCGCTGGTGTTCGTGCACGGCGCGAAGCACAACACGGCGCGATTCTCGATCGGCATCGTCGGCCTGCTCGCGGCGCTCGCCGATTGGCAATGCGGTCGCGCCGACGTGACGGGCAGACCCTCTACGCCGATCGGACCTTCTTCGGCGTGTACCGTGTGCCGACGGAGCCCGCGCGCAACTTCGTCTTGTTGAAGCACGGGACGACCATCCACGGACGGCAGGTGATCGGCGATACGAATCCGGAGCCGCAGACCTACTTCCATCGGAAGAGTCCGATCGGCAATGTGTTCGAGATGTTGGGCGGCCAGGCGCACGTCAGTCGGCGTCATCGGCCTTGGCACCGGGACGCTGGCGGCGTACGCACAGCCGGGATCGCGGTGGACGTTCTACGAGATTGATGCCGCCGTGGAGCGCATCGCCCGCGATGCACGGTTCTTCCACTATCTCGAACACTGCGGCGCGCAATGCTCAGTGGTGCTCGGCGATGCGCGGCTGACGCTGGCCGAGAGCCAGGTCGCGCACGACATCCTCGTCCTCGACGCGTTCAGCTCGGATGCGATTCCGATTCACCTGCTGACGACCGAAGCGCTGCGCACATATGAGACGCGGCTCTCGGCGGATGGTGTGCTGGCGTTCCACATCTCCAACCGCCACATCAGGCTCGCGCCGGTCATCGCGCGGCTGGCGCGCGAGCGTGGTCTGACGGCGCTGACGCGTTTCGACAAAGAGGTCGATGCGAAGCATGGCTTCGAAGCGTCGGAGTGGGTGGTGATGGCGCGGCGCCCCGAGCGACTGCAGCTGCTCGCGGCCGATACGCGCTGGACACCGCTCGTGGCCGATGCACGTCCGGCGTGGACGGACGATTTTTCCAATATCTGGACAGAACTGCGTTAGTAACAATTTCCGCCGCGTCTCGTCTTCTAACAAATGCGGACGCGATGTTCCGCGACGGAACACCCGCCCTCCCCGCCATTCGATCGGCATTGCCCCCCAGTGCCCGCCGTTGCCGCGGGGATCCCGCACCTCAGCCGTGGCCCCAAACTTGATGTGCTTCCTGATGCGTTTCATCTCGGGAGGCAGAATGAAATCGACAGTATTCGGTGCGGTAATCGGGGTTCTCGTGGCCGGAGTCGCCAGCGTCGCCGAGGCACACGGTGACCCGAAAGGGAACACGAAGAATCTCGTGAACGTGAACGACTCGACGACGATTCACGTCTGTGTCGATCGCGAGCGGGGCACGATGCGATTCGTCGAGCGTCCGTCCGACTGTCATCCACGACGGGAATTCGCTATCACGTGGAACCGCGCCGCAAATGGCAACGGTTCGCAGGGGCCTGCCGGTCCCGCGGGTCCTGCCGGGCCTGCTGGTCCTCAGGGGCCGGCCGGTCCCGCGGGCGCTACCGGTGCTCGCGGCGCAGCCGGGCCAGCCGGTGCAACGGGTCCTGTCGGACCTGCCGGTTCTGCGGGACCTGCCGGTCCTACCGGTGCGACAGGGCCCGCTGGTCCTGCCGGTGCGCAGGGACCTGCCGGTCCTCAGGGGGCGACGGGGGCTGCAGGGGCCGCAAGGTCTGCAGGGTGAGCAGGGCCTGCAGGGTCTTCAGGG
Organism: uncultured Acidobacteriota bacterium; assembly: GCA_963728305.1. Classification (GTDB taxonomy): domain Bacteria; phylum Acidobacteriota; class Vicinamibacteria; order Vicinamibacterales; family UBA2999; genus Gp6-AA40. Next base: position 381,973 of record CAVSKE010000027.1, read on the forward strand.
TCGAGCAAGGTCCTCAGGGTCTGCAAGGGAGAGCAGGGTCCTCCCGGCACGTCGGGCGGCGCCATCTTCTCGGGCAGCGTCGGGCTGCCGGATCTCTCGGTGCAGGTGACCAACTGCCCCGTCGTCGCCGCAGGACTCAGACCGGCTACGGCGAGCCGGTCGATCTCGGGCCGGGCTACTACCGGCCGGTGTTCGTCGGCAGCAGCGCGGCTCGGCCACGTCAACGGCGGCACAGTCGGAGATCGCCATTCAACTCCAGACGGCGACCGGCTGCGTTGGTGACCGAATTCAGCAAGACGGTGTCGAGCAGCGGCACGTCGGAGCGTTCGTTCCAGTACGTGTACATGAGCGAGGCTGGCCAGTCTGCTCGTGTTCACGCGCGTCTCGACGAGCTGCGGCAACGCGTCGATTTCGGGTGTGCTCGCGTTCGAGCGCGTCAGCGACTAGTTGAAGAAGGCGGGTCTTCAGACCCGCCTCCACGAACTCCACAAGGCGGGTCTCGAGACCCGCCTCCACGCTTGCGCAGGCGCTACCTTCGCCCAAGGGCTTCGGCGGGACAGGGTGTTTCGTCAATAATCGATCCCGCCATATGCTCATCGTCATGAAGTTCGGCGGGACCTCGGTCGGGTCCGCCGAGCGTATCGTCCAGGCCGCCACCCTCGTCACCTCCGCACTCGAGCGCGGACACCGCGTCGCCGTCGTCACCTCGGCGATGAGCGGCGTGACCAACACACTCATCGACGCCGCACGCACCGCATCCACCGGGCGATGGGATCCACAGATTCGCCAGCGTCTCCTGGCCACGCACAAGGCGGCGGCCGAGGCGATCGTGTCTGATCGCCGCCGGCCGCGACGCGGTCGTCGCCGACATCGATCGCCGCCTCGATCGATTCGAGAAGCTGTGCTTCGGGCTGTCGATGGTCCACGAGCTGACGCCGCGGCTGCTCGACGCGATCTCGGGCACCGGCGAGATGCTCGCCGCGCCGCTCGTTGCCGCCGCCATTCGCGCCCGCGGACGCGAGTCCATCGTCCATCGACGCCACCGAGTTGCTCGTGACGACCGACCAGTTCGGCGCGGCGGAGCCGCTGATGGATCAGACGCGCGCGCGGACGACCGAGCGACTGCGGCCGCTGCTCGCACGTGGCGAGACGCCGGTCGTGACTGGCTTCATCGGGGCAACCGCCGACGGCGTGCAGACGACGCTCGGACGCGGCGGGTCGGATTATTCCGCGTCGATCCTCGGTGCCGCACTCGATGCGGACGAAGTGTGGATCTGGACCGACGTCGATGGCGTGATGACGGCGAACCCGTCAGAGGTGTCGGGCGCGCAGACGTTGCCGGAGATCTCCTACAGCGAAGCCTCGGAGCTGGCGTACTACGGCGCCAAGGTGCTGCACTACAAGACGATTCTGCCGGCGTTCCGTCAGCGCATTCCGGTGCGCATTCTCAACAGCTTCAACCCGACGCATCCGGGCACGCGCGTCAGCGTCGAAGGCGACCCGTCGATGCTCGGCGTGAAGGCGGTGACCTCGATTCGCGGCGTCAGCATGATCGGGATCAGTGGAACGGGCATGCAGGGGATACCGGGGATCGTGGCCAAGGCGTTCGACGTCGTGGCCGAGCAGCAGTCGAACGTGCTGATGATTTCGCAGGCCTCGTCGGAGAACAACATCTGCTTCGTGATCAGTGCCGCGGAGGCGCCCGGTGTCGTGCGTGCGCTGCGCGCGGCCCTCGAGATCGAGTTGACGCGCGGGCACATCGAGGAGATTGCCGCACAGCCGGTCGCGGTGGTCGCGGCGATCGGCGACCGGATGCGCGGCACACCGGGGATTGCCGCCACGGTCTTCGGGGCGCTGGGCGCCGAGCGGATCAACGTGATCGCCATTTCGCAGGGCTCGTCCGAGCGGAACATCTCGCTGGTCGTTGCCGAATCGGATGCGACGCCGGCGGTGCGTGCGCTGCACCAGGCATTTCGCCTCGAGCGGGCCAGCGCGTCCGTCCAGTAGCCGCTGGTCGCTGAGTCATGCCCGTTCGCGACGTCATCATCGTCGGCGCTGGTCCGTCCGGTCTCGCCACCGCGATTGCCGCCAAGCGGCAGGGTCTCGACTATCGTGATCGTCGAGAAAGGTGTGCTGGTCAATTCGATCTTCAACTTTCCGATGCACATGGTGTTCTTCACCACGCCGGAGCTGCTCGAGATCGGTGGTCTGCCGCTGGTCACGCCGTACGACAAGCCGACGCGGCTCGAAGCGTTGCGCTACTACCGCCGCGTCGTGGACACCTACGACATCCAGATCTCGTATCACGAGACCGTCGTCGCGATTGAACGCGACGACGACGGAGTCTTTGCGGTGACCACGACGCATCGGGGCGTGACGCGCGAACGTCACGCCCGTGCGGTGGTGCTGGCCATCGGCTATTACGACCTGCCCAACTATCTCGGTGTGCCCGGTGAGGATCTGCCGCACGTCTCGCACTACTACACCGACGCGCATCCGTACTACCGCCAGCGAGTCGTGGTGGTTGGCGGCAAGAACTCTGCGGCCGAGGCATCGCTCGAGCTCTTCCGGGCCGGGGTGCACGTCACGCTCGTGCATCGGCAGGCGCTGCTCGGCGATTCAATCAAATACTGGGTGCGGCCCGACATCGAGAACCGCATCAAGGAAGGGTCGATTGCAGCGCGCTTCGAATCGACCGTCGTCGCGATCACCCCGACGGCTGTGATCATCGACACCAAGGGCACACGCGAGGAGATTCCGGCCGAGGGCGTCTTCCTGCTGACCGGCTATCATCCAGATGTCGATCTGATGCGGCGAGCAGGCATCGAATGTCATCCAGAGACGCTGTCGCCGGCGCTGAATCCGGAAACGTTCGAGACCAACGTTCCCAACCTGTTCATTGCCGGCGGGGCGATCGCCGGCCGGCAGACGGGGAATATCTTCATCGAGAACGGCCGATTTCACGGCGAACGCATCATCAACGTCGTCGTCGAGCGGCTCACTCGGGACTGAATCCATGTCCGCGCTCCCGTGCATCGTGGCGTGTACGGTGCTGGTGGGATGCATGACCGCAGCGCAGAGCAGTGAATCGGATCTGCGTGCCCGCCGGCACGAGATGGTCGAACAGCAGATCCGGCAGCGTGGAGTCACCGACGCTCGCGTGCTGGAGGCCATGCGCTCGGTGCCCCGCGAGCGCTTCGTGCCGCCCGCATTGCTCCGCCAGGCATACGACGATGGGCCGCTCCCGATCGGAGCGGGGCAGACCATCTCGCAGCCGTACATCGTTGCCTATATGACCGAGGCCTTGAGAGTGGACCGATCGCACAAGGTCCTCGAGGTCGGTACCGGTTCCGGCTATCAGGCCGCGGTGCTCAGCGAGCTGGTGCGCGAGGTCTACACGATCGAGATCGTGCCGGAGCTGGCCCGCAGCGCCGAGGCGTTGTTGCGTTCATTGAACCGGACGAACGTTCACGTTCGTGCCGGAGACGGATACGCGGGTTGGCCCGAGCAGGCCCCCTTCGATCGCATCATGGTGACGGCGGCGCCCGAGGAAATCCCGCGGCCGGTGATCGACCAGCTCGCACCCGGGGGACTGCTGGTCGCCCCGGTCGGCGTCGCAGGGCGGTCCGCAGTGGATGACGATCGTCGAGAAGACCGCAAACGGCGTCGTCGAGCGGCGGACGATCCCTGTCCAGTTCGTCCCGTTTACCCGGGCGCCCGGCCGTTAACCTTTCCAGGCACCCCCCGTATTTGGGGGTATGCATCGCATTGTTCACTCGACGCTCCTCCTGGTTGCCCTGGCGCTGACATCAGCTGGCCTGGTCGCCCAGGAACGTCCCGAGACGCCGCCGGTCCCGCCGATTCCAGTGCTCGAGGAGTCGGCCAACGCCAAGGCCACCCGGGTCCAGCTGCACCAGATTCTCCGGCAGCAGCCGCCGGCGGTCGGGGAGGTCCTGGCGCGCGATCCGTCGCTGCTGACGCGGGCCGATTACCTCTCACCCTATCCGGTGCTGTTGGCCTTCCTCCAGAAGCATCCCGAGATCGCGCGGAACCCGTCGTTCTTCCTCGGCGAGCTTCGAATATTACGAGCGGCGTCCCGAGGATCGATCGCTCGAGATGTTCCAGATGATTCTCGCGGGCACTGGCGTGGCCGCCGGGGTTTCGGCGTTTCTCGGCGTGTTCGTCTGGGTGATTCGCTCGATCATCGACCACCGGCGATGGCTGCGGCTGTCGCGCGTGCAGGCGGAGGTCCACACGAAGCTCCTCGATCGGCTCACAACAAACGAGGATCTCCTCTCGTATATCCAGTCGCCAGCGGGACGACGGTTCCTGGAGTCGGCGCCGATCACGATGGACAGCGAGCCTCGCGCGACGACCGCGCCGATCTCGCGCATCATCTGGTCGCTGCAGGCGGGTCTGGTGCTGGCCGCGCTCGGGCAGCGGGTTCTGGTTCGTCCAGCAGAACGTCTCGCCCGAGGCGGCGGAGGGGTTCTTCATCATCGGCGTGCTGGCGGTGTCGCTGGGAGTCGGATTCACGGCGTCGGCGGTGCTGGCCTACGTCGTCTCGACGCGGCTGGGCCTGGTGCCGCGGCCGAAGAGCACGGAAGCGTGAGGAGCGGTATGCGTGAGTTTGCGCTCACGGAGATGGAACGCGCCGGGGCCTTCGAGGACGCCGAGCGAACGTTCCAGATGACCGAAGAAGCGTTTCGCGTCTTCTACGAACAGACGGCGCGGCCGGTCTGGGTGTATCTGGCGCGCACGACCGGCGACGATCGTCTCGCCGACGATCTGCTGCAGGAGACCTACTACCGGTTCCTGCGCTCGCGACCGGCGTTCGAGAGCGACGATCATCGCCGCCATTACCTGTTCCGGATCGCGACCAATCTCGTTCGAGACCAGTGGCGCCGCGCTCGTACGGATGCGGTCGATCTTGGCGAGGCCGTCGGACGTTCCTGACGGCTGAGCGACGACAACGCGGTTGGCGATCGCGCACTCGGACGCATCGACGTGACGCGCGCGCTCGAACAGTTGAAGCCGCGTGAGCGCACGCTCCTGTGGCTCGCCTATGCACAGGGCTTTTCACACGAAGAGATCGCCTCGCAGCTCGGTCTGCGGACCGGCAGCCTGAAAGCACTGTTGTTTCGCGCCCGCCGCCGTCTCGTGAGCGTGCTGGGTGACCGCTACCGGTCGGGAGGGCGCCGTGGCTGATCAGGTCTGCATCCACGAGCACGACGTCGTTGCGGCGGTGTTGAGCCGGCGATGGGACAGCGGCGACGATGACTTGAAGCAACACGCTGCGGAGTGTGAGATCTGCCGAGACGTGGTGGCGATCGCGAGCCTGTTGTCGGTCGATCAGGAACGCGCGCGCTCTGCGGCTCGCGTGCCCGCGGCGGGGCAAGTCTGGTGGCGCGCGGCGGTGCGGGCGCGGCTCGATGCGGCGCACGCGGCGGCGCGTCCGATGACGTGGTTGCATGGGATCGCTGGTGCGTGCGCGCTTGGATTGGCGTCCGCGGCTCATCGGCACGACGTGGCCGTCTCTTCGCGAGATGGCGGCATGGCTCCTGACGCAAACGTTCGGCGCAGATTCTGCTGTTGGCGACGTCGCGACGCTCGTGACCGCGTCGCTGCAGAAGAGTCTGCCATTCGCTTTCGTGGTCGCGGCGTGCATTGTCCTGGCGCCCGTCGCGCTCTACGTGGCCCTGTCGGACGACAGAGGGCGATAGCGGAAGGACCGCACGCCCGTAAGTTGATACCATCGCGTCGATGAGACTCGCGACGGCGACGAAGGTTCGCCTCGCCGGTGTACTGCTACCGTGCGGTTCGCTTGGCGCGCCGACTATCGGGGCGCACGTCAGACAGCGTCATCTGCAGGCGCGGAAACCTGACGTGGGCCCTGGATCTCCAGGACGGAATCCAACTGTCAATCTATCTGTTCGGCGCGTTCGAGCGTCAGACCGCACGCATGATCGAACGGCTGCTGCCCGTCGGCGGAGTGGCGATCGACGTGGGTGCGAACATTGGCTCACAAACCTTGCCGATGGCGCGACGGGCAGGTGGCTCTGGCCGCGTCATTGCGATCGAACCCACGGCGGCCGCTGTGCGAGCGCTTCGCCGGAATGTCGACCTCAATCCACAGCTGACCTCGACCATCAGCGTCCATGCGGCCGCACTGGTGGCCCCGGGGGAACCTGTGAGCGGCGAGTACTACTCATCGTGGCCGGTGACGCATGCCGACCACCCTCACGCGATACACCGTGGCGTGCTGCGTAGCGCTGCGGGATCGACGGCATTGACTCTCGACGAACTGGTCGCACGAGAGAGACTGTCACGGCTCGATGTCGTGAAGATCGACGTCGACGGACGAGAAGCGCGCGTGCTGCGCGGTGCCCGCCACACGCTGGCCACACTTCGTCCCAGCCTGATCATGGAGCTGGCGCCGTACGCACTTGAGGAGTACGAAGACTCGCTCGACGCTTTGGTTCGCCTGGTGCGCGACGCGGGCTATCGGTTCGTCGCTGAGGGTTCCTTGGCGAGACTTCCAGACGATGCGACGGAGCTGGCCCGTCTGATTCCGCAAGCCGGGTCGATCAACGTCGTAGCCCTGCCTGTCGACCGCTCGGTAAACTAGGAGCCGATGCCCCAGGCGATTCGCCATGCTGCCCCATTCGGGCTGACCATTGCCGCGGCGGTCTTCCTGATTGCCGGCCCACTGTTCGGGGCGACACCTGACGACGAGGAGTATCGAAGCACGATCATCAGCCTGGTGCTCCATGCGCGCGCACTGCTGGACGGCGTCTATCCGTACTGGACGTCTGCGCTGGGCTTTGGGATGCCTCACCCGCTGCATCCGGCGATGCTCACCCATCCATTGATGCTGCTATTCGGGATCGTCGCTCCCGATCAGGCTGTTCGCGTGTTGTACGTGGTGCACACGGCCGTGGGCGTCGTCGGTTGCTGGTGGCTGGTGCGTTCTCTCGCCGGCAGCACTCTGGCTGCGGCGCTGGCGAGTGCGACGTGGGCGTTGTCGACGTCTTCGGCGAATTACGTGCTGACCGACTTCTGGCCCGCCGAATTCGTCGCGTGGTCATTGGCTCCGTATCTATTCCTGTTCGCCTTCCGACTCCTCGATTCCGGAGACAGCCGGCGGTGGCGTGATGCGATTGCGTTTGGTCTGGTTGCGGGCCTGATCGTTGTCAACGGCCACGCTGGGTATGTGTCGGTGTACTTCGTGCCGCTGGCGTTCATGTTCGCGGTGCGCTGGCGTCGAATGGTCGCGGTAGCGCCGATGTTGGCCCTCGCGGTCGTGTTGGGGGGCGTCGTCGCCGGACCGACTCTCGCAGGTTTGCTGTACGAGATTCCGCGCTTCCCTCCGTTGCCGCGCTATACAGCGCCTTCGCCCATGGGCTGGCCAGAGCTCGCCGAGATGGTGGTCCGGCCGGTGTGGGTCAACGCACCGGGTTCGCGCCTGGCGTTCTTCGGTGGTCCACTCTTGCTGCTGGCGCTCGCCTACATCGGCGGTCTTGGTGGACCCTCACGGCACCGCGGGACTCTGACCATCGGGTTCGCTGTGTCGTTCGCGCTGATGCTGCTGCCGCTCGCTCCCTTTGTTCCCCTCTTCTCGGGCCAGTTCCTGTTTCGCGATCCGATGGTGTTATGCGGGATTGCGCTCGGCGCTCTGGGATGGGACGCCGTGTCGCAGCGCTTTCCGCGGACGGCAACGATGATCGCCGTCGCACAGGTCGCCGTGCTGTTCGTCGCCACGTGGCCATTCGTGAACGAGGCCCTTGCCAGCCGCAACGTTCTCGCCACGACGTTGCAGCGAACCCCGACGGCTGCGACATTGCGGACGTGGCGCGATCGCCTGCCGGGCCGATGGTATCTGGCGCCCGAGTTCGAATCGCAGATGTTGAGCCACCGCTTCGAAGCAGACGGTCTGTGGCTGAATACGTGGACCTACTCCGGGCTGCCGGTCGTCAACGGTTTGTTCAAAGGCATCTCCACCAACGACGTGTACCCGAGCGAGTATCTCGCTATCGGGCGAATCATGGGACATCCGGCGACGGTGTCGAGCCGGTCGACGTTGGACGTCCTCGGCATTGGCGCGGTGCTGGCGACGACCACCGAGGTGGTGGCGGCGTCGCTCGAGGAAGTGGCGCGGCTTCCCGTTCGCGACGGCGGGGAGGTGCGCCTGCTGCGGAACCCCACGGCCTGGCCGGGCGCCGCGTTCGTGGATGAATCCGCGCTGACCGCGCGGCCGGCGCTACTGCCTGGCTGCAGCGTCGGCGGGCTGCTGTGTCGCGACTTCACACCGCTGACCGCGGCCACGCACGATGCCGGCGTCGACGTCCAGCGCCAGAATGGGCAGATCGACATCCGGTTCCGAACGTCCCCGGGGTCGCGTTGGCTCCTCGTCTCCGAGATGTACCGCCCCGCGTGGACAGCCCGCGCAGACGGGCAACGCCTTCACGTGACCCGGGTTCAGGGTGGCCTCATTGGCGTGGAGGTGCCAGCCGGCGTCCCGGCCGTGGAGCTGCGCTATCGCCCAACCACACTCATCGTGCTGACCTGGCTGTCGGGTGCGACGGTGATCATGGCGACAGCGATGCTTGCCGTTGCGGTCAGCCATCAACGACGACGGCGATTCGCACGCTATCTCTATCGCATCCTGGCTCGATACGTGGGCTATCACCTTCCGCCGGCAGCGCGTGTCGCCGAGGTCGGTCCGCGTACTGCGCAACTCGGAGAGTCACTGGCACGTCCAGGCATGCGAGTCCTCTTTCCAGCCGACGATGCCTTGCGATTGGAGCCGTTGCACGGATGGGATGAGCTGCGCGCGTTCGCGGCCGATCGCATCATCCTGAACGGCACGCTGCACTTTGAACGGGATATCCAGGCGCTGCTCGAGCACCTGCGCGCTGCCTGCTCGACGGACACGCGGCTGATCATCGTGTACTACAGCAGCCTGTGGAGGCCGGCGCTCACGCTCGGCTGGCGGTTCGGCTTCACGACGAAAGGGCCGGAGCAGAACTGGGTCACCCCCTCCGACGTGTCGAACTTGCTGCGGTTGGCCGGTTTCGAAACGATCACGGAAACGCAGCACATCCTCGTGCCGGTGTGGATTCCTCTGATCAGCGACTTTGCGAACCGCTGGCTGGCGCCGCTGCCGGTTCTGCGCTGGTTCGCGCTGGTGAACCTGGCGCTCGTACGCGTAGCCCCGTCGGCGGCTCACCCTCGCCCGTCGGTCTCGGTCGTGGTGCCGGCCCGCAACGAGCGCGGCAACATCTCAGGCATCGTCGACCGCATTCCACCGATGGGACCCAACGACGAGATCATCTTCGTCGAAGGACATTCGAGTGATGGCACGTGGGAAGAGATCCAGGCCGTGGTGGCGCAGTACTCGCATCGCCGCATTCGCGCGCTCAAGCAGCCGGGCCGGGGCAAGGGTGACGCGGTCCGTGCCGGTTTCGAGGTCGCCACGTGGTGAACTGCTGATGATTCTCGACGCCGACCTCACGGTCCCTCCCGAGGAGCTGCCAAAGTTCTACCACGCGCTCGAGTCTGGGCTCGGCGAGTTCGTCAACGGGAGTCGCCTCGTGTACCCGATGGAGCGCGACGCGATGCGATTTGCCAATATGGTGGGGAACAAGTTCTTCGCGTTGGCGTTCTCGTATCTGCTCGGACAGCCGCTCAAGGACACGCTGTGCGGCACCAAGGTGCTCAGCCGACGTCATTATCAGCAGATAGCCGCGGCGCGCTTGTACTTCGGCGACTTCGATCCGTTCGGCGATTTCGACCTGCTGTTCGGAGCGGCCAAGCTCGGGCTTCGGTTCGTCGAGATTCCGGTCAGATACCGCGAACGCACGTATGGGACGACGAACATTCACCGTTGGTCGCACGGGTGGCTGCTGCTGCGGATGACGGCCTTCGCGGCACGCAAAATCAAGTTCATCTGACCATGTGGCGAACGTGGCTGGCGCATCCGCTCACCAGGGGCCTGGATATCGACGACCCTGCGACAACGGCTCTTCGCCAACGCATCGTTCGTGACAAGGGGTTGCTCCGCCGGGTGTACGGCGAGTGGTACGACGCAATTGCGGCGACGCTGCCGCATGACGCCGGGCCCGTCCTCGAGCTTGGAGCGGGCGGCGGATTCATGGGCGATGTGATTCCTGGTCTGGTGACATCCGAGCGCTTTCTCGTGCCCGGGGTGCGGGTGGTGCTCGATGGATTGTGCCTGCCGTTTGCCGACCGGGCGCTGCGCGGCATCGTGATGACCAACGTGCTGCATCACTTGCCGGATCCCAGGCTCTTTGTCGCAGAGGCCTCGCGCTGTGTGCGGCCTGGCGGCGTCCTCTCGATGATCGAGCCGTGGGTCACGTCCTGGTCCCGGTTCGTGTATCGTCGTCTTCATCACGAGCCGTTCGAGCCGGATGCCGAGTCCTGGAACACGGTGTCGTCTGGTCCATTGTCCGGTGCGAATGGGGCGATTCCGTGGATCCTGTTCGAACGCGACCGGCGTGTGTTCGAGCGCGAGTTTCCGCAGTGGCAGATCGAGCGCGTCGCGCCGATGATGCCGGTCGCCTATCTGCTGTCGGGGGGCGTGTCACTTCGGAGTTTCCTGCCCGGATGGAGTTTCACGTCGATCCGGGAAGCCGAACGAGCACTTGGCGGCTGGACGCGCCGGCTCGCGATGTTCGCGCATATCACGCTGCGCCGCCGCTAGTCAGATGCCGCAGCGCAGCGGTCTTCTGGATTATTCTCAAGGCACATGATTGAGCGATACGGGCGCGGTTGCCTGCTTCATGAAAGCTTGAAGACCTACGGTCGAAACTGGATCGGCGCGCACACGATGGTGTTGGAACAGGTGGTCCTGGGCTACCCGACCAGCGACGTGCTGCTTGAAAATCATGGCGAGAAAGACCCGGCACGAGGATCTGCTGTATCGCGGCGTGCGGATCGGCTCGCGCTGCATCATCCGATCCGAGGCGGTGATTTACCGTGACGTCGAGATCGGCAATTACGTGCGTACCGGCCACAAGGTCTTGATTCGCGAACGCTGCCGCATTGGCAATCACGTGCTCGTGGGCACCAACGTCGTCGTGGACAACGACACGGTGATCGGCAGCCGGGTCAGCATCCAGTCGATGGTCTACATTCCGACCGGAACGATCATCGAAGATCGGGTGTTTGTCGGTCCGAACGTCGTGTTCACCAACGATCGAGTTCCCGATTCGCATCAAAGCGCCGCTGACCGCGCCGCGAATTTGCCGTGGCGCATCGATCGGCGCCAATGCGACGATTCTGCCTGGCGTGGTGGTCGGCCGGGGCGCGCTGGTTGCGGCTGGGGCGGTGGTCACACGGGACGTGCCGGCCTGGCATATGGCCGATCGGCGCCCCCGCCCGGTTCAACCCCCTGCCGCGGCATCTGCGTCGCGTGAACCAGATCGTCTGACATGCGACTGGCAGGAGCCACTGCGCTCGTCACCGGCGGTGCGGGTTTCATCGGCAGCCATCTCGTCGATCACCTGATCGACCGTGGCGTGTCCAAGGTCGTCGTCGTCGATACGCTGTGGCTTGGGCGGGAGAGGCAATCTCGCGTGCGGCCCGCGCGCGGCGACCCGATCTCGAGCTGCTCAAGGACGGATGCCGCGGATGCCGACGGCGATGCGTGCCGCATCGAGCGTCATCGCGTCGAGTCGTGTTCAACCTCGCCACGCGACCGCTCGGGCAACAGCTTCACCGATCCTCGCGGCGCGTACATGACCAGCGTGGATATCGCCGTCACGCTCGCGGAGTTGCTCCGCGCTGGCGTCTTCGGCCGCCTGGTGCACTATTCGACATCCGAGATCTACGGCGACGCGGTCGCGGTGCCGATGTCCGAGGATCATCCCGTCGCGGCCGACGACGCCTTACGCGGCGGGCAAGCTGGCCGCCGATGTACTGCTGCAGTCGTGGATCGAGCTGTTCAAGATTCCGGTCTGACGATTCGTCCGTTCAACAACTACGGACCGCGACAGAACGATCGCGACTACGGCGCGGTGATTCCGGTCACGATTCGCCGGCTCGCCTCCGGCCTGCCACCGATCCTCGAGGGGACCGGCGATCAGACGCGCGATTTCACGTTCGTGAAGGACACCGTGCGGCTGACGGCGGATCTGTGCGAGAACGGACGCCGCGTGGGGTCAGACGGTGAACGTCGCGTGTGCCGCGACGAGGTGCGCATCGGCGATCTCATTCAGAGCGATCTGCCGCGAAATGGGATACACCGGCGACATCGAACAGCGCCCGACCGCGGCCTGGCGATCATCGCCGGCATCTCGCGTCCACTGCGCGCGCGCGTCAGCTGGTGTCGTTCGGTGATCTGACGCCAATCGAAACCGGTATTGCGGAGACCGTGGCGTGGTATCGCGAGCCCACATGCGTCAGGCCGCCTCTGACATGCTGAAGAGAGACGCACACGTGCTCGTGACAGGCGGCACCGGGTTTCTCGGCCGGGCGTTTCTGCGGTGCGCAACCGGCCGATACCGTCTGCTCGCGCTGGCGCGATATCCGCGTGGTCTACCGGTCGATTCCCAATGTCGAGTGGATCCAGGGGGACCTGCGTCGGCCGCTCGCCCGCGTCCGCCTGCCGCAGCGGGTCGACGCCGTCGTGCATCTTGCGTCGGTGCGCGAACCGTCCGGACGACGCCGGCCCCGAGGAGTTGTTCACGGTCAATGCAGGCGCGACTGCGGCGCTCGTCGACTACGCGGTGCAGGCTGGTGCACGGCGATTCGTGTACGGCTCAACGGGCGGCGTCTACGGCTACCGTGTCGGACGGATCCGTGAGTCGACCGAGCCAGCGCCGTTCGATCTCTACACGGTGAGCAAGTGGCACGGAGAGACGGTGGTCGTGCGCGAGCGCCGGCTCTCGACCGCGGTCATTCGTTACTTCTTTCCCTACGGGCCCGGACAGCGTACCGGCATCGTTCCACGGCTGGCCGACTCCCTCAACGAAGGTCGACCGATCACCGTGTATCGTCAGCGGTCGTGTGCCGCATATCAATCCCGTGTTTGTCGGATGATGCGGCGGACCTGACGCGGCGGGCGCTGACATCGGCGAGCCTCCTGGTGGTGAACTGCGCCGGCACCGGACGTCGTGACGGTGCAGGAACTCTCCCGGCGCATGGCGGCAATTCTCGACGTGCCGCCGCAGTTCGTCGCCGGACGTGACCCACGGGTGGGCGACATGGTCGCGTCGCTCGTCGCGGTCGGCACGCGCACGTTCGGCTGGACGCCGAAGGTGTCGCTCGATGCCGGACTCCAGCGAACGCTTGGGTCACCTCGTGACCGACGGCACCGCTGGTGTCGGTGATTGTGCCGGCCTACAACGAGTCAGCGACGATCGAGGACGTCGTGCGTGGTATCGCGCGCGTGCTCGGACGATGGCCAGGATCGCACGAGATCATCATTGTCGACGACGGGAGCCGCGATCGGACTGGCGAGATCGCCGACGGCCTCGCGCGAGGAGCTGCGCCGTCGTTCACGTCGTGCAGCTTGCCGCAGAATCGTGGTTACGGCGCCGCACAACAGACCGGAATCGCCCACGCCCGCGGCGAGCTGGTGTGCCTGCTTCCGGCCGACGGACAGATTCCGCCCACCGCGCTCGATGTCTACTTGCGCGCGGCGCCCGACGCTGACGTCGTGATTGGCGCGTATCGCGTCCGCGCCGACTCGACTGCCCGACGGTTGTCGTCCTGGATGTACCGAACAGTCGTCTGGCTGCTGTTCGGCGTTCCGCGTTCGCAACATCAATGCACCGAAACTGTATCGCCGCGCGCATCTCACGGACTGCCACTGCGGTCGACCGGTGGATTCGCCGACGCGGAGATCGTCATTCAGCTGCATGCGCGCGGACGATCGTTCACTGAGGTCGAGATCGATTGCCTGCCACGCACGGCCGGGCCAGTCGAGCGTCGGGTGGCGCGCCGCGTCTTCGCGCTGTCATCGAGCTGGTGAGATTCTGGCGCTCCGGACGCTATCGCTGAAATGACGCCGGCGGCGGATAGGCTCGCCACAGACTCACCGCACAGAGCAGCGAGACGCTCCAGAACGCAAACACCAGGTCCATCCCCTGTACGGGAACCAGCGCACGCGGCAGCGCGACCCAGGCGAGGTAGACGAGCGCGGCGCCCAGCAGCAGCCGCGTCTCGCGCAGCGGCCCCCGGGTGCGCAGCGCCAGCAGCGCCGTGATGAGTATCAGCGTCCATGCCGCCGCGAAGATCGTCCACTGCCACCACGACAAACGCAGGTAGCGATAGCGGATATTCATGAGAAGCCGCTCGCCATATCGCGCGACATCGTTCGCGTCGACCTCGAGGTGTGCGCCAATGGCCGGCCACGCATACGTCCAGCGCCGCTCCGCCATGAACGTTGTGTAGGCGAGAAACGCCGGCAGTTCGACAACGCCACTCATGACCGTCCGCAGGTACTCCAGGGGGTGATTGCGAACGTACTCGAGGAAGAGTGGCCGCGCGGCGGCGACGACGTCGGCGGAGGAGCCGGAGGTCGAGTGCGAGGCGATGTACGTGTCGACGACTCGATCTTCGTATCTGAGGCCAAGGGCGTTCGGGTAACGCCCGACTGCTGTCAACAACGTGTAATAGACGTGATGCTGCGGCGGCTTCTTCAGATACGCGAAGCGCCAGCCGTCGTACCGATTCAGATGCACGTCGCGATGCAGCTTGAGGACGGTGGGCACCACGACCGTGATGAGAGCGAACCCGATACCGAAGGCCAACGCCAGCTGACTCCGACGACGCAGGCCACGGACGCCGAATGCGAGGATGGTGGCCACCGCGAGCAGAAGAGCCAGTCCATGCGAGTGCCGCGTCAGATCGATCGCGCCGGCGAGGCCGCCGACGAGCAGCGTCGGCCACCATCGGAGCGCAGTGGTGGTCAATGACGACGACCACCACAGCAGGGCTGAGAGGACGATCAGTGGGAAGACCGAGGTAATCGTCTGGTTCGATACCTGGCCGTAAATGAGCATGGCCAGCCGGTCGCCGAGGACCAGCAGCAACAGGAACACCGTAACGGCGGCAAGCGTGGACCTGAACCTCCACCCCACCACCCAGGCAAAGAGTACTGCCGCCGCCGCGTACAGCCATTGGTGAATTCGCACGAGACTGACCGGGCTCAGCGGTCCTGCCGTGGCGGACAGGGATTGCAGGGCCAGCGCGTAGCCGATATCGTCGAGTCCCTGCTCGAGCGGCTGGCCTCCGGCGTCGATCATCATTGCCCCCCACGTGCGGGGCGCGTTGGCGACGGCCATGGTCTGGTCCAGTCCGCCCATGTAATACGCGGTACTGTTCAGCGCGACAGCCGGATCGAACTGCCACGCGCGTCCGAGCAGAAAGACGATAGCCAACGCGAATGCGCACAACGCCGCGCTGCGAAGGTCGCGTCGACGCACCGTTGGGGGACTCGGTCCCTTGACACCCGACACATGAATCACCCCCGCGAAATTCCTCAGCACCGATCGATCGAACAGGGCATCGGTCGCCCGGAGAACAAGACGAGCGACGGCTGGCGGGAACGGCGTCACCAGGTGCGGCAGCACGTAACAACTGAATGACGCCGCCGCCGAAATCCCGCTGTCGCGACACCACGTGAGGAGTCTGTCCTCGGTCTGCAGGGCGTCAGGTGCCGCCTCTTCCCTCCATAACGGCACCAGCCGCATCGCCGCGTCGAAGATGCCGCGAACAGGACTTCGATGGGGATCGAGGGAGAACCAGTGGCCGCCCGTCTTGAGCGCGCGGCCGACGTGACGGATGACCGAGGCCGGGGCCGTCATGTGATGCAGCACGCCGTGGGCGACCGCCGCATCGAGCACGCTGTCAATGACGGGGAGGGTTTCGGCATCAGCGATCAGCGTGTCCACGACGACGCCGGCGTCGACCGCCTTCTTCTGCGTCTGCCGGAGCAGCGCTTCCGTCAAGTCGAGGGCGATGACGTGATGACCATCTGCAGCGAGGCGGAGCGCGACCCGTCCTGTGCCCGCACCGATATCGAGGACCAGCGAATGCGCTGGCAGGGCGGCGCCCCACTTGTGCACCGTCAGATCGTCGAGTGCCTGGTAGAAGGACGACTGAACGACATCGCGCTCGTACCCCTCTGCCTCCTCTGTGAAGAAGCGCTCTTGCCCGGACTTGTGCGAGTCCGGCGCCGCGGCGTGACCGGACCGATCCTCGAGTCCGTACATCGCTGCGATACGGGCGCGCCGATCCACCGCCTGGAGAGCGGCTGGGCGCAGGTCGAGGAGTCCTGCTTGGCAGGGGTACCACTCGGAACATCCGGGGCACACCACCGCGCCATCGATCAGATCCGCTGTCTCTGCGCCGGAGGTGTGGGAACGCAGGAAGGGATCAGCCGCCGACAGCGGAAACCGACACTGCGGGCAACACAACACGGCGAGGGTTTTCAGTCGCAAGCGGCCGGAGCCGGCGGGGGTCACACGGTGGCGTGCGCGCGAGCCAGCCGGGCATCGTGCCGATGCGCGGCGAACCACTGATATGTGGAGTGCAGGCCATCGCGAAGCTGGATCTTATGGCGCCAGCCCAGTTGGTGAAGACGCCCGACGTCGAGCAGCTTGCGTGGTGCGCCATCCGGTTTGGTGGTGTCGAAGACCAGTCGTGCCGACGGATACACCGCATCGCGCACCATCTCCGCCAGTTCGCGAATCGTGATGTCTTCTCCCGTGCCCACGTTGATGTGCTCACGCTCGCTGTAGTGAGTCATCAGAAACAGGCACGCGTCGGCGAGGTCGTCGACATGCAGGAACTCACGGCGCGGCGTGCCGCTCCCCCAGACGACAACGTCGGGAGCGCCGGCGAGCCGTGCGTCATCGAACTTGCGAATCAACGCCGGGATCACGTGTGAGCTGGTGAGGTCGAAGTTGTCGCCGGGCCCATACAGGTTGGTCGGCATCGCCGAAATAAAGTCGCACCCGTACTGAACACGATACGAACGGCAGAGTTTGATGCCTGCGATCTTCGCGATCGCGTAGGGCTCGTTGGTCGGCTCGAGTGGGCCGGAGAGCAGCGCTTCCTCGCGCATCGGCTGACTCGCATCGCGCGGATAGATGCACGAACTGCCCAGGTAGAGCAGTTTCTTTGCGCCGAACAGATGCGCGGCGTGGACCACCGTCGCATGAATCATCAGGTTGTCGTAGATGAACTCCGCCGGCCTGGTCGAGTTCGCCATGATCCCGCCGACGGTACCCGCGACAAGAAAGACGTATTCGGGTCTAGTTGATGCGGAACCAGTTGTTCACGGCCGCCTGGTCCCGGAGGTCCAACTCTTCGCGTCCCGCTGTAAGGATCTGATCGTGGCTGTCTGCCCGCAGCCGTCGAAGAATAGCGGACCCGACAAGTCCACGGTGGCCGCTCACGAAGATCCGACTCGAACGCTCCACGCGCGTAAGTTTATCGCAACGACCGAACGGCGGTTGATCGACGATCGCGTTCGGTGATCGGTGTGGGTTTTTGGCGATCGCGTAGCGGCACGCGATCAGTGACGAGCGACGTGTCGGTGCGCCACGTGAAACTCGAGGCACACGTCGCGCGCTGATTCGATAGTGTGACTCTCTGATCATCGGCGCGAGTGTCTCGATCCGATAGCGCTCAAATACAAGATCGTAAGAGCGCTCCTAATAACGCAGTCGAGTCAGAAGAAATGTCTTTGGCCGAGTTCTTCTAACTCTCGACGTCTCATTCATTTAGTCGGTATCTACGGATGTGGCTGAACCTTTGCTGTCCGCTCTTCCATGCCACGTCAATTTTCGCTCTTGGTTTGTCTCGTCCTGTACCCTGCGCTCGCCTACGGTCAGTCGACCACCGCAGTGTGGGACCCGAATCCACCATCGGACGAGATCACGAGCTATGAGGTGTGCATCAGTACGACGTCGCTGACGTGCAACGTCGAACGAGTGACCGTACCGGCGAGCGAAAACTCCTATACGTTCGTGCCGACGCCGGGTGTTCTGTACCGAGTCGCCGTGCGCGCGCTCAATGCCGCGGGTGCAGGAGCGTATTCGCCAGAGGTTTCGGCCTCGGTTCCATCGCTGGCGCAGCCGGCAAACCAGACCAGCACGGTCAACGTTCCAATCACTGCTCTGACCCTCTCGGCCAGCTGATCCCGACGGTAGTACGCTTCAGTTCACGCACAGCGGCTTGCCGTTTGGGTTGTCGCTCAATGCGAGCACCGGACGGATCACCGGCACCCCGACATCGACCGGTACGTTCAACGTCAACGTGTTCGTGTCGGACAACCTGGAAACCACAACGCGCTCGTTCGTGTGGACGGTTGTGCCCGGCAGCAGCAGCGATACGACGGCGCCGGCGCTGTCGGTGACCAGCCATACGACCGGTCTGACGGTCACCACGTCGAGCATCACGCTGTCGGGTACTGCGAGCGACAGCGGAAATGGCGGCAACGGGATTGGCAGTGTGACGGTGAACGGCGCCTCGGCGACCGGCGGTACCGCAACGGGCAGCAATACGGCGAACTGGAGCCGTAGCGTGACGCTCTCGTCCGGCGCGAACACGTTGACGGTCGTTGCCACCGATACCATCGGGAACGCGCGAACCGTCACGCTCACGATTACGCGGCAGTCGACAACTGATACTACGGCCCCGACGCTGAGCGTGACCAGCCACACGTCAGGTCAGAGCGTCACCACATCGAGCATCATGCTCTCCGGCACGGCGACCGATAGCGGCGCGGGCGGTAGCGGCATTGCCAGCGTCACCGTCAACGGGTCCGCAGCCACGGGAGGCACGGCATCCGGAAACGGCACCGCGAACTGGAGCCGCAGCGTGTCGCTTTCGACCGGCGCGAACACGTTGACGGTTGTCGCGACCGACGGCGCGGGTAACGCCAGGACATCCACCCTTTCGATCACCCGAACCGCGGCGGGGGACACGACAGCCCCGACGCTGACCATTACCAGCCATTCGTCGGGCCAGACGGTCAGCTCGTCGATTATCACGCTGGCCGGCACTGCGACCGACCAGGGTTCGGGCGGCAACGGCATTGCCAGCGTGACCGTGAATGGTTCTCCGGCGTCCGGCGGCACGTCCTCTGGAAACAGCAGCGCGAACTGGACTCGTGCTCTGACGCTCTCTACCGGGGCCAATGTGATCACGGTCGTCGCTACCGACGGCGCAGGGAACGTCCGGACGATGCCGATTACGTTGGTCGGGCCCAGTTCGCCCATGTCGGCGGCATCGCTGACGGTAAACCGGACGAGCCCGCAGACGGCAGGCACCGCGATGACACTGACCGGTGGAGGGTCGGGGGGCAGCGCGCCGTATTCGTTCAAGTGGTGGGTGCAGCGGGACGGCGGCGCGTGGACGCAGCTCCAGGGCTGGACGACCAGCGCGGTGACGTGGACGCCGACGCAGGGTGGGAACTACGTGATCGGAGTCTGGGGCCGAAGCGCCGGAGCGACTGCGGACACTGCGCAGGCGGTCGGGACTGCGTCATTCACCATCACCGCGCCAGCGGGCACTCCACCACCGACACCGACGATGAGCAGCGCGAGCGTCAGCGCAAATCTGGCCAGCCCGCGTACCTACGGGAACGGCGGTGACGTTTACAGCCAGCGGAACGGGCGGCACTGCCCCGTATTCGTTCAAGTGGTGGCTGCAGAGAAACGGTGGCGTCTGGACGGAGATGTCGACGTGGACCACGACGCCGACGTGGACGTGGACGCCCACCCAGGCCGGTAATTACGTGATCGGCATCTGGGGTCGAAGTGCCGGCAACTCTGCGGATAGGCCGCAGGCCATCGGCACCACCTCGTATGAGATCACGGGCAGCACAACGCCGCCGCCACCGCCGCCCGTCGGTGTGGTACCGAGCGCGACCATTGCCGCCGGACTGTCGAGTCCAAGGCCCGTCGGGACGACGGTCGCATTCACCTCGAGCGTGAGCGGAGGCACCTCGCCGCACAGCTTCAAATACTGGATCCAGAAGGACGGCGGTGCGTGGACCATGGTGCGCGACTGGAGTACGAGCGCAGTTTGGAACTGGACGGCCCCGCAGTCGGGCAACTACGTGATTGGAGTCTGGGTCCGTAATGCAGGCGCGGTTCTGGACATTCCACAGACGATCGCCACGCTGCCGTTCGTGATCGCGGCGGCAGGCATGCCGACGTCGTCGCTCGCTGCGAGTTCGAACAATGTGCGTGTCGGTACGCCCGTCACTTTGACGGCCGGGGCCACTGGCGGTGTGGGACCTCATTCATTCAAATGGTGGGTGCAGAAGGACGGCGGCGCGTGGACGGAAGTGCAAGGATGGAGCACGACCACCACGTTTGCATGGACGCCGACGTCGCCAGGCATCTACGTCTTCGGCATCTGGGGCCGCAATGCGGGGGTTTCGGCGAATGCCGCTCAGACCATCGCGACGACTCCAATCGTCGTCAGTCCGTAGTCACGACTCGAGGCGCGGACGGCCAGTCCGCGCCTCGTTCTTTCTTGCCGCAGGTGAGGGCGTGCGGGGCAGCGGATCCCATCGGTCCGCCTCTGTGTCTGTATCAGTGGACCGAGCCGTTCGCCCAGTTCGTCCCGCGCAGCGCCATCGTCTTCATCTCGAGCAGCTCGATCAGCGCCAGGCATCGTGACAGCGCGCCGTCGCACTCGAGCAGCGCCTGCCGTTCGATGGGTTCGAACGCCGCGTACTGCGCCAGCGCGTTCACCAGATCCTGATCCGGCACGGTTGACGGCAGTCGCGTCTCGGCGCGGCGATGCTCGCGACCGCGGCCGCGAGCAGCGCCTCGAGCCGCTGGCGATGCTGTTTGATCGCCGCGCACTCGCTGTCGGTGGCCACTTCCGGCACGGCTTCGATGTGCGCCAGCCGGTACGGCCGGCTCGTCGTCCTCGCCGGTCATGCGAAACTTCTCGAGGCCGCGCAGCACGATGTTGAAGCGACCGTCGGGCAGCGGCTCCGAGTGCGTGATCACGCCAGCGCAGCCGACCGGGTACACGCGCGGCCGTCCCTCGTAGTTCGCCTCGAAGCCCGGCTGCAGCAGCACCATGCCGATGATGCGGTCGCTCGCCAGCGCATCCTTGATCATCGTCGCGATAGCGCGACTCGAAGATGTGCAGCGGCAGAAACACGTTCGGGAACAGGACGACGTTCGGGAGCGGAAAGATCGGGATGGTGGGCGGGAGGATCATTGGTGATTGTCGATTTCTGGATCTGTTGACTAGTTGGTGATTGTCGGATTCTGGATTGGTGACTGGCGGGTGAATCGCTGACTGGCGATGGACGATTGACGACAGCCTCCTGATCCGGCCCGCCCTTCGCTCAATGCAATCGCTAATCACAAATCACCAATCAACAACCAATCAACAATCGCCAATCACAAATCACTAATGGATCGTCTTCGTCTTGCGATCCATGTAATCCATCAGGACGTACTGTCCCGAGCGTGTACGGCGTCGTGAAATAGGCCTTGCCGCGGCAGATGGCGGCGACGCGGCGCACGAACGCCACCAGGTCGTGGTCGCGCGCCAGCATGAAGGTGTTGATCATGATGCCCGCCTTCTGGCACGCGTTCACCTCGGCGAACGTCTCCGAGACGATGAACGGGTCGAGGCCGAAGGCGTTCTTGTAGATCTGTCCGTCCGGACGCGTGAGCGCCGACGGCTTGCCGTCGGTGATCATCACGATCTGCCGCATGTCCTTCTTCTGCCGCTCGAGGATGCGGCGCGCCAGGCGAAGTCCTTCGCGCGTGTTGGTGTAGTAGGGGCCGACGCGCACGCGACCGAGCTGCTTCAGCGGAATCTCTTCGGCCGAGTCGTGGAAGAGCACCGCGCGCAGCGAGTCGCCGGGATACTGCGTCCGGATCAGGTGCGCCAGCGCCAGGGCGACGCGCTTGGCGGGCGTGAAGCGGTCCTCGCCGTAGAGGATCATGCTGTGGCTGCAGTCGAGCATGATCACCGTGGCGCACGAGCTCTGATACTCGCTCTGCGCAACCATCAGATCGGGATAGTCCACATCGATGCACGGGGGCCGGAGTCGTTTTCGATGAGCCGCCGCCGAACATGACTCCCGACCCCATTCGCCGCGCACCGCGTTCAGAATCGTGCTGCTGGGATCGATGTTCAGCGTGTCGCCGAACTCGTAGGGCTTCGGCGCCGCCGCGGTTTCGACGCCGGTGCTCAGATGATGCGTGTCGTGCCGTCCTGAGTCGCTGCGGCCGATCGATCCGAGCAGATCGCGCAGCGCTCGATAGCCGAGAAAGTCCAGCGCCTTGTCGGTGACCTCGAACGTCACCGGCCCGGCGTCCTCGCCGATGCCGCCGCCGGCGCCGCGCCGGTGCTCGCGTTCCTGTCGAGATCCGGCGCACCGGTGATGAAGCCCTGCTCCATCATGCGCTCGATGATCTGCTGAATCAGATCCTCGATCTGCTGGCGCGCGCGTTCCTGATCGCCGTCGGCGGGCTCACCGAGCAGCTTCTGCATCGCCTCGTCCGAGAGCATGCCGCCGCTGAACAGCGCCTCGAGGATCGCGTCGTGCAGCGCCTGCATCGTGCGGTCTTCCTCGTCGTCGAGCGGTGGCCCCAGGGATTGTTGAAGCCGCTCGAGAGCAGCAGGTCGGACAGCTTCGAGACGAGATTGTCGAGATCGATCTCGTCGAGCAGGTCGCCGGTGTACTTCGTGTAGCGGTATTTCACGTCAGTTGTAGTACTTCTTCCGTCCCCCACCCGACGGCACCCGCGGCTCGTCGTCCAGGTTCATTTCCCGTGCCGGCTTGCGCACCGCCGGCTCTGACCCGTGATACCCGCGCTCCTCGCTGCGGCTGATTTTCTTCGTCGCGTAGAGGCCTTCGAGCACGAAGTCGATGCCCGACGCGAGCAGCGGCGCCGACGCCTGCGCTCGGAACGCCGGCCGCGTACGCGAGCTCGACGAGGCCCTGCACCTGACGCGCGCTGGTGATGACGTCGTTGGCGCTCATCGTGTCGCTCAGTTGCAGGCTGCCGCCGAGATCGAACCACTCGATGACGCCGCGCGTCTCGAGGTGCGAGAGATAGCCGTCGGCCACGGTGGCCACCGCGGCGCGGATCAGATCGCGCGCCACCGTTTCGGCGCCCTTCAGCTCGCCTTCGTACTCCATCTCGAACTTGCCGGTGATCGAGGGCAGGGCGGCATAGACGTCGGTCACCCGGGCGACGGCTTCCGGCTCGACTCGAGGCAATCGCGCGTCGCTCGGCGTTCGACACGACGTTCTCGATCGCGGAGATCGGCAGACGCTGGCTGACGCCGGAGCGCTTGTCGATGCGGCGATCCTGACGCGCCTGAAACGCGATCTCTTCGACGACTTCGGCGACGAACGTCGGCACGGTCGGCGCGCGGCGCGGCGCCGTTGCGCGTCAGCCAGGCTTCCTGCGCGGTGATCGCCATGGCGTCGGCGCGGCCGCTGGGATAGTGCGTGCGAATTTCCGAGCCGATGCGATCCTTCAGCGGCGTGATGATCTTGCCGCGCGCCGTGTAGTCCTCGGGATTGGCCGTGAACGCCATCAGCACGTCCAGCGGCAGGCGCACGGGATAGCCCTTAATCTGGACGTCGCCTTCCTGCAGGATGTTGAACAGGCCGACCTGGATCTTGCCGGCCAGGTCGGGCAGCTCGTTGATCGCGAAGATGCCGCGGTTGGCGCGCGGCAGCAGACCGTAGTGCATGGTCAGCTCGCTCGAGAGCTGCAGCCCCGACTTCGCGGCCTTGATCGGATCGATGTCGCCGACCATGTCGGCAATCGTCACGTCGGGCGTCGCCAGCTTTTCGACGTAGCGCAGATCGCGGTGGCAGCCAGTCGATCGGCCGTGCGAGTCGCCGTCGGCGGCAATGCGCGCCCGGCACGACGCGCAGATGGGCGCCAGCGGATCGTCGTTGATCTCGCAGCCCGGCATCACCGGGATCTCTTCGTCGAGCAGCGTGACCAGCGCGCGCAGCAGACGCGTCTTCGCCTGACCGCGCAGGCCAAGCAGGATGAAGTTGTGTTGAGAGAGCAGGGCATTGACGAGTTGCGGAACGACGCGTGTCGTCGTAGCCGATGATGCCGGGGAACAGCGGACCGCCGCCGCGCAACGCCTGGATCAGGTTCTCGCGAACCTCCTCCTGCACTGTCCGGTGCGCCACCTCGCCCCGCTCGACGGCCTGACGCAGTGCACCCAGCGTGGAGATGGACCTTCTGGACATATTCCTGATCCTATCAAGGGGAACTCAATGCGCAATGCCCAATGCTCAAGGCCCAAGGCTCAGCGTTGAGCCTTGCCTTTTTGGGCATTGAGCATTGAGCATTGTGCATTGTGCCTTTCTTTCGCGGGCCCGGCCCCCCGCGCGTCTTCGCGCATCGCGGCGGCTGCGCGCTCGGTCCTGAAAACACGATTGCGGCATTCGACCGTGGTCTTGCCGCCGGTGCCGACGGCCTGGAACTGGACGTCCGCCTGTCAGCCGACGGGGTTGTTGTCGTGTGTCACGACGAGACGCTCGATCGCACGACGAATGGCACCGGACCGGTCTCGGCGAGCTGACCGCCGCCGAGCTGTCGCGGGTGGACGCCGGCTACCGCTTTACCGATGATGCCGGCCGGCATCCGTTTCGGGGGCAGGGCGTGAGCGTTCCGACCCTTCGCGAGGTGCTTCGAGCGCTATCCGGATACCCCCATCATCGTCGAGATGAAGCCAGACACGGAGGAGATGGGCCGGGCGCTCGCGGCAGAGGTCGTCGCCGCCGGGGCGGTGAATCGTGTCTGCGCCGCCGGCTACGGCTCCCGCAGTCTCGCCGCTGCTCGTGAGGCGCTGCCGGACATGGCCAGCAGTGCCAGCCGGCATGGAAGTCCGCCTGGCCTTGTACCGGTCGTGGGCAGCGATGGCCAGCGAGGCGCGCGCCGTACGGCGGATATCAGGTGCCCGAACATGCCGGCATCGCTGCGCATCGTGTCGCCACGCTTCATCCGTCATGCGCATCGAGCCGGCCTCGACGTGCAGCTGTGGACGATCGACCAGCCCGCACGACATGCAGCGTCTGCTCGGCTGGGGTGCGGACGCGCTGATCAGCAATCGGCCCGGACCTCGCCGTGACGATTCGCAATCGAGTTCGTGTCCTCCGGACAATTCGTTCGATGCCGGGCGCCAATAATCGGGCATGGAGCCCCCAACCTATGAAGACGTCCTTGCGGCGCGGCCGCGTGTCTACGCGCACATGCGGCCGTCGCCGCTGCTGAAGCATCCGCTGCTCGACGAGTGGATTGGCCGTCCGACGTGGGTCAAGCACGAGAATCACAATCCGACCGGGCTCGTTCAAGATTCGCGGCGGCCTGAATCTCGTCGCGCAGATGAGCGACGAGGAGAAGCGCCAGGGCGCCATCTGCGCGAGCACCGGCAATCACGGTCAGTCGGTCGCGATGGCCTGCCGTCTCCACGGCGTTCGCTGCCGCATCGTCGTGCCGGTTGGCAACAATCCGGACAAGACCGCCGCGATGCGTGCGCTCGGCGCCGACGTGCAGGAGTACGGACGCGACTTCGACGAGGCGCGGGAGTTCGTCGAGGCGATGAGCGCCGCGCGAGGGCTGGCGCTATGTGCATCAACGCCAACGAGCCGCATCTCATCTCGGGCGTGGCGACCTACGCCGTCGAAGTCTTCGAGGAGTGTCCGGACGTTGACTATATCTTCGTGCCGATCGGCGGCGGCAGCGGCGCCTGCCGGCTGCGCCATCGTCCGGACGCGCGCTCGGCTCACGAGCCAAAGTCATCGGCGTGCAGGCGGTTCGCGCCGATGCGTTCGCGCGATCGTGGCGCGGACCGGTTCGCGTGGACGGGCAGCGCCGAGACCTTTGCCGAAGGCATCGCGACGCGGACGACATTCGACCTGACGTTCACGATGCTCAAATCCTCGCTCGACGATGTGGTGACGCTGGAGGAGTCGGAGCTCGAAGACGGGCATGTCCGCCGCGATCGCTGTACTCACAACCTGGCCGAGGGTGCAGGCGCCGCGGCACTCGCCGCCGCGCGCAAGGCGCAACCTTCCGGCCGACGCCCGCGTGGTCTGCGTCATGAGTGGCGGCAACGCCGACCAGCGCACGCTGCGCCGCGCGCTTGCGTGACGGTCTCCGAATCGGGGAGCATGGATCAATCAGAGGGATCGACCCCGAGGAGGACATTTGATGCGTCGGCTTGTTTCCTACACTCTTGTCTGTGATCGCTCTCGTCACTGCCGTCGTCGCTGCCCAGAAGGTGACCACCCCGGAGGAACTCGATAAGGCCATGAAGCGGATTGCGCCGGCGCAGGGCGCAACCAACAAGGCGATTCAGTCGATGTCGTGGGCCGACGCCAAGGCCCAGGTCGCCATCGTCAAGCAGGCGCTGATGGATACCGAGAGCTTCTGGACCGCGAACAAGAAGGACGATGCCGTGGCGATGCTCAAGGACTCGATCGCCAAGGTCACCGCGGTCGAGCAGGCGCTCAACGCGCCGATGCCGGATCAGCAGGCCGTCCTGGCGGCGTTCAAGCAGGTGGGCGCCACGTGCGCGGCGTGCCACAAGCAGTATCGCGAGCAGGACGCGAACCAGCAGTACCAGCTCAAGGCTGGCTCTATTTCACTGCCAACGCCAATTCCAACCACTTCCAGTTCCCAACTCCCAACTGAATTTGGAGCTTGGAATTGGGAGCGAGATGGTTGGGGGTTGGAGTCGGAGTAGTTGGGAGTTGACGCGCATCGACTATAATCCCGACCCGCACCCCATCGGCTTGCGGATGCCATGGTTGGGCCGCCGCAAATGGTCCGGTTGTGAGGGAGGGATTCAGTATGCGAAGGCTCTTTGGAGTTCTGATGCTGGGGTTGTTCGTCAGCGCGGGCTATGTTGCAGGCGCAGGCTCCGCTCACAGCCGCGGACTATCCGGCGAAGATGAAGGCGGCGGCGCAGGCAAACGTCGAATTGCAGAAGGCACTCAAGGCCGGCGTCGCTGCTGACGCGGTTGCCCCGGCGAAGGCGGCTTCGGCGGCGTTTGCCGACATCGAGAATTTCTGGAAGGCCCAGAAGAAGGACGATGCGGTGAAGCTTGCGGCGCAGGCGCGCATGGGCTTTGCCGATGCAGCGGCGGCGGCAGCGAAGGGCGACGCGATGGCGGCGCAGATGGCCGCCGGAAACGCCGCGCGACCTGCAAGCAGTGCCACTGGCTTGTACCGCGAAGGCGACCCGCAGACCGGCTTCAAATTCAAGGCCGGCGCTGTCACCGAGTAGACGTTCGTAGGGGCGAGGCATGCCTCGCCCCTACAACATCGTTCGCGCCTTCCTGAACACCCTCTCCATCATCGCCGGCGTCAGCTTTCCCGTGTTCGTGTTCTGCCGGCTCGGGTGATAGCACCCGAGCAGCGTGTGTGGTCCCGCCGGACCATCGCGCAGACGCACGACCGCTGCCGTGCGCAAACTGCGGACGCGGGCTCACGCGCACGCCGCGCCGGCGCAGCAGCTGCAGCCACACATCGAACGCGATCTTGCCGAGCGCGACGACGACCTGCGCGCGCGGCAGCTCGTTGACCTCGGCTTCGAGGTGATCGAGACAGCGAGTGATCTCCTCGGGCACCGGCTTGTTGTCGGGCGGCGCGCAGCGCACCGCGGCGACGATGTACGCGTCGTTAAGAGCGAGCCCGTCATCGATCTGCCGCGACGTCGGAATGTTGGCGAAGCCGGTGCGATGAAGCGCCGACATCAGGAAGTCGCCGGAGCCGCCGATGCCGTCACCGGTGAACACGCGGCCCGTGCGGTTGGCGCCGTGTGCGGCGGGCGCCAGACCGACGAGCAGCAGGCGCGCGTCGGGATCGCCGAAGCCCGGCACCGGCCGGCCCCAGTAGGTCTCGGTCCGGTAGGCGCGCTTCTTCTCCTGCGCGACGGTCCGGCAGTACGCGCGCAGGCGAGGGCAGCGTTCGCATGACACGATTGCATGATGAACATCAGCCAGACGCGCGCTGAGCGAGCGCCGCGGTGACGCGCGGGTCAACGTTGGCCGATACGGGTTTCATCGGGGCCGCAACGGAGACTAGAATAAGTTGTTTAGAGGATCCATGCGTAACACAGCACCGAAGGACGCCGCGGAAATCGAGGCGCTCGAGACCCGCGAGTGGCTCGAGTCGCTCGACTACGTGCTTCAGTCCGGCGGACCCGCTCGAGTCAGCCGCCTGCTTCGCGAGCTCAGCGATCACGCCCGCCGCAGCGGCGTCTCCCAGCCCTTCACCGCCAACACCCCCTACATCAACACCATCTCCGCCAGCCGATCAGCCGCCGTTCCCCGGCAGCCGCGAGATCGAGCGCCGCATCAAGAGCCTCGTCCGGTGGAACGCGCTGGCGATGGTGGTCAAGGCGAACAAGGCGGAAGACGGGATCGGCGGTCACATCTCGACGTTCGCGTCGGCGGCCACGCTCTATGAGGTCGGCTTCAACCACTTCTTCAAGGGCAAGGGCGACGACCACGACGGCGACATCATCTACTTCCAGGGACACGCGGCGCCCGGCATCTACGCGCGCGCGTTCCTCGAGGGACGTCTCTCGGCCGAGAAGCTGGAGAACTTCCGCCGCGAGCTGAAGCCGGGCGGCGGGCTCTCGTCGTATCCGCATCCGTGGCTGATGCCCGACTTCTGGGAGTTCCCCACGGTGTCGATGGGCCTCGGTCCGATCATGTCGATCTATCAGGCGCGCTTCATGCGCTACCTCGAAGATCGCGGTCTCGAAGAAGCGATCGAACTCGAAGGTGTGGGCGTTCCTCGGCGACGGCGAGACCGACGAACCCGAGACGCTCGGCGCGATCACGCTGGCCTCGCGCGAGAAACTCGACAACCTGATCTTCGTCATCAACTGCAACCTGCAGCGGCTCGACGGTCCGGTGCGCGGCAACGGCCAGATCATCCAGGAGCTCGAGGCGATCTTCCGCGGCGCCGGCTGGAACGTCATCAAGGTGATCTGGGGCAGCGAGTGGGACGCGCTGCTCGAGAAGGATCACGACGGTCTGCTCGTCAAGCGCATGGGCGAGGTCGTCGACGGCGAGTATCAGAAATACGCCGTCGAGTCCGGCGAGTACGTTCGCAAGCACTTCTGGGGCGCCGATCCGCGGCTGCTCGACATGGTCAAGCACCTGTCGGACGAGCAGCTGAAGAAGCTGACGCTCGGCGGCCACGACCCGATCAAGGTCTACGCGGCCTACAACGCCGCCGTCCAGCACACGGGTCAGCCGACGGTGATCCTGGCGCGCACGATCAAGGGCTACGGGATCGGCGAGGCGGGTGAAGGCAAGAACATCACCCACCAGCAGAAGAAGCTGAACGAGGACGAGCTCAAGGCGTTCCGCACCCGGTTCGGCATTCCGATCGGGGACGAGGAAGTCGCCAAGGCGCCGTTCTACCGGCCGCCCGACAACAGCCCCGAAGTCAGCTACATGCTCGAGCGGCGCAAGCAGCTCGGCGGCTTCGTCCCCTCCCGCAAGGTCCAGGTCGAACCTCTCAAGACCGATTCCCTCCCGGAGCTCTTCTCCGAATTCCACCACGGCAGCGAAGGCCGCAAGGCCTCGACGACGATGGCGTTCGTGCGGATGCTGGCGAAGATGCTGCGCGACAAGGAAATCGGCGAGCTGGTCGTGCCGATCGTTCCCGACGAGGCGCGCACCTTCGGCATGGAGGCGCTCTTCCGTCAGGTCGGCATCTACTCGCACGTCGGTCAGCTCTACGAGCCGGTCGACATGGACACGCTGCTGTACTACAAGGAAGCCAAGGAAGGGCAGATCCTCGAGGAGGGCATCACCGAGGCCGGATCGATCTCGTCGTTCATCGCCGCGGGCAGCGCCTACGCGACGCACGGCATCAACACGATTCCGTTCTTCATCTACTACTCGATGTTCGGGATGCAGCGCGTCGGCGACCTGGTGTGGGCCGCGGCCGATACGCGCACGCGCGGATTCCTGCTCGGCGGCACCGCCGGCCGCACGACGCTGTCCGGTGAAGGGTTGCAGCACCAGGACGGCCACAGCCATCTGCTGTCGCTGGCGGTGCCGAACCTGATCT
The DNA here is from genome assembly GCA_963728305.1 of uncultured Acidobacteriota bacterium. Taxonomy (GTDB): domain Bacteria; phylum Acidobacteriota; class Vicinamibacteria; order Vicinamibacterales; family UBA2999; genus Gp6-AA40. The sequence goes on from CAVSKE010000027.1 coordinate 412,068, forward strand.
CCTACGACCCGGCGTTCGCCTTCGAGATCGCGGTGATCATCGAAGACGGCATCCGCCGGATGTACAAGGACGGCGAGAGCATCTTCTACTACATCACCGTGATGAACGAGCAGTACGAGATGCTGCCGATGCCGACTGGCGCGCGCGACGGCATCCTCAAGGGGATGTATCGGCTGCGCGCGTCGCAGCAGAAGAAGGCCGAAGGCCCGCGCGCAGCTGCTCGGCAGCGGCGCGATCCTCAACGAGGTGCTCAAGGCGCAGCAGATCCTCGAGGAGAAGTACAACGTGTCGGCCGACGTCTGGAGCGTGACGAGCTATCAGGAGCTGTATCGCGACGGCCATGCGGTCGGATCGCTGGAACCGGCTGCATCCCGGCAGAGAAGCCGCGGGTGCCGTACGTCACGCAGTGCCTCGCCGGCACCGACGGCGTGCATCGTCGCCGCGTCGGACTACGTCAAGGCGCTGCCGGACGCGATCGATCGCTGGACCGGCCGCCGCCTCACCTCGCTCGGCACCGATGGATTCGGCCGCAGCGAAGGCCGCGCGTCGCTGCGCGACTTCTTCGAGGTCGACGCCAAGCACATCGTCCTGGCGACGCTCGTCGAGCTGGCGCGCGACGGCGAAGGTGGAGGTAGTCGGTCGCGCAGAAGGCGATCAAGGATCTGGGGATCAACCCCGACAAGCCGAATCCGGCGATTAGTCCTGACGTCGATGCGGCGGAGTCCGAAGGACTCGCCCGTACGACGGAATGACAGAGTTCAAAGTCCCAGAGCTTGGTGAGAACGTCGCCGGCGGCGACGTGACCAAGGTGCTCGTGAACGTCGGCGACACGATCACGCGCGAGCAGCCGGTGCTCGAGCTCGAGACCGACAAGGCGACGATCGAGGTGCCCTCGTCGGTCGCCGGCGTCGTCAAGGAAATCCGGGTCAAGAAGGGCGACAAGGTCAAGGTCGGCGCCGTCGTGCTGACGGTAGACGCGCCGTCGTCCGGCAATGGCGGCGGCGCCGCTGCGGCACCGCGCGCCGCACCGGCCGCGAAGCCGCGCTCCGCAGTCCGCTGCGGCGCCGGCCAAGCGAAGCGCCCGCACCGAGCCGCCCGCGGCACCGCGAAAGGTGGTGCCGATGCCGGTGCGGCAGGCCTCCGAGCTGCGGCTGCCGGCACCTGCTGCAGCTCCCGCGCCGCCGGCGCGCGCTGACGGACGCGCCGCGCCCGCGTCGCCGGCCGTGCGCCGCCTCGCGCGCGAGATTGGCGTCAACATCAACGACGTCGAAGGCACCGGACCCAACGGACGCATCTCGCAGGACGACGTCAAGGAACATGCGCGGCGGATTCTGAGCAGCGTCGGCGCCGCCGGCTGGTGTCGGGCCGGCAAGCCGTGGCCCGCGCGGCGAGGCCGCTGCCGGACTTCTCCAAGTTCGGCGAGGTCGATCGCCAGGCCGTGGACCAACATCCGCCGCGTGACGTCGGAGCATCTCAGCTACGCGTGGAACACGATTCCGCACGTCACGCAGTTCGACAAGGCGGACGTCACGCGCGCTCGAGGAGCTGCGCAAGAGGCACAAGGAGCAGGTCGCGAAGGCGGGCGGCAATCTGACGGTGACCGCCATGCTCGTGCGCATCCTGGCGACGGCGCGTGCGCAAGTTCCCGCAGTTCAACGCCTCGATCGACACCGAGCGCGGCGAGATCGTCTACAAGAAGTACGTGAACATCGGCGTCGCCGTGGACACCGATCGCGGGCTGCTGGTGCCGGTGATCCGGAACGCCGACGAGAAGAACATCACGCAGATCGCCGTCGAGCTCCAGCAGCTGGCGGAGCGCGCGCGCGACAAGAAGCTGACGCGTCGACGACATGAGCGGCGGATCGATGACGATCTCGAACCTCGGCGGCATCGGCGGCACCTACTTCACGCCGATCGTCAACTGGCCCGAGGTCGCGATCCTCGGCGTCTCGCGCGGCGCGATCGAGCCGGTGTGGAAAGACGGCCAGTTCGAGCCCGTGCAGCGGCTGCCGCTCTCGCTCTCCTACGATCACCGCGTGATCGACGGCGCCGACGCGATGCGCTTCCTGCGCTGGGTCGTCGAGGCGATCGAGCAACCCTTCCTTCTTTCATTGGTCGGCTGATGGCGGAATCGTACACAGCTAGCGGTGCTCGGCGCGGGCCCGGGTGGCTATGCGGCCGCCTTCTATGCGGCCGATCTCGGCATGCAGGTCGCGCTCATCGACGAGGAGAAGAACCCCGGCGGCGTCTGTCTCTATCGCGGCTGCATCCCGTCGAAGGCGCTGCTGCACGTCGCGAAGGTCGTCGACGAGGCGACAGCACGCCGGCAACTGGGGCGTGACGTTCGGCGAGCCGAGGATCGACGTCGGACAAGCTGCGCGCCTACAAGCAGGGCGTCGTCGACAAGCTGACGGCCGGCGTCGGCAGCGTCGCCAAGCTGCGCAAGGTCAAGTTCGTGCAGGGCCGCGCGACGCTGACCGGTCCGAAGTCGCTGAAGGTGGCTGGCGCATCGGGCGAGACCGAGCTGCAGTTCGAGCATCTGATTCTCGCGACCGGCTCGCATCCGACGAAGATTCCGTCGCTCTCGCTCGACAGCCCGCGCATGATGGACTCGACGTCGGGTCTCGAGCTGCCGGACGTGCCGAAGTCGCTGCTGGTGATCGGCGGCGGCTACATCGGCCTCGAGCTCGGCATCGGTCTACGCCACGCTCGGCAGCAAGGTCTCCGTCGTCGAGATGACGCCGGGGCTCGCTGCCCGGCGCCGATCGCGATCTCGTGCAGGTGCTCGAGAAGCGGCTGAAGAAGCTCTTCGCGAACATCATGCTCAACACCAAGGTGGTCAAGGTCGCCGAGGAGGGCCAGGGCATCCGCGTGACCTTCGAGGCGAGGTCGACCGAGAAGGAGCAGGTCTTCGATCGCGTGCTCGTCGCCATCGGCCGCCGTCCGAACTCGAAGATCCCCGGTCTCGAGACGACGCGCGTGAAGGTCGATCAGAAGGGATTCATCGAGACCGACCCGCAGCGGCGCACCGCGGAGCCGTCGATCTTCGCGATCGGCGACGTGGCCGGCGAGCCGATGCTCGCGCACAAGGCGTCGCACGAAGCGCGCGTCGCGGTCGAAGCGATTGCCGGCCACAAGGCCGTGTTCGAGCCGCAGGCGATTCCGGCCGTCGTGTTCACCGATCCCGAGATCGCCTGGTGCGGCCTGACCGAGGCGCAGGCGCAGGCCGAGCGGCGTCGAGTTCGAGGTCGCCAAGTTCCCGTGGGGCGCGTTGAGCCGCGCGATCACGGTGGACCGGCCCGAGGGGCTGACCAAGCTGATGCTCGAGAAGTCCACCGGCCGCGTGCTCGGCGTCGGCATCGCGGGCTCGGGCGCGGGCGAGCTGATTGCCGAAGGTGCGCTGGCGATCGAAATGGGTGCGACCGCGGAAGACATGAAGCTCGTGATCCATCCGCATCCGACGCTGTCGGAGTCGCTGATGGAGAGCGCGGAAGTCTTCTTCGGGCAGAGCACGCACGTGTACAAACCGAAGCGAAAGTAGGGTCGCCGTGAAGACAGCCATGCCTGGGCGCGTGTGCGACGGTTGCGGCGTTCGTGTGTGCGCTCGTTGCATCGCCGGGCTGGGCGCGCAGACGATTCCCCCGACGCGCAGAAGCACATCGACGCGGCGCAAGGCCGCGGCCGGCAGCGATCACGTGGGGCTGTTCACGCCGCTGTGCAATGGCGCGACTGGCGCTCGCCAATCCGCCGGCGCCGCGTGGCGGCGGGCCAGGCCGCGGGCAGGGCCGGCAGGGTGGACCGCCACCGCCACCGGCGCGCGAGACGTGGCACGCCGAGCCGGTCAAGGTGTTCGACAACATGTACTACGTCGGCATGACGGAGTACTCGGCGTGGGCGATCACCACGTCGCAGGGCATCATCCTGCTCGATGCGATCTACGACTACTCGGTCGAGGACGAGGTCGTCGAGGGGCTGAAGAAGCTCGGACTCAACCCGGCGGACATCAAGTACGTGGTCGTCGCGCACGGCCACCTCGATCACGCCGGCGGCGCGAAGTATCTGCAGGAGAAGTACGGCGCGCGCGTGGTCATGTCGGCGGCCGACTACGACCTGCTCGACCAGCAGAATCCGCCGTGGAAGCCGAAGCGCGACATGGTCGCCACCGACGGGATGAAGCTCACGCTCGGCGATACGACGCTGACGCTGTATCTGACGCCGGGTCACACCGACGGCACGATCTCGACGCTCATCCCGCTGCGCGACGGCAACCAGCGTCATCTGGCCGCGGCATGGGGCGGCACGCTGTTCAACTTCGGCCGGAACCGGCCGCGGCTCGAGGCGTACACGCAGTCGGCCGCGCGTTTCCGCGACATCGTCACCAAGGCGGGCGCGGACGTGATCCTGTCGAATCACACCGCCTACGACGGCAGCAAGACCAAGCTGCCGGCGGTGTCGGCGCGCAAGCCTGGCGAGAAGCATCCGTACGTGGTCGGCAACGATGTCGTGCGGCGGTATCTCACCGTCGCCAACGAATGTGGACAGGCCGCGCTGGCGATCGTTCCGCGCGGCGTGAGATCAGGATCAGCGGCCAGAGTCCAGACAGAGCCGACCGAGCCCATACCGATCACATGGAGGACAGTTGATGGAGGCAGTTCCCGTCAAGTTCGTGCCGCGTGGGTTCGGCGAAACCTACCGGCGCGATTGGTGGTGGGTCGAGCCGATGATCGTGTTCACGGTCTTCGGCAGTTTCGTGGTGTATGCGACGTGGGCGGCGTTCCAGAACGCGCACTACACCTACGGCCCGTATCTGTCTCCGTTCTACTCGCCCGAGCTGTGGGGGGCCTCTCCTCACGCCTGGCTCGGACCCAAGCCGGCGTGGTGGCCGGCGCTGGCGCCGTTCTCGCCGGCGCTGCTGATTCTCCCGTTCCCGGGTCTCTTCCGCTTCACCTGCTATTACTATCGCGGCGCCTACTACAAGGCGTTCTGGATGGACCCGGTGTCGTGCACGGTGGGTGAGCCGCGCAGCAGCTATCTGGGGCGAGAAGACCTTCCCGCTCATCCTGCAGAACGTCCATCGCTACTTCGCCTACATCGCGTGCCTCTTCCTGCTGGTGCTGTCGTACGACGTGTGGCTGGCGCTGTGGTTCACGAATCCGACCACCGGTCAGACCGAGTTCGGCATCGGCGTCGGCACGCTGGTCCTCGCGGTGAACGTCGTGCTGCTCTCAGCAGCTACACGCTGGGCTGTCATTCGATTCGCCATCTGGTCGGCGGCGTGAAGGACGAGGTCTCGAAGTCGCCCATGCGCCACGCCTGCTACAACTGCTCGAGCGCCCTCAACGGCCGGCACATGCTCTTCGCCTGGATGAGCCTGTTCTCGGTCGCGCTCTCGGACCTGTATGTCCGGCTGTGCTCGATGGGCATCCTGACTGACGTGAGGCTCATCTGATGGCGAGCTACACGACCTACAGCTACGACGTCCTGATCATCGGCGCCGGCGGCGCCGGGCTTCGCGCGGCGATCGAGGCCGCGGACGCCGGCGTGTCCGTCGGCCTGATCTGCAAGTCGCTGCTCGGCAAGGCGCACACCGTGATGGCCGAAGGCGGCATGGCCGCGGCGATGGCGCACAACGACGACCGCGACAGCTGGAAAGTGCACTTCGCGGACACGATGCGCGGCGGCCAGTACATGAACAACTGGCGCATGGCGGAACTGCACGCCAAGGAAGCGCCCGATCGCGTGCGCGAGCTCGAGGGCTGGGGCGCGGTCTTCGATCGCACGCCGGACGGCCGCATCAACCAGCGCAACTTCGGCGGCCACCGCTATCCGCGTCTCGCGCACGTCGGCGATCGCACCGGTCTCGAGCTGATTCGCACGCTGCAGGATCACGCCGTCTACAAGGGCATGACCGTGCACATGGAGCACACGGTCATCGAGCTGATTCTCGACAACGGGCGCGCGGCCGGTGTGCTGGCCTACGACCGCGAGCGCGGACGCTTTCACGTGTTCCAGGCCAAGGCCATCGTCCTGGCGACGGGCGGCGTCGGACGCGCGTTCGCGATCACCAGCAACAGCTGGGAAGGCACCGGCGACGGCCATGCGCTCGCGTATCGCGCCGGCGCCGAGCTGATCGACATGGAGTTCATCCAGTTCCATCCGACCGGGATGGTCTGGCCGCCCAGCGTGCGCGGCATTCTCGTGACCGAGGGTGTGCGCGGCGAGGGCGGCGTGCTGAAGAACAGCGGAAGGCCGCCGCTTCATGTTCGACGACATCCCGGACAACTACAAGCCGCAGACCGCGTCGGATCCGGAAGAGGGCTGGCGCTACACGCAGGGCGACAAGAGCGCCCGTCGTCCGCCGGAGCTGCTGACGCGCGACCACGTGGCGCGCTGCATCAACCGCGAGGTCAAGGCCGGCCGCGGATCTCCGCATGGCGGCGTCTTTCTCGACATCGCCTGGATCAAGGAGAAGATCAAGGACTCCGAGGCGCACATCAAGCGCAAGCTGCCGAGCATGTATCACCAGTTCAAGGAGCTGGCCGACCTCGACATCACGAAGGAGCCGATGGAAGTCGGGCCGACCACGCACTACGTGATGGGCGGCATCCGCGTGGACGCCGACACGCAGATGTCGACGATTCCCGGTCTCTTCGCCGCCGGCGAGTGCGCGTCGGGCATCAACGGCGCCAACCGTCTCGGCGGCAACTCGCTCTCGGATCTGATCGTGTTCGGCAAGCGCGCCGGCGAGTACGCGGCGCAGTGGTCGCGCGAGCACGGACAGGCGCGGCGTGGACGAGGCCGCGGTGCAACAAGGCGATGCAGGATTCGCTGGCGCCGTTCGAGCGCGGCGATTCCGGCGAGAACCCGTACAAGGTGCAGTCCGATCTGCAGGACACGATGCAGGCGCTCGTCGGCATCGTCCGGACCGAAAGCGAGATGCAGGAGGCGCTGCGCCGCATCCAGCAGTTCAAGGATCGCGCCGCGCGCGTCGGCGTCAGCGGCCACCGCGAGTATCACGCCGGCTGGCACACGGCGCTCGATCTGCGCAATCTGCTGACCGTGTCGGAGGCGATCGCGCGATCGGCGATCGAGCGGAAGGAAAGCCGCGGCGGCCACTTCCGCGAGGACTATCCCGGACAAGGTGGCCGAGTTCGGCACGCTTCAACATCATGGTGAAGCAGGGCGAGCGGCGGCGCGCTGCAGCTGTCGCGCGTGCCCGCTGCCACCCATGCCGGACCACCTGAAGCAAGTCATCGAGGAGCAGAAGTCCTAATGGCGACGACCGCGACGTTCAAGATCTGGCGCACGCATCCTGCACCCGATGGGGGCGATCGCGCCCCGGCGACGGCACGTTCCAGACCTTCCACACCGAGGTGACGGACGGCATGGTCGTCCTCGACGTCGTGCACAAGATTCAGGCCGAACAGGCGCCGGACCTCGCCGTGCGCTGGAACTGCAAGGCCGGCAAGTGCGGCTCGTGCTCGGCGGAGATCAACGGCCAGCCGCGGCTGATGTGCATGACGCGTCTGAGCCAGGTGAACCTGCACGAGCCGGTGACCGTCGAGCCGATGCGCGCGTTCCCGCCGATCAAGGATCTGGTGACCGACGTCTCGTGGAACTTCCGCGTCAAGAAGAGGATCACGAAGTTCAAGCCGCGAACGCCGGACAAGCCGGACGGCACGTGGCGGATGGCGCAGCGCGACATCGATCGCGTGCAGGAGTTCCGGAAGTGCATCGAGTGCTTCCTCTGTCAGGACGTCTGTCACGTGCTGCGCGACCACGGCAAGCACGAGGAGTTCATCGGCCCGCGCTTCTTCGTCTACGCGGCCAACCTCGAGATGAACCCGCTCGACATCGAGGACCGGGTGCCGGCGCTCAAGGACGAGCACGGCATCGGCTACTGCAACATCACCAAGTGCTGCACCAAGGTCTGCCCCGAGCACATTCACATCACCGACAACGCGATCATCCCGCTCAAGGAGCGCGTGGTCGATCGCTTCTTCGATCCGGTCACGAAGCTGCTGCGAATCTTCAAATGAGTCTGCACGTGGCGGGCTGTCTTCAGACCCGCCGCTGACGACACTGCAAGCGGTTACAACCTTGCCGTGCAGATGTGATCACGGCCGGCGCCGATGCGACCGGCCGTTCTCTGCCTAACCTGCAGCCCTCACAAGACTTAGCCGAGCCAGCTCGGCCGGCTTACGTCCGGCACATGCCTTGCCCCTCTGACGGGCGCCCGCCTTCGCGTCCGCGCTACGGCGAGGCAGGTTTTCACCCCGTGAAGGAGGCTCGACATGATGTGGGCGTTTTTCGTCGTGATTGCAGGGATGGGATTGGCTCTGGTCAAGGTTCGGCGTCAGCGCAAGAATCGCGAGGCACGCGGATCGCACGCCGCCGCCGCGTAAGCGGAACGAGCTCGTCGCACGGCGAGCGAAGTGCCGCGCGCTACGCCTGCGGGGCGTCGTCGACCAGGTCCGGGATCGCGCGCGTGAACGCGATGCCCGCGCGGTACTGAGGCGTGGGTCCGATCTCGAAGGTCGACCACGCCACGATCGCCGCCGTCTTCACCGAGCCACGCTCCGGCGGCATCACCAGACGAACACGCTGCTGCGGACGCAGCACGATCGTCGAGCGTACCTGCAGACCATTCGGCGAGACATCGAGCAGCGTGACCGGCAGCGCCGTCGATCATCGCCTGCTCGTCCTCGCGCGCGCGCACGCGCCGGCGCGCGCGCTGCGGCCGCGCCGGCAGCGGCTCGGCGAGCACCGACAGCCAGACCTGCGGATGGACGTCTCCAGGCTCCGACGACATCAGGTCGGCGGCCCGCTCGGCCGGAAGCAGACGAATCTCGATGCCGCGCTCGTAGCGCTCGTTGTGCAGTCTGGCCATCAGTGCCGATCCGGATCCGCTCGCCGCGACGGCCTGCTCGATCACCACGACCTCAGGACGCCTCGATGCCGATCATCTCCAGGGCCTGTGAGAGGTCGGTATGGGCGACCGGAATGACCGTGTCCACCGACTTGGCGCGGGCATTCCACGCCGCGAGCAGCGGTTCCGATCCGATGAACAACGTGCAGGGATGTGAGCTGGTCTGGCGGTCGCGACATTCATGATCGTAATCGGCTCCAAAAATTAGCAAGAAGATCGCCAGCGCGGCGGATTCACGCGTAACCCTGTGACCGGCGGAAGCGCTTGGAGCGGACTGTCAGAGTTGTATGCGCAGTCGACGCCGAGGGATTTCCCAGAGAACGTCTGAGCGGGCCAGAAATCCTGGGAGGCTGTGCAGATCTGACTGCGCGGTTGCGGCTTCGAAGGCGTCCGCCTGCTCGTGCGCGTGATACGACGAGCTGCACGAGCGGACCGGACTCGACGTGCACGAATCCCTTCTCGAGCGCGACGCGCTTGAGATCGGCGAACTCGTCGGGATGGTAGTAGCGCGTCATCTTCGCGTGCGCCGGCGACGGCCTGAGGTACTGACCGATCGTCAGGATCGACACGCCCGATGCGGCGCAGGTCGTCGAACACCGTCAGGATTTCCTCGCGCTCCTCGCCGAGGCCGACCATGATGCCGGTCTTGGTGGCGATGTCCGGGCGATAGCGGCGCGAGCGATCGAGCAGCTCCAGCGATCGCGGATAGCGGCCGCCCGAGCGGGCCATGCGATAGAGCCGCGGCACGGTCTCGATGTTGTGATTGAGGACGTCGGGGCCGGCGTCGAGCACCGTGCGCAGCGACGACTCGATGCCCTGAAAATCGGGAATCAGCACTTCGATCCGGCACGACGGCACGCGCGCGCGCGTCAGCGCGGATCGTCTCGGCGAAGATGAACGCGCCGCCGTCAGCCAGGTCGTCGCGATCGACGGACGTGATGACGGCGAACTGCAGTCCCATGCGCGCGACCGCTTCGGCCACCCGCGCCGGTTCCGCCGTATCGAGCTCGCGTCGGCCTGCCGTGCGCGACCGCGCAGTACGAGCAGGCACGCGTGCAGACGTCACCGAGGATCATGAACGTCGCGGTGCCGTGGTGCCAGCACTCGCCGATGTTCGGACACCGCGCGTCCTCGCACACGGTGTTCAGCTTCAGGTCCTTCATGATCCCCTTCAGCCGGAGGTAGTTGTCCGACCCCGGCGCGCGAACCTTCAGCCAGGCCGGCTTGGGCTCGCGCGGAGCAACGAAGTGAAGGGGTGCCTCGACCGACATCTCTCCAATCTTATCGGACCGATGCGAGTCGACCAAGGGCGGGTGCGTCGCTCACTGCCACGACGATCAACGCAGGGATCGCAGAGGCGCAGAGCGACGTGGACCCGGCCTGTGGCCGGCATCGTCGCTGCCGCGCGTAGCGCGGGTCCACCGTCGCTCTGCGTGCTCTGCTTCTCCGCGTCCTCTGCGTTAATCTTCTGTGTGCGGATTACCATCGAGCGATGCAGAAGCTCGCAATCACCTGGTTCGGCCACTCGACGTTTCTCCTCCGCACTCCAGGCGGGAAGCGCCTCCTCTTCGATCCCGTGGCTGCGCGAGAACCCGTCGTGTCCGGAGGCGCTGAAGAAGCCGCCGAAGGCCGACGTCATTCTCGTGTCTCACGGCCACGCCGACCACATGGGTGATCTGGTTCTCTGCGCGCGCGAGAGCGGAGCGACGGTCGTCGCGATCTTCGAGCTGTGCGACTGGCTCGGGCGGAAGGGCCTGCAGAACGTGGCGCCGATGAACAAGGGCGGCTCGCAGCAGGTCGCCGGACTGACGATCACGATGACCGATGCGCGCCACAGCAGCGGGTTCGTCGACGGCGGACAGATGGTCTACATGGGCGAGCCGGCGGGCTTCGTGATTCGCCTCGAGGATCAGCCGGGCGATCTACTTCGCTGGCGATACGGCTCTGTTTGGCGACATGCAGCTGATTGGCGAGCGCTACACACCCGAGATCGCGTTCCTGCCGATTGGCGATCGCTTCACGATGGATCCCATGGACGCCGCGACGCGCGTGTCAGATGCTCGGCGTTCGGCAGGTCGTGCCGATGCACTGGGGAACGTTCCCGATGCTCACCGGCACGCCCGAGGAGCTCAAGCGTCTCGTCGAGCCAAAGGGAATTCAGGTGTTGGAGATGAAGCCGGGCGAGACGGCGGAATGAGGGAGAGGGCGACGCACGCGTCGCCCCTCGATCGTGCTACTGGATGCGAATCGTGCCCTGCAGCGAGGTGTTCGTGTCCTGATTGTGATCGTGGAAGCCGCAGGTGCGAACGCGGTTGAGATTCTGCGTGGTCCCGCTCTGCCCAGCCTGGAGGAAGCCCACCGTGATCTCGGGACAGTCCGTGTGCGTCCGGATGCGGATCCGACGCCATGTCGTGCGGCCGGGTGTCGTTGTTGACGAACGTGACTCGCGAACCCGGGGCGACGGTCACCTCTCGCGGTGACACGCCACTTGCCGTGATCGTGATCGTCGCGGCCACCGTGCCCGTTCCGCCGCCGCCACCGCCACCGCCACCGGAAGGTCCGGTTCCGGGATCGTCGTCGCCGCCGCCACACGCGGAGACGACGAATGCCAGCAGGACGATCGAAGACGCCGCCGTGAATCGATGTCTGGTCATCAGAAGAACTTCCTCGAGATGTTGAAACCGAGATACCAGTCCTCGCTGCCGGTGCCGCCGCGCGCGAGCTGGCCCATCGTCGTGCCGAAGCCGTTCGAGAAATTGAGCTGGAACACGTGCCCGCCGGCGCGCTTCTCGATGCCGAAGGTCCCGTAGTTGACGCCCGGCTCGTAGCCGAGCCGCGGAATGAACTCGCCGACGAGGTAGACGGTCGGCCGGATGCGGATGCGCGCGCCGAGACCGAGCGATGAACGTGTCGTTGTCGTCGGTCAGCTCGCTCGGCAGCGGGTTCGAGTTGTTCACCCACATCGGCTCGGCGTAGATCGCGCCGACGGCTGCCCAGCTCTCGCGAGACGACGATGCCCAGTGCCGGCGTGTAGCTGTCGCTGAAATTGTTGGTTCCGTCGATGCTGGCGAAGGCATCGAGTCCGAGCGCGCCGTTGTCGCGCTGCTGGAGCACGTTGTATTGCGCGAAGAACTCGATCGTCTTGCCGCTGGTGCGGTGAATGCCGACCTGCCCGCCGCGCATCAGCCCGAAGCGGTACTCGAGGCCGATCTGCGCGCCGGAGTCGAGGCCGAACAGGTCGCTCGCGAGATCGCCGAAGTCGCCGGCGCCGAACGGCCGTCCAAACCGGTGCGTGACGCGGAACGCGCTCTTGAATCGCGGCACGCGCAGCGTCGTCGGCAGGTTGACGATCGTGAAGTCCGGCTGATTGCGATTCGGATCGCGATCCGGATCGTCTTCAGGGGCCTGTGCCGGCGGTGCAGGCTTGCTCTGCGCGCCTGCTGCCGTGCGGCCACGCGACGGCCAGCAGGGCAACGGCGGCGATGATTCTCGAACCATGTCATGGAGAGGCTCCTAGTCGTTGCGCGCGCCAAGCTCGATCCAGCGCTTGATCACCAGTATCTGTCCATCGGTCAGGTACGGCGGACCGATGAGCGGCATCCGCACGCCGACGATGCCCGGGCGTCCTTCGAGCTTGTGAATCAGATAGCTGTTCTCGGGATCGCCCGGGATGACGCGAATGGCGCCGACCTTGCCGCGGCTCGCCCGGTCCGACCAGGTTCGCATAGGAGACGGCGGACGAGAGATCGAGCCCGTTGAACAGCCGGCCGACGGCATTGTGACATTGGATGCAGGCGGCCCGGCCGGACGAATCGCTGTTGCTGAAGATCTCCGTCTGAATGCTCGCTGAACGTCGGGACGAGATCGGGCGTCGGCCCGGTGATGTCTGGACAGCGATTCGTCACAGCCGACGCTGCCGATGCTGAGGGCGAGCAGCGCAGCGCGCCGAACATGTACCGATACACGTGCATCTCACCTCCTAGGGTGCTGTGGCTCTCGTGCTTTCACGACGAGCGTGCCCTTCATGTCGTCATGACCGTCCCCGCAGTACTCCGAGCAGAGGATGGGGAAGCGCCCGGCCTCGGTGGCGGTGAACTCGATCATGACGGGCGCCGCGCCGCGGGGGATCTCTTTGCTGACTTTGAACTTCTTGATCTCGATGCCGTGCACGCCATCCGCCGATCGCACGGCGAGCGTGACCCGCTCGCCGACCGTCACTTCGATCTCGGCAGGCTCGAACGACGAATCGCTTGGCGACCACCTCGATCACGCGCGGCTCCTGGGACTGCGCCGGGGAACCGCCGACGGCGCCAGCCCTGAGCCTGCGACTGGGCGACGAGGCAGCAGCGCGACGCGTCAGGATGAGGTGCCCGGGGTGTCGTCGAATCATGACGTGATAGACCGATCCGTGCGCGCTACAGGCAAGGGTGATGCCCGGCGATTCTCCGCGCCAGTTAGCGCGGAATGGCCGAAGATTGAGCTCTGCAGGTCCCGAGCGATTACCGGCACGGTAATCCGCGACGGGAGTCGAAACCTCACGCGGTGTCGTCAATCGATGCGGTACTTCGCCAGGTAGTAGCTCAGGGCGCGCTGGCTGATGCCCATCAGCTCGGCCGCATCCTTCTTGACGCCGCTGGCCTGTTCGAGCGCGCGCCGAATGGTCTCGCGCTCGACCCATTCCAGGTTCTGATGCAGGCGCGTCGACGGCAGACCCGACGAGGGCGCGGACGTCGCGCCGAGCAGCGAGATCGACTGCGTCGGTCAGCACGTGTCCGGTGGCCAGCACCACCGCCCGCTCGATCGTGTTCTCCAGCTCGCGCACGTTGCCCGGCCAGTCGTAGCGGCCGAGCGCCTCGACGACGCCCGCGTCGACGCGATCGATGCGCTTGCCCGATCGCTGGCGATGCTTCTCGACGAAGTGATCGATGAGCGTGGGGATGTCGTCGCGGCGATCGCGCAGCGGCGGAATCTCGATCGGGATCACGTTGAGCCGGTAGTACAGATCCTCCTGGAACCGGCCGTCGCTGACCATCTGCTTGAGATCGCGGTTGGTCGCGGCGACGACGCGCACGTCCACGCGCTGCGTGCGCTCGGCGCCGAGCGGCTCGAACTCGCGCTCCTGCAGCACGCGCAGCAGCTTGGCCTGCACGGCGGTGCTCATCGTCCCGATCTCGTCGAGGAAGATCGAGCCGCCGTCGGCCAGCGCGAACTTGCCGCGCTTGGTCATCGTCGCGCCGGTGAAGGCGCCGCGGACGTGGCCGAACAGCTCCGACTCGAGCAGCGTGTCGGGGATCGCCGCGCAGTTGACCTTGATGAGCGGCATCTCGCGCTGCGCGCTGCGGTGGTGGATGAGCCGCGCCACCATCTCCTTGCCGGTGCCGGTTTCCCCGGTGATGAGCACCGTGCTCTTGGTCGCCGCGACGAGCTCCGCGCGGTTGATGACGTCCTGCATCGCCCGGCTGCGGCCGACGATGCCGTAGTGGTTGAACTCGGCGTCGCGCTCGCTGAGCAGATACTGCTTTTCGGTCTGCAGGCGCTGGCTCTTGACCGCGCGGCGCGCCAGCACCAGCAGTTCGTCGACCTCGAACGGCTTCTCGAGGAAGTCCTCGACGCCCAGCTTGAAGGCTTCACGCACGATCTGCGTCGAGCCGTGCGCCGTCATCATGACGATCTGCGGGCCGCTCGGATTCCGGCACCGACGACGACACCTCGCGGATCAACTCGAGGCCGGTCATGCCGGGCATCAGGTTGTCCACGACGAACAGGTCGAAGGACGCGCTCGCCGAGCTGCCGCTGCGCCTCGCGCGCGCTGGACGCTTCGACGACCTCGTGCCCCTCGTCCCGCAGCGCGCGTCCCAGCCGCTTGAGGATCTTCTCCTCGTCGTCGGCCAGCAGAATCGAGCCGCGGACGCTCATGCGACGTCCTCGGCGGTGAGCGGCAGGTCGAGCCGGATCTCGGTGCCTTCACCGACGCGGCTGGTCACGGTGATCGTGCCGCCGAGGCCTTCGATGATGTTCTTGGCGATCGGCAGGCCGAGTCCCGTGCCTTTCCGCCGCGTCGTGAAGTACGGATCGAAGATGTGGACCATGTCGTCGGCGCTGATGCCGGTGCCGGAGTCCTGCACGGTGATGGCCACCCGTCCTGCGGCGTAGCGCGTCCTGACGATAACACCGGGCCGGCTGGCCACGGCGACACCGCCCGGCCGATCCGCGTCCGCGCCGTCGGCGTGACCCGCCGCGCGCGCCGGCGGCCGGCGTGCACCGCGTGACGGGCGTTGGTCAGGATGTTCACGAGCGCCGTGCGCAGCCGCTCGGCGTCGGTCACCGCGACCGGCATCTCCGGATCGAGCTCGAGCTGCACTTCGTCGCTGTCGTGTCCCACCCACGCGGCCGCCGCCGACGCGCGGCAGACGTCGTTGAGGTTCGCCGGCGCCAGCTCGAAGCGAATCGGCTTGGCGAAGTCGAGGACGTCGGACACGAGGTGGTTGAGACGCGTCGTCTCTTCGTCGATGTCGGCGGCCGCCTCGAGACGATCGGCTGCGCTCACGTGATCGCGGCGCAGTGAGGTGAGCGTGGCGCGGATGATCATCAACGGATTGCGGATCTCGTGCGCGATGACGGTGGACAGGCGGCCGAGCGACGAGAGCCGTTCCTTCTGCGCCGCTTCCTTCTGGAAGCGGGCGATCGACTCGGTCAGCGTGTTGAAGGCCGACGCCAGCAGGCGCGCGTCCTCGTCGTCCCAGGCGCGGCTGCGCACCGGGACCTTGCGTGTGAGGTCGCCGGTGGCGGCGACGTCGCCCATGGCGCCGGTGACGGCCGACAGCGGACGCGTCACCGTGCGGGCGACGAGGTAGCTCAGGAGCGTGGCGAGAAGAGATCGTGACGATCAGCGCCCCGGCGAGACCGAGCCGCAGCGAGTTGAGCACCGACAGACGGTCGGTGCGTGATTGCAGCACGAGCATCAGGGCGCGTCATCGGCCGCCGCGCGCGTCGTCCCTCGTGCGCCATCGGACGGGACAGGTAGCAGGTACTCCTGATCGCCGATCGTGAGTGAGGCGTTGCCCGGTGAATCGAGCACGCTGGAGAGCGTGTCGCGCGTCTCACGCGGGAGCGACGACGCGAGCACTTTGCCTTGCGACGCGAAGGCGACCTCGGTGCCGGTGACTCCTTGAAACGGGCGGCCAGGCGGTCGTCCATGAAGAAGCCCGACGCTCAGCCGTCCGTAGACCAGCGGCGGATCGCCGTCGAGTGTGACGACCGGGACGCTGATCGCTTCGAGCAGGCCGCGCGCGCGCGGCAGGAACGTCGAGATCTCCTCGAGCGGCTTCGCCGGGTCGCCCAGCCGCGAGCATCGGCTCGGCGTCGCCCCCGGAGATGCCGAGCACGCCGCCGCGCGGATCGGTCAGCACGAGGAGATCGGCGGCAATCAGCTGACGGTATTCGTCCGCGATCGGCTGCGCCGTTGCCGCGTCGGCGTCCGCCATCGCGGCCTTCAGCTTCGGAATGTCGGCCACCAGCCGAGCCATCGTTCGGAACGTGTCGGTCAGATTCTGGCGGCGGAGATCGACGAGCGTCGCCGCCTCGGTCAAGCTGCGCCGCAGATCGGCTTCGGCTTCCGACGAGACTCGCGCGTTCACGAAGTAGAAGGCGAGCCCGAGCGACACGATCGCCAGCAGCGTCGAGGCGATGAAGATCCGGTTGGTGAGCGACGAGGCTATGCGAATCACGGCACATCAGTCCGACGGGATCCGAAGGACGATGATCAGCGTGCCCGACTCGAGACGCTGCAAGGCGTCGTCGGGGTACGGCGCGATGAGCGTCCAGGACTCCGTCTGTCCCTGGTCCAGACGTGGGCCACGGGCCACGCTGTGCGCGCCGGCTTCGATACAGGCCAGCCACTTTCCAGCGATTGTAGCTGCCGCTCAGCCCGAACGCGTCGTAGGGGATCATCGCCCGCGGCGTCCAGGCACCGGGCGGACGGAGGAAGGCCGGGTCGGCGCCAAGCTGCGTCGAGCGTCGCGTCGAGGCCGAGCGGCGAGACGTATGCGCGATAGGCCTCCCGCTGCGCGTCAGGCGCGAACAGCCGACGTACTCGGGGGCTTCCCGCCAGTCTGCCCTGAGCGTCGCGGGGCGCCGTTGCGCCCGAGCTGCGCGTCGAGCTCGCCTGCCCGAGCGGAGCGCAGATCCGTGCACACCAGCACGACCAGGGCGGGCCAGGGTGCCGACTGCAGCGGGCCCGAGTTATACTCCTCGGTTGCGAGTCAGCTTTCGAGCCTTTCGAGGACATCAGCGTGGCGTACATCATCACTGAACCGTGCGTGGGCACGAAGGACACGGCCTGCGTCGACGTGTGTCCCGTCGACTGCATCCATCCCCGCAAAGACGAGCCGGAGTTTCAGTCCACGGACATGCTATATATTCACCCCGACGAGTGCATCGACTGCGGCGCCTGCGTGCCGGCGTGTCCGGTCGAGGCCATCTTTGCCCTCGACGAGACGCCGGAGAAGTGGAAGCACTTCATTCCGGTGAACGCACAGTTCTTTCAGAAATAGGGCTCTTTCAAAAATAGGGCGGGTGGGTTGCGGGGCCCACGTTCCAAGTAAGGGTGGGACCATGCGGACGTTGCGCCGGGTACCAGGTCGGACTCGGTGCGTCGGTCATCGCACTTGCACTGTTCGTCGGAGGCACGCTCGCTGTTCGCGGGCCGCGGACACCGACGCCGATCTTCAGCTGCAGCTCGCGACGCTGCTCTACGACGAGACGCGTTACCAGGAAGCGCTGCAGGCCTTCGATCAGGCGACGCAGACCACCAATCCCGAGCTGGCCGTTCGCGCGCGCAAAGGCACGGTTCGCACGTCGCTGAAGGTCGCCGAGTTCGGACGGGCCAGGCGCGAAGCCGAGGCACTCAGAACGCTCGCGCCCGGCGATCCAGAAGCGATCGCGCTGTATGGCGACGCGCTGTGGTCGGCCGGACTCTTCGACGAAGCCGATCGCGCGTATCGCGACGCGCCTGGCGATGGCGCCCGATTCGTCGCGCGCGCGCTTTGGCGTGGCGCGCTCGCTGGCCGCGACCAGCCGTCTCGACGAGGCGCTCGACATGGCGCTCGCGGCTTCGGCGCGCTGCGCCGCGCGACGGCGACATCCACGCCCTGGTCGGCGACATCTACGAGCGGCTGCACCAGTTCGCGCAGGCCGCCAACTCGTATCGCAACTACATCAACCTGCTCCCGAACAAGGACCGCAGCGAGAAGGCCGCGTGGGCCCGCGCGCAGGTCGAGTTCCTCGATGCGTTCGGCGACAGCCAGCCGGTGGACATCGACGAGCAGGACCAGAACATGCTCCACACGATCCCGTTCACGCTGAAGCAGGACAAGATCATCGTCCAGGCGCAGGTGAACGGTGGCCGGCTCCAGGACTTCGTCCTCGACACCGGATCGGAAGAGACCGTGCTTTCGCGCGAAACCGCGTCGCGCGAGCGCATCAGTCCGATCACCTACACGCTCGAGCGCGGGCGTCGGCGAAGTGGGTCTGCGCGGGCTGCAGCTGGCCAAGCTGAACGAGCTCGAAGTCGGCACGCTGCAGGTGCGCAACCTGCCGATCCTGATCAAGAACCCGGCGCTGCGTGGCATTCCCAAGCGCGAGGGCGAGTCGTTCTCGCCGCTCTCAATCGGCATGTCGATGATGATCGACTACCAGAAGCGGCTGCTGACGATCGGCCGCAAGCTCCCGACGGTCAACGCCGACATCAAGCTGCCGATGCGCGTCCATCGTCTGGCAATGGTGCGCGGGCTGCTGAACTCGAAGCACCCGACCTACTTCGTCGTCGACACCGGCGGCGAGGTGATCTCGATCAGCTCCGAGATGGCGCAGACGCTGCCGGCGTCGCCGTTCCGCCGGATCCCGCTGCGCGTGTGGGGCACGTCAGGCTGGGATCGCGACGCGTTCCTCATGCCCGGCATGGACCTCGACTTCGACCAGCATCGAGTACCGGAACTTCTCGCTGGTCGTCCTGAACCTGCGCGCGCCCAGCCTGCTCCTCGGCTTCCAGCTCGGCGGCATCGTCGGACACAAGTTCCTCGCGCCGTATCGGGTCTCGATGGACCTCGAGCAGAGCGAGCTGCGCCTGGAGAAATTCTGAGCCGGAAGTAAAGGCCGGTAGCCGGTAGCGAGTTCGAGTTCTATGCTGATCCACCTACCGACTACCCGACTACCAGCTGCGCTCAGAAGTCGTAGCCGATCCACACCGAGAACTTCGGCTGGCGGAACTCCGAGCTGCCGCCGAACGCGGCGAACAGCAGATCCTCCCAGTCCTTGTTGAACAGCGTCTTCCACGCATAGTCGAAGTGGATGGGGAAGCCGAGGGCGAACGTCTCGAGGCCGATGCCGTAGGACGCGCGCGCGTCCACCAGGCGCAGGCCACTCACGACCGTCGGCGCGCCGTAGACCGGCTCCTGCTGCGTGAAGTTGATCGACTCGAAGCCGATGATCGGCGTGTAGACCTCGGAGCTCGTTCGAGAACCACGTGAAGTGCTGGCCCTTGAAGTGGCCGCCGCCCAGGTTGGCGAAGAAGACGCCGCGAATGCCGCCGAGGATGCCGACCGGTGTCAGCATCGCGTCGATGAACGGGAAGCGCAGCTCGGCGTTGAAGAACGCCGCGTGATCGCCGACGAACTGCGAGGTACTCGTAGCCGCGCATCTCCGAGTTGCCGCCGAAATACATGAAGTCGGGCGCCTCGCCCCAGCTCCTGAAGCCTCGCGCGCGCAGCGCCAGCAGCCCGGTCGCGCCGAGACGCTGGTAGTAGCGCACATCGATGTCCGTCGTCTGACGCGACAGCGTGTTGCCGATCTTCGGCGCCACTTCATACGACAGCGCGCATGGTGTTGCCGGCGAGCGGTCCGAACTCGCGGAACACCGTCGTCTCCTGGACGAAGTTGACGCCCAGCGGAATGTAGGTGCCCGATCGCAGCAGCGGCCGGCCGAACTGGTCCTACTGGTACTCCTCGGAGTACTCCTGCAGGCTCGGATCGTTGAACGACTCGCGGTACTGCAGCATGCCGCCGAACACTTCGACGCGCCGGTAGCGGTTGAACGGCCAGATGCCGAACACCGTTCCGCCGCGAATCGTCCGCGTGGCGATCGACGAGGTCGCGATCGATGTAGCCGGAGAAGCTCGGATCGTAGAACACGTTCTCGAGCGTCGCCGTAGAAGAACTGCGTCTGCGAGTAGCCCTGGATCGCGTAGTTGAAGCGGTGCGCGAGGTTCAGATACGAGAGCGACAGCGTGCGGTACTGCGAGATCGACGCGGCATAGAGGCTGAACTGCTGGTCGCCCAGCACGTCGCTGAAGTTGACCGCCGATCCGCCGAAGATGTCGCCGCCGCTCGTCACGCCGACGTTCACCGGCGGGCGGCCGTCCATGAACATCTTCTCGAACGTGCCCTTCTTCTTTTTCTTGTCGGCGACCAGCGTGTGCGACAGCGGCGACTGGAAGTCGATGATGTTCGAGCCGGGCGTGCCGAAGTCGGACGATGCTGCGGTGACGATCGGGTCGCGGCGCTCGAGCGTGTGCAGCTCGTACTCGCCCTTGTAGTAGGTGATGACGCCAACACGCGGCTGACTGCCGCCGTCCTTCAGGACGACGGTGTACAGGTTGCCGCCGACGGCGTCGCTGTACTGCTTCAGCTCGCCGGTCTTCAGGCTCAGCGTCCAGGTGTTGTAGATCTTCCCGTTGCGCGCGACGTCGGGATCGATCGGCTGCGACGGATCGGTGGCGGTCGACGCGAAGACGATCGTGTTCTCGTCCAGCCACTGCGCCGCGCCATCGTCGTGCGTGCCGAAGGTCAGCTGCGTCTTGCGGCCCGAGGCGATCTCGACGCGGAACAGCTTCTCGTTGCCGCTGATGCGCGCGAGATAGACGACCGACTGGCCGTCGGGCGACCACGTCGGCGCCGAGTCGGCGAAGTTGTCCTTGGTCAGGTTGGTGATTTCCTTCGTCGCCAGGTCGACGACGAAGATGTCGCCGACACCGTCCTGCATCGCCGCGAATACGACCTTCTTGCCGTCCGGTGAGTAGTCCGGCGACTCGGGCTCGTCGAGCGTCCGCATCTCGATGCGGTCCTTGACGTCGCCGGTCAGCACGTCCTGCATGATCAGCGAGCGCGACTTCTCGGTGCGGGCGAAGTAGGCGAGCCGATCGCCGGTCGCCGACCACGTCAGCCAGGGCACCGTGACCCAGCGGCCGCCAGGCGTGGTGATGAACTCGAACCCCTTGTCCTTGTCGAAGCCGGCGGTCAGCTTGCGGACGACGGAGCCGTCCTTGCGCGAGACGAGGATGATGTCGCCTTCGCGGTCGCGGCGCGTTCCCGGTGAAGATCGCCAGCAGGTCGCCGGAGGGCGACGGCTCGGCGGTGTAGACGCCGCGATACGGCGTCTTCTCCGGATTCGGTCCGAGGTTGCGGCCGTAGTCAGCCGGCCGCTCCTTGTCGCGGAACGGCTTGAAGCGATCCTTCAGGTACTTGTCGAACTGCTGGTCGAACTCCTCGGCGGTGATCTTGAACGCCTCTTCGTAGGCATCCTCACCGCCGCCGATCACCGACTTGCGCAGCGCGAAGAGGTAGCTGCGAAGACCGTCCTTGCCCCACTTCGATTCGATGAACTCGAAGATCGCGTGGCCCAGGTTGTAGATCATGCGCGCGCCGCCGACGTCGCTGTAGCCTTCGAGCTTGCTCATCTTCGGGATGATGTCGGCCACGGCCGCGTCGCGCACGGCCATCAGGTCCATGCGGGCGCCACTCGCCGGTCATGTAGTCGGCGAGGCCCTCATGGATCCACAGCGGCGATCCGCGACGGACGAGCGAGGCGGGGATGATGTCGTAGTCGAACTGGTGCGTCAGCTCGTGAACGATCAGCCGGTAGAGCAGATCCGGCGGTTCGTCCATCGGCATGACGATGCGCGTGCGGGTCGGCTCGGCGAAGGCGCCGACACCTTCCTGCGCCGCGCCCGGGATGACGTTCTGCTGCTGGAACTCGCTGCTCGTCTGAAACAGGATCAGCGGGATCTTGTGCGCGAGGTCGTACTTCAGCTCGGAGCTGACGTGCTGATACGCGCTTTCGGCATACCCGGCCATCCGCTCGAGGTGCGGCTCGATCTCCGGGTAGTAGTACATGATGAAGTGATCCGTCTCGTACGTGTACCAGGTGAACTTGTCGTAGCGGATCTGGTTCTTGCCGAAGTACGGGATATACGGGGTCTGGGCCGCGGCAGGCTCCACGGCCAGAGCGAACGCTGACGCGAACGCGAGTGCGAACGCCACCCTGCAAAGGCGACTCATGTGACTTCTCCTTGCAGGGTCCGGCCCTGCCTGGTCTCGGCCCCTCGACTGTGCTCGGGAGGGCTGTCAGTCGATGACACCGGTGGGCGAGCGGCGATCTTACTGCTGACGCAGTGACAGTCGCAAACCGACGGATTGGGCGAGCAGGAGCAAAGGACGTACCGATGAGTTCCGTCGAACGGCCGTCAGATTCGTCGCCTCGGTGTGGCTCTTCCTGCTTTCGAATCCTGAGAGTGAGACGGTCGAGTGTCCCCGGCAGGTATACTGCCTTGAGTCTCGCGGACCTGCCCTTCGATGGACTCAGGGCGCCCGTGTTTTGTCGACGGGCGGAATAAACCCGTCCTCAATCCGGGTTCTAACCAAGGGGCCTGAGGGCCGCCGATGTTCGGACGTCGCCAGCGGGCAGCCCCCGACACGTTCGGTAACGAGGTGCTGGGCTACCTCGAGCCGCTCTATGCCACGGCAATGCGGCTGACGCGGAACCGCGCCGACGCCGAGGACCTGGTGCAGGACACCGTCGTCCGGGCGCTGCGGTTTCAGGATCGGTTCGAGCCGGGGACGAACCTGCGGGCGTGGCTGTACACGATTCTCCACAACACGTGGAGAAATCGGCTGCGCGACACGGCGCGTGAGGCCACCGACGTCGACAGCGAGCGCATCGAGGAGCTCGCCTCAACGGCCGAGGGCCCGGCCGACGTGGACACGCCGGAGCGGATGCTGCTTCGGTCCACGATGGACGCGGATTTGAAGCAGGCGCTCGACGAGTTGCCGGATGCGTTCCGCCAGGCGG
This sequence comes from uncultured Acidobacteriota bacterium, assembly GCA_963728305.1. Taxonomy (GTDB): domain Bacteria; phylum Acidobacteriota; class Vicinamibacteria; order Vicinamibacterales; family UBA2999; genus Gp6-AA40. The sequence continues at coordinate 435,119 of CAVSKE010000027.1, forward strand.
TCTGGCTGCGCGATGTCGAGGAATTCTCGTATGCGGAGATCGCCAAGATGCTCGATGTGCCCATCGGTACGGTAATGTCACGCATCTCGCGAGGCCGCCGGCAGTTGTACGAGAAACTGAGTCGAGGCGAAAGACCGATGCACAGGTGCCCGTGTCGCGATGAGTGACTGTCGTCTCGTCACCGAGCAGTTGACGTCCTATGTGGACGAGCAACTCGATGCCAATCGCCAGAGTGAGGTCGAGCGGCATCTCGAAGGATGCGTCTCCTGTCGCGGTGCGGTCGCGCGGGAGCGTGGCGGCCAGACGGTGCTTCGCCACTACGCGCAGCGTCTTCGCGAGGAGCCACTTTCCGGGGAGACACTGCCCTTGGATTGCGATCGCGCTGCGAGTCGCTGGTCGCGGAGCAGACGCGGGCGGCAAGTCTGCCCGGCTGGCGGCGCACGCTCGTCCCGACTGTCCTCAGCGTCATCCTCCTCGTCTTCACCGCATCGGCCATCTTCTCGCTCGCGACGCGGCAGTCGGATGCCGTGCTCGCCGCACAGCTGACCGCCGATCATTCCAAGTGCTTCAAGCTGTTCGTGGCCGGCAATCCGCCCGTGATGGACGCGCACGAAGTCGAGGAGATGCTCGCGCGTGAGTACGGCTGGAAGATTCACGTGCCGCCGTCAGTCGACGGCCTGCAGTTGATTGGCGCGCGGCGCTGCCTCTACGCCGACGGCTTGATTCCGCATGTGATGTACCGGGCCAACGGACAGGACTTGTCGCTGTTCGTCATGAATGGCGTCACGCGCAATCCATCCGACCTCGTCACGTTCGGGCATCGCTCGCAGATCTGGACGAAGAACAACACGACGTTCGTGCTCGTAGGTCCCGCGGACGGGAGTTCGACCCCTCGCCGACGCCACCCGATACATGATGAAGGAAGCCGATCGTTAGAGGGACACATGTCTGATACGCCAGAATCACCCCAGGACCCACCGACGACCTCGTCGAGGGCGCGGCCAGCTGAGCAGCCGCCGACAACCGGGGCCGCACCGGAGGAACCGCGACTGTCGCGGAAAGCCGCCTGGCTCGCGATGGGGGCCGTGACGCTGGCCCTGGCGCTGATCTGGATGGCGCCGGGCATCGAGCACGTCGATGATCCCGGACGACCGACGAGCGGCGCACCCGGCGAGCCCGAAGACGCGGCGGCCGTCGGCAAACCTGCGCGTCTCGATTTCCAGCTGAAAGACATGAACGGCGTGGACGTGAAGCTCGATTCGTTCAAGGGCAAAGTGATTCTGCTTGAACTTCTGGGCGACGTGGTGCGGGCCGTGCAAGGCCGAAATCCCGTCACTGGTCGAGCTGCAGGAGAAATACGCCGACGATCTCGTCGTGCTGGGATTCTCCGTCGACGATCCCGCGGAGAAGATGAAGCCCTACGCGGAGGAGTACAAGGTCAACTACCCGCTGCTCGTCGGCAACGGGCGCGAAGACGTCCAGAACGCGTTCGGACCGCTGCTGGGGATTCCGGTGTCTGTGATCATCGACCGCGACGGCAAGATCGCGAAGAAGCACACCGGCATCGCCACCAAGGAGCAGTTCGAGCGGGAGATCAAGGCCCTGCTGTAGTATGATCCGTCCATCATGCTGAAAGGCTTCACGCACGCCCGTCTCGCTTGCGGCTGTCGCATTGCGTTCCGCGAGGGAGTCGAGGGGAGCCCGGTGACCGTCGTCGTGGACGACAAGGCTCCCGGGTGCGTCATGCCGCTGCACGTGCGGGACCTGCCGATCTACGACTTTCGCGAGGCGCTCCGCCCACCGACGCGCTTCCTCCCGCTCGAAGAAGAAGAGTACGAAGAGGAAGGCTAGATCGTAGAGCGGGGTCTTCAGACCCTGCGTTAGAACCGAATCTTCAGTTCAGCAACCAGCGGCAGGTGATCCGACGCCATCAGCGACAGCCTCGTCCGCGGAAGTTCCAGTCCCACGACCTCCACGCTTCCCTCGTAGTAGATGTGATCGAGATGCAGCACCGGAAACACGCCGGGATACGTCCGGCGGCGCCGGAGGTGTGCGCGCAGATCGATGCTCTCGAGCCGCTCGCTGAGCACTTTCGTGGCGAGGCCGCGGCTCCATTCGTTGAAGTCGCCGAGCACGAGCTTCGGCACGCCGACGCGCCGATCGTGCACGATGGCTGCCGAGCCGCCCCGCCTGGTGACGGCGCTCGAGAAACGCGGTGCCGAGGTGGACGTTGTAGAGGTGCAGCGTGTCGGTCCCGATCGCCACGTCGACGCGCTGCAGGCAGCGCGGCTCGCACGTCTTCCAGGACAGGTCGTAGTGCGCGTGGTGCACGATCGGATGGCGGCTGAGCACGACGTTGCCGAACAGGTTGCCGCGCAGATGGCGCGCCGGCGCCATGACCCAGCCCATGCCCAGCAGCGCGCCGAGCTCCTCGGCGTGGCCGCTCGGACGAGGGCCCGGCGCCGATCACCTCCTGCAGCGCGACGATATCGGCGTCGACCGCCCGGATCACCTCGGCGATGCGGGCCGGATTGGTGCGTCCGTCGAGTCCCCGGCAGCGATGAATGTTGTAGGTCGCGACGCGCAGCCGTCGCCAGTGGGAGTCTGACACCGCACTAGAATACGGCCATGGCGAAGTTGAAAAGCGAGCTGGAGCTCACCTGTCCGTGCTGCGGGTCAACGCTCGTCGTCGACGTCAACCTCGGTCGCGTCGTCTCGCACCACGAGCCGGAGCGCGGCGACAAGCCCGAGCTGAACGACGCGGCGCGGATCCTCGCCGCCGAGGCCGCCGGCGTGAATCGCTGTTCGAGCAGTCGGTCGAGGCGGAGAAGTCGCGCGACGACGCCCTGACGCGCCGGTTCGAGGAAGCGCTGAAGCAGGCCAGGACGGAGCCGATCGCGGCCAGTCCGGGACTTCGATCTGGACTGACTCCCAACCCCGACTCCCAACGCCCAACCACTCCCAACGCCCAAGTCCAATGGACGTTGTTGGGAGTTGGCGTTGGAAGTGCTTGGAGTCGGGCGTTGGAAGTGGGATCGACGCCGTTCAGCCGCGCCGCGCGAACTCGGGCGGCAGCGGCGTCCAGCGCTCGCGGCCCTTGTAGTACTTCCACGGCTTGTAGCCGTGTGCCTCGCGAAACCGGCGATACCTGCCGCCGCATCGCGGCGATCTTCTCGCGCGAGGGGACGAGCCGCCGATGCGGCCAGTCGAGCAGCATCTGTTCGACCTTCCACACGTTCTTCTCCGACAGCCGCCAGTCGTAGTCGCCCATCACCCGCAGATCGACGACGGCGTACGCCTTGATGCCGCCGGTGAAGTCGACGTACGACTCGACGTAGCTGAGCGCGAGCGCGCGCGGCGTGGCGAAGACGCGGCTTGCGGCCGTGCAGTCCGGGATCGCGCGAGCGTGCGACCGATCCCCATCCGGTGCTGCGTGCGATACACGAAGATGACGTGATCGAGCAGGTCGATCGACTCGAAGCTCAGGACGAGCGGCGGGTAGCCGTGCTGCTCCATGATCGCCGCCGCCGCCAGCGCGGCCTCGAGGCAGTGCGCGGTGCCGGTGCGGACCACGCCGCGGAAGCTGCGCAGCGTCTCGCCGCCTTTCTCGGTGTTGTAGGGCAGCGCGTTCAGCCACTGCTGGACGGCGAGCGGCGAGCGCAGCCGGTCGATCACCTGACGCTCGGCGCGGGTCAGCGCGAGCGCCGGCGGCTCGACCGGGTCAGTTCGTGGGAGCGGGGACCGCGCTGAGGTCGGCAACGAGTTCGGACGGCGTCCAGGAATTGCCGTTGTGGACCTTCACGAGACGGCCGTCGGGATCGATGACGACCGTTCGCAGGTTGTGGGTGATGTCGATCGCGCTCTGCGGATTGTGCTCGACGTAGATGCCGAGCTGCGATCCGAACTGGTTGACCTCCGCCGGGTCGCCGGTCAGGAACGACCAGATCTTCGGGTCGGCGCCGCGTCTGCGCCGCGTACGGCTTCGAGCACGGCCGGCGTGTCGAACGCCGGATCGAGCGTCACCGTGACCAGCCTCACGTCGGCGAGCGCCGGCGTGCTCGCGAGCGTCTTCTGCACGGCGGCGAAGTGCCGATCCATCAGCGGACAGAACTCGGGCAGCGGGCAGCGCGTGTAGATGAACGTCAGCGCGACGCGATGGCCACGATACGCGAGACAGCGACGCCGGCGCGCCGTTCTGATCGACGAGCGTCGCATCGGTCAGCGTGTCGCCGGGCTGACGGATGTCGGGCGGCGGCGGTGGCGCCGGCGTGTCGAGCGCCGCGTGTCCGGTCTTCTCGAGCGTGCGCAGATGCGCGTCCACTTCGCCGACGACGAGCGTCGCGGTCACCAGATCGCCGGGCTCCTTGCCCTGCAGCAGCGCTCCGTCCTTCACCTTGAACGGCATCGTCATGCCGGGCATGAAGCCCTTGATGTCCTGATGCTTGATGACGACTTCGCTTCGCTCCGGACGGACCGCGAGGATCTGACCTTGCAGTTGATACTCGCGAGCCGGCGTCTCAGGTGTGCGGCCGCAGCCGGCCATGAGCGAGCGCGGCCGCCACAGGAACCCACAGGACCTCGCATTCCGTCCACTGTAACAACTTTCACACAGCCCGGGCCATACCGCCACCGCGTGATATAACCCGCACAGGAGAGGTCGTTCATGGATCCAGCGCTCGTCCTGCGCGACGTGAGGAAGTCGTTCGGAGCGACGAAGGCCGTCGACGGCATCTCACCTCACCGTGCCGCGCGGCGCGCTGTACGGCGTGATCGGTCCGAACGGCGCCGGCAAGACGACGTGCATCAGGATGATCATGTCGATCCTGTTTCCGGACTCGGGCGAGCTGTCGGTGCTCGGTCAGCGCTCGGCGCTCGAGGCCAAGGATCGCATCGGCTACCTGCCGGAGGAGCGCGGCGTCTACCGCAAGATGAAGGTCGGCGCGTTTCTCGTCTACATGGCGCAGCTGAAAGGCATGCGCCAGCGACGACGCGGCGGCACGTCGTGCCGAAGATGCTCGAGAGCATGAACCTGCCGGGCACCGGAGAGAAAGCCCTGCGAGGATCTGTCGAAGGGCATGCTGCAGCGCGTGCAGTTCATCGCCGCGGTGATTCACCAGCCCGATCTGCTCATTCTCGACGAGCCGTTCAGCGGCCAGGATCCGGTCAGCGTGCGCCTGCTGCGCGAGCACATCGTGCGCGAGCATCGGCGCGGCGCGACGGTGCTGCTGTCCACGCACGTCATGGCGAACGCGGAAGAGATGTGCCAGCACGTGGTGATGATCCACCAGGGACACAAGGTGCTCGACGAGCCCGTCGCCGGGCTGCGGCGGCAGTTCGATCGGCGGACCATTCATTTCGAGCCGCTCGATCCTGGCGCCGATCCGTCGCGGCTTCGCGCGGCTGCCAGGCGTCGAGCGCGTCGAGGCGACTGGGCGAAGGCTACACGGTGCTGCTCGTCGAGGGCACCGATCCCGCCGGTGCGATCGCGCGGCTGGCTGCCGCGGTGCCGCCGGCGCGCGTCGAGCTCGCCCGGCTTCGTCTCGAGGACGTGTTCATCAGGATCGTCTCGGAAGGTGCGACCGGCAGCGATGCGGCTCGCGCCCTGCGCGCCGGTCTGCAGGCGCCGGGCGCCGAAGGAGCGTTCGCATGAAGCGAGTGTGGCTCGTCGCCCAGCGGGAGTTCCTCGCCGCCGTGATGAACAAGGGGTTCGTCATCGGCCTGCTGGTGATGCCGGCCATCATCGCGATGCTGGTCATGGTGATGCCGCGGCTGATGAACACGCAGGGCGACGCAGATCCGCGGCGAGGTGGCGGTGATCGATCCCGACAGGCCAGGTTCTCGAGGGCCTGCGCGCGGGACTGACGCCGGAGGCGATCGCCAGGCGCCGCGCTGAGGGCGCGAGGCGCGCCCTCGAGAACACGCCCGGCGCCGGTCCGCACCGTCGCGGGCAGTCCTCCGACGCACGCGATCGAGCGGACGATGGGCGCGGCGCCGGCGTTCACGATTGTCGAGCGCCCGCCGACCGCCGACGTGCAGCAGCGAGAAGCGCTGGCTGACCGAGAGCGCGCCGGCCGGCGGACGCTCCACGTCATCTCGCGCTCGTGGTGGTGCATCCCGATGCCATCGCGCTCAGCCGACGGACAGGCCGAGTACGGCGGCCTACGACATCTACGTGCCCGAGAACACTCGACGAGCGCGTCGAGACGACGATCTTCGACGCCCTGCGTGAGTCGCTCGTGACGGCTCGGGTGCGCGCGCACAACATGGATCGCGCGCAGGTCGAGGCGGTCATGCGCGTGCGGCGTGCGACGTCGGTGACGGTGACCGCCGGCGCCGAGCGCCAGACCAACGTCGGGTTCAACCGGTTCCTGCCGTTCATCTTCGCCGGCCTGCTCGTGTTCGGGATCATGATCGGCGGCCAGACGCTGCTGACGCAGGTCATCGAAGAGAAGTCGAGCCGCGTCGTCGAAGTGCTGCTGTCGGCGGTGTCGCCGCTCGAGCTGATGGCCGGCAAGATCCTCGGACAGATGGCCGTCAGCATGCTCGTGCTGGCGCTCTACGTCGGCATGGGCGCTCCTCCTGCTGTTCGTCGTTCGCGATGCTCGGGCTGATCGAGCCGATGCTGATCGTCTATCTGATCGTGTTCTTCCTGGTCGGGCTATCTCGTGTTCGCGTCGGTCTTCGCGGCGGTCGGTGCCGCGGTCAACGAGATGCGCGAGGCGCAGTCGCTGATGACGCCGATCATGCTGGCGCTGATGGCGCCGTGGTTCTTCGCGACGCCGATCGGGCGCGATCCCGAACTCGACGTTCAGTGTCGTGATGAGCCTCGTGCCGCCGGTCAACACGTTCGCGATGATGATTCGGCTGGCGTCGACGACACCGCCTCCGTTCTGGCAGGTCGGCGCTGAGCCTCGTCATCGGCGTGGCGTCGGCGGTCGCCGCCATGTGGTTCGCCGCCAAGATCTTCAAGGTCGGGCTGCTGATGCACGGCAAGCCGCCGAACATCGGCACGCTGATCGTGGGCAAGGCAGGCGTGAGCGTGGCCATCTGGGTCGGGACCTCCGGATACAACTATCCGGAGTGGAAGGGGAGCTTCTATCCGGAGACGATGCCGGCGGCGAAGATGCTGCCGTACTACGCCGAGCGCTTCCCGACCGTCGAGATCAACTACACGTTCTACCGCACGCCGAACGAGAAGATTCTCGACGGCTGGAACAAGGCGACGCCCGATCGCTACAAGCTGACGCTGAAGGCGCCCAAGCGCATCACGCACGATCGGCGGCTGCGCGACTGCGCTGATCCGGTGCGGCAGTTCTTCGAGACGGCCGCGACGCTGGGCCCCAAGCTCGGCGCGCTGCTGTTCCAGCTCGCGCCGAACTTCAAGAAGGACCTGCCGCTCTTCGACGCGTTTCTGGACGCCTTCCCGCCGCGCGTGTGCGCGGCGTTCGAGTTCCGGCACACCTCATGGCTGGACGAGGAGGTCTACGCACGCCTGCGTGCCCGCAACCTGGCGCTGTGCGTCGCCGACAGCGAGAAGCTCTCGACACCGATCGAGATCACGGCCGACTACGCCTACTTCCGGCTGCGCGACGAGGGCTATCAGGAGGCCGACATCGCGAAGTGGGCCGACGTCATTCGCGAGAAGACGTCAGGCTGTCAGGAGGTCTTCGTGTACTTCAAGCACGAGGAGAGCGGGAAAGGCCCGGAGTTCGCGAAAGCCTTGATGGGCAATCTCGGATTGACGTAGAGGCGGGTCTTCAGACCCGCCTCTGGAACGGCGACGCGCCGAGACACGACGATCAGAAATCCACTTGCACGTTGAACCGCATGAATCGTGGCAGCAGCACCGCCGTCGGCTGCATCCATCGCGCCCCGTTGGTCGCGGGGTCGTACACCGTCTCGTACGTCGTCGGCGTGTTGCTGTTCAACAGGTTGTAGACGTCCATGCCCACGTTCGCTCTGTACCGGCCGAAGCGCAGCACCTTTGCGAACCGCATG
>CAVSKE010000028.1:0-196117 GCA_963728305.1 uncultured Acidobacteriota bacterium
GGTGCCGAGGTGCAGCCGGGCGACATCCTGGTCGGCAAGGTCACCCCGAAGGGCGAGACCGAGCTCACCCCGGAGGAGCGGCTGCTGCGCGCGATCTTCGGCGAGAAGGCCCGTGAGGTGCGCGACACCTCGCTCAAGGTGCCGCACGGTGAGAACGGCAAGGTCATCGGCATCCGCGTGTTCTCCCGCGACGACGAGGACGAGCTGGCGCCCGGCGTCAACGAGCTGGTCCGCGTGTACGTGGCGCAGAAGCGCAAGATCCAGGACGGTGACAAGCTCGCGGGCCGCCACGGCAACAAGGGCGTGATCGGCAAGATCCTGCCGGCAGAGGACATGCCGTTCCTGCCGGACGGCACGCCGGTCGACATCATCCTCAACACCCACGGTGTGCCGCGCCGTATGAACATCGGCCAGATCCTGGAGACCCACCTCGGGTGGATCGCCAAGACCGGCTGGGAGATCGACGGCAAGCCCGAGTGGGCGTCCAAGATGCCGGAGGAGCTGTACACCGCTCCGCCCGGAACGCGGACCGCCACCCCGGTCTTCGACGGCGCACGGGAGCACGAGATCACCGGCCTGCTCGGCTCGACGCTGCCCAACCGCGACGGCGAGCGGATGGTCGGCGGCGACGGGAAGGCCACGCTGCTCGACGGGCGTTCCGGCGAGCCGTACCCGTTCCCGGTCGCGGTCGGCTACATGTACATCCTGAAGCTGGCCCACCTGGTGGACGACAAGATCCACGCGCGCTCCACCGGCCCGTACTCGATGATCACGCAGCAGCCGCTCGGCGGTAAGGCCCAGTTCGGTGGCCAGCGGTTCGGCGAGATGGAGTGCTGGGCCATGCAGGCCTACGGCGCGGCCTACACCCTGCAGGAGCTGCTCACCATCAAGTCCGACGACGTGGTGGGCCGCGTGAAGGTGTACGAGGCCATCGTCAAGGGCGAGAACATCCCCGAGCCGGGTATCCCGGAGTCGTTCAAGGTGCTCCTGAAGGAGCTCCAGTCGCTGTGCCTGAACGTCGAGGTGCTCTCAAGCGACGGTGCGGCGATCGAGATGCGCGACACCGACGACGAGGACCTCGAGCGGGCCGCGGCGAACCTGGGCATCAACCTGTCCAGCCGCCCCGGATCCGACTCGATGACCGTCGACGACGTCGTCAACTGACCGCCGCCCAGAGCCGAATAACGAACGAAGGACACGATTTTGCTCGACGTCAACTTCTTCGACGAGCTGCGCATCGGCCTGGCCACCGCTGAGGACATCCGTCAGTGGTCGCACGGCGAGGTCAAGAAGCCGGAAACCATCAACTACCGCACCCTCAAGCCGGAGAAGGACGGGCTCTTCTGCGAGAAGATCTTCGGTCCCACCCGCGACTGGGAGTGCTACTGCGGCAAGTACAAGCGCGTCCGGTTCAAGGGCATCATCTGTGAGCGCTGTGGCGTGGAGGTCACCCGCGCCAAGGTGCGGCGCGAGCGGATGGGCCACATCGAGCTGGCCGCTCCCGTCACGCACATCTGGTACTTCAAGGGCGTCCCGAGCCGGCTGGGCTACCTGCTCGACCTGGCTCCCAAGGACCTCGAGAAGATCATTTACTTCGCCGCCTACGTGATCACCTCGGTGAACACGGAGCTGCGCCACCAGGACCTGTCCACGCTCGAGAACGAGATGAACGTGGAGCGCAAGCGGGTCGAGCAGCGCCGGGACGCCGACCTGGAGGCACGGGCCCAGAAGCTGGAGTCCGACCTGGCCGAGCTGGAGGCGGAGGGCGCCAAGAGCGACGTCCGCCGCAAGGTCAAGGAGGGTGGCGAGCGCGAGATGCGCCAGCTCCGCGACCGCGCCCAGCGCGAGCTGGACCGGCTCGACGAGATCTGGACCACCTTCACCAAGCTGGACGTCCAGCAGCTGATCGCGGACGAGGGGCTCTACCGCGAGCTCTACGACCGCTACGGCGACTACTTCACCGGTGCCATGGGCGCCGAGGCGATCCAGACGCTGCTGCAGAACTTCGACATCCCGGCCGAGGCCGAGAACCTGCGGGAGACCATCCGCAGCGGCAAGGGTCAGAAGAAGCTCCGCGCGCTCAAGCGGCTCAAGGTCGTCGCGGCGTTCCAGACCACCGGCAACAGCCCGATGGGCATGGTGCTCGACTGCGTCCCGGTCATCCCGCCGGACCTGCGCCCGATGGTGCAGCTCGACGGTGGCCGTTTCGCCACCTCGGACCTGAACGACCTGTACCGCCGGGTCATCAACCGCAACAACCGCCTCAAGCGACTGATCGACCTCGGCGCGCCCGAGATCATCGTCAACAACGAGAAGCGGATGCTGCAGGAGGCCGTCGACGCGCTGTTCGACAACGGCCGCCGCGGCCGTCCGGTCACGGGGCCGGGCAACCGTCCGCTCAAGTCGCTGTCCGACCTGCTCAAGGGCAAGCAGGGCCGGTTCCGCCAGAACCTGCTCGGCAAGCGCGTCGACTACTCGGGCCGTTCGGTCATCGTGGTCGGCCCGCAGCTCAAGCTGCACCAGTGCGGCTTGCCCAAGGGCATGGCGCTCGAGCTGTTCAAGCCGTTCGTGATGAAGCGGCTGGTCGACCTCAACCACGCGCAGAACATCAAGTCCGCGAAGCGCATGGTGGAGCGCGGCCGCTCGCAGGTGTGGGACGTGCTCGAAGAGGTCATCTCCGAGCACCCGGTGCTGCTCAACCGCGCGCCCACGCTGCACCGCCTCGGCATCCAGGCCTTCGAGCCGCAGCTGGTGGAGGGCAAGGCCATCCAGCTGCACCCGCTGGTCTGCGAGGCGTTCAACGCCGACTTCGACGGCGACCAGATGGCGGTGCACCTGCCGCTGTCGGCCGAGGCGCAGTCCGAGGCCAGGGTGCTGATGCTCTCGAGCAACAACATCCTCTCGCCTGCCTCGGGTCGTCCGCTGGCCATGCCCCGCCTGGACATGGTCACCGGGCTGTACCACCTCTCGCGGCAGCGCGACGAGCGCCACGGGCGCGGGCCAGGTGTTCTCCTCGCCCGCCGAGGCGATCATGGCCTACGACCGCAAGGCGCTGCACCTGCAGGCGCCGGTCAGGATCCGCCTCACCGGCGTGGTCCCGCCGGCCGAGGTGGCGGCGGAGCTCGCCGAGAACGGCTGGCAGCCCGGTGACCAGTGGCTTGCCCAGACCACCCTCGGCCGGGTGATGTTCAACGAGCTGCTGCCGCCGGACTACCCGTACGTCAACGAGCCGCTGCCCAAGAAGCGCCAGGCCACGATCATCAACGACCTGGCCGAGCGGTACTCGATGACCGAGGTGGCGCAGGTGCTCGACCGGCTCAAGGAGGCGGGCTTCTACTGGGCCACGCGCTCCGGGGTCACCCTGTCGATCTCCGACGTCGTCGTGCCTGCGAACAAGCAGGAGATCCTCGACGGCTACGAGGCCAAGGCCGACCAGATCAACAAGCGCTACCAGCGCGGTGCCCTTTCGCACCAGGAGCGCAACGACGAGATGGTCAAGATCTGGACCCAGGCCACCGAAGAGGTCGCCAGGGCGATGGAGGAGAACTTCCCCGAGGACAACCCGATCCCGACGATCGTGAAGTCGGGCGCGGCGGGCAACATGACCCAGGTCCGGCAGCTCGCCGGGATGCGTGGTCTGGTGGCCAACCCGAAGGGCGAGTACATCCCCCGTCCGATCAAGTCCAACTTCCGCGAGGGCCTGTCGGTGGGTGAGTACTTCATCTCCACCCACGGCACCCGCAAGGGTCTGGCCGACACGGCGCTGCGTACCGCCGACTCGGGTTACCTCACCCGGCGTCTGGTGGACGTGTCGCAGGACGTCATCGTCCGCGAGGTCGACTGCGGCACCGAGCGCAGCATCACGATGCCGGTCACCGAGGAGCTGTCGGACGGGCGCCTGATCCCGCACCGGTACCTGCGCACCTCGGTGTACGCCCGGTCGTCCGCCGAGGACGTCACCGGGCCCGGACGGCCAGCTCATCGTCCGGCGCGGCGACGACCTGGGCGACCCGGCGCTCGACGCGCTCGTCGAGGCGGGCGTCCGGCAGATCAAGGTGCGCAGCGCGCTCACGTGCGCGTCCGGCACCGGCATCTGCGGGATGTGCTACGGCCGCTCGATGGCCACCGGCAAGCTGGTGGACGTCGGCGAGGCCGTCGGCATCGTCGCGGCGCAGTCGATCGGTGAGCCGGGCACCCAGCTCACGATGCGCACGTTCCACCAGGGCGGTGTCGCCGGCGACGACATCACCACCGGTCTGCCCCGTGTCACGGAGCTGTTCGAGGCTCGCGTGCCGAAGGGCAAGGCGCCGATCGCCGACGTCGACGGCCGGATCACCATCGAGGACGGCGACCGCTTCTGGAAGATCGTCCTCACGCCGGACGACGGCGGCGAGGAGATCGTCTACGAGAAGCTGTCGAAGCGGCAGTGGCTCGCGATGACCGTCGCCGACGGTGCCGGAGCGGCCGCTGGCCGACGGCGACCACGTGCACGTGGGCCAGCTGCTGCTCGAGGGCACGGCCGACCCGCACGAGGTGCTGCGCGTCATGGGCCCGCGCGAGGTGCAGCTGCACCTGGTGCGTGAGGTGCAGAAGGTGTACCGCACGCAGAGCGTGGACATCCACGACAAGCACATCGAGGTCATCGTCCGGCAGATGCTCCGCCGAGTCACGATCATCGACTCGGGTGCCGACCGAGTTCCTGCCGGGCGCGCTCGCGGAGCGGGCGGAGTTCGAGGTCGCCAACCGGCGGTGGTGGCCGAGGGCGGCGAGCCCGCCTCCGGCCGGCCGGTGCTCATGGGGATCACGAAGGCCTCGCTGGCCACGGAGTCGTGGCTGTCCGCGGCCTCGTTCCAGGAGACCACGAAGATCCTCACCGATGCCGCGATCAACGGAAAGCGCGACAAGCTCGTCGGGCTCAAGGAGAACGTGATCATCGGCAAGCTGATCCCGGCCGGCACCGGCATCAACCGGTACCGCAACATCCAGGTCCAGCCCACGGAGGAGGCCCGCGCGGCCGCCTACGCGCTGCCGAGCTACGACGACGGCTACTACAGCCCCGACGTGTTCGGCACCGGCACCGGTGCCGCGGTGCCGCTGGACGACTACGACTTCGGGCGCGACTACCGCTAGGTATTCGCAACCTGTGGGTGGGGCGACGGTCTCACCCACAGGTGCCCCGACGCCCATGAACGGGGCCGGACACCTCTCTCCCGTGGAGGTGACCGGCCCCGTTCGTGCGTTCTGCAGGTGTCGCGCGATCGATCTCGTCGGCACGGGGCCGCCATGACGTGCCGATCAATGCGTGCGATCGACCGGGCGTCGGGGGTACGCGTCCAGGCTCACTGCGTTCGCTGCGCCCTCGGTGAGTCGCACGAACAGGGGGAGCAGCAGGCGGCTCGACAGCATCCGGTAGGTGCGGTCGCGGCTGCGGATCTTCCTGACGGTCGGTGGGGCGAGGAAGGGCCCGCGTTCCTCGCCTGCTTCTGGCCCGCGGTGGCGCCCTTGCGCAGCGCGGCCTCGTACCGGGTGAAGGCGGTGGTGTGGTCGCCGTTCGCGGCCGCGAGCTCGGCGGCCAGCACGTAGGCGCCCGTCATCGCGAGGCCGGTGCCGCCCCCGCCCGGGCCTGCGGCCCACGCCGCGTCGCCGAGCAGCGCGATGCGGCCCTGTGACCAGCGGTCGAGGTGGATCTGGGCGAACTGGTCGAACCACAGGTCGGTGGCCGTGGGGAGCTCCGCGAGAAGCCGCGGCACCTCCCATCCCGCACGGGCGAACCGTTCGGTCACGACGCGGACGATCTGATCACGGTCGCGGCGGTCGTACCCGAGCTCCGGCGCGGAGAACACGAGCCCGACGCCGGCCGTCGAGCCATCGCGGCCGCTGGAGACCATCACGCCGAGGCCCGGCTCGTTGTAGATCAGGCCCGAGTGGTCGAGGCCGAAGTGGTTCGGCGCGCTGAAGCCTGCCTGGTAGTAGCCGAGGAAGGTCGAGAACTGGTCCTCGGGACCCCAGGCGAGGGTCCGCACGCCGGAGTGCGGCTCCGTCTGCCCCGATCACAAGATCGAAACGGCGCGACCCGCCGTGCTCGAAGGTGACGTCGACGCCGTCCGCGTCCTGGTGGAGGCGGATGATCGAGTCGCCGAACACGTACTCGGCCCCGTCGCGGGTGCGCTCGTAGAGGATGCGCGCGAGATCGCCGCGTTGGATCTCCACCTCGCCGCTCATGAATGCGGCGGGCAACCTGACCAGCGGTGTGCCGTCCGCGTCGACGACGACCTGCTCGCCCATCCCGGTCTGGTCGGCGCGCACCGCGTCGACCAGGTCCATCCGGCGCAGCAGCTCCATCTGCGCGCCCCGGAAGTCGACGCCGTGCCCGCCGGTCCGCAGCTGCGGCGCGCGCTCGACGACGGTGACGTCGAAGCCGCGCCGGAGCAGCCAGTAGGCGAGTGTCGGCCCGGCAACGCTCGCACCGGAGATCAGGACGTGCATGTCGTTCCCCCTCGATCGGACGCCGGGTGAGACGGTACGCAAGTCTTGCACGCTTGGTCAATCCAAGCGGTCAAACCGCTTGGGCAAGACTTGGGCTAGCCTTGCGCCCATGGGGAACCGCGAGGACCTCCTCGCCGGCGCGATCACGTGCCTCAGGGAGAAGGGCTGGGCCCGCACGACCGTCCGCGACATCGCCGCCGCCGCTGGCGTCAGCCACGCGGCCATCGGCTACCACTTCGGCTCGCGGGAGGCGCTGCTCACGACGGCGCTGATCCAGGCGCTCGACGAGTGGGGCGCCGAGATCGACGAGGAGGTGCGCAGCTCGGTCGGCACCGTGGATGCGCCCGACGAGTTCACGGCCATGTGGGCGGCCACCGTGCGCTCATTCAGCACGCTCCGCCCGATGTGGCGCGCCACGGTCGACGCCCTTCTCCAGGCGGAGCACAACCCGAAGCTGCGTGAGCTGCTCGCCGCGGGGCAGGAGGAGGGGCGCTGGGGTGGAGCGGCCGGGCTGCTCGGCGTCGCGGAGGCGGACGTGTCCGCGGAGGCGGCGCGCACGCTCGGATCCGTCTACTCAGCCCTCCTCTCTGGGCTGATGATGCAGTGGCTCCTCGACCCCGAGACGGCCCCGTCGGGCGCCGACGTGGTGGCAGGGCTGCGGGCGATGGCGGCGCTGGCCGGCCCGGGCGGGAACGATGGACCCGGGTGAGCGCGCTGCGTCGGCGCCCACACAACCCTTGTCCGCTGGCGGGCAGGCCGGGGCCTGCCCGGTGGGGCGCGCGGCGCCGCCAGGAGGCGGTCTGGCGGGCGTGATCAGCAGATGGGCGCGTTTCCCTGGCAGATTCGTCGGGTTTCGCGCCAAGCCGCTGATCATGGCCTCGACGGCGCCACCGGAGGCCCCACGAGGCTGCGCTGCTCAGGGCCGCGGCGCACCAGATTTCCGCCGGCGCACCCCGTGTCGATCGGCGCACACCATCGACCAGTGGCGCCGACCGAGACGGGGTGCGTGAGCCGGGACGGGGCGCGCGGGCGGCTATGTCCCGAGCTCGTACTCCGTCAGCTCGAAACGGCGGGTGCGGCGGGTGTACTCGCGCATCGTGCCGGGCCAGTTGTTGACGATTCGGCCGCTCGCGGTGCGGTACCAGCTGCGGCAGCCGGTCCACACCGAGCGGGCGAGGCGCTGCTGGATCTCGGCGTCGAACCGCGCGGCGACGTCGGCGCGCACCACGAGGGTGCGCACCCCGGAACGCAGCAGCTCGAGGGCCTGCCGCACGTAGCCGATCTGGCACTCCAGCATGTGCACGATCGAGCCCGAGCCGAGGTTGGTGTTCGGGCCGTAGAGCAGGAAGAGGTTCGGGAACCCGGGCACGGCCATGCCGAGGTGCGCGCTCGCGCCGTCGCGCCACTGCTCGGAGAGCTCGCGCCCGCCGGCACCGAACACCTTCATCGGGGCGAGGAAGTCGGTCGTGGCGAAGCCGGTGCCGAGGATGATCACGTCGGCCGGGTGCTCCTCGCCGTCCGCTGTACGCACGCCGGTGGCGGTGACCTCGCCGATCGGCGCGGTGACGAGCTCGACGTGCGGCCGGGCGAGCGTCGGGTAGTAGTCCGACGAGATGAGGATGCGTTTGCAGCCGATCGGGTGGTCCGGGGTGAGGCGGGCGCGCAGGGCGGGGTCGGGGACCTGGCTGCGCCTCAGCGCGACGGACGCGAGGCGGAACGGCAGGGCGGCGGCGCGCACCGAGGTCAGGCCGAGCGCGCCCGTCTCGAAGAACAGGGTCCAGAACGCGCGTGCGGCGGCGCGGCTGCCGAGCGGCCGGCGGCCACGGTATGCGCGGTCCAGCTTCGGGATCACGTGCGGCGCGGAGCGCTGGAACACCGTCAGGGCAGCCACCCGATCGGCGATCGCCGGGACGAACTGGATCGCGCTCGCGCCGGTGCCGATCACTGCGACCCGCTTGCCGGTCAGGTCGACGTCGTGGTCCCACTCCGCGGAGTGGAAGACCGGCCCGGAGAACCGGTCGAGTCCACGGATCGCCGGGCGTGCGGGCCGGGACAGCTGCCCGCACGCGGGCACGAGCACGTCGCACTCGAGGGAGTCGCCGCCTGCGAGGGACAGCCGCCAGACGGAGCGGGCCTCGTCCCAGCGGGCCTCGGTGACCTCGGTGTGCAGGCGCAGGTGCTCGGAGAGCCCGTGCTCGCGGGTGAGTTGCTGCAGGTAGCCAGGATGTCGGGCTGCGGGGCGAACCGGCGGGTCCATTCGGTGCCGGGTGCGCCGGCGAACGAGTAGAGGTGCGATGGCACGTCGCAGGCGGCGCCCGGGTAGGTGTTGGCGCGCCAGACGCCACCCACTCCGTCCGCGCGGTCGAGGATCGTGAGCTCGCCCGGATCGGTCCAGCCCTCGGCACGCAAGGCCATGCCGAGTCCGATACCGCCGAAACCGGCGCCCACGACAGCGACCCGAGGATTGGGGGCACCACTGCAGTCCCGCCGGATGGCCGCGCCTAGCACGGCCACCGCCTCGTCCGCCTCACGCAGCATCCCGGCGAACACCGGGTAGGCGTGCCACATGCCCTCCGCCCGCAGGTAGTCCACCGCCCCGCCCACGGCCCGGATCCGGTCCACGAGCGCGTCGGAGTCCCCGAGCAGGATCTCCTCCGCGCCGGTGACCACGTGCACCGGTGGAAGGCTGGCAAGATCGGCCTCCAGCGGTCGTAGCTCGGCGTGCAGCGTGCCGACGTCATCAACCAGATAGCTGGCGACGGCTTCGGGGAGCCAGCTCGGGTCGAGCATCGCGTCGGTAGCGGCGTTGGCCTCGAGGAGCGGCGAGTTGAGGTCGAGGTCGAGCCATGGGGAGATCAGGCCGATCGATCCCGGCAGTTCCTCGCCGGCGGCGCGCAGCCGCAGCACCAGCGCCATGACGAGGCCCCCGCCCGCGGAATCACCGGCCACCGCAATGCGTTGTGATGGGTGTCCCGCCGCACGCAGGGCCTGGTAGGCCGCGGCCACGTCGTCCACGGCGGCGGGGTAGGGGTGTTCCGGGGCCCGTCGGTAGTCCGGCACGTGCACGGGAGCTCCGGCGGCCCGGCTCAGGTACGCGGTGAGCGCGCGGTGCGAGTTCGGTGACCCGGTCAGGTAGCCACCGCCGTGCACGTACAGCACTTGGTGTAGCCCGGCGGCGCCGCGGGCCACCACCCGTTCGGTCGGCACCCCGCCGAGCGCTCCGCGGCTGCGCCGGGTGCCGCGCGGATCGGGCACGACACGGCCGGTGGCGTCCAGCAGCGAGCGCCGCAGGGCGAGCGGGAGACAGGGGGGAGAGAAGTGGACGCACGACGCCGCGGGTGAGCTGGCGGACGACCGGACGTGGCAACCGCATACTGGACGGTAACTTGCGACGGCATCGGAAGGGAACGCCCTGACCAGGGCAGGTCGCGACCCGATGGTGGAGCGAAGCGGAGGCCAACAGACACAGCGCTGAGCGGGGGTTGCCGAGCGACGAGCGGGCGCGCCCCTTGCGGCCACGGCAGCGTTGGGGCACTCTGCCAGTACCGACAGGCGCTGACCAGGACCCGTTTTGCACCCTCCTCCGACGCGGCGGGTAACCTGTTTGGACCGGCGGACTCGTACACGGATCGCAGCCTCTACGACCGCTGCATCACGCGTGGGATCGCCGGATCGTTCCTGCCGGTGATTTACAACAACGGCAACGAGATCGTGCAGGGGCCGGGCTGGGTCGCGCTGCGCAATGAAATGATCCACGAGACCCGCATCGTCCCGCTCGATGGCCGGGCGCGGCTGGCGTCAGAGATCAAGTCGTTCATGGGCGATTCGCGTGGTCATTGGGAAGGCAATACGCTGGTCGTCGAGACGACGAACTTCAACAACCGCACGTCTGGCATCAGCGTGAACGGCGGCGCCAACCGGCACTCCGAAGACATGAAGGTGACCGAGCACATCACGCGCGTTGGCCCCGATCGGCTCATCTGGCGCATGACCTTCGATGATCCGAAGACGTGGACGCGGCCGTTCACGGTTGAACTGCCGCTGCGGCGCGACGACAGCTACGGGATGTTCGAGTACGCGTGCCACGAAGGTAACTACTCGCTGTTCAACATCCTCAGCGGCGCGCGCGCCGACGAGGCGGCGGCCGCGGCGGCCAAAAAATAGCGCCGCGTCAACTCCCAACGCCCAACTCCCAACTCCCAACCACCCCCAACGCCCGATGCCCAATCGGTGGGTTGGGGGTGGTTGGGAGTTGGCTTTGGGAATTGGGCGTGGTTGGGAGTCGGGAGTTGGAAGTTGCGAATTAGCAAGCAGCGCTCACTGACCCGCGCGCTGCTCAGTGAGGGAGCGCGCGCGTTGGCAGCCCGCGACGCAGATCTGGCGCGCGTGCATGGGCGTCTCGGCGATCCACCGATCTGGGGTCGCCGCCCCGGGTTTCCTGCACTCGTCAAAATCATTCTCGAGCAGCAGGTGTCGCTGCGATCGGCGGCGGCGATGTACCGCCGCATCGACGAGCACGTCGGCGGCATGTCGCCGCACAGCATCGATCGGATTGGTGTGGCTGGCCTGCGGAAGATTGGCGTGACGCGTCAGAAAGCCGCCTACTGCCACGGGCTCGCGAGCCGTGTGCTCGACGGCACGCTCGACCTCGCTGCGGTCGCGCGAGCCACCGACGAGGACGGTCGCCGCATGCTGCTCGACGTGCCCGGCCTCGGTCCGTGGAGCGTGGACATCTACTTCCTGATGGCGCTGCGGCGTCCCGATGTCTGGCCGCGCGGCGATCTCGCGCTGGCCAGCGCACTCCGCGACGTCAAAGGGCTGCGCGCGCTGCCGTCACACGAGCAGCAGCTGGCAATGTCTCAGGCGTGGACGCCGTGGCGATCTGTCGCAGCGAGAATTCTGTGGTCCCACTACCTCTCAGAGCGTGGCCGCACTGGCTAACCACCAAACGGCTCGAATGGCCTCGCTGGCGTGAGTCACTCGTTCCTCTGCGGCTCGAACATCAATCGGCAATACTCCTGTTTCATCAGTTGAGTCCAGGCGAGCCGCGCTTCTTCGACTGATCCTTCGTCTTCGATCGTCGTGATGTCACCCGGATCACGGTCGAGGATCACGGCCTTCAGGACCCGCCGCATGATTTTTCCGCTGCGTGTCTTCGGCAGCATGCGGACGAAGTTCAGGTCGCCGATCACCGCGACCGGGCCGAGCTCGCGGCGCACGGTGTCGAGCAGTTCCTGCCGTAACTGGGCGCGACGGCGTCTGGCCGAACTTGAGCAGCACGAAGGCTGCGATCACTTCGCCGCGCATCTCGTCGGGGCGGCCGACGACGCCGCATTCGGCGACGGCGGGATGCTTCAGGAACGCGCTCTCGACTTCGATGGTGCCCAGCCGGTGCGCGGCGATCTTGATCACTTCGTCGGCGCGGCCGGCGAACCAGAAGTAACCGTCGGCGTCCACGTGCGCCGAGTCGCCTGAGTAGTAGACGTTGGGAATGCGTTGCCAGTAGTCGGTGGCGTAGCGTTCGGGCTCGCCCCATAGGCCGGGCGTCATGCCGGGGAAGGGCCGCTTCAGCACCATGATGCCCTTTTCGCCGGTGCCCACTGGCTCGCCCTCGAGCGTGACGACGGCCGCATCGATGCCTGGCAGCGGCAGCGCCGCCGAACCGGGTTTGATCGGCAGCTGTTCGATCCCGTACGGATTGCCGAAGACCGGTCCACCGGTTTCGGTCTGCCACATGTGGTCGATCACCGGCACGCGTCCGCGGAGCGCGGTGTTCTGCAGCCACTCCCAGGCATGCGGGTTCAGCACTTCGCCGGCGCACACGACACGCTCGAGCCGCTCATGATTCACGTTGCCGAGTGTGGCTTCGCCGTAGCGCATCAACATGCGCACGGCCGTGGGCGACGTGAAGATGCCGGTGACGCCGAACTCCTCGACTGCCAGTCTCCAGTTGCTGTCGGCCTGGGGATGGTCGAGCGCGCCTTCGAACGCGACGGTCGTGCAGCCGACGATCAGCGGCGCGTAAATCATGTAGCTGTGTCCGACGATCCAGCCGATGTCCGACGTCGCCCACCACACATCGTCCGGCTTCAGCCCGAAACACCAGCGTCCCATGCTGACGATGTGAACCTGATAGCCGCCGTGGGTGTGAATCGCCAGCTTTGGCCGGGCCGTGGTGCCCGACGTGGCCAGGATGTAGGCGGCCTCGTTCGCCTCCATCGGCTCGTGTGCGCCCGACTGTCCGGCGCCCTGCTCGATAAAGCCGTCCCAGGTGATGTCGCGACCGGCCTTCAACGTCGCCGGCGTGGTGCCGCGCTGCAGCACGACGACGTGTTCGACGGCATGCGACACGAGTTCGAGCGCGTCGTCGACGATCGACTTGAGATCGAATTCCTTGCCCTTGCGATAGGTGACGTTGGCCGTGAACACCAGCCGGGATCCGCTGGCGCTGATGCGTTCGCCGAGCGCCCGCCCACCGAAGCCGGCGAAGACGACGGAGTGGATCGCGCCGATGCGGACCGTCGCGAGCATGAGCACGATCGCCTCAGGAGAAGTCGGCATGTAAATCGTCAGCCGATCGCCTTTGCGGAGACCGAGCCCGCGCAGCGCCGCCGCCGTGCGTGTCACGCGATCGAGCAGTTCGGCAAATGTAAAAGATTGTTTCTCGCCGCGCTCGTTGAAGTAGATCAGTGCAGTATGTGTTCCACGGCCGTGGGCGACGTGGTGATCGAGCGCGTTGTAGGCGAGGTTGGTCTGCGCGCCGATGAACCAGCGAAATGTCGGGAAGGTCCACTCGAACGCGCGGTCCCATTTCCGGAACCACGGTACGGCCTCGGCAGCCCGCGCCCAGAAGCCTTCGGGATCGCGAAGCCCGTCATCGAGGAAGCGCCGGAGCGCGCCAGTCATGAGCACCGGATCATACGCCGGGTCCACAAAGCAGGACTCGGCCTACGAGCATCAGGTTATCGCGTTCGTGCGGCGTCGGGGGCGGGTGTTGTTTTGTAGACCCGCCGGAACGACAACTACAATGCATCATTCATGTCGACCTTCAAGGCGTTTCGCATCAACAACGCCGACGGAAAGATCAGCGGGGCAGTCGTGGAGACGACCCTCGACGAGCTCACGCCGGGCGACGTCGTCATCAAGGCGGAGTACTCGAGCGTCAACTACAAGGACGCGCTCGCCGCAACCGGCGCGGGCAAGATCCTCAGGCGCTTTCCGCTCATCGGCGGCATCGATGCCGCGGGCACCGTCGCGTCCAGCGCCGACGACCGATTCCGCGAGGGTGACCGCGTGCTCGTCACTGGCTACGACCTCGGCGTCGCACAGGACGGTGGCTACGCGTCGTTCGTGCGGGTGCCCGCCGATTGGGTCGTGCCGCATCCCCGACGGGCTCACGCCACGCGACGCGATGATTCTGGGCACCGCCGGCTTCACGGCCGGTCTCTCCATCCTTCGTCTCGAGCGCAATGGCCTCGCCCCCGACCATGGTCCCGTCGTCGTCACAGGCGCGACCGGTGGCGTTGGCAGCATCGCAGTCGCCGCGCTGGCGCGCCTCGGCTACCAGGTCACGGCGATCACCGGCAAAGACGATGCGCATGACTACGTGAAGTCACTCGGTGCGCACGACGTCGTATCACGGACGACGCTCGCCATGGGCACGCGTCCACTCGAAGCGGCGCGGTGGGCGGGCGCGATCGACGCCGTGGGCGGCGACATGCTTGCCTGGCTGACACGGACGACCAACTACTGGGGCAGTATCGCGAGCACCGGGCTGACCGGCGGCGTGGAGTTGCGCACAACGGTAATGCCGTTCATCCTTCGCGGCGTATCACTGATAGGGATCGACTCGGCAATGTGCCCGATGCCGATTCGCACCGAGGTATGGCGGCGCCTGGCTACTGACATGAAACCCGCCGATCTGAACGCGATCGCGCACGACATCACGCTCGACGATCTGGCGGCCGCGTTCGAGACGCTGCTCGCCGGCAAGGCACGTGGCCGTTTCGTCGTGAACCTCAGGACGTAGGATTCGATTACATGCTGGATGCCTCCATCGTCGGAAGTCTGCCGAAGCCTGCGTGGCTGGCGCCGCCGAACATGCTCCGGGCGCCGTGGCGGCTGTCGGGGACCGATCTGCAGGAAGCGCAGAACGACGCCGTGCGTCTGGCCATCCGCGAGCAGGAAGACGCCGGCCTCGCCATCGTCACCGATGGCGAACTGCGGCGGCGACATTACATCTGGGGTTTCCTCGACGGGCTGACCGGCATCGACACTGAACAGCTTGCGCAGCAGCGATCGCGCGGCGGCCGCTACTCGGCGACGACGGATGTAGCGCGCATCGTCGGACCGGTGGAGCGTACGCGTCCAGTGTTTCTCGACGCGTGCCGGTTTGCGCGCGATCTGACCACGCGGCAACTCAAAGTCACGCTGCCGGGCCCGATGACAATCGCGGACAGCGTGGCCGATGAACACTACGGCGCGGATCGCAAGACGCTGGCGATGCTCTTCGCGCGCGCGCTCAATGCCGAGGCGCGCGAGCTCGCTGCGGCAGGCGCCGACATCGTTCAGTTCGACGAGCCGTGCTTCAACATCTACGTCGACGATGTGGAGGCGTGGGGCATCGAAGCGCTGGAACAGTGCATGGATGGAGTGACCGCTCGCAGGGCCGTGCACATCTGCTACGGCTACGGCACGCCGGCGGTGCTGGCGTGGAAGACGAAGAACACCGACTGGGGGCACTACGGCGTGACGCTGCCGCTGCTCGCGAAGAGTAGCGTGAATCAGGTGTCGGTGGAGTGTGCGGGCTCTGGCGTTGACCTGTCCGTGTTGCGCGAGCTCGGTGCCAAGGACGTGCTGCTCGGTGCGATCGATGTCGGCACCGAAGACGTGGAGACGCCGGAGGTCGTGGCGGATCGCATTCGCCGCGCGCTGACGCATGTGCCCGCGTCGCAGCTGTATCCGTGTACCGATTGTGGTCTCGTGCCGCGGAGCCGCGAGGCCGCTCAGGGTAAAATGCACGCGCTGGCGGCGGGCGCGGCGATTGTTCGCGCGGAGTTGGTGTCGTCGATCGATCGCGAGGCGATCGCGAGTCGCCGATGATCGGGCCGCCCGATTTGTCGTTGCGTCGAGCGGCCACGGCGATTCTTGACTTTTTGTTCAGGATTCTGTTAAACGTCTGGACGACAACGACTTCCTAGCTATATTTCATGCGGATTCCCCGACGGGAACAGTAGCGTTCAACGCGTTAGAAGAGGAGACCTGGCAGATGCGAAACCGGATCACAGGCGCAATGGTGGCGATGGCAGTAGCGGCGGCAGTGTCGCTTACCGTGATGCCGCTCGCTGGACAAGCGGGCCGCGGCCAGGCGCCCGCTGGAGGCGCGGCTCCCGCGCCTGCAGGCCAGGGTCGTGGTGCGGCTCCCGCGCAGCCCGCGGGCCGGGGGGCAGCGGCTGCACGTCCCGACCGCATCGCGGGCAAGCCGAATTTCAACGGGGTTTGGCAGGCGATGGGCACCGCCTACTGGAATCTCGAGGATCACTCGGCCTCGGATCTCAAACAGTTCTGGCAGCTGGGTGCGATCGCCGCGATCCCGGCAGGGCAGAGCGTCGTCGAGGGCGGCACGATTCCCTATCTCCCCGCGGCCCTGAAGAAGCGGCAGGAGAATATGGCCGGCTGGCCGAAGACGGATCCCGAGGCGAAGTGCTACATGCCCGGCATTCCGCGCGCGACCTACATGCCGTACCCCTTCCAGATCGTGCAGGGGCAGAAGGACATCCTCTTCGTCTACGAGTACGCCAGCTCGAACCGCATCGTCCACATGGTCAACCATCAGGAGCCGCCGGTGGACAGCTGGATGGGCTGGTCTGACGGCAAGTGGGACGGCGACACGCTCGTGATCGAGGTCACCGGCAACAACGACCAGACCTGGTTCGATCGCTCGGGCAACCATCACACGGAGCGCTGAAAGTCACCGAGCGCTACCAGCTGGCGCCGGGCGGTAACCACATCAACTACTCGGCGACGATCGAGGATCCGAAGACGTTCTCACGTCCGTGGACGATTCGCATGCCGCTCTATCGCCGGATGGAGCCAAACGTGCAACTGCTGGAATTCAAGTGCGTCGAGTTCTCGGAGGAGCTGCTCTACGGCGACCTGAAGAAGAAGACCGAGTAGGGCAACTCCCTGTTCTGGCAGTGGCTTATAGCCGAAACTCACCCGTAGATGGGGTGAACGAGGGTTAGCGGCCTCTGCCGAAGACGAGGTAGAATTGAGCAACGTCCTGAATACCTAGTATGGAGATGAATCCGATGCGAACGAAACTCTTCAGCGTTGTGGCCGGTGCCGCGCTTCTGGTGTCGGTGGCCGCTGTTCAGGTGTCCGCGCACCATTCATTCGCGGCGGAATTCGACGCGAAGCGCCCGGTCAAGCTGCGGGGCACGGTCGTAAAGATGGAATGGATCAACCCGCACTCCTGGATCCACATCGACGTGAAGGATCCGCAGACCGGCAAGGTCGAGCGCTGGATGGTCGAGGGTGGTGCGCCGAACGCGTTGCTGCGCCGTGGCTGGAACAAGAAGTCGCTGACCGAGGGCACCGAGATCCTCGTCGAGGGCTTCCAGGCCAAGGACGGTGCGAATCGCGCCAACGGCCGCGATATCACGTTCCCGGACGGCAAGAAGCTGTTCGTCGGTTCGTCGGGCATCGGCGCGCCGGACGAGAGACCCGAGAAGTAGACTCGCACGCTTTAGCGTGCGCGGGATGTGTGAGGTCAAAGTATCCTTTGGCCTCACATGTCTCATTCCACCCACACCACTCAGTCCGCCGATTCCGCTCTCAAGGCTGTCTCCGCCGCGCGCTGGCGCGTAGCGGTGCTGCTGACCACCGCGATGATGGTGGTCTACTTCGGCTTCATCCTTCTCGTCGCGTTCAATAAACCACTGCTGGGCACCCTACTCGTCGGAGGCCTGAGTATCGGCATGCTGCTCGGCGTCCTCGTGATCATCGCTGCCTGGGTGCTCACATGGATCTATGTGCGGTGGGCGAACACGCACTATGACGCCTCGCTGCGAGGCCTCAGGTCATGATGACGGCAATCGGCGAACCCAACGCGACGGCGATCGCGTTCTTTGCGCTGTTCATCGTCCTGTCGCTGGGCATCACCGTGTGGGCCTCGCGCCGGACGCGCACCACCGATCAGTTCTATACGGCCGGTCGCAGTGTCACGGCCTTTCAGAACGGCCTCGCGCTCGCCGGCGACTACATGAGCGCGGCGAGCTTCCTGGGCATTGCCGGGCTCGTCGCGGTGTCGGGCTTCGACGGCCTGATCTATTCGATCGGCTTTCTCGTCGGTTGGCCGATCGTGATGTTCCTGATCGCCGAGCCGCTTCGTAATCTGGGCCGCTATACCTTCGCGGACGTTGTCGCGACGCGGCTTCGCCAGAAGCCGATTCGCATTGCCGCATCGATTGGCGCGCTGGCGGTGATCGCGTTCTATCTCATCGCGCAGATGGTCGGCGCCGGCAATCTGATCCGGCTGCTGTTCGGTCTGCCGTACGAGGTGGCCGTCGTGATTGTCGGCGGGGTGATGCTGGCCTACGTGCTGTTCGGCGGGATGATTGCCACCACGTGGGTGCAGATCGTCAAAGCGGTGCTGTTGCTCGGCGGCGCGACGCTGCTCGCCGGGCTGGTGCTCGCGCGATTCAGCTTCAATCCGCTGGCGCTCTTCGAGCAGGCGTCC
Source organism: uncultured Acidobacteriota bacterium (assembly GCA_963728305.1). GTDB lineage: Bacteria > Acidobacteriota > Vicinamibacteria > Vicinamibacterales > UBA2999 > Gp6-AA40. The sequence continues at coordinate 18,227 of CAVSKE010000028.1, forward strand.
GCGATGTATGGACCGGGCGTGCTGGCTCCGGGACGTCAGGTCACCGATCCCATCGACGCGATCTCGCTGGGCCTTGCGCTCATGCTCGGCACTGCAGGCCTGCCGCACATCCTGATGCGGTTCTACACCGTTCCTGACGCGAAGACGGCGCGGACATCGGTCGGCTACGCGACGGCCTTCATCGGCTTTTTCTATCTGCTCACCTTCATCCTCGGCTTCGGTGCGATGGTCATCGTCGGCCGCGATGTGATTACGAAGGTGGATGCCGGCGGCAATATGGCGGCGCCGCTCCTGGCTGAAGCGGTCGGCGGTACGCCGTTCCTCGGGTTCATTGCCGCGGTGGCGTTTGCCACGATTCTCGCGGTGGTCGCCGGTCTCACGCTCTCGGGCGCGGCAACGCTGTCGCACGACTTGTGGGTGAACGTGTTCCGTGGCGCCCACGCCAGCGAGCGCGAGCAGCTCGTCGTGGCGCGCGTCGCGACGATTCTCCTCGCGATCGTGTCGATCGTGCTCGGGATCACGTTCAAGGGACAGAACGTCGCCTATATGGTGGGGCTGGCATTCGCGATTGCCGCCAGCGCCAACTTTCCAGCGCTCGTGCTGTCGATCTTCTGGAAACGGCTGACCACGGCCGGCGCGCAGGTGAGCATGATCACGGGAACCGTGTCGACGTTGGCGTTGATCTATCTCTCGCCGACGATCCAGCTCGACATTCTGAAGAACGCCGAAGCCTGGTTTCCGCTAAGGAACCCGGGTATCGTGACGATTCCGCTGTCGTTCGCCATCGCGATCGGCGTGTCGCTGCTGCGTCCGGTTCCCACCGAGGAGAAACGCTTCCTCGAGCTGGAGCGTCAACTGCATCTTGGCCTCGACTAAACGTACGCCCTCGATCATTGCTGCCGTCGATTGTCGCGGTCCTCGCGATCGCGGCCGTGATCGTGCTGCGTCGGCAATCGCATCCCGTCCCCAGGATCGGAGACCTACGAACAGACGACTCGGGCGTTCTATCACGGCCTCGCCGCGCTCGAGGTCGGCCTGCTCGATGACGCGCGGCAACAGTTCACCAGCGCGACAACGCTCGTGCCGCGCGAGCCGGCATCGTGGGCGAACCTTGGCCTGACACAGATGCGGCTCGGCGAACTGGACGCGGCTGCGGAACCGATCCAGCGTGCGCTGTCACTCGCACCCGACAACAGTGATCTCGTGTTGCTCGCCGCGCGCATGGAAACGGCGCAGGGGCCGGCTGGACGAGGGCATTGCCGGCCTGCGGCGGGCGGTATTGCTCGATGCCAGCGGTCTGCGGGCGCGTTTTGCGCTCGCCGAAGAGTCGTCGCGGCTGAACACACCCGAGGCCGACAAGGAAGCGCAGACGCTGCTCGACGAGCTCGCGATGCGAGCGCCGGCGAACCTGGCGATTCAGCTGGAACGGGCCCGACTCGCGGCCAAGCTGCGCGACGGGCAGCGGCTCCGCGAGTCGGTGGATGCGATTGGCCGTGATGCCGCATCGTGGTCGGAGCAGGCGAGAGAGCAGTTCGCGGTGGTGCAGAAAGCCGCGGCCGACGGCAACTTCGAGGACGCCCCGCGCGCGACCACGATTCTGAGGAACGTGCTGGCGCCGGTGCCTGCGTTCTCGGAGAGCCTCATTGCGGTGCGCACACCGGCCGAGTTGATCGCCGAGCCTTTCGATCGTTTCCTCGTCCTCGCGTCGCCACCGGCGACACCATCCGTCCCGGATACCTCAGTGACGTTCACGGCGGAGCCGATCGGTGACGCGTCGGGTGAGCCGACGACGGTCGCTCTCGCGTTCCCGCTGAACGTGGACGGCACCCCTGCGCTCGTCGGCGCCGATGCTGACAGCGTGCAGCGCATCGACGGGACCGCCGGCACCTGGCCGTTGCCAGTGCTGCGCGTTCCCGACAATCCGCCGCCGGTGCGCGACTCGGTGGCGCCCCTCGATTGGAATCACGACTTCCGCACGGATATCGCCCTGTGCGGTCCCGGCGGTGTGTTTCTGCTGCTGCAGAACGAGGACGGCGACGTTCACCGATGTGACCGCTGGAGCGGCTACGCGGAACGTTTCCAACCTACGACTGCGCGGGTGCATGGCCCGCCGACGTCGAGATGGACGGCGATCTCGATCTCGTCGTCGGTGTCAGAGACGGTGCGCCGATCGTGCTCAGGAACAACGGCAACGGCACGTGGCAGGTCCAGCAGCCGTTCGCCGGGACGTTCAACGTGCGTGCGTTTGCCTGGGCCGATCTCGATCGCGACGCCGATCCTGACGCTGCATTCGTCGATGCCTCGGGTGCGCTGCACATCTACATCAACCGACAGGCCGGCGCGTTCGCCCGTGTTGCGGATCTTGCCGGTCCAGCCAGCGTTGCGTCAGTCACCGTCGCCGATATCGACGCGGATGGTGCGATCGACGTCGTCACGCTCGACACGACGGGCGTCGTCCGAATCACGTCGCGGCCGGGTGAGGCCTGGACGACTCGTGATCTCGCGCGCTGGGACAATCTCGTGGGCGCCGCGCCGGCCACATATCGGCTGATTGCTGCCGACCTCGACAACAACGGTGCGCTCGATCTGATCGCGTCGGGCCGCGGCGAGTCGCGGATCTGGTTGGCGGACGGCAGTCATCAGCTGCAGCCGCTGGCGGCGTCACCGTCGGGCGATGTCTTCTCGGTTGTCGATCTCAACGCCGACGGCATGCTCGATCTCGTCGGTGTGACCAGAGGCCGCCCGACACGATGGCTGGGCAAAGGCACGGCCGGCTATCACTGGAAAGTGATTCGTCCACGTGCCCAGCAGAACGCCGGCGATCAGCGCATCAACTCGTTCGGCGTCGGCGGCGATATCCAGGTGCGATCGGGGTTGCTGGTCCAGACGCAGGTGCTCACCGGTTCGCCGCTTCACTTCGGTCTCGGCACGCACACCGCGATTGATGTTGCGCGCATCGTGTGGCCGAACGGTGTGGCGCAGGCCGAGTTTCGCGGCGGCGTGGACGATGCGATTGTGGCGGAGCAGCGGTTGAAGGGATCGTGCCCGTGGGTGTTCGCGTGGGACGGCAGCCGCATGGGGTTCGTCACCGACTTCCTGTGGCGGTCGCCGCTTGGCCTGCGCATCAACGCGCAGGACACTGCCGGCGTCACGCAGACGGAAGACTGGGTGCGGATTACCGGCGAGCAGCTCGTACCGCGCAATGGCGCCTACGACGTGCGCATCACCGCGGAGCTGTGGGAGACGCACTTCTTCGATCACGTCTCGCTGCTCGTCGTCGATCATCCAGCGGACACTGAAGTCTTCGTCGATGAGCGGTTCTCGCCGGCGCATCCGCCGTCGCTCGCGGTGAACGTGATGGGTGCGGTCACGCCGGTGGCGCGCGCGTGGGACGACCACGGGAAGGACGTCACCGATCTGGTGACGCAGCGCGATGGACGCTATCTCGCGTCGTTCGAGCGCGGCGCGTATCAGGGTATCGCGAAGGAGCACTTCGTCGAGTTCGAGGTCGGTCAGGTCCGCCTGAAGGCGGACACTGCGCTTGTCGCGAGCGGCTGGATCTATCCGACCGACAGCAGCATCAACGTCGCGATCGGGCAGGGTGGTCACGTCGCGCCAAGTGGCCTGTCTCTCGAGGCGAGGGTCGCAGGCCAATGGATGGTGGTCAATCCCGACCTCGGATTCCCCGCGGGCAAGAACAAGACGATGCTCGTCGATCTTGCTGGTGTGCCGGCTGGCGCCGATCGGCTGCGGCTGCGAACCAACCTCGAGATCTACTGGGACCTGCTGGGCGTGTCCGAGCGAAGCCAGGCCCGGCCGCTGACGAAACGACTGGCGCCGTCCACTGCGGAACTGGCTTTCAGGGGCTACTCGCAGACCACGTCACCGCGCGGGGAAGCTCCGGAAACGCCCATCTACGAGCGGCTCGCCAATACGACGCAGCGCTGGCGCGATCTCGTCGGCTACTACACGCGCTTCGGTGACGTGAACCCGCTGCTCGCGGGCGTGGACGATCGCTACGTGATCATGAACGCGGGCGATGAGCTGCGGTTGCGGTTTGCGGAGCAGCCCCCTCCGCCGGACGGGTGGCGGCGGGATTTCGTGTTGATTGGCGACGGCTGGGAGAAGGACGGCGACTACAACACTGGCTATTCGGAGACGGTGCTGCCGCTGCCGTCACACGATGCGCCCAACTACGGCGCGGGCGCGCCGAGCCTGGTCCTCGAACGCGATCCGATCTACCGGCGTCACCCTGCAGACTGGACGGAGTACCACACTCGATTCGTTACGCCTCAGGCGTTTGTCAGGGGACTGCGACGTTAACAACTCCCAACGCCCAACGGCCAATTCCCAAGCACTCCCAATTCCAACTTCCAACCACCTCCAATTGCCAACGTCCAACCACTTCAAATTTCCAACTTTCACAGACAACGATTGGGCATTGGGAGTTGGGACTGGTTGGGGGTTGGTAGTTGGCAGTTGGGAATTGACAAGGCGGCGAATCTAGCGCGGCCGCCGCAGCATCGGCACCATCGTCGGCGACGAACCGGCCTGGATGTTCCCCATGATCTCGAATCCGTGACGCTGGTACAGCGACACGTTACGTGGATTGGACGACTCCAGGTAGGCGGGAATGCCATCACTATCGCAGCGGGCGAGCGCGTATCGCAGCAGCGCCGAACCGCATCCGCATCCCTGATGCGCAGGGTCCACGCCAATCAGCGGGAGGTACCAACACGGGTCCTGTGGATGGTAGCGGTCCATCTGCTCGTACACCTGCAGCATGTCGTCGACGCGATCCTTCGGTGCATGCGCGTCTGTGAGAGCTGCCAGCCGCTCAGCATCGGGAGCGACGCCGGGCGGCAGCCACATCGCCGCCCCCATGCCGCCGTCGATGAGGTGCGCCGCGCCATGCGGGAATCCGTTGCCGCCAAACGCGAAGGCGAGCTCCGGCATCACGGCCAGATAGGTAGCGGGATCGGGAAAGTTCCAACGGGCCATCGGATCAGCCGCGAACGCCAGCGTGATCACACCGATGACGATGTGGCGGTCGGTTTCATTCGCGACGTGGACCTCAAGTGTCCGCATGGCCTACCTGCGTAATCTGAACGCACTATGGGCGGGGAGCCGTTCCCGATGTGTGATTATGCACATCTGCTCTGAATAGAATCCAATGACGCCCTCATCTCAACGGCAACGTATCGCGTGGTTCGCATGGACGGTCGTGCTGGTGTCGTCCCTCGTGGCAATCCGCGTGTTGAATTCGCAGGCGACGGCGACCGCGCACGAAGAGACCGGCGGCGCGCCTGCCGACGCACGCTTCGGCTTCCGGCTCGAGGAGTCGGCCAAGGCGCTTGGCGTGGACTTCGTGCACCAGGGGCCGACCTTCGATGCGCGGCTCGCGCACATCATGCCGCAGGTCGCGTCGATGGGGGCGGCGGTGGCGGTCGCGGACTTCGATCGCGATGGCTGGCAGGACTTCTACGTCACCAACAGCGGTGAAGGCACCCTGAATCGGTTGTATCGCAATCAGGGCAACGGGACGTTCATCGACGTCGCCGTGCCGATGGGTGTGGCCGACCTCAATCAGCGCGACACCGGCGTGTCGATGGGCGCGGTCTGGGGCGACTACGACAACGACGGTTGGGACGATCTGTTCCTGTATCGCTACGGCCGTCCTGAGCTCTTTCACAACGAGCAGGGCCAACGCTTCGCCGCCGTGAGTGACGCAGGCGGGCCTGCCGAAGTGGGTCAACGCGAACAGCGCGACCTGGTTCGACTACGACCGCGATGGACGTCTGGATTTGTTTCTCGCCGGCTACTGGGCGCGACGACATCAATCTGTGGTCGCTCGAGACGACGAAGATCATGCCGGAGAGCTTCGAGTACGCGACCAATGGCGGCCGCAAGTACTTGCTGCACAACCGCGGCGATGGGACGTTCGAGGACAAGGCCGAGACGCTGGGTATCACCAGCCGGCGGTGGACGCTCGCCGTGATTGCCGGCGACTTCCTCGGCACCGGCTATCCGGATCTGTTCCTCTCGAACGACTACGGTGTCTCGGAACTGTTCGCGAACCGCGAGGGCAAAGGCTTCACCGACCAGGCCCAGGCCACCGGTGTTGGACGCACACCGAAGAGCGGCATGAACGCCGCGATTGGCGACGTCTTCAATGACGGCCGCCTGGCGATCTACAAGACCAACATCTCCGAGGCTGGCGTCCTCGTGCAGGGCAATGACCTGTGGGTGCCAAAGGGGAAGGGCATCGAATACGAGAACCTGGCCTCGAGCATGGGCATCGATTACGGCGGCTGGAGCTGGGGCGCGCAGTTCGGCGACCTGAACAACGACGGCGCGCAGGACCTGTATCTCGTCAACGGCTACGTGTCAGCCGGCGAGCGCAGCAGCTACTGGTACGACTTCGCCGTGATCGCCGTCGGCCACAGCCAGATCATCGGCGACGCCGCGAACTGGCCGGCAATGAAGGGACGCAGCCTCTCCGGCTATCAGCGAAAGCGGCTGTGGCTGAATGACGGGCTCGGCCGATTCACCGATGTCGCGCAGGTCGTCGGCGCTCGCGACGCCTACGATGGCCGCGCCGTGGCACTTGCCGATCTCGGCAACCGCGGCGCGCTCGACGTCATCGTGGCGAATCAGCGCGGCCCGCTCCTGATCTACAAGAACGCGGTCGCGCCCGGCCGGCACTGGATTCAATTCGAGCTCGAGGGAGTGCGCAGCAATCGCGGCGCCGATCGGTGCCCAGGTCGAGCTGCACTGGAAGAATCGCAAGCAGGTCCAGCAGGTGACCACGGCCAGCGGGTTCAGCGCGCAGAACCAGCGGCGTGCTGCACTACGGCCTGGGCGACGCTGATGCGGTCGATCGGGTCGTGATTCGCTGGCCCTCCGGACGCGAGCAGACGATCGAACGACCGGCGATCGATACGTTGCACCATGTGAAGGAGCCCTTCGACTCGGCTCAGGGCAGGCCCGATGGCGTCTGAGGCGCCAGCGCTCGTCCAGGAGCAGACCGCGGCTGCCCGCCGCGCTTCTTCCTGACGCTCGACAATCGCTATCTGCCGCCGTTGCTCATCACGAGCATCCTGCTCGGCGCGCATCTGTCCTACGGCATCCTCGAGGCCTGGTACACGACCGCGCTGGCGATTGCGACCGCCATCGGCGCCGAGCTGCTGATGGGCCGCATTACCTACGGCAAATGGCCGCACCCGGCCAGCGCCTACATCAGCGGCATCAGCGCCGGCATTCTCGTCCGCTCGCCGCTGCTCTGGCCGTACTTCCTGGTCAGCCTCGTCTCGATCACCTCGAAGTACGTGCTGAGGGTGAAGGGCCGGCACATCTGGAACCCGACCAACTTCGGCGTCAGCGCGGCGGCCTTCCTGGCGCCGGCCACGGTCACGGTGCTGAGCATCCAGTGGGGCAACGTGCTCGCGCCGATGATCGTCATCTGGGTGCTCGGCTCGGTGATCGTCTGGCGCGTCGGCCGCGCGCACATCTCCGCGACCTACGTCGCGTCGTTCCTGGTGTTCTCGTGGGTGCACGAGCCTGATCACCGGCACCCCGTGGAGCGCGACCGTCGCGCCGATCACCGGACCGATGTATCAGCTGTTCATCTTCTTCATGGTCACCGACCCGAAGACCACTGTCCGCTCGAAGGCGGGCAGTGCGTCGTCGTCTTCCTGGTGGCGTTCGTGGAGATGATCCTGCGGCTGAACCAGATTCTCTACGCGCCCTTCTACGCGCTGTTCATCGTCGGGCCGATCGCGATGCTGGTGGACATCTGGGCGGAAGATCGTGCCCGCGCACACTGAAGTGTGCGCTCTGCGAACGTAGAGCGGAGGCTTGAGCCTCCGCGTCACTGTTTGCTGATGAAATCCAGCACGGTCCGATTGAAGATCTCGGGCTGTTCCCAATACCCTGAGTGACCCGTTTCCGGGATCACGACTGACTTCGACCCCTTCACGCGCGCGGCGAACATCCGCATGAGCGGCGGCGGCGCGTACATGTCCGCGTCGCCCGTCATGAGCAGCGTGGGCACGACAATCGTCTCGAGCAGCGCAAACGTCACGCGGTTGCGGAAGGTCTGTGGCGGCGGTTGGGCGCTGGTCGGACGCGCTGTGCGCTCCAATTCCCTCCATCGCTCTGCACCAGCCGGGTTCGACACTCGATACGCCGGGCCGAGCTCGCGCATGTCGGGAGACATCGCCAGAAATGCCGGGGTTCTGAGCCGCTGCATGGCCTCCTGGTACTCGGGATCCTGAACGCCGCCGATGCTGTTGGCGACGACGAGACTGCGCAGTCGCTTCGGGAAGGACAGCGCGTAGTCCCACGCCACGAATCCGCCCGCCGCGGTGGCGACCAGATGGAATCGATCGATCTTCAGGTGGTCCATCAGCGCATTGAGATCGTCGGCGCCGGTTCCCGGCTGCGGGCCTGACGAATCGGCCATCGATCGTCCGTAGCCGCGGCGGTCGTAGGTGATCACGCGATAGCCGCGAGACACGAACACCGGCCGCTGATACTCCCAGACCCGGCTGCTGCCGGTCGCGGCGTGGACGAACACCACCGGCTCGCCGCTGCCGCCGCTGTCGGCGAACCAGAGGCGCACGCCAGGCAGATCCGCGCTGGCTTCGCGGGCCGGCGCTTTCACCTGTGCAAACGAGACGGTTCCGAGCGCGGCCACGACGACCGACAGTGTCGCGCCGAGAGCCCAACAAGACGAGGTGCGCATGGCGGTGCTTAGACTACACCGCGTCTTGACCCTCCGCATCGGGGATGTCAGGATGCGCGCATGTTCAGCATCCTGACCGTCATGCTCCTCAGCGCACAGGCCGGATCGACACAGCCCGGGTCGATGGCCTGCGACAAGATCGCGGCGCTGGCCTTGCCGAATACGACCATTACCGCGGCGCAGCTCGTGCCGGCCGGTCCGTTCACTCCGCCCGCACCGCAGGGGCCTCCCGGAGGTCCCGTCGCTCCGGCCGCGCCGGCCGGGGGCCGCGGTGCGGCGGCCGGCGGACGAGGACAAGGGCCTGCCGCCCCTCAGATCGTCCTCCCCGTGCACTGCCGCGTGCAGGTGGTCCTGAAGCCCTCGTCTGATTCACATATCGAGATGGAAGTGTGGCTGCCGGCCGAGAACTGGAACGGCAAGTTCCAGGCGGTGGGCAACGGGGGATGGGCCGGCACCATCAGCTACCCAGCGTTGGCGTCGGCGCTGCAGGAAGGCTATGCCGCAGCGTCGAACGACACTGGTCACAAAGGCGGCAATGCACTCTTTGCGATCGGGCATCCCGAGAAGCTGACCGACTTCGCGTACCGCGCCGTCCACGAGATGGCGGTGCAGTCGAAGTCGATCATCGCGTCCTACTACGGCCGCCCGGCGCGGCTGTCGTACTGGAACGGCTGCTCGACAGGTGGACGTCAGGGCCTCATGTCGGCGCAGAAGTACCCCGAGGACTTCGACGCCATCCTCGCGGGTGCACCGGCGAACTATCAGACGCATCTGCACGCGTGGGACCTCTCGGTGGCGATCCCTGTGCTGAAGGATCCGGGCGCGGCGATCCCGCCATCGAAGCTGGCGATGATCAATCGCGCGGCGCTGAACACCTGTGATGCGCGTGACGGCGTCACCGATGGCCTCATCAACGATCCGCGCACCTGTTCGTTCGACGTCGCGAAGCTGCAGTGCAAAGCCGGTGACGGTGAGGATTGTCTGACTGCGCCGCAGGTCGCCGCGGCGAAGCGGGCGTACTCCGCCGCGAAGACGGCGGGTGGGCGAGCTCGTGTTCCCGGGCAAGGACCCGGGCAGCGAGACAGGGTGGGGCGGTTTCGTCGGCGGCCAGCAGGCGCCCGGCGTATCGGTCGGCTCGTTCCAGGTCGCGTATCAGGACGCCAACTGGGATCCGAAGGCGTTCGACCTCGATAAAGATCTGAAGGCCGTTGACGAGAAGGTCGGGTCGATCGTCAACGCGGTGAGTCCCGACCTTCGCGCGTTCAAGGCGCGCGGCGGCAAGCTGCTGCTGTATCACGGCTGGAACGATACGGCGATCTCGGCCGGCAACACGATCAACTACTACCAGAGCGTGCTGTCGAAGATGGGCGGCAAGCAGGACGACTTCATCCGGCTCTTCATGGCCCCCGGCATGCAGCACTGTGGCGGCGGCCCAGGCCCGAATCAGGTCAATTGGATGGCGGCCCTCGAGCGCTGGCGCGAGTCGGGGTCGACACCGGACCGCCTCGAGGCGGCGCGCGTCACCAACAACCGCGTGGACATGACGCGCCCGCTGTGCGCATATCCGCAGGTCGCGCAGTACAAGGGCGTCGGCAGCACCAACGACGCCGCGAACTTCGTTTGTAAGCGCCTATCAAGTCCCATTCCGAGCGGCGACTCCAACCACTCGCAGACGCCGATCCCAAACGGGATGAGTCGGCGTGGGCACGGTCGTGGTCGGCGATGGCAGTTGGCTCGGAGTTGCCTGCTCTACAACGCGGACGCGAGGCTCGCGCCGGTCGCATCGAACACCGTCGTTGCACCGCTGCGGGCCAGCGCGATGAACTTCGGCGTGACGACCGGATCGAACTGCTTGCCGGTGTCGGCCTCCAGCCGCCGGATGGCCTCATCGAGCGGCAGGCCCTTGCGATACGGCCTCGACGACACCATCGCATCGAACGAGTCCATCACCGAGACGATGCGCGAGCCGATCGGGATCTCGTCGCCGCGCAGGCCGGCCGGATACCCCTTGCCATCGAATGCTTCGTGATGGTGCAGCACGAAGAGGCTGACACGCTCGAAGCCAGGCACGGCACGCAGCACCGCCCACCCATACTCCGGGTGCTTCTTGATGACCGCGTACTCCTCCTCGGTCAGCTTCGCCGGTTTCCTCAGAATGGCGTCGGGGACGCCGATCTTGCCGATGTCATGAAGGATCGCCGCCGCTTCGAGGTCGCGCAGGCAGTCGTCATCGAGCCCGAGGTCGCGGCCGATGCGGACGGACCATTCGGCGAGCCGGGTCGAGTGCACGCCGGTGTTCAGATCCTTCAGATCGAGGAGCTGATTCATCGCGCAGATGACCGACGTACGCACGGCAAGGAGCTGCGTCTGCAGCTCCTTGACCTTGATGTTCTCCGGACTCCAGGACGGGGCAGCCAGCATTACCAGAGACCGAGTAAGCCGCCTACCGTGGTCTTCTTCCGCGCACGAATCGCGGACGGCGCGTGCAGGCGGCCCTTGCTCACTTCCCAGGAGATCCAGACGCCGTTGCCTTCTGCGTCGGCCGCCTGGCTGTTCGTGATCGCGCCGCTCTCGGCCAACATGGCCGCCGTGCCCGCCGCGAATGGCGTGCTGAACGACGTTCCCCACGAGGCTGCCCAGGTGTTGAACGGATAGGTCGTCACGATCCCCTCACCGGGCGCCGCAATCCATGCCACGCTGGTGCCGAAGTTCGAGAAGTCCGACAGCGTATCCGAGTCCGTGGTCGAGGCGACGCCAATCACCGTCGAGAGCGACGCTGGCCAGACGTTGGTCTTGCGGCCGTCGTTTCCCGCCGATGACACCGCGATGGCGCCCTTCGACGTGGCGTAGGTCAAGGCCCGTTCGAGCTCTCGGGACTTGTCCGAGAAGCTGAAGCTCATGTTGATGACCTTCGCGTTCTTGTTCGCGGCGAAATACAGCGCACGCAGCACGTCAGACAGATAGCCGCTACCGTCAGCGCGGAAGGCTTTGAGCGGCAGAATCTTCGCGCGCGGCGCAGCCAGATGGACGACGCCGGCGACCATCGTGCCGTGTCCGAACGCCGCATACTCGGGGCCGTCGAGGATGGCCATCGTGGACTGATCGAGGATGGCCATCGTGGACTGATTCACGAAACCGGGTTTGGCCTCGTCCAGGATCGCCATCGTGGACTGGCTCGTGGTGCCCGACCGTCGTCGAGGATGGCCATCGTCGACTGGCTGATGTCGCCCTGCTCGGCGCCGCCTTCGCGGTTGCGGGTGAAGTCGTAGCCAGTGACCAGCACGTTCTTGAGTACGGGATGCGCGGTGTCCACGCCGGTATCGATGACGGCGACGAGCACGCCATTGCCGGTGAGGCCGTAGCGGTCATGCGCCTCGGCCAGCCCGAGGATCTCGAAGGCCGGCTGATTGACATATCCACGGCGGACCTTCGTGCCGTAGTAGTCGATCATGGTCTTGTCGAGGAGCGCTGGAGGCGCTGACGCTCCGCTCGTGCCCTCGGTGAACACCAACTGATCGACCTCGACATCGACAATGCCGGGGAGCACCGACAGCAGTTTCACGAGCAGCTGCGTGTCGAGGATGTCCGGAACGGCCACGAGGAGCACGTTGTTCACCGTTCCGTCGAGCGCGTAGAGCACATTGCACCCGAGGATGCGGCACGCAGACTTCACGACAGGAAGACCGCCGAGTAGACCGCCGGCGCGGACGATCAGCCGGTCCTCCGCCGCAGCGCGTGCCGGCGTCATGCCGAGCACGACGACCGCGAGGAGCAGCGTGGAGATCAATCGTGACAAGGGGAGGCGCTTCATCATCAAGACCTTTGCGAATCAGTGGACGAGGACTTCACCGGAGTGGACGGGTTGAACAGCCCGTCGAGCGGAAGTGCGACCTCGCCGCCCTCGAGCGCGAACAACAACGTGAGATCGGTGCGGCGATCGAACGTGCACTGGAACTCGCCGAACTCGTTGGTCTGGAAGGCGCTGATTTCCGTGTCGCCCTCAACCAGAGACAAATCGATCCGCCGCGGGAGCTGATCCGGCCGGCTGCTGTCGGCAATCTGGCCGGCCAGCAGGAACCAGCCGGCCTTCGAGGCCGTCTCGATATGGAGATCGATGGCCAGCGACTGCGCGCTAAATAGCAGGTGCCGTGAGTACGCGCCGCTGGCGCGCACGCCAGCCGGTGCCGCCTGCATGCTGTCGAATACAAGCGTGGCCAGCATCGAGGGCCCCCACGAGCGGCGGCGCCGGGTCACTGCACGGCCGTCGCGAACGTCCTGCTGTGCGAGATAGCTCTTCACCACGCGAAGCGCGTCGTCGGGGGGCACGACGCCTGGCTCTGCCTCAGTAAACGTCGCGAATCCCGACCAGGCGGCGAACGCCTCGCGGCACTCTTCGCAGCCGGCGCGCAGGTGCTGGTTCATCTCTGCTTTCGTGTCCTCGCGGAGCAGTCCCCGCACCAGGTCCACCCACTGCGGCGATGAAAAATGGTCAGTCATCGGATACATCACTGCTCACTGGGATAGGGGCGCGAAGCTGAGCTGGAAATAGAGGGGCTCATAAAAAAATTCAGGCCTGCGCGGATTTGCCCGTCAACACAAACGGGGCCCAGTAATACGGATGCGGATGCTCTGACCGGAGGTCGCGCATCGTGTCGCGCAGCGCGTCCACCGGGGCAGCGCCGCCGGCAATGCGCCGATACAGCCGGGTCATCAAGGCGGCCGTGCTCTCGTCGTGGACGTTCCACAGGCTCAGGAGCAGCGTGTGGGCGCCTGCACAGAACAACCCTCGTGTAATCCCGAGCAGCTCATCGCCGGCCGCGGCCACGTTGGCCCCCGTCGCGCAGCCGCTCAACGTGACCAGGTCAGCCTTCAGCCGCAGACGATACAGGTCGTAGACGTTCAGATAGGTGTCGCCGAGGCGAATGCCGGAGAACATCGGATTCTCGGGACGAAAATAGCCGTGCGACGCGATGTGCACGATGCGGCTGTTGCGGCCGGAGGTGCGGAGCTCCTGCTCGGTGGCGTCGCGGCCGATGCACAGCCTGGCGTCGGGCAGCACCGCCGCGACGGCCTTCGCTTCCGCGTCGATGAGTGGCGCCTGGTCGTCGGCGACGCCCAGCACCAGCGCGCCTTCGCCGCCGCCGCTGGCCTGTTGCTGACAGCGCGCGTAAATGCTGGCGCTCGGCGCATATGACACTGCACAGGCATCGGTGACGTACTGCTCGCCGTCGAAGAGCGCATGAAACGGCACGTAGTGCAGCGAACCGTGCGGCACGATGACCAGCCGACGTCCTTTCACCTGCGACCAGACCGGCGCCAGCAGCTCCGTAAAGAGCTCGTGCAGGTGCGCCTGCGTGGTGGTCAGCAGCGCGCGCTCGAAGGTCTTGAGGTAGTCGGCGCCGAGCCGGAACTTCGAGAACTGGAACTGCAGCATCCGGACCTGCGAGTCGACCCTCGACATCAGCGAGACCGGCGCCATCTCGACACGCTCGCGATCGACGAGGCAGAGGATGATGCGGTCTTCAACGGTGAAGAACTCGAGGAGCGTCGTATCAGCCGGCAGGGCCTCGCGAATCGCCTCGAGCGAGTAGACCGACGGCGCGAGGAGATCCGATTGGGGGGCTCCGGTGAGTGTCAACTCACGGACCGTGCGCGCCATCTCTTTCTCGCGCGCGCCGATCTCGCGCTGAAACGCGGACAGCTTCTCGTCGGAGTTATCGCCTGGCCGCAGCTGCTCGAGCTCAACCAGGTGGTAGTACCAGTTCAACTCCTCGCGCAGCTCGCGGATCGAGTGGGCGAGCTGGCTCTCGGAGCCTTCCTCGCGCGCCAGCGCATGCACCGGCTGGAACATCAGGTCGAACAGCGTGCGGGACTTGGCCTGCTCAACGAGCGTGAACGCTTGCTCGAACCCGCCCGTGCCCGTCTCGCCGTTGAGGCATAACTGCACCAGCCGCTCGTAGACTTCGCCCTTGTTCTTCACGAAGGCGATCTTCAATTCCTCGCCATTCAGGCGACTGCGCAGCGTTTCGAGCGCATCGCGCGCGATCTGATACGACGCATACGCACCGGCGGAGTCTCCGGTGCGCGTCAGCGCGTGTCCGAGGAGCAGGTGGGCGTGATAGATGAGGATCGGGCTCTCGACGGTCGCGAGCTTCTGGATGGCCGCCTCGCACCGCCGTTGCGCTTCGGCAGCATCGTCGAGGCGCAGGCCGATACGGGCCAGCAACAGCAGGGAGAGGGCCGCCTTGCCAGAGAGACCCGAAGCGTCGAACTGTTCGAGAGCGACCAGCCCCAGACGACGGGCCTCGAAGAGCCGGCCTTCGTCCACGAGCAGGATGGCTTGATACAGGTCGATGAGCGATGGCCAGACCTGATTGTTCTCGCGGACCATCCGCTCGCGCGCCTCGCCGAACAACTCGATGGCGCGGAAGGCCTTGCCCTCCTGACCGTACGAGGTCGCGGCGTTGGCCAGTGCCTTCGCCGCCTCGTAACCCATGCCGAGCTCGTTGAAGCGGGTGTGGGCCTGTTCGGCCATCTCGCGCGCATCGACGCTCAGGTTCAGCTCGAGATAAATCTCAGACAGGTCCAGCAGCGACAGCGCCGCGTGGTAGCCGTCTCCGGTGCGGCGGGCGGCGCCCGCCGCGGTGTGGAGCAGCTCGATGGCGCGGCTGTATTCGCCGCGCAGATAGTAGAGCCACGCGATGTTGTAGTCGGCCTGGCCGACCGCCTGATCCAGGCCGCGCTCGACGGCCAGGCGGCGTGCTTCCGTGTAGGCAGCGAGCGCCTCGCGGAAGTTGTTCAGGGTCGTCAGCGTGACGGCCTTGTTGTGGATTGCCGACAGCACACCGTCGGCATCGCCGAGGAGTGCCAATGCCTGGTGCGCGCGCTCGTAGCAGGCCATCGCATCGGCGAAGCGGTCCTGCCGGTGCAGCAGATTACCGATCATCACGTCGAGACGCGCGATCCGTACGGCATCGCCCTGCGCCTCGAAGAGCGTCCGGGCACGTTCCGCAGCGGCGAGCGCCTCCTCATAGCGGCCAATGAGCAGGAGCGGCTGAAGCGATGCGCTCAAGGTGCGAGCCAGCTCGGCGTGATCCTCGAGCTGCTGGAACGCGGCAATCGCCTGTGCGTGACGCTCGACTGACAGCTGATTGTTGCCGCCCACCGACAACGCATTGGCCTCCGCCCGAGTGCTGAGCGCGAACAGACGAGCGTCGCCAATCTCTCGAGCGATCGCCGCCGCCTCCTGCGCACACGTCAGCGCGCGATGGAAGTCCACACGCAGCAGCTCGCGCGACTGCTCGATGAGGCTCTGGGCCTGCGTCGCGTCGCCGGGCCGCCTCGAGGCGGCCCCTGCGCTGGGAGGCGCAACGGCTACCGGCACAGGCCGATCCCTTCGAGAGCCGACCGCAGGCGGTCGAGACAACGGCTGCGCAGGAAGCCGATCGAACCGGTGGCGACGCCGAGCTGTGACGCGACGTCCTTGTACGGACGGGCGGGCGTCTCGAAGAACAGCATCTGCACCATGCGCTGGCACCGGTCCGACAAGGCGGCCACGGCGTCACGCAGTGCCTGCGCCTGCTGGACTTCGCGAATGAGCGCGTCAGGCATGTCGGCCTCGGGCGCCGGCGCGTTCTCCGTGTGGGTGCCCTCGTCGGGCACGTAGCGGTCGTTGCGGCGACGCCACTTCGACACTTTGTGCAGCGTTGTCTGAATGAGCCACGCCGGCAGGGCCTGTGGATCGCGCAGACGCGGCAGCTCCGCGACAAGGTCGAGGCACACCGCCTGGAAGATGTCCGCAGCCTCGTCGCGGCTGAGGCCCTGTTTGAGCGGAATCGAGAAGATCAACCGGTTGTAGCGGTCGATCAGATCGCTCCACGCCTGTTCGTCCCCCGACAGACACGACGCCACCAGCTCGCGGTCGCTGCGAGGCTCCTGCCCGGTGTCGAGGACCTTGGCGAGCATGCTCATCGGCGTTGACTCGCCCCTTGTGGCGTGAAGTAGAGCTGGTCGGCGTTCCAGAGCGTGTAGTGATCCAGCACCGCCGGCTGGAAGTTCGCGAGATCGCCGCGGGCGGCCACGAGAATGTGCGGCGCAGCGAGGAAGATGAACGGCAGCTGTTCAGCGACGATCGTCTGCACGCGGTCGTACAGCGCCTTTCGCTTGCCAGCGTCAAGGGTGGAGAGCTGCTGCTGCATCAGCCGATCGATCTCGGCTTCCCAGGGCGTCGCCGGCGTTTTCTGTCCCAGGCGCCACATGTGATTCGCGCCTCGCGACAGCCAGATCTGCATCTCGGCATTCGGATCGGCGTCGCCGCCGCCAAGACCCTGGACCGAGGCTTCGTAGTCGAAGGTCTCGACGATGCGATCGATCAGGGCGCGGAACTCGAGCGGCACGACTCGTACGTCCATGCCGAGCTCTTTGAGGTCGGCCTGAATCAGCGTGGCCATCGCCGTCCGCTGCGCGCTCGTCGCGCTGGTGACGATGGTGAATTCAACGCGCTGGCCCTGCTTGTCGACGAGCGAGCCGTCAGGACGCCAGGAGAAGCCGGACGCTTTCAGCAAGTCGCGGGACTTCGCAACAGACCGCGCCGGCCGGGGAATCGAGGTGTTCACCCACAGGCGATTGCCCGGGCTGACGTTGCCCCACAGCGGAACCGCACGGCCCTTGAAGACGAGGCGGGTGATGCCTTGCCGATCGATCGCCAGCGAGACCGCGCGGCGGAAATTGAGGTCGCCGAACCAGCGCTGCTTGGCCGCCACGTGCGGCAGGTTCTTGCCGGTGAGGTCGTTCTGGTTGAAGACCAGGAAGTTGTATTCGAGAGCCGGGCCCAGGTCCTTGAGCTGATGGCGCCTCGCATCCCTGGTCGCGCGACAGCAGCGAGAAGTTGTCGGCAGTCGTTCGTCCGAGCAGGTCGCTCGTCGCCGCTCTGGAAGCGAATCACCTGCGCGTCTTCAGTGCCGGCGAACACGAACACGATTTCATCGAGATACGGGAGCCGGCGCTTCGATGAATCGACCTTCCAGTAGTACGGATTGCGCTCGAGGACGAGTTCCTGACCGGCGACGTAGTGCTTGAATCGATACGGCCCGAGGCCGGCGATCGCTGCCGGCGTAGTCTTCGTCGTCCAGGCGTCGGCCAGAGAGCCCTGCGCGTATGCGCTCTCGAGTAGATGGCGGGGCAGGATCGCGATGCTGTCGAACAGCCGTTCGGCGGCGGCATACGGTTCGGCCAGAGTGACCCGAACCGTGTAGGCATCGATCTTGGTGACGGTGATGTGGCTTGCCGCCAACCACGAGCAGATCGCGGTGGGGTGCCCCGACCGCCGGATCCATGAGCACCTTGAAGGTGAACACCACGTCGTCGGCGTCGAACGGGTCACCGTCCGAGAAGCGCAGACCGCGGCGCAGCGACAGCGTGTAGTTCAGCCCGTCCGCCGATCGATTCCAGGATGTCGCGAGTGCGCTCTCCGTGCCCTGCGTCAGGCGGTTGATATGAATCAAATCGCCCGACATCCGGCCGATGACGTCCTTCGACGGGGCATCGACAGCGGCGATCGGATTCAGCGTTCGAGGTTCGGCGCGCAGCGCGACGACGAGCCGTCCGCCGTGATGACCGGCGCCACCGATCGCGAGCACGTCCTCGCCCGCAGCGCGGGGCGCCGGCGGCGTCGCAGCGCTGGTGGAGTGCGCGCCGAGCGCGAGGACGAGCAGGACCGATGCGGCGATGAGCTTCGCGCGCTCCTGCACGAGCGCCGTGAGTGCGTGATAGGCAAGGGCGAGCGTGGCCAGTGCAACGGCCGGCGCCAGCATCCACCAATAGGACGTCAGCACGTGATACTGCTGCAGCGTACCGAGCATGCCGCCCCAGCTCGCCGTCGGTTCGCCGATGCCGAGGCCGAGAAACGAGAGCGCGACTTCTGCCAGCAGATACTGCGGAATCAACACACTGGCCTGTGTGAGCACGAGGCTGTAGGTGTGGGGCAGGATGTGGCGCCACAGCAGATAGCGGGACGAGGCGCCGAAGCCTTCTGCGGCGCGGACATACATGCGCTCGCGCGCGCTGAGGACGATGCCGCGAATCATGCGGGCTGGCCGGGCCCAGCCGACGATGCCGAGGACCGCGACGAGCATCAGGAACGTCGCGCGCGTGTCGATGTGCAGGGGCAGGGCGGCGCGAACGGCGAACAACAGGTAGATCCACGGCAGCGCCATGAAGACGTCGGCCGTACGCATGACGATCCGATCCAGGAGTCCGCCGAAGAAGCCGGCGAGCGTGCCGAGCGTCATGCCGACGAGCAGGGCACAGAGCGTGGCCAGAAGGCCCGCCGCAACCGACACGCGTCCGCCATGCAGCACGCGCGAGAAGACATCACGGCCGAAGCCGTCGGTGCCGAGCAGTGAGAGGCGAGCGGGTGCATCCACGCTGAGCAAGTGCCCGTTCGCCAGCAGCTGGACCGGATAGCGCGTGGAGGTGTCGTCGACGTACGCCGCTGGATCGTTCGGATCGGGGACTTGCCCGTACACGAAGGGCGCGTGCAGACCGCCGCGCTCGTCCAGCATGTGCACGGCGGTCGGCGGTGCGTAAGGGAACGATCGATCCTGGCTGGTCGGGTCGTACGGGGCAATGAACCCGGCGAACGCGACGAGGAAGTGGAGCGCGACGAGCGCACCGACGATCAGCCTGGCGCGCACACCGATGACGAGCGTGGCGGTGCGCGTCATGCGCGAATCCTCGGGTCCATCGCAAACAGCACGAGGTCGGCCAATAGATTGCCGCCGACCAGAAACACCGTGGCGAGCATCGATGCGCCCAGCACTACGTGCACGTCGCGCGCGAGCAGCGCCTCGACGAGCAGCGGGCCCAGGCCCGGCCAGCTCATCACCACTTCGATCAGCAGCGACGCGCTCAGCAATGCCGCGACCGAGAGGCCGGCGAGCGAGATCAGCGGGTTGGCCGCAATCGTCAGAACGTAGCGAAGGTCCAGCCGCCAGCCGCGGATGCCGTGGCCGCGTGCGGCGCGCACGGCAGGTGCCTGCGCGGCATCAATGGCGCTTGCGCGCACGTGGCGAAGAATCGCCGGCAGCGTGCTCAGGACGATGGCGCAGAGCGGCAGGACGGCGTGAGCGGCGAGATCGCGAATACGGCCGGCCGAGTCGCCGTCGGCGGAACCGGGGGAGAACATGCCGCCGGCGGGGAACAGTCCGCTCTTGAGGGCGATGAGCAGCATCACCAGCGCGATGAGGAGATCCGGAATCGCGAGAAGCGCCGACGTGGCGCCGCTGAACAGTCGATCGAAGAGGCGGCCGCGATGACGCGCCGTCCACAGACCGAGCGGCAGCGCGATCAGCCACGCGACGAGCAGTGCCGGCACCGTGAGGATCAGCGTGTTGCGCGTGCGCTCCCAGAGCAGTGGCGCAACCGGCGCGCTGTGCGCGAGGGAGAGGCCGAAGTCCCCGCGCACAACGGCGCCAAGCCACCGCACGTAGCGAACCGGAGCCGAGGCGGAGAGCCCATGCTCCTGTCGCAGCGTCTCGATCGTGCTCGTGCCGATCGTGGCGTCGAGCTTCAGGTCATCGAAGAACTCACCTGGCGCGAGCTCCAGCATCATGAACGTCAGGATCGACACGCCCAACGTGATCAGGACGCCGTAGGCCAGCCGCAGAAGTATGAAGCGGAGCATGCTCATGCCACCGCCCGCCCCGAGCCCAGTGGAACAACTTCTACGTCGAGAGGAATGGGCTGCTCAACGCCCATGTCTACGGCTATATCGGGGATGAAGCGACGGACCGTCGTGCCTTGCTCGACGATGGTGCCGCGGTGCATGACCGCAATGTCCCGAGCGAACTCGGCGAGAAACTCGAAATCGTGCGAGATGCAGAGCAGCGCGAGCCCCTGCTCGTGTTGCAGCGTCATCAAGAGCGTCGCGATCAGTGAGCGGGTCTCGAGGTCGAGTCCCGAGAATGCCTCATCGAGAATCAACAAGCGTGGCCGCACCGCGAGCGCGCGCGCGATCGCTAGTCGTTGACGCTCGCCGCCGCTGAACTCGGCGGCGCGCGACTGCAGCCGATCGGCCGGCAGGCCGACCTGCGACAGCAGCTCAATCGCACGATAGCGCCGCTCGTGCGGTGTCGCCTCGCCCTGGATCACCAGCGGTTCGGTGACGATGTCGAGCGCGGTGAAGCGAGGGTTCAGGGCCGCCGCTGAATCCTGGAAGATCAACTGCACCTGGTTGCGATAGGGAAGCAGCGCCCGGCCGCGCAGTGTCGTGATGTCGTGCCCGTCGATGAGCACTCTGCCGCTGTCGAGCGACTCCAGGCCGGCAATGCAGCGCGCGAGGGTGGACTTGCCGCAGCCTGACGGCCCAGCCAGGCCAAGCGTGGCGCCACGCTCGATGTGCAGCTCCAAGCCGCGCAGTGCCTCGACTTGGTACCGCGAGCGGGAGAGAAGGCGCCGCTGGTGATAGGACTTCGTCGCGCCGGTGACCTGGACGAGGGCCAGATGCCGTGACGCACTCACCGATCGCGAGAGCGACCGCGCGACGTAGCCGTCGCGACCGATGCCGTCGCGAGAGGGCCGCAGCGTGTGCACCACGCGGCCGTGATCCATCACGAGAATGCGGCGCGCGGTGCGGTTCAGCACCTCGGCGCTGTGACTGATGATAAGGAATGCGGTGCCGTGCTGTTCGTTCAGGCGGCAAATCAGCCGCAGAATCTCATCGCGAACCGCCGCATCGAGCGAGGCTGTGGGTTCATCGGCGACGACGAGCGTGGGCCGGCAGGCGATCGCCTGGGCGATCAGCACGCGCTGGCGCTGGCCGCCGCTCAATTCGTGCGGGTAGGCGTCGTAGATGCGCGCGGTGTCTTCCATGAGGCCGACGTCGTACATCGCCGCGAGGACGCGTTCGCGCGTCTCCTTGCGACTGCAGCGCCGGTGCGCGCGAATCACGTCGCCAATCTGCGCGCCGGCGGTCAGCACAGGATTCAGTGCGAGCGCTGACTCCTGAAAGACGATGCCCATCTCTCCGCCGCGGATCGCGTCGCGGGCATGCTCGTCGAGCGCACGCAGATCGCGGCCGTTGAAGGCAATCGTGCCCGACTACGGTGGCGCCCGGAGGGAGGATTCCGAGCAGCGCCAGCGCGACCGTCGTCTTGCCCGAACCAGAAGGCCCGGACACACCGACGATCTCGTGCGGCTCGACCGAGAAGCCGATCTCGTCGAGCGCGAGGCGAGAGGCTGTGTGGTCCTCCGCGTAACGGACGGAAAGGTTAGAGACAGTTAGTAAAGACACACGACACCTGAGCACGGCGGGTGGAGCAAGTCGATTGCCAGATCGAGATCAGTGAAGTCTTGGCCTGATGCGGCGGGTGTGCAGAAACGGTGTGTTCAAGATCTGATCAGGCCGTGTTCAATGCTGCTTAGACTTCTGGCGAAAACTGGTAGATCACGTCAGTGAGAGTTTTCGTGAATTGGTGGGACTGGCTGCGAAGTTTCAGCTCAATCAAGCAGTGTGCCGGAAGAGACCGTAGACGAACGCTGGCGCTCAATTTCGAGGCATCGGAGCCCGCTCGGAGGGCCTAATACAGCAGCGTATTCGGCTGAAGGCCACACAGAATCCGGCCGTACAGCTCGAGGCCGGTCTGCGGATGCATGATCGCGTGATTGGACAGCGCCTGAATGTCGCGCTGAAACCGCTGAATCGCCATATGTTCCTGGATGGACGAAGCGCCGCTGGCGTAGAAGAGGATGTCGGTCGCCTCCCGCGCCAAGCCAGTCGAGTAGGCGATGTGCGCCCGCGCCTTCACACGCTCCGGCATCGTCATCCGGCCGTCTTTTGCCCCGTCCATGATCGCCGTGGCCAGACCGACATGAGCCGCTGATGAATCGATCTTCATCGAGGCCTCGGCCAACTGCAGGTGCGTCACCGGCGCGTCAGCCTTGTTCGTGTAATTCGTATAGGTGATGCCGCGTCCCGGCAGGCGTTCGAGAAACGCGTCCATCGCGCCGCGCGCCGTGCCGATCGGAGTGCCGCCTGCATTGACGGTCAGCACTGGCGCGAGGGGATAGTTGAAGTACGGATTGGCTGCATTGTGACGGTCGGGATACCGCGCCTCCAGCATGTCCGGCAGCGGCATCGTGCGATGCGCTGGAATGAACACATTCTCGGCGACGGAGGTGTTGCTGCCGGTCGCAGCCATGCCGGTGGCATACCAGTCGTCGAGAATCGTGAGGTCGGCGCTGCGCGCGAGCATGCACGTCGGCATGTCGCCGACCAGCACGTTCAGCACAGTCCACTTCGCGCCGTGGCAGCCGGTGTTGAACGGCCAGCGTCCGTTCACGACGAAGCCGCCGTCCTTGCGCACTGCCGTTCCAGTCGGTGAGAACACACCGGCGATACGTGGATCGCGGGTCGCGTAGATCTCCTGCTGCGTCTCGTCCGGGAAGGTGCCGACCAGCCACGACATCGCGCTGTAGATCGTGGCAACCCATGACGTCGACGGACAGCCGCGCGCGATCTCGGCCAGGACATCGCACTGTGTCTGGAAGTCGGCCTCGACGCCGCCATAGGCCTTCGGCGCGGTCATCTTGAAGATGCCGGCGGCACTCAGCGCGTCGAGGCTGTCCTGCGGAACACGACGGGCCTTCTCTGCGGACGGTGCTGCTTTGCGCAGCATGGGAATGAGGGCTGTCGCCCGCGCGACGAGTTCTTCGGTGATCGCCATGCGGCGATCGTAAACGCCCAACGACCAATTCCCAACTACCAACCACTCCCGATTCCCAACTCCCAACAACCCTCAATTGGGCGTTGGAAGTCGGGAGTGGCTGGTCATTGGGAGTTGGTCGTTGGGAGTTGGTCAGTGTGGCCGGCGCACGTCGGTGTCCCATCCGGAGCCGGCGTCGGCCGGCATGATCTTCATGAACGCCTCGACCGCGTGTATCTGGCCTCCGTAGACCTTGAACGCTTCCCACACCATGAGCGCGTTGCCGACGCCGTACCGATCGGCGCGCCCGAAGTTGATGCGAAGCAGAGTGATACCAAGCTCCTCGTCTACTGCCAGCACGCGATAGCTCAGGCCAGGATGGGTGGAGATCTTCTGGGCTTTCATGTCCTCGCAGGAGGGTGGGTTTAGCGTGCAACCCTTGCCCGCCATGAGTCGTCCGTTCTCGAAGCGATACGCATCCGGCGCGAACGGAGCGTTGACGCTGACGAAGCTTCCGATCTCGAGACCGGCAGGATAGTACTCCGCAAGCTTTATGGCGTCCGCGCGGGAGCTCCGTTTTGCTGGATCGACCGGCATCGTCATCGCCGGATTCGTGGATTGCAGTGCCTCGATGGCGAAGATCGCCCCTTCCTTTTGACTCCGCGTCACCTGTGTTTCCACTTCAGCGATCGCGTTGTTCACCACTTTGAGCCGCAGCGCCAGCATCACCGGAGCGCCGGCCTCTTCGACGACAACCTGCGATGCAGCGACGCCTTGCGCCATGTCGAGGATGTCGAGGCGATAGGACCGGATCTTCGACGCGTTTTTCCACAGGCCGTCACCGAGTGTCCTCTCGACGGTGTCCTCGGTGAAACGGACATTCGGCGCCAGCGGCAGTGTGCCAGGCGCATGAGCGACCATGGCATTGAGATATCGCGTGATGAATCCACGCAGACATTCTCGGTCGCAGTCGTTTGCGGCGGCTCGCACGGTCTGTGCGTTCCAGATCACGAGAACGGCGGCGAGCACGAAGGCCCGCGTAAATATGGTGTTCATAGCCAGTTGCTTGTCGCTCACGTCCCAACTCCCAACCCCGCTTGGGAGTTGGGAGGTGGGAGTGGTTGGAAGTTGGTCGTTGGGATTGACCC
The DNA here is from genome assembly GCA_963728305.1 of uncultured Acidobacteriota bacterium. Taxonomy (GTDB): domain Bacteria; phylum Acidobacteriota; class Vicinamibacteria; order Vicinamibacterales; family UBA2999; genus Gp6-AA40. Next base: position 42,823 of record CAVSKE010000028.1, read on the forward strand.
GCCCTAGAACGACAGCTGCGCTCCGAGCTTGACGAACCGGTGCTGCAGCACGTTTGTCGGACGCAGCCACGCGGATCCGGTGCCCGGGACCGGAAGTCCCGTGGCCGGGCTTATAGTCGGCCCGGCGGTCGAGTACGTCGAGCTGACGGTGAACGGCCAGCTGCTGTTGAACACGTTGTAGACGTCGAAGTCCACGCGCAGCCGGTAGCGGCCGAAACCGAAGCGCTTCGATGCGCGCAGATCGAGCTGGCTCAGGTTGTGATCGCCGTAATCCGAGACCCTCGCGAATCAGTTGGATCGTGCGCGACGCGGTGCCGGTCCAGTTGCGGCCGATCTGCGGATTGGCCACTGCGTTGAGAACCGCCCAGTTCGCCTGGATGCTCGGACCAGCGCCGCCGGTCTGCACACCGCGGCTGAACTGATACGTGCCGGCGAAGCAGGATGTCGAACGGCAGCGTATAGGAGCCCGAGAGCTTCACGTCCGGCCGGAAGGGGTATTCGCGATGGCAGTCCTCGTGAACCGTCGGGATAGGTCTCGGTGCCTTGGAGCGCGTGAGCCCGACGACTGCGTCGAGACCGGCCGCCAGCAGGTTGCAGTTGTCGAACAGTCGCATCCCTGCGGCCACGCCGCCCTTCAGGAACGCGCCGTTTCGGAATCGAGCCTCGAGGTTGACGTCGAAGCCCTGATACAGGTTCGTCTCACCGCCGAAGTCGTCGGAGAAGCGAATCAGGTTGTTGGCCGGCAGTCCCTGCGCGAACACCGACGGCTTGAGGTCCAGGACGCCGCAGACCTGGTAGCCGCCGCCGCCGGGCAAGTCCGGATCGACCGGCGCGCTGATGCAGAACGAATCGTAGCTGCTCGCGTCGTAGCGAAGGTCGTCGGTGAAGGTCTGATTGCCGAACGAGCGGCGATAGTAGCCGCCGTTGACCGACATCGCGATCGGCGATCTGATGCTGCGCGGCGACGCTGTATTCCATGTTGTAGCCGCGCTTGCCCCAGCCGTTCAACACTCCCGGATCGGTGCGTCGTCGTCGAGACGTTGCGTCCGAAGGTCGGCGTCTGCGGTCGAGGCGCTGAGCTCGTTGAACTGGATGTTGCCGTTGGCGTCGAGCGGCAGACCGTTGCCGTCGAGGTCGGTCCAGGGTCGCGTGTCGGTCAGGCCGAGCACCGTGACCGGGTTCGCGGCGTTGGCGACGGCGATCTGCTGGCCCGCGACGTACTTGGCGAAGCTGGCCTTGATGGCCGTCCGTCCGTCGCCAAAGAGGTCGATCGCGACGCCGACGTCGCGGCGAGATGTCCTTCCAGTTCTGCACGGTGCCGACGCATCCCGCTCGCGCGTCGTTCTTGCCGTCGGCGCACTTGCCGAACTTCGTGCCGCCGTTGAACCGGCTCGGCGAGACCTCGCTCTCCTGCGTCTCGCCGATGAACCAGTCGTAGCGCAGACCCAGATTCCAGGTGACGCGGCTCATCGTCCAGCGATCCTGGAGGAAGATGCCGGTGTCGGCCTTGATCCCGTTGCGGCGATCGATCGGCAGCCGGAGCGTGCACCTGTACCGGGCGCCCGGCGTTGTAGGTGATCGGCTGCATGTCGCCGGTCCACTGGTCGAGAACGCGCCAGTCGCCTTCGCTCACGGTGGCGCCGAACCGGAACGAGTGCGACCCGGTCACGTACGAGGCCGCACCCATCCACGTTCGCAGAATCGAGAAGTGATCGGACGGTGCGTTCCAGGCGTTGGCGATCTTGTTGTTCGACTGGTCGAGCACGGTGTAGACGCGAGAATTGCGAATGGCGTCTGGATCCCAGACCTTGTCGGTCGAGTCCGGTCACCGACGGCTGATAGAGCTCGGTGTATTCCTGGTTGTAGTAGCCGAAGCCGCCTTCGAGCAGCAGCCGGCTGGTGTGCGTGCGCGTCCACTTGGTCACGTTGACGAAGCTCGTCGGCGTGACCTGCACGCCGGCCGCCTCGGGCGGCACGGTCGAGCTGATGCCCCAGTGATCGCGGTACTTCCGCTGGTTGTCGTGATAGACCGAGAACTTGTCCTTGCCGCTGGCCTGCCACGACGACGCGGACCGCGTTGCTGACGATGTGGCCGTCGTCGATGCCCGGGTCGATCGTAGTCGGCCGTCGTAGACGAACTGCGAGGGGTTGCGATCGAAGTAGCTGTCGGCGACTGTCTTCTCGACGCCCTGGTGCCGGAACGTGTAGTGGAACCAGAGCCGGTCGCGGAGGATCGGGCCGCCGATGGACGGGTTGACGTCCCAGATCTTCTGGATCTCGGAGACGTTCGTCAGCTGGTTGTTCGGGTTGAACGTCGTGCTGCCAGACGAGGTTCGATCGCGTGCAGGCCTGACCGATGCCGGGCGAGCCGCAGTTGTCCGAGCGCCCAGCCACTGTCGGTGTAGTTGGCGAAGCCCTGGCCGCGGAACGTGTTGCCGCCGTCGCGCGGCACCATGTTCACGCGGATGCCGCCCTGGCCCATCTCGGCTGAGTCGGCGCCGGTGATGTAGCTCAACTCCTCGAAGCTGGCGTCGTTCCAGTACACGCCGCTGTAGGCGCCCTGTGCTTCGAGATTGTTGAGACGCAGTCCCTCGATGGTCTGCACCGTGTCGCCGGAGCCGCGGTACTGGAGCGGCGACTGCTGCAGCGATCCCGAGCCGCCGACGTCGCGCGACAGCGCGCCGCCGCCACCGACAGCGAGTGCCGTCCCGGGAATCATGATGCCGACGGCCTGGATGTTGCGCCCGGTCGGCAGCACGTCGAGGACCTCGCGCGTCATCACGTGACGCGTGGTGATGCTCTGCGTGTCTACGATGGGCGATTCGCCGGTGACCGTGATCGTTTCCTCGAGCGCGCCGACTTTCATCTCCGCGTCGACGGTTGCCGCGAAGTTCGACGTGAGCTCGATGCCCTGGCGCACGACAGTCGAGAATCCGGGCAAAGTGAAGGTGACCGTGTAGATGCCAGGACGCAGGCTGACGATGCGGTAGTTGCCGTCGCCGTCGGTGACGCCGGCGCGGCTCTTTTCGATGAGCGCGGGACTGGACGCTTCGACGGTCACACCGGGCAGCACCGAGCCCGATGCATCCTTCACGACGCCGGCGATCTCGCTCTGCGCGAGTGCATCCACCGGCAACAGCACGAGACAAGCGAGCACCAACACGAACCCGAAGGCGGACGTTCGCATCGCCATCCTCCACCGTTCTAGGTTTCCGCTTCGCGTCCCCGCGTTCACTTCCGTTCGATAGCGTATCCCCTTGGACTCGACCCGATTGGCTTCCCTACGGTTTCGGTTCCGGTTTGCTGGATTGAATTCGAATCTGCTTCAACGCGCCGATCTCCCGCGAGAGCTCGCTGGCGCCGGCCGGCCACTGGTTGGCCCTGAGCAGGAAGGCGACCAGGTCGGCGTTCTGCTGCCGCGACAACGTGCCGGGTTTATCGAGCGGCATGGTCGCACGAATGCGCTCGAAAAGATCGCCCAGGTTCAAGTCATTCCAATTCGCCGTGAACGTGCCCCCCGTGAGCGGTGGCGTCATGTCGGCTCCTTCGAGCTCCGGACCATGACAGTTCACGCACGCCTGCCGATACGCGGTCTCACCGCGCTGCGCCTGCGCGTCGGAATACACGCCATCCCACACCGACGCCGTGGTGTCACCCTGGACGAGCCGCACGCTCCTACGCCGAGAGCTGCCAGCATCAGCACCATCGCACCATCGCACCATCGCACTCCGCGCAGCGCTGCACCTACCGCGTGCCTCCACCGGTGTCGCGTTCCGCCGCAGGCAGGCCGAACGCGATGTATTCGCCGGAGTAGTTGCCACCGCTCACGGCGATGACGATGAACTGGCGGCCGCCGACGCGATAGGTCATCGGCGATCCGCTCACCGGTGCCGGCATCCACACCGCGCCGACCTCGGCGCCGGTCTGCTTGTCGTAGGCGCGCATCATCGCACCGCGCGGATGCTCGGGCGTCGTCGTGACCTGCGGGTCGCCGGCGATCACCAGCGTCTTGGTGACGAGCACGCCGACGCTGCCGCCCTGGCCGGTCTTCGGAATGGTCATTCCCTTGAGCCTGGGATGATTGCGCACGACGTCGGGTGTGTCGCCATGCGGCACCTGCCACTTCAACGCACCGCGTCGCGAGATCGATGGCCGCCAGCACGCCGTACGGCGGCTTCACCATCGACAGGCCCTCGACCGCGTTGAAGGTGCGTGCAGGCTGCACCGCCGCGTCCGCCGCCGGCGCCCGCTGCGCGCAGGTGGCAGGAGTCGCAGCGGCCGCGGGCGGCGTCTGTCGCGGCACGTCGGCATACGTGCCCGTGCCTGCCGCCTCACGCAGACGGAACGGCTGACCGACGACGCCGGCCTGATACGGCAGATCGGAGAAGCCTGGCGGCGGCGGGGCCACCGATTCCGGCGTGAACGCCGACATGTTCGCCTGCGCGTAGACGATGCCGGTCTCGGGATCGGCGCCGGCGCCCGGCCAGTTCGTGCCGCCGCTCGCGTTGCCGATGTTCAGAGCGCCGAGCAGACCGTTCACGTTGCCGACGATCGGCGGGTTGTAGAGCGTGCCGCTGTACGGGAAGTTGCCGCCCCACTTGTAGCGCTTCATGTTCTCGATCGCCTGCGCGCGCATCTCGGGCGTGAAGTCGATCAGCTCGTCGGGAATACGGAGACCAGGCCGGCCGTACGCCGGCGGCTTGCTGGGAATCGGCTGCGTCGGCGCATACCACTCGCCGGGAACGTCGCCCGGCGGCACCGCCGTTTCGACGATCGGCCAGATCGGTTCGCCGGTCGCGCGATCGAACACGTAGAGGAACGTCTGCTTGGTCGGCTGCGCGACGAGCTTCCGCATGCGGCCGTCGATCGTCACGTCGAGCAGGATCGGCGCCGACGAGATGTCGTGATCCCAGATCGGATGGTGCACGAGCTGGAAGTGCCACTTGCGCTGCCCGGTCTTGAGATCGACCGCGACCAGGCTCTCGCCGTACAGGTTGTTGCCTGGTCGCTTGCCGCCGTAGTAGTCGGACGAGGGCGATTCGACCGGCAGATAGACGAGACCGAGCTCCTCGTCGACCGTGATCTGCGTCCACACGCCGGTGTTGCCGTTGACGGCCCACGAGCCGTTCAGCCACGTGTCGTTGCCGAACTCACCGGGACGCGGAATGGTGTTGAACGTCCAGAGCATCTTGCCGGTGCGTGCGTCGAACGCGCGCACGAGCGCCCTTGGTGTTGTTGTGCGTCGTGATCGTCATGCCTTCCTTCATCGACGATCCGACGATGACGACGTCCTTGACGATGGTCGGCGTGGAGTGCAGGCCGATCTCGCCGGTCTCGAGATCGATCTGCTCGCCTGTGCCTTAGACGACACCGACCTTCATGTCGACGACGCCGTTCTTGCCGAACGACGGGATCATGGCGCCGGTCTTCGCGTTCAGCGCGATCAGCCGGTAGCCGGGCGTCACGTAGAGCACGCGATCGTCGCCACGGCCGTCGGTCCAGTAGGCGACGCCGCGCCCGGACAGCTGACGCGGCGCATTCGCACCTCGCGTACCCTCAGGGATAGCGGTGCACCCACAGCAGCTCGCCGGTGCGCGCGTCGAGCGCGACGACGGAGCGGCGCGTGCCGCCGGTCGTGTACAGCACGCCGCCGACCATCAGTGGCGTGCCTTCCAGCTTGTACTCGGGACGCGTGCCGAGGCTGTCGGTCTTGAACCGCCAGGCGACCTCGAGGTCCTTGAAGTTGCTCGCGTTGATCTGATCGAGCGGCGAGTACTTCGTGCCGCGCAGGTCGGCGGTGTAGTGCGGCCACTCGCCGTTCCTGGTCGATGGAGCGGGGCTGGTCTGACCGGATGTGCCGATCGTCATCCACAGCACACCAGCGACGATTGCCGCGAGCGGGATACCGAGTTTCGGTCGCCACATAATCCACACTCCCGAGTGCCGAGTCTGGAGGTGTCGCACGCGACGGCTGCTGCGTGCGAGGCGGGGGCCGGTCCGAGGGTCCGAAACTGATATGACCAGCCCGCCGACGGCGAGACTATATACCCACACGGCCCGTCAAACGCGCGAAATAACCGGCGAGTAGACGCAATTTTGATCAGCCAGTGCGTTGACGCCTGCCTCGGTCAGGCGCACAATTCCCCGAGCTACTCACGGGGCCCCGCCTGCCCGACGTAGCCCTGCGAGTCGGGCCTTTCGCTGGAGGCGCGTACGATGGTCAGCACCAGTGTCGGACCCTCAGGAACGCAGTGGGTCTGGGCGGCCGTCGCCGCCACTCGTTGCACTGCCGCGACTCGCGGCGGCTCAGCCATCACGCATCTCGATCGACAGCGGCCCTGGCGCCGAAGCGCGGAGCGCGAAGGCGGCGCCGGTTTTCACCAAGGACATCGCGCCGATCCTGCAGGAGAAATGTCAGGCCTGCCATCGCCCCGGCTACATCGCGCCGATGGCGTTCATGACCTACGAGGAGACGCGCCCGTGGGCGCGGTCGATCAAGGCGCGCGTCGCGGCGCGGCAGATGCCGCCGTGGCACATCGACAAGACCGTCGGCATTCAGCACTTCAAGAACGATCGCTCGCTCTCCGACGCCGAGATCGACACCATCGTCGCGATGGGTCGATGCCGGTGCGCCGCAGGGCGATCCGAAGGACATGCCGCCGCCGAAGACAGTTCGCCAACGACGACGTGTGGAACTTCGCCGGTCAGTTCGGCGGGCCGCCCGACCTCGTCATCAAGTCGCCGCCGTACACGACGCCGGCGCAGGCGCTCGACCAGTGGTACAAGCCCGTCGTCGAGACCGGGCTGACCGAACCGCGCTGGGTGCGTGCGATCGAGATTCGCCCGGCCACGGTGAAGGGCCGCCGCGTCACGCACCACGCACTGGCGCGTCTGCAGCAGGACGATCCCGAACAGAACCTGACGTCCGACGGCAGCGGCGCCGGACTGTTCATGGAATGGGCGGTCGGCAAGCAGGGCGAGATCATGCGCGCCGAACAGCGGCAAGCTGATGCTGCCCGGCTCGAAGATCATCTTCGAGGTCCACTATCACGCGGTCGGCGAGGAGATCACCGATCAGGTCGAGCTCGGCATCTACCTCTATCCGAAGGGGCAGGAGCCGAAGTATCGCCAGGTGCTCGCGTCGTTGAGCAGCATCGCCGGCGGCGCGCGCAACATCGACATCCCGCCGAACGGCACGTTCGTGAGCCAGAACTTCCACGTCATGCGTCAGGCCGGCCGAGTGGAGAACTTCCAGCCGCACATGCATCTGCGCGGCAAGGCGATGTCGATGGAAGCGATTCTTCCGAACGGCACCACGCAGATGTTGAGCCACGTGAACAATTTCAATTTCAACTGGCACAACAACTACGTCTACGCCGACGATGCGGCGCCGCTGCTGCCGAAGGGCACGATCCTGAAGATCACGTCGTGGTACGACAACACGACGGCGAACAAGAACAACCCTGATCCCGAATCAGTGGGTCGGCTGGGGCGATCGCACCGTGGACGAGATGGGCCACGCGTGGGTGAACATCACCTACATGAGCGACGAGGAATACAAGGCCGAACTCGAACGGCGCAAGCCGGTCCCGAGCTCCGCGGGCGCGCCGTAGCGCACTGGGATCGCGAGCGCATGCGCGCGCGTCGCGTCCTGCTCGCGAGCGTCCTCGCTGACCGCGTGCTCGGTTGCCGTCGCCCGCGGTCAGAGTGCCGCCGGGCCTGCCAATCGAGCCGGTCAAGGAATCGGGCCAGAGCGTCACCGGCGCGTTCGAGGGCTGGTATCAGAACGCCGACGGCTCGTACACGCCTGCTCGTCGGCTACTTCAATCGAAACGCGAAGCAGACGCTCGACATCCCGGTTGGCCCGAACAATCGCATCGAGCCGGGCGGTCCCGACCTCGGTCAGCCCACGCACTTCCTGCCGCGCCGCCAGTGGGGCGTCTTCACGATCGTCGTCCCGAAGGACTTCGGCAAGAACAAGCTGACGTGGACGATCGTCGCCAACGGGCAGACCACGACGGTCCCGATGCATCTCGATCCGCTGTGGATCGTCGCGCCGTTCAAGGACGTCGCGCTCGGCAACACGCCACCGGTGCTTCGGCTCGACTCGAACGGTCAGACCTACACCGGTCCGCCGAAAGGTCTCGCGGCCACCTACACCGCGAGCGTGGCTTCGCCGCTGACGTTGAACGTCTGGACGACTGACGACGGGATTCGGGCGCCGGAGGCGAGGCGGCCCGCGCGCCTGGTGACGCGTAGCGTGGAGCAAGTTCCGAGGTCCCGGCGAGGTGAGCTTCAGCAACGCTGTGCCGTCCGTGGACGAGAAGACGGGGCAGTCCACGACCACCGCGTCCTTCTCAGCGGCCGGCGAGTACCTGCTGCGCGTGCAGGTCAACGACGCGACGGGTGAGGGCGGGGGCGGTTTCCAGTGCTGCTGGACCAACGCCCACGTCAAAGTGACGGTCAAGTAGGTCATGGCCTACGGTCTGACCGTCACGTAGGGCCGGTCCTTTTGGACCGGCCGAACCAGGGAACAACTCGCTCGGCGGGACAGTCTAGTCCCATCATGGCCACCAACCACGCCGCAATCATGACTCTGCGTCCGCCCCTCAGGCTCTGGCCGGGCGTGACCGCCCTCGTGCTGCAATGGGCTGCTCTGGATTGGCGCGCTGCTCGTCCTTGATGAGGGCTTCCTGCTATCTGTGGCTGGCGGCGTCGTGCTCGGGCTCGTCATCCTCCTCTGGTGGCTGTTCTTCAGCCGCGCGGCATGGTTCGAGCGCATCGGCGCGATCGTCGTGATGGTCGCATCGGTCTTCCTGATGTTCCGTGTCGTTCATCCTTCTGTGTCGAACGGGATGATGGGAGGAATGCTGCCGGTCTTCTCGATTCCCCTGCTGTGTCTCGGGCTGGTCGGATGGGCGGCAATCAGCCACAGGCTGCCTGGTGCACTTCGCTTCCCGGCGCTGGTTGTGGCGCTTGCGCTCGCGCTGGCGGCGATGACGCTGGTGCGCACCGATGGCATCAGCAGCGCGGGCTCGCAGCTCCACTGGCGATGGACGCCGTCGGCCGAGGATCGACTGCTCGCCCGAGGCGACGATCCGGTTGCGCCTCTGCCTGCTCCAGTCGTTGCGGAAGCACCGAAAGAACCTGCTTCTGTCGCCTGCGGCGGGTGCGCCCAGTCCGACCCCTGCCGTCACCGAAGCGCGTGAGGAAGGAGCGACGGCTCGCCACGCCGATCGCGAAGGCGGAGTGGCCGGGCTTTCGCGGTGCCGATCGCGATAGCGTCGTCCACGGTGTGCGCATCGAGACCAACTGGTCGCAGCAGCCGCCGGTCGCGATATGGCGCAAGCCGATCGGGCCGGGATGGTCGTCGTTCGCCGTGCGCGGCAATGTGATCTACACACAGGAGCAGCGCGGCGAGGACGAAATCGTCGCGGCGTACAGCCTGACGACCGGCGAGCCGGTGTGGCGGCATCGTGATGCGGCGCGATTCTGGGAATCGAACGGCGGCGCCGGCCCGCGAGGAACGCCGACCATCGGCGACGATGGCCGTGTCTACACGTTCGGCGGCACCGGGATTCTGAATGCGCTCGATGCCGTGACCGGCAAGAAGATCTGGTCGCAGAATGCGGCAGCGGATGCGAAGGCGACGACTCCGGACTGGGGATTCTCGAGCTCGCCGGTTCTGGTCAACGACGTGGTGGTCATCGCGGTTGCGGGTCAGCTCGCCGCGTACGATCGCGCCACCGGCAAGTCGCGCTGGCGTGGTCCGGCGCACGGCTTCAGCTACAGCTCACCGCATCTCGTCACCGTCGACGGTGTGCCGCAGATTCTTCTTCTCAGCGCGGCTGGCGTGACCAGTGCTGCACCCGACGGCAGCGTGCTCTGGGAGCACCGCTGGTCGGGCGGCGCGATCGTGCAGCCGGCACGCACCGCGGACGGCGATCTGTTGATCAGCGTGCTGGGAGGCACGGGCGGCGCGGGCATACGCCGCATCGGCGTGGCGCACACGTCGGGCAAGTGGACGACAGAGGAGCGCTGGACGTCGAACGGACTGAAGCCGTACTTACAACGACTACGTCGTCCACAAAGGGCACGCCTACGGCTTCGACGGAACCATCCTGTCGTCCATCGATCTGAGCGACGGCAAACGCAAATGGAAGGGCGGCCGTTATGGTGGCGGCCAGCTCGTGTTGCTGGCCGATCAGGATGTGCTGCTGGTCATGTCCGAGGAGGGCGACGTGGCGCTCGTCTCAGCCACGCCCGATCAGTTCAACGAGCTCGCGCGCTTCAAGGCCATCGACGGCAAGACGTGGAATCACCCGGTCGTCGTCGGCGACGTCCTGCTGGTTCGCAATGGCGAGGAGATGGCGGCGTTTCGCTTACCGCGCGCGGCTCCCTGACCGTATACTTGCCGGCCTATGCGCATATTGCTCGTCGGCGCCGTTATCGTTCTTTCGTGCGTCACGGGATCGAGCCAGGGCGAGGTCGTCGATCCGGCGAGCGCGCCGCTGCCGAATCCGAATCCTCGCCTCATCAAGAATTTCGGAACGCTGCCTGACGGCCGGACGTGGGGGTCTACTGCCGGCGTCGACATCGCACTGGACGGACACCTCTGGGCCTACGACCGCTGCGGCGCGAACAGCTGCGCGGGATCCAACGTCGATCCGATTCTGAAGCTCGATCGCGACATCGGGTAAGGTCCTTGCGAGTTTCGGGCGAGGACAGTTCGTGTTCCCGCACGGCATCCACGTCGATCGTGACGGCAACGTTTGGGTCACCGATGGCCGCACAGCCAACGCCGCGGAGCTCGCGAAATTCCCGGACGCAAGGGCAGGGGCCACACCGTCACCAAGTTCAGTCCCGACGGAAAAGTGCTCCTGCAGCTGGGTAAACCGGGTGTGGGGGCACGAGGAACGGACACGTTCCTGGAGCCGAACGACGTGATCACGACGCCGAACGGAGACATCTTCGTGTCGGACGGACACAGCGGCCAGTTCGCGAACGCTGGCGCTCGACACCAACGCGCGGATCGTGAAGTTCACGCGCGACGGCAAGTACGTTAAGGAATGGGGCAAGCTGGGCTCGGCGCCCGGCGAGTTCCGCACGCCGCACGCGCTCGCACTCGACTCGCGTGGTCGGCTCTTCGTGGCGGACCGCGGCAATCACCGGATCCAGATCTTCGATCAGGACGGGAAGTTCCTCGGAGAGTGGAAGCAGTTCAGCCGGGTGAGCGGACTGTTCATCACGCGCGACGACATGCTCTACGCGATCGACTCGGAGTCGAGTCCCGAGCGGCACCCGAACTGGAAGACCGGCGTGCGTATCGGCACGACGAAGGAAGACAAAGTCCTCCAGTTCATTCCTCCACACGCGCTTCCGACGGGAGCGGACCATGGCGCGGCCGGCGAAGGAATCGCCGTCGATCGCGACGGCAACGTGTACGCGGCTGAGGGACCGCTCTCGCGTGAGGCGGCTGGCGGCGGGTTGACGAAATACGCGAAGCCGTAAGCCGGTCCGAAAGGACCGGCCCTGCGAAGCTATTTCCCCTGAGGCCAGGGCACGCCCTGCTGCTTGGCGCGCACCGGCGCGATGCCCTTTGTAGAGGAATCGCTGCAAGCGCCGCCCCTGATACGTTTCGACCGTATAGATGTTGCCCTTCGAATCGGTCGCGATGTTGTGCAGCGAATACCACTCGCCGGGGTAGTGGCCGCCCTTGCCGAAGTTGGTGAGTTCTTCCATCGACTGCCGATCGAAGATGCGCACCTTCTGATTGCGGCCGTCGGCAACATACAGATACTTCTGCTGCGCATCGCGTGAAAACGCGTGTCCCAGACGGCGCCGTCGGCGCGCGAGTCGCGCGCGATGTAGACCTCTTTCACGAACGAGCCGTCGGTCTTGAAGATCTGCAGGCGATTGCTGGTGCGATCGCAGACATAGACCAGACCGTCGTTCGAGACGTCGGCGCAGTGCACCGGCCCGCGGAAGTGCTGGTAGGTGACGGTCGGATCGTACGCGCCCTGCGCGAGCGCGGCCTTGTCGTCCGGCGGTTTGCCGTAGGCGCCCCAGAATCGCTTCATCTTTCCGGACTCGGCGTCGATCACGGCGACGCGACGATTGCCGTAGCCGTCGGCCACGAAGACCTCGTTCGTGGGGCCGTAGAAGAACGTCTTGGCGACCTGGAAGAAGTGATCCTGCGCGAGGCTGTCGCGCGTGACGCCCTTCTTGCCGACCTGCATGACGAACTTGCCGTCGAGCGTGAACTTCAGCACGTGTCCGTCCATCGCGCCGTTGCCGCCGATCCAGATGTTGCCGCGGTTGTCGATGTTGAGGCCGTGGTTGCTGTCCGGCCACTGATAGCCGGGGCCGTCGCTGCCGCCCCAATGACGCAGCAGATTGCCGGCCTGATCGAACTCGAGGACCGGCGGCGCGATGTTGCAGCACTCGCCGGTCGGCGGCGTCTGGCTCGAGGCGCCTTCGGCAGCGTCGAGCACGTCAGGACGATGGACGATCCAGACGTGATCCTGCGCATCGACCCAGAGCCCAATCGTCTGGCCCTGATACCAGCCGTTCGGGCAGTGGCTTGGGGAATGTCGGATCCACTTCGAACCGCGGCGCCGTCACGCTGTTCTGCGCCTGCGCCGCGGCCACGCGCTGCACTGCGCTCTGCGCAAGCGCAAGGATCACGAGCAGCGCCACGAAGGATCCGCCGATCAGCAGATTGCGTTTCATGATGTCGCTCCTAGCCGGTGGCCTATCTCGTCACGAACTTCTGCACGCGCTTGCCGTGATGCTGCTCACCGGCATACACGTTGCCCTGCGCGTCAACGGCGATACTGCCGACGGCGAGGAACTGTCCTGGATATCGTCCGCCGCTGCCGAACGCGCCGATCGGCGCGAGCGTGTCGCGCTGCAGGATGTGGACCTTCTTGTCGTGGCCGTTGGCCACGAACACGTAGCGCTGCTGGGCGTCGTTCGAGAACGCGAATCCCACGCCGAGCCGTACGATGAGACGACGCCAAACTGGCCGGTGACAGTCGCGCCGAGCGTGTTCTTCGAGACGATGCCCTCGCGGACGAAGGTGCCGTCCTTGCGGAACACCTGAATGCGATTGCTGCTGCGGTCGCAGACGTAGACCTGCCCGTCGCGCGCGATGTCGATGCAGGTGACGTCGCGGAACGACTTCGCTGGCGGATCGTTGGGCGCATATGCGCCCGGCGCCGCTGCCGCGGCCTTCTCACCGTACGCAAACCAGTGGCGCTTGTAGGTGCCCTTGTCCGCATCGAACACGACGATGCGCCGGTTGCCGGTGTCGGCGACGAACACTTCGTTTGCCGCCGCGTCGTACGCCACCGCCGACGGACGGTTCAGCGTCGTCTGACTGTCCGGACCGTCCATCTTGCCAGGCGCGCCGATCTGCAGGAGGAACTTGCCGTCGCGTGAGAACTTGAGGACGTGCGCGTCGCCGGGCACGGGTGGCGTGGGTGCCGCGCCGGCACGGCCTGCCGCTGCGTCGCGGCCGGCGGCAGTCGGATCGTTGGCACCACGCGCCCCGACCTGGAGGCGTCGGCTCCACGCCCGTCGCCGCGATCCAGACGTTGCCCTTGCCATCAACGGTCAGACCGCCGGGCGACTGCGGCCACATGTAGCCCTGACCTGGCCCACCCCAGCTCGCAACCAACACGCCCTTCTGATCGAACTCCAGGACGAACGGCGCAGCCTGACAGCACAGGCTGGCCGACGGGGGAGTGAGCATCATCCCCTTCTCGTTGTTCTCGAGCGAGTCGCCGCCGCGATGGACGACCCAGACGTGATTCTGGGAATCGACGGTGACGCCGGTCACCGAGCCGAGCACCCAGGACTGATTCTGGAACGGCCGCGGCCACCAGGGATCGACCTGATAGCGGGGCCCGCCTTGTGTCGCCGCGCTCGTATTGAACGGCGATCACCCCAACGAGGACGAGCAGCCAGCAACAGACGACTCGACGAGGTACGGGCATCGGCGGTCCTCCTGTAGTGTCCGCCTTCAGGCGGACCCAGACGGCGAGACTATACAACGAACCGCACCCTGTAGTACTGATCTGCGCGCTGTGAAGGCGACCGCCGTCGTGCTGCTCGTCTCGGCTGCGCTGCTGGCCTCGATCCGCCTCTCGGCGCACGAAATCCCCAGCGACGTCAGGATTCAGGCGTTTCTTCATCAGGACGGACAGCGTCTGCGGCTGCTCGTGCGGGCGCCGGTCGCGTCCACGGTCAACGACATCGAGTGGCCGGCCAGGGGCCCGATGGTCGATCTCGCGTCGCTGCAACCTGCGACGCTCGAAGAGGCGGCCCGGTGGATCGCCAGCCGTGTCGATCTCTTCGAGGAAGACCACCAGCTCGGCGGCCCGCGCGTCGCTGGCGTGCGGCTCTCCCTGCCGTCGGACACGTCGTTCGATTCGTACGAGCACGCTGCCGCGCACATCAGCGGCGCGCCGCTCGCGCCCGATGTCGAGGTGGCGACGAGTCAGGCGCTCGTGGATGTGATGCTCGAGTACCCAATCGCGTCGGCGCAGTCACGCGTGTCGATCTCTACTCGATTCGAAACCGCCGGTCTGCGATCGGTGACCGTCCTTCGGTTCCGTTCAGGCACGTCCGGGCGTCAGGACGTGCCCTACCCGAGGAGGTCGAGCGCGCGTTTCAATTCCATGGCGATTCCGGACTTGTCCGGCTCGACCCGCGGTGGTTCCAGGCCGCGTCGCGGTTCGTCGTGGACGGGTTCTTCCACATCCTTGGCGGCATCGATCACCTGTTGTTCCTGCTGTGCCTGGTGATTCCGTTCCGCCGCCTCGGCGCCCTCATCGTCATCGTCACATCATTCACCGTCGCGCATTCGGTGACGTTGATTGCGTCGGCGTATGACATGGCGCCGTCGGCGCTGTGGTTTCCGCCGCTCGTCGAAACCCTGATCGCGGCGTCGATCGTCTACATGGCGCTCGAGAACATCATCTCGCCTGCGCTCAAGCGCCGCTGGGTCATCACGTTCGCGTTCGGCCTCGTGCACGGATTCGGCTTCTCGTTTGCGCTTCGCGATTCATTGCAACTGGCCGGCAGCCATGTGCTGACCTCACTGCTGTCGTTCAACGTCGGCGTCGAGCTGGGGCAGTTGCTGGTCCTGGTGGTGGCCGTCCCGGCTCTGAACGCGCTGTTTCGGTTTGGCGTGCCGGAGCGCATCGGCACGATCGTGCTGTCGGCGATCGTTGCCCACACCGGCTGGCACTGGATGACGGAACGGGGCACCGCACTGGCGCAGTACACGTTCGAATGGCCGGTCTTCGATCTCGCGTTCTTCGATCTGTTGTTGCGGTGGGCGATGCTGGCGGTCGGACTCGCGGGCGTGGCGTGGCTGATCCTCGGCGTCTTCGGGAAGCGGCTTCGGGCCCAACGCCCGGCGCCTTCGACGTATCCGGAAGGGAGCGTTCTATGAGCCGAGCTCTTCTCTCAGGGATCGTTGCGGTTCTCCTGCTGGCGATGGCCGCGTGGAGCGTCCGGGCGCAGTCGACCGAGCCCACAAACTCCTCCCCGAACCCGTACAAGACCGTCGAGCAATTTCTCAAGATGCCGGACGGCCGCATGTGGGGCTCGACGAGCGCGGTCGAGATCGATCGCGACGGCCGCAGCATCTGGGTTGGCGAGCGCTGCGGCGCCAACACGTGTCTCGATCGCGCGACCGGTCAGATGTCGAGTCTGCCGTCGATTCTCAAGTTCGATGCGTCGGGCAAGCTGGTCGCGAGCTTCGGACAGGGCATGCTGATCTTCCCGCACGGGATGCACGTCGATCGCGACGGCAACGTCTGGGTGACCGACGGACAGGACGATGCCCCACAGGCCGGCGCGGGGTGCGCAAGGCGGCGCCGGGACAGCCGAACCCCGCGGCATCGCGCAACGGTCCGTTGCCGGGTTCGACACGCGGTCATCAGGTGTTCAAGTTCAGTCCGCAAGGCAAGCTGCTCATGACGCTCGGCAAAGCCGGCGGATGCGGCGGAACCCGACTACTTCTATCAGCCGAACGATGTGCTCGTGGCGCCGAACGGCGACATTTTCGTGTCTGAAGGTCACGGCGGCGCGAACGCGCGCATTCTGAAGTTCACGAAGGACGGCAAGTTCATCAAGTCATTCGGCAAGAAGGGCAGCGGTCCGGGCGAGATGGAGCAGCCGCACGCGCTCGCGATGGACTCCCGCGGTCGGTTGTTCGTCGGCGACCGCTCCAACAACCGCATCCAGATTTACGACCAGGACGGCACGCTGCTCGACACGTGGCCGCAGTTCAGCCGTCCGAGCGGCATTTACATCGACGCGAACGACATCATCTACGTCGCCGACTCTGAGTCTGAGTCAGTGTCCCGCAATCACGATGGCTGGAAGCGCGGTATCCGCATCGGCAGCGCGAAGGATGGCAAGGTGATCGCGTTCATCCCCGATCCGGTGGAGAAGACGACTGGAACGAGCGCGGCGGAAGGCGTCGCCGTGGATCGACAGGGCAACGTCTGGGGCGCGGAGGTCGGCCCGCGCGGCGTGAAGAAATACGTGAAGTAGGGGCGACGCATGCGTCGCCCGCCGTGCGATCAGCGCGTGCCCGATGCCTCCGCGACCCGAGCCGCATTCAGGATGTTCTTGATCGCCTGGTTGCCTTCGTGGCACGCGTACTCGAGGACGGCTTCCTGATCGTTCATCGTCAAGGGAATCGAGAACGTCCATGGACGTGACCATGTGGTCGAGTCGTCGACGGTCACCGTCCACTCGATCTTGTCGGGCGCGGTGCGCGTGAAGCGCTCGACCAGCTTCAGCGTGTCGGCGTTGGCGTTCCGATACGCGCTGCGCGCCTTGAAGTTCGTCGTCTCGACGACGAGTGTGTTGCCGTCCCAATGATCCGCGCGGCACGCCCATGTCCGAGCGAATCTGCGAGCCGGCTCGCGGCGCGTTTCCGATCGGGATGATGCGCGTGTCGTGGACCATCTCATAGCGAATGGCGACGATGCCCGGTCCCTGCACGATCTGATAGGAGTTGCCGTACTGGCCTGGCAGCATCGAGCCGGGCAGCCCGCGCGTGATGCAGCGATCCCACAGGCTGAAGTCTTCGTGGCTGTTGAACGGTCCGTTGCCGAAGCTGCCGGTGCGTGGCGCGTTGGCGATCCGCGTTCGCGCCTCAGGGAGGATCGCCGGAATCCTGCCGTCCTGCGGATCGATGACGAACCACGGACGGCTGCCTCTGGTGATCTCGTAGATGTCGCGGAACTCAGCGGAATTGCCGATCAGCCCCTCCGGGTCGCCGCCGAAGAATTTCGCGCGGGCCAGCGTGTCTTCCTGGCGACGCTTCACCGCCGCCGCCAACTCCTGCGGGGTGATGTCTTCCATCCGGCGTCCTTCGAACTCTTTGGGGCGCTCGAACGGCGTGCTCGTCTCGTACTTGTTGGTGTAGTTCCCCTGGAGATCGGGATCGCCCCACGGCGTTCGCGGCGCCGTCCATGAGGCGGCGTCGGCAGAGCTGGAGCGCTGCGCGTGAATCGCCGACGCGAAGGCGATCAGAACAAGGAGCGCGACGATGAACGATCGGTGCATGTGCGTCTCCCGGAAGTTAGCCGATTTCGCCGAAACGACGTCGGGGCTGAGCGTAACTTTACGCCCGGGAGCGCGCGCGGTCAAAAGGTGCCCGGAGGCGGCTCAGGTACTGATCGCGATTGGACCAGCGATGTTCCTGCAGCCACTCGTCGCTCATGACGAGTGCCGACCGCTGCTTCCGCCACGTCGGCGAGGCGGTCAGCGACTGTGGCCGAGAGTGAACGGAGGAACGGCATAACCCGGCTCGATGAGCCGGAGATAAGGGCATCGAGTGTGTCAACGCGGACAGTCATGTTGTGTTGCAGGTAGAGGATCCAAGGGGCGTGCCACTATGTGCAGTTTGCCGCTCTCGGCGGGTGAAATCAAGATCTGCGGTGTTTCTTCGAAAAAACGCCCGGCGTCGTGAGCGGGCTGCACGGTCAGGGCTGACCCGAGGCTGACGAAAAACCAACGCTGACCAGACGAATCCGTGCAGGGGGCCGGGGTCTGACCCCGGGTCAGACCCCAACGGAAAGTGACAACCGGGGTTGCGGTCAGTCGGAGCCGTCGGCGCGACTCACCTGGACGTAGCGTTCGCCATCCTCGTCGGCGGGTGACACGTGCACGTGCCACGGGTTGCAGCACACTTCGCAGTCCTGAACCAGCGAACCGCGAATCTCCGGCTCGAGGTAGATCTCGACCTCTTCGCCACAATACGGGCAGGTCACGACGAAGACAGATTCCACAGGTATATGATGCGTCAGCGGCACTCCCCCAAGGACCGCCGATGCCTGGGCCGACTGTCGAACTCGCGCGCGAGACGATCTCGCCCGACGAACAATCGGTCACGGCCGACTTCATCGCCTTCCTGAAAGCGGCCAGCGCGGCTCGTCATCCCTCCGGCACCATCCGGCGGTTCAATCAGGCTCGCGCGTCCGGCTGCGTCGAAGCCGAATTCACTGTTGTCACCGGTCTCGCTGACGAACTCAAGGTCGGGCTGTTTCAGCAGCCGCGCAGTTACAGCGCGTGGATCCGATTCGCGAACGCGACGTCGGCCTCGGATCGCGACAAAGACGTGCGCGGGATGTCGATCAAAGTCCGCGGCGTGCGCGGCGAACACCTGACTCGCGGCATCGATGTGCAGGACTTCGTCCTCAACAGCCATCCGGTGATGATGGTGCCCGGGCCCGCGTGAGTTCCTCGATCTGCTTCGCGCCGTCGAAGCGGGAGGCTGGCCGCGGGCGCGCTACTTCCTCACGCATCCGCGCGCGGCGCGCATCGCCTTTGCGTCGCGACAGCATCCATCCAGCCACCTCGACATTCCGTACTGGAGCACGACGCCGTACCTTTTCGGCGACGGTCGTGCCGTCAAATACATCGTCCGGCCGGTGTCGCGTGCGAGCGTGCGCGTCAGCCGACGTTGACCGACACGTATCTCCACGACGAACTACGGACACGTCTCTCGACGGAGGACGTCGCGTTCGACTTCTGCGTGCAGTTTCAGACTGACGCCCGCTCCATGCCGATTGAGGATGCCAGTGTGGAGTGGAGCGAGCTCGACTCGCCGTATGTGCGTGTGGCCGAGGTGCGAATTCCGCGTCAGTCGATTGATCGTGCCCGGCCGGGAGGAGGTGTGCGAGCGCACCTCGTTCAATCCATGGCACTGCACTCGCCGTCGCATCGTCCGCTGGGCGGCATGAACCGGGTGCGGCGCACGATCTATGAGGCCATGCAGCACGTTCCGCGAATCGCACGTCGTGCGCTCGTGATTCGGCGCCGCGGACGGCGGCGCCGGGCGGCGTAGATCGTCGGCACGGCGTCGGATACAGTGCTGAGATGTCGTCTTCGCGCAATGTGGTCCGGCGCCCCGAGGCCGAACCCGAACCCGATCCGGTTCTCGAGTTCCTGCGGTTGATGTGGGCAGTCGATCACGAGCTGCACCGCGTCTCCAAATCGATGATTGGACGCCTGGGATTGACCGCGCCGCAACGTCTCGCGGTGCGCTTCATCGGCCGGGAGCCGGGTCTTACGCCCGGCCGGCTGGCGGAGCTTCTGCACCTCGACCCTGGCACGGTGACCGGCATCGTCAAGAGACTCGAGAGCTCCGGTCTGGTGAGCCGGGCGAGGAGCGGCGGCGACACGCGTCGCATGCACCTGACGCTGACGACGAAAGGACGGATACTGAACCGGCGACGACGCGGGACTGTGGAAGCCGCGATCCGGCGAACGCTCGACGGGATGCCGGCCGCCGATCTCGCCGCGGTGTCGCGCCTGCTGCGACACTCGCCACCAACCTCGCCGCCGAATCACAGGTGTAGGCCGACGGCGGCCACCGTCAGGGCGACGCATCCGTCGCCCCTACGATCGCGACTGTTCCTCGCTGTCCTCGTTGCGGCTCGAGCGATCGATGTAGAACAACACGACAAAGACGACGGCCAGGAGCAGGGTGGTCAGGACGGCAATGGTTTCAAACATAGTTGGAGCTGCAAACATCTCCACTATACCACGGCAGGTGGGGCGGTCCTTGCCGACGGCCGTTACGTCGATCCGAGCAGCGCCATCAACTTCTGGCTGAGCGCCGGGCCGAGCTGCTCGATGCTGGCGATCGTCGTCGCATTGCTGTAAATCAGCGAGACGTCGTGGCCGATGCCGATCGCGGCGAGCTGCACGCGCGAACGGCGCTCGACGTCCTCGACGACGACCTGCAGGTGGGTCTCCAGATACTCGTGACCGTTGGCGGCGAGCGTGGCTTCGTCCATCGGCGTGCCGTCGGAGATGACGACCAGGATGCGACGAGGCTCGGTGCGCGCGAGCAGGCGGCCGTGCGCCCAGACCAGCGCTTCGCCGTCGATGTTCTCCTTGAGCATCTCGTCGTGGAGAAATAGTCCGAGGCCGACGCGGGCCCGCCGCCACGGCGTGTCGGCGCCCTTGATGATGATGTGCTCGAGCGCGTTGAGCCGTCCGGGAGTCTCCGGATAGCCGCGGGCCGCCCATTCGCGCGCCGGCTCGCCGCCGTTCCAGTCGCGCGTCGTGAACCCGAGCACCTCGCACTTCACGCCGCACCGCTCGAGCACCTGGGCGAAGACTTCGACGGTCAACGCCGCGATCAACATCGGGCCGGCCGCGCATCGAACCGGAGTGATCGATCAACAGGCTCACGACGGTTCCGGGAAACGGTGATTCGCTTTCCTGCTTGAACGGACGGGCGCGTCCGCCGCTCGCCACGAGTGCAGCGAGACGCGATCCGTCGAGCACACCTTCATCGAGATCGAAACGCCATTCGCGGACCTGGCGCGCCATCAGCAGACGCATCAGCCGCTTGGCCAGACGCGCGACGATCGATCGGATCGAGCCGAACTCCGCCTCGAGCCGCGACCGCAGCGTCGTGAGTTCTTCGCGGCTGGCGAGGGACGCCGCAGTGACGACGCGGTCGTAGGCGATCGTGAAGGCACGATAGTCGTCGCTCGTGCCGCGGCCGGTCGTGCCGGTGTTGCCCGGCGTGCTGCCCTCGCCGTCCTGGCCGGGCTCGCGTTTCTCAGCGCGCAACGGCGCTGACGTCGCTCCCGGGTCGCCGCGACGTGGAAGCTGGCGAAGCACGTCGCGTGTCGGAAGCGGCAGTTGACCTTTCTCAACCGGCGCCAGCAGCGTGCTCGGCAGCGCCGCGCCCGCAGCACGACTCCATGCCGCGGCCACTGCCGCGGCGTGCGGGTGATCGAGGACGAGACTGCGAAGGGCGGTGAGGTCGTTGACCAGTCGCGCCGGAAGCGCCGAGCGAACGGCCTCGACGAGCCGAGTTTTTTCGGGTGGCGCGGACTGTCCGCTGAGGGATTCGAAGGCCAGCCAGCGGACACCGTCGTTGTTCGACGCCGGGATGGGCCAGCAGGTTCTTCGCGACGCCGGTGAGCCACTGCGCGCCGATGGCGTCGAGGCGTCCGAGCTCGACAAGGTCGAAGATGTCCGACGGCGGGTCGGTCGGCCGGCCGGTGGGCGTGATGGACCCGGGAATCGTGATGACGGGCGCGGATCGCGAGACGATCGCCGATCGCGCGCAGTCCGCTCAGCGTCGCCGCAGACGCACGCTCGACGGCGCCGCTCGCGGCATCCGAGCCGCCGAGCGCGCGAGTGCACGCGCTGACGGCCAGGACGGTCCGTTCGGGAAATGGTCCCGGCACAGCGTCAGCGTTGGCCCGTCTTCGCCCCTGGCTTCGGCGAGGCGAATCCCGGGACTGAGCGTTCCTCGGCCAGGTCCTCACCCATGCACCGCTGGTAGTACTCGGCCACGAGCGCCCGCTCGTCCTCGTCGCATCGATTCAGGAACGAGAGCTTGAAGGCCAGGCCGGCGTCCTGAAAGAGCGTCGTGTTCTCCGCCCACGTCACGACCGTGCGCGGCGACATCACGGTGGAGAGATCGCCGTCCGCAAATCCACGGCGGGTCAGGTTGGCGAGCGCCACCATCGCGCTCGCCCGCGCGCGGCCTTCGGACGTGCGGTACTCGGGGCAGCGGGCGAGGACGACCTCGACCTCGCGATCGTGCGGGAGGTAGTTCAGCGTGATGACCAGGTTCCAGCGATCGATCTGCCCCTGGTTGAGCGGCTGCGTGCCGTGATAAAGACCGGTGGCATCGCCGAGCCCGATGGTGTTCGCGGTGGCAAACAGCCGGAACGAGGGATGCGGCTCGATGACGCGACTCTGATCGAGCAGCGTGAGACGCCCCTCGACTTCGAGCACACGCTGGATGACGAACATCACGTCCGCACGTCCGGCGTCGTACTCATCGAATACCAGCGCGCACGGCCGCTGCAGCGCCCACGTGAGCATGCCGGGCTGAAACTCGGTGACCTGCCGGCCGTCGCGGACGACGATGGTGTCCTTGCCAACCAGATCCATGCGGCTGACGTGACCGTCGAGATTGACGCGCACGCACGGCCAGTTGAGCCGCGAGGCGACCTGCTCGATATGGCTGGACTTGCCGGTGCCGTGACGCCCCTGCACCAGGACGCGCCGGTTGTGCATGAAGCCGGCGAGCAGCGCCAGCGTCGTGTCGCGGTCGAACACATAGTCCGGATCGCGCGGCGGCACGTGCTCGTCCACGATGGAGAACGCCGGCACCTGCAGGTCCGTGTCGATCTTGAACAGTTCGCGCGCCGAAAGGGTGAGGTCGGGCTGACTCGGGATGGCCTGGTCGAGCATTAACGAACGTTGTCCTTGAGGAACGAGACGACTTCCGGCCAGATCTGCGCGGCCAGCTTCTCGTCGAGTGTGCCCAGCGCGTTGTGCGGACCCATGAACGCGTGACCGGTGCCGGGATGCACTTTCAGCGTGACGTTCTTGCCCATGCCGCGCAGCTTGGCTTCGAGGGCACGCGCCGCGTCTGGCGCAAAGTGATTGTCGTTCTCGGCCATGTGGCCGCTGATCGTCGCCGTGAGCCTGGACCAGTCGGGCTCGGCAGCGCCGGTTGGAAACCCATAGAACGGCACGACCGCTGTGACTTTGTCGGGCCGGTGCGCCGCGATGATGAACGACAGCAGGCCGCCCATGCAGAAGCCGACGACGCCGATGCTCTTGCTGGTGACCGTGGGGTGGCTGGCGAGAAAGTCGATGGCGCCGCTCATGTCGCGCGCCGCGCGGTCAGGCGGCAGGCTTTGCATCAGGTGCCCGGCTTTGTCCATTTCGTCATGGCCGGCCAGCTCTCCGTGATAGAGGTCCGGGGCCAGCGCCACGAAGCCGGCCTTGCCGAGCCGTTCGGCCATCTCCTTGATGCCCGAATCGAGACCCCACCATTCCTGGATCACCAGCACGCCGGGTCCGGAGCCGGAGGCGGGCTTCACCAGATAGCCGGCGGCGGTGCTCCCGTTGCTCTTGAATGAGACCGTTTCAGCCATCCGCTAAGCATATACGTCTTATGGCTATGCGCATCACAACCGCCATCGTGATCACGATCGTCGCCGCCCGGACATTGACCGCCCAGAGCCAGACGCCGACGTTCACCGCCAGCGTGGATCTGGTGCGCACCGATGCGATCGTCCGCGACGCGCGCGGCCAGTTCATCGCCGACCTCAAGGCCGGTGAGCTCGAGGTCTACGAAGACGGCGTCAAGCAGGACATCGTCTCGTTGACGATGATCCACGGCGGGCGCGAGTACAACGTGCTGTCGCCGCCGGCGCCACAGCGCGATGGGCTGATCCTGCCGCCGAGCCGCCCACGCAACGATACGGCCGGCCGCATCTTCGTCATCATCATCGACGACTTCCATCTCGAGCCGGCGCAGGGCCAGAAAGCGCGTCAGATCGTCGGCCAGATGCTGCGCGACCTGATTCACGACGGCGACATGTTCGGCATCGTCTCGACGGGGTACTCGTCGATCTCGGAACAGCTCACCTACGACCGTCAGGTGCTCGAATCAGCGATCCGCCGTATTCAGGGCGGTGGTCTGCGCCCGCGCGAGATCATCGAGGGCGCGCAGGGGAGTCAAGGGCCGACCGAACTGCGCCATCGCGCGCACGTCGCGTTGTCGCTGGCATACGAGCAGATGCGGAATCTCGAGAAAGTGCAGAACCGGCGCAAGGCCGTCATCTACATCAGCAGCGGCTACGACTTCAATCCGTTCGCCCAATCGCGTCTCGAAGAGCAGGCGCTTCGCGCGCGGGTCGATGCGGCGGACCTGCAGAACGATCCGTTCTTCCGCACGCAGCAGAGCAGTCAGATGCTCGCAGAGGCCGACCTGGTGCGCGAGCTGGCCGAGCTGACGCGCGCCGCGAATCGGGCTAACGCGACGATCTACACGATCGATCCGCGTGGGCTGGCCGCCGGGCCTGATATCGACGTGGACGTCAGAACGCCGGAGTGGAACGCGTATCTCCGCAATTCACAGGACAGCCTGCGAGTGATGGCCGAAGCAACCGGCGGCTACGCCATCGTCAACACCAACGACTTCAGCGGCGGACTGAAGCGCATCGACGCCGAGACGAGCGACTACTACGTGCTGGCGTACTCGTCGAGCAATACGGATCCGCTCAAGCGTCTGCGCCGGATTGACGTGAAGACGACCCGTCAGGGGGCGACGGTCTTTCACCGGACGTCTTATACGCGATCGCCTGCTCGATGAAGTCGGCGACGCGTGACCACGTCACGGCGTCGGTGTCATACAGCGACGCGATGTAGCGTCGCATGCCGGTCGGCCATGACTCCCGACGCTGCACAGACGCGGCGTAGTCGGCCTTGATCTCTTCGTCTCCGTTGCTTTCCACGTCGAGCAGTGTCTGCCATCGCACCAGCAGTCGCTGCGCCTCGTCGCTGCCGGGATTGCGATCGAGCAGCGTCGCCCACTCGTCGAACAGTGCGCGTCGCGAGTCGCTCACGCGAGGAAGACCGGCTCCGCCCCGTTGCCTGCGGGCGTCCTGTTCGTCGGCCCAGCGCACCCAGAGGGCGTCCGCGATGAAACGCGTCGCGCGCTCGACGTCGAATTCTTCGATTCGCCGCTGGAGTGACGACGGCCAGTGTTCGCGATCGGCCCAGGCTGTGATCATTCCGGTGCGAACCGCCGGCGTCACGGCGTCCTCCTTCGTCAAGGCCAGCCAGCGATCGGCAAGCACTTGCGCGCGTGGGGCAGCTGGGTCCGAGGTGATCGCGGTGCCGATATCACGATAGAGAGTCTGCCAGGCGGGCGACGGCCAGTCGTCGTAGTAGTGCTGCCACTGCTCCCACGCCTCGTCGTTGTAGTACTTCCGCATCATCTCGATGTCTTGCATGCCCATGACCTTGATGACATGTTGAAGGATGACGGTGACGGGCGTCGACTCGGACGCGGCGGCGCGTTCGGCATCGGTCAATGCCCGGATGGCTCGGTCGAGGAGCCGCCGCTTTTCCTCGAGCACGTCGCGCTGTTGACGGAAGATCGCGGGCAACGGAAGTGCCGCCCGATCGAGCAGCGAGCGGATGTCTTTCAGGGAGAAGCCAGTCGTCTTGAGTGCGAGGATCTGCTCGAGCCGAACGAGTTCGGCCTGCGTGTAGACGCGATAACCCGACGATGTCCGCCGCGGACGAAGCAGGCCGACGCGATCGTAGTGATGCAGCGTCTTGACGGTGACGCCGGCCAGTTCGGCGAATTCGTGAACGCGATATTGCTTGTCGTTCCGCACCGGCTCCGATTCTGCAGTCTGACGCTAGGGGAGAGTCAACCGCCGGTACTCTCGGTCAGCGGAACGCTGCGTGAATCGGCCGACACCCCAACGTGCCGCCGCACCTTACCGGTAATCGCGCGGTAGACGATCGAGCTCACCGTCAGGCCGCCGAGGATCAGTCCGGCGACGATGGAGATGGCGAGGGCGATGAGGCCGCGCCAGCCGTAGCCAATCGGTGCTTCGAAGATGCGTATCGTCGCCGCGGTCACGATGGCCAGGGTCAACGCGCCTTCGCCGATGAAGCCGATCAGCTTGACCCACGTCATGGCGCCGCCGACGAGCGCAAGACCGAGCGATGGACACTTGCCCTTCTGGTGCACACGCAGACACCGAAGGTGGCAGAAGTCCTCGCCGTAGTCGGCGAGGAGCGCGGTCAGGGGCAGTGCCCACCACAGGGTCTGCAGCCACGACCATCCGAGCTGCGAGTACCCGAACCACAAGCCGAACGTGAAGACGCCGGTGTACACCGGAATGAAGCCGATGATGTCGCGATACAGCGCCTCGCGGACGACGGCCGACATCGCACAGCGGGTGGCAGCGTGCCCGAGCAGCATCGTGCACCAGCGGTCGAGGCACGATGTGATCTGTCCAGGCGTGATGCACATCTGCAGCGGCACGATCGAACCGATCCGCGCCCTGGCCATCGGCTCGCCCGCCCAGGTGAGCGCATTGACGAACGCGAGGAGCGACAGCTGCAAGAGGAGAAGAAGCCCGGCGAATGGCGCATTGGGCGCGATGGGTTGCGGCGCTGCCGAAACGATGCCAAGCGCGGGCGCCACAATGCGCCACACCTCGAACACGACAACGATTCCGAGCGGGATGACGCCCACGATGATCAGTGGCGTGAGTACTGCGGCGACGATCACCACGCTGGATCGGGGCGACGTCGATCTGGAATACAGATGATTGAACACGACGCCGAGGCCGACGCCGAGCCCGGCGCCGAACGCGATGACACCGAAGTACTGCATCAGCGTCCACGACTGGTCCAAGACATCGGCCAGTGTGGTGGCGCTGGTGCCGCGGAAGACGAGCGAGGTCATGCCTCCGAGCGCGCCGAACACGAAGAGGACCACGCACAGCGCACGAGTCCAGTAGATGGAATCGAGAAAGGCGCGGCGGGCAGGGGAGGCGCCGCGCGCCGCCATCGTGAAGTTCTGACCGCTCTCCGCCCAGTCGACCAGCGCGAACACGGCGGCTGCAACCGCCAGCCACCATGCGGGCGGCCACTCCGGTGTCCAGATGCGGAAGACGAGGTCGACGGCGAGAATTCCGCCTGCGGCCAAGGTCGCCCACAGGGCCAGCACGATGTAGGGCGCGACGCCGTTACCCATCCACGGGTGTCTGGGCTCTCGCGCGGCGAGTGACGCCAGGTCTTTGCCATGCGCCCGGTTCCGTTTCGCGTACTCCACGAGATTCGGCGGCGGCTCCACAGTGTCCTGGCGCGCGTAGTAGTCGATGGCGCTCGGGTCGACCTGCTCGTTGATGTTGACGAGCATGAACGCCGACGAACCGTTGCGCTGGCGGCGCTCGGCGCGGATCTCCGGATCCGGATCGATGATGCGATACGACCGTTTGGCGCGAAGTGCGGTCGTCCAGTATGGCGTGGCAAAGTGCACGAAGGAGTCGCGTGGGCCGAGCCGCCTGTCCGGCACGCCGTGCTTCGGAAACGAATCGCAGATCAGGCCCGCGTCGCGTGCGCCCTCGAGCAGCCACGCCAGCGGCTGCTGGGCGAGCGGATTGCTCGGGTATCCTCCGCCGACGTTCGAGTGTGCACCAACGAACCAGCGCTGCTCGATGCGCCTGGTCCATGCCGACGCGAGTGCCCCGACGGAATCGACCTGCGCATCCTTCCGCGGGTTCAAGTCGTGTTCGATCCGTTTGAGCTCGCTCTCTGCAGTATCTCCGCTGATGTAGGCGACAAACGGGGTGTGCCTGAAGCTGCTGCGGTGTTCGTCAAGGGCCAGCGCATGCCGGCACTTCTGAATCAGCGTCGTCGGCCGCATGTTGTGATGCAGTGCGACGCGGCTGCGGATGCCGGGGATGGCGAACGCATCCCATCCCACCGCGCCGACCGTGTCGTAGACGCCGAGATAGGTGATCTTCACGCGGCGTGACCAGCGGACGAGCAGCTCCTCGGCCGGAGTCAGGGTCGCGGCGCGCTGGCCCAGCACATGCCCGGGAGGCCTCGGTGCGAGCGCCTCCTTCTGTCGAATGAGCCACGGGTCCCACACGAGATCGGTGATGCGTCGGAAGTCGACTGGCGGATCGGGGAAGAGGTCGGTGAGCGGACCGCTGTGATGCTCACGCGCGCGGCCGATCAGGCAGTAGGTGCGCCACAGTTCGTTGACGGTGAGCGGCGCGCCACGGCGCAGGAGGCCGCACGTGCTGATGAAGCCGACGAGCGACCGCGCGGTGAACGCGCCGCGGCTGAACCCGAAGATGTAAATCTCGTCGGCCGGTGTGAAGGCGGTCTCGTCCTGATAGTTCTGAACGAGCCAGTTGTAGGCGTTCCGCACGTTCGTCTCGAGGCCGAAGCCAAAGCCGCCGCCGGTGATCGCATCGAGCGGACCGGTGCCCACACCTTCGAGATAGAGCTTCAGCTGGGTGACGATGTCGTTGCCGACGCGCTTGTCGCGGCACTCCGACGTCAGCGCGAAGTGATGGAGGACGTTCGTCGAATCGTCGCGGTTGTTCCAGGTGCCGTCGAGGCAGACCGCCAGCCGCCGAATCTCTGCCATCAGTGCACTCCGATGTTCTCGAGCCCTGTATCTAGTGAACGTCGAGGGCCATCCCGTTGCACGGCATCGCTTTGACCGGTGTCGTTTCGGGCGATTACACTGCGCGCCTCACTATAAACCTGCGTTCAAGGAGACAACACGTGCAGCTCATCAGTGATCTCGTGGACGGGTACGAACGTGGGCGCCTCACGCGGCGCGAGCTCATTCAGGCACTGGCGGTGCTCGCAGTGGCGGGCGCAGGCACGACCGCGTCGGCCGCGCCGCTGCGTTCGGGCAGCATCAATCACGTGTCGGTGCTGGTGAGCGACATGGCGCGCTCGCTCGACTTCTACAATCGTGTGTTCGGGCTGTCGGTGCAGAACGAGGACAAGGCGAACAAGATCGCGCGGCTCGGCATCGGCGGAAAAGTGCTGGTCTCGCTGCGCGTCGAGCCACCGCCGGGCCTCATCGATCACTTTGCGATTGGCGTCGACGGATTCAATCGCGAAGCGGTCACGAAGGAGCTCCAGGTCATGGGGCTGACGCCCCGCGAGAACATCGAGTTCGGTTTTCACGTGAAGGACCCCGACGGCGCCAACGTCCAGATCACCGGCATCTGACGGTGCGGGGGAGCCACAGCGTAGGGCCGGTCCTTTTGGACCGGCCACTCAATGCAGCCAAGAGTCGAGGCTATACTGAGCCTCGCGCGCAGGGGCGCATCCAGTCCGCGGAAAGGGCCGTGCCCACCCAGTGAGTACTCGATAGTACGAAGCTTCTTTCAGCCTGATTCGGGCGGACTCCAGGCAGCAGTGAAAGGAGATTCGTATGCCCACACGTGATCTGCCCGATCGTCCGAACCTGTCTCAGTACAAGAAGCAGGCAAAGGAACTGCGAAGGCGTGCCAGGCAGGAGACGCCGACGCTCTTCGACGTGTTCGCGAGGTCGCCACGCGCGCGCGCCATTCGGGTGCATCCGGCGCCGTCACGCTCGCAGACGCACAGTTCGTCATCGCGCGTGAGCACGGCGACGAGAGCTGGCCGAAGTTTGCTGCGCGTGTCGAGGCGGCGGCTGCGACGCCGGCCCCTTCGACTGTGTGGCGGCAGGCAGAGCGGGCAGTCGTGGCAGGAGACGTCACGACACTCGAACGACTGCTGCGCGCTCACGAGCCGTTGTTCCGAGAGGGTCATCCGCCGGTGTCCACGCCTGGCGGTCTCTCGCCCGACTACTCGGGTGGTGATGCGCGGCAGATCATCGCCCGCAACCATGAGTTCGAGGGGTGGGAAGCGTTCGAGATCTTTCGGCAGGAGCAGAGTCGGTCCTCGTCTCCGGTCGCGCAGTTCGAGGCGGCTGCCGATGCCATCGTCACAGGAGACCTCGCGAGGCTTGAACGGCTGCTTGCGGAGAACAACGAGCTGATTCGTGCGCGCTCGGTACGACGGCATCACTCGACGCTGCTGCACTACGTCGGTGCGAACGGCATCGAGTACTTCCGGCAGAAAACGCCACGGAGTGCACCCGATGTTGCACGGCTCCTGTTGCGTGCGGGAGCCGACGTCGAGGCTCCGGCGGATATGTACGGCGGCGGATCGACGACGGTAGGACTGGTCGCGACCAGCATCACGCCGGTCGTCAGCGGCGTGTTGATTCCGCTCCTTGAAGCACTGCTCGACCACGGCGCCGTCATCGACAAGCCCGGTGCGGCATCCATCGTCAACAGCTGCCTGCACAACGGCCGGCTGGAGGCCGCGCAGTTTCTTGCAGGCCGCGGTGCACCGCTGGACCTCGAAGGAGCGGCCGGCGTCGGCAGGCTCGATCTCGTCGAGCGTTTCTTCGATGCTACCGGCGGCTTACGCGCGCCGGCGACTCGCGAACAGATGACTGATGGTTACACGTGGGCGTGCGAGTTTGGTCACTCGGAGGTCGTCGAGTGTCTTCTCGAGAGAGGAAGCGACATCGACGCGCGTGTGAAGCATCACGGCCAGACCGGGCTGCACTGGGCCGCCGGCGGCGGGCACGTCGAGACCGTGAAGGTCCTGCTGCGGCGAGGCGCACCGGTTGATGCGGAGGATGAGACGTGGAAGGGGACGCCGATACAGTGGGCGTTCTTCGGGCTGATGAACCCGAAGACACCGCCAGTGGCGCCGGCGCGCTACTACTCGGTGATATCGATGCTCGTGACCGCAGGTGCGACGGTGAAGGCGGAGTGGCGCGCCAACGCGCGCGAGATCGGGGACAAAGAGCTGCTGACTGCGTTAGGCGAGCGATGAATGCACGCGCGAAAGGAGCGCCACGCACGCGGTATCGACGCGCAGCGTACGTCGTCCAAGGCCGACCCGAGTGAAGCGGTGTGCCTCGAGCAGCGTCAGCTCGAAGTCGTTCCATCCGCCCTCGGGACCGATCGCGAGAAGAACGCGCTCGTCAGGGCCGGTGAGCGCGTTCGCGATGGAGGCTGTCCCCGTCGGGTCAGCCACGAGACGTACGCCTGACGGGAACAGGCCGTCGAGGTGATCCTCGACGAGGATCCGGAACTGCCGATGGATCGAGACCTGGGGCAGCCGCGTGTCGCGCGCCTGCTGGAGGCCTTCGATCAGGAGCGGCCGGTAGGACGCCTCGGTGACGTTGTGCGTGTCAAAGTAGTCGCGCTCGACGCGGCTCGCGTTGGTCAGGATGATCTGCCCGACGCCGAGCGCTGCGAGCTGTGCCCACAGCCGGCGCATCACTTTGGGGCGCGGCAGCGCGAGCAGCAGATCCACCCGCGGGCGTGGTGGCGTGTCCCCTTCGAACACACATCGCATCGTCACGCGCCCATCGCTTGCCGATTCAACCGTGCCCGTGCCGAGCGGGCCATCAATGACACCCACTCGGACCGTCTGGCCCGGCGTGGCATGAAGCACCTCGAGCAGGTGAGTGGCGCGCGCATCCGTCAGCGTCACGCAGGACGCGGCCGGTCCAAGAAGACCGTCAAGGCGTTCGCGTTCCTCCAGCAGGATCAGATTCATTGGCTACCATTGTCGGATGACCGAAGCGTTTTTGGACTTCGTGGCTCCGACAATGGTAGGGAGAGGCGGGACGCCTACTGCCGCGCCATCGCCACCCGCATCGTCGCGTCGTCGTCTTTGATCAGCTCACCGCTGACATCGATCACCGCGCTGTGGATGGAGCCGGTGAACGTGAACGGCGGTTTGTAGAGCTCGGTGACTGGCGAGCCGGGATCGGCGCCGGCCGTGACACCTCCGCCCAGACCGACGCAGAGGGGAATCGTCTTCGGCAGATCGACTTGGCCGACGAGTTTCCCATCGACGTAGAGCTGTCCTCGCCCGGGAGCCCCGAGTCCCTTGGCGATATCCGGTTTTCCGCTCAGCTCGAACTCGTACCGCAGCTTGTGTCGTCCAGCCGGGACGGCTTCCTTCGACTCGACGTGATACTGCGTATCGGCGACGTAGTTGTAGGCGTAGTGCAGCTTGCCGCCCTGCATGTAGAACGAGAACCCGCCGTCGTTCCCGCCGTGCGACAGGAGGACGCCTTCGGCGCCCGATGTCGGGATCTCGACGTCGACGGTGATGCTGTACGGTCGATTCAGGGTGTTCACTGCCGCGTTGGTCGGCACGGTTTGCGTGCCCTGATAGTACTGATAGGTCTTTCGCTCGACAGCGAGCTGGGGACGGGGTTCGCCGAGACGCAGCTGCCCTCGGGAATCAATCGGTAGGACGTTGTACTTGCCTGCTTCGACGTACCACATGCCAATCATCTCGATCAGCTTGTCGCGGTTCTTATCGGCGAGGTTGTGATTCTCGGCGAAGTCCTTCTCGATGTTGTAGAGCTCCCAGTGCTTGGCGTCCTGTTCGGTGAGCGTCTTGGCGTCCATCGGCGCGCCGAACTGACGGCCCGATTCGGTGAACGACGTGCCCGGCCACGGGCAGACTGCGCGCCAGCCGTCGTGATAGATCGATCGGTGGCCGAACATCTCGAAGTACTGCGTGAGGTGCTTGCTTGGCGCCTTGGCGTCGTCGAAGGTGTGGGCGAAGCTGTGGCCTTCGATCGGCGACTGGGTGACGCCCTTGATTGACGTCGGCGCCTCGATGCCGAGCGCCTCGAGCACTGTCGGCAGCATGTCGATGGCGTGCGCGAATTGCGTCCGGACCTCGCCCTTGGCCTTGATCCCCTTCGGCCAGTGAACCATGAATGGATCGCTGACGCCGCCGCGATAGGTCTCGCGCTTCCAGCGCCGGAAGGGTGTGTTGCCGGCAAACGTCCAGCCCCAGGAGTAGTGATTGAAGTACTTGGGGCCGCCGATGTCGTCGATCGCCGCGAGGTTCTGCTGCAGATTGTCGGGGACATTGTTGAAGAACTTGTTCTCGTTGACCGAGCCGCTCGGCCCGCCCTCGGCGCTCGCCCCGTTGTCGGAGATGAACATGATGAGCGTGTTCTCCCACTCGCCGATGCTCTTGAGGAACTCGAAGAGGCGGCCGTACTGCTGGTCGGTGTGCTCCAGGAAGCCGGCGAAGACTTCCATCATCCGCGCGTAGAGTTTGCGCTCGTCGGCCGGTAAATCCTTCCATGCCGCCACGTCCGGATCGTGGCGTGACAGCTCGGCGTCCTTCGGACTGATGCCGAGCTCCTTCTGCCGCGCGAACGTCTTGTCGCGGTAGACGTCCCAGCCCTCGTCGAACTTGCCCTTGTACTTGTCGGCCCACTCCTTCGGGACGTGATGCGGCGCGTGCATCGCGCCAGGGGCGAAGTACATGAAGAACGGCTTGTTCGGAGCGACCTGCTTGGCGTCAGCGATGAAGCCGATCGCGTGATCGACGAGATCCACCGTGAGGTGATACCCCTCTTCAGGGGTCTTCTCCGGCTCGACGCTGTGGTTGTCGTAGACCAGCTCGGGGTAATACTGATGCGTGTCGCCGCCGAGGAATCCGTAGTAGCGCTCGAAGCCGCGGCCGAGCGGCCAGCGGCTGAACGGCCCCGCGGCGCTCGTCTGCTCGCTCGGCGTCAGGTGCCACTTCCCGAGGCAATAGGTGTTGTAGCCATTCTCGAGGAGGATGTCGGAGAGGAATCCGTTCTCGAACGGAATGTAGCCATTGCCACCCGGATATCCGGTCGAGCCCTCGGTGATGCACGACATCGCGTTCGAGTGGTGGTTCCGCCCCGTCAAGATGCACGAGCGCGTCGGTGAGCAGAGCGCCGTCGTGTGCATGCTTCTGTACCGCAATCCACCCTTGGCCAGGGCATCCAGGTTCGGCGTCGCGATCGGGCTGCCGAAGCAGCCAAGCTGGCCGAAGCCCGTATCGTCCTGAACGATGAAGAGGACGTTCGGGGCGCCCTGCTTCGAGCGGAGCGGCTCCGGCCACGCGGGCGACGACTTGTCAAAGGTCCGGCCGATGACACCGGGGAACGCTGTGCCGGGCTTGTATTCCTTGAGAGCCATGGTGGGATGACCTCCTGACGACTGCAGTCGTCGACTGGGTTGCTTCGATCGGCTGTTCGAGCCGAGCCCTTCTTCGTCGGGACCGGAGCCCACGCAATGTCGTGGTGCAGCGGAGCGCTCCCCGCTGCTTTACTGGAGCAATTCCGTCCCCGAGCGATACGTGACTCGAAGCCGGAGCAGAACTCATGCCCGTCAGTGCCTAGGGTGTGCGTGAGGACCGACTTGTCACCGCGAATTAATCGAAACGACGGGTTTCAATTGATGCGCTCGACACATGGCGATCGCACAGTGCGGTGTACGGAGGGGCGCGAATGCCACATCACATCTGCCCACACTGTGAATGGCCTGGACGCGTGCTGGAGGCGGCCAGTCAGGATGCGTGGGTGATCTACTGCCGCTGCGACGTGTGCGGCCACGTGTGGACGCATGACAAGACGGATCTAAAGGCGCCGCCACGCGACGTGACTATGCCAAGAGCGGTGGCAGTCAACCGACGCGTATCACGCGAACGTCAGGGTTGAAGGGTTCGCTTTTGCCGATCGACGAGTTCCGGTTGATGGCGATTCAACAGGCGTGCGACTGCTTGCAATCCTCACGAACACCGACCTTCGACGGATTCAAACGCCTTTCGTCACTGGCGGAGCAGGCCTTCTCGAGGTCCCTGCGAACGAGGCGATGACGAGTGATTCACCATCATCGCCACCGCAAACAACACGACCCCAACCACCACCGCGATCACGACTGCCCAGACTTCCTTCATGTCACTGTAGTGTCCGGCCTTTGCCGAACGTATCAATCCTCGTCCAGTTGTCTCTGACTTCAACTCGGCCCGAGGGTGGCTACTGCGAGAAGTGTCGCAGTGACGAGAGGTCAGGCTGTCAGATTGGCTGTCAAAGGCTGCGACCGCCGCGATGAGCTCGCGATGCATTCGAATTGTCAGTTACTCATGGGTCCGGAATGGACCGAGGAGTAATGGAGCCGGCAGTCGGACTCGAACCGACGACCTGCTGATTACGAATCAGCTGCTCTACCAACTGAGCTACGCCGGCCAGGCGTGGGCGAAGTCACGATTCTAGCACGCGAGATGGAGCTGGCCGGTGCGGCTCTGATTCCGACGGGTCGAGCGACGCGGGAGATTTTCCTCGCGCCCGCGGGAGATTCCGCGCTCGGCACGCGCGGCGGAACGGATCCGCGATTCCCCGCGCCATTTCGCGTCGTCCGAAGGCACGTGACTTGCCCTGAGGATCGGCATGGCACACACACTTGCAGAACCATTCCGCTGCGAGGTGCCCGTGCTCTTCGCCAGCTCCGAAGGGCAGACGGCGCTCATCGCGATTCGCCTCGCCGCGGTGCTTCACGAACACGGTCTCGACAGCGAGGCCATCGATGTCTCGACACCGGAGGCCGAGGCCATCGACTGGAGTCGCGTCCGCGGCGCGCTGCGTCGGCGCGTCGCTCCACGCGGGCAGGCATCAGAAGTCGGCCGCGCGGTTCGTCCAGGCGCACGCCGGCGAACCTGAACGCGGTGCCGTCGGCGTTCTTCTCGGTCAGTCTCAGCGCAGCGTCGAAGAACCCGGACGAAGTCGCCGAGGCCGAGCGCATCGCCCGCGCCTTTCCCGGCCGAGCACGGATGGAAGCCGTCGCTCGTCCTGTCGGTCGCCGGACGACTGGCCTATCGCGAATACAACGTCTTCATCCGTTTCGTGATCAAACGCATCGCGAAGAAGGAAGGCGGGCCGACCGACACCAGCCGCGACCACGAGCTCACGAATTGGGAGGAGGTCGAGCATCTGGGTCGCGAGATGGCCGCGGCAATTCAGGGTCGCGCGGCAGTGGCGTCGAGAAGAAGCGCGTGACAAAAAAGGGCGGGTCCTGAAGCGACCCGCCCGAACATGAACCCTGAACGTCCGAGAAGTGAGAACCGAGAAGCGTGAACGACTCGGTTCACCCGTGCTACTTCGACATCGGCACCTTGAGCTCACCGAGCTTGGCGATCATGTCTTCAGCCGACGTCGCCGGCTGGACCTTCTTCTCGATGTAGGCGATCTTGCCGTCCTTGTCGATGTAGAACGTCCAGCGGTTCGCCAGCTGCCCGTTCGCCATCAGCACGCCGTACTTGCCCGCGACTTCCTTCGTCGGATCGGCGAGGAGCGGGAAGTCGGCTTCCTTCTTCTCCACCACGGTGGCCGGCCCGCCGCCGCGGCTCTGCAGCGTCACCTTGGTCTCCTTGGCGAACTTGGTGTTGTCCTCGACGGTATCCGTGCTCGCCATGAAGTAGGCCACGTCGTACATCCGGATCTTGTCGCCGTTCTCCGCCAGCGACTTGCACTCGATGGTGCAGCCCTGCGTGAACGCCTTCGGGAACCAGGCGACGACGACCGCCTTCTTCCCTTTGAAGTCCGACAGCTTGTAGGTCTTGCCGTCGGACGCCTGCAGACTGAAATCGGGCGCGGTGTCGCCGACCTTCAGCTCAGTGGTCTGAGCCTTCACTCCCACTGCCAGGGCTGCTGCCAGCCCAATCGCCATCAATGCGCGCATTCACGAACCTCCCGGGCAGAAAGCCCTTCGCACCTGTCGGGGAGAATCGGCCTGAGTATACTGCCGCAGTCGGGAAATCCACCTCGGCACCTGCCGTTCACCTATGACGCATCCGCTGGTCCAGACGATTCGCCGGGCCCTGGCCGAGGCCGGCCGATCCGGCGAAAGCGCCACAAATGCAGGCCTACATGAAGTCGGCGATGCCGTATCGCGGCGTGTCGTCGCCGGTATTGAAGCGGCTGTGCCGTGAGGTGTTCACCGCGCACCCGCTTGCCACGCGCCGCCGAGTGGCAGCGCGTCGTGCTGGAGCTGTGGCGGAAAGCCGCGTTTCGCGAGGAGCGTTACGCCGCGGTGCTGCTGACTCAGGCGCGTCGCGTATCGCGAGTTCCTGACATTCTCGTCGGTGCCGATGCTCGAAGAGATGATCGTCACCGGCGCGTGGTGGGATTTCGTGGACACGCTCGCGAGCCACAACCTCGGCGACATCCTGCGCGCCGAGCCACGACGCATGAAGCCGCTGATGCGGCGCTGGGCGCACGACCGGACATGTGGAAGCGGCGCAGCGCGATCCTCTGTCAGCTCGGGTTCAAGCGGCGACACGGATCTCGAGCTGCTCTACGACTGCATCGAGCCGAACCTCACCGCACAAGGACTTCTTCATCCGCAAGGCGATCGGCTGGGCGCTGCGACAGTACGCGTGGACCGATCCGAAGGAAGTGCGACGCTACGTGAAGGCCAACAGCGATCGATTGAGTCCGTTGAGCGTGCGCGAGGCGTTGAAGAACGTGTGAGGTCCGGGTCTAAAGCCGGACACTACGCGTGCGATTACGAGTGAAGAGCTCGCTGCGGACGCGGGCGCGCTCGCGATCGATCTGATCCGGCGTCGCGCCGAGACGCCGCAGCACGGCCTCGGTCATCGCCAGCGCCACCTCGCCTTCGCCCGCGAACACCTGCTCCGCGCCGGCGCTCCGCAGCGGCGGCACGTCGCGCAGATAGTTGCCGCGCACGAAGATGTGCACGCTTCGGGTTGATCTCCCGCGCGCCCTTGATGACGTCCGGCGATCCGGTGTCGGCGCCGCTCACGATGAGCGTGCCGGCGTGCGGCAGGCCGGCGGTGACCAGCGTGTCGTGATGACGGGCGTCGCCGTAGACCGCTGACATGCCCTCGCTCGCGCAGCGCGCGCACGACGTCCATGTTCAGGTCCACGACGGTCGGCGAGACGCCGTTCTCGCGCAGCAGCCGCGTGACGGTCCGGCCGGTCGGGCCGTAGCCGATCGACAATCGCCCGGCTGTCTGGATCGAGTAGCGACGACGGCGCCGACATCGACTCCGTCATCCTGCGTCGGCGGCATGCGCCGGACGCATCCGCGCCAGCCAGCGATCGATCGGCTCGATCGCTGCTGAATGCCAGCGGGTTGAGCGTGATCGAGATGATCGCCGTCGCCACGACGATGTCGACGCGCCTCGGCCGGCACGATGCCGAGGTCGCGGCCGAGCGTCACCAGAATGAACGAGAACTCGCCGATCTGTGCCAGCGACACGGCCACGGTCAGCCGTCGTGCGAATCGGATAGCGCATCAGCCAGGCGACGGCCGCGGCAGTCAGCGGCTTGCAGACGATGACGATGGCCAGCGCGGTCGACGATGAACCCGGGCTGCTCCAGCAGCGCGGACGGCCGCAGCAGCATGCCGACCGAGACGAAGAACAGCACGGCGAACGCGTCGCGCATCGGCAGCGCTTCGGTGGCGGCGCGCAGGCTGTAGTCGGAGCTGCCGACGACCATGCCGGCGAGGAAGGCGCCGAGCGCCATCGACACGCCGAACAGAGCCGCCGACCCGACGGCCAGTCCGATCGCGAGGGCGAGCACGGTGAGCGTGAACAGCTCGCGCGACCGGGTCGCCGCGATCCGATCGAGGATCGCGGGAATGACGCGCCGGCCAACGATCGCGGCGACAGCGACGAGCCCGGCCACCTTGAGCAGCGTGACGCCGATGCTCGTCGCGACCGCGGTCGGCGCTGAGCTCGAACGCTGAGCGTCGGCAGCAGCACGAGGACGATCGACGGTCAGTACGTCCTGGACCACGAGCCAGCCGACGGCGATGTGTCCGGCCGGTGTGTGCAGCTGTCGTCGGTCCGAGAGCACCCGAACGAGCACGACGGTGCTGGCCACCGACAGCGACAGGCCGAAGACGATGGATGCCGGCCACGTCCACCCGAACGCGTGCGCGGCGACCGCACCGAGGACGGCGGCAATCGCGCTCTGCGTGATCGCGCCCGGAATCGCGATCCGCCGGACGGCCAGCAGCTCGTCGAGGTGGAACTGCAGCCCGACACCGAACATCAGCAGGATGATGCCGATTTCCGCGAGTTGCTCGGCGATCTGCGGCGTCGGCGACGAAGCCCGGGCGTGTTGGGTCCGACGACCACGCCGGCCAGCAGATAGCCGACGATCGGCGACAGGCCGAGGCGCTGCGTGATGTAGCCGAAGAGCAGCGCGGCGCCGAAGCCGCTGGCAAGCGTAAGAATGAGGCCGATCTCCTGCATCGACCTGATGGTATCCCGGCGGGTCGCCGGCCTGTGAGCCCCTCGACACGCGATTCCGCACATTACGCGGCAGGAGGCTCACGGATATGTCGGAGCACGTGCGTGAACATCGGAGTCTGCTGGCCGCCGCTGAAAAGCGGCTGCTCGATCAGGATCGCCGGTCACTTGCCGCCGTCGATCCATTCGGACCACCTGACCGTGCTCGCGCTCGCGGCGATGGCGCTGGCCGGGCTCGGCTTCTGGCTCGCGCGCTGGGACAGCAACTGGCTCTGGGTCGTGGTCGGCGCGCTGGCGCGTCAACTGGTTCGGCGACAGCCTCGACGGCACGCTGGCGCGGGTCCGCCGCGTCGAGCGGCCGCGCTACGGCTTCTACGTCGATCACGTCCTCGACATCGTCGGCATCACGTTCCTGATGACCGGGCTGGCGTGCTCGGGATTCATGACGCCGGTCGATCGCGCTGTCGCTGCTCGTCGCGTATCTGCTCGTCTCCGGCGAGGTGTTTCTCGCCACCGCCGTGCGCGGCGTGTTCCGGATGTCGTTTGCCGGCGTCGGCCCGACCGAGCTGCGGATCCTGCTGTCGATCGGCGCTATCGCGCTGCGCGGCGATCCGCACGTCGAGTCTCGGTGCGCTTGGACGCGTGCCGCTGTTCGACGTCGGCGGGGTCGTGGCGATCGCCGGTCTGCTGGTCGCGCTTGGCTGGGCAATCGTGCAGAACACGGCGCGCTGGCGCGACTCGAGCCGCGGCAGCAGCCCGATCGCACGCGGCCCGGCACGAAGCCGACCGTCCTCGTTGCCGAGGTTCTGATGGCTTTGCGCAAAGCGGGCACGGTAGTGACGATTCCCCTTTTACGGGTTCCAGGGGAATTCGTCACCGTGGGGATGCCTGACGCAACCAAGCCGCAGAAGGCTCGAAGTCCGCTCGTCGTGCGCGGCGCGCGGACCCACAACCTCAAGAACATCGACGTCACGCTGCCCTCGGGCAAGCTGATCATCATCACCGGTGTCAGCGGCTCGGGAAAGTCGTCGCTCGCCTTCGACACGATCTACGCCGAAGGGCAGCGGCGCTACGTCGAGTCGCTCTCCGCGTACGCCCGGCAGTTCCTCGAGCGGATGGAGAAGCCCGACGTCGATCGCATCGAGGGCATCTGTCCCGGCGATCGCGATCCGGCAGAAGAACAGCGTTCGCAACCCGCGCTCGACGGTCGGCACGACGACCGAGATCCACGACTACATGCGGCTGCTGTTCGCCCGCGTCGGCCGCACGTTCTGCCGTCAGTGCGGTCAGGAGGTGATTCGCGAGACGGCGGAAGTCGTGGCCAAGCGGCTGGGCGAGCTGCCGACCGGAACGCGGCTGCTGATGGGGTTCGAGCTGCCGGTCGTGGCGATGGCGGCGCCGAAGGCCGGCGCCGAGGCTGAGAACGGTGACGAGGGAGAGTCGACGAGGAAGAGACTCACGACTCCAAACTCAAGCCTCAAGCTCTGCCGCTGACCGATCCGATCACCGAGACGCTCGAAGGCCTGCGCCGTCGCGGCTACGCGCGTCTGCTGATCGACGGCCAGGCCGTCGGGTTCGACGAGGTCGATCGCGGCAGCGCTCAAGTCGCGCGCGACGCTCGAGGTCGTCGTCGATCGACTGCGCATCGAAGGCGACCTGCGCAGCCGGCTCACCGACTCGATCGAGACGTCCTATCGCGAGGGCGGCGGCGCCGCGTTCGCCGTCAACGCCGACACCGGCGAGCGCCTCGAGTTCTCCGAGCGCTTCGAGTGCCGGACCGTGCGGCATCGCCTACGAGACGCCGCAGCCACGGCTGTTCTCGTTCAACAACCCGTTCGGCGCGTGCCCGATCGTGTCACGGCTTCGGCAACATCATCGAGCTCGACATGGAGCTCGTCGTGCCGGATCCGTCGAAGTCGATCAATCAGGGCGCGATCGAGCCGTGGAGCAAGCCGCACTACCGGGCGCAGCTCGCCGAGCTGAAGCGCGCGGCGCGCAAGAAGGGCATCCGGCTCGACGTGCCGTGGAGCGACCTGACCGACGAGGAGCGCACGTTCGTCGTCGAGGGCGACCCTTCGAGGTCGGGACTACGAGGGCATCCGCGGGTTCTTCCGCTGGCTCGAGCGGAAGAAATACAAGGTGCACGTGCGCGTGTTCCTGAGCCGCTATCGCGGATATCTCGCCTGTCCGGATTGCGGCGGCGCGCGGCTGCGGCGCGAGGCGCGCAACGTCCGCGTCGGCGGACGCACGGTGGACGAGGTCTCGGCGCTGACCGTCGTCAGCGCGCAGAAGTTCTTCGCCGAGCTGCAGCTGAGTGAGAAGGAGTCGACGGTTGCCGACAAGGTGCTGCGCGAGATCCGTCGCCGGCTCTCGTTCCTCAGCGACGTCGGTCTCGACTACCTGACGCTCGACCGGCTCTCGTCCACGCTGTCGGGCGGCGAATCGCAGCGGATCAACCTGGCGACGTCGCTCGGCTCGGCGCTCGTCGGCACGCTGTACGTGCTGGACGAGCCGTCGATCGGCCTGCACGCGCGCGACAACCAGCGGCTCATCGACATCCTGCAGCAGCTCCGCGACCAGGGCAACACGGTCCTCGTCGTCGAGCACGACGAGGACATGATCCGCGTCGCCGATCACATCGTCGACATCGGACTCGGCGCCGGCGAGCAGGGCGGTCGCGTCGTGTATTCAGGCGACATGGCCGGTCTGCTGCAGGAGACGCGGTCGCTGACGGCGAAGTACCTGCGCAACGAGCTGGCGATCCCCGTGCCGTCGCCGCGGCGTCGAGGGACCGGGCAGAAGATCCGGCTCAAGGGCGCGACCGAGCACAACCTGAAGGGCGTGGACATCGAGATCCCGCTGAACACGATCACCTGCGTGACCGGCGTGAGCGGATCGGGCAAGTCCACGCTGGTGCACGACGTCCTCTATGCGGCGATCAAGCGGGCGAAGGGCGACTGGGATCGGCGGGTCGGCGCATTCCGCGACCTCGACGGGCTCGAATACATCACCGACGTGTCGCTCGTCGATCAGACGCCGATCGGACGGACGCCGCGGTCGAACCCGGTCACGTATCTCAAGGCGTTCGATCCGATTCGCGAGCTGTTCTCGCTGACCAAGGACGCCAAGGCGCGCGGGCTGACCGCGAGCCACTTCTCGTTCAACGTGCCCGGCGGCCGCTGCGAGGCGTGCCAGGGCGAGGGCGAAGTCCGCGTCGAGATGCAGTTCCTCGCCGACGTCTTCGTGCCGTGCGATCAGTGCGACGGCATGCGCTTCAAGCCGCAGATCCTCGAGGTGCGCTACCGCGGCAAGTCGGTGCACCAGGTGCTCGAGATGACCGTGCGCGAGGCGCTCACGTTCTTCAGCCAGTCGCCGAAGGTGCTTCGTCGCCTGCAGGTGCTCGACGAGATCGGGCTCGGCTATCTGCGCCTGGGGCAGCCGGCGACGACGCTGTCAGGCGGGGAAGCGCAGCGCATCAAGATCGCCGCGCACCTGGCGTCGTTCGGCGGCGAGCGCGTGCTCTACATCCTCGACGAGCCGACGACCGGGCTGCACTTCGACGACATCGCCAAGCTGCTGGCGGCATTCCGCAAGCTGGTCGAGGCCGGGCACTCGCTGCTCGTCATCGAGCACAACCTCGATGTGATCAAGACGGCCGACTACGTGATCGATCTCGGTCCGGAAGGCGGAGAAGCCGGCGGTCGAGTGGTCGCGAGCCGGCACGCCCGAGCAGCTGGCGCAGGTCGACGCGTCGCACACCGGGCAGGCGCTCAGGCTCGTGCTGGCCACCGGACGCTCGAACGCGTACGCCGCGCGCTGACCTTGCGGGCTACTCGTGTCTGAGCGCCTGCGTCGGATCGAGTCGCGCGGCCCGGCGAGCCGGCACGAACACAGCGAGACCGGCGACGCCGACGAGCGATCGCGGTCGCCGACACCATCGTTGAGATGTCGAAGGGCTGAACACCGAACAGCTGGTTGCCGAGCAGTCGCGACCCGAAGGCCGCGAGCACCAAGCCCACCGCGGTGCCGATCGGTTACGATCCACAACGTTTGCCCCATCACGAGCCGCAGAACGTCCGATCGCTGCGCACCGAGTGCCATGCGCACGCCGATTTCGCTCGTGCGTCGCTTCGCATCGTAGGACACCACGCCGTAGAGCCCGATACACGCCAGAAGAAGGCCGATCGCTCCAGACGCCGCGGTCAGCGCGGCGAACAGTGCGCGGATCGCGGATGGTCTCGGCGATCTGTTCTTCCTGAGTGCGCACCCGGATCATCGGCAGGGCGGGATCGATCCTGTGGATCGCGGCGCGAACGCCGGCGGTCAGGGCGAGTGCATCGCCCGCGGTTCGGACTTCGACTGTCATCCGTCGTGGCGGGATCTGGGTGTAGGGCATGAAGAAGGTTGCCGGAGCCGGCTCGCTCAGTCTGCGAGTACTTGGCATCGCGCACGACGCCGACAACCAGAATGGGGATGTCGCGTTCGCGGCCGTTGACGAACTGAAACCGTCGTCCGATGGGGGAGCCGTCCTCGAACACCTGCCCGCGCCATGGCTTCGTTGACCACGGCCACGCGCGGAGCTTCGCTGGTGTCGCCTGCCTGGAGGCTCCGGCCGGCCATGAGCGGCATGCCGAGGGTCTCGAAGAAGTTCCAGCGGACCGACTGCATGTGGACCTCTCGTGGAGTGCCCGAGCGTTCGGCCTGGACCGTCTCGGTCCACTGGCTGCGCGCGACGACGGGCATTGCCGACAGCGTGACCGACTGCACACCAGGCACCGCCTCGATCGCACCGACCAGGCGTTCGTACAGATCGCACGACGCCACTGGGTTCGCTGACCGACGAACTGGGATCGATTTGAAACACCAGCAGGTTGCGCGCATCGAACCCGACGTCGACCTGGCTGTAGTTGTAGAGCGTTCGGACGAACAGTCCGGCGACGACGAGCAGTACCAGGCTGGCGGCAATCTGCACGCCGATCAGGGTCCGCGCCATCAGGGCGCGCTGTCCCCCTGAGCGTGCGGCTTGCCTTGAGCCAGGGCATCGCACCGACGCGCGTCGCGCGCAGCGCGTGGCCGACACCAAACACGAGTGCGGTGACGGTGGTGAGTCCGGCGGCGAAGGCCAGCGCGCGGAGATCGATAGCCGTCGCGAGAACGACATCGTCCTCGAA
The DNA here is from genome assembly GCA_963728305.1 of uncultured Acidobacteriota bacterium. GTDB lineage: Bacteria > Acidobacteriota > Vicinamibacteria > Vicinamibacterales > UBA2999 > Gp6-AA40. Next base: position 86,976 of record CAVSKE010000028.1, read on the forward strand.
CATCCTCGGCAGCGCGTCGTTCGCCCACGAGGCGAGTGCCAGACCGGCAGCCGCGCCCGCCGCCGCCAGCACCAGGCTTTCTGACAAGCAGCTGTCGAATCAACCTGGCTCGACTGGCGCCGAGCGCGAGCCTCACGGTCATTTCCTGACGCCGGTTCGCGGCTCGCACCAGCAGCAGGCTGGCCACGTTGACGCACGCAATGAGCAGCACGATTCCCGTGACGGCGAACAGGAATGGTGAGACTGTTTCGCGCCATCGGCGAAGGACCGTCCGGACCCTGACTCCCGGACATGACACGCATGATCGGCATCCCGCTCCGCCCCGGGTCGCGTGTTTCCGGCGCGCGAGCGCCCCAGCTCGTGACGACGGTCTCGTTGAAGATCGGCTGGAGCTCGGTGAAGCACCTGCTCCCGGGTGACGCCCGGTTTCAGCCGGCCCATGACCAGGAGCCACCAACTCGCAACCGAGCGTGGTTGACGCGTCGGCGAGAGTCGATCTGACATCGCGAGAGGCAGGCTCAGATCGACTGTCTCGGTCAATTCCGTGCCGTGAAAGGTTTCCGGCGTGACACCGACGATGGTGAACGTCGTCCGGTTCACGCGGATCGTCTTGCCGATGATGGCAGTGTCGCCGAGAAACCGACGCTGCCAGTAGCGATGACTGACTACGGCTGCGGGTTCAGCGTCGGGCCGATCGTCTGATGGTCCGAGGGTTCGGCCCAGCGCAGCTGGGACGCCCAGCCCGTCGAAGTAGGTTCCGCTTACGACTTGCGCCGAGGCAATCTCCGCGCTGTCATCAGTGGCGACGGTCACCGAGCCGAGCGACGCGAACGCGAATACGTGAGAGAGCGTGGTCGCGTGATCGCGAAAGCGTTCGAAGGTCAGCATCGAGAAGGAGGTGCGGCGGCTGGTGCCGCCTGGCCCGGGCCGGCCGCTCCCCGAGTAGCTCGCCACCATGCTGTCGCGCTGCTGCAGAGTGTCGAACGCCACCAGGTCCTGGGGATTCTTGACCGGCAGCGTGCCCAGAAACATCGCATCCACGACGCTGAACACGGCGGTGTTGGCGCCGATGCCAATCGCGAGAATGCCGATCGCGGCGGCCGAGAAGCCGATGTTCTTGATCAGCGCCCGGTGGGCGAAACGCAGGTCGCCGCGGAAATCGTCAATCAGACGCAAGCCCGAGGCTCGCCCGGCCCTCTTCCTTGTATTTTTCGATCGAGCCGAACTCGATGCGTGCCCGACGGATGGCTTCGGCCCGGGACAGGCCGAGGCGGGACATGAGATCGGTCGCGCGGGCGTCGATGTGAAACGACAGCTCGTCGGCCATCTGTCGCTCGACGTCGCCGCGACGGAACAGCCTGCGCCAGAAGGAGCGAAGCCTGCGCATGTCACGCCTCCTGTGCTTTGCAGGGCGGCGTTCACGGCACCGGCGCTGACGGTCCATCGTTCGGTCTCGGCCTTCAGCCGCTTCCGACCTGCCGCCGTCAATGAGTAGAACTTCGCCTTCCGGTTGTTGTCCGACGTGCCCCACTCGGTGTCGAGCAGTCCCTGTTCTTCGAGCCGGTAGAGCGCGGGATACAACGCACCCTGCTCGACGAGCAGCGCGCCACCGGTGATCTGCTCGATGCGCAGCAGGACGCCGTAGCCGTGCTCGGCGCGCAGCGATACGGCCTTGAGGATCAGCAGGTCCAGGGTGCCGGGCAATAGCTCCGCACGTCGCATGTCGTCTCTCCTAACTGAACTAGGGGACGAGGGTAGACCGTCTGTCCTAAGCTGTCAAGGAGTGTCAGGCGAGTGTCTCCCGCGCGCGTTTGTTCGGCCGACGCTCTCAGAACGCATACGTAGCGCGCTAGCTCTCGAGTTCGGCCGATCGTCGCCGCGCTCGTGCCACGAGGCCTGACGGCGCTCCGTGAAGCTCCAGCAACGCGATTGCGTTTCGCGTCGTCCCGGGTCCCTCGCGCAAGCGGTATCGAAGACGAGCCCCTCGGGCCCCATGCGATCCGCGAAGTGAAAAGGCGCGTAGAGATCCTGGAGCAGGTTGACGACCTCGACGTCGTGTGTTGCGGTGACGACCAGATGCGGGGTTTCCGCGAACTCCCTCAGCGTCGCCTCGCTCGCGGCGATTCGCTCGATTGCATTCGTCCCGCGGAACAGTTCGTCGAAGAGAAACAGGTGCCTCTCGGCGGAGCGGCTGGCACGCAGTGCGTCCAACACACCGAGCACTTCGTCGAGGTAGTAGCTTCGTCCTTCAACGACGTTGTCCCGGCGCCCGATGCAGCTGCGAACGATGAGTGACGGCGCGAGGTACGCCGAAGCCGGACAGGTGTTGATGGTCCTGCTGAGCACTGCTGCCAGACCAAGGGCCCTCAAGAAAGTGGACTTGCCGGACATGTTCGAGCCGGTAATCAGGACACCGTTCGGTGGCGCCAGGTCGATTGAATTGGGAACGCCGTCGGGCAGTAAAGGGTGGCGCAAGTCGCGAATCTTGATCGCTGCTCCGGGCTGAACGGCCGGCCGCGCCCATGTCGTCTCGCCGGCCCGGTACGATGCCACAGCGATCGCGGCGTCGATCTCGCCGACGGCAGCCAACGTGTGCTCCAAAGCCGCACCATGCCTCCGAAGCTGGACAGCGCCAAAGAGCAACGCGTTGGCATCCAGCAGCAGGACGGAATTGAGCAGCTCGATCACCGCGCCAGACAACGGATCCATCGCAAACGAATCTCGGGCCAGCCATCCCGACAAGAGACGCAGTTGGGACAGCTGTGGCAGATTGACACGCAGCGCTCCGGTGAGTGCCTCGGTGTCGGCGCTATGAAGCGCGCGAACGGCGTACGCCGTGGCCAGGAGTGGCCCGATGTACCGAAAGGCATCGATCACGCCACCGATACGCTTCGCAGTGGCGATTCGTAGCACCAGACACGTCGGCCCAATGACTGCCAGGGCTAGGAGGACCTGTGGCCACGCCAACGCAGACAGGACCGCGAGCGCCACAACGAAGAACGTGAGAATCGGAAACACCACATGCCAAGCGCGGACATCGATCGAGCCAGGTTGCGCCAGCGCCCAGACGTGATACCCGGAGGCTGCTGCCAATCGTGAGAGCGCGATCTGGCACCGCTCGCGGAGCGGGTTATCCGATGACAACCTCGCGACGAGCGACTCGAACGCCGGGAGCGTGTTCACGGCCGAAAACGAACGGAGACGGTGATACAGCTGCTGCTGGCCGACGCTGCTTTCCGTCCGGTCGAGAGCGGAGAACACATCGTCAAGATCGAGGTCATCCCACGTACGCTGGTCCAGTGAATCGTGGGGACGTGACGACGTCAGTGCGACGTGATAGGAAGCTATTGCCGGCAGGTCGCGCGATCGAGCGCGGGACGTCCCCCATTCCAAGCGCACGCGAGCGAGGACCTGACGTTTGCGCCACCATTCCAGTAATGCTTGAATGGTTGCCAACAGGAGGATCCCGACGAGAATCGCGAGCCCGAGCGTGGAGAGATCGATGCGTCGAATACTAGCCCAAGAGCTTCCACGCTCTTTCTACAATCGCCCGACGCTCGACGTCACCGCAGCTCTGATCGGGAAGGTTCTGGTTCACGAGACCCGGGCGGGTCGGGCTGCCGGGATGATCGTCGAGGCCGAGGCCTACATCGGCGAGGACGATCCGGCGTGCCACGCGGCGCCAGGCCCGACGACACGCAACGAGCCGCTCTACGGACCGCCGGGCGTCGCCTACGTCTATCTCAACTACGGGATGCACTACCTCGTGAATGCGGTGACCGAAGCCAAGGGTGCGCCGGCGGCGGTGCTGATTCGCGCGCTCGCGCCGCTCGACGGCATCCCGTTGATGACGAAGCGACGGGTGCATGGCAGGCGTCCATTCACGAGGCCGATCTGTGTCGCGGGCCCGGGCAACCTGACCAAGGCGCTGGGCATCACGCTCAAGGAGAATCGGCTCGATCTCACGAACAGCCGCCTGTGGATTGAGGATCGCGGCCTCGCGCTGGCCGACTGCAGTTGGGGCACACGCATCGGCATCACGCGCGGTGCTGAGCGGCCGTGGCGATGCTGGGCGACCGGCCACGTGTCGTGTCTGGCGCACACGGATAAAATAGAAGGCTCACATGGGTAAAACACTCCTGCAGAAGGTGTGGGATCTCCACACGGTCCGGCAGCTGCCGACGCGGGCAGACGCAGCTCTTCATCGGCCTGCACCTGGTTCACGAGGTGACGACGCCGCAGGCGTTCGACGAGCTGCGCGCCCGCGGCTGGAAGGTGGCGCGCCCGGATCGCACGTTCGCGACGACCGATCACATCATCCCGACGCAGAGCCGGCAGCGGCCGTTTCTCGACGTCATGGCCGAGGACATGCTGGCCTCGCTCGAGCGCAACGTGCCGCGACTTCGGCATCCGCTTCGCCGGTCTCGACGACGACCGTCAGGGCATCGTGCACGTGATCGGTCCCGAGCTCGGTCTGACGCAGCCCGGGATGACGATCGCCTGCGGCGACAGCCACACGTCGACACACGGCGCGTTCGGTGCCGTCGCCTTCGGCATCGGCACGTCGCAGGTGCGCGACGTGCTCGCGTCGCAGTGTCTGGCGATGGAGCCGATGAAGGTCCGCCGCATCCGTGTCACCGGCACCCTCGCCAAGGGCGTGTATGCCAAGGACGTCGTGCTCACGATCATTCAGCGGCTCGGCGTGCGCGGCGGCACCGGCTACGCGTACGAGTACGCCGGCGACACCATCGAGCGCATGTCGATGGACGAGCGGATGACGATCTGCAACATGTCGATCGAAGGCGGCGCGCGCGTCGGCTACGTCAACCCCGATGAGACGACGTTCGAGTACATGAAGGGCCGTCCGTTCGCGCCAGTCGGCGACGCGTTCGAGCGGGCGAAGGCCTGGTGGCAATCGATGGCCTCCGATCGCGATGCCTCGTACGACGACGACGTCGAGATGCGGGCCGAGGAGCTGACGCCGGTCGTCACCTGGGGAGTGAATCCGGACAGTCGATTGGCGTCGACGGCCGTGTGCCGACGCCCGAGAGCCGCGGGCAGCGATCGAGCAGGCGGTGACCGATGCGCTCGACTACATGGGGCTTCGGCCCGGGCAGCCGATTGCCGGGATGAAGGTGGACGTGGCGTTCATCGGGTCGTGCACCAACAGCCGGCTGTCCGATCTGCGAGAGGCCGCACGCATCGTGCGCGGCCATCATGTCGCGCCGCACGTCAAGGCGCTGGTCGTGCCCGGGTCGGTGTCGGTCAGCCGCGCGGCGGAGCAGCGAAGGCCTCGCCGAGATCTTCCGGGCGGCGGGGTTCGAGTGGCGCGGCGCCGGCTGCTCGATGTGCCTCGGCATGAATCCGGACAAGCTCGAAGGCAATCAGGTCTGCGCGGCCTCGTCCAATCGCAATTTCAAGGGCCGGCAGGGCAGTCCGACCGGCCGCACGCTGCTGATGAGCCCGGCGATGGTCGCCGCCGCGGCGCTGACCGGCGAGGTCACCGACGTGCGGAAGGCTCGTCAACTGATGCGGACGATCACTGGCGTCGTCGGGCCGCGGCGTGCCGCTGCGCGGCAACGACATCGACACCGATCGCATCATGCCGGCGCGGTTCCTCCGCGCGATCACCTTCGACGGCCTCGAGACAGCACGTCTTCGAGGACGATCGCAAGAGCGGCGGCAGCATCCGTATCGACCGGCACCCGTTCGACGTCTCAGCTTTCAGGGCGCGTCGGTGCTGGTCGTGAACTCGAACTTCGGCTGCGGCTCGTCGCGCGAGCACGCGCCGCAGGGACTCCAGCGCTGGGGCATCAACGCCGATCGTCGGCGAGTCGTTCGCGGAGATCTTCTTCGGCAACTCACTGATGATCGGTCTGCCGTGCGTGACCGCGTCGCCGGATGACGTGCGGACGCTGCAGGACCTGATCGAGCGACAGTCCTGACACCGAGGTCCGCATCGATCTCGTCGCCGGCACCTGCGTCGCCGGCGACCTGCGCGTGAACGGTCTCGATTCCTCCGAACGCCCGCGACGCGCTCGTCACCGGCGCGTGGGACACGACGGGCCTGCTGCTGGATCGCTACGACGAGGTCGACGCCGCGTCGACGCGGCTGCCGTACGTCAGCGGCTTCTGACGCCCGTAGGGCGGGTCCTCTGGACCGACCTGGCGGGTCCAAAGGACCCGCCGCTACGCAGATACCTCGCGTTTCCGCGGTCTCCAGCGCGGCCTTCGCTGGATGCTTCTCGTCGAGCAGACCGAGAAACGCCGCCGACGCGTGCGAGCGCTCGCCGCTCTTGCGGAAGATCAGCCGCACCTGACGACGGAGCCGGATCTCCGGCATGGCGAGCGCGACGAGATCGCCGCGCGCGATCTCCGACTCGGCGCAGCGGCGCGGCAGCAGCGCCACGCCCATCTGCATCGCGACGGCGCGCTTGATGCCCTTCGAGGCTCGGCAGCGACACCAGGATGTTGGCCGGGATGTGATGTTGCTCGAAGAGCCGCAGCACGCGGTCGCGGACGTGCGACGGGTCGTTGTGCGCGATCACGGTCTGGCGCGCGCACTCCGAGAGCGTGACCTCCTTGCTGTGGGCCAGCGCGTGCGAGGGATGCACGAGCATCACGAGCTCGTCCTGTCCGAGCACCATCGCGCCGAGGCCCGGGCTCGGCCGGCTGAAACGTGAGGACGCCGAAGTCGAGGCTGCCCTGCGCGACCTCGGCGCCGACCTGACGCGCCGGAATGCGGCGCACGTCCACGTGCACCAGCGGGTGGGCCTGTCTGAAGCGCGCGATGATCGGCAGCACGACGTGCACCGACGCTTCGTTGGCGCCGATCAGGACGCGGCCGCGCCGCAGGTCGCGCAGGTCCTTGACCGCGCCTTCGGCTTCCTCGGACAGGCGGAGCAGACGCTCGGCGTAGTCGCGCAGCAGCCGGCCGGCGTCGGTCAGGGAGGCGTCCTTGGTGGCGCGGTCGAACAGCCGCTCGCCGACGTTCTCCTCGAGACGGCGGACGGCCTGGCTGACCGCCGGCTGCGTCCGGTGCAGTTTCATGGCTGCCCGCGAGAAGCTGCGTTCGGTGGCGACCTTCAGAAAGACGCGTAATTCGCTGAGTTCCACGGCGGTCGAGCTGGACGGGATGGAGCCCGCTAGTATATAAGCAATCCTGATTCAAACAGAATAATTATCATTTTGACTTCTCGGCTGAGTGGTCGCGTTTACTGGCATGAGGGGAGAGTTCCGCACATGGCGCAGGACCACGTCCGCATCTTCGACACGACGCTCCGCGACGGCGAGCAGGCGCCCGGGTTCTCGCTCCGGCCGGCTGAGAAGCTGCAGCTGGCGCGTCAGATCGATGCGCTCGGCGTGGACATCATCGAGGCCGGCTTTCCGATCTGCCTCGCCGGCCGACGCCGAAGCGGTCCGCCAGATCGCGACCGAGATCCGCCGTCCGATCATCGCCTGCCTGGCCCGTTGCCATCGCGCCGATCTCGAACGCGCGGCGTGGGCGATCAAGCCGGCGGCGCAGGGTCGCATTCACACGTTCATCGCCACCTCGGATCTGCACCTGCAGGCCAAGCTGCGCATGACGCGCGAGCAGTGCATGGAGGCGGCGGTCGAGTCGGTTCGCTACGCGCGCCAGCACACCTTCGACGTGCAGTTCTCGGCCGAGGACGCGACGCGCAGCGACTTCGATTTCCTCTGCCGCGTCGTCGAAGCGGTCATCAAGGTCGGGCGCCACGACGATCAACCTGCCCGATACCGTCGGCTACTCGACGCCGGACGAGACGCTGGACTTCTTCCGCCGCATTCGTGAGCGCGTCTCGCACGCCGACACCGTCGTGTTCAGCGCGCACTGCCACGACGATCTCGGTCTGGCCGTCGCCAACTCGCTGGCGGCGATGCAGGGCGGCGCGCGCCAGGTGGAGTGCACGATCAACGGCATCGGCGAGCGCGCCGGCAACGCCGCGCTCGAAGAGATCGTGATGGCGCTGAAGATCCGCTCGGATCGGATGCCGTACACGACCAGCATCGAGACGAAGCAGATCTATCCGACCAGCGAGATGCTGACGCAGCTCACCGGCCAGGGCGTGCAGGTGAACAAGGCCGTCGTCGGACGCAACGCGTTCGCGCACGAGGCCGGCATCCATCAGGACGGCATGCTCAAGGACCGGCGGACCTACGAGATCATGCGCGCCGAGGACGTCGGCGCGCCGTGGAATCCGCTCGTGCTCGGCAAGCACTCGGGCCGTCACGCGGTGCAGCGCCGCTGCGCCGATCTCGGCTTCAGGTCGAGGGCGACGAGCTGATCGAGGTCTATCGCGCGCTGATGGCGATTGCCGACGATCAAGAAGATGCTGACCGACCAGGACGTCCGCGCGGCGGTCGGCGCGCTCGCGCTCGGAGCACCGGCCGCCGCTGCCGGTCGCCACGACCCGATCGATCCGTTCGATACGCCGTCAGCCGCCGCGCATCATCCGATTCACGAATCGGGGTACGGACACGGCGTGTAACGTCGTAATCGCAAAATTCGCAGATTCAAAACTGCAAACGCTGAGTGCGAAGCACCGTTTACATTTTGCCTTTTGCATTTTGAATCACGGGCTTTTCGGTGGCGCCGCCACCTGAATCACTGGCAGCCCCGGCATCCTGATGCCGCGTTCGCGGAAGGTCTTCGCAATCCGCTTCCGCAGCTCACGTCCGACCGTCCACTGCTTCAGCGGCACGGTCTTGATCCGTCCCTTCAGCGACGAGCTGCGTCGGCTCGAACGCGTCGATGCCGTAGACCTCGAGCGGCTCGAGGATGTGGATGCGGAACTCCGGGTCGGCGAGCAGCGAGTCGGCGGCGTCCTTCATCGCGTCGGCCACGCGATCGGGATCTTCGTCGTAGGGCACGCCGACGGTGATCACGTAGTAGGCGAAGTCCTTCGACTTGTTCGCCAGCGTCTTGACCTCGCCGTTCGGGAAGACGTGGACCGTGCCTTCCTCGTCGCGCAGCACGATCGTTCGCAGGTTGACGGACTCGACCAGCCCGCCCTGTACCGTTGACGACGGCGACGTCGCCGACGCGCACCTGATCCTCGAGAATCAGGAAGAAGCCGGAGATGACGTCGCGCACCAGCGTCTGCGCGCCGAAGCCGACGGCGAGCCCGACGATGCCGGCGCCGGTCAGCGCCGGCGTGATGTCCACGCCCAGCTCGCCGGAGCGCGGTGAGTCCGGCGATGAGGACGACGACCGTCGTCAGCGTGTTCTGCAGCAGCGTGCCGATCGTCTGCGCCCGCTTGGTGCGCTCGATGACGTCGAGGCCGGTGCCCGACGACATCTCGCGCTCGAGCTGACGCGTCGCGGTCGAGCCGATGCGAATGATGATGTAGGCCGCGACGGCGATGAACACGATCTGCACGCCGGCACCGAGCAGCCACTCAGTGAACGCCTCAGGGTTGCGCGTGAAGAACGGCCGGTAGCCGGCGAGGCGGCAGCGCGGGAATCGCGACGATCGCTGCGGTCACGACAAACAGCAGCGCGCGGATGACTGGCAGCGGGCTGTCCACGAGCATGCGCTCGCGCTCGTCGGGAACGAAGCGCGCGCAGCCAGCGTTCGATGCGCCTGGTGAGGAACGCGGTGACGACGTAGGCGGCGACGAGCGCGAGCGCCAGCGCGAGGCTCAGCTCGGGCCAGTTCGACGGCATCGGCGCGGCGATTGCTACCGGGACGAGGGCCGGACGATCTCCACCTTCAGACTCGATGCGGCGTCCCTCACGAATCACGCCGATCGCCGCGGTGCTGCCGATGCGCGCATCGGAGACCAGGCGCGAGAAGTGTCCGGGGTCCTCGACCGGTGTGCCGTTGAACGACACGATCGACATCGATCGGCTGCATGCCGCCCTTGAACGGCGGACGAGTTCCGACTGAGCTGGTAGACCAGCGCGCCCTTCGTGTCCGGCAGGTTCAGCTCGTTCGCGATGCGAGTCGTCAGCGGGACGATCTGGCACCGGCCCGATCGAGCCGCGGCGCACTTCCTGGTACTGCTGCAGGTCGTTGACGACTCGCTTCGCGAGATTGCTGGACACCGCAAAGCCGATGCCCTGATAGCCGCCGCTCTGGCTGAAGATGACGGTGTTGATGCCCACCAGCTCGCCGCGGCTGTTGACCAGCGCGCCGCCGGAGTTGCCCGGATTGATCGCGGCGTCGGTCTGAATGAAGTCCTCGTAGGTCGAGACGCCGAGATTGTTGCGGCCGAGCGGCCGAGACGATGCCGAGCGTGACGGTCTGATTCAGCTGATACGGGTTGCCGATCGCGAGCACCCACTCGGCGACCTTCAGCTTCGACGAGTCGCCCCACGGCATCGTCGGGAGATCGCGCGCGTTGATCTTCAGCAGTGCGAGATCCGTCGCGGGATCGGTGCCGACCACTTGCGCCGGAACCTCGCGCTTGTCGGTGAGCGCGACGGTCACGTCGAGCTGCTCGATGCTGCACTGCGCCGAGCACTCGCCGGTGACGACGTGATTGTTGGTGAGGATGTAGCCGTCGCCGCTGACGATGACGCCGGAGCCGAGGCTGTTCTCGACGCCGCGCCGCGATCCGAAGACGTCGTCGGCGCCGCCGAAGAACGTGAAGAAGGGATCGCGGCACCTGACGGCGGACGATCTGCGTGGCCGAGATGTTGACGACGGCGGGAATGGTACGCTCGGCGATGCGACTGAAGTCGGTAAGGGTGCCGCCGTTGCCGACCGGTGCCGGCGTGGTGACCGTCGGGCCGCGCCGGACTCGCCGACTGCGCGTCCGCCTCGGTGGCCTCGCGAATCGTGCCGGCGACGAGCAGGCCGGCACGCAAAGCACGCGAACAGGATCAGAACGGGAGTGATTCGTCCAGACATGAGCGATGCTCTATGTAGTGATGTGGATGCGGCGGCCGCCGCCCTCGGGGGCTTTCGGGCAGGTCACGGTCAGGACGCCGTCGCGCAGATCCGCGGTGATGCGGTCGCCGTCCACGGGAATCGGCAGGTGGAACGTGCGGCTGAACGCAGCCATGGCCGCGTTCGACGCGGTGGTATTCCTCGCCGGCGCGTTCGCGGCGGACGCCGGCCACCGTCAGCCGACCATCGTCGTGCAGCGAGATCGTGAGATCGTCGCGGATCGACGCCGGGCAACTCCGCGATGACCATGTAGGCCGTCGGCGGTTTCGAGCAGATCGACCGGTGGAGTCCAGCCAGCCGGACCAGGTGCAAACCGGTCCAGGCGCTGCTGGATGGCGAGCAGGTCCCGAATTGGATCCCAGCGCGCAAACGCCATGGGAGAATCGTACTCCAGGACTCAGGATTCAGGAATCAGGAATCAGACTCAGGAATCGGCTCGAATCAGGCCTGATCCTGCGGCCTGATTCCTGATCGCGTCCGCATCGTTGTGCTACGATCTGACGGATCTACCGACTCAAATTATGGCATCTTTACAAGCTACACGTCTGAAGAAGGGCATGCTCATCAACGTCGAGCAGGACCTGTTCCGGGTCCTCGAGCTCCAGCACGTGACTCCCGGCAACCTGCGCGGATTCGTCCGCGTGAAGATGCGCAACATCCGCAACGGCACGCTGGCCGATCAGAAGCTGCGCTCGGAAGACTCGGTCGAGCGCGCGACGCTGGACGAGCGTCAGATGCAGTATCTGTATCACGAGGGCGAGGACTATCACTTCATGGACACGTCCAGCTACGAGCAGATTCACATCTCGAGCGAGGCGCTCGGCGACTCGGTGAACTACCTGAAGCCGGAGATGACGATTCAGGTGGAGTTCTACGGCGAGGAGCCGGTCGGCATCGAGTTGCCGCAGACGGTGGACTTGAAGGTGACGGACACCGCGCCGGGCATCAAGGGCGCCACCGCCAGCGCACAGGTCAAGCCGGCGACGCTCGAAACCGGGCTCGTCGTGCAGGTGCCGCCGTTTGTGAACACCGGGGATCTCGATTCGCGTCAACACGGAGACGGGCGAGTACCAGTCGCGGGCGTAGGCGTAGCCTGCGTGTCACGCGTTGCTCGTGACTTATGGACGTCGTCAGACAGCCTGTCCAGGGCTGGATTGAAGTCATCGTCGGCAGCATGTTCAGCGGCAAGAGCGAGGAGCTGATCCGCCGCCTGCGACGCGCGCGCATCGCCCGACAGAAAGTCCAGATCTTCAAGCCGTCGATCGACACGCGCTACTCCGACGACCACATCGTGTCGCACGGCGAGATGCGGATCGAGTCGCGCGCGGTCGAAGGGTCGCGTCAGCTGCTCGAGGCAGTCGAACCGGACACCGAAGTCGTCGGCATCGACGAAGGGCAGTTCTTCGATCAGGATCTGCCCGCCGTGTGCAGCGCGCTCGCCGATCGCGGCATGCGCGTGATCGTGGCCGGGCTCGATCAGGATTACCTCGGCAAGCCGTTCGAGCCGATGCCGCAGCTGCTGGCCATCGCCGAATACATCACCAAGACGCACGCCATCTGCATGGTCTGCGGCAATCCGGCCAATCACACGCAGCGGCTCGTCGCCAGTGAGGATCGCGTGCTGCTCGGCGCGCACGGGATGTACGAAGCGCGCTGCCGGCGTTGCTTCGATCCGCTGCTGACCAGCGAGCGGCCCGCGGCTGCGGCGCAAGGCGGGTCTGACGAAACGCGGGTCTAAAGACCCGCACGCTGACCGAAGCAATCGGCCCGATGAGCTCGGACGCCTTGATTCCCTCGTTCGCCTGGCTGGCGCCGCGGCTGCTGCTGCTCTTCGGCGTGGGCTTCCTCGTCGCCAATCTCAAGGTTGGCTACGAGCTCGCTGCGCTACCACCGCGCCAAGCGCTCGGCGCTGCTGGTCTGGCCGAAACCGAAGCCGCGCTACTACGGCATGAGCCTGTTGATCGGCGTCATCCTCGGGCTCCTGCTGACCGCTGAGATCCTGCTCAAGCGCCCTGTTTACTCGCTGTTCGGCGAGGCGATGATGTTCATGTACTACATCTGCCTCTTCCCGCTGGCGACGCGCATCGCCCGCGGGTTCTATCAGGACGGGGTCTGGTCCGACACCGGGTTCATGCCGTGGTCCCAGATCTCCGCCGTCTCCTGGCGGGACGAAGGCGCGGTCACGCTGATGCTCATTTCGCATGGGAAGAGCATCGCCCGGCGGCTGGAAGTGCCGGGGCCGCAGTATGGCGAGGCCCGCCGGGTGCTTCTCGACCGCGTGAAAGCCCACGATATCCACATCGGCGGGGCCGGTCTCAACCTGGGCACGCGCGAGGAGGGGGATTCCATTTGACCGTGAACGCGGCAGGGCATTCCACCGATAATGTTCTGACATATGGCCGTGAGACCTACCTGGAAGGGCTACCTGAAGGTCAGCCTCGTCACCATTCCGGTCCACGTGTATCCCGCGACGGAATCCGCCGCCACGATCTCGTTCAACCAGCTGCACGCCGAGTGTCAGACGCGCATTCAGCAGAAGCGCTGGTGCCCGCACTGCGAGCGCGAGGTGTCGAACACGCGAGCTCGCCAAGGGCTACGAGTTCGAGAAGGGCCGCTACGTGGTCGTCTCGGAGGAGGACATCCAGAAGGTCCGCGTCGAGTCCACGCGCGTGATCGACCTCCAGCAGTTCACCGACGAGACGTCGATCGATCCGATCTACGTGGACCGCGCCTACTATCTCGCGCCCGACGGTCCGATGGCCGGATCGGCGTTCTCGGTGATGCGCGAAGGCATGGCGGGGAAGGCCGGCATCGGCAAGGTCGCGCTCTACGGCCGCGAGTATCTGGTCGCCATCCGTCCGCAGAAGAAGGGCCTGGTGATGTACACGCTGCATCACGACGCCGAGATTCGCAGCATCGATCAGATCGAGGAGCTCAGCTCGCTGCCGGCGAAGGTCAAGCCGGAGGAGATGAAGCTCGCCAAGCAGGTGATCTCGACCTTCGACGGCGAGTTGAATCTGAAGGACTACAAGGACGAGTACAAGGACGGGCTCCGCAAGATCATCGACGCCAAGATCGCCGGCGAGGAGATCGTCGCACCCGAAGTGCAGGAGCCGCCGAAGGTCGTCGATCTGATGGAGGCGCTGCGGCGCAGCCTCGATTCCGTCAGCGGCGACAAGAAGAAGCCGGCCAAGGCGACCGCAAAGCCCGCAGTCAAAGCCAAGGCCGCAGCGAACGGCGCGAAGAAGACGAAAAGCCGGCGTAGTCAGAATGCCGGTGGCGGCAGCGCCGGATCGTAGACGAACGCCTGCATGCCCAGCGCACGTCCCGCGGCGACGTAGTCGCGGCGATCGTCGATGTAGACGATCTGGTCTGCGGCTGCGCCCTGACGCGCGAATGCACGCTTCGAAGAACGGCACCGCGGGCTTGCGTGCACCGACTCTGAACGACAGCACCAGTTCGTCGAACAGCCGCAGGACCGGCTCGAACTGCCGGCTGAACCACTCGATAGTGCAGTTCGTTGGTGTTGCTCGCCAGCACGAGTCGCGTGCCGCGACGCTTCTCCTCGGACGATCAGCTCTTCGATCGACGGGATTCGGCGTGAAGATGTCGCACCACGCCTCGGCGATCGCCTCGTCGGACGCGTCCAGCTGAAGATCCCGTCTGAGGCGGTCGACGAACGCCGCCGTGCTCAGGCGCCCGCAGTCGTAGTCCTCTTCAAGCGTCGTGTTGAAGATGTGCTCGTAGACGTTCTGCGCGTCGCGCGGTGGGCGCGACAGCGACGCGAGCCGGCGGCAGGCAATCATGTGATCGAAGAACGCGATCACGTTGCCGAAGTCGAAGACGATGCAGCGGGTCATGAGCCGCAGGCGGATCTGAAGATCCGCCTCTACAAACCGAGGCGTTTACGTTCCGAGAGAATCAGGTTGTACTCCGCGGTCCGCTTCCAGACGCGGTTCGACATCTCGGTGAGCTGCACGGCCTTCATGCCGTAGTACAGGAAGATTGCGCCGAGCACGCTGATCAGCGCGTAGCGCAGATAGGTCACGCCGCCTTCCCCAAGCGTCGGCGTCAGGAATCCGAAGACCGCGAAGAGCACGAACGCCGCGGCCGCCAGGACGGTTCCGGTGACGGTTCTGACGCCCCACGACGCGACGCGCGATTGCTTCTCCATCAGCGACGCGATCGTCTGCAGGCGATCGATCTGGGCCTTCACGGTCGCAGTGTCGCGGCCGAGCAGGACGTCGCGCAGCGACACCTGGGCCCGGCACGCGTGCGCCACGCGGCGTTCGCCGCGCCACCACGACGGCCCCTTCACGCGCACCGATGTGATCGCGAAAGCGTTCGCGCGAGCATCGTCCAGCAGACGCTGGTGCGAGGCCGGCTGAGTTCTCGCCCCACGTCGAGACGGTATCGACCTCGATTCGCTTGCTGGCGGGAATGAACACCAGCTCGTGCAGATCGCCGGACGAGGCATCCTGCAGGTACGCCGCCGCGTGTGGAGCGACGCGTCTCGTGCAGCATGGCCTCATGGTCGAGGCAGGGCAGGATCGGGACCGCGGGCGCGGGATCGAGCGTCAAACGGTACAGCTTGATCGCCAGCACCGGACCGAACGGCTGCAGGGCTTCAATCGACTGCCGCGCGCCATCAGAGTCGCTCATCGGCGCTCTATCGCAAATACTCCCACACGCCCATGCCTGAGGCCGTCGGGTCGCGCAGCCAGTCCGGCGGCGTGAGCCAGATGAACGCGAGGATGGCGATCACCCAGAGATCGTAGGGCAGCGATCGCGCGCTCGTCGCGCCAGAAGAATCCGCGCCAGAAGATTCGCGTCAGAACGTTCGAGCCGGTCGGGATCGGCTTGTCGTTGAGCGACCAGATAGGTGTAGTGAATACGATTGGCGACGGTGACGATCGCCAGGATCAGGATGACCCACAGCACCGCGGCCATGCGATCGGTGAGCGCGCCGATCCAGAAGAGCACGATGCGCTCGGGGCGCTCCATGAAGCCGACCTTGCACTTCTCGATCAGCGATTCGGCGCGGGCGCGCGCGTAGCTGGTCATGATCGAGAAGGTCAGCGCCAGCGCCGCGACCATCACGTAGTCGGTGCGGCGGAGGTCGGCGTAGAGATAGATGAGGCCGAGGAAGAGCGCGATGTCGGCGAAGCGATCGAGCGTCGAGTCCCAGAACGCGCCAAAGCGGGACATCGTGTTGGTGATGTACGCCACCTTGCCGTCGATGAAGTCGAAGATGCTGCCGAGCATCATGATGAGGAACGCCAGCCGGAAGTGATCGAGGCCGAGCGCAAAGGCCGCGACGACGATGATCAGGACGCCGATGAGCGTCAGGTGTTCGGATGGATGCCAAGCGCGACGCTCGCGCTGATGATCGCGCGCAGCGGGTACATGCACACGGCTCCGATGAAGCCGGTGAACGTCATCGCTGGCTAGAATGCAGAGACTTCATCGATAAGGAACCAGTCATAGTAGATCATGGCCGTTCACGACCTCAAGGATCAGATCGCCCGGCTGCCCGAGCAGCCCGGCGTGTATCTGTGGGGTGACGCGCGCGGCGAGACGATCTACGTCGGCAAGGCGCGCTCGCTCCGCGACCGCGTGCGCAGCTATCTCGGCGCCTACGGCATGAGCCCGCGCCATGACGCCCTGCTCGACGACATCGCCCGGCCTCGAGGTCATTGTCACCGACTCGGTGATGGAGGCGCTGGCGCTCGAGAACAATCTGATCAAGCAGCGGATGCCGCGCTACAACATCCTGCTGCGCGACGACAAGAACTATCCCTACCTGCAGCTGACGACGAGCGAGGCGTTTCCGCGCGTGCTGGTCGCCCGGTCGGTGGAGAGCAACGACGACTTCTACGCCGGTCCGTTTCTGCCGGCCAAGCTCGCGCGGCGGACGATGACGCTGTCGCATCGGCTGTTCGGCATCAGATCCTGCAACGAGGTGATCACCGGACTGCGCGCGCGGCCGTGCCTCGAGTACGACATCAAGCGCTGCATCGCACCGTGCGTCGCCGAGATCTGCACGCGAGGAGCGATACGGGGAGGCGGTCGTCAGCACGCGGCTGCTGCTCGAAGGCCGGAACGACGAGCTCGCCGAGACGCTGCGCGAGCGGATGGAGGATGCGGCGCGGCACGAGCGCTTCGAGGAGGCCGCGCAGCTGCGCGATGCGATGCGCACGGTGCAGACGCTGCGCGATCGGCAGCAGAAGGTGGCGACGGCCGGGCTGGGCGATCGCGACGTGTTCGGCATCAAGGTCGGCCCGAGCGGGAGCGCCATTCAGGTCTTCCAGATTCGCGGCGGCCGCGTCGTCGAGCGGGTCGAGCTGAGCACCGATCCCGATGCGCTCGCCGGCGGGGATCGGGACGTGCTGCAGGCGGCGCTGGGCCAGTTCTATGAAGTGCGCCCGCCGGCGCCGGAGATCAACCTGCCGGTGGAGATCGAGGACGTCGACGCGATGGAGGAGTGGCTGTCGAGCCGCGCCGGCCGCCGCGTCCGGGTCCTGGTACCTCAGCGCGGCGACAAGCGCGCGCTGGTGGAGCTGGCGACGCGCAACGCCGAGCTCTCGTATCGCACGCGCTTCAACGAGATCACGGCGGCGCACTTCGACGCGCTGGAGACGCTGCGCGGCGAGCTCGTCACTGCCGGCGATTCCGCGTCGCATCGAGTGCTTCGACATCTCGACGATCCAGGGCAGCGAGACCGTGGCGTCGATGGTCGTCTGCGAAGACGGCCGGATGAAGCGGAGCGAGTATCGGAAGTTTCGGCATTCCGGGGATCAGCTCGGATCAGAGCCGATCCGGAGCTGCATCGCCCGATCCGAGCTCACGACGACTTCGCCGCGATGCGCGAGGTCGTGCAGCGCCGCTATCGCGCGGTGCTCGAGGCCGGCGGCCCGTTCCCGGATCTGATCGTGATCGACGGCGGCAAGGGACAGCTGTCGGCCGCGTACGAAGCGCTCGAGTCGATCGGTCTGGCCAATCTGGTCGCCGTCGGCATTGCCAAGAAGGAGGAGCTGCTCTTCACGCGCGACCGGCAGGATCCGCTCGCGCTGGCGGAGAGCGATCCGGCGCTGCTGTTGATTCAGCGGATTCGCGACGAAGCGCACCGCTTCGCGGTGACCTTCCACCGCAAGGCGCGTTCGATGCGCGATCTGCGATCGGAGCTGGACTCGATCCCCGGCATCGGCGCGAACCGCCGCCGCGCGCTGCTGACAGCGGTTCGGCAGCCTGGCCGGCGTGCGCCGCGCGACGCGCGAGGAGCTGGCGTCAGTGGTCGGCGCCAAGGCCGCGGCCGCGGTCATCGACTACTTCGCGCGCAGCGCGTGAAGCCACCTGTCGTCTGTGCACGTCCTGGACTCGACAGAGAACGAGAGGATCACCGTCAGCACGAAGCGCTCACGCTCACCCTTCAGTACCAGAGGTGAGTACCTCCACTGTCTGACGGCGATCAACGCCTCGCGATCGAGCACCGACCCGGCGCTGCGCAGCACCGTCACCTCACTCACGGTCCCGTCACGATCGACGAGTGCTTCGAGAATCACCAGGCCCTGCAGGCGTGCTTTGATGGCGGCCGGTGGATAGATGGGCTCGACGCGTTGCAGGAGTGTCGGCGCCTGAATCTGACCGCCGATGCGAACTGGCGGGCGAGACGCGGGAGCAGGCGGGGGAGGTGGTTCAGGCAGACCGCCGACGACGCCACCGATGATGCCGCCGACGATACCGCCCGGGACGCCCCCTTCGATTCCGCCCGGCACTCCGTCCTCCACTGCTGCCGTTCCAGCCGGCTCTGGCTCAATCGTCTTTGGGCACCTCCACCGGAGCAATGGGCTGGCTGGTTGACGGGTGCAGGCTGTACCGGTGTCGGCGGCTCGACCGGCGCGGAACGCTGTGCAGGCGGAGGCGGGGGCGCGGGCGGGGGAAGCGGTCGCCACGAACACCAGCATGGTCGGGATCTCCGGAATCTGTTCGGCGATGAACAGCCCGGGCATGACCAGTGCTGCCGCCGCGGCAACGGCCTGAGCCGTGGTCGACAGCAGGATCGGCAGAGTGGAGTGACTCGGCAGATGGCGCGCCTTGCCCGTGATGAGGTCAAACATGCCGCTCTCCGCACAGTTCGAAATCGAGAGCCTGTACATGTGGAACGCCTGCGCGCTCGAAATCGAACAGGAGCCTCACACGAGCCTGTTGGTTTACCCGGACCTTGAGTCAGTGGTACGCTGACAGTTCCTTGCAGGGCATCGACTTCGTCGGGATCCTCATCCAGTTCACTCTCCTCGTCGTTTCCCTCTCGGTTCACGAGGCGGCGCACGCGTGGTCGGCGGACAAGCTCGGCGATCCGACGGCGCGATCTGCTCGGACGGGTGTCGCTGAATCCCGCCGTGCACGTCGATCCGATCGGCACGATCGTGTTTCCGCTGCTGGCGATGCTCTCCAACCTTCCGCTCATCGGCTGGGCGAAGCCGGTCCCGGTGGGCATTCAGCACTTGCGCGGGCAACTGGCGTCAGAAGTTCATGTTCATCGCCGCCGCCGGGCCGGCGAGCAACCTGCTGATGGCGGTCGGCGCCGCCGCGGTGCTGTGGGTCATCTCCGGAGGTCCGCCGCTCGAGACCACGCAGGGGCTCGGCCGGGCGGATCCTGATGGCGTTCATTCAGCTGAATCTCCTGCTGGCCGTCTTCAACATGATTCCCGTGCCACCGCTGGACGGCGGCAACGTCCTGGCGGGCCTGGTGAGCGGCCCGATCGCCGACGCCCTGGACCGCGTGCGACCGTACGGCATCTTCATTCTCTACGCGCTCATGTTCCTGGGCGTGTTCTCCTCAGTGGTCTACCCACTGGCGTTCGGCTCTGATGGAACTGCTGCTCTGATGGCAAAGTCGCGAGTCGTCTCAGGTATGCGGCCGACGGGGAAGCTGCACCTCGGCCACCTCGTCGGCGCGCTGAAGAACTGGGTGGCGCTGCAGGACCAGCACGACTGCTTCTACTTCGTCGCCGACTGGCATGCGCTGACCAGCGAGTTCGCCAACACGGCGCCGCTCGCCGGCGAACGGTCTCGACAACGTGGCCGACTGGATTGCGGCCGGCGTCGATCCGGAGCGCAGCACGATCTTCGTGCAGTCGATGGTGCCCGAGCATGCCGAGCTTGCGACGCTGCTCTCGATGGTCGTGCCGGTCACCTGGCTCGAGCGCGTGCCGACCTACAAGGAGCAGCGGGAGCAGATCACCGACAAGGATTTGTCGAATCTCGGCTTCCTCGGCCTACCCGCTGCTGCAGACGGCGGACGTCGCGATGTACGACGCCCGGCTCGTCCCGGTCGGCGAGGATCAGGTCGCGCATCTCGAGCTGTCGCGCGAGGCGGTGCGCCGCTTCAACCAGTTCTACGGCGAGGTGCTGGTCGAGCCGCAGCCGGTGCTGACGCCGACGTCGCGTCTGCCCGGGCTCGACAACCGGAAGATGAGCAAGAGCTACGGCAACACCATCGACCTCAGCGACGACGCCGAGACGGTGGTGAAGAAGGTCCGGCAGATGTACACGGATCCGAAGCGGATCCGCGCCGACATTCCCGGGACCGTCGAAGGCAATCCGGTCTTCATGTACCATGACGCGTTCAACGCCGACACCGCGGAGGTCGAGGATCTCAAGACGCGCTACCGGGCCGGCAAGGTCGGCGACGTCGAGGTCAAGACGAAGCTGGCGAAGGCGGTGAACGCGCGTTCTCGAGCCGCTGCGCGAGCGGCGGCGCGAGATGCTGAGCACGCCCGGCCAGATCCGCGAGATCGTGCACGAAGGCTCGCGGAAGGCACGCACCATCGCGCAGGCGACGATGGAGCGGGTGCGCGACGCGGTGAAGTTGCGGTATTGAACGTGACCACTGAGCATCTGAACTCGACTTCGAATCCTCGCCCGACGCCTACCAGGTCAAGCTCGACACCTTCGAGGGGCCGCTCGATCTGCTCCTGCACCTCATTCGCACGAGCGAGGTGAACATCTACGACATCCCGATCTCGATGATCACCGAGCAGTACCTGAACTACATCGAGCTGATGCAGGAGCTGAATCTCGACGTCGCCGGCGAGTTCCTGGTGATGGCGGCGACGCTGATCCACATCAAGTCGCGGACGCTGCTGCCGCGTCCCGATCCGACGCAGGAGGACGGCGGACCCGAAGAGGATCCGCGCGAGGCGCTGGTGCGGCGGCTGCTCGAGCACCAGAAGTTCAAGGCCGCCGCCGAGCTGCTGCACGATCGCGAGACGCTGCGCAGCGCGCAGTTCATGCGGCCGGACTCGCGCGTCGCCGATGCCGCCGGCGAGGACTACGAGCCGGAGCTCGAGGTCGATCTGTTCAGCCTGCTCGCCGCGTTCCGCGGCGTGCTCGAGCGCGCCAACCGCCGGCCGCCGATGGTCATCCCGCCCGAGCAGATCTCGATCGAGGATCGCATGCGGCAGGTGCTCGGCCGGCTGTCGGAGACCGAGGCGCTGCGGCTTCGAGGACTTGTTCGCCGATGGCGACGGCTCGCGGCCGTTCATGATCGTCACGTTCCTGGCGCTCCTCGAGATGATCCGGCTGAAGCTGATTCGCGTGTTCCAGTCGGGCGGCATCGGCCCGATTCGCGTCTACAAGCGCGCGCGGCCAGCGGACGCGCCGCACCCGATCGACGATCCCGCGAGGCTCCATGAACAGGACCCGTCCTACGCTACCCATGACTATGACCGACGAGACACTCACCGAGCACGCGCCTCCTGCTGTCGTCTCGGCCGAAGTGAAGGCCGTCGTCGAGGCGCTGATCTTCGCGTCGCCGGAACCGATCACGCCGAAGATGCTCTTCAAGCTGCTCTCCGACGAGCCGAAGGAAGACGTCACGGCGGCGATCGCGGCGCTCAAGGCCGACTACGAGAACCGTCCCGGGCTGCAGATGGTCGAAGTGGCCGGCGGCTATCAGATCGTCACGCGGCCCGACCTGCACGAGTGGGTGCGCCGGCTGTTTCACGAACGCTCGTCGCAGAAGCTGACGGTGCAGGGGCTCGAGACGCTGGCGGTGATCGCCTACAAGCAGCCGATCACGGCGCTCGAGATCGCCGAGATCCGCGGCGTCAACACGTCCGGCGTGCTCTCGACGCTGCTCGAGCGGCATCTGATCAAGATCGTCGGCCGCAAGAACGTCGTCGGCCGGCCGTTCCTCTACGCCACGACGAAGGAGTTCCTGATTCGCTTCGGCCTGAAGGATCTCGACGATCTGCCGAAGATCGAGGACATGGCCGAAGCGCTCGGCTTCGATCCGCCGGCCGGCCTGATGGAGCAGACGCCGCGCGAGGACGTGCTGCCGCTCACGGAAGAGGACTACGAAAGTGGAAAAGTGGAAAAAGTGGAATAAGTGGCAAAGTAACTTTCGACACCTACTTGTCGACTTTTCGACTCTTCGGCTTTTCCACTTTGGTTGCGGCCGCTTTCTTGAGCGCCGCGACCTCATCCTGTCTCAGCTCCCGCCATTCCCCAGGCTTCAGCCGTCGATCGGTGATCGGGCCGACTTTCGTTCGCTTCAGCGTCTGCACCGGGTGGCCGACAGCTTCGCACATGCGGCGCACCTGACGGTTGCGACCTTCGCGAATCGTCAGACAGCAGCACAGCGTCATCGTCGCGGCGGCGTGGCGGGACGAGCACCACGGTTGCCGGCAGCGTGCGATGGCCGTCGAGCGGAATGCCCTTGCGCAAGCGGGTCGAGTGCCTCTTCGTCCGGCGTTCCGGCGACGCGCGCTTCGTAGGTGCGCTCGACGCCGTGCCGCGGGTGGGTGAGTCGTCGCGGCGAGGTCGCCGTCGTTGGTCAGCAGCAGGAGGCCCTCGCTGTCGTAGTCGAGCCGGCCGACCGGGTAGATGTATTCGCGCACGCCGTCGAGCAGATCGATCACCGTGCGGCGCCGCTGCGGATCGGATCGCGTCGTCACGTAGCCCTTCGGCTTGTAGAGCAGGATGTAGCGGAGCCGCTCGGCGGCGCGAATACGCCGGCCGTCGACGCGGATGTCGTCTGCGGCGGGGTCGGCCTTGACACCCATTTCGAGGATCGTCCGGCCGTTGACGGTGACGCGTCCGTCGGCGATGAGTTTTTCAGCCGCTCGCCGCGAGGCGACGCCGGCCTGGGAGAGGATTTTCTGCAATCGTATGGGCGACCCGATGCGTCGACCCCTACACTGTGCTTGCTCATTGTCTCAGCAGGCTGGCCCAGAACGAGATCAGCTTCCAGGCGTCCGACGCGCGTCGCCGCGCGGTTCACTTCGGCGTGGGTGATCAGATTGCTCAGCAGCAGATGCACGTTCGCGCCCTTGCTGCGCAGATGGTCGTTCAAGAGGGCGGACTCAGCGGCCGGAATCACCGTGTCGTCGTCGCCGTGCAGCAGATAGATCGCCGCCGCCGGCGGATCGGGCGCACGCTGCGGCGACAGCGCCGGATCGCTCGCGCCCAGCTGATCGAGAAACGGCACGAGCGCCGGACCCAGCTTGCCGACGGCGCGGTCGTTGACGTAGCCCATGAACGTCCGCGACGGCTCCGGCATTGCCTTGGCCATCTCGCGCGCCTTCGCGAACATCGCATTCGCCTGATCCATGCTGACCAGCGTGAGCTGCGAGGCGAGCAGGAACGTCTTGATGCCTTCGCGGAGGCCCTCGACCTGATCGGCCGGCACGACGCCCTTGTCGGCGAGGCCGTAGAGAATCACCGACACGCCGTAGTCGTGAGGCGGATGCGTGGCGAGCCCGGGTACCTGCGGCGCCTGGCCTGTGGCGAGATACCGCATCACACGCGGCAGATCGCCGTGACCGCCGAACGACAGGATGAACGCGACCCGATCGCGAATCGCCGGACGGCCCGACGGCGGCAATCGACAGCCCTCCCGCGAAGCTGATGCCGACGATGCCGACCTTCCCGTCGGGTGCGAGGTTGGGACGCTGCGCCATCCATGACACGGCGTCTTCGATGACGTCGGTCGCGCGCGGCGTGATCATGTAGGCCTGCAGATCGGGCAGCGCCATCGTCATGACGATCACGCCGGTGCCGGCGAGGTCGTTGGCGAGCGCGGTGAGCCGCGGCTCTTCGATGCCCATCGAGTGAATGCCCGGGACGAGCAGCACCGAGCGATTGGTCTCGCCGTCCGGCATGTAGAACTTCGCCGCGACGTTCCCGTAGCGGGTGGGCACCATGTGCGTCGGCTCGGGCGTGACCGTTCGCGCGTACTCGTCAGCGTAGGCCTCGGCGCGTCCACCGAGGTTCGCCGCGCGCACGACGAGCGAGGCGGCTCGCACATAGGGAGTTGCGACGAAGATCACCACGAGGCCGACGATCAGCAGGATCGTCGCGATTGTCAGAAGACGGCGCGCCATCGCTGCATCTTACGCGGAATTCATCACGCGAATTATTCCCTGTTGACTCGAGATGGCCTGTCAGGCGATTTCGAATGGCCTCTGTACGACGGACTCCATGGACGGTCTGAAAGGCTCACAAACATGTTGCGAATTTTACCGATCGTGCTTGCCCTTGGTGCAGCTCTCTTTGCCTCGGCCGCCGCATGCGCAGGAGCGTTCGCGAGAGTGATTTATCGCTGGTGATAGGATCGTTCGGATCGCCTGCCTCGCCGAAGCCGCGAGACGACGGCGGGCCCGATGCGAACGACATGAAGAGACTGATCATTGCCATCGACGGTCCATCCGGGGCCGGTAAGGGCACGATCTCGCGCTCGTTGTCCGAGACGCTCGGCTACCGGCATGTCGATACCGGCGCCATGTATCGGGCGGTGGGCTGGAAGGCGCTCCACGAGAGCCTCCCCCTGGACGATGAAGCTGCCGTCGCGGCGCTGGCGCAGCGCGCGGCGATTGTCGTCGAGGGCGGCGTGGTGTCGATCGATGGCCACGACGTGACGCACGCGATCCGGACGCCGGAGATCGACAAGGCTGCCACGGCAGTCGCGCGACTCCCGCGCGTCCGCGAGGTGCTCGTCGCCCGGCAGCGCGCGCTCGGCGCCGAAGGCGGCGTCGTCATGGAAGGTCGCGATATCGGGACCGTGGTGTTTCCGAATGCCGATCTCAAGATCTATCTGGATGCGTCAGCGGAGGAGCGCGCCCGCCGACGCGCCAACGATGCGGCGCATACCGGGAGTCAGGTGGGACAGGCCGCGGTCGCCGCGGCAATCAAGGCTCGCGATACTGCGGACTCGACGCGAACAGTGTCGCCGCTGACGCTCGCAGCGGACGCTGTTCACATCGATACGACGACGATGCCGATCAACGAGGTCGTCGACAAGGTGCTCGGCCTGGTTCGCGAGCGGCTCGACGTCGGATGAATCCGTGTGAAGGACTTCAGGGGCTGGACTTTCCCTTCATCGATTCCTTGACGAGCTGCGAGAACGACATCTTGCTCGCCCACGATCTCCAGCACTCGGGCGACACGCCTGGCACGCGTCTCGGCGGTCTTCGCGCCGTCCACCATGCGGAGAAAGGCTTTCTGCTGGCTGTCCGTGTAGGTCGGCCAGTTCTTCTTCGCCGCCGCGTTGCCGTTCAACGCCTTCTTCAACTCGGGCGGCATCGTCATCGCGTCAGTGGCGGCGTGCGCATCCCATCGGCCGCTCGTCTTCGCGACGTCGATCAGCTTCATGCCGGCGCCGGTCATCAGGCCATCGGCAATGAGACGCTCGACGCGTTTCTTGTTCAGCGCCGACCACGCGCTCGTCTCTTTACGCGGCGTGAAGATCTGTTTGTAGAGCGAGTCGTCTATCGGGTGAACGAGGCTGTCGATCCAGCCGAAGCAGAGTGCCTCTTCGACGGCGTCCGCGTAGCTGAGTGAGGGAATGCCTGTGTGCTTCTTCGCGTAGACGAGCCAGATGCCGGATGAGGAGGCGTGGTTCTTCTCGAGCCACGCCCTCCAGGCTTTGCGCGATTTCGGCTGGACTAGAGAGCGAAGTATCGCCTCGCTCTTACCTGTTCATCCCAATCGTCTGACGAGGCCGGATCCAGCTCCCAGCGATTCTTATCCCGCTTCGCGATCTTGGCCTCGCCCTTGAGCTCCTCGTTGTCCTGATACTCGATCGCCCACGGCGCGGCCGATGTCGTCCACGATGTCCTGATCGGGCGTCGGGTTGTCGCCGCCGGGCGCTTCATCGCCGACGCTGTAGGCCGACTCCCAATCGGCATCGACGTCGCCGCCGGTCAGTGCCGGGCTCGTTTCGGTGTGCTCGGCGTACTTCTCGCGCAGCTCGCGCCGGCCCGATCGCGCGGCGGACGCCGAGCGATCGAAGTCGAGCGAGGAGGGCGGCGTCTGGACGATATCGTCGTCGCGAATCGTCCGGCGTTCGCGATTGAGTCCGGGCGCGGTACGAACCGGCACGCGCTCGGGGCGCGGGGCGGTCTTCTTCGCACGCGCGGCACGGCTTGGCGACTGCTTCGGGCATCACGCGGCGACCGCTTCCGCGGCGGCCTTCTTGCCAGCGCTCGCGGCCGCGGCCTGCCTGACTTTCCGCGCGCCTTCGCGCGTTTTTCGGGCAGACGCCGTCTTCTTCCTGCTCGCAGTCGTCTTACGCGCCGCGACTTCGCCGTGCTTCTTTCGGGCGGACGCCGTTTTCTTCTTGGCCGACGCTGCTCTTCTTGCGGGCAGACGCGGTCTTCTTGCCGGCGGACCGGTGCGTCGACCTTGCGCCGCGTCGTGGCGGCCTTCCGACGTGCGGCTTTCCGTTTGGCCGCCTTCCGTTTGGCCATGTCCTCTTCCTTTCTGCGTCCCTACTCGGACCACCCGGAACGGCGGCCTCTCGTCCAAATTCGGGCCCAGCTTACCTTGACAGTCGTCCGATAAGTGACGTAAGCTCTATTGCTTATCGGCGAAGGACAATCTCTTGCAGGGGGAGTGGATGCGACCCTCGGCCGCCCTCACGCTGTCCGCCCCCGCAAGACGGGGCGGTGCCCACCATGCATTCTCCATCGCCGTTATAGCCGCGGGGGGCCGGTCCCCGCAACAGAAACCGGCACAGCCCTCGAGCGAGCCGTGCAACACAGGCGAGTCGACAGGGCAATCAGGTAAGAGGAGGACGCGCACGTAATGGCGAATGCAGAAAACGGGTTGGTGTCGCCCGAATCGACGGGCGGACAGCCCGGGGCACCTGGACGCACACGAGCCGGCAAGCCGGCCGGACCGGCGTTCAAGCCGATGCACCACGAAGACATGGACCCGGCGGAGTTCGCCTCGATGCTCGAGGCCTACGACGACAGCTTCCGCAACATGGCGGAAGGGGAGGTCGTCAAGGGCACGGTGCTCAAGGTGACCGACGCCGCGGTCGTTGTCGACGTCGGATACAAGTCCGAAGGTCTCATCCCCGTCCACGAGTTCCTCGACGAGAACGGCAACGTCACCGTGCAGTCTGGCGACACGGTCGATGTGCTGCTCGAGCGTACGGAAGATCGTGAAGGCCACATCGTGCTGTCGCGCGAGAAGGCCGAGAAGATGAAGATCTGGGACGAGGTCGAGAAGGCCTACGCCGACCGGAAGGTCGTCATCGGCCGCGTCATCGAGCGCATCAAGGGTGGCCTCGCCGTGGACATCGGCGTGCGCGCGTTCCTGCCCGGTTCGCAGATCGACGTCCGCCCGGTTCGCAACCTCGACGCGCTGAAGGGGCAGGAGCTCCGCATGCGCGTGATCAAGGTCAACAAGAAGCGCGGCAACATCGTCCTCTCGCGCAAGGCGCTGCTCGAAGAAGAGAACGCCGAGAAGAAGAAGACGACGCTCGAGACGCTCGCCGAAGGCAAGACGCTGCGCGGCACGGTGAAGAACATCACGGACTACGGCGCGTTCATCGACCTCGGCGGCATCGACGGTCTGCTGCACATCACCGACATGTCGTGGGGCCGCGTCGGTCATCCGTCGGAGCTCTTCAAGGTCAACGACGAAGTCGACGTCATCGTCCTCAAGTACGACCCGGCCACCGAACGCGTCTCGCTCGGCCACAAGCAGCTCGTGCAGGATCCGTGGGCGACGGTGCAGGACCGCTATCCCGTCGGCGCGCGCATGAGCGGCAAGGTCGTCAGCCTCACCGACTACGGCGCGTTCGTCGAGCTCGAGCCTGGCGTCGAGGGCTTGATTCACGTCAGCGAGATGTCGTGGAGCAAGCGCGTCAAGCATCCGTCGAAGATTCTCAACGTCGGCGACAGCGTCGAGGCGATGGTGCTCGGCGTCGATCCGGCGGCGCGACGCATCTCGCTCGGCTTGAAGCAGGTCGAGAGCAATCCGTGGCACGAGCTGGGTGAGAAGTATCCGGTCGGCACCAAGATCAAGGGCAAGGTCCGCAACCTGACCGAGTTCGGCGCGTTCGTCGAGGTCGAGGAGGACATCGACGGCCTGATCCACATCTCCGACATGTCGTGGAGCAAGCGGGTCAAGCATCCGTCCGAGGTGCTGAAGAAGGGCGACGTCGTCGAGGCGATGGTGCTCAGCATCGACGCCGAGAACCAGCGCCTGTCACTGGGGTTGAAGCAGCTGGCGACCGATATCTGGGATGACTTCTTCTCACGTCACAACGTCGGTGACGTCGTGGAAGGGAAGATCACCCGGATGACGAACTTCGGCGCCTTTGTCGAGCTGGACGAGGGCATCGAGGGCTTGATTCACGTCTCGGAGTTCGACGATTCGCACGGCGGTGAAAAGATCGACCTTCAGGTGGGGAACTCCTACCAGATGAAGATCATCAAGCTCAGTCCGCAGGAGCGGAAGATCGGCTTGAGCATCCGTGCGATGAAGAGCGACGAGTACCGCGCCGACTGGGAAGCGTACCAGGACGGCGAGGGCACGGGCACGGCGACGTTAGGTGATCACTTCAGAAATCGAGTAGGGGAAGGGTCCGGGATCGGGGATCGACGGGCTCGTCGACGCCTGATCCCCGCCCTCTGCAAGGAGCAACAGAGTGAATACGCCTGGCGGCAGCATGACCAAAGCGGAGCTCGTCGAGGAAGTCTCGCGAGTCTCCGATCTCACCAAGAAACACTCGGAAGTCATCGTCGACACGGTATTCAAGAGCATCATCGACGCGCTGCATCGCGGCGAGAAGATCGAGCTGCGGGGCTTCGGCAGCTTCCGTCTGCGCAAGCGCGAGCCGCGCAAGGGCCGCAACCCGAAGACCGGCGACAAGGTCGATGTGCCGCCGAAGAAGGTGCCCTACTTCAAGCCAGGCAAAGAGCTGAAGGAGCTGATCAACCGCGAGGAGGAGATCGCCGAGTCTCCTGCCGCCGCGGCAGACGGTCCGGACACCGCGATTCAGGCCTGAGCCGCTGAGGCGCCTGCGCGCCTGAGCCCTGGGCCCTGTATGGATCGCCTCTGGACCCCCTGGCGGCTCGACTACGTGAAATCGAACCGGTCCGAGCTCGAATGCGTCTTCTGCCTCACGGCTGAAGTCTCGGCAGCCGCCGGCCAGCCGGTAGACGCGCACGTGCGTCGATCCTCTCGTCGTGCATCTCGGCCGCACGGCCTACGTCATCCTCAATCGCTATCCGTACAACAACGGGCACCTCATGGTGATTCCGCGCCGGCACGTCGCCACGCTCAGCGGACTGACGACCGAGGAACTGCACGAGATCGCCGAGCTCACGCAGCGATCGGAGATCGTGCTGCGCGAAGCGTACGAGCCGGGCGGCATCAACGTGGGGCTCAATCTCGGGAAGCCGTCCGGCGGCGGCATTCAGCATCACCTGCACGTGCACCTCGTCCCGCGCTGGGTGGGCGACGCCAACTTCATGACCGTGATCGGCGAAACGCGCGTGCTGCCCGAGGAGCTCGGCGTGACGGCGCAGCGGCTCAAGCCGATTTTCGAACGTCTCGCACACGTACGTAGATCGTCCGGCTTCGTCGAGGCTCGGACCGCCGACCCGCGCGTAGAATGGCGTGACGTGGATTTCAATCTCTCCGAATCGCAGCACGCCTGGCAGGAGAGAGCGCAGGCGTTCGCGCGCGAGCTGTCGCCGGGCGCCACAGCCGGCGACATCGTCGCTGCTGCCGTGCGAGCCCGGCTCGTCGATCCGCACGTCGATCTGCTGTCGGCGGCCGTTGCGGTTGAAGCCGTTGCGTGGGAGTCGGCCGGAGCGGCCGTCGCGCTGGCGATGCATGCCGGCGTGACGATGGGACTGAGTGAGACCGACGCGAGCGCGCCGCTGGTACGCGGCGAGGTCGTCGGTGCGATTGCTCTTTCGTCGGACGAAGTGCCGGCCGTCGAGCACGGGCCTGCTGTCCGGACGCGCGTCGTGGGTGACGCCGTTGACGCCGCGTGGGCTCGTGATCGTCGGCGTGAGAGACGGCGATTCGCTGACCGCAGCCGCCGTGAGGCTCGATGCTGCAGGCGTGACGCAAGAACCCGTCGAGACCGCGGGTCTCGGCGGACTTGTTTGCGGCCACGTCCGGTTCGAACGCACGCCCTTCACACCGGCCGGTCCGACGCAGCCATTCATGACACGCGCGCGCGTGCTGCTGGCTGCTGCCGGTCTCGGCATGGGACGGCGCGCGCTGCACGAGGCGCTGGTCGTCGCGCGTGGACATCGCGATCGCGGCGCTGGCGGCGAGCAGACGGTGCAGGGACTGCTGGCGGATGCGGCGACCGAACTGGATGCCGCGCGCATGCTGACGTGGAAGGCCGCGGCCGCGCCGAAGTTGTCGCTCTCGGATGCCTCGATGGCCAAGCTGCTGGCCACCGAGGCCACGCAGCGCGCGGTGGCCCGTGCCACGCAGGTTGTCGGCGCCGAGTCCTTCCGCGCCGGGCACATCGTCGAACGTCTCGCGCAGGACGTGCGGGCGCTGGAGCTCTTCGCCGGACGCACGGAAGCGCTTCGCGAAGCCGTCGCCCTCGAGACCCTCCCTCCCGCTTGACAGCGGCTTAGTACTAAATTAATAGTAGTCAGGCCGACGCATGCGTCGCCCTGACTATGCGCACGCCACACCCGACGCTCACCCCGCAGGAGCTGGCGATCATGAAGGTCGTCTGGTCCCGCGACAAGTCTACCGTTCGCGACGTCTACGAGGCGATGCGCGAGAAGCGATCGATCGCCTACACGACGGTGATGACGATGATGCGGATTCTCGAGGACAAGGGCTACCTCAAGAAGACGCTCGTCGAGCGCGCGCACGTTTACAAGCCCGCGCAGCGCCGTCAGCAGGTGATTGGCGCGATGGTGAGGGACTTCCTCGACCGCGTCTTCGACGGTGCTCCCGACAGTCTGCTGGTGCATCTGGCCAGGGACAACAAGCTCACCGAAAAACAGCGGCGCATCGTCAAGCAACTCATCGAGGAGCAGGAGTGATGGACACAGACGCTGCTCGTCGAACCTCGTGGCCTACAGCGCACAGGTGGCGCTCCTCGTGGTGGTCGGCGCTGGACTGGCCGCGCTCGTTCGCGTCGACGCGGCTGGCGTGCGCTACCTCTATTGGCGCGGCGCTGCTGGCGCTCTGTCTCGTCGCTGCCGTGGCTGCAGGTTCGCCGCCACGTGGTTGTGCCGATCGGCGACCTCGTGCCGGTCGCGTTGACGGCGGCGCCGAGCCTGTCGAATGATGCGCCGGCCGTGACAGTCACCGCCGCGCTGACCGATTGGGTCTCGCTCGCTGGATGGATGCTGGTTGCCGGCGTCGTCTGTCGCCTGTGCTGGGTTGGGATTGGTTTGTGGCGACTTCGCCGACTGAGACAGGCAGGGACCATCGCCAGCCCGTGCGCCATCCACGACGAGGCGCAGGAGCTGGTTCGGGCGCGGGCGGAGATTCGCTATGTCCGGAGCGGTCAGCCGGTGACGTTCGGATTCAGGCGTCCGGTCGTTCTCCTTCCTGAGATGCTCCGCACGCAGTCCGAGCAGATTCAGCAAGTGGTGCTCTGTCATGAGCTCTTTCACGTGCGGCGGCGCGACTGGGTGTGGGTCGTCGCTGAAGAGATCGTGAAAGCGGTGTTGTGGTTTCACCCGGCGGTGCTGTGGTTGATCTCGCGGGTCCGGCTGGCGCGCGAGGAAGTAGTGGACGAGTTGACGGTGCTCGCGACGTCGCAGCGCCGTGCCTACATCGAAGCCTTGCTGGTGTTTGCAGATTCGCCGAGCTCAGGCGCCGGCCGCGGCGTTCGCTCGCCGTCGGCACCTGTTCAGGCGGATGGTGTTGATTTCGAAGGAGGCAGTCATGTCGTCGAGACGAATCCTCGTATCGGTGGCGACGATGATGGCACTCATCGCCGTAGGCGTGTGGTCTGCCGTGTCGATATTTCCGCTCACCCAGACGGTGATTGCGCAAGGGCGGGCGGGTGCGACGTCCCTTGCCGCGGTGGCGGCTCAGGGCGAGGTGGGTCCCCTGGAACGGCAGGCCAAGCCGATCACGCCGGAGAACCCGATCCCGCGCCGGACGTTCTCGGTGCTGCCACAGAATCCTCCGGCTGATGCAAGTGGTGTGGTGATGGTCTCGGTGCGTGTCGTGGTCGATCGGCAGGGACGAGTCGCCGAGGCGCGCAGCACCGGTGGTGCTCGCGGCGGACGCGGCGCGACCCAGCCAGCCGGTTGCTCCGCCGAGCGAGTCGTTTACCAAGGCGGCGATCGATGCGGTGCGGCAGTGGCAGTACGATCCGCCGGCCGATGGTCCGATCGCGTTCGACGTGACCTTCGCGTTCATGCCTGGTGCGGAGCCGCGTCTGATGATGCACGGCGCGGCGCCGGGATTCGCCGCTAGCTCGTCAGTCAGGAATTCCGCCAGCGCCTCCACCGCCACCGCCGCCTCCTGGCTGGGCCGCGAACGCCGTCCGCGTCGGAGGGAACATCAGGGCGCCGGTGAAGACGAAACACGTGGCGCCGGTCTATCCGCCTGTCGCGCAATCCGCCGCCGTGCAGGGGGTCGTCATCATCGAGATGATCATCGGGGGTGACGGGAAAGTGCAGGACGCTCGCGTGTTGAGGTCGATCCCACTGCTGGATCAGGCGGCACTCGACTCCGTGAAGCAGTGGGAGTTCACGCCTACGCTCCTCAATGGGTCGCCGGTGCCGGTGATCATGACGGCCACGGTGCAGTTCACCTTGTCGTAAGCGCTGGAACACCAGTGCTGCGTCGGTGTCTAATGCGTTGCGGCCCGTGGCGAGGCTGCCTCGCGAGGACACTCCGATGACGAGTCGACCACTGCAGGCGCTGTCGTTTCTGTTGGTCGCGGTCGTTGCATCCGGCGCAGTTCACGCCGCGCAGGAACTGGCGCTTGGAAGCGGTCAGCAATGGCAGATTGCCGGCGCGTTCC
Source organism: uncultured Acidobacteriota bacterium (assembly GCA_963728305.1). GTDB lineage: Bacteria > Acidobacteriota > Vicinamibacteria > Vicinamibacterales > UBA2999 > Gp6-AA40. Next base: position 120,162 of record CAVSKE010000028.1, read on the forward strand.
CTCAGAGCGCACCCGGCCCGCTCGAGCGCCAGGCGAAGCCCGTCACACCTGAGAATCCCATTCCGCGCCGGACGCGTACGGTCCGGCCACCGTATCCACCTGAAGCTGCAGTCGTCGGGGCGCGCGCAACGGTCACGCTGCGTGCGACGGTGGATCATCTCGGGACTGTCGCTGAGGTTCGAACCGTGAGGCTTCCGGTACTCGGCGCGATGGCGCCGCCGAGCCCCAGCGACGAACGAGCGTTGACGGCAGGGCTGCTTGCGCTCATTCGATCCGCCAAGGATGCAGTAGGGCAGTGGCTCTACGAGCCGCCGTCAGATGCACCGATTGCGTTCGACATCGTCATTGGCTTCACGTCGCAGGGAGACGGCGACGTGATCGCGCAGACTTCATGGAATGCGCTGGCCCCGGCCGAGGCGGAGCGGAGCGTCGGCAGTGTCCGGCGCCCATCCGGCCGGCGACGAAAGTGAAGCACGTGACCCCTGTCTATCCTGCGGCAGCGCGCGACGCGAAGATCGCGGGAGTGGTGATCCTCCAGGCGCGCATCGGGGCAGACGGACGGGTTCTCGACGCGCGAGGTGCTGCGATCGATCCCGGAGCTGGATCAGGCGGCGCTCGACGCCGTCAGGCAGTGGGAATACGTACCCCCGCTCGTGGACGGCGTGCCGACGCCGACTCTCATCGCGGTGACGGTGCAGTTCTCGCTCTAGGTGCGTTGCCGTGGGGGCTCGCGTCGAGTCTCGCCCCTCGCCTGACAACGAACGGTCGACCGCTCAACGTCGAGCGGTGGCCGCTCAACGTCGAGCGGTGGCGCTCAATTGCGCCGGCTGTGCGCTGGCGTTCGACTCGAGCACGATGCGCAGCATGCGGCGCAGCGGTTCGGCAGCACCCCACAATAACTGGTCGCCGACGGTGAACGCCTGCAGGTAGTCGCCGCCCATCGAGAGCTTCTTGAGACGGCCGACCGGCACCTGCAGCGTGCCGCTGACGGCGGTCGGCGTCAGGTCGCGAAGCGACTCGCCTGTTTGTCGTTCGGCACGACCTTGACCCAATCGTTCGCCGTCGCCAGCATGCGCTCGATCTCGCCGAGCGGCACGTCGCGGCGCAGCTTCACAGTGAGCGCCTGGCTGTGGCAGCGCATCGAGCCGATGCGCACGCAGATGCCGTCCATCGGGATCGGCTGCGACGACCGGCCGAGGATCTTGTTGCCTTCGGCCTGTGCCTTCCACTCCTCGCGGCTCTGACCGTTGCCGAGGTCGGCGTCGATCCATGGCAGCAGGCTGCCGGCAAGCGGGAACCCTTCGAAGTTCTTCACCGGGAACTCGGCTCCTCGCTGTGTGGCGATGACCGCGCGATCGATGTCGAGAATCGACGAGTTCGGATCGGCGAGCAGATCGGCGACCGACGCATGCTCGATGCCCATCTGCGTGAGCAGCTCGCGCATGTGCTTGGCGCCGCCGCCCGATGCGGCCTGGTAGGTCATCGACGTCATCCACTCGATGAGGTCGGCGCGGAACAGACCGTCCATCGCCATCAGCATCAGGCTGACGGTGCAGTTGCCGCCGATGTAGTCCTTGATGCCGCGATCGAGCGCGCGATCGATGACCGGCCGGTTCACCGGGTCGAGAATGATCACCGCATCGTCGGCCATCCGCAGGTGCCGCGCGGCGTCGATCCAGTAGCCGGTCCAGCCCGCCTTGCGCAGCTTGGGATGAATGTCGGCGGTGTACTCGCCGCCCTGGCACGAGATCAGGACGTCCATGGCCGCCAGCTCGCGGACGTCGTTGGCGTCCTTGACGGACGGACGTTCGCTTACCGATCTCGGGCGCCGGCCGCACCCGCCTGGGAGGTGGAGAAGAAAACCGGATCAATCAGATCGAAGTCGCGCTCCTCGCGCATGCGCTGCACGAGGACCGAGCCGACCATACCGCGCCAGCCGATGATGCCTACTTGCATCGGTCTATTGTAGCGGTTGGGAAGAACGTTTGTAGGGGCGACGCACGCGTCGTCCTGACGTTCTCGCACCAGGCGAGACATGCCTCGCCGCCTACGAAAGGATCTGCTTCGCGATCGTCTGCAGCTGCAGGTTGGACGTGCCTTCGTAGATCTGCCCAATCTTGGCGTCGCGATAGAGCTTCTCGACGGGGTAGTCCTTCACGAATCCGTTTCCGCCAAACAGGTTGACCGCCAGCGACGTCACGCGCTCGGCGACCTCCGACGAGAACAGCTTGCACATCGCGGCTTCACGCAGGAACGGGCTGCCGGCATCGCGCAGACGTGCGGCGTTGTAGACCAGCAGACGCGCCGCCTCGAGCTCGGTCGCGGCACGGGCGATCTGGAACTGAACGCCCTGGAAGTCGGCGATGGCGCTGCCGAACTGCTTGCGCTCCTTGGTGTAGCGAATGGTGTGATCGAGCGCACCCTGCGCGAGGCCGATCATCTGCGCGCCGATGCCGATGCGTCCTTCGTTGAGCGTCTCGATCGCGACCTTGTAGCCCTTGCCAGGTTCGCCGAGGACACTTTCGCGTGGCACCTGACAGTCCTCGAAGATCAGCTCGCACGTGCTGCTGGCGCGGATTCCGAGCTTGTCTTCCTTCTTGCCGACGGTGAAGCCGGGCGTCCCGCGCTCGACGACGAACGCAGTGATGCCGCGATAGCCGGCTTCGGGATCGATCGTGGCGAAGACGATAAAGACGTCGGCCTCGTTGCCGTTCGTGATCCACAGCTTGCGGCCGGTGATGGCGATATCCGTCGCCGCGCTCCGCGGCGCGCGCGTCGTCAGCGCGAATGCATCGCTTCCGGATCCGGCCTCTGACAACGCGTAAGCGCCGACGCTCTTCTGGGCAAGGCGGGGCAGGAGAGCCTGCTTCTGCGCGTCGCTGCCCCAGCGAAGCATCGCGTTGACGACGAGCGTGTTCTGCACGTCGACGAGAACGCCGATCGACGGATCGACGCGCGAGAGGGCTTCGACGGCGAGCACCGAGTGAAAGAAGGTGCCGCCGGCGCCGCCCTCTGCTTCGGGGATCTCGATGCCCATGACGTTGAGCTCGAACAGGCGGTCGAGCAGCGTCCGCGGGATCTTGCTCTCCTCGTCCATCTGCCGGACGAGCGGACGAATCTCCTTGTCGGCGAACTCGTAGACGCCGTCGTAAATCAGCCGTTCCTCGTCGGACAGCGTCGTCAGAGCGGCTGGGGACTCGTTCTGAACCGTCACCGGCCTATTATCCTTGTGGTTCGTTGAGGCCGAGGGCGTATCACTAGAGTGCTAAGATCGCGACAAAGGCGGCGCACCATGCTCAGACTGCGACTTTCGGCCGCATTTCTCGTCTGTTTCGCGCTGGTCCAGGTCGGGACTCCGCAGCCGAATGCCGGCACTGCGAACCAGCCGACACGGCGAAGCCGGCCGCACTGCAGCCAGCCGACGCTGCGAAGCAGCCGCAAGACTGCCCAGCAACCCGACACCAGCGCCGCAGCGTCAGCCAGGTCAGCAGCAGGGCTCAGGGCCAGGGCGACGCGCAGCAGCCCGTGTTCCGCGCCGGCATCGACTTCGTCCGCGTCGACGTCATCGTCTCCGACAAGAAGGCCCAGCCGGTCACCAACCTGACGCAGGCCGACTTCGAGGTGCTCGAAGACGGCAAGCCGGTCAAGATCGAACAGTTCAAGCTGATCAAGGTTGACGGCAACGTCGACGCCGGGTGGTCCTCCGCCAAAGCAGATTCGCAATCGCAACGACGAAGAGCTCGAGGCCGCACGAGACGATGTGCGGATCTTCGTGTTCTTCATGGACGACTATCACGTGCGGAAGGCGAACTCGATGTCGGTGCGCTCGCCGCTCACCAGGTTCATCCAGCAGCAGCTGCGGCCGACCGACATGATCGGCGATCATGTATCCGCTGATGCCGGTGTCGGATCTGCTGCTGACGCGCAATCACGAGAACATCGTCAACGCGATCAACACGTTCGAGGGCCGCAAGTTCGACTACACGCCGCGCAACATCGTCGAGCAGAACTACGCGCGGTATTCGACCGATCAGGTCGAGCGCATCCGCAACGACGTGGTGATGGGCGCGCTGCAGGGCCTGGCGGTTCGACTCGGATCGCTGCGTGAGGGACGCAAGTCGATCGTCTTCGTGAGCGAGGGCTTCACGGCGATGCTGCCGCCGCAGATGCGGCGCATGGACGCGTCGCAGCCGGCCAATCCGATCCAGACGACGGCGGCCGCGGCCGTTCGCAGGACTCGAGCGCGTGAGATCACCAGCGAGTGGTTCGGGCAGATGGACGTCTACTCGCGCCTGCGCGATGTCTACGACGTCGCCAACCGCAACAACACGGCGGTGTATTCGCTGGATCCGCGCGGGCTCGCGCTGTTCGAGTACGGGATCGACGATATCCCGTTCGGACCGCCGCCGACGCTTTGCCACCGATCGCCGCGCGCTGCAGATGACGCACGGACACGCTGCGCGTGCTCTCGGAGGAGACCGACGGCCGCGCCATCGTCAACCGCAACACGCTCGAGGCAGGGACTCGCGGAGATGGTTCGCGACTCGAGCTTCTACTATCTGCTCGGCTACACGTCGACGCAAGACCGGCGCCGACGGCAAGTTCCATCAGATCACGGTGAAGGTGAAGCGGCGTGACGTGGACGTCCGCGCGCGCAAGGGATTCTGGGCGCTGACCACCGGCCGACGTCGAGAAGATCAGGAATCCCACTCCGGAAGTGGCCAAGCCGGTGCAGACGGCGCTGGCATCGATTGCCACGTCGGTGCAGGCCGGCAAGTACGTGCGGACGTGGATCGGCACCGAGCGCGGCGAGAACGGCAAGACGCGCGTGACGCTGATCTGGGAGCCGCTGCCGCAGGTCACCGGCGCGCGACGGCCACAGCCCGGTCGCGTGTCGCTGCTCGCCGCGACGTCCGCCGGGGAATCTCGTCTTCCGCGGACGCTCGCCTGACGCCGCGCTGGCATCCGCGGCTCCGGCGGCGGCGCCCAACGACACCGGAGCCGGTGACCGGCGCGCTCTCCGTCCGCGCCGGTGGCGACGGCGCCACAGCGACTGGTGTTCGACGCACCGCCCGGGAAAGATCGAGCTGCGCATGACCGTGGAGGAGGCTGGCGTCGGCGGCACGCTCGACAGCGAGATTCGCGACATCACGGTGCCGGACTTCACGGCGCCGCAGGTCGCGCTCAGCACACCGCGCGTCTATCGCGCACGCACCGCACGGGAGTTCCAGTCGCTGGCTGGCCGACGCGAACGCCATCCCGCAGCCGGGCCGCGAGTTCTCACGCACAGAGCGACTGTTGATTCGATTCGATGCGTACGGTCCAGGCACTGAGAAGCCCGACGGTCACTGCCGTGCTGATGAACCGGGCCGGGCAGAAGATGTCCGACGTGCAGATCGCGCCGGCGGCCGCCGGCGCGATGCATCAGATCGATCTCGGGTCTTGCCTCGTTTCCGTCAGGCGAGTACCTGGTCGAGATCACCGCGAAGAGCGCGAACGGCGAAGCGAAGGAGCTGGTGCCCGTTCAGGCTCGGTTCGTAAGGCGGTTTAACCGCAGGGGTTAGATTCAGCCATGTACGACGTCATCGTCGTCGGCGCGCGCTGTGCGGGCGCGCCGCTTGCGATGTTGTTGGCTCGAAACGGGGCGAAGGTCCTGCTGCTGGACCGGGCGCGTTTTCCGAGCGACATCCCACACGGCCACTTCATTCATCGACACGGCCCGCGGCGATTGAGGTCGTGGGGGCTGCTCGAGCGGCTCGAGGTGCGCACACCGCGTGTCGCCAGCATGGTTCTGGACATCGGTGATTTCCCGCTGCGCGCCAGGAACCTGATCGAGGACGGGATGGCGTGGGGATATGGTCCTCGACGCTCGACGCTCGACAAGCTGCTCGTGGATGCGGCGATTGAAGCCGGCGCCGAGTGTCGCGACGGCGTCAACGTCACCGACTACCTGTTTGGCGATGGACGGCTGACCGGCATTCGTGGCCGCGGTCGCGAGGGCGCGGCGTTCGAAGAGCGCGCGACACTCACTGTCGGTGCGGATGGACGGCACTCCCCGCTGGCGCGTGCGGTTGATGCGCCGATGTATCAGCACGTGCCTACCGTGCTCTGCTACTACTTCAGCTACTGGCGTGACGTGGAGACTGAGGACTTCGAACTCTACGTGCGAAGCCAGGAGCGGCGAGTCATCTTCTCGTTCAGGACCGAGAACGGCCTCTTCGCGGTATTCGTCGGGGCGCCGATCGAAGAGCTGCCGCAGTTCCGCAGCGATATCGAGGGCGGGTTCATGCGAGCGCTGGACCTCGCACCCGACTTCGCTGCGCGGATTGGCGCCGGCCGTCGCGAGGAGCGATTCTACGGTGCGTCGGACCTGCCGAATTTCTATCGCAAGCCATACGGTCCCGGGTGGGCGCTCGTCGGCGACGCGGGTCTGCACAAGGACCCGGTCCTGGCGCTCGGCATCTGCGATGCGTTTCGCGATGTCGATTTGTTGGCAATCGCGATAGGCGACGGCCTTGCTGGCCGACGTCCGATGGAAGATGCGCTGGCCGACTACGAATCGAAGCGGAATGCCGCTTCGGCTGCCGATTTCGATCAGAACATTGCCGAGGCGCGATTTCCCACCCCGCCGCCTCGCACGTTCGCGCTGCGTGCGGCGGTGCGCGACAGGCCAGAGGAAGCGACGCGGATGATCAAGGCACGGAACGGCATGATCGATCCCGCATCCTTTTTTGATCCCGAGAATATTTCGCGACTGCTCGCGGGTACGTAGTGCATACGCAGTTGCGATGATCGGTCATCGAACGTTCGGGTAGGCGTGGGAACAGAGGCATGGCCGAGGTCAACGCGCGTGCAGGGCGGAGCGTTGTGGGGCGACGTCGATCGCGAGACGCAGGCCTTCGGTCTCGTCGTGCCCGGTGGCGTCGTCTCGGAAACAGGCGTGGCGGGGCTGACGCTCGGTGGCGGCGAGGGCTGGGTCCGTCGCAAGTACGGCCTCACGATCGACAGCCTTCTCTCGGCGCGGGTCGTCTGCGCGGACGGGTCCGTGCGCACGGCGTCGCCGATCGTCAGAGCCCGATCTGTTCTGGGCGCTCGCGCGGCGGCGGCGGGAACTTCGGCATCGTCACGTCGTTCGAGTTTCGCGCGCATCCGCTCGGGCCGATCGTCGCGTTCGCCGGCGTTTTCTATCCGGTCGCCGATGCGCCGCAGATCCTTCCGCGCTGGCGCGACTACTGTGTGGACGCGCCCGACGAGGTCACGTCGGTGGCGTTGGCGATCACGATGCCGGCCGCCCCGCACCTGCCGCGCGGCGATTCACAACCGGGCCTGCCTGATCATCGGCGGCGTGTACGTCGGAGACGCCCGAAGAGGGCATGCGGGTGATGCAGCCGCTGCGCGAGCTGGGAACGCCGTTGGCCGACATCTCGCAGCCGATGCCGTTCACGGCCGTGCAGATCGGCGTTCGATCCGGCTCTTCCCGATGGGCAAGCTCCAGAGCTACTGGAAGGCTCAGAATCTCGCGGGTCTGTCCGACGAGGCGATCCGCGTCATCGCGGCCCGGGCGAACCAGCGACCATCGCCGCTCACGCTCGTCGTGACCTTCCAGATGGGAGGCGCCATCAACACGGTCGGTGCGACCGACACTGCCTACGCCGAGCGCTCGGCGCCCTGGATGTCGTCGATCGACGGCAACTGGGAGAACGCGGCCGACAACGAGGCCAACATCGCCTGGGTGCGCGAGAGCTTCAATCAGATCGCGCCCTACTCCAGCGGAACGACCTACACGAACTTCACCGGACAGGCGGACGAGACCGCCGGGGCGCTGGCGGCAACGGCGTACGGCGCGAACATGGCGCGGCTGCGGCCGGATCAAGGCGCGAGTACGACCCGGACAACTTCTTCCGTCTGAACCCGAACGTCGTTCCAGCGACGGCGGCCACGACGTAACGGCGATTTTCTCTGGCGTACTCATATGACGCTCTCGGCTGGCACGCGGCTGGGTCCATATCGAATCACCGGCGTCCTGGGTGTGGGCGGGATGGGAGAGGTCTATCGCGCGCACGATTCGAAGCTTGGTCGCGACATCGCCTTGAAGATCCTGCCTGCAGCCTTTCAGGCGGATCCCGATCGCCTGGCGCGCTTCGAGCGCGAGGCGCGGACGCTTGCCTCGCTGAACCACCCCAACATCGCCACGATCTACGGGCTCGAGCAGCATGGGGGTGTCCATTCGCTCGTACTGGAGTTGGTTGACGGCGTGACGCTGCACGACATGATCACCGGCGTCGCATCACCGGGCGGCGAGTCAGGCGGGCGCTCGGGCGCGTCGATGCCGATCGACGAGGCACTGGCCATCGCCACGCAGATCGTTGACGCCCTCGATGCCGCCCATGATGGCGGTATCGTGCATCGCGATCTCAAACCGGCCAACATCAAGGTCACTGACGACAGACGTGTGAAGGTGCTCGACTTCGGCCTGGCCAAGGCCATGGATGCGGGCCGCTCAGGATCGTCGCCGGCCAATCTGTCTCTCTCGCCGACGTTTGCGGTCGGTGCCACGTCTACGGGCGTCATCCTGGGGACGGCCGCGTACATGAGCCCCGAGCAGGCTCGGGGCAGGACCGTGGACAAGCGGTCTGATGTCTGGGCGTTCGGCTGCGTGCTCTACGAGATGCTTACAGGGCGAGTGGCGTTCCCGGGCGAGACGCTGTCGGACACGATCGTCTCGATTCTCGATCGATCGCCGGACTGGTCCGCGCTTCCGGCCGCCACGCCGCCGGCGCTGGCGCGGCTCCTTCGCCGGTGCCTCGAGAAGGATTCGCGCAAGCGGCTCCGCGACATCGGCGATGCGCGGTTCGATCTCGAGGATGTGCAGGGACGAGAGTCCCCGTCGATTCCGCTCGAGGTTCGGACGCGCGAGCGCGACGTCGCGTTTCAACGACTTACTGACGCCGAAGCGCTCAAAGAAACGCCGGCCGTGTCTCCCGACGGCAAGATGGTGGCGTTCGTCTCGATCGTCGATGGTACGCGACAGCTGTGGATTCGGATGCTCGCTGGCGGCGCGGTGCTGCAACTGACGCGTGACAACGTGGATCACATGTATCCCCGCTGGGCGCCAGACTCGAGCACGCTGATTTTCTACACACCGTCGCTGACCGAGTCGGAAGAGGGAATCATCTGGGAAATCGGCGCACTTGGGGGATGGCCGCGCCGGATTATTACCGCATCAGGTGCAGGTGACATCAGCCACGACGGACGGCGCCTCGTGCTGCTGCAAGCGGAAGGTGATCAGTTGGCGCTGGTTGTTGCCGCCCGAGACGGGTCGAGTCCCACGCGAGTGGCACTGCTGCCACCTGAAACGTACCACTTCCCTCGTTGGGCGCCCGACGACCGATCCGTTGCAATCCAACGTCTCGGACATGCCGGCTTCGACGGTCACATTGACGTCGTGAACGTCGCGACCGGTGACCGGCACGAAGCGGTGAGCGGGAACGTGGCTGCAGGGATTCGCCTGGCTGCACGACGGTTCGGGATTCGTCTACAGCGCGTCACGCGGCAGCACGATGCTGTATCCCCCTGCGTTTCATCTTCGCCGCGTTCGTATCGACGGCAATGGCGACCGGCAGCTGACGTTCGGGGATCACTCCTACGTCGAGCCGGACGTTCACAGCTCGGGGAAGCTCGTCGCCGGGCAGACGCTCAGCCGATCCGACATCTGGAAGTTTCCCGTGACGGGCACGCCAGCCGAGAACACACGCGACGGGGTTCGGATCACGCGGCAGACGGGCCGGGTTCAGGTGCCGTCGGTCAGCCCGGATGAACGGGAGGTCGTATTCGTCTCGGATACTGGCGGGCACTCGAACCTGTGGGTTGCACGTACCGACGGCACAGGCGTGCGGCCGATCACGTTCGAGACGGACCCTGGCGTCGCGATCGGCGTTCCGGTGTGGTCGCCACGCGGCGACTGGATTGCGTTTGTCCGATCCGACAACAGTCGAGCAGCGACGTGGGGAATCCGCCCCGACGGCAGCGGTCTTCGGCTGGTCGCAGCGGGTTGGGCACCGTGCTGGTCCGCCGACGGCCGATGGCTGTACCACTGGCACCTGGCTGAGCCTCGCGGCATCGAGCGGATTCCGATCGAGGGCGGCCCGTCAGAATCCGTTCATCCTGGAGGCGAGCTGATTCTTCCGGCCATCACGCCTGACAACTCGACGCTCTTCCTCTTCCAAGCCGCAACTCTCACCGAACCGAGGCGTGTTTGGCGCAGGACTTCACGAATTCGTCCGAGCCGCCCCTCCTGACAGTGCGGGCGAGAGGCTCACTCGTATTTCTGGTCACCGGCTGCCGGCCCGGATCGGGAGCATGGTCCTGGCGCCGAACGGGCACTATCTGGCGACGTCTCTCATCGACGGCGGCACCACGAACCTGTGGCTCGTCCCGACCGATGGTGGGCCGATGAAGCCGGTCACCGATTTCGGTGAACGGTCCGTCGTGATCGCACGTAGCATGTCATGGTCGGCGGACAGCCAGTTCCTCTACGCGGCAGTGGCCGACGTGCAAACGGACATCGTCCTGCTCGACGGCTTGCTTGTCTGAGTGAACGTCCTTCACGCGTACATGCCGCGCAGCTTCGTCACGTTGCCGACGCGCGAGATGGCGACGATGTAGGCGGCGGTCCGCAGATCGACCTTGTACTTGAGCGACGGTCTGCAGCACGTCGTCGAACGCCTCGATCATCTTCTTCTCGAGGCGCGTGTTCACCTCGTCCAGCTCCCAGAAGTAGCCGTAGCGATCCTGCACCCACTCGAAGTACGAGCGTGGTGACGCCGCCGGCGTTGGCGAGGATGTCGGGAATCACGAACACACCGCGCTCGTGCAGGTGCTTGTGGGCGTCGGGCGTGGTCGGACCGTTGGCGCCTTCGGTGAGCACCTTGGCCTTGATACGCGGCGCGTTCTCCATCGTGATCTGATTCTCGAGCGCGGCGGGGATCAGGATGTCGACGTCCAGCCCCCAGAAGTCGTCGGCGTCCAGAGCGTCGCGCGCCGGGGAAACCGGCGACGGTCTTGTGCTGCTGGGTGTGCGCGAGCAGCGTCGCGAATGTCGAGGCCCTTCGGGTTGTGGACGCCGCCCTTCCAGTCGGTGACCGCGACGATCTTCGCGCCGATGGCGGCGAGCAGGTCGGCAGAGACTGAACCGACGTTGCCGAAGCCCTGGACGGCGACCGTCGCGCCCTTGATGTCGAACCCGAGATGCTTCGCGGCTTCGCGCGTGACGATCATCACGCCGCGGCCGGTCGCTTCACGGCGGCCCAGCGAGCCACCCATCTCGATCGGCTTGCCCGTGACGACGGCGGTCTCGGTGTGGCCGACGTGCATGCTGTAGGTGTCCATCACCCACGCCATGACCTGATCGTTGGTGTTGACGTCGGGCGCGGGCACGTCCTTCTCGGGACCGATGGCGTCGATGATCTCGGCGACGTAGCGGCGCGTGAGCGCCTCGAGCTCGCGCTTCGACATCCGCGTCGGATCGCAGACGATGCCGCCCTTGCCGCCGCCGAACGGGATGTGGGCCACCGCGCACTTCCACGTCATCCAGGCCGCCAGCGCCGTGACCTCGTCGAGCGACACGTCGGGGTGATAGCGGATGCCGCCCTTGGCCGGACCGAGCGTGATGTTGTACTGGACGCGGTAGCCGGTGAAGACCTCGATCTCGCCGTTGTCCATCAGCACCGGACACGAGACGATGATCTGCCGCTTGGGATGCGTGAGAATCCGCCAGATGCCGGGGTCGAGTTTGAGGATGCGGGCGGCGCTGTCGAACTCCTTGAGCATCGCGCCGAAGATGCTGCCGTGCTCGGACATTGGCCCATAGTAATGGATGTCGTTCGCGGTTCGTGATTCGAGCAGACGATATAATCCAGCTATGGGAGATCCTCCGCATCGCACACGCGAAACGTCCGGTCGAACGGCTGTATACGCCGGAGAGCGTCGCGTCGATCGACTACGCGCGCGACCTCGCCGATCCGGGGCAGTTCCCGTACACGCGCGGCATTCACTCCACCGGCTACCGCGGCAAGCTCTGGACGATGCGGCAGTTTGCCGGGTTCGGGACGCCGGAAGAGACCAACGAGCGCTACCGTCGGCTGCTCGAGGCGGGCGGCACCGGGCTCAGCGTCGCGTTCGATCTGCCGACGCTGATGGGCCGCGATCCCGATCACGAGCTCTCGCTCGGCGAAGTCGGGAAGTGCGGCGTCAACGTGACCTCGCTCGCCGACATGGAGGTGCTGTTCGCCGGCATCGACCTCGGCGCGATCACCACGTCGATGACGATCAACGGTCCGGCGTCGATGATCCTGGCGATGTATCTGGCGCTGGCCGAGCAGCGCGGGCACGGACTGGACGACGCTGTCGGGCACGATTCAGAACGACATCCTGAAGGAGTTCATCGCCCAGAAGGAGTTCATCTATCCGCCCGGGCCGTCGATGCGGCTGGTCACCGACGTCTTTGCCTTCTGCACCGAGCACGTGCCGCGGTGGAACACGATTTCGGTGAGCGGCTATCACATCCGCGAAGCCGGTGCGACGGCGGCGCAGGAGCTGGCGTTCACGCTGCGCGACGGCATCGAGTACGTGCAGTACGGGATCGACGCCGGGCTCGACGTGGACGCGTTCGCGCCGCGGATCTCGTTCTTCTTCAACTCGCACAGCGACTTCTTCGAGGAGATCGCCAAGTTCCGCGCCGCGCGCCGCATCTGGGCGCGGGTGATGCGCGATCGCTTCAAGGCGCAGTCGCCGCGATCCTGGCAGCTCCGGTTTCACGCGCAGACGGCCGGCGTGTCGCTCACCGCCCAGCAGCCATACAACAACGTCGTGCGGACGGCGCTGCAGGCGATGGCGGCGGTGCTTGGCGGCACGCAGTCGCTGCACACCAACGCGCTCGACGAGGCGCTGGCGCTGCCGACCGAGGAAGCCGCGACGCTGGCGCTGCGGACGCAGCAGATCATCGCGCACGAAACCGGGCGTGACCGACCTGACCGATCCGCTCGGTGGGTCGTACTTCCTCGAGTCGCTGACCGAGCAGCTCGAGAAAGAGGCGCTGGCCTACTTCGACACCATCGATCGCATGGGCGGCATGGTCGCCGCCATCGAGCGCGGCTACCCGCAGCGAGAGATTGCCGAGAGCGCGTACCGCGCGCAGCAGGCCGTCGAATCGAAGGAACAGGTCATCGTCGGCGTGAACGACTTCGTCGAGATCGGGGGCCGAAGGCGTCGGCACGCTCTACATCGACGAGACGGCCGGCGAGCGTCAGCTGGCCCGGCTCGAGGCAGTTGCGCGCGCGGCGCGACGCGGCCGAGGTCCGCAGGACGCTGGCGGCGCTGCAGGCGGGCGCCAGGAGCGGGTCGAACACGATGCCGCTGCTGCTCGACGCGGCCCGCGCGTATGCGACGGTCGGGGAAATGTGCGACAGCCTGCGCGAGGTCTGGGGCGAGTACGTCGAGACGCCGATAGTCTGAGGCTGTGCGGGTCGTCAGACCGCGGTGAAAAATGCGCCAGAAAATCCGAGTCGTCATCGCCAAGCCCGGGCTCGACGGCCACGACCGCGGCGCCAAGGTCATCGCCCGCGCGCTGCGGGACGCCGGCATGGAGGTAATCTATACGGGCCTTCGCCAGACACCTGAGCAGATTGTCGGCGCCGCTCTGCAGGAAGACGCCGACGTGATTGGTCTGTCCATCCTTTCCGGCGCGCACATGCACATCTGCCCTCGGGTGATGGAGCTGTTGCGCGAGAAGGGGCTGACCGATGTGCTCGTCGTCGTCGGCGGCATCATTCCGGACGCCGACGTGCCGAGGCTGAACGAGGTGGGTGTGCGGGGAATCTTCCAGCCGGGTACGCCGATGCAGGAGATCGTAGACTTCATCAATCGCCACGCCCGGACGCGCGTGGCAACATCTAGTTCGAAGGGGGACCGTGACGCACAAGCTCCTGCTCGCCGATGACAGCGTGACCATTCAGCGCGTCGTCGAGCTGACGTTCTCGGGCGAGGACGTGCAGGTGATCACCGTCGGGGATGGGGAACAGGCCATCGCGCGCATTCCCGTCGAGCGGCCCGACATCGTCCTGGCCGACATCGGGATGCCGAAGCGAAGCGGCTACGACGTCGCCGGCGTTCGTGAAGGGACGGCCCGATCTGGCGCACATCCCCGTGCTGCTGCTGGCCGGTGCCTTCGAGCCCGTCGACGATGCCCGCGCGCAGCAGGTGAAGTGCGACGGCGTGCTGGTGAAGCCGTTCGAGCCGCAGCAGGTCGTGGCGCGCGTGCGCGAGCTGGTCGAGGGCGTCAAGGAGAGAGGCGCACGTCTCCGATGTTCGCGCCCGAGCCGGCCGCGGCGTCCCGCCGACACCACTGCCGTCGCTTCGAGCCGAACGTGTGACCGGCGGCCGAACCGGCGCGGAAAGCCGAGTCGAAACTCGACGACTACTTCCAGGGTCTCGACGCGGCGCTCGCCGTGCTCGACAACAAGGTCGAGAGCCGCCCGCAGGGACACCCGAGATCGACGACTTCAGGGCCTCAGAGGTGCCGACGCTCGAGAAGCTGCTCGGCTCGACGCCGCTGCGCGATGACGGCCGGTCCAGCCGCAGACGTCGTCGTATGCATCGCCCATCGCGCCGTCGATGATCGACGCGATCAGCGGTCATGCCCGCAACGCCGAGCCTGCACCGGCGACGCCACCCGGCGATGGCGGCAATGTCATCCTCGACGCCTTCAATGCGCTGCTCGCGATGGAGCAGGGCGAACCGAGACCGACGACGCGTGCGACCGCGCCTGCCGCCGCACCCACTGTCGTCACCGACGAGCTCGTGGACGAGGTGACTCGCCGCGTGCTCGAGCGTCTGGCGCCGAACGCCGCCCGCGATCTGGTCAAGCAGGTCGTCGGCGAGGTCGCCGAACGTCTGATTCGAGAGGAAATCGCGCGCATCAAAGCCGCCGCGAACACGAAGCGCTGAACGGGCATTGGTGATTGCTGATTTTTGATTGGGGATTGGTTGTTGATTGCTGATTGGTGATTGCTGATTGAAGGCCAATCACCACTCGACAATCGAAGATCACCAATTTATTCGATAATCAAAGATCACAAATCGTCAATGGACCGACTGCAGATCAACCTTCCAGAGAAGCCGGCACTAGAAGGCCTCGAGGCGAAGTGGACCGCGAAATGGGAAGCGGACGGCACCTACCGCTTCGAGCCCGGTGATCGTCCGCGCGATCAGATCTATTCGATCGATACACCGCCGCCGACGGTCAGCGGGTCGCTCCACGTCGGCCACGTGTTCTCGTACACGCACACCGATGTCGTCGCGCGCTTCCAGCGCATGCGCGGCAAGGCCGTGCTCTATCCGATGGGCTGGGACGACAACGGCCTGCCGACCGAGCGCCGCGTGCAGAACTACTACGGCGTGCGCTGCGATCCGTCGCTGCCGTACGATCCGGCGTTTCGTTCCGCCGGACAAGCCCGGCAAGCAGCCGATCTCCGTCTCGCGTCCGAACTTCATCGAGCTGTGCGCGCGGCTGACGGCCGAGGACGAGAAGGCGTTCGAGCACCTGTGGCGATACGCTCGGTCTCTCGGTGGAGTGGTCGCGCACCTACGCGACGATCGATCGCCGCTCACAGAGGGTGTCGCAGACGGCGTTTCTGCGACTGCTGAAGAAGGGCGCCGCGTATCAGCTCGAAGCGCCCACGTTGTGGGACGTCGATTTCCGAACCGCGGTCGCTCAGGCCGAGCTCGAGGATCGCGAGCAGCCTGGCGCCTATCATCGCATTGCGGTTCGCGAAGCCCGGACGGTCGACGTACGTCGAGATCGAGACGACGCGCCCGGAGCTGATCCCTGCGTGCGTCGCGCTCGTCGCGCATCCTGACGACGAGCGCTACAAGCCGCTGTTCGGCACCGAGGTGCTGACGCCGCTGTTCAACGTGCCCGTGCCGGTGAAGGCGCACAGCCTGGCCGATCCGGAAAAGGGCAGCGGCATCGCGATGATCTGTACGTTCGGCGATCTCACCGACGTCACGTG
The DNA here is from genome assembly GCA_963728305.1 of uncultured Acidobacteriota bacterium. Lineage (GTDB taxonomy): Bacteria > Acidobacteriota > Vicinamibacteria > Vicinamibacterales > UBA2999 > Gp6-AA40. The sequence goes on from CAVSKE010000028.1 coordinate 136,229, forward strand.
GTGGCGTGAGCTGTCGCTGCCGGTGCGGGCGGTCATCATGCCAACGGCGCGCTCGCGCCGCTCACGTGGGGCACGCGACGGTTGGGAGTCGCGTGACGCGAGCCGGCGCGCAGACGGCCTACGACCAGCTGGCGAACCTGTCAGCGGCAAAGGCCCGCGCGCGCATCGTCGAGCTGCTGCGCGAGTCCGGCGATCATGATTGGCGAACCGCGCCCGATCACGCATCCGGTGAAGTTCTACGAGAAGGGCGATCGTCCGCTCGAGATCGTCACCAGCCGGCAGTGGTTCATCAAGACGATGGAGTTCCGTGAGGCGCTGCTGGCGCGAGGCAGTGAGCTGCAGTGGCATCCGGAGTACATGCGCGTCCGTTACGAGAACTGGGTCAACGGCCTGGCCGGCGACTGGTGCGTCAGCCGGCAGCGGTTCTTCGGCGTGCCGTTCCCGGTGTGGTATCCGGTGCGCGCCGACGGCACCGTGGACTACGAGCGGCGACTGCGTGCCGGATGAGTCGCGCCTGCCGATCGATCCGTCAACGGACGTGCCCGACGGCTACACCGCGGCAGCAGCGCAATCAGCCCGGCGGCTTCATCGGCGATCCGGACATCATGGACACGTGGGCGACGTCGTCGGTGACGCCGCAGATCGTCTCGGGGTGGCTCGACGATCCGGAGTTGTTCGCGCGCGTGTTTCCGATGGATCTGCGGCCGCAGGCGCACGACATCATCCGCACGTGGCTGTTCGACACGGTCCTGCGCGCGCACCTCGAGCACGACTCGCTGCCGTGGCGGCACGCGGCGCTCTCGGGCTGGGTGCTCGATCCGGATCGCAAGAAGATGTCGAAGTCCAAGGGCAACGTCGTCACGCCGATGGCGCTGCTCGAGGAGTACGGCTCCGACGGCGTGCGGTACTGGTCGGCGAGCGGCCGTCCCGGAACCGACACCGCGTTCGACGCCGCAGCAGATGAAGGTCGGCCGGCGTCTGGCGATCAAGCTGCTCAACGCCGCGAAGTTCGCGCTGATGCAGGCCGAGCCGCGCGGGCCGATCACCGAACCGCTCGATCGCGGCATGCTGACGAGCCTGTGCGCGGCTGGTGCGCGAAGCGACCGAGCAGCTCGAGAACTACGACTACGCCGGGTGCTCGAGACAGACCGAGCGGTTCTTCTGGGATTTCTGCGACGACTATCTCGAGCTCGTGAAGTCGCGTCGCTACGGCGACTTCACGGCCGAGGGCGCAGCCTCTGCGAACAGCGCCATGCTCGTGGCGCTGTCGACGATGCTGCGACTGTTCGCGCCGTTTCTGCCGTTCGTGACCGAGGAAGTGTGGTCGTGGTGGCAGCCCGGGTCGGTGCATCGGGCGAAATGGCCGACCCCGGAAGAGGTCGTGGAACCGATCAGCGGCGGCGACGACAGGGCGGTTCCGGTGTTCAGCGTCGACGCGCGAAGCGCTCGGCGAGGTCCGGACGCGGGAAGGCGCTGCAGAAGAAGTCGATCAAGGCGCCGGTCAGCGTCGTGTTCCCGAAGCACTTCGAGCAGATGATGCCGGCGGTGAAGGACTTCCGCGCGGCGGCCCACGTGCGGGATCTGTCGTTTGGCGACGTGCCCGGGCTGGAGTTGACCTTCCACGACGAGGCACCGCCGCCCGCAGCATCACAGCGCGTGAACCCAGCGCCACTCGAACCGCTCGCGCCGGAGTGCGTATCGCGATCTCGTGCGCCGCGCGCTCGCCGAGGATATCGGGACCGGCGATGTCACCACCGCGGCCACGGTCGACGACGACGCATCACGCGCGCGGCAGTGCTCCTCGCGAAGTCGCGCTGCGTGATCGCCGGGCTCGACGTCGCCGCCGAGGCGTTTCGTCAGCTCGATCCCGGGGTCGCTGTTCGCGTCCATCACCGCTGACGGCACGCCGTGCGAGCCGGGGACCGAGATCGCCGAGATTCGCGGTCGTGCCGCGGCGCTGCTGACGGCCGAACGGACCGCGCTCAACTTCATGCAGCGGATGACGGGCATCGCCACGCTGACGCGCCAGTTCGTCGATGCTGCGGCGGGACGCATCACGTCCTCGACACGCGCAAGACGACACCGCTGATGCGAGCGCTCGAGAAATACGCGGTGCGCGCCGGCGGCGGCGTCAATCATCGCTTCGGTCTGCGCGACGGCATCCTGATCAAGGACAACCACGTCCGTCTCGCCGGCGGTGTGTGCGCCGCGGTGGCGCGCATGCGTGCGTCCAGCCCGGGCATGCCGATCGAGGTCGAGGCGCAGAGCCTGAGCGAGGTCGCCGACGCGCTTCAGGCCGGTGCCGACATCGTCCTGCTCGACAATCTGTCCACGCCGGACATCATCGACGCCGTGCGTCGGTGCCGCGGACGCGCGAAGACCGAGATCTCCGGCGGCGTCACGCTGGCGCGGATGCCTGAACTGGCGGCGACCGGCGCCGACTACGTGTCGATCGGCGCGCTGACGCATTCGGCCCCGGCCGCCGACCTCAGCTTCGAGATCGGGTTGGGGTCAGATCTTGATTCTGGCGCGTGACACGGGTCACGGGTGCACGTGCAAAATCAAGATCTGACCCCATGCACCTGCCTGACGATCTCGCGACGGCGCTGGCCGTGGCCGGGCGATCGCGTCGGCATCTTCGCGCGGCACGTGCTCTGGTACGCGGAGGTGGGCTCGACCAACGACGTCGCGGCCGCGCTCGCCGATCGCGGCGAGCCGGAGGGACCGTGGTCGTCGCCGACGCGCAGTCGGCCGGCCGCGGACGGCACGGCCGGCCTGGGCGTCGCCACCTGGCGCGGGACTCTACATGTCCACGCGTCATGCGGCCGGCGGCACATGCCGTGCGGCTGCTGACGATCGCCGCCGGTGTGGCGATCGCCGACGGGATTCAGGCGGCGACGGGTCTTCAGCCGCAGCTCAAGTGGCCGAACGACGTCTACATCGGACGGACGCAAGCTGGCCGGCATTCTCGCCGAAGCCGGGCACGTCGAGCGCGGGCGTGCAGCACGTCGTGCTCGGCTGCGGCATCAACCTGATGCCGGCGGCCTATCCGCCCGATGTCGCCGCGCGCGCGACGTCGATCGAGTCCGAGCTCGGCCGGCCGATCGATCGCGGCCTGCTGCTCGTCGAGTGTCTGGCCGCGCTGCACATCCGCTACCGTGAGCTCCAGTCGCGGACGCGAGCGCCGGCGGTGATCGACGCGGTGGCGCGGCCGGGCCGTCTCGACGTTCGGCCGCCGCGTGGAGTGGGATGTCGCCGGCGTGACGCGACACGGCGTTGCGGAGGACATCGACGAGACCGGCGCGCTGCTCGTTCGCGACGGCGCCACGGCGCGCGCGGGTGATCTCGGGAGAAGTGCGGTGGCTGCCGTAGAAGACTACTGCCGCCAGGTCGAGGCGTATCTCTGCCGCAAGAACGACGGTCACCTCATTCGCATCGTCGGACCGGCGTTCGAGCAGGTGTGCGGCTGGGCGGCGAGAGGCGTGCCGCTGAAGGTCGCGATGCGCGGCATCGATCGCTACTTCGAGCGCTACTACGCGAAAGGTCCGCGGCGGCGGCCGGTGCGCGTCGAGTTCTGCGAGGCCGACGTGCTCGACGTGTTCGACGAATGGCGCCGCGCGCTGGGCATCACCGTCGCGGCCACGATTCAGGCGGACGACTCGAGCCGCCGCGGCCAATGACGCGACTACGTCACCAGCGCAGGCGCGCCGTCACGAATCGCTGCCGGCGCATCTCGAGCGAGTGGTCGCGCGCCTGACGGCGCTGCGAGCGGGAGAGGATCGTTCGCTCGATGCCACGCTCGACGAGATCGTGTACGAGATCGACCTCGCGCGAGCCGGCGCAAAGGCCGTTCGCGGCGACGCTCGACAGACGTTGATCGACACGGCTGCGCGCGCTCGATCGCGCGACTGCTCGATGCTGCGCATGCGCAGTGCGACGCGCCAGACCATGCAGGCGCTCGCGGCCGAAGCCGACGCGGAGCTGGCGCCGTTTCGCGGGCGCATGGCACCCGAGACCTACGAGCAGTCACGGCGGGCGGCGGTCGACCGGCTCCTCGCGGGAGCGCCGCAAGCTTCCGCTCGTCGCGTTCGAATGATTCAGACCGGCTCGATTCTCACGCTCGACATCGAGAAGCCTGCCGCCGGCGGACGCATGCTCGCGCGCCATCACGGACAGGTCGTGCTCGTGTGGGGCGCCATCCCGGGTGAGCGCGTCACGGCGCGCGTCGATCGGACGACGAAGAGCGTGGCGTTTGCGTCGACGGTCGATGTGCTGTCGCCGTCACCGGATCGGCGCGCTGTCGCTGGCTGATCCGCGGTGCGGCGGCAACGTGCTTGCCCACGTCGCGTATGAGCGGCAGCGCCGGCTCAAGGGCGAGATCATCCGCGACGCGTTCAGCGCGAATCGGACGGATGCCGCTCGATCGCGACCCTGACGTCATCGGCGTCGCCCGAGCGAGGCTACCGCATGCGTGCGCGTCTGCACGCGGTGAACGGCCGGCTCGGCTTCTATCGCGAAGAGAGCCACGAGCTGTGCGACGCGTCGCAGACCGGCCAGCTGCTCGAGTCCACCAGTGCATGGATTGCCGCGGCGCAGGACACGCATCCGCGCCGCGGGCCCGGCAGGTGTCACCGCCGTCGAGATTGCCGAGAACATCGCCGGCGACGAGCGTGCGTGTCATCTCGAGCTGCGCGAAGGCGTGAACCCCGCGGACTATTCCGCGCTGGCCACCGGCCTCGTCGGGCTTTCGGCGCAGCCGGCAGACTCGCTCGTTCGCTGAAACGCTGGCCGGGACGCCACGCGTGACCGACGTGATTCAGGTTCGCGATGGTGCGGCCGCCGTCTTCGTCTCACCGCACGTGCGCGCGTTCTTCCAGGGCAACCGCTTTCTCGTCGAGCCGCTCGTCCAGCACGTGATGTCGCTCGTCACCGAGCGGGCCGGTCGTCGATTTGTATGCCGGTGGGGGACTGTTCGGGCTGGCCCTCGCCGCGGCGGGCGCTGAGGACGTGACGCTGGTCGAGGGCGATCCGGTCAGCGGCGCCGACCTGCAGGCGAATGCCGAGCCGTTTCGCGATCGCGTGCGGGTCGAGCGCAGCAGCGTCGAGGCATTTCTCGCACGTCGCCGTTCCTCCTCTGCAGAGACCGTGATCGTCGATCCACCGCGGACCGGGCTGTCACGCGAGGCCGCTGCGGGAATTCTCGCGCTCGAGCCGGCGCGGCTCGTCTACGTCTCCTGCGACGTCGCGACGCTGGCTCGCGACACGCGAACGCTGCTCGACGGCGGCTATGCGCTCGGTCCGCTCATCGCGCTCGATCTCTTTCCGAACACGGCGCACGTCGAGACGGTCACCGTCTTCACGCGCTGAGTGTCATCAAATCTTAAGAAATCGATCGCGAGTCGAGGTCGTAGACTGAGTGTTGGTTGTCGTGTGTTCGACCGATTCGCAGGAGAAGAATCGATGGTCACCAAGGTCGTCAGTGTTGCCGCTGCTGTTGCGCTCATGATTGCGATCGCTGTCACGCCGGCGCTGGCACATCACTCGTTCGCGGCGGAGTTCGACGCCAAGCGTCCCGTGAAGCTGCGGGGCACGGTGGTGAAGATGGAATGGATCAACCCGCACTCGTGGATCCACATCGACGTGAAGGATCCACAGACCGGCAAGGTCGAGCGCTGGATGGTCGAAGGCGGCGCGCCGAACGCGTTGCTGCGCCGCGGCTGGACGAAGAACTCGCTGACGGAGGGCACGGAGATCCTCGTCGAGGGCTTCCAGGCCAAGGACGGCGCGAATCGCGCGAACGGGCGCGATATCACGTTCCCGGACGGCAAGAAGCTGTTCGTCGGATCGTCGGGCACCGGCGCGCCGGACGAGCGACCGGAGAAGTAGAGGGAGGCGGGTCTAGTTCGCGCGTGCCGGACGCTCGGCCTGATCGATGACGAGCACGTCGATCGGGCCGCGCGTCGATTCGAGCTTCAGCCCGAGCTGTTCCTGCAGGGCGGTGAAGATCGACGGCTTGCTGTCGTCGATCGGCTGGCGGTCCCGGTGGCGCACCCGGTGGCGCTTGAGCCGCAGATGCCGGATCGAAGTTCAGCTCGATGTCGAAGCTGCCGGCGAGTCCCGTTCGATCGATTACGGTCCGCCCGGCGTTCCCCGACAGCACGCTTGCGAACATCGCGATGGTCACGCCGGTTCCGATCAGGCGTCCAGGCGGTCCACCGAATGAACACGGTGGTGGTCCGCTGCGCTGAGGAAGAGGCGCCGCTCCAGTCAATTCTTTCAACGCTGCTGCGCACGCATCGGGAACCTGACGGAGACCAGCGCCTGTCTTTCTGTCGCTTCGCGCAAACGTGAGTGTGTAGACATCGCCCTCACGCTGCTCGTTGTGCGCCTTGACGCCAAAGCGTTCCTCGACGAGTGCACGGAGCATCCCGATGAGCTCGCCGAGCATCCCGGCTTGGTCGAATTGTGGCGGCCGCTCCATCGTCGCGACGATGTCGAATCGCTCGGAGTCGATCCAGGCCGGCCCTCCCACGACTCTCGCGTGGATCGAACGGGAATCGTGAATAGGCGCTGCGCGATAAGCCGCTTCAGCGTCGTGTTGAAGAGCTCGACGCGTCCAGGGCTGATGCGCGGCAGCCGGTTCTGAGCGCCCGGTTGGCTCGGCTTGATCGAGACGACGTCGAAGCCGCGCTGAGGCGTCGCCTGTTGTGCGACGAGCGTCGAGCTCGATGCCAGCAGGAGCGACACGTCACGATCGCCGGTCTCATTTCGGCTCTCCACCGCCCGCCTAGGCGGGCCTGCTGCAGCGCCGCGGCTCCGAGCATGCCGCCCATGCCCATCGACTCGACGGCCGTGCTCGGCACCAGCATCAGCGCGCCTTTCTCCTTGAGGCCCTCGTAGAGCATGTTCATCGCGCGCAAGTGCAGCGCCGTCGGGTTGTCCTTGTAGACGCGGGCGGCGACTTCGAACGAATGCGCGATCTCCATCTCCGCTTCGCCCAGGATGATGCGCGCCTGCTTTTCGCGCGCCGCCTGCGCCTCGCGCGACATCGCCTCCTGCAACTGGCTGGGAATCACGATGTCGCGCATCTCGACGGCCTGAACGGTCACACCCCACGGCGTCGACCGGGCGTCGATGATCTGCTGCAGCTCGTGCTCGATCTTTTCGCGGCCGCGCAGCAGGTCGGCAAGCGACGTGCGGCCGATGATGTCGCGCAGCGCGGTCTGCGCCGCCCAGCTCACCGCAACCGGATAGTTCTGCACCTCGAGCGCCGCCCTCTCCGGATCGTGGACGACCCAGAAGAGCACGGCGTCGACGTTCACCGGCACCGTGTCCGAGGTGAGCGTCTGCTCGGCGGCGAACGCGGTCGTGATCATCCGCTGATCGATCGAGCGCGCGACGACATCGACGAACGGGATGATCCAGAACAGGCCCGGTCCTCTGCAGGCCGACGAACCGTCCGAGCCGCAGCACGACGGCGCGCTCCCACTGCTGCGCCACGCGAGGCGACAGGGCGGCGAGCACGCCGACGATCGCGGCCACGGGCCACCCACGTCGGCGATCCGGTGACGGTCGTCAGCGCGAGGCCCGATACCGGCAATGAGGATGAAGACCACGACCGACACGACGTTGAGGATCACGACGATGCTCCTTTTGAAATCGCCTGCAGTTCGCGGCGAAGGTCGGCGGCCGAGAACCCGTGGGCGGATGCGTCGGCCAGGGCGCGGGTCGCAATGGCGCGCAGTTCGGCCTCGCGTGCGGCCTGGTTGTGAGTGGAGTCGGGCGCGTCGACGACGAACGTGCCGACGCCGCGGCGGGTTTCGAGTGCGCCGGATCGTTCGAGATGCGTATAGACCCGCGCGACGGTGTTGGCGTTGATGCGAAGGGCGACGGCGAGCTCGCGAACGGTGGGTAGCTGGTCGCCGGGCCGCAGGCGACGCGAGCCGATGGCGACGCGTATGCTGCGTTCGAGCTGCGCGTGCAGCGGCGTCGGGTCCTTGGGGTTGACGCTGCGAGCCCAGTCCCAGTCGGCCATCGCAGGTCTATTGTACTAGTAGATTAGAACAAGTCAAGAGGCACTGGTCGTCGGGCGACGCGACGCGCGTTCGTCGGGGCGAAGCATGCCTCGCCCTACGTCCGGTACCTCGCTTCTTCCGCGTAGTACTCCGGGAAGCCGACCGCGGATTTCAGCGCGTCGAAGTCCATGGCGCTGGCCGCCCGCTGACCGGCTTTCAGCTGGCCGAGCGCATCGCGCATCGCCTGGATCGACACGTTCAGCAGCGTCAGCGGATAGACCGCGATCGTGTAGCCGATGGCCTGCGAGTTGCGCGGGGGAGAGCAGCGGCGTCTTGCCGCCTTCGATCAGGTTGGCCATCTTCGGCCCGGGCACCTCGGCGCAGTAGCGGCGCATCTCGTCCTCGGAGACCGGCGCTTCGAGGAAGGTGATGTCGGCGCCGATCTCGCGAAACGACCGGCAGCGGGCGATGGCTTCGTCGAGGCTGACGCAGGCGCGTGCATCGGTGCGCGCCATGATCAGGATGTCGGCTGCCGGCGTTCGCGCGCGTCCACGGCGGCGCGGATCCGCATCAGCGCCTCGTCGCGCCCGACGACGGACTTGCCTTCGGTGTGGCCGCAGCGCTTGGGCGCGACCTGGTCCTCGAGCATGATGCAGGCGAACCCGGCGCGGCGTAGCCCTCGACGGTGCGCTTGATGTTCTGCGCGCTGCCGAAGCCGGTATCGCCGTCGCCGATCATCGGAATCGAGACGGCGCGGCAGATGTTGCGGCCCTGCTCGACCATCTCGCCGTACGAGATCAGGCCGGTGTCGGGCATCCCGAGTCGCGATGCCGAGACGGCGAAGCCGCTCATGAAGCCGATCTCGAATCCGGCTTCCTCGATGAGCCGCGCCGAGATCGCATCGTGGCATCCGGGCATGATCAGGATGCCTGGGCGGCGCAGCAGCTCGCGCAGACGATCGGCCGGCGTCACCGCGTCTGCCCGCTCGCGCGCGTTCACGAGCCCCTCGAAGAGCGCACGGAACTCGCCGGTTCGATAGAAGTTCTCCGGATGCCACTGCACACCGAGGCAGAAGCGCTTGCTGGGATCCTCGATCGGCCTCGATCACCCCGTCGGGCGCGGTCGCGCTGGCGACGAGTCCTTTGCCCAGCGCAGCGGGCGCCTGATGATGCCGGCTGTTGACGGCGCAGGTGTCGCCCTCGAGCCGTTCGCGCATCAGCGTCTTCCAGCAGGCTGCCGCTCGCCGACCCACACGTCGTGGGCGAGCGCATGCGGCGGCTCGCGCAGCGTGTGGTTCACCATCGTGCCCGACCTGATCCTGGATGTCCTGCACGAGCGATCCGCCGCAGGCGACGTTGAGCACCTGCGCGCCGCGGCAGATGGCGAGCAGCGGGAGGTTCGCTTCGAGCGCACGCCGCGCCAGTTCGAGCTCGTAGTCGTCGCGGCCGGCTTCGGCGGCCGCGAACGCCGGATGCGCGGCCTCGCCGTACAGCGACGGCAGGACATCGCCGCCGCCGGGCAGCAGGAGGCCATCGACCGTCGCGATCACGCTCGGCCGGTCGGTGCACGCCGCGATCGAGACGCAGGACCTCGCCGCCGGCGCGCTCGATGGCGGCCTCGTAGTCGTGCGGCTTGCTGCACGGGGCGATGGCGATGACAGGCACGGCTACATTCTCGCAGGAACAGCGATTCCCATCAGGTCCAGTGCGCGCGTCAGCTGATTTCGCAGATAGATCGACCGCCGCCGCGCGCCACCGGCGCACATCGTCGCGTTCCTCGTTGAGAATCGACGATCGGCTTGGATGAAGGTTGTAGAACGCGTTGAACGCCTGCGCAAGCCCGAAGGCGTACTTGGCCAGCACCGAGAATTCGAGCGTCGCCACGACCTGTTCGACGACTTCGTCCAGCCGCGCGGCCTCGAGGACCAGCGACCACAGCTCGTGGCCGTTGTCGCCGGTCAACTCACCGGCCGGGGTCGTCGCCAGCGGCGCCACGAGCGCCGCCTCGTCCAGGCCGTCGCGTTCCTGCAGCTTGCGGAAGATGTTGTTGATGCGGACGATCGCGTACTGGATGTACGGTCCGCTCTCGCCCTGGAAGCTGAGCGCCTCCTCGAGATCGAACGCAATCACCTTGCCGCGCGAGAACTTGATCAGGAAGTAGCGCACCGCGGCGATGCCGATCATGTGCGCGGTGCGGCCACCTCGGCTTCGCTCAGATCGGGGTTGCGCTTCGCCACTTCTTCGCCGGCCTTCTGAATCACGGTGTCGAGCAGGTCGTCGGCTTTGACGCCCAGGCCCTTCCGTCCGGAGACCTCGACGAACGGCCGCTTGGCATCGTCCGAGTCCGGCGCCGGCGCGAACCCCAGCTCGCGCGCGGTGGCGTGCGACAGCGCCACCATCTCGTACGAGAAGTGATGCGACCGCTCGCGCGCCCTCAGGATGGCCCGACCGCAATGAGCGCCTGCTTCAGGAGCTTCTGGAGATACGACTGCCGCACGTCGATCACGTTGTAGACGTACGACGCGCCGCCGTACGGCGGATGGTTGGCCGCGCCGTCGGTGCTGCGACGTCGCCCACAGCGGACCCTGCGGCCGCTGCGCGAACTCGCGGTAGTTGAAGTCCCGCCCGAGGAGTCCCAGCTTCCAGAACTGATAGGCGATGTCCTTGCCGACGTAGGTCACCACGCCGTTCGACCGGACGATGACCTTCTCCCGCTCCTCGGCGTCCTCCTCCGTGCCCTCCGTCGCTTGGGAGTTGGGCGTTGGGAGTGGTTGGGGTTGGGCGTTGCGGAGCTTGGGAGTTGACTCGAGATCCTCCTGAATCGGCATGACCCAGCAGCCGGCCAGCCGGCCGTCGGTCCGCAGATGCACGGCGCGCTTGGCCTTCAGCACCTCGAACGCCTGCGCCCAGAACTTCAGGCGCAGGATGTCGCCTTCCCACGTGAGCAGGTCGTAGTCCACGTTCATCCGCGCCATCGTCTTCAGGTGGCAGCGAACGATGCGGTCGGCGATGAACGCGGCGATCTCGGCGTTCTCGTTGCCGCCGTGCTCGATGTCGTGGAGCGTGCTCGGCCCGGATCTTCAGCCGCTCTTTGTCCTCGTCGTACCACTCGGTGACGCGGGCGTAGAGATCCCAGCAGTAGAAGTCGAACCGCGTGGTGTCGGCGATCTGTGCGAATCTCGGCGAGCGTCTTGCCGGCCAGGTGCCGGAATCCGACGACGACGTCGGCGACCTGCACGCCGGTGTCGTCGATGTAGTTCTGCACCTCGACCGGAACGCCGCGGAAGCGCAGCACGCGCACCAGCGTGTCGCCGAGCGCGGCGTTTCGAAGGTGGCCGATGTGGGCCGCCTTGTTCGGGTTGATGGCCGTGTGCTCGACGATGGCCTTGCCGCCGGCGTGCGGTCCCGCGCGGGCTAGCCGCCGCTACGGCCGAAGCCGATCGAGCAGAAACGCCGGACGCTCAGGAAGAAGTTGAGGTATCCGTTCGGCGCGGCCGCCACGCGCTCGATGCCCTCGAGCGTGCCGAAGTCGCCGGCGATCTCCTGCGCGATGGCCCGCGGCGCCTTCCGCAGCCGCTTCGCCAGCTCGAAGGCGACCGGCGTGCCGAGATCGCCGAGGTCGCGGTTGGGCGGGTACTCGAGGGCCAGCGACGGTTGCGCCGACACGTCGAGCGAGTAGCGCGTGGTCAGCAGGCGCGTGAGGTGCGCGCGAAGTCGAGTCGTGAACGGGCAGGATCATCAGCGAGTGAGCGAGTGGCGACGAGTGATTGTGCTGTTGCGATCAACTGTGATTGATACGATTCAGCGGCGCGTTCTGGCCGTGCAGCCTTCTGAGCTGCGCCAAATTACGAATCTTACCGTATGAATGACGCTGTCGTGGGCCGCTTGCTGGTCGCCAGCCTCCATCAGGCCATCTCGGACCTGCTGCCGACACGACTCGAGTTCTACGAAGCGTGGCTGCACCCCGGTGGGCTGCGCGAGGGTCGGATCGGTCTGGCGCCGCTGGCGGCCGTCCTCAGTTTTCTGCGGCTGGAAGGCGAGCCGTATCACCTGATTACCGCCCGCGCCGGCGAGTACACCGCCGAGTGGTCGGTCGCCGAGATCTCGCCATTGAAGAAGCGGATCATCCACGCCGCGCCGCCCGGCACTCCGCAAGCGTCTGGTGATCGGCCAGGCTCGTTTCATGGCCCGCAGCACGTATGGCGCCACGAGCGTCAAGGTGCAGTGGCAGCAGTGGCGAGGCGCCGTGGATCTGGGCAGCTCGCTGTTCTGTGAGGTCCGCGATCCGGTCGATCACCCGCTCTGCGAGTTCTATGCATCGGCGCTGCGGCGTCTGATGCATCTCTTCGAGCTCGACGCCGACGTCATGACCGATCGCTGCCGGGCCACCGGCGCCGCGCAGTGCACGATGTCGTCGTGGTCGTTCGACCAACTGGAGCACCGGGCGCCGTCTCATGACCGGGTGCCTCGCGTCGCGCCGACGTCGTGCTCCTCGACTAGGCTCGGGGCCGACCGCCGCGGTCGCGGCGGCCGCGCTCGCGATGGCCTGGACCGTCGCTGCCTCGCGCTGCCGCTGCAGCGCGCAGACTGCGCCGGCGCCGACCGCGCGACCGTCGGTGATCGTGGTGCCGTTCAACAGCGAGGGGCGTGACCCGCGCGGCTACTGGCTGCGGGAGGCGTCGGCCGTCATCCTGACCGACGACCTCGTCTCGCTTGGCGTCTCCGCGATGTCGCGCGACGAGCGGCTGTCGCGCGTTCGAGTCTCTTCGCGTGCCCGCGGTCGCCAACCTCAGTCATGCGACGGTCATCCGCGTGGGCCAGATCGTCGGCGCGCCCCGCGTGATCATCGGGTCCTGCGACGATCAGCGGCGACACGATTACCGTGCGCGCGCGATCGATTCTGCTCGAGAGCGGGCAGATCTCGGCCGAGATCGTCGAGACGCGGACCGCTCGCCGAGCTGTTCGACGTCTACGGCCGAATCGCCCGTCGTCTGGCCGAACGACCTGCCGCGAGGGACGACCAGCGCGCGCGACCAGCCACCCACCGGTCGCCGCCTTCGAGCAGTACATCAAGGGACTGCTGGCCGAGGCGCCGGCGATGAAGATCTCGTTCCTGCGCGAGGCGCTCCGTCTGGACTCCTCGCTCGAGCCGGCGCGCATCGCGATCTGGAGCGTGTACACCGAGCTTGGTGAGCACCAGACCGCGCTCACGACCGTGCGTCAGGTACCAGCGGCGCATCGCCTGGCGCGCGAGGCGTCAGCTTTCTGTCGTCCGTGTCGCTGGTGCACCTCGGCTCGCCATCAGGAGGCCTTCGATGCGCTGACCGAGTTGAATCGCGCCGGTCTCGAGGCATCGCTGTTCAACAATCTCGGCGTCGTGCAGCTGCGGCGACCGCCGACGGCGGACCGGCCGCCGCGCGGTCTCGTACTTCAGCGACGCGGTGGCGCTCGACCCGGGCGATTCGGATCTGCTCTTCAATCTGGGGCTACGCGTACTGGCTCGACCGCGATCTGCCGAACGCCATTCAGTCGCTGCGAGAGGCCGTTCGACGTCGTCCGGCTGACGATGCCGCGCACTACGTGCTCGGAGTGGCGCTGCAGATGTCCGGCAACGCCGGGGAAGGCGCGCGCGAGCGCGAGCTCGCAAGGCGGCTGTCGTCGGAGTACGCGGAATGGGAGACCGACCAGCCCGCGCCCAACACCGTGCCGAAGGGACTCGAGCGTCTCAAGACCGATCTGACGGTTCCCGCGCTCGTCGTGTCGAATCCGAGATCGTGGCGGCCGGACAACGCGACCAGCAGGAGCTCGCGGCGTTTCACGTCGATGCGGGGCGGCGCGCGTTTCTCGCCGAGCGGGACGAGGAGGCCATCGCCGCGTTCCGCCGGGCGGTGTATCTCTCGCCGTACGACGCCGAGGCGCATCTGCTGCTTGGCCGGGTTTATCGTGCGCGGCGGGCGCACTGGTCGAAGCCGTGGACGAGTTCACGATCTCCATCTGGAGCCGGGACACGGTCGCCGCGCGGCTGGCGCTTGCCGGAGCGTATATCCAGCTGCAGAACGTGCCCGGCGCCCGAAGCGAGCTTCAGGTCGTCCTCGAGCCGGGAGCCGGCCAACGCGGAAGCGCGGCGTCTTCTCGCCCGCGTTCCGCCTGAATAGGCGAGTTCCCACGGCGGCGCGACGGACCGGCAGAGGGGCTGCGCGACGAGTCGTACGCATTATGTAGTGGGCATTCATGAGCAATCGTGATAAACTGCCGCGCCATATTGATGTCAGACGAGGGCGTTCACGAGATACAGCTGAACGGAAAACAGCTCGTCTTCATGTTCATGGCGGTGACGGTCGTTGCCGTTGTGATCTTCCTGTGCGGCGTCATGGTCGGTCGCGGGGTGCGCGCACCTCGAGCGACCGAGCAGGCCGACGCCGCGATTGAAGTTCCCTCGATCCGACGGCAGCGTCTCAGGCGCCGGCTCCACCTGCGACTGAAGGGCCCGGCCGACAGCCGCTCCGGATCCGCGCAGGAGCAGCTGACCTACCCCGATCGACTCAGTGACGACGCACACCGCCTCCGGAGACGCTGAAGGAGACCCGTGCACCGACGCTCAAGCACCGGCGGCGCCGGTGAACGCGACGGTCCCGGAAGACGCCGCCCGGGGCCGCCCGCGGTGCGCGCCAGCCGAAACCTCGAAGCCTGTGCGCCGAGTGGCGAGCCTCCACGGCCGGCGGTTACGTCGTGCAGGTGGCTGCGGTCAAGGAGCGCAGCGAGGCCGACACGATTGCCAAGCGGCTCGCAGTCGAAAGGTTTCCCCTCGTTCGTCACCACGCCGAGCGCAGGTGCGGCGAGCGTCTATCGGGTGCGGGTCGGCAAGTACAGCGATCGCGGCGAAGCCGAATCCGTCGCCCGCCGGCTCGAAAAAGAAGAACAGTTCAAGCCCTGGATTACCCGCTAGCTCTGATCGCGGGCGTTCTGCTCGCGCTTGGCTTTCCCCAAGTTTCGGCCACCCGGCCTTTGCCTGGATCGCGCTCGTGCCGCTACTCGTGTCGCTCACGGGATGGCGCGGACGTCCTGGGCCTCTTCCAGGCCAGCCGCCGCTGCGCGCGTTCACGCTCGGCCTGACTGACCGGCACGGTCGTATTTCGTCGGCACGATCTACTGGACTGGCACGGTGCTCGTCGCGTTTGGCGATGTGAACCCGATCGTGGCGATGATCGCGATGCTCCTGCTGTCGGCTCTACCTGGCGATCTATCCGGCAGTGGCGGCCTTGTCACCAGTCGTCTGATCGCCCGCGTCGGCGCCGCCGGATTGTTCTTCGCGCCCGATCGCGTGGGTGGCGACTGAGTATTCGCGCGCGGTATGTTCCTGACCGGTTTTCCGTGGGTGCCGCTCGGGAACAGCCAGGTCACCGTGCTGCCGGTCGCGCAGCTGGCCAGCGTGCTTGGCGTGTACGGTCTGTCGGCGCTCGTCGCCTACGTCAATGCCACACTGGCGTTCGCGCTGCGTCACGTCAGGCCGCGCATCGCGTCATCGCGGTGCCAGTGCCGCGACGTCGTGCTGATCGGCGTCGGGGCGTGGGGAACCTGGCGTATCGCGGACGGCTCGCTCACGCGAGAGGGGACGCCGATTCGCGTCGGACTGATTCAGGGCAACATCGCGCAGGAGGACAAGTGGAATCCCGCGCGAGGCGCGGCGGATCTTCACGACCTACATCGCCATGACCCGCGACGTCGTCCGTCGCGGCGCGGAGTACGTCATCTGGCCTGAGTCGTCGACGCCCTTCATCGTTCGAGGATCCCGCGCGCCAGACCCGGAGGGCGACGCCATGCTTCGCGATCTCGCGCGCGAGGTTCGCGTCCCGATCCTCTTGGGCAGCGATCAGGTCATCGACGCGAGCCGGTCACCTCCTCGGAGTTGTACAACGCGGCGTTTCTGCTGGACCCGGACGGCAGGACGGCCGCCGTCTACCGCAAGATTCACCTCGTCCCGTTCGGCGAGTTCTTCCCGTTCCAGCGATGGATCGCCGTTCGCCGCGCCGCTCGTCGCAGCGGTTCGTCCCGTTTTCGGCGGGCACCGGCCCGGTCATGCTGCCGGTCGGTTCGCATCGCGCCAGCACGGCGATCTGCTACGAGGTGGTCTTCCCGGCGCTGGCGCGTGACGCGGTCGCCGCCGGCAGCGAACTGCTGACGACGGTCACCAACGACGGCTGGTACGGACGTTCGTCGGCGCCGTATCAACACTTCGAGATGGCCTCGATGCGCGCCATCGAGCAGGGACGCTACCTGGCACGCGCCGCGAACACCGGGATCAGCGGCATCGTCGATCCCTACGGACGCACGGTGGTCCGAGGTCGGGTATCTTTGAACAGGTGGGTCTGGTCGGGGAGGCGCGCTTCCTCACCGGTCGCACCGTGTATTCGCTGATCGGCGACGTGATCGGCGTACGTGTCGATCGCGCTCACCGTGCTGGCCGCAACTTTTCGCGAGGAGACACCGTGGATCTCGATGACCTGTTACGTCGCCATGAGGACCTGAATCGGCGTGCCGCAGAGCTGCGGAGGCATCTTTGAGGGTGCCAAACTCGACGAGCAGCTAGCCGAGATCGAGAAGATCACCTCCAGCCCGACCTTCTGGAACAACCAGGCCGAAGCGCAGAAGGTGATGCAGCGGCGTCGCCGCGTCGAAGACGACATCGCGCTGCGCGAGTCACTGCGCCGCCGGCTGGACGACCTCGCCGTGCTCATCGAATGGGCGGAGAGCGGGGAAGACGTCGGCGCCGACTTCCAGCGCGGGCTCGACGAGCTGCAGCAGGAAGTGGAGGCGGCCGAGACCAAGAAGATGCTCGGCGGCGAGTACGATCGCTCCAACGCGATCGTCACCATCCATCCCGGCGCCGGCGGCACCGAATCGCAGGACTGGGCCGAGATGCTCCTCCGCATGTACTCGAAATGGTCGGAGCGTCGCGGCTTCAAGCGCGAGGTCTTCGACCTCCAGCCCGGCGAGCAGGCCGGCATCAAGAGCGCGACCGTGGCGCTCACCGGCGACTACGCCTACGGACTGATGGCCGCCGAGGCCGGCGTGCATCGCCTCGTGCGCATCTCGCCGTTCGATCAGGACAAGCGGCGCCACACGTCGTTCGCCTCGGTCTTCGTGTGGCCCGAGCTTCCCGAGGACGTCGACGTCGAGATCGATGAGAAGGACCTCCGCATCGACACCTATCGTTCGAGCGGCGCCGGCGGTCAGCACGTCAACGTGACCGATTCGGCGGTTCGCATCACGCACCTGCCGACCGGCATCGTCGTGTCGTGTCAGAACGAGCGGTCGCAGCACAAGAATCGCGCGCAGGCCATGAAGGTGCTCAAGGCGCGGCTCTTCGATCTGAAGATGAAGGAGCAGCAGGCGAAGCTGGAGCAGATCGGCGGCGAGAAGCGCGACATCGCGTTCGGCAGCCAGATTCGCAGCTACGTGCTGCAGCCCTATCAGATGATCAAGGACCATCGGACCAAGGTCGAGGTCGGCGACCCCACCCGGGTGCTCGACGGCGACGTGGACGGGTTCATCAAGGCCTACCTGATGAAGAAGGCCAACGGAACGCTCGGTACACCGGACGAGCCGGATGAGGAGTAGGATAGCAGGCGTACCGCTCGAGGCCCGGGCCACCGTCGCCGCCTGACCACGGCTTCGGCGGGCTCGCTATAGTTAGGCCAGCTCAGACAACCCGCGTCGCTTGAAGGAGGTCGTTGTGTTCACTCTTCTGCGCCGGTATTGGAGCGAATTGGTCAGCTACGACGGTGGTATGTCGCTGCTGCTGATGGATGGGCTCCTCCTCGTTCCCCTCATCATGGCCGCGTTCTTCTATCCCATTCAGGTGCTGATTGGCGTCGGCGCAGTCGCTCTGCTGATCGCGATTGCTGCGTACGAGTGCGTCGCGTTGTGGCGGAAGCATCACCCCCGCACGCATCCATCACGCCGGACACGCAGGCGCGTATACGCTCTCGGCGCGATCACTCGATCGTTGGCGCGGCCGACGCGGTGCCGGCACTGGTGCCGGCGCTGGTGTGGAGGCTGGCAGTCGTCGCCGGCTGCGTGCCGTTGATGAACGCCTCCGACACACCGGAGTCCAGCGTCACGAAGACGATGTTGCCCGGTGCCTCGAACTGCGGCGGGTTCTTCCGGTCGCCGTTCTTCTCGAGGTAGACCTTCATGAAGTCGATCCAGATCGGCAGCGCGGCGGCGGCTCCGGTCTCGCCGTTGCCCGAGCGGCTTCTTCTCGTCGTAACCCACCCACACGCCGACCGTGATGTTGGGATCGAATCCGATGAACCACGCATCGGTGTATTCGTCCATCGTTCCGGTCTTGCCGGCGAGCGGCCAGTCGAGCGGTGCCGCGGCGGTCGCCGTTCCACGCTGAACGACGCCACGCAGCAGGTTGGTCATGACGAACGCGGTGTCGGCGCGCAGCGCCTCGTGCGGCTCGGGCCGATTCTCCAGGAGAATGTTGCCTTCGCGATCGGCGATCGACATCACCGCGTACGGCTCCATCCGCACGCCCTGGTTCGGAAACGCGGAGTAGGCGCTGGTCATCTCGACCAGCGTCGCCTCGGCCGCGCCCAGCGCCAGCGACAGGTACGGCTGGTAGTCGCTCTTCAAGCCGAAGCGCTTGGCGTAGGTCACGACTTCCTTCGGTCCGAGTCTCCGCCATCGCTTTCACGGCCGGGATGTTGCGCGACTGTTCCAGCGCGCGTCGCAGCGTCACCGGCCCTTCGAACTTGCGGTCGTAGTTGAGCGGCCGGTAGGGCGGCTGATTCGGGCCCGGCCTCGTACGACACGGGTTCGTCGATGAACGTCGAGATCGGGGTGAAGCCGCGATCGATCGCGGCGGTGAAGACGAACGGCTTGAAGAGCGAGCCCGACCTGACGACGGGCCTGCGTGGCACGGTTGAACTTGCTGCGCGCGAAGCTGAAGCCGCCGACCATCGCGCGAATCTGTCCGGTGTGGTTGTCGATCGCCACCAGCGCGCCTTCGACCGCCGGCGGCTGCTCGAGCACCAGCTCGTTGGGCGTCTTCCCGTCGAGCGATCGTCACCTGGACCTCGATGAGGTCGCCGACCTTGAACAACTGCGCGGCCGACGTGCGCCGCGTCCACGCAAACGCTGACGGCTTGAGCTCGAGATCGTGCTCGCCGATCCGGATCGCGCGCGCTGCCGCCCGTTGGCCCGGGCACGAACGTGACCAGGGCCGGGACGATGTCGCCGGCGAGGATCGGCTGCGACCAGCGCTCGATGCGTGAACGTCTCGAGCGTGCGCCCTTCGGCAATGATGTTGCGCGCCGGCTTCCTGAACCCGTTCCTCCGCTTGTCCATGACGTCGCAGGCCGCGATCGATGGCCGCATTGGCCGCTTCCTGCAGATCGACGTCGAGCGTCGTCTGGACGCGAAGACCGGTCTGATACAGCGCGTCGGCGCCGTACTTCTGCTCGAGCATCTTGCGGATGTCTTCGACGAAGTATGGTGCGATCGACCGATCCGGTGTCGGCTGTCCGAGCAGCACGAGCGGCCGGCTCGCCGCGTCGGCTGCCTGCTCTCTGCGTGATGAAGCCTTCCTCGACCATCCGCGGCAGCACGTAGTTGTTGCGCCGCGCCAGCGTGCGCTCGGGGTTGACGAAGGGACTCAGGCGCGCCGGCGTCTGGATGATGGCCGCAATCGTCGCGGCCTCTTCGAGTGTCAGGTCCTTCGCCGGACTTGTCGAAGTACATCCGCGAGGCCGCCTCGACGCCGTACGCGCCGTGCCCGAGATTGATCTGGTTGGCGTAGAGCGTGAGGATCTCGGCCTTCGTGTAGCGCCGCTCGAGCTGCACCGACACGAGCATCTCTTTCAGCTTGCGCTCGACGAGCGGCCAGCCCGATCGCACGAACACGCCGTTGATCATGTATTCGTTGAGGAAGAGGCCGCGCGCCAGCTGCTGCGTGATGGTGCTGGCGCCGAAGCGCTGGCCGTAGACGATGTCCTTGACAGCCGGTGATGACGATGCGCGAGACGCTCAGGCCGAAGTGCTGCTCGAAGTCGCCGTCTTCGCTGGCGATGATGGCCTGACGCAGCACGGGCGCCATGTCGCTCGTAGCCGATGACGATGCGGCGCTCGATGGCGAACTCGCCAATGACGCGCTCGTCGCGCGCCAGCAGGCGGGTGATGGTGTTCGGCTGATAGTTGTCGAGCGCGCTGATCTCGGGGATGTCGTCCGGAGAAGGCGAAGAGGACACCGCCGACGGTGCCCGAGCATGGCCGCGACGATGAAGAGCGCGATCAGACCCGCGCTGCGCGCGACGCGCAGAACGAGCTTGCTCTTCGGCCTCGGCTGTCGCGAGAGCGTCGGCTGGCGGCGTCGGCGCAGGCGTGACTCGATGGCGACTGGTCGTCCAGCGGGTTCATCTCTTTGAAAGCAAGACGCTTACGTTCGATTATACGCCCGCGCCCACGGCTTTGATAGTGTTACACTCAGATTTGATAGGTAGGGGCGATCATGAAGTGGCGACGAGACGTCGCCCCTACGCTTGCGACGTACGACGCGTCGCCCCGACGTGGCGCGATGAGGACGCGAGAGACATGAGCAAAATCATTGGTATCGACCTGGGCACCACCAATTCCGTTGTCGCCGTCATGGAAGGTGGCGAGCCGGTCGTCATCACCAACCCCGAAGGCAGCCGGCTGACGCCGTCGGTCGTGGCGTTCACCAAGAGCGGTGAACGGCTCGTCGGCCAGGTGGCGAAGCGCCAGGCGGTCACCAATCCCGAGAACACCATCTTCTCGATCAAGCGCTTCATGGGCCGGCGCCACTCCGAGGTCAACGAGGAAATGAAGATGGTGCCGTATCAGGTCGCGTCGGCGCCGAACGGCGACGTGCGCGTGAAGATCGGCGACAAGGATTACGCGCCGCCGGAGATCTCCGCGATGATCCTGCAGAAGCTGAAGCAGGCGGCGGAGGAGTATCTCGGGCAGCCGGTGACCAAGGCCGTCATCACGGTGCCGGCGTACTTCAACGACGCGCAGCGCCAGGCGACGAAGGAGGCCGGCAAGATCGCCGGTCTCGAGGTCATGCGCATCGTCAACGAGCCGACCGCGGCGGCGCTGGCCTACGGGCTCGACAAGAAGAAGGACGAGACGATCGCCGTCTACGACTTCGGCGGCGGCACGTTCGACATCTCGATCCTCGAGGTGGGCGAGGGCGTCGTCGAGGTCAAGGCGACCAACGGCGACACGCACCTCGGCGGCGACAACCTCGATCAGCGCATCATCGAGTGGATCGCGGCCGAGTTCAAGAAGAGCGACGGCATCGATCTGAGCAAGGACCGGATGGCGCTGCAGCGCCTGAAGGAAGCGGCGGAGAAGGCCAAGATGGAGCTCTCCACGGTGATGGAGACCGACATCAACCTGCCGTTCGTCACCGCCGATCAGAGCGGCCCGAAGCACCTGCAGTTGAAGCTGACCCGGGCGAGGTTCGAGCAGCTGGTCGAGGACCTGCTGCAGCGGACGGTCGGGCCGACGAAGCAGGCGCTCTCCGACGCCGGCGTCGATCCCGAGCAAGATTGACGAGGTCGTGCTCGTCGGCGGCTCGACGCGCATCCCGCGCGTGCAGCAGATCGTCAAGGACCTGTTCGGCAAGGAGCCGCACAAGGGCGTGAACCCCGACGAGGTCGTGGCGGTCGGCGCCGCGATCCAGGCCGGCGTGCTGGCCGGCGAGGTCAAGGATCTGCTGCTGCTCGACGTGACGCCGCTGTCGCTCGGCATCGAGACGCTCGGCGGCGTGATGACGACGCTGATCACGCGCAACACGACGATTCCCACGCGCAAGAGCGAGACGTTCTCGACGGCGGCCGACAGCCAGACGAGCGTCGAGGTCCACGTGCTGCAGGGCGAGCGTCCGCTGGCGCGCGACAACCGGACGCTCGGGCGCTTCCAGCTGGTGGGCATTCCGCCGGCGCCGCGCGGCGTGCCGCAGATCGAGGTGACGTTCGACATCGACGCCAACGGCATCGTCAACGTCTCGGCGAAGGATCTCGGCACCGGCAAGGAGCAGAAGATCACCATCACCGCATCGAGCGGCCTGAGCAAGGACGAGGTCGAGCGGATGATGAAAGACGCCGAGTCGCACGCCGAAGACGACAAGAAGCGACGCGAGGAGATCGAGACGCGCAACACGCGCCGATCAGGCGGTGTACGCCGCCGAGAAGATGCTGCAGGAGATGGGCGACAAGGTGCCGGCCGCGGACAAGACGGCGGTTCAGAACGCGATCGACGGGCTGAAGAAGGCGATTGCGGACAACGACGTCGCCGGCATGACGCGGGCGATGGATCTGCTGACGCAGATGCAGCACAAGGCGGCTGAGGCGCTCTACAAGAATGCCGGAACACCGGGTTCCGAGGGTTCAGCGGGTTCAGCAGGTTCAGGGGGTCCTGGTTCAGCGGGTGCTGCTGGTTCAGGCGGTGCTCAGGGTTCGCGGTTCCGGTTCTCAAGGCGACGTCATCGACGCGGAAGTGGTCGACGACAAATAGAGCATTGGTGATTGGTGATCGTTGGTTGTTGATTGAATTGGTGATTGTCGGTTTGGTGACTGGTGATTGAGTGAGCCGCAACCGGCAACGCCCCATCACCGAATCACCAATCAGCAATCGCCAATCGACAACGAATCGAAGATCCGAAATCAATGATCCGCAAATGGATTTGTACATCGTTCTCGGCGTGGCGCACGGGGCGACGGAGTCCGAGATCAAGCGGGCGTACCGTCGTCTTGCGCGCCGGTATCACCCGGATATCAATCCGGGCGACCAGACGGCCGAGGAGCGATTCAGAGAGATCCTCGACGCCTACGAGACGTTGATCGATCCGACGCGGCGATCGCGCTACGACGCCGGACATCGGCACGACGCCGTCACCGGGGCGGCAGGCGGCGGGGTTCGAGGGGTTCGACTTCTCGACGCGCGGCGCGGATTACTCGGCGACGCTTTGGCGATCTGTTCGCCGAAGTGCTGACCGAGCGCGGGCGCGCGCCGACGCCGCAGCGCGGCGCGGATCTGCACCTCGAGATGCAGGTGACGTTCGAGGAGGCGCTCGTGGGAGTCCAGCGCGGCGATTCCGGTGACGCGGCGTGAGAGTTGCCGCGCCTGCGCCGGCAGCGGACGGACGCGCCTGAGCACCGGCCCGTGTCATCAGTGTCAGGGCACCGGCGCGGTGCGATCGGTGCGCGGGCACATGGTGTTCTCGCGCGCGTGCAGCGCCTGCGGCGGTACCGGCCAGCAGACGCCACGTCCGTGCGAGCCGTGTGCAGGGCAGCGGTCAGGAGACGCGCAGCGAACGGGTGATCGCGCAGGATTCCGCCCGGTGTCGCCGACGGCGACCGGCTGCGGGTTCCGTCGAAGGGCAACGCCGGTCAGCACGGCGGCGCCGCCGGCGATCTGTACATCACCGTTCGAGTCGCGCCGCATCCGCTGTTCCGTCGCGAGGGCGACGACCTGCACATGGTCGTGCCGATCGCCATCCACGAGGCGGCGCTCGGCGCGAAGATCGAGATTCATACGCTCGACGGGCAGGCGCAAGCTGCGCGTGCCGCCGGGCACGCAGTCGGGTCAGCGCTTCCGCCTGCGTGAGCACGGAGCGCCGTCGACGCAGGACGGGTCAGCGCGGCGATCTGATCGTCGAGACGCGCATCATGCTGCCGAAGCTGCTCGACGAGCGATCGAAGGAACTGCTCCGGGAATTCGGCCGCCTCAACGGCGAGAACGTGCGGGAGTCGTGACGTGGCCAAACGGGCTGAACGGGGCAAGGCGTACTACATGATCAGCGCGGTGTCGCAGAAGTACGACATCCATCCGCAGACGCTGCGCCTCTACGAGCGCGAGGGCCTGCTGAAGCCGTCGCGCACCGAGGGCAACACCCGCCTCTACTCGGAGGAGGACCTCGAGCAGCTCGAGACGATCCTCACGCTGACGCGCGATCTCGGCGTGAATCTGGCCGGCGTGGAAATCATCCTCAACCTGCGACGCAAGATCGAGCAGATGCAGGGCGAGGTGAATCAGTTCATGGATTACGTCAAGCGCGAGATGGCGCGCGGCATCGACGACTGGGAGCAGCGTCTGGGCACGGCGCTCGTGAAGTCCACGCCGACCGATCTCGTGCGGCGCACGCCTCCGCAGGCGGACGCCGAGCAAAGAGAACGAGAAGCCCGCACGAGCGAGGTCGAAGGACAGAGCGCCAAGCGCAAGACGCCGTAGGGGCGAGGCATGCCTCGCCCGTACGGGCGACGCATGCGTCGCCCTACGTCTGAGACGATTCGCAGGTTGGTCGGGCGGGTTCGGTCGCCGTCGGCTGCCATCCACGCGTGATCACCTCGAAGTCGCTGGCCGTCAGCGCCCCGAACGCCGGGTTCAGGATGCCGTTGTCCCAGCGCGTGTCGAAGGCGCCGCTGATGTACATGTCCGATCCGTTGTCGGCGACGATCAGCCCGTAGCGCTGCATCGCGCGGAAGATCTTCTGAATCTCCGGCCGGAAGCCGGACAGGTTCTTGCTCGCCTTCAATCGTAGCCGCGCGCCCATCGGCAGCGCACCGGTCGTGGAGCCCGGCGCGGTGCGACGCGGGGTAGACATAGCCGTTGGTCGCGCGGACGGTCACGCGGAACGCGTGCTCGATCTCGCCGGGCCCGAAGACCTCGTCATAGCGCACCAGTCCGGGAAGAATCGCCAGGCCTGCCGCATCTGCCGACGTCCAGCCCGTCCGGCCGACGCCCGTTCTGTGACAGGTCGAAGAACGCGCCCGACCCCGCGTGCCAGCGCGTGCCGTCGAAGAAGACGTTGTACAGCTCGTAGAGATGGCGGTTGTCGCGGTCGACGATCAGCAGATGCCGGTCGCTGTCGTCGCGCAGGTCGACGTTGCCCGGTTGGCCGCCTTCGATCCAGTGCGCCTGCGTGATCGCCTCATCCGGAATCGGATAGAAGGGAAAGCTCTGATCGGTCGTGTGATTCACGCCGTCGCTCTCGTCGGAGTAGGCGAACTCGACGGCCTTCTTCGGCTGACTGCCGTCCACGACGACGTACGGGAAGCCGTAGATCTCGACGCTGCCTGGCGACGCTTCGCCACCGAAGTCCGGATGCAGACGACGAGTGGTCCCGATGAACGAGATGAAGCTGGCCGACGACGGATCGACTGGTGCCTGCGAGATGTCGACGTTCCACCAGTTCGTCCGCGGAAAGAGCGGCAGCGGACCAGGCAGCACGCCGTTGAGCGTGGCAGCCGCGACGACGAATGCCGAGCGCAGCAGACGAACACGATCGCGGCCGGAAGATGCAGAGCGCGTGAACGGATGATCACGCTCTATGGCGTAGGCAACTGACGTGCCACGCAACTTCCTGATGTTTCTGCGTGATGCGGCGAAGCGCGCCGCACCATTCTGTCGGTACGACCATGCATTTCTTGCTCGTGAGTGATCGATCTCGCACTGCAGATCCGAGTTACCATGACGCGTGCCCTGCCCGATCTGCGACGACACTGGTTGGAAGTCGATCGAGGTTGACGGTGTCGCGCGCGTCACGCGCTGCGACTGCATTCGTGAGAAAACCGTAGACCAGCGTCTTCGCGACGCGCGCATACCGCCGCGCTATGCGCGATGCACGCTCGACAACTTCCTGACCTACCCGAACGAGGAACTGCTGCGCGCCGTCGATTCAGCGCAAGCGCTTCGCGGATGCATTCCCCGTGGTGCAGAAGGGCCTGATGCTGATCGGCCCGCCAGGTATCGGCAAGACGCACATCGCGGTCTCGGTGCTGCGGCACGTGGTACGGCGAACCGGCGCGCGAGGGCTCTACTACGACACGCGGGCCCTGCTCAAAGACATTCGCGGGCACCTACAATCCGCTGACGCACACCGCGGAGATGGACGTGATTCGGCCGGTTATGGAGGCCGAGCTGCTCGTGCTCGACGACCTTGGCGCCGAGCGCATGACCGACTGGGTCGAAGAGACGATGAGCCTCATCGTCAACACGCGCTACAACGAGCGGCGCCCGACGATTTTCACCTCGAATTACGAAGACATCCCCGACGAGACGGCGAGCTGAATTCGCTGCTGATGCGCGTCGGTTTCCGGTTGCACTCCCGCCTGAAGGAGATGTGCGATTTCCTCGAATACGACGGTCCGGATTACCGGAATCAACCGCCCGAACATCGGTGCCGACGACCTCTACAAGCTGTGGAAGGCGCAGCCGCGCCGCAAGCTGCCGTCCCGTTCGCAGGGTCAGGTGCGCGCGCAGCTCAAGACCCCCAAGCACGAGAAGACCGATCTCAAGTGGTCAGGAGGCCGAGCCGGGTCGTAACATGGACTGACATGGCCCTGGGCCTCTACGTCCACATCCCGTTCTGTTCGGCGATCTGTAACTACTGCAACTTCAATCGGGGTCTCTTCGACGCCGACCTCAAGACCCAGTACGTCGCCGCGCTTCAGCAGGAGATCCGCGGCCGCAGTGAGGGAGTTGCCGCCGACACGATTTTCTTTGGCGGCGGCACGCCGTCGCTGCTCGAGCCGCACGAGATTGCCGGCGATTATCGCGACGTGCCGCGGCGCGTTCGCGCGTCGCCGCCGACGCCGAGGTCACGCTCGAAGCCAATCCCGAAACGGTCACCGCCGAGAAGCTGTCCGGCTTTCGCGAGGCTGGCGTCAATCGTCTGAGTTTCGGTGTCCAATCGTTCAGGGACGAGGAACTGCAGCGTCTGAGCCGGCTGCATTCGGCGTCGCGGGCGCGCGACGCCTTCGGGATGGCCAGGGCCGCGGGCTTCGACAACGTCTCCCTGGACCTGATGATGTGGCTGCCCGGGCAGTCGGTTGCCGACTGGCTGGCGTCGGTCGAAGGTCTCATCGAGTTGGGTCCCGAGCATGCCTCGCTCTATCTGCTCGAGATCTATCCGAACGCGCCGCTCCGGGACGCGATGGCACGCGGCCGCTTGGTCGGTGGCCGCCGAAGACGAGGCGGCTGAGATGTACCTGCAGGCGATGGACGCGCTCGATCGGGCCGGCTACGAGCAGTACGAGATCTCCAACGTGGCCAGGCCAGGCCGTGAGTCGCGCCACAACGTCAAGTACTGGACCGACGGCGAGTGGCACGGCTTCGGCTGCGGTGCGCATTCGACCCGAAAAGGCGTACGGGAGAAGAATGTTGCCTCC
Source organism: uncultured Acidobacteriota bacterium (assembly GCA_963728305.1). GTDB lineage: Bacteria > Acidobacteriota > Vicinamibacteria > Vicinamibacterales > UBA2999 > Gp6-AA40. The sequence continues at coordinate 163,442 of CAVSKE010000028.1, forward strand.
ACATCCGAGTACATTTCGCTCGTCGCGGCGGGAGGACCGCTGGTCGTGGAGCGCCGGCCGCTGACCGACCAGGCGCGACTCGAGGAAGCGCTGTTCATGGGCCTGCGTCTGACGAAAGGCATCGACCTGGCCTCGATAGAATCGCGCTACCAGACAGATGTGTGGCGTGTTTACGGGAGCGAGCTCCAACCATTCGTGGATCAGGGACTCTTGATCTATGATGGCGGCCACCTGAGCCTGACCCGGCCCGGAATGCTTCTTGCCAACGAGGTCATGGCGGTTTTTATCAATTCACCGGTACGTTAGGATTAGCGTCCTTTTCGAGGAGACGTGAAGATGCGACGACTGTCCGGAGTCCTATTGGCTGGCGCGGTTCTCATCCTGCCGGCGTTTTCGCAGACCGCTTTCGCCCAGGCCCCGCCGCAGAAGACGACCTACACGGGCGACGTGGTGCTTGCGGCCTACGTGGTGAACGCCGACAAGGTGGCCGATTATGAGAAGGTGATCGCGACGTTGAAGGATGCGCTGTCCAAGTCGCCGCGGCCCGAGGCCAAGCAGCAGCTGGCCGGGTGGAAAGTCATCAAGAACTCCGCGAATCAGCCGGATGGCAGCCCGCTGTACGTGCACGTCATCACGCCCGTCGTGAAGGACGCCGACTACTCGATCACCAATCTCGTCTACGAGGTCGTGAAGGATCCGACCGAGCGGACAAGCTTCTACGACCTGTATCGCGGCGCCCTGAAGCAGGCGCTGTTCGTGATTCAGGGCCCGATGACGGCGGATTTCGCGAAGTAGCCACGCGCGCAACCGCTACAATCGAAAGCCACGGGCGACGCCGTTCTCCGGACGGCAGCCGCACCGTGGCTTTTTGTCTTGTCGGTCCAGGGACCGCCCTACGGAGACGCTTCATGCGAGTCGTGTGCCCCGCGATGGGAGCTCTGCTCGTGCTGATGGCCACGGCGGCGGCCGTCGCTCAACAGCCTGCCCCCGCGCCACCACCGGGACAGCCCGCCGCCGCCCACGCAAGCGCCTACACCGCCACCGCCCGTCGCGGGTCAGGCCACGCCACGCTGCAGCCCGGCGCACACCGGCGCCGCTGCCGCGACATTCACTGCGCCGGTCGGTCTGCTGTTCAACACCGTGCGCGCGGACCGCGTCGACGACTTCGAGAAGGCGATGGGCTATCTGCAGGCCGCGCTGGCCTCGTCGACCGACGCAGCGCGTGCGCGCGCAGGCAGCCGGATGGCGGATCTTCAAGGCGACGGAAGGCGGGGCCGAATGGACGCCGTGCTGTATGTGTTCGTGCTCGATCCGACCGTGACGGGCGCGGACTACAGCCTCGGCCGCATTCTCGCGGATGCGTATCCGGACCAGGCCAAGCTGCAGGAGATCTGGAAGCTGTACTCGGGCTCGGTCACCGGCGGCAGCCTGCTCAACCTGACACCCGCTGAAACCTCCGCCGGCCGAAACGACGAAGCCCGCAGCGCCCGCGGCGCCACAGAAGCGGAGTCCTGAGACCGACGCCGCGACCGGCAGACCCGCCTCAGAACTTGATGTTCACTCCCGCGTAGACGCGGTGCACCGTCTCGAACAGCGGATCACCCTTGCAGCGTGAAGACGCGGTAGTCCACACGCGCGCGCAGCGGTCCAGCCAGCGAGATCTTCACGCCGCCGCCGGTGTTGAGCGCCGAACTGCGTCTCCGAGATCGATCCCAGTTCCTCGCGGAAGACGCCTCCTCCGGTCGTGAAGTACGGCTGAAAGCCGTGGATGGCGATCGGCGTCTGCAGCAGCACGTTCCCCATGCCGGTCCGCAGCGACGGCGCGCCGTCGGTCACATCCTCAGACGTATCCGCATATTCGAACTCGAAGCGCGACGATGACGAATCCCACGCCGAATGGCGAATCCCTTGACGGCGCGTGCTCGACGCGTGTCGTCGTCGTGCCGATGAAGCCGTGTGACGTCGGCCAAGGCGGGAGACGCAGATCGCGAGCAAGCAGCGCGGCCGCGAGCAGTGATCTGAGTGAGTCGCATACCGAATGATACGATCTCGTCCGTAATGGACGTCCGGCTGACCGACGAGCAGGAGCTCCTGCGCCGCAGCGTCCGCGAGTTCGCCGAGGCCGAGCTGCGTCCGCACGTCAGGGAGTGGGACGAGGCGCAGCAGTTCCCGCCGGCGCTGCTGTCCAAGTTCGCCGAGCTCGGGCTGATGGGAATCCAGTTTCCCGAGGAGCTACGGCGGGGCGGCGATGTCGTCGGTGGACTACTGCATCTGCATCGAGGAGCTGGCCCGCGTCGATCCGTCGGTGTGCCTGTCGGTCGCGGCACACAACGGGCTCGGCGCCGCGCACATCTTCATGTTCGGCACCGAGGCGCAGAAGCAGCAATACCTCGTCCCGCTGGCGAACGGGCGAGCAGCTCGCCGCCTGGGGACTCACCGAAGCGTCGTCCGGCAGCGACGCGGCGTCGATGCAGACGCGCGCCGTCCGCGACGGCGACGGCTGGGTCATCAACGGCACCAAGCAGTTCATCACGCACGGCAAGACCGGCGACCTCATCGTCGTGATGGCGGTGACGACGCGCGCGAAGGGCAGTCGCGGCATCTCCGCGTTCATCGTCGAGCGCGGGACGCCCGGGTTCCGCGCCGGCAAGAAAGAAGACAAGCTCGGGATGCGCGCGAGCGAGACGAGCGAAGTGATCTTCGAGAACTGCCGCGTGCCTGCCAGCCAGCTGCTCGGCGCGGAAGGGCAGGGATTCATCAACGCGCTGCAGGTGCTCGACGCCGGCCGCATCGGGATCGCCGCGCTCTCCGTCGGGCTCGCGCAGGGCGCGTACGAGGCGGCCCGAAGCTATGCGTTCGAGCGGCGAGCAGTTCGGCCAGCCGATCGGCACGTTCCAGAGCATTCGCGCCAAGCTCGTCGACGACGCGACGCGCATCGAGGCGGCACGCCTGCTGACCTATCGCGCGGCGGCGATGAAGGACGAGGGCCAGCGCACGACGCTCGAGGCGGCGATGGCCAAGCTGTATTCGAGCGAGATCGCCGTGCGCGTCGCCGAGGACGGCGTGCAGATCCACGGCGGCTACGGCTTCGTGAAGGACTACGTCGCCGAGAAGTATTTCCGCGACGTCAAGCTGACGACGATCGGAGAGGGCACGAGCGAGATTCAGCGTCTCGTCATCGCCCGTCAGCTGCTCTAATGGCGGAGTCATGCTCTCGAGGACCCCGCTGACCGACCTCGTCCTCGCGGGTGATCCACGCGTGCGATCGCTCGCGCGATCTCGCTCGTCGAGGACGATGCCGAGCGCGGGACGCGGCGCTGATCGGCCGCCTCTATCCGCACACCGGCCGTGCCTATCTGATCGGCGTGACCGGTGCGCCCGGCGTCGGCAAGAGCACGCTGGTCGATCGGCTGGTCACCGAGGTCCGCCGCGCCGGACGGACCGTCGGCGTGCTGGCCGTCGATCCGACGAGCCCGTTCACCGGCGGCGCGATTCTCGGCGATCGCGTCCGCATGAGCGCGCACGCGAGCGACGCCGGCGTCTTCGTCCGCAGCATGGCGACGCGCGGCCATCTCGGCGGGCTCGCCGCGGCGACGAGCGACGCCGCGCTCGTCCTCGACGCCGCCGGCAAGGACGTCGTCGATCATCGAGACCGTCGGCGTCGGCCAGGACGAAGTCGACATCGTCCGCACCGCCGACGTCTCGATCGTGGTGCTCGTGCCCGGCGCCGGCGACGATGTGCAGGCGATCAAGGCCGGCATCATGGAGATCGCCGACATCTTCGTGGTGAACAAGGCCGACCGCGAGGGCGCCGATCAGGTCGTGCAGTCGGTCACCGCCAACCTCTCGCTGCAGACGTTTGCCGAGGGCGACTGGCGTCCGCCGGTGCTCAAGACCGAGGCGACGACCGGGGTTGGCGTCGATCGGCTGTGGGAGGAGATCGGGCGATTCCGGCAGCACGAGTCGCCGCACCAGCAGGCAGCGCCGCAAGGCGAGCCACGAGTCGCGACTGCGCGACCTGCTCGCGCAGCGTCTGCTCGAGCACGTGGAGAAGCGCCTGCCGTCCGGGCGAGTTCGATCGGCTGGTCGAGGCGATCGCGCGCGCCGAGACCGATCCCTATTCGGCGGCGGCGACGTCTCATGAGTCAGGCGCTGGACCTATGAAAGCCGTGCTCGATCACATCGGCATCGCGGTGCAGGACGTCGAGGCAGGCGCTCGCGTTCTACCGCGACGCGCTCGGCCTCGAGGTGGAGGCGCCGGAGGACGTGGTCACGCAGCGCGTGCGCGCGCGGCATATTCCTGTCGGTGGAGCCGACGCTCGAACTGCTCGAGGCGACCGCGCCGGATTCGGCGATCGCCAAGTACATCGAGAAGCGCGGTCCCGGCCTCCATCACATCACGCTGCGCGTCGAGGACATTCGCGCGGCGCTCGAGCACCTGAAGTCGCGCGGCGTCCGGCTGGTGGACGCGGAGCCGCGGCCCGGGCGCCGAGGACGCGCTGGTCGCGTTCATCCATCCGTCGGCGGCGCACGGCGTGCTCGTCGAGTTGAAGCAGCCGGCGGCCGCAGGGGCCGGTGCTCGAGGTCAAGCGGCTCGCCTTCGGCGACCTGCAGCTGACGATGCTGCATGACGGCGGCTTCAGGCTCGACGGCGGCGCGATGTTCGGCGTCGTGCCGCGGCCGCTCTGGGAGAAGCTGGCGCCGGCCGACGATCGTCACCGCATTCAGCTGGCGATGCGCCCGCTGCTCGTCGAGGCCGATTGGGGCCGCATGCTCGTCGACTGCGGCGCCGGCGACAAGATGGCCGCCGAAGCAGGCGGACATCTACGCGCTCGTCGCGCGAGCGTCATCTCGATCACGCGCTCGCCGAGGTCGGCCTCACCGCCGCGTCGATCGATTTCGCGCTGGCGACGCATCTGCACTTCGATCATTTCGGCGGCGCCACGGTGCGTCGAGAACGGCGCGTTGAAGCCGCGGTTCCCGAAGGCGCAGTACCTGATTCGCGGCGCCGAGTGGGAGGACGCGACGCATCCGCACGAGCGCAATCGCGCGAGCTATCTGCAGGACGACTTCGTGCCGCTCGAAGGAGGCCGGTGTCGTGCGCTTCTTCGAGGGCGACATGACGATCAGGCCGGGCGTGCGCGTCGAGCGCACCGGCGGACACACCGGACAGCATCAGGTCGTCTATCATCGAGTCCGGCGGCAAGACCGCGGTCTACGTCGCCGACATGATTCCGACGACGGCGCACCTGCAGGATCCGTGGGTGATGGGCTACGACCTGTTCCCGATGGACACGCTGGCGTTCAAGCGGCGGTTCATCCGCGAGGCCATCGATCGCGAGTACCTGATCCTCTTCGAGCACGATCCCGCGCGTTTCCGCCGGCTACATCCGGGAGAACGCGAAGGGGCAGCGACTCGTCGAGCAGGTGCTGTAAAATGGCGGGTCCCAAATCAGGCCCAGCCCTACGCAGCCCATAGGCCGAGAGTCTTGCCTAGAGCCCAGAGCTAACTCATACATGGAACAAGTCCAGATCGGCATCATCGGCGGCAGCGGTCTGTACGACATGGCGGAGGTCACCGACCGCAGGGAGGTGACGCTCAAGACGCCCTTCGGCGAGCCGTCGGGTCCGTACGTGCTCGGCACGCTGCGCGGGAAACGCGTCGCGTTTCTCGCCCGTCACGGCGCCGGCCATCGGCTGTCGCCGTCGGAGCTGAACTTCCGCGCCAACATCTTCGGCATGAAGATGCTCGGCGTGGAGTACATCCTCTCGGCGAGCGCGGTCGGCAGCCTCAAGGAGGAATACGCGCCGCTGCACATCGTCATCCCCGATCAGTTCATCGATCGGACGAGCGGCCGCGTCAGCACGTTCTTCGGCCGCGGCCTGGTGGCGCACGTCGGGTTCGCGCATCCGTTCTGCAAGGTGCTGAGCGGCATCGCGCTCGACAGCGGCAAGCGCGCCGGCGCGACGATTCACCAGGGCGGAACCTACGTCTGCATGGAGGGACCGCAGTTCTCGACGCTGGCCGAGTCGCGGCTCTATCGCTCGTGGGGCGCCGACATCATCGGCATGACCAACCTGCAGGAAGCGAAGCTGGCGCGCGAAGCCGAGATCTGCTACACGACGATCGCGCTCGTCACCGACTACGACTGCTGGCATCCCGAGCCACGACTCGGTGACCGTGGACATGATCATCGCCAACCTGACGCAGAACGCGAAGACCGCGCAGCAGATCATCGCCGGCGCCGTCGACGCGCTGCCGTACGAGCGCTCGTGCGAGTGCGCGTCGGCGCTCAAGTACGCCCTCATCACCAGGCCTGACGCGATTCCGGCGCAGACCCGACAGGATCTGGCTCCGCTCGTCGGCAAGTATCTCCAGACCACCTAGCCCGAGAGGACAGACTCAGAATGAACACCCGACGGTTCGATGTCACGGCGATCGGCAATGCCATTGTCGACGTCATCGCCCAGGCGGACGATTCGCTGCTCGCCGAGCACAACCTGCCGAAGGGCGCGATGAACCTGATCGACGCCGCGACGGCGGAGAAGCTCTACGCCATCATGGGGCCGGGCAAGGAAGCGTCCGGCGGCTCCGCCGGGAACACCGATCGCCGGCATCGCCGCGCTCGGCGGCAAGACGGCGTACATCGGCAAGGTCGCGGCCGATCAGCTCGGCGAGGTGTTCACGCACGACATCCGCGCGGTCGGCGTCACCTACGACACCACGCCGCTCGTCGATGGGCTGCCGACGGCGCGCAGCCTGATCTTCGTGACGCCGGACGCGCAGCGCACCATGCAGACGTTCCTCGGCGCGACGACGCAGCTCGGTCCCGAGGACGTCAACATGGACTACATCACCTCGTCGAAGGTGGTGTATCTCGAGGGCTATCTCTGGGACCAGCCGCGCGCCAAGACGGCGATGCGCGACGCCGCGATCAAGGCGCACGAGGCCGGCGTGAAGGTCTCGCTGACGCTGTCGGACTCGTTCTGCGTGGCGCGCTTCCGCGACGAGTTCCTCGAGCTGGCCGAGAAGCACGTCGACATCCTGTTCGCCAACGAGAGCGAGATCCTGTCGCTGTACCAGACCGACAACTTCGACACGGCGCTGCAGCAGGTGCGCGAAGCACTGCGAGATCGCGGCGCTGACCCGCAGCGAGAAGGGCTCGGTCGTCGTCAACGGCAGACGAGGTGCACGTCATCGACGCCGTGAAGGGCGTGAAGGTCGTGGACACGACCGGCGCCGGCGACGCGTACGCCGCCGGGTTTCCTGTACGCCTACACGCAGGGCCGCGACCTGGCGACCTGCGGCAGGCTCGGCGGCGCGATGGCGGCGAAGGTGATCAGCCACTTCGGACCGCGGTCCGAGGTCGCCGACGTCAAGAAGATCGCGGCGTCAGTCTGGACTCTTAGCGTGGCGGCGGGCTCGATGTTCGGCAGGAACGCCGTCAGCAGCCCGATCGCCGGCAGGAACGAGCAGACCTTGTAGACGAAGTCGATGCTCGTCGAGTCGGCGAGCTGACCGAGCAGCGCCGCGCCGATCCCGCCGAAGCCGAACGCGAATCCGAAGAACAGGCCCGAAACCGCGCCGACCCGTCCAGGCACGAGCTCCTGCGCGAACACGACGATCGCCGAGAAGGCCGACGCCATGACCAGACCGATGATGATCGTCAGCACGTCGGTCCAGAACAGGTTCGCGTAGGGCAGCAGCAGCGTGAACGGCAGCACGCCGAGAATCGACACCCACATCACGTACTTGCGGCCGATGCGATCGCCGACCGGGCCGCCGATGAACGTGCCGGCGGCGGCCGCGCCGAGGAAGACGAAGAGGTGCAGCTGCGCGCTCTGCACCGACAACGCCGAACTTGTGAATCAGATAGAACGTGTAGAAGCTGGTGATGCTGACCAGATAGACGTTCTTCGAGAACACCAGCAGCATCAGGATCAGGAGCGACCAGCGCACGCGCGCCGCCGGAGATGCCGATGATGGATGGCGGCTCGCGCTGCCTTCGCGTGGACGACGAGATGGGCCTTGTACCAGGCGCCGACGCGCGTCGAGGATCGATCATCGCCGATGAACGCGACGACGGCGAACCAGGCGATGCTGCGCTGGCCGTAGGGCAGCACGATAAACGCGGCGAGCAGTGGTCCGGTGGCCGAGCCGGCGTTGCCGCCGACCTGAAACAGCGACTGCGCGAAGCCGTGACGTCCGCCGGACGCCAGGCGCGCCACGCGCGACGACTCGGGGTGAAAGATCGATGAGCCCGACGCCGACGAACCCGACGGCAACGAGCATCGGCCGCATAGGTCGGGGCCGCCGAGAGCAGCAGCAGGCCAATCAGCGTGAACCCCATCCCGATCGCCAGCGAGTAGGGCTTCGGCCGCTTGTCGGTGATCAGGCCGACGATCGGCTGGAGCAGCGACGCGGTCACCGTGTTGGTGAAGGTAATCAGGCCGATCTGACCGAAGTCCAGCGCGGTAGGCGGTCTTCAGGATCGGATAGACCGCGGGCAGGACCGACTGCAGCAGGTCGTTCAAGCCGTGGCAGAGACTGATCGCGCTCAGGATCCCGAGCGCTGCCTGGGGTGCCACCGTGCGTCGCTCGGCGGCAGGGGCAGGGGACGCCATTTCCTCTAGGGTACTCCGGCCAGTGCGCCGACGTCGCGGTGCGGAACGTGGGCAGGGGTTGGCGATCGAGAGGATAATCGTCGACACGAGCGAATCGAGTCCCACAGAGCGGTATGAAGTGAGAATCACAAGACAGCCGCGAATCGTGCGCCAACTCTTGATCGCCGCGCTGATCCTTTCAGCCGGTTCGTCGTACGCGCAGTTTGGGCGGGACGGCTTCGGCGGCTTCGGCGTGCTGCGCGGCGAACAGGGTGATCCGGCGGAATTGCCACCGGCCCAGTTGCCGGACCGCAATGTCGCCGGATGCCACATGCTCTACACCAGCGTTCGCCGTGAACCCAACGGGTCCGGATGGCGCACCGACTATCCCTGGGGTCAGCGCAATCTTCTGATCCGGCAATCCGAGTTGACCAAGACGCGCGTCAGCTGGCAGAAGGCCGGTGTGCCCCACGTGTGGCTCGTCCGGCTCACCGATCCCGCGCTCTTTGAATGTCCCTACCTGATGGCCTCCGACGTTGGCACCATCGGGCTCTCACAGGACGAAGTGAACGCGCTGGGAATCTACCTGAAGAAGGGCGGTTTCCTGTGGGTCGACGACTTCTGGGGAGACGAGGCCTGGGACCACTGGTCGCGCGAGCTGACGCGGGCGATGCCGCCCCCGGAGTACACGATCGAAGACGTGCCGCTCAGCGATCCGATCTTTCACTCGATGATCGCGGTGAAGAAGATTCCGCAGGTGCCGGGCATCGGCTTCTGGCGGGCCTACGGTGGACGCGCGACATCCGAGCGCGGTGCCGAAACGGCGGAGCCCCATTTCCGGGCCATGCGCGACCGGCACGGCCGCATCATCGTGGTGATGACGCACAACACGGACGTGTCGAATTCCTGGGAGCGGGAGACCGAGGACCCGCAGTACTTCTACCAGTTCTCAATCGATGGCTATGCGCTGGGCATCAACGTCCTGCTCTACGCACTGACGCACTAAGCGCGCGAGCCGCGTCGATCCTCTCGTCGTTCTCCGCTCCGAGTAGTGCCCCGGGACGCCCTAGCGGTCGAACGATTCCCGCCGGGCCGACTCGGACAGCCGGATCACATAGCGGTGCGGGTCGCGGGCGAACATCTCCCGCAGTTCCGCCAGGCTGCCGGCGCCGCCGTAGCTGATCGCCGAGCACACGTGCTTCAGCATGTCGCGGATGATCGGCCGGACCGATCCGCGCGCCGGCACGCTGATCTCCATTCCTTCGGCGCCGAGCGCCTCGACGTCGGCTGTCTCGGCGTCTTCGACGTCGAGCCGATCGACGATCGCCTGCAGCGACGCCATGCCGCGAAAGACTTTGAAGGGAACCTTCACCGTCTTGTGCGACTCGGGGATGACGACCGGCTTCTGCACCGTGTCGCCGGGCGTCTCGATCGTGCCGGCCAGCGCGCTGCCGAGCATCACCGTGTCGCCACCGAAGAGCAGCGCCTGAACGACTGCGCCGTCGCGCTTGATGCCGCCGTCGGCGATGAGCGGCACCTGCGGGCCAGCGGCCGCGCGGCAGGCGACCAGCGCTTCGACCTGCGGCACGCCGAAGTTGGTGTTGAGCCGTGGTCGTGCAGCCGCCGCCAGGACCGATGCCGACCTTGACGCCGTTGACGCCGCGCTCGACGAGGAAGCGCGTCCCTTCAGCGGTCGCGACGTTGCCCGGCGATCAGCTCGGTGTCGCCGAACTGCTTGCGAAACGCCTCGATGGCACGGCCCATGACGGTGGAGTGCCCGTGCGCGATGTCGATGACGATGACGTCCGCGCCGGCACGGATCAACTCGGCGGCGCGCTCGAGGTAGTCGCCTTTCGCGCCAATCGCAGCGCCGACCCGCAGGCGGCCGTGGTCGTCGCGCGTCGCGAACGGCAGCCGCTCCTGCTTCAGTAGGTCCGTGGCCGTCACCAGACCGATCAGCCGGCCGTCGCGCGTCGACGAGCGGCAGCTTCTTGATCTTGTGGACGCGCATGACGTCTTCGGCGGTCGCGCTGTCGGGCGCGCCCTCGCGGACGACGAGGCGATCGCGCGGCGTCATCCGTTCGGCCACCGTGCCGGCGGTCTCGACGAAGCGAAGATCGCGAGCGGTCAGCAGGCCGAGCAGCCGCCGCGCTGTCGTCGATCACGACGAGCGTGCCGACGCCGGTGCGACGCATGGCGTCGCGCGCCTCGGAGAGCGGCGCGTCGGGCCGAATCGTGTACGGGTCGGCGATGATGCCGTGCTGCCGCCGCTTGACGCGCTCGACCTCGCGCACCTGCGGCTCGATGTCGCCCGACCGGAAGCCGCGATCGATGATGCCGATGCCGCCTTCTTCGGCGATCGCGATCGCCATCTCGGCGCGTGTGATCGGTGTCCATGTTGGCCGACACGATCGGCCGCTTCAGCGTGAGGTGTTCCGAGAGGCGCGACGAGAGATCGATCGTCGCCGGATCGCGCCGCTCGATGACGCTGTATTGGGGCGTGAAGAGGAAGTCGTCGAACGTACAGCCGCGAACGGTCTGGAGCAGGTCGGTCACGTATCAGGATACCGTAAGCTCGAGACGCAAAACTCAAACGCGACGCACTCGACTTCACGCGCACGCACCGCGGAGTCGGAGACGCGGAGCTGCTACTTTCCAAAGAGCGGCTTGTAGTCGCGATTGTTCTCGCAGAAGAACTCGTCGACCCGGTTGAGCTCCGGCAGCAGCGGGAACGTACGCGTGATGAGCCAGGCTCCGGCGAAGACGTTCGGGTCTTCGATCACCGCCTCGTACTCGAGCGTCGCCGAGTTGGGCCGCCGGAAGCGTTCGACGACGTGCAGCGCTTCGGTGGTCTTGATAGCCGCTGATCTCGCTTTCCTTGAAGCCGACCGAGTCGACGACCAGCGTGTCGCCTTCCCAGCGGCCAATCGAGTGTCCCATCCAGAATGGATCCGGATCGGGCGGATGCGGCGAGCCGTCGAGCGTGATGGTCCGCGACAGGTGCAGATACTCGTGCAGGATGATCAGGTGCTTCGGCGCCTGCACGAACTGCACGTAGTACGGCACCATGAATGTCTGCGGCACCCCCGGCGGCGTGCACGTCGAGTAGAGCCCGGTGTCGTCGGGACCGCGGACCACGCGGTACTTCTCGGCGCCGGCTTCAGCGTCGGCGTCCGCGGCAGCGGACCTGACGCGGCCGGCGGCGGCGGAGCGCCACGACCGGCCCGGCGCCGTAGCCGTAGACGCCGGTCAGATCAGGCTTGCCGTCGAGCGGTCCGCGGCGCGGGTTGCTGATGTGAGCGGCACCGATGCCGTCGCGGCGACCGGCGTCGTGCCGGCGACGTTGACCGTCACCGTGCTGGTCAGCGTCCCGTTCACCCCAGTCACCGTCAGCGTATAGGTTGTCGTCGCCTTCGGCGTCACCTTCAACACGCCGCGCGGCATTGCGCGCCCGACGGTTGGCTCGATCGTCGTCGTGCGCGGGTTCTCGACCGCCCACGTCAGCGTCGTCGATTCGCCCGGCTTGATGGAGCTTGGCTCGGCTTTGAACTCCATGATGCGCGCCGGGAGCTGCCGGCTTCCTGATACGGCGATCGCGCTCGGCGCCTGCTGCGGCGCGGCCGGTGGCGTCTGCTGCGCGGCCGACACCGCCAGGCTCGCGACGGCGACGAGGACGAGAACTCTGGCGGTCATGAGCGGATCTTTCTGCCGTCGGGCAGCTCGATCACCGCGCTAATCATCGACGGCGCGCCGCTGCGTGCCGCGCCGCCGGTCGCGCTGATGACATCGCCCGACTTGACCGTCGTGCGCATCCAGCCGTAGGTGCGGAGGTGATTGAGGCTCATGAGCTCGATCTCCCACTCGACCGACTGCGCCCTTGTCGTCCTTGACCTCGAGAAAGATGAACGCGTGCGGGTTGGTCCACTCGAAGCGCTTCACCGAGCCCTTCACGGTGACCGGATTGGCCATGTCGTACATCGACGTCGAGTGGTGCGCGGTCGCGCGCTACGTCGCGAAGGCCAGCCCAAGGCCGGTCATCAGCAGTGCTCGCCGAGTCAGCATTCGTCCTCCGTACGCCGTGTTCGCGTGCGGCGGGTCGTGCAGACCCGCCTGGCGGTGGCAGTGTACCGCAGGTCTACGACAGCCGCAGCGTGCCGGCGGCCGTCGCGTAGACGAACGCCGCCGTGATCAGCGCCGTCGGAGAATCCCCAGTTCATCGCGATGAAGACGGCCAGCGTCGCACCGACCACCGAGAACGCGCCGTTCAGTCCCCAGCCCCACGGGATGATGTCCGGCCGTCGAGTGGCCAGCAGCCGCATGCCTCCTGGCAGCGGAATGCCGAGCAGCACGCCGAGCGGAAGCAGGATCGCGACAGCCAGCGCGATGCGAAGCGGGAGCGGCCACGGAATCGCGAGGTCGATCAGCCATGGCACGACGACCGGCGCGACGAGCGCGACGATCGCGATACCGCCCAGCGCGCGGGCCGTCACGGTCTTCACGCGATCGGGATGTGATGCGCCGGCTGATCAGGCTGCCCATGCCGGTGCCGAGCAGCAGCGAGAACAGCGTCACGGTCAGCGAATACACCGGATGTCCGAGGAGCAGCACGAAATGCTGGAGCAGCGCCACCTCCAGCAGCATGAAGCCGGCACCGAGCGCGCCGAAGTAGGCGAGCCATGCCGGCCATCCCGCACCTGGCCGGTCGGCGCCGACGATCAGCGGTCCGACGACGAAGACGAGGACGAGGGCGCCGGAGATGCCGAACAAGCGTGAGCAGTGCGCTCAGCCCGTTGCCGAACAGCATCGTCTTGCCGAAGGCCGTTTGAAACTGGTTCGCGAGCCGCGTCGTGTGGAAGAAGAACGGCCGGTCGTCGGTGGTCGGCCGGATGTCGAGCGGGTAGTCGGCGAGAAACGTCTCGCGATCGGCCGCCAGGATCAGACGACGGTAGTCGGCGGCGCTGGTTCCGGTTCGAACCATCTCCGCCGGCTCCGCGGAGATCGGATCCGGGCTCCATCGCCCGGTGCGTAGAGGATCGAGAACTCGAGATCATGCGCGAGCTGCTGCAGCTTGGCGACCTCGGCCTCGGTGAACGGCGTCTTCTTCAGGAGAAACGTGGCGACGCGATCGTAACGGACGATCGCCAGATGCTTCGAGGCGTCGAGCCCGCGTTCGGCGCAGGCGGCCTGAGCGAGCGACACCAGGCGCAGACCATCGAACACCCAGCGCGTGATCGTCAGCAGACCGCGGTCGGTGAGATGGTCCATGTACTCGCCGAACGCTTCGGCGGTGTACAGCGAGTTCTCGGTCAGCGTGTAGGCGCCGGCAGCGGTCGCGGCCCACGTGTCCACGAGCGAGGCTTGAATCACGTCGTAGCGCGCCGGGCTTCGCCGCACGAAGCTGCGTCCGTCGTCCACGTGAATCGTCACGCGCGGGTCCTGATAGATGCCGCCCGAGTAGGCGCGGAAGCGGTCCTGCATGATGTCGCGGGCGATGATCGGATTGATCTCGACGCCGTCGACGCGGCTGGCGCCAAACACGAGGGCGGAGAGCAGGTCGCGGCCGCCTCCGGGACCAATGACCAGCGCAGAGAAGCCCGGCGGCTGTTCGACGAGGTGATAGCCGAGCGAGGTCAGCTCGTAGCGCAGGTACCGCGCATCCGAAGGTTGGCCGGTGCCCTTCACAATCGGCGTGGACGCGGCCGAGTCGATGTCCATGAACAGCGACTCGATGCGCGGTCCGCGTGAAACTCGGACTCAAGGACCAGTCGCCATGCGGACGGTCGTACACCGCGACTCGGGAGAACGAGTTCCACTTGCTGAACAGTACGCGGTCGCCCAGGTGACCTTTGGTGTCGACGACGGCGAACGGCGCCCTGCCCGGCGAGCTGAGCAGCCGTGGGCACGGCGAGAATGATGAGTGCGGCGAAGACAGACCCGCCACCGTGTCTCGGCTGCGGCAAAGCAGAGCGCCGCGATCATCGAGAGCGTCGCCGCCGTCATCACCACGCCTGGCGCGCCGAGGCGATTCAGCAACGGAATCAGCAGCAGACAGCCGATCGCTGCGCCAATCAGGTCGGACGCGTAGAGCACGTTGATGCGATCGGCCAGCCGCGCGAAGGCCAGAGATAATGACCGCGCCGCCGGTGAAGAAGGGAAGCGCCGCCAGAACATAGATCGCGATCATCAGGAACAAGTTCTGGGGCGAATAGTCGAGGCCGACGCGGATACGCACCAGGTAGGCGAGCGCGATCAGCGTTGCCGCGCTGTGCAGCAGGGCTCCGGCCGCCAGGAGGTCGATGCGTCTGCCGCCGAGCGAGACGGTGACGGAGCACGTAGACCAGCACGCCACTCGCGCTGAGACCGAACAGCGCGATCGAAATCGCAAGAAAGGCGAAGTGGTAATACATCGTGACCGAGAAGATGCGCGTCAGCGCGAGCTCGGTCATGAGCAGTGCCGCCGACACGGCGCTGATGCCCGCCAGACGGTGCCAGACGATTGACACCCACGGTGTCGTGACCGACGTGTTTTGTCATTGCTCCGAGTCTACATGCAGCGCTGAGACCAGATCATGCGATCGCGCCGTGTCCCGCGAAATAGCCACAGCAATTCCGCGCATGAGTCCTTCCGACAACGTTCGCTGACGTCTGTCTCAGATCGGGCACACGCTTTGCACAACTGTAAGCGTGTCCGGTTGATGGACGCGATTGATGGACGGTAGGAGGTTGCGGTGAGTCGGTCGATTCTGCTTCTTGCGTGTGTCCTTGTCGCCGGGAATGCGAGCAGCACAAACGCTGCAGACCGCGACGGACACGGCCCTCAACGACAACACGGCGACGAGCACGGCCGGCCGCGCCTGCGACCACGACCGCCACCCGACACCGCCCCGGCGACCTTCCGCAGCAACGTCGATCTCGTCGCGCTCAACGTCGTCGTCACCGACAGCGAGCAGAAATACGTCGCCGGGCTGCGCCCGTCGGACTTCTCGGTCTTCGAGGATGGCATTCAGCAGGACGTGTCGTTCTTCGGCGCGTCCGACATCCCGACTCGATCTCGCGATTCTGCTCGACACGTCGGCGAGCATGACCGGCAAGATGCAGCTGGTGCAGCAGGCGGCCATCGGATTCCTCGATACGCTGCGCGCCGACGATCGCGCCATCATCGTCGACATCAAGGACGCCACCAAGATCATGTATCCGCTCGGCGCCGACCTGGAGGCTGCGAAGCAGGCGATCCTGATCGACGGCGCCCCGCGGCGGCACCGCGCTCTACAACGGCACTTATCTCACGCTGAAGGAGATGGCGAAGGAGCGCCGCGCGAACAGCGAGGTCCGTCGTCAGGCGATCGTGGTGCTGTCGGACGGCGACGACACGGCCAGCCTGGTGTCGTACGACGACCTGATGGATCTGGCCAAGCAGTCGGGATCGCGATCTACACGATCACGATGCGCTCCAAGTATCTGGTCGCGCAGGCCGCATCGCGCGGCCATTCGTACTTCTCACAGTCGGAGTTCGGGATGAAGGCGCTGGCGCAGGAGACGGGCGCGCGCTCGTTCTTCCCGACCAGATTGAGCGAGCTGTCGGGCGTCTATGCGTCGATCGCCGAGGAGCTCGCCACACAGTACGCGATTGGTTACTCGTCGAAGAACCCGAGGATGGACGGCACGTATCGCCGCGTGATCGTTCGCGTGGCCGACAAGCCCGGCATCCGCACCCGCACGCGCACTGGCTACACGGCTCCGCGGGCCCAGCGCACGGCGTCAGCCGTGCCGGCGACACATTGATGCGTGGAGGCGGATCTGAGATCCGCGCCAACGTCTGACGTCTACTAGAATGGGCGGGTGATCGCGCCCGCCCTCGCGCTCGCCGCCCTCGTCTGGCTGGCGCTGCTCATCGTCACTCCACTCGGCCCCCCGTCACTCGCCGACGCTGATGTACGCAGCGGGCGCCGTCATCTGTCACCAGATGTCCTGAACGGTCATTTCATCTCGCCGGCTTTCAGCTTCCGGTCTGTGCGCGTTGCCTCGGCATCTATGCCGGGGCCGCGCGGTCACTGCCTCGATCCATGTGCTCGGCGGGCTTCGCGTCGAATTCGGCTCGGTGGCGCAGGCTCAGTCCTCGACGGCGCGCCGTGTGTTTCTCGCTGAGTGCGCTGCCGACGCTCCTGACCGTCGTGCTCGAGTGGGCGGGTCTGTGGCGCGGCACGAACATCGTCCGGGCGATCGCGGGCGTCGCGGCTTGGCGTCGGCGGCGCGTTCGTGGTGATGAGCGCGGTGGCTACGCTACACTACAGCGGATGCCTGCGACGACGGCCGATCGAGCCCAGCCAGATACCACCGCATATCTGATCTGCGCCGCGGCGTGGCTGGTTCCGGGTCTGGGACATCTCTGGCTTGGGCGCCGTCAGAAGGGCATCGTCTTTCTCGTCGCGCTGACGCTGATGTTCGTCTTCGGGTTGTGGCTCGAAGGCGCGCTCTTCCCGTTTCAGCTCTCCGAGCCGCTGGTCGCGCTCGGTGCGCTGGCCGATCTGGGCGTCGGTCTGCCGTACATCATCGCGCGCGCGATCGGCGCCGGCGCCGGCCGCGTGGTGGCGATCACCTATGAGTACGGCAACACGTTCGTGATCGTCGCGGGACTGCTCAACATGCTCGTCGTCCTCGACGCGTTCGACATCGCCAAGGGCCGCAAGTGACGAGCCACTTCGGACTGATGGTGATCTTCTCGCTGTTCGTGTCGGTGGTGTTCGCGACGCTGATGCGTGACGAGCCACGCGAGCAGTTGACGTTCGGCGGCCGGCTCCTCGCCGGGTTCATCGGCGCCGGCGTCCTCATCGGGTGGCTGCTGTATCCGCTGCCGCTGTGACGAGTGACATCATGGAACTGCATGGCTCGATCACTGCCGCCGGCTACCGCTTCGCCATCATCGTGTCCCGGTTCAACGAAGAGATCACCGAAGGGTTGCTGACCGGCGCTCGCGCCGCGCTCGAGTCGGCGCAGGTGCGCGCCGACGACATCACGCTCGATCAGGGTGCCTGGCGCCTTCGAGATTCCCGTCGCGGCTCGACGTCTCGCCGAGACGGGACGCTTCGACGCGATCATCTGTCTCGGGCTGCGTGATCAAGGGCGACACGATGCACTTCGAGTACATCGCCTCGGCGGTCTCGCAAGGGATCATGGATGTCGGCACGGCGACGGGTATTCCGGTGACCTTCGGCGTGCTGACGACGTTGACCGACGAGCAGGCGGCGGTGCGCGCCGCGGCGGGCCCGGAGAACAAGGGACGTGAGGCGGCGCTGGCGGCAGTGGAGATGGCGACCCTGTCGCGACACATCGGCGAGGCCGGACGTCATGAACACTGAGCCGCGATCCTCGGCGGCGGAGTCGTCGCCCGAATCGCGTCATCGCGCCCGCGAAGCCGCGGTCCAGATGCTGTATCAGTGGGAGGTCGGACGCGTCGCCGATGCACGAGGTGCTGGACGACTTTCTGGTCGCACCCGCCAGAAGGCACGCCGCTGACCGAGGATCTGCGGACGTTTGCGACGTCGCTGGCGAGGGGCACGGCGGAGCACGTCGCCACCATCGATCCACTGATCGTCGAGGCGGCGGAGCACTGGCGCATCGAGCGGATGAACGTGCTGGACCGCCTGATTCTGCGCCTTGCGGTCTACGAGTTTCTGCACGAGCCGGAGACGCCCGGCAAAGTGATCATCAACGAGGCTCTCGAGCTGGCGCGATCATTCAGCGCCGACGACTCGGTGCGCTTCATCAACGGCATTCTCGACGCGATCCGCCGCACGCTGTCACGCGAATGAGCACAGACGAGTCCGATCAGGTCATTCAACGCCGCGCCAATCTTCAGGAGCTCAAGCAGCTCGGCGTCGATCCCGTATCCCAGACGATTCGAAGGCGGCATCTCGATCGGCGCCATCGTCGCCGAGCACGGCACCAAGACCGCAGAGGCGCTGGAGAGCCCGCGCATCACGATCCGCACCGCGGGCAGGATTCTGGCGATCCGCGGCTTCGGCAAGGCGGGATTTCTGCAGCTGTCCGACGGCATGGCGCGCATCCAGGTCTACGTGCGTCAGGACGCGGTCAGCTCGCACGAGTACTCAGGTCTTCAAGCTGCTCGACCTGGGCGACTGGGTCGGCGTCGAGGGCTATCTCTTCCGGACCAGGACCAACGAGTTCAGCGTGCACGTGACCTCGTTGACGTTCCTCTCGAAGTGCCTGCTGCCGCTGCCCGAGAAGTGGCACGGGCTGCAGGACATCGAGACCCGCTACCGCCAGCGGTATCTCGATCTGATCGTGAACCCGGACTCGCGCCGCGTGTTCGAGGTGCGCAGCCGGGCGGTGACGGCGTTCCGCGAGTTCCTGATCGGCCGCGGGTTCGTCGAAGTCGAGACGCCGATGATGCAGCCGATCGCCGGCGGCGCGCTGGCGCGTCCGTTCGTCACGCATCACAACGCGCTCGACATGCGCTTGTTCATGCGGATTGCGCCGGAGCTGTATCTGAAGCGTCTGACGGTCGGCGGCATCGAGCGGGTGTTCGAGATCAACCGCAACTTCCGCAACGAGGGCATCTCGACGCAGCACAACCCCGAGTTCACGATGCTCGAGTTCTACTGGACGTACGCCGACTACAACGACCTGATGGCGTTTACGGAGGAACTGCTGCAGCACGTCGCGTTGAAATCGGTTGGCACGGATCAACTCACGTTCGGCGAACAGGCCATCTCGTTGACGCCGCCGTATCGCCGCCTGTCGCTGCGGGAAGGTGCCGTCGCGGCCGCGTCGAAGCGGCTGGGGACCGACCGTGACGGAAACCGAGCTGCGTCAGCGTAGAGACGGCCGCCGCGCGTGGCGGAGCGCCTTGGCGTCGCGAGTCATCCTGGCAGCGGGCCCGGAAAGATTGCTGCGGATATCTTCGAGGCGCTCTGCGAAGACGATCTGGTGCGGCCGACGTTCGTCTACGACTTTCCGACCGAAGTGTCGCCGCTCTCGAAGCAGAAGCCGGACGATCCGGACACGGTAGAGCGCTTCGAGCTGTACATCGGCGGGTTCGAGGTCGCCAATGCCTTCAGCGAGCTCAACGATCCCGTCGAGCAGCGGCGGCGGTTCGAGGAGCAGTTGCGCCAGCGGGCGGGCGGCAATGAAGAGGCCCACGCGATGGACGAGGACTATATCCGCGCGTTGGAGTACGGGTTGCCGCCGACCGGCGGTGAGGGTATCGGTATCGACCGGCTGGTGATGCTGCTGACGAACAGCCCGTCGATACGCGATGTGATTCTGTTTCCGCTGATGCGACCGCGGTAGGTCCGGCTAAAGCCGGACACTACAGGCGTCAGCGCAGGTGAATCGTTACGACCTTCTCTGACGGCACCGGTCGGCCGTTGAGCATGGCTGGTGTGTAGATCCACTCGCGCGCGGCCTGGAGCACCAACCGGTCGTACAACGGATGCGATGCCTGCTGCATCGAGGCGTTGACCACCCGTCCATCCACACCGATTTCAACCCGCACCGATGCCGTCGGGCTGCCCAGCCCTGAGATGCCGGAGGGGAGCGGGGGAATCGTCTGACGAACGGCCACCGGCTGACTCACGTCAGTTGGACGAATCGGTGCGGTGACCGCCGCGGCTGCGGGTGTCGGTGCCGCCGCGAGGTGCCGGTGCTGGTACCGCTTGCAGCCTTCGGCGGTGCTGGCGCCGGCGCTGGCGTCTTCACTTCGCTGGCGCGCGCGAGCTCGATGAAGCCAGAGGCCAGTGTCCGCAGGTCTTCGGCGTCGGACGTGTCTTTGAATCCCGCACTCTGGGTGAGCGTCACGACGAGGTCGAATTTCTTGAGCGCTTCTGCGCGATCGCCGCTCTTGAACTGCTCGCGGGCTTCATTGAATGTCTTACGGGCGATGCCGGGCAGCAGCTTCTTCTTGGCGTCCGACACCAGCGTGACGAACCGCGGAGGAACTTCTTCAGCGGACGGCTCGAACGTCGGCGAGGAGGCAATGAGCAACTCGACGGCGCCGGTCGCATCCTGGGCGCGGCCGAGCGCCAGCATGCAGAGTGCCTTGTATTGCTGCGCCTCCGGTATTTCCACGGGCGCGAGCACGGTCAGCGCTTCCTCGTAGTTGGCGGCATCGTAGAGCGCCTTGGCTTTCGTCAGCGGCTCCTGCGCAGACGCCGTCGCCGCGGTGAACAGCACGGCGGCGACGCCACACAGAACACGAAGCGACTGGTGAGAAAGCGGCACGATCATCGCTGCCTCATATCGACAGAGATTCTGTTGGTCTCTTTCAGTGAGACCAGCGTGTTGACGCGGCGTTCGCCGAGCTGCGGATGACGGAAGACGATCTCATGCGAGCCGAGCGTCTGCAGCAGATTGCCCAGCGGCGTTTCGCCGACGCGCGTGCCGTCGATGAAGACTTCCGCCCACGGAACGGCGTTGATGCTCACGGGTGCTCGCGGCAAATCAACCGATAGTGCAACCGTCTGACCCGCCGTTACACGGACCGTGCGAGTGGCGCGGAATCCGATCGAGTCAGCCGCCAATTCGATGACGTGTTCACCCGCAGGCAACGTGATCCGATCCATGTCGCTCGTGCCGATGAGCCGCTGCTCTTCGAAAACCCTTACCGGCACGGCCGACTCGATCGTGATCGATCCGGGCACGGCGGCCTGCGTACCGCCAAAGAACAATGATGCCGTCGCACCAGCCTCGATCTGCACCGTGCGGGTGTAGGTTGTGCCACGGGCGCGGACCACAACACGATGCTGGCCCACCGGGAGGTTGCGCAACGTGAGCGGTGCGATGCCGCGAGGTTCGCCGTCAATTGCCACGTCGCTGCCCGGAGGATCGGTAGCGACCGAGAGATTTCCGGTTTCCGCAGGTGCCGCCGACGGCGTGTCAGCCCACGTGATGTGGTGAACGGTGGTTGCGCCGTTGGTGACTGAAACCGGCATCTCCCTCACGCTGGACCCGTGCTGCACGGTAAGCGAATAGCTTCCGGCAGGCATGGATAGCGAAACGGGAGTCGTGCCCTTGACCTCGCCATTGAGGCGGACCTGGGCGCCGGCGGGGTCGGATTCGATGCGAAGACTGCCTCCTGCCGCGGCCGCGGGAACTGCCATCGATCTTTCCAGTACACTCCGGCTGTGATCAGCGCGATCGCTACGACGACCCAGCAGTGCTCCCACAGCGAGCCGGCGTCGGTCGATCGTGGGCGCGGTTGTAGGAGCCTTGACGTCGACGGCGGTCTCCGCCGCAAACTCCATCGTGGCGTCGACGTCGCGTGGTCGGGGCAGATGCCCGTTTCCCGAACGCGGCAACTATCTTCGTCTTAGGTACAGAAGGACGCACGACGAAACTGTTAGCGTGCTACGTGCCAAGATTCTATGTGCAGATGGGCCGGATCTCGAAATGTCGCTTTGACAAGTCCGCCGTCAGGCTGACTCTTGTCAGGTAAGGCTGAGACTCTGGGCACAGCCTGACTCACCGAGGATGCTGGTATAAGTGGTTGGCCACCGTGACTTTTGAGCTGTTCGTCGCCCTCCGCTACCTGCTCGCGCGCCGGCAGCACGCGTCGATCTCCCGCGTGTCGCTGTTTTCGACGATCGGCGTTGCCGTTGGCGTTCTGGCCCTGGTAGTGGCCCTGGCCCTGATGACGGGTCTTCAAGGTGAGCTTCGCAACCGGATACTCGGTTCAACGGCACATATCTACGTATGGAAGGTCGGTGGAATCACCGATTACCATGCCGAGGTTCAACGGCTGAGTCGGATTCCGGATGTCGCCGGAGCCGGCCCAGCCATTTTCGGCAAGGCCATCGTCTCGAGCGGGAGCGACACGGCGTTCATTACCCTCAAAGGCATCGACCCCGTTCTCGAAGGGCGAGTGACCGACATCGAGCGCACGATGCAGCAGGGCAAGCTCCTTGCCCTCGAGGGCGCCGAGGACGAACGCCCGGGAATCCTGCTCGGTCGTGATCTTGCCAAGCAAATCGGCGTGAAGGTCGGTGACCTGGTTGAACTCACCGACACCGACGGCCGACATTGACGCCGGGCGGCATCATGACGCGTGGCCGGACCGTTCGCGTGGCGGGCATCTTTGCGCTCGGCCTCTTCGAGTTCGATTCGGCGTACGGATTCGTCTCGCTCGATCTCGCCAAGCGGCTCCTCGCCAAGGATCAACCGGACCTCATTCAGCTGCGCGTGAACGACATCTACTCTGCGAATGCGATTGCCAGGAGCATCGAGGAGGAGCTCGGCGACACGTATTCCGCCGACGATTGGTCGCGAATGAACCAGTCGCTGTTCTCGGCGCTGTGGCTCGAGAAGATGGCCATCTCGATCACCATCGGTCTCATCGTCATGGTCGGCGCGCTGAACATCATCTCGTCGCTGATCCTGCTGGTCAGACAGAAGAGCCGCGACATCGCCATTCTGAAGACGATGGGCACCTCGTCCCGGCGGGTGATGGGCATCTTCATGATGCAGGGCCTGGTCATCGGCGTCGTCGGGACCGACCGTCGGCGCCTTGAGCGGGCTGGCGTTGTGCTGGGTCCTCGATCACTATCAGCTGATTCAGATTCCGATGGACGTGTATCAGGTCTCGCATGTCCCATTCGTCGTGCTGCCATGGGATCTGCTCACCGTCGTCGCCGCCACGATCCTCATCTGCTTCCTGGCCACGATCTATCCGTCGCGTCAGGCGTCGACGCTCGATCCGGTGCAAGCGCTCCGCTCTGAATAACCTCATGGCGTTCGTCGAGGTGAGCGGTCTCAACAAAACCTACGAGGTTGGCCTGCAGCGTCTGCACGTGTTGCGCGACCTCGAGCTCAGTGTGGGCCATGGTGAGATGGTGGCCGTTGTCGGCGCGTCAGGCGTGGGGAAGAGCACGCTGCTGCACCTTTTGGGCGGACTCGATCGAGCAGACGCGGGGAACATTCGCGTCGCCGATACCGACCTGCGGGCGATGAGCGACGGCGCGCTCGTGGAATTCAGAAACCGGAACGTCGGGTTCGTCTTTCAATTCCACCACCTGTTGCCCGAGTTCGATGCGGCCGAGAACGTCGAGATGCCGTTGCGGATCGCCCGTCGTCCGCTGAAAGAGGCGCGGGCGCGGGCGACGGAGCTGCTCGGCCGTGTCGGATTGGGCGAGCGTCTCGAGCATCGCCCCGGAATGTTGTCAGGCGGCGAGCAGCAGCGGGTGGCGGTGGCACGCGCGTTGGTGATGGGTCCGGCACTGCTTCTTGCCGACGAGCCCACCGGCGATCTCGATGAGCACACCGCTGACGCGCTGCACGATCTGCTCCGCGAGATGCATCGCGAGCGTCAGCTCACGTCAGTGATCGCGACGCACAACCCGCGGCTCGCTGCGGCGTGCGATCGGGTGCTGCGTATGGAGCGCGGGCAGTTGCACCCGTGCGTAACGGCGGGTCTTGCCTTTCGGACCCGCCGGCTAGTTCGTCTGCGTTGCGCGTGTCGCGTATTCCCAGTGCCGTGTCGCACGTTGGACGACATCCTCGACGTCCTGTTCGAGAATGAAGCGCTCCTTCACCAGCGCCGTGGCGGCGGTTCGAATCCGCTGCAGATAGTCGTCGCGGCCTTTGTATCGTTCTTCGATTGACGGACGCGGGTCTCGCCGCGCCTCACGCTCGGCGCGCGTGCGCGCGAGGGGGACGTACGACCCTGAGCAGCGCGTAGATCGTCGTCGGATTGCCGATGCGCTCGGCGCGGAAGTTCCAGCCTGTCGTCGTTGCGAGCGGCACCGACATTTCGGGCACGCGAATGCCGGCGAGCTCATTGCCGTCAGCATCCACTTGCGGCACGAGGAAGGGCAGCGCCGAGAACTTCCCGTTCATCATCTGTCCAGGCCCTTCGATCACGCGTGGATCGCCAAGACCTGGAATCACCGGGAAGCGCAGCGACGTGAGCGGCACGAGTGTGTCGCCGCGGAGTCGCGGATACCGGCTGTCAGGAGGACGGACACCCGATGCGGCCCACTGATGCGCGGCGCGCAGCAGCGCGCGCATGACATTCGCCTGCGGTGTGGGATTGCCC
This sequence comes from uncultured Acidobacteriota bacterium, assembly GCA_963728305.1. Classification (GTDB taxonomy): domain Bacteria; phylum Acidobacteriota; class Vicinamibacteria; order Vicinamibacterales; family UBA2999; genus Gp6-AA40. The sequence continues at coordinate 188,094 of CAVSKE010000028.1, forward strand.
ATCGCCTGGCCGGTGCCGAACGACGGCGGAAATGCGGACTCGCCATGCTGCGTGCCGGACAGCAGATAGATGCGCACGTTCTCCGGGACCGTCGCATCGGCCCTTCCGTCGATCGTCGTATGCGTCAGCGCGGCGGCGCGGCCCTGACCCCAGTACTCGACCGACGTGTTCGTGTAGATCACCTTCGGCATCTGGTCCGGCTGGTACGCCGAAAGGATGCCGCCGCGCGTCGCCCTGCGCATTGCGCTGCTCGAGATCGGTGTACGGGAACCGCGTGGCAGGGAAGGAGGAGTAGCCGGGCGTCGCGAACCGTTCGTTGAACGAGCCTTGTCCCGCGCCGGCAATGTGCGGCCACACGACGTCGAAGACGCGGCGGTCGCGTTCGTCGGCGTTGAACCCGTCGTGCAGGAACTGACGCAGGAAGCGGCCACTCTGCGAGATGCCGAACACGTACGCGGATCGTCCGCGCACGGGCATGTCGGCGCCGTGGAGAAACGCGGACGCCGCATCGCGAATCGCCGCAAGGCCGACGCCGGCGACACGTGCACCGGTGGCCGGGTAGTCGATCTCATAGAGACGGCCTGGCTCGAAGCCGGCATCGAGGATGACCCGCGGCCGACCGTTTCCGCCAGCAAAGCGCCATCCTGAGCGTGGAATGACCATCGGCTTGTCCCAGTTGCGGTCACGCACCGTGAGCGTGGCGGACGCGTCGCTTGCACTGACCGGTGGGTATTGCGGCAGGTCTGCGGGCGCCATCTCGGTGCGCTTCTCGTCGGGGATGAAGGAGAAGCGCACGCGGCCGGTCACGTTCGCGGCTGGCGCGGCGACACGCAGGCCCGGCGATTCGACATCGAACTGCCAGCCGACCCACACGATCGTGTAGCCGTCCTTCATCAGGAAGCCGTCGCCGAAGTCGTTGGGGGCCGTGGGATCCTGACTGCCTCCGGCGCGATTGAAGCGGCCGAGGATGCCCTTGCGTCCGCGGTTGGCGATCTCGAACAGCAGCGTTCCGTTGCCGCGTGCAGTGTCCACGGGCTGCAGCACGTAGAGGTCGGCGGTGAAGTGCACACGCCCATCACTGCCACGCGGCGCTGCGTCGAGATCGACGATTGGCTTGTTGCGCGGATTCGCGGGATCGAGGGCGAACTCGATCGTGCCCGTCAGCTTTTCGTACGGGCCGACCGACCCGAAGGGCTGTCCGTTGGCCACGACGGCTCGTGAGGCGATGGTCACCTTCGTGACTTCGCCATGCGCCAGAGGCGGCGCGAGCAGCGCGCAAACGAGCGCCGCAATCACGGAAACACGCTGGTGCGTCATGGTGCTCCTCGGCAATCGGCCATCTCGAATCAACAATCCCCAACGAATCAACAGTCGACGATCAGCAATCATTTCAAGCCCGCCATCTCGAACACCGTCTTGGCCATCACCGAGTTGTCTTCATTGCCTCGGCCGGCGGCCATCGTCGCGTTCAGGAGTTGCTGGACAACAGCTGTTACGGGTGCCGCTGTCTCGTGGTCAGCCAGCGTGGCGACGACATTGCGCATGTCCTTCGCGAACAGGTGCGTATAGAACCCCGGCTTGTAAGTGTTCTTCAGTGCCCGCTCGCCATGCACTTCGAGCACGCGGCTCTGCGCGAATCCGCCGAGCAGCGCCTCCCGGACTTTCGCGGCGTCCACGTTGGCTTTCCGCGCCAGGGCGAGCGCTTCCGCGACGACGGCGAGCGTGCCGCCGATGACCATCTGATTGCATAGCTTACAGAGCTGGCCCGAACCCGACTCGCCGATGTGGACCACCTTCTCGGGATTCCCCATGACATCGAGGATGGGCTTCGCAGCGGCGAACGCGGCCGCCTCGCCGCCGACCATGATCGAGAGCGTGCCGTTGATCGCGCCGATGTCGCCTCCGCTGACCGGCGCATCGAGCATCGTCCCGCCGAGTGCCTTCGCCCGGTCGGCGAGGCGGCGTGCCACACCGGGAGCGATGCTGCTCATGTCGATGATGATGGTGCCTGGCTGCAGCGCGGTGAAGACGCCGTTCGGCCCGTCGAGGACCAGCTCGACATCGGGAGAGTCCGGGACCATCGTGATGATGCACGTCGCCTGGCGCGCGACGTCCGCCGGGGTGATCGCTCGCGTCGCGCCGGACGAGACGAGATCGTCGACAGGCCCCTGACTTCTGCTGTTGACGACCAGTTTGTACCCGGCTTTGAGGAGATTCTTCGCCATGGGCCGGCCCATGAGTCCCAGCCCGATGAAGCCAATCGTTTGCGACATGGCGGTAGATGGTAGCTGCTGTTTGGCAGCGGAGGGCGGGTCTTGTGTTGTAGACCCGCCAGGCCGCGCCAGGTCCTAAGAGCAGGACCGGCCTACGCGTACCATGAGGCCATGCACATCGTCCTCGTTCTGGTGACCATCCGTCCGGAAATGCGGACGGAGTTCGAAGACGCGCTGCTTCATAACGCCCGGGAATCCGTGGCGCACGACGAGGGGTGTCGGCGTTTTGACGTCAGTCAAGACGCGAATGACCCGGCTCGTTGGATACTTCACGAGGTCTACGACGCCCCAGAGGCGCACGCCAGACATCGGCAGTCGGCGCACTTCCTCGCCTACGACGCCGTCGCCCAGCGGGCGATCATCGACAAGACGGTGTTCCGCTGTGTCGGTAGGCACGTTTCGTGAAAGACGAGGAAAGGGTGACGGCCTACGTGCCGATACAACGGCTGTCACGAGGGTGACGGGACCAAGGCGGCGGGACGGACGTCGTATTGATCAGGAGCATGGCGACGGAGGCATCTGCCCGAAGGGCGCGTCGAAATCTAACCGCACGTGGGACTTAGACGCGCAGGGCCATTGGTATCGCCGAAGCTTTGCCTTATAATGAATCACACGAGGTTCTGAGTCATTCAGTCACCTCAAACCCTAGGCAGGCCGGATGTTCGAACGCTATACGGAACGGGCGCGACGGGTTCTCTTCTTTGCCCGATATGAGGCCAGCCAGCTCGGAAGCATCTCAATTGAGACCGAGCACCTCCTTCTCGGCCTGATTCGCGAAGGAAAAGGGCTGACGAGCCGGATCTTTGCTCGTTCGCACTTGTCCCTCGAGAATATCCGTAAGGAAATCGAAGGTCGGACGGTCTTCCGCGAGAAGGTCTCCACCTCTGTCGAAATTCCGTTCAGCGCTGAGACCAAGCGGGTCCTCCAGTGCGCCGCGGAGGAAGCCGATCGGCTGCTGCACAACTACATCGGCACCGAGCACCTCCTGCTCGGCATCCTGCGGGAAGAGCGCAGCGTGGCCGCCTCCATCCTCATGGAAAAGGGGATGCGGCTCCACACCGTCCGCGAGGACATCGTCCAGCTGTTGAACGAGAAGACCACGCTGACGCGGGTCAAGGAGACCCCGCTCCTCGCCGAGTTCAGCCGCGACCTCACCGAAGCGGCGATGAAGAATCTGCTCGATCCGCTGGTCGGGCGCGACTACGAGCTGGAACGCGTGCAGCAGGTGCTCTGCCGTCGTACGAAGAACAACGCGGTCCTCATCGGCGAGCCGGGTGTCGGCAAGACGGCCATCGTCGAGGGACTGGCGCAGAAGATCGTCTACGGCGATGTGCCGCACTTCCTCGCCGACAAGCGCATCCTGGCGCTCGACATCTCGTTGATCGTCGCCGGCACCAAGTATCGCGGTCAGTTCGAAGAGCGCCTCAAGGCGATCATGAAGGAGCTGACCGAGAATCCGAACATCATCGTGTTCATCGACGAGCTCCACACCCTGGTCGGTGCGGGTTCGGCGGAAGGGTCGCTCGACGCGGCCAACATCCTCAAGCCGGCGCTGTCGCGCGGCGAGATTCGCTGCATCGGTGCGACCACGCCGGCCGAGTACCGGAAGTACATCGAGAAGGATCGCTCGCTCGAGCGCCGCTTCCAGGCGATCAAGGTCGATCCGCCGGCGGAGAAGGAAACGATCGAGATCCTGATGGGCGTGAAGGATCGCTACGAACAGTTCCATCACGTCGAGTACACGACGGAAGCGATCGAGGCGGCGGTCTATCAGTCCAGCCGCTACATCACCGATCGGTTCCTGCCGGACAAGGCCATCGACCTCGTCGACGAGGCCGGCGCGCGCGCCAAGCTGAAGGAAGCGGGTTACAGCGAAGAGTTTGGCGAGATTAACAAGAGCATTCGCGTCGCCGTCGAGCAGATGGAGAACGCGGTCTCGCAGAAGGACTTCGAGAAGGCCCAGTTCTACCGCGAGCAGGAAGTGTCGGCTCGGGAGAACCTGCAGTTCGCGCGCGAGCGCTTCGACGTGAAGTCGAGCGCGCGCCGAGTCGTGGTCAGCAAGACCGACATCGACGAAGTGGTCTCGAAGTGGACCGGCGTGCCGATCGCGTCGATCAACCAGGACGAAGGCGATCGTCTGCTTCGCATGGAGGCCGACCTCCACAAGCGCGTCATCAGTCAGGAGAAGGCGATCTCGGCGATCTCGCGGGCGATTCGCCGTTCACGCGCCGGGCTGAAGAACCCGAATCGTCCGGTGGGCAGCTTCATCTTCCTGGGCCCGACCGGCGTCGGCAAAACCGAGCTGGCGCGCGCGCTGGCGAACTTCCTGTTCGGCAGCGACCACGCACTGATTCGCTTCGACATGTCCGAGTACATGGAGAAGCACTCGGTCTCGAAGCTGATTGGCTCGCCTCCGGGATACGTGGGCCACGAAGAAGGCGGACAGCTCACGGAGAAGGTGAAACGGAATCCCTACTCGGTCGTCCTCCTCGACGAAGTCGAGAAGGCGCATCCGGACATCTTCAACATCCTGCTGCAGGTGTTCGAAGACGGTCACCTCACCGATGGTCTGGGGAACCGGGTCAACTTCAAGAACACCATCATCATCATGACCTCGAACATCGGGGCGCGCTTCATTCAGAAGAAGTCGTCGCTCGGGTTCCAGGCCAGTGATGCCGGCGTGATCGACAAGAACGTCAGCGACATGGTGCTCGGCGAGGTGAAGCGCACCTTTAATCCCGAGTTCATCAACCGTATCGACGAGATCATTGTCTTCGACGCGCTCTCCGACGACGACCTGCGGCGAATCATGTCGCTGCTCATCGACCAGCTGAACGCGAATTTGACCGATCGGCGCATGAAAATCGCGATGACCCCGGAGGTCATCGACTGGATCATCGACGTCACGTGCAAGGACCGCTCGTATGGCGCCCGTCCGCTCCGCCGGGCGATTCAGCGCTATGTCGAGGATCCGCTGTCCGAGGAGTTGATCCGCGGCAACCTGCGCGACGGCGAAGTCGAGGTATACCTCGACGGTGGCCAGCTCTCGTATCGTCCGGCGGGCGCCGAAGTTACGGCCGGCCGTCGGCTCCAATAGATCCAACCGCGCCCGTAGGGCGGGTCCTGCTTTTGGGACCCGCCGGGTCTAAAGAACAAGACCCGGCCTACGGGTGTCCCAGGCGGTGTCCAAGGCCAACCAATCGCTCACTACGTCATAAATCCAGTAAACTAAGGTGTTTCTGCCGCAGGCACACGCCAGTGGCAGGTCAGGGGCGAGGCCGGGAAAGCCGATGAGCACGCAGTCTCTTCCTACATTACTAGTTGTGGCGGTGCTGGCGGTCGGTGCTGCTGGTGTTGCTCGTGCGCAAGAACCAGCGGCGGCACCTGCCGAGGGCGGGTTGCCGCCGGGTGCGGTTGCCAAGACAGCCTGCGGCACGGCTGTCGCTGCGCCGGCGGCGCTTCCGCCCGCCGGCTCTCCACCGTTTATCTGGCAGCTCGAGCTTTGCTTCGACCGCCAGGGCAACACCTCAACGGTCGAGAACGAAACCTACCTGTATTGGATCAAGCTCCCGGTGAGTCTGCCGTCGCAGGGCAAGTTCGTTCCCTATGACGATGCGGCCGAGCAGCAGATGCTCACCGATTTCAAGGCGCTCTGGAATACCAAGTTCCTCGAGGACCTGTCCATCGAAGTGACCGACCACACGTTCGAAAACGGTGTGGTGGGCAAGATGGTCGTGTACCGGATGGAGGAGCGCGAGCGCGTCAAGATCGTCGACTACCGCAACACCAAGGGCGACTCCATCAGCATCATCAAGCGCTCGGACATCGACGAGAAGCTGCGCGAACGCAACATCGAAGTTCGCCTCGACTCGTTCCTCGACGAGGGATCGATTCGGCGCGTCGAGGGCGTGCTCCGCGAAATGATGGCGGAGAAGGGGTTCACGAACGCTGAGGTCGGCCATAAGGTCGCACCAGTGGCCGGTGGGCCCAAGCTGGTGAACGTGACGTTCTCAGTGGGCGAGGGGCCGAAGGTCAAGATTCGCGACGTCGAGTTCGTCGGCAATCAGGCGATCAGCGACGGCACGCTTCAGAAGAAGATGAAGGAGAACAAGCCGAAGGGCCTGCTCGGGTTCATCACTGGCGGCGGCACCTACAAAGAGGCGATGTTCGAGGAGGACGCCGCCAAGGTCGTCGAGTACTACCAGAATCAGGGCTACCCGCAGGCCCGCGTCGGCAATCCCGAGGTCAAGACGCTCGAAGACAGCAAGGACGGCAAGAATCGCTGGGTGCAGCTGCGCGTTCCAGTGACTGAGGGCAAACGCTATCGAATGGGCGACCTGTCGTTCGAAGGCAACAAGCTCGTCAACAGCACCGGGCTGCGCACGCTCTACAACATCGAGCCCGGCGAGTGGTACAGCAAGAAGAAGATCAACGACGGGAACAAGAAGGCGCAGGAGGTTTACGGCAGCCGGGGCTTCATGGAGTGGACGCCCTTCGAGATGCGCAAGTACAGCGACGATCCCAGCAATCCCGAGACGATGCTTGCTGCGCTCGTGCCGTCCGCGCTGGCCGCGCCCGAGGAGTCGAAGCCGGCTGCCGGGACCAAAGTCGACGACGAAACGCCGCCGGTCGTGGACGTGACGATGCAGATCACGGAGGGGCCGCAGTACTTCGTCAATCGCATCACGTTCACCGGCAACACCACGACGCGCGACAACGTCATCCGCCGCGAGATGCGCCTGGTCGAAGGCAACGTCTTCGACACCGAGGCGCTGAAATACAGCGTCCGCCGCTTGAACCAGCTTGGCTACTTCAAGGAGCTGAAGGGCAACGACAGCGACATGAAGGTGGACAAGACGCCTGGCATGGAGAACAACGTCGACGTCACGCTGAAGTTCGAGGAGCAGAACCGGAACCAGCTGACGTTTGGCGCCGGCGTGTCTCAGTACGAAGGCTTCTTCGGTCAGCTCGCCTTCCAGACGTCGAACTTCCTCGGCCGCGGCGAGAGCCTGACGGTCTCGATGCAGGCCGGCGATCGCGCCCAGAACTATCAGCTGGCGTTCTCGGAGCCGTTCCTGTTCGACCGCAACATCACCGGCGGTTTCGACATCTATAAACGGTCGCTGCAATACATCGGCTACTACACGCAGAAGTCCACCGGTGGCAACCTCGTGTTCGGCGTCCCGGTAGCGGATTTCAGTCGCATGTTCTTCAACTACTCGTACGAGACGGTCAAGATGACCGACTTGAACGAGGCGCTGATCGACCAGTCCTGTCTGCTGCGCCCGACCGGATGCTCGATCATTCAGTCGGTCGGCGACCTGTCGCAGCTGACGCCGACGCAGATTGAAGTCCTGCGGCGCAACCCGTTCGTCTACGACTCGCTGCTCATTGGTCAGGGCGGCCAGCGCGTGATCAGCAAGGTCACGCCGAGCTTCGTTCACAACACGGTGGACAGCCCGATCTTCCCGAACCAGGGCAAGCGTCTGACCGCGGCCATCGACCTGGCGGTGCTCGGCGGCAACACCCAGTTCTACAAACCGCGGCTCGAATACATCTACTTCCACCGGCACCTGCCGCGGACCTCGTTCGGCTTCCGCGCGCAGTCCGAGTACATCCGCGCCATTGGCCAGACCGAGTCGCTGCCGATCTTCGAGCGGCTCTTCCTCGGCGGCGAATACAGCGTGCGCGGTTTCGATATCCGCTCGATTGGCCCAACCGTCCCCGGCTCGGTCGTCGTGCTGGGTGGCA
>CAVSKE010000029.1:0-104194 GCA_963728305.1 uncultured Acidobacteriota bacterium
CGCAGCTCCGTCCCGTTCGGAATCTGATCGCTGACGACGATCAAGCCGGTGCCGTCGAGCCTCGGAAGGATGCCGATGCCTTCGCGCTGCCGCTTGAATCCCGTGCGGCCAAACGTGGCCAGTTCACCTGCGGCACCTGGATGATCTGGATCCGCGTGCCACTTGCGGATCGCGAACTCCTCATCCGAGTAGTAGACGAATCCAAGCGCATCGTCCACGGCGACCGCCTCGATTTCTGATGTTCCGCTGTAATCACCGAATCGGCGCACAAGCGTTCCACGAGCCTGGCCGTTCGCCGGATCGATGTCGATGCGGTACTGCCACAGGTAGTTCGTCGTGCCGCCGGTCTTGGGCGCGACGATGGCAAAGACCGCACCGTCGCGCGGGCCGCTTGTAGAGCGCGATGCCCATCGGCTCGCTGGCGTCGCCCGGCTGCCCCTCGAGCACGGGAAGGCCCGGTCGCCATCGGTGAGTGAGCCGCCATCGCGGATGGCGAAGACGCGCAGCCGATGCTGCAGTCGTTCGGTGACGACGGCGACGTCGACCGGACGCCTGCCGGTCCGGCGAGGCCGTACTCGACGTCGACGTTGTTCGGTCGATCGAGCGGCGCGATCGTCTGCCGCACTGAGCCGTCGAGGCCGAAGACGTAGAGCGCGCCGTCCTCGGACGCCGCGACTTTGTTGGTGCCGAGGACCACGCTTCTCGACGGCATCGCGTGGATCGATCCAGATCGCTGGATCATCTGGATCGGTGGCGACGGCCGCTGTCCGGGCGACCGGCGTGAGCGATGCGGAACCTGCGACATGTTTGAACCGCACGCGGTCGATGCGAGGACGAGGAGGAGTGTCAGGCTTCGTGACATGTGCGCGCCATCCTATGGCAGCCGTGTAACAGCGTTGATTCAAGACGGCGCCGGCGTTCCTGCAAACCTCGTCACGGCGTCGTCGAGCTCTCGTTGACGATCTGCTTACGCCGCTGACACGGCTTCGCGACCCCCAGTCATGACAATCGGGCTCTCTCATTGAGGATCCCAGATGTCACAGAGTGTGTCGCGGTTTTACGACTGTGTCTGACGCTTGTTCTGCTGCCGACGACGATGGTGACCTCGGTTGACGCGCAGACCGGTGCAGGAACCGGCCTGTTCGGGTCGTGTCACCGACGCCAGCGGTGCGTCGATCAACGGCGTGCGGGTCACCGTGTCCAGGCCGGAAGCCGGCATCGAGCGAACCACGACCTCCGACGCGTCCGGCGAATGGGAAGCGCGCTTTCTGCCGCCCGGAACCTATCGCGTCTCCTTCGAGCAATCCGGGTTCAAGACGCTTCAACGCGACGGCATCATCGTCACGACCGGACAGATGTCCACGGTTGACGCGACGCTCGAGGTCGGCGACTATCACCGAGGCGGTCGAGGTCAGCGCCGATGCCCGCATGGTGGTGACCGACTCGGCGACCATCGTCCGCACGCTCGATCGACGCGAGCTCGAGTCGCTGCCGACATCGGCCCGCAACATCACGCAGCTGCTCGCCATCGAGCCGGGCGTCTCGGCTGACATCAGCGAGCTGCTGTCCAACGACAACGCCTCGATTTCGCCGAGCGTGAACGGCGCCCGGACGACGAACAACAGCTTCGTCTTCAACGGCATCGACGTCACGAACATGCTGTGCTGCAACAGCCGGATCAACGGGTCGCGCGGCACGATCGACGCCGGCGGCGGCACCCTGTCGCGCAACATCGCGCCCGCGCCCGAGACGCTCGAGGAAGTGAAGCTGCAGACGAGCCTCTACGACGCCTCGACCGGCCGGAACGGCGGCGGCATCTTCCAGGTCGTGTCGAAGAGCGGCACGAACCTGTCTCGGGCTCCGCATATCACTACATGCAGAACGACGCGCTGCTGGCCAACGACTTCTTCTTCAAGCGCGCCGGCACCGAGAAGCCGCTGCTCAGACGCAACGAAGGCGGGCTCACGTTCGGCGGGCCGATCGTGCGGAACCGGACGTTCTTCTTCGGCTCCTATCAGGCCACACGCGCGGAAACGTCGTTCGTCGACGAAGCCAGCAACACCGTGCTGCTTCCGGCGGCGCTCACCGACGATCGATCGGACGCCGCCATCGACGGGTTCGCGACCGCGATCTGGAATCCGTCGCTGAACGGCCCGGTCAATCTCGCGGCCATCAATCCGATCTCGCGCTCGCTGCTCCAGGCGCGGCTGCCGAACGGCACGTTCCTCGTGCCGTCCGGTTCGGGAGGCACGCAACTGCCGAGACGCGAGCGACCAGGTCGCGGCGAGCTGCGAGGTGCTCTCGGTCATTCCGGCGACGTTCGAGCAGGACCAGTTCTCGTTCAACCTCGATCACCAGGCCTCGACGCGCGAACCGGCTGAGCGGCAAGTTCTTCTTCTCGAACCAGCCCAGCCGCGATCCGCTCGGCGACAGCGCGGCGCTGACGCTGCACGAACGCGAGGAGACGACCTATCAGCGGACGCTGTCGGTCACCGACGTGCACGTCTTCCGCTCGGGCATGGTGAACGAGTTGCGCGGCGGCTTCTTCCGCAACCGCAACGACAGCGTGCCGATCTCGTACTTCACCAACGCGGAGTTCGGCATTCAGAATCCGTTCGCCGACCAGGTGCCTGACCTCACGCAGATCACGATCGACGGCGACGACGTCGGCGGCGAGCTGCGCTTCGGCACGCTGGGCGACGGCACGCGCATCTTCGATCGGCAGACGACGTGGACGATCGGCAACACGCTGTCGCTCGTGCGCGGCCGGCATTCGCTGCGCGTCGGCGGCGAGATGCGCCGCCACTTCCTCGACGGCGATCTGCAGGAAACGCGCAACCGCCGCCACAACTTCGACACGTGGTTCGACTTCCTGACCGTCGGCTACCGCAACCCCGGCGATCGCAATCGCGCGCGACAGATCTCGGACACGGGTCTCAACGTCGGCTCGACGGTCCGCAACTACCGGATGACCGACTGGAGCTGGTTCATCGCCGACGACTGGAGGCTGTCGCCGAACCTGACGCTGAACCTCGGCGTGCGCCACGACTACTACGGGTTCCCGTCCGAGAAGAACGGCTTCCTGGCGCTCTACGACTTCCCGGCCGCGCTGGCCACCGGCAACGTGCAGGACGGGTTCGTCTTCGCGTCGAACTTCGATCCGACCTCGGTGCCCGGCGCCGCCGGCCTCGACCTCAAGATCTCCGAGCCGCACGAGCATCGTCCCGCCCGACTACAACAACATCATGCCGCGCGTCAGCTTCGCGTGGCAGCCGCTCGCGGGACAGGAACGTCGTCGTCCGCGGCGGCTACGGGATGTTCTACGAGCGGGTCACGGGTGCGTTCGCGAACTCGCTGCGGCAGGGGCCGCCGTTCTTCCGCGAGCTGCAGCTCAACGACGCCGGCAACTGGAACACGATCCCGAACGACGTGCCGACGTTCCCGGTGCCGAAGATGAGCGTCGGCTTCGACGACGGCGAGCCGATTCTCGTCGGCGACAACGATCCCGACACGAGTTCGAGGCGTTCGAGACGCAGATGGTGTCGACCGATCTCGTGACGCCGTACATGCACCAGTGGAACCTCACGACGCAGTGGGAGTTCCGCCCGAACTGGCTGCTCGAGGTCGGCTACGTCGGCAGCAAGGGCAGCAAGCTGCTGCAGTGGGCCAATCTGAATCAGGCGATCGACGTCGACGCGCGTCGGGCTTCTGCGCGAGCGCGGCGTGCCGGGCGGCGGCTTCACCGGCAACTACTACGAGATCGACGACGACGAGTTCGTGAACCGCGACACGCCGCCGGCCGGCTGCCTCGACGACGATCCGGGCGACTGCGTCGATTCCTGGCAGAGCTGCGCGGTCCGCTGCTCGGACTCGACGAAGACGAGGGCGCGAACTTTCTCAGCAACGGCGGCCGATCGCGATATCACTCGCTGCAGCTGAGCCTTCAGCGGCGCTTCAGCCGCGGCTACATGTTCAACGTCAACTACACGCTCTCGAAGTCGATGGACACGTTCTCGGACGAGGGCGTGTTCCAGATCGAGCACGACCAGAGCCGGCCGGAGCTGAACTGGGCGCGGTCCGACTTCGATCGCCGGCATCGGCTGATTCTGAGCTGGGTGTGGGAGCTGCCGTTCACGGGCAACCGCTGGGCCGAGGGCTGGCAGCTCTCCGGCGTCGGCACGTTCCAGTCGGGACGGCCGTTCACGATCACCGACGAGGACTTCAGCGGATTCCTGTACGCGTCGCAGAACCCGCGGCCGAGCCTGGCGCCCGGCATGACGCTCGACGATCAGACGACGTCCGGATCGGTCGACGTCGCGGGTCGACGCGTATCTCAATCGCGATGCGTTCGTGAGCTCCGGCGCGCAGTTCGGCACGCTGCCGCGCAACTCGGTGACCGGTCCGGGCCAGCAGCGGCTCGACGTGAGCCTGGCGAAGATGACGAGGCTCGCGGACGCGCGGTCGCTCGAGCTCCGGCTCGAGGCGTACAACGTGACCAACACGCCGTCGTTCCGCAATCCGGTCAACGACCTCGGCGCCGCGAACTTCGGGCAGATCACGCGGACGCGCGGCGGTCCGCGCCTGATCCAGCTCGGCGCGAAGCTGAGGTTCTGATCATGAGAGCCGCTGCCTCGATGCTCGTGTGCGTCCTCGGCGTGGCTGGTTGTGCCACGCAAGCCGGCCGTCGAGGCCAGGCCGAGCGCGCGAAGAACGTCATCCTGTTTCTTGGCGATGCCGGAGGGATTCCGACGCTCAGCGCGGCGAGCATTCACGGCTACGGCGAGCCGCGCCGGCTCTATATCCACAGCATGCCCTACATCGCGTTGGCCGAGACGTCGAGCGCCTCGCAGTGGGTGACTGATTCGGCAGCCGGGATGACGGCGATCGTGACCGGTCAGAAGACACACAACGGTGTGGTCGCTCAGTCCGCCACAGCCGTTCGTGGAAAGCACGACGGCGAGCCGCTCAAGACGATCCTCGAGTACGCAGAGGAGCAGGGGCTCTCGACGGGCGTCGTCACCAACAGTTCCGTGCTGTCGGCGACGCCCGCTGCCACGTACGCGCACGTCAACGATCGCAGGAACGAACGCGACATCTTCGCTCAGCTCCTGAAGCCGCGCTTTGGCGACGGCGTGGACGTCGTGATTGGCGCCGGCCGTGAAGGCGTGATGGCGGCCGCCAAGGCGTCTGGCCGGGTGGCCGCTGACGCGGTACGTGACGCCGGACTCGAGTACTACGAGTCGCTGGAGGCCATCCCGGCAACGGCTCGACGAGTGGTTGCTTTGCTGCCGGGCGACTTCGATCTCGCGGCGGCTACCCGGCGCGCGATCGATCTCCTTTCGCAGAATCCGCGAGGGTTTTTCCTGATGGTGGAGTCGGACCTCCACACCGAGGAGCTGGTACGCGGCCTCAACAGGGCGGTGCGAATGGATCGCGCGATTCGCGAGACTGCCGAGCGCATGGGCCCTGACACGCTGCTGCTGTACACGGCCGATCATTCCTACGACCTGCGCGTTCACGACGGCCGCAAGGGCACGCCGCTGCTCCCGGAGCTGGACCCAGAATACGGAGACGACCAGGACTCGATCAGGCTCGAGCACGTCCGGCGCGACGACGATCACACTGGCGAGGAAGTCATCGTCGCGGCTCAGGGCCCCGGCGCACAGAACGTGCATGGTGTGCTCTCGAACGTCGACGTGTTCAGGATCATGCGGACTGCATACGGCTGGCCGTAAGCCGGGTGAGCGCCGCATGAACTTCTGATCGGCTGGATCGCACGTTTTACAGAAACAGCGACCGCCCGTCATGGCCGGGGGACAGACTCGAACATCAACAGCCCAGGAGTTGTTCGATGTCCGAGTCTGTGCCAGATCTGATTGGGTCCAGTCACGCGTTCACGCGGCTGTGATAGCCACTGCCTGAGAGAGTCGACGACATTCCCGCCCTGTTCGATTACTTCATGATGCGCTTCAGCATCCAGTATGGTCTGTCGGCTCCGCCGATCGCCGAGGCAACGATGGCGTGGCTGAAGGGTTACAGCTGGCCAGGGAACGTACGAGAGCAGCGCAACCTCGCCCTGCGGTTTGTGATTAGAAAGGAAGCAGGCGGTCTGAGTCCCGCGTGGCTCGATTCCACGCACGATCGGCCGCGTGCACACGCGCCGGCACTGATGTACCGGACGTGATCACACCTTGACGATCTCGCCGCGCCGCAGTTTTCGATAGAGCTCGAGCGCGTCGCGAATGATCGTGACCGCCTCTTCGGGACCGAGCAGATCCTCGACGACGACCTGCTTGTGCTCGAGGGCCTTGTAGTCCTCGAAGAAACGCCGCAGCTCGAGCAGCAGGTGCGCGGGCAGCTGCGCCTTGTCGGTGTAGCTCGGCAAACGCCGGATCGTGCACGCTGACCGCGACGATCTTGTCGTCGATGCCCTTCTCGTCGCGCATCCGCATCACGCCGATCGCGCGCGCCTCGACGAGCGTCAACGGATACACCGGCTCCTGGCTCAGGACCAGCGCGTCGAGCGGGTCGCCGTCGTCGCAGAACGTGCGCGGGATGAAGCCGTAGTCGGCCGGGTAGTGCACGGCGCTGTACAGCACGCGATCGAGCCTCAGCAGCCCGGTCTCTTTGTCGAGCTCGTACTTGTTCTTGCTGCCTTTCGGGATCTCGATGACGACCGGAAACGCGTCGCCGACAATGGCATCGTCAACGTAGCTGTCGTGCCACGGGTGCATGACGCGAGTCTACTTGATCCGCGGGCGGTACAGTTCCAGATCGCCGTCGGTCTCGACGTGTTCGAGCCGCAGTGCGCCAATGGCGAAGTCGCGCAGTGCCTCGCTCGTTCGCGCGCGGTCGATGACGACGAAGCCGATCTTCGAACGCTCGGTCCAGGCTGGACCGAGATCGATCAGCCGGGCCTTCGCGTCATCCGGGATGTCGTCGCCCTCGCTGAGGACGAGCAACGCGTCGATCATCTCGTTGCTGCGCAGCAGGCCGATGCGCCGCTGCGACACGCGCGACAGATAGCCGCCGACCAGCGCCTTCTCGTGGAACGTCTGGTAGAACTGCGATCGAGCCGTGAAGTTGCCGATGCTGCTCGTGCCGTCGCGCGCACCGACCGGAAGCTCGAGGAGCCGGACGTCGCTCGGGCGCGTCCTTCACGTGCTGATAGATGCGCGGCATCGCCGCCGAATAGATCGGCCGCGGCGCCGGCAACAGCTCGAAGAGCAGCAGGGCACCGACGGTGAAGACAATGAGCCGCCGTTTCGCCGGATATCGGCGCGTGAGTGCAACCAGTGCCGTCGCGAACAGGATCGCCACGCCCAGCATCAGCACCACGCTGAATCGCGACGGCGATCGAGTGAGCCCGAGAATCGGCACGTAGCGCAGGAACGCCCACGGACCCGGCGCGTACGTGTTGACGCCGGCGATGTGAATGAACGGTCCGAGAGCCAGCAGACCAAAGAGTGCGGTGAGGCCTGCCCACCATCGCGACGGCACCCATCCGGCGCGCCACGCGACGACAGAGCGTCGCGATCGCGACGAGCGGCACCGAGACGAGCCCTTCGATGTAGCGCGTGGGCCATGAATTGAGCCAGTCCACGAACATCGCTGGCGCCAGCGGATGATTCGGATTCGGCAGGAAGAGCGCGAGCACATCGACGCCGCCCGGACTGCTGCGCCAGAAGATCCGGGACGGATCGAACGGCCCGTTTTTCAACCGGACCGCGGTCGCGTAGAGCACCGGGGACAGCAGACAGATCGCCACGACGCCGGCTGCGAGGGAGAAGCGCACCAACCGCCACAGCCCGCTCGCCGGCAACAGCGAGGTACGCAGCTCCCACGCGACGCGGATTGTGACGAGCATCGTCAGCACCATCATCGGTGTGTAGAGGCTGTGTATCGGCACCGGCCGTCCCATGACGGAAAGCTCCCAGCCGCCGCTGATGGCCAGCGCGGCGATGAAGCCGACCATGCTGAGAATCAGGACGTCCAACGCCCACCGGATCGCGACACTGCGTCCCGCCTGGGGGCTCCGATGGATCGCCACGATGCGCGCGGCCAGGAAGATCGCGCCGATGAGCAGGCAGTACACGGCGTAGTACACGTCCGTGCTCGCGGCCAGCCACTCGGTGACGCCGAGCGCGACGGCATCGCGAAACCGCTCGTGGCCGTCGGCCTTCAGCAGGACCAGCAGGAAGATGGCCAGCGGTGCAGCGGCCACCAGACTGAAGTGCTCGGTGCCTCGCGCGATAAGCAGCGGACTCCACGCGAACAGCGCGCCGGCCAGCCATGATTCCGCAACGTGTCCGGTGACGTGTCGAGCCAGCAGGAACGTGGCGTAGGCGGTCAGAACCCGCATCAGCAGGAACACGACGTTGAAGCTGGCGATGACACCGAGGACGCCGATCAGCGGCAGCGCCAGAAGATTCTGGAACGCTGTGTAGTTGTGAAGACTGAGATTGGCCGGCTCGGTGAGGGCGAAGATGCGGTCGGTAAAGTATGGAAGGTGGCCCTCCTGCACGACTTCGTGGCGGAAGACCCACTGATTCCAGACGTACACACCGGTGTCGCCGCCTGGCACGCCCGGTGAGGTGCGTGCCCATATTGAGCGGAAGCGGCCATGAGAAGGCGATGGCCACGACCACATACGCCGCCAATGCGGCGGCGTGCGACGACCCCCGCGAGTCGCGCGTGTGCATGGGGAGCGACCGGAGAATAGCAAAGCTCGGCCGTTCGGAGGGAAAAAAGTTAAGAAAACGTAAAAAAGGGCTATTCGGCGCCGCCAGCGAGCGCTCGGGCCGCCAAGTGGGCCTGAGATTCGCGATCGAGGCGGAAGGCGCCGGTCCGGAGATCCGCGAACTCGCGCGCGTCGATGCTGGCCCGCATCAACCCGTATGGCGAGTGGGCGTTGCTCTTGAGCAGATAGTGACCGATCTCGTGGGCCACGGCCCGCCCAAGCACGACTCCCAACGTGTGCTGTCGCAGGAGCGGAAGATCCATCAGCGGAAGCTCCGGGTGCTCGTCGACGATGCGCAGCGCGGCGGCGATCGAGGCCATCGCGATCGCGCTACGGTCCTCGAAGCGCAGGAGCTCTCCGACGGGCCAGCGATGACTATTTGCGGCTGTGCCCGCTCGTCGGGTGACGAGGATCCGGAGCGGCCGTTCCGTGTCGGCGCCGCTGTTCTCCGTGATCCAGCGCAGATGAACGTTGGCGTCTCTCCAGATTGCTTCACTCTCGTTCATGAGCGCGCGCTGGCTGACGCCAGACAGCTCGGTCGATGTCGTGAGGCGGAGATTCAGGACGGTGAGGCGCTCGAGGGAGCCCTTGTCCGCAGCGCGGGGAGCGGTTCCGCAGAGTCCGAGCACGATGGCGAGGACAACCAGTACGTGCTTGGATCGGGTGCTCATCTCTAGTCGCATCACCCTAGCATGACGTCCGTGTTACATGTGTGTAAATTCTTGACCACTCCTAAGTAATCGGCAGAGCCTCTTACTCCTCCTTTAGCGCCGCCTCGGAGACAAATCCGACCGCCGAAGCCAATTTACAGAGCTGAAACGATCGCGTCACAACGAGATCAACGGCGCTCACTACAGTCGTTCCGTCCAGTGCTCTCGCCACGTTTGCATCAATCACTGAGGAGCTTATGAGTCTTCGAGGCAAGACCAGAGGATTAGTACTCGTCTGCGCGCTCGCGCTGTCGGCGGGTGTGCTGCCGGCTCGTGCCGCTGCTGCGGCACAAGGCGCCGACGCCAGGGCAGGTCCGGATTGTCGGCGTTGTGCGCGATGAATCCAACGCCATTGCGCTGCCAGGCGTACCGGTCGAAGTCGTCGAGACCAAAGAGGTGGTCTACACCGATGTCGATGGCCGTTACATCCTGCAGGTGCCGCCCGGCAAGGTCACACTCAAGGTGACGCTCGAGGGCTATCAGGAAAGGTCGATCACGCTGGAGACCACGGGCCGGACGATGACCGCCGACGTCGGTCTGACGATGGCCAAGTTCGCGGAGACGGTGACCGTCACTGCGCAGGCCGTCGACCTGCAGACCTCTTCGGCCGAAGCGCAGTTGATCGAGCGCAGGCAGGCGTCGGTCATCACGGACAACATCGGGTCGCAGGAGATGAAGAACAACGGCGACAGCGACGCGGCCGCGGCGATGTCGCGCGTCACCGGGTTGTCGCTGGTTGACAACCAGTACGTGTTCGTCCGTGGCCTGGGCGAGCGCTACAGCAACACCACGCTGGCCGGCTCGGTGCTGCCGACGACCGAGCCCGACAAGAAGGTTGTTCCGCTCGATCTGTTCCCGACCGGCCTGATCGACAGCGTCCAGGTCAGCAAGTCGTACTCACCGGATCGCTCGGCGGAGTTCGCCGGTGGTCTGGTGCAGATCGTGCCGATGAAGCTGCCGAGTCAGCCGGTGCTCGACTTCTCCTACGGCCTGGACTTCTACTCGACGGCGACGGGGAAGAGCATCCCGATGAGCCCGCTGGGCAGCCGCGACGTGTGGGGGTATGACAACGGCGCGCGTGCGTTGCCGTCCGTCTTCCCCGACGAAAAGATCGTCCGCCAGGGTATCTACACACCCGATGTGGGCTATACCGCCGAGCCAGATTACGGAGTTTCGGACGCGCCCTCGAGAACCGCTGGGTGCCTGTGAACGAGGACGGAAAGCCGGGTCAGAACTGGAGCGCCACGCTGGGCAATCGCTACGGCGGCAAGCTCGGGATCGTCGCCAGCATCACGCACTCCTATAAGGAGCAGTTCCTCGAGGAGGATCGAGGATTCTACCGCATCTCAGGCGCCGGGAACGCTCGAGAACACCAGCCCCTATCACATCCTGACCGGCACACAGAAGGCACAACTCGGCATCGTCGGCAACATCTCCTACCAGTTCAAGCCCACCCAGCGGCTGACGTTCGAGAACTTCTACACGCACAGCGGCCGCGACGAGGGGCGCTTCTTCCAGGGCATCAACCTCGACAACGCGCGGGAATACAAGAACAACCGGCTGCAGTTCATCGAGGAAGGACTGTTCGCCAACGCCATCGGCGGCGAGCACTTCTTCCAGAGCGCTTCGAACAGCCGCATCGACTGGCGCGTGAATTTCGCACGTGCGACGCGGGACGAGCCCGACCTGCGCGAGACGCTCTACGAGCGAGTGGCTCGGCGGCTGGGTCAGCCCGAGACGACGACACCCGTTCACCTACGCCGACGAGTCCCAGAGCGGCTTCCGGATGTTCAACGAGCTCGCAGACGACACGACGGACGTCAGTGTGAACTGGGCGATCTCCAACACAGCGGGCGGGCGTCCGACGCAGTACAAGTTCGGCGTCAACTACGTGGATCGGAGTCGCGACTTCCGCTCGCGGCGCTTCCACTTCATTCCGATCACGACGCAGAAAGCCGACGCGGGGAATCTCCAGTTCGACAACCGGCTTCCGCCGGAGGAGATCTTCGTCTCGAGCAACATCGGAACGGCGATGCGGTTCAATGAGGAGACCAGGCCGACCGACGCCTACGACGGCGACCAGACCACGACCGCCGGCTACGGCATGGTCGACATCGCGTTCGCGGCCCGCACCAGACTGGTGGTCGGTGCACGCCTCGAGAACTTCGATCAGACGGTAACGACGCTGGATCCATTTGGACTCTTCCAGACCGAAGTCCAGGCCAGCAACAAGAACACGGATGTGTTTCCGGCGATCAACTTCGTGCAGGGCGTGAGCGACGAACTCGAATATCCGGCTCAGCTACAGCGGCACGGTGAACAGGCCCGAGTTCCGCGAGCTCGCCGAGTTCGAATTCACCGATGTCGTCGGCAATCGGGCCGTGAAAGGCAATTCCGACCTCAAGCGGGCGCTGATTCAGAACGTCGACGCACGGTGGGAGATGTTCACGGGCGGCCGGAGCGTCGTCGCTGCAAGCGCGTTCTACAAGCACTTCGACCAGCCGATCGAGCGCGTCGTCATTGCGGCGGCGAACCCGATTGCGACGTTCCAGAACGCCGATACGGCCAGGAACTTCGGCATCGAGCTCGAGGCAGGGCACCAGTTCGGCACCCACTTCTTCTTCAACGCCAACTACACGTTCGTCGACTCGAAGATCACGCTGTCGCCCGAGCAGTTGGGCGTCCAGACCTCGTCCGAGCGCCCGCTTGCGGGGCAGTCGAGGAACCTGTTCAACGTGGCCGGCGAGTTCTTCGTGGGCGGGTTCTCGACGCGGCTGCTGTTCAACTACTTCGGTGATCGCATCGCCGACGTCGGCGCCAACGAAGCGCCCGACATCATCGAACAGGGCCGTGGCAGGCTCGACCTGGTGTTCTCGCAGCGCGTTCGCGGTCTGAACATCCGGCTTCAACGTCGAGAACCTGACCGACAGCGAGTACCTCTTCACGCAGACGCTGACGACTCAGGAAACGCAGCGATTGTTCAAGCTGGGCCGAACCGTGTCGATTTCGTTCGGCTACAACGTGTTCTGAGGCCTGTGATGACGAATTCAAGGAGCACAAACGGAATCATGCACCTCTCACGCATTGCAATCGCTCTGGCTGCTGCAGCCGCTCTTGCCGTGGTTCATAGTGCGGGCATGTCTGCCGATCAAGCGCCACCGGTGAACGTGCCGGGCATCGACAAGCCGGTCATCGTGGTGACCGGAGATGTCAGCGCCAACGAGACCTGGACCAGCGCGAACTACTACGTCCTGCGCGGCGCCGTGTTCGTGCGGTCCGGCAGCACGCTGAACATCCAGGCCGGCACGCGCGTGATCGGCGAGTCGGGCAGCGTCGGCACGCTGATCGTCGAGCGCGGCGGCCGGCTCAACGCGATCGGCACCGCAACGGCGCCGATCGTGTTCACCAGCGACCAGCCGATCGGCCAGCGGGGCCGGGGCGACTGGGGCGGGATCATCATCAACGGCCGCGCCCCGATCAATTTCGGCAGCGGCGAGGCGGCTGGCGAGGGCGACACCGGCGTCTACGGGGGCACCGATCCGAACGACAACAGCGGCATCCTGCGCTACGTCCGCGTCGAGTTCGCCGGCATCGAGTTCAGCCCCGACAACGAGCTGAACGGCATCGCGTTCCAGGCGGTCGGCCGTGGCACGCAGGTCGATCACGTCCAGTCGCACCTGAGCCGCGACGACGCGTTGGAGTGGTTCGGCGGCACGGTCGACGGCAAGTATCTGGTGATGTCGGGCGCCGCCGACGACAGTCTCGACTGGACGTTCGGCTGGAGCGGCCGTATACAGTTCGCGGCCATCCTGCAACGAGGCGACGACGCCGACAACGCCATCGAGGCGGACAACAACGAGTTCAACAACAACGTGCATACCGCGGTCGAATCCGCAGATCTACAACGTCACGATCTGCGGGGATCCCGCTGGGATCGGGTCGGAGGTGCAGCGTGCGCGCCAACCTGCGCCGCGGCACGGCGTTCACGATCCGCAACTTCCTGATCACGGGGATGCGGCAAGGCTTCCAGATCGAAACCACCAACACTGCCACGACGGGTCAGGTCGACAATGGCACGTCGCAGATGGGCGCGGGAGTGTCCTGGAACAATCTGAACGCTCAGGGTGTCGTGACCGCCGGTCAGGCGATGCACTCGAGCGTCACGACGTACATGAACACCGGCCGGTTCCCGAACATCCTCCTCAACCAGCCGGCCGGCCTCAACGCCGCCGACCTGTAACGCGAGCATCGTGAACCCGAACCTCCAGCCCCCGCTGGCGTCGCTCGCCGGTGGTCAGCTGGCGCCGATCCTGCCGCCCAACGACGGGTTCTTCGAACCGGTGACGTTTATCGGTGCGGTGCCGCCAGCCCCGGCGCCCAACTGGATGGACGGCTGGACGTCGTTCCCGCAGAACTGACCTCGCGATCGTGATCTGCAACGGGGGACGAGTTGAAAGACTCGTCCCCGTTTTGTGTACGCTGAAGGCGATGCGACGTCGCTCGTTTCTCCTGACAGCCCTTGGCGTGCTGAGCGCGAGCGCGTGCAGCCGAGTGCCTCCGCTGGCGAACACGTCGGCATCACCCGAGACGCTCGCGAGTGCCGTCCTCGATGCTCTGGCGCGTCGAGATCGTGCGCGACTCGATGCACTGGCGCTGAGCGAGCAGGAGTTTCGCGATCACGTGTGGCCGGACCTTCCTGCAGCGCGGCCGGAACGGAATCTGCCCTTCTCGTACGTCTGGGGCGACCTGCGTCAGAAGAGCAACATCAGCCTGGCCCAGACGCTGCGAGCCCACGGCGGCAAACGCCACACCCTGCAGCGCGTGACGTTCTCTGGCGTGACGCCGTACGCGCACTACGCCGTTCACCGCGACGCGCAGTTCGCGGTCGATCGATGCCGGCGGTGCGTCCAAGACCATCCGCGTCTGCGGCTCGTTCATCGAAAAGGACGGCGTCTGGAAGGTCTTCAGCTACGTCGTCGACTGACCTGTGACCTGGTCTGTGATTCGGGTCTGACCCGGGGTCTGACCCCGGGTCAGACCCCAACGGGAACTGTCAACTCAGGTTGCGCGAAGCGATCTCGCGCACCGTCCCCATATCCCGAAGTCCTTATTGGTGTGCACGAGAAGGGTCGGCTTGAGATTTC
This sequence comes from uncultured Acidobacteriota bacterium, assembly GCA_963728305.1. Classification (GTDB taxonomy): domain Bacteria; phylum Acidobacteriota; class Vicinamibacteria; order Vicinamibacterales; family UBA2999; genus Gp6-AA40. Next base: position 14,595 of record CAVSKE010000029.1, read on the forward strand.
CACAGCTCGACGCCGGCAGCAGCGCAGAGTGCGCAGATTCTGCGAAGTATCGTCCGCATGCCGCCGACTGATGGCTGGATTTGGGGTCAGACCCGGGTCAGACCCCGGGTCTGACCCCGTCGGTCGAGCCGGCAGGGTCACGGTGAACACGGCGCCGCCGTCGGCGGCATTCTCGGCGCGCGCATCGCCGCCGTGCAGTTCGACCAGATGCTTGACGATCGCCAGGCCGAGGCCGGTTCCGCCGGGCCGCGCCCGCGACTTGTCCACGCGGTAGAACCGCTCGAACACCCGCGCGAGATCCTCCTGCGGGATTCCAGGCCCCGAGTCGGCGACGGTGATCGTGTACTGCCCGTTCATGCGCGCCGCTGCAAGCGTGACGTCGGCGCCATCCGGCGAGTAGTTGACCGCGTTCTCGACGAGATTGCGGACGATGTCGTGCAGCTTGGCCGGATCGCCATCGACCTGCGCGGCGTCCGGCGGCACGTCGATCGCCACGTGCTGACGCTTGGCCTCGATCGACGGCGACAGATCGGCGATCACGCCGCTGAAGATCTGACGCACGTCGCAGCGCGCCATCTCCAGCGTCTCCTGACGCGCATCGAGCCGCGCCAGCCGCAGCAGGTCCTTGACCAGCCGCTCCATCCGCGTCGTGTGGCGCGCGATGATCTCGAGGAACTTCTGCGTGCTCTCGGCATCGGCTGCGCCCTCGGCGCCCTCGTCGAGCAGCGCCTCGACGTAGCCGCGAATCGCGGTGAGCGGCGTGCGCAGCTCGTGCGACACGTTGGCGACGAAGTCTCGCCGGATCTGATCGGCACGGCGCAGGTCGGTGATGTCGTGCAGCACCAGCACCGCACCGCCGCCGCCGGTTCCCGAGACCGGCGCCGCTCGCGCGACGAACGTGCGGCCGGGGTCGCGCGACAGCGCCACCTCCTGGCTCCCCGCATCGTCACCGCGCAGCGCACGGGTGAGCTGCGCGGCGATGTCGGGGTGGCGAATCACTTCGAGATACGAACGGCTCGCGGCCGACGCATCGACGCGCAGCATCTCCTGCGCCGCGCGATTCACCAGCTGCAGCCGTCCCTGCCGATCGACGACGAGCACGCCTTCGACCATGCCGGCGAGAATCGCACCCATGCGCGCGCGATCGCGGGACAACTCCTCGAGCCGTCCACCCAGTTCCTGGACCGAGGCATCGAGCGCGCGGGCGACGGTGCCGAGCTCGTCGGTGCCGTAGTCGTAGGTCGATCGCGACAGATCGCCGGCCGAATACCGATTGGCGACGTTGGCAATGGCGTGAACCCGTCGCGCGAGCGGCGCCGACAGCAGCCACGACACGATCAGCGCCAACGGAATCGCGACGGCCATGGCGGTCAGTGCCGCGCGTCGAATCGCCGCCAGCTGTTCATCGACGTTGGTCAGCGGAAGGGCGAGGCGCACGTAGCGCACCACCGGATGCGACGCGCGAGCGGCGACGTACAGCATGTCGGTATCGACGGTCGTGCTGTATCGCTGGCTGGTGCCGATCCCGCGCTCGCGCGCGGCGACGACCTCCGGACGCAACGCGTGATTCTCGAGCGTGTCGAGTGCGTCGCCGGGCTGCGTGGAGTCGCCGACCACGCGGCCGTCTTCGGCGACGAACGTGATGCGTGTCGAGACGAGCTGTCCGAGCCGATCGGCTTCGGCGTCGAGCGCACTGCCGTCGATTGCCGTGGCCTGGGAGAGCAGCTCGGCGATCAGCCGCGCTTCATCGGTCAGCCGGAGCTCGAGCGCGGAGCGCTGCTGGCTGCGAACCTGCCACGACAGCAGCGCGGCCAGGGCGACCAGCGACACTGCTGCGGCGACGACCGATCCGATGAAGACCTTGGTGCGAAAACTGGTGCGCATATCCGGGGTCAGATCGTGATTCTTGCGCTCGAGCCGCTCACGCAAGAATCACGATCTGACCCCATCTTCCACGAGCTTGTAACCAAACTGTTTCACGGTGACGAGCGCATCGACCAGGAACGGCAACTTTTCGCGCAGCCGGCGCACGTGGACGTCCACCGTGCGCGTGCCGCCGGTGTAGCGGTAGCCCCAGACGTCGCCGAGCAGCAGATCGCGCGACAGGACGCGTCCGCGATGCTGCAGCAGGTACTGCAGCAGCATGAACTCCTTGGCCGTCAGCTTCACCTCACGTCCCGTCGTCAAGAACCGTGTGCCGGCTGAGGTCCATCACCAGCGGACCGAACGCGAGCGTCGAGCCCGTCGGCTCGATCCGGTTCGAGCGCCGCATCAGCGCGCGCACGCGCGCGACCAGCTCGTTGGGACTGAACGGCTTCGAGATGTAGTCGTCGGCGCCGATCTCCAGCCCGATGATGCGGTCGCTCTCTTCGGCGCGCGCAGTCAGCATGATGATGGGGATGGCCGCGGTCGCCTTGTCGGCACGCAGCGCGCGGCAGACCTCCAGGCCGCTCAGGCCGGGTAGCATGACGTCGAGGATCACGAGGTCGGCCGGGTTGCGCCGGATGCTGGCCAGCGCCTCGTCGCCGGTCTCGGTGATGTGAGCGCGCCAGCCGGCGCGCGAAAAGTAGTGGGCGATCAGATCGGCGATGTCGCGGTCGTCTTCGGCGACGAGTATGTCCACGTCGCCGTCATTATCCCACGCGCCCTCCGCCTTCGCGTGCGGCTTCCGTCTTCACCGCACCGCCGCCACGGCGGACACGTCGGCGAGGACAAGTCAGGAAGCGCGGAAGAGCAGCCGAATCAGCCAGTACGCGACCGCGCCGATCGAGCGCCGATGCTGGAATAGTCAGCACCCAGGCCCAGACGATCTGTCCGGCAACCCCCCAGCGTACCGCCGACAACCGCTTCGTCGACCCGACGCCGACGATGGCACCGGTAATGGTGTGGGTGGTGCTGATGCCGGTGCCCATCGCGGTCGCGGTGTAGATCGCCAGCGCCGCTCCTGTCTCGGCGGCGAAGCCGCCGATCGGCTGCAGCTTGGTGATCTTCGTTCCCATCGTCTTGATGATGCGCCAGCCGCCCGAGAGCGTGCCCAGGCCAATCGCGGTGTAGGCCATCAACTCGACCCAGATCGGGATGGGCAGCTTGCCGAGCGCATCGCGCTCGAGATACCCGCCCGTGAACAGCGCACCGGCCATGATGCCCATGGTCTTCTGCGCATCGTTGGCGCCGTGCATCAGGCTGAACGCTGCAGCCGAGAGCAGCTGCATACGCCGGAAGAACGCATCGACGCGGTGCGGAGTTGCGCGCCTGAACACCCAGTGGCTCAGCGTCATCAGGGTCAGCCCGACGACGAGGCCGATGAGCGGTGCCAGGACGATGAAGATCAGCGTGCGCGTCCAGCCGGAGACGATGATGGCGGCGAAGCCGGCCTTGGCGATTGCGGCCCCGGCGTAGCCGCCGAACAAGCGCGTGCGACGAACTGGTCGGCAGACCGTAATACCACGTGATCAGGTCCCAGATGATCGCGCCGGTCAGGCCGCCGAAGATGACCGCGAACGTCACCACGTTCAGGTCGACCATGCCTGAGCCGACGGTCTGCGCGACACCGGTGCCGAAGAAGAACGCCGCGGCGAAGTTGAAGAACGCCGCCCACAAGACCGCCTGGCCCGGCGTCAGGACGCGGGTCGAGACGACGGTCGCGATCGAGTTGGCCGCGTCGTGAAAGCCGTTGATGTAGTCGAAGATGAGCGCGACGACAATCAGCGCGAGAACCGGAAGCAGGAGCGAATGGTCCATGCGTGGTGAGCAGCCCGGTCAGCCGTGCTTGACGACCACGCCTTCGAGCAGGTTGCCGACGTCTTCGCACCGGTCGGTGGCGGCTTCGAGAAAATCGAAGATCTCCTTCCACTTGATGACGGCGATCGGATTTTGTTCCTCGTCGAAAAGTGACACGATCGCGTCCTGGTGCACGCGGTCGGCTTCGCGCTCGAGCTGGTTGACCCGGGCCGCAAGCTCGAGCACGCCCTGACTCTGCTTCTCGAGGATCGACAACGCCTCCGTGATCCGATCGGTCGAGTCGCAGATGATTTCAGCCAGTCGCCGCGCATGTGGCCGGATCACGGTGATCTTGTAGAGACGAATCACTGCTGCCGCCGCATCAATCGCGTCCATCACGTCGTCGAGCGAGATGGCCAGCGAGTGGATGTCCTCGCGGTCCAGCGGCGTGACGAACGTCCGGTTGAGCCGATCGATGATTGAGCGCGTGCGGCCGTCGCAGGCGTGCTCGATGTCCTTGATCGCATCCGCCTTGGCCATGTCGGGCGGATTGCTGCTCAGCATCTGCTCGCAGCGTCCGGGCGCCAGTCCGGATCTCCTCGGAAAGGCCGACGAAGTCGTGAAAGAAGTGCTCTTCGCGGGGAAGCAGACTGAAACGGGCCATGTCACCTCGGCAAACCGAGGGATCGTAGCAGATTTAACAGATCCGTTACATGATCGTTACATCAGGCAACGCTCAATGTGGGCCCAACGCCGCGGGTGTCTGGATGCTCAGGAACATCCACCGGCCATCGGGGGCTGTCACAGGCGCCAGCCCATTGCGATGCGCTTGTGATGTGGGGAGACAGCCTACTGCGTGAGGAGGTACTCGACGCCGAGTTCTGCGGCGTTGGGTGCTTTGAACATCGTGCCTGTCGCCATCTTCTCCAAGCGTTGCTCGGCGAGAGTGTAGGCCATCCCCATCATCGGGACCGAGCCGACGTCTCCGGCGAGCTCGCGCGCCTTGCGGACGAAGTAGCGCGCGAACGCTTTGACCTCCGGACGCTCTATGCGTTTCGTATTGACGTAGATGAAGAGGGGACGGGCGAGCGGGCGATAGATTCCGCGGGCGACGTTCTCCGCGCTGGGTTCGACCGGCCCACGCCCGACGCGGTCGTCGAGATCGTCTACGGCGAGCGCCTTCAGCTGCTGGCGATGCCGCTCGAAATACCCGTGGCCGACGTAGCCGAGGGCGAGTTCGTCGTCGGCAACGCCTTTCGACGATCACTTCGTCGTCCGCGCTGGTGGTGTAGTCCTTGCGGCTGACGCCGGCGCGTCCGTTGATCGAGTCGGTGAAGTAGTCGAACGTACCGGATTCGGCGCCCGGCCCGAAAAGCGTGATCTTGCGATCCGGCCAGTCGGCACGAATCTGTTTCCACGTGGTGATCTTCGCTTCGGCCGCGACGTCCCAGAGGGTTCGCAGCTCGGGAACAGTGATTGACGAGGCCCACGTGTTGCCGGCATTGACGACGATGGTGATGGCGTCGTGGGCGACAGGTAGCTCGACGAACGAGACGTTCGCCGACTCGCACGCCTGCTGCTCCTCTACGGTGATCGGCCTGGAGGCGTTGGCGATATCCAGCTGCCCGCGGCAGAACTTCACGAATCCGGTGCCGGTCCCCGAAAACGCGACGTTGACAGGTGTCGCCTTGTTGGCCTTCATGAATTCGTGGGCGACCGCCTCGGCCAGCGGAAAGGCCGTGCTCGACCCGTCGAGGACGACCGGGTCGGCCGGCGCGCGATCGTGGCACGCCGCGAGAAGAGTCACTGAAAGAACCACCCAGCATGCACGCATCATGTGTGCATGCTAGGAAGGTGCGGTGTCGTGGTTGTTGCGATGCCGAAAAATCCGTGTTACTTCCGGCCGACTCGGTCGAGACCGACCGTCTCCCACTGCGTGCCGTTGCGGCGGAAGGTAAAGGTGACGGGGTTGGACCACGCGGGATAGTCGGGGTGGGTCGTGCTGACGCTCACTCTGATGAAGGCCGCATCACGAAGTGTCTGCGGCACCTGGAAGCGAGGCGACGTCACTCCGGTTTCCGTTCTTCCAACCACGCCCCCCACGAGGCCGCTCACCATCTCTGGGGTGGCGGTGCCAGTGGCATTGTCGAATCGGGACCATTCGAGGCGATACGACTGCGGCGGCTTCGCGATGCCCGCATCGACGGCGGCGTTCTCGAACGTCAGCTCACCGTCGAGCCGTGCGTTCACGAGAGGATTGACCCCGGTCAACCACGTACGCAGCACTTTGTCGCGCCGCTTGATGAGCGTTGCAACGATGTGCTCGGCCGCACCCGGCTCGCTGTATCGCGCCTTGGCCACAACGGCGCGAATCGCCTCGTCGCTGAACTTCGAGACGAGCCGTGCGGCCCAGAACGCATCGTCCGGCGTCATGTTGTCGAAGGCCGGGTTTGGATACTCGGGCCGCCATTTGACGGGATCGAAGAAGTCCCCCTCGAAGCGGCCGACGGATTTCGCGCCCTCCCAGTAGTCCACGAGGATCCACGGCCGGACGTAGAGTCCGAGCGTGGCGAGCGTCTTGAACGCCGGTCCCCACTCGAGGATGTACTCGTTGCCGGCGCGCGGGACCTGCGCCTGCGTGCTACCGCTGCCCATGATCGAGCCGAAGTCGAACATGTAGTGGCGGATGGACTGACGGCCTGCTTCACCTTCGAGCATGTCGAGGCTGTTGAGGCCGCGTGAGTCGTCGTGATTCAGCCACGCCGCGAACACCCGGTTCCCACGCAACTCACGCCGGTGCTCGTGCGGGTGAATGTCGTTGGGGTCGTCGGGCCGTGTGCCGTAATACTTGAAGTAGCCGAGCGGCTTGCCGTCAGCAAACCGGCTGAGCGTCGCGCGGTATTTGCCGTTGGGCAGTTTCGCCGACACGCTGAGCAGCCGGTCAACGTTGACGCGTGTGATCGGGACTTTGCGGCCGCGCAGGTCCACCGTGGTCGCGTTGGGCGCGATGACGACCTTGGTCGGGTCTACCTCGACGATGTATCCCTGGACCACGTTGTAGCCGATCGCGTGATAGAAGGCGGCGCCGATGACCTCGGCCCCGCTGGCCATCTCGGGATTGCTCGGCGGATCAAACTTCACCTGATACAGGCGTCCATCAGGGCCGACGACCCGGTAGCCGGGCGTGATGCCGCTGCTCTTGCCCTCGACGACGGGCCAGTCGTCGATGTTGGGGGTCGCGAGCGTGTTCGGTCCGCGCACGATCTCGTCGATGGACATCGTGCGGCGGCCAATCCGGTTGTTGAACCAGCTCGAGTCCGGGACCTCGCCGAGCGTGTTCACGTTGACGGCGGGTATTGGCTCGGGGTCGCCGGGATTGAAGAACGTCTGCTCGGCAAAGTCATAGGCATTACTGCCGTCGATGGACGTCGCCTTGCCGGCGTCGAGCAAGCGGTCGTTGTCGACCTGCAGCGGGTCGTCAGGGAAGTAGACAGGCGCGGCACTCTGGGTCGCCAGCGTGAAGACAGTGCAGACGACGGTGGCAATAGCCAGCAGCCCGCGCACGCCGTGGGACCGGTCCTTCAGGCAGGGCCGGTCCTTTTGGACCGGCCTTCTAGAAGACATGGCCGAACCTCAAAATGAAGTGCGCGCCAGCGGAGCTGCCGAATGCCCCCTCGATACGAAGGAAGACGCCGTTGATGGTGCCGAACCTGAATCCGATTCCGAAGTCGCGCTCGAACTCGCTGAGATGGAAATCCTGACGACGTGGCGCCACCTTGCCGATGTCGTAGAAGATGGCCCCATCGACCGCCGTGAAGATCTCCCAGCGATACTCGGCCTGGAACAGCAGCGTGTTGCGATCGCGGAACCGCAAGTTACGGAAGCCGCGCAAGTCGTCGGGACCACCCAGCGTCGGCTGGAAATAGAACGGCACCTCTGCGCCGGCGTCGGCGTCAGTCATGACCGCGCGCGCACGCAGTGCCAGCACGCGGCGATCGCGAAGCAGCGGCACGTACTGCTGCAGGTCGATGTCGACGCGGTTGAACGAGAAGAGATCGAGCTCCGTGTCGTCGACACGTTGATAGGTGAACGCGTAGCGGCCGCCCCGGCGAGGGTTGCCTCGGGGCACGCGTCTGTTGACGTCAACGGTCGCCGTGTAGCGGAAGAAGTCCGGCTGGATGAGGACGCCCGGCGCGTCTGCCGGTCCGAAGACACGCAGGAGGCTGTCCTCTTCGCTGATCGCGTCGATGTCGGGGTTCAGATAGTCGACGCCCGCCGTCAGATCGAGCCACGGTACCGGACGATAGGTGGCGTATCCGCCGGCAACCGTATTGCGCAGACCGTAAATGACTTCGTTCGCGCGCGACGAGTCAGGCCCGAGACCGAAGAAATCCTCTTTCGGGAAATCGTAGCGACGCGCATGCACACCCACGCCAACGCGGCCGTTGGCGAGCCGGGGCGCCTGCAGGCGCGCGTCGATCATCCAGTACCTCGTGAACGACGCGGCGGCGAAGCTGCTGAACTCCAGTTGCCCGTCGAACCACCGGGGATACCGGTAGCCGGGGCCAAACGAGAATCCGCTGCCGGTGGTGATGTTGCCGATCTTGGGATAGAGCCCTTCGGGCGGATTCAGGATGCGCTCGAAGACCCGGCCGCTCTCGAGGTCCAGCAGGGCGCGCTCGAGACGGTTGCTCGTCGGCGGCGCCAGGTTCTGGGCCTTCTCCTCGCGCTCACGCTGCAGCGTCTCGGCGCGAGTGGTCGGCTCCTGCGCATGCGTCCACGGAGCTGCGGCGAGAATCGCTGCCGCGGCGAGTAATCGTATCGTCCAGTGCCTCATGCAGCTGCCGGCTCGGCTTCAGCGGTCAACCTCCGATTCTCGCGCGCCAGGGCTGCCGCCAGGATTAGCCATAGCACCACGATCGCAAGATTCACGAGTGCGAAACCGCGAACCGAGAACGACAGCCACTGCACCAGCACGAAAGTGGCGACACCAGACAGCATGTCGCCGGCGCGCCAGAAGAACGTCTCGACGGCCTGGAGCGCTTTGTACTTCGCGTCCTTGGACGTCGGCAGGAACAGCGCGCGCCGCACGGTGTTCTGCAGCGAGTAGTCGGTGGCGTTCTCCGCGATCTTCGTGAGACGGATGAACGCCAGCACTGGCGCGAAGGTGAACAGCCCGTAACTGCCGAATGCCAGCACCGGCAGCACGAACAACGCGCCGCCGATGCCCAGGTACTTGAAGATACGGGACACCAGGAAGAACTGAATGACCATCGACAGCAGGTTCTGCCAGAAATCGAGATCGGCCATGAAGCCGCCGATGAATTCCCCCTCGGCCTCCGCGTTGCCGGCGCTGGACGCGCTTGCCACTTGCGCCACGGTTTCGTTCAGGATGTAGTTGCCGTTCGTATTCACGAGTTGCACGGTCAGTGTCAGCAGGCCGATCAGCAGCAGATATTTCTGACTCAACACCAGCTTGAACCCGCTGCTCCCACTGAGCGGTCCCTCGGTCTTGGCGGCCGCGGCCGTGGCCGTGGCGGCCACCGCCCTCGGACGTCGCCCTTCTCGGAGGTGTATCAGATTGGTGAGTCCGAGCGCGATCAGCAACTCGGCGCAGGCGATCAGCATCATCGGCAGCAGGCCCAGCCGGTCGATGAACGTCGTCGTGATGAGCGCGCCGCCGATGGCGCCGACCGAACCGCCGAAACCGACGATCGCGAACAGACGCTTGCCCTGCTCGGGGTTGTACAGGTCGTTGGCGAACGACCAGAACTGGGCGATGATCATCAGGTTGAACACGCCCATCCAGAGGAAGAACGTCACCGCAACGACGGTGGGAGACACACCCATCCGGCCGACAAAGAAGAAGCCGACCAGCGTGACCACGAAGAACATCGTCACGTAGTTGATTAAGCGGATGCGATCGACGCGGTTGGCGAACGAGCTGTAGAGGGGAACGATAAACAGGAACAGCGCGGCGAGGATCGCCCCCGTATAGGACTGGATTTCCGGGCCGGCCATCACCCGGCCGCCGGGCAAGGCAATCTCGATCGGGAGCAGCAGTGCCGATCGCAGGGGCCGTATCGTGTAGTAGGCGGACAACAGCAGGAAGACGTTGACGGCCAGCAGCATCGCGCTGGTGCCTTCGCCGGGACGCACCTCCGTCGCGAGCGACAAGAAGCGTTCAAGGATGCTTTTTCGTGACGGTGACGTGTCCTGCATCAGCAGATGCTACATCGTGGCGATCAAAAGCAGGAATCAGGAATCGGGAATCAGGAATCAGGAACGGGGGATCGGGGATCAGCGACACGAACGTCCGGCACTGAGTCCTGTGGCCTGGCTCGCCCTGAATCCTGATGCCTGACGGCTGATTCCTTCAGCGTCAGCGGACCGGACAGCTGCGGCAGGTGGGCCCGCCACCATCTCTTGGCCTCATCCGAGCTCCACTCCTCACGAAGGTGAACCTGGCAGGCCATCTGATACACCTCGCCGGCGTCCTGCGGTCTGCGCCCGGGGTCTTTCTGCAGGCAGGCGAGGATCAGGTCGTCGAGCTCGCGCGGCACCGGCAACTCGGTCCGTTCCGATGGTGGTACCGGTTGCGCGTGCACGTGCTGCATCAGCATTTTCATTGACGTATCCGCCTCGAACACCAGTTCTCCGGTGAGGAGGAAATACGCCACGCAGCCGAGGGAATACACGTCGGCGCGCCGATCGATCTCCGTGTCGCCGAGGATGACTTCGGGGGCCATGTAGGCCGGTGTGCCGGGTGTCGTGTTCTCCAGGGTCGCAAGTGTCTGAGGGTCACGCCCCTGTCCCGATCCGGCCGGCATCTTGACCAGGCCGAAGTCGAGCACTTTCGCAAAGTCGTATTCCAGACCCATGCGGCAGACGTAAATGTTGGCCGGCTTGATGTCGCGGTGCACGAGCTCGCGCGCGTGCGCGTCGGCCAGCGAATGGCACACCTGACGCAGCAGGTAGAGGACGCGATTGGGCGGCAGCGGTCCGAATTCGCGGACCAGCGTTTCGAGGTCGCGACCGGCCAGCAGTTCCATCACGTAATAGAACGTCGCATCCTGCGTGATGCCGAAGTCGAAGACCTGGATCGTGTGCGGTGAGCTCAGCGCCGCCGTCGCCTGGGCTTCGCGCTCGAACCGCTTGAGCATGACCTGCGCTTCTTTCTCATTGCGCGCCCCGAGCACTTCGGGACGCACCAGCTTGATGGCCGCATCGCGCGCCAGCAGCCGATGCTCGGCGCGCCACACTTCGCCCATGCCGCCGGCGCCGAGACGCTCGATCAGGTGATAGCTGCCGAGATCCTGGGCCTCGCGCAGACGCCGGCCGAGCCGCTGCAGCACACGCGCCGGCACGACGGCGACGAACGCGCACGCATAGCTGGGCCAGGAGATCACGAACACATACGCCGGATTCAGCGCCTTGCCGCCCAGCAGCCACGCGATCCAGTAGGCGAACGGATCGAACGAGGCGACGATGAGCGAGGCGATCAACATCCGACGTGGCGTGCTCGGCGCGATCATCGCCGAGATCAGGATCAGCAGACAGATCCACGAGAGCCGCAAGATGTCGTCGCCGGCCGGCGGCACCGCCCAGGCGTTGAACGCCGCGATGCCGGCGCCGTGCATCAGCATCATCGCGATGCCGGCGTTGCTTTTGCTCTCGATGCTGGTGCTGGCGCTGCGCAGGCGCCAATACATCACTGCGGAACCAGTCGCCCCGCACAGCTGCAGGATAATCGCCCGCCAGTTGCGGACCCAGCCGTCCCACAGCCACGGCATCACGAACGAGTCCAGCATCAGCGCGAAGGTCCACAGCACCAGCGCCACCGTGCTGAACACGACCAGCCGTTGCGCCTGCTCGGACAGCAGTTCCGTTGGCAGGCGTGTCAGCCGGCCGGTATCGCTGGCCGACGACACCGGCGTGTCGTGCGGTGCGATACGCCGTGATTCGTGGCTAGTGCGCATCGTCAGGCGCCTTTATCGACACGGCGCCGCAGTTCTTCGAGATTCAACATGATCGATTCGTTCGAGCGCAGCAGGTCGGCGAGGATCTCGTCGCGGGCTCGGGAGTCGCGCGGCGCCTGCTGGTCGCGGCCGAGGAACGGCCACAGTCGCTGGCTCAGATCCTGCGGCAGCACGCCTTCGAGATACTCGAGCGCCGTGCCGCGCAGCTTGGGATCGTCGGTGTGGAGACCGCGATAGGCAATCTGCAGCGGCGCGGTTGGCAGCACCAGCGCCAGAAGAGTGAAGACGTGCGCGAGGCTCTGACCCGCCCGATCCTTCAGGAATTCATCGACAAACGATCGCTGCTCGGGATCGATGCTGTCGAGCAGTCGATGGCTCTGCCACACCGGCCGGCCGACCGCGACTTCCTTGCGGACCACGTCGAAGACGCGCTCCTTGTCAATCCGCACGCGCGGGTTCTTCTCGAGGATCGAGGCCAGCGATCGCCCGCACTGGAACCGCACCTCGAAGCGCAGATCTTCGAGGCCGAGCAACAAGCCGTCGGCGGCACGCTGCGACACGCAGACCGAGAACACGCGGGCCAGCCGCCGCCGGACGGCGAATGGCTGATTGGGATCGAGCAGCGCGTCGATCAACTCGCCGACACGTTCCTCGGCAACCTTGCGCAGCGCCCGCACCGCGTCTTCCGCGACCGGATCCCAGGCGAGCAGCGGAATTGCGTGCGGCACCAGCGTCGGCGGCAACCCTTCCTCGTTGCGCAACACGCCGAGCACGCGATCGCGGTTCCGCGACTTGAGCGCCATGATCTCCATCACCTCCGGATCGCTCGCCGGAACCGGCTGCTCCATGGTGACCGCCGCCGTCGTCAGGATCGTGCGATCGCGGGTGAGTCCTGCGGTGAACGGAGTTCGCAACGTGCGAATCACCGCGGTGCGTGTGGTGATGTCTTCCACGTCCGACAGGTCGAGCTCGACGGCCCGGTCGAGCAGACTGCGCTCGAGCGTCTGGATGTAGCCGGTGCTGAGCCGTCGGGCGACGAAAATCGCGATGGCCGAACATCCCACGGCGGCAATGAGGATCGCGGAGTACTGCTGTGTGGCCGGCAGCAGGATCAGCAGCCGGACCATACCGCCACCCACGGCATCGCCAAGGCGATCGAAGCCGACGTCGATGATCGATTTGGCGGCGCGCTTCTCCTCGGCCGCGATCGGCGTATAGAAAATCTCGTAGCCGGTCCGGAACAGCGAGCCCCTGAAGTACCGACTCGCCGGTGCGCGCGAGCAACGCGCCGGCAAGGCCGGGAAACAACAGGCCGAGAAGGCCGCCCGCCGTCAACGCGATCGACGGCGTGCTCGCCGTGAGGCCGAGGCCCAACCGCTCCAGTGCCAACGCGCTCGACGTCGTCTGGACGAGGAACGAGAGCAGGCTGACGCCGGCGTAGTACAAGGCGAAGAAGCGGAGCAGGCCTTCGCCGCGACCGAAGGTCTCGACGGCCTGTGCCTTGAAGACGTAGTCGGCCAGTGCGGCAGCAATCGTGCCGAGCAGCACGAGCGCCGCGAGGTTGCGCAGATACGGCGCCTGCGCCAGGACGTGGAGGCCGGATTGCGGCGACACTGCAGCCAGATCCGGCGGTGCGATTTCGAGCGTGGCGTACTTCGACGGCGGCGTGGACTGCGCGAGGCGCCGAATCTGCCACGCGCAAAACAGGTTGACCATCGCCAGCAGCGGCAGCATCGCGGTCACACCGACCATCACGGCCACGCGTTCGGCGACGAGCGCACCGCCGAGGCCGGCCAGCGTGCCGACGCCGGCGATTCGGCCGAAGTGGTGCCGGGCAGTGTGCGGGTCGAATCGCTCGGTCGCAATCAGCCAGAAGCTCGATCCCAGCATCGGGCCGAGACCCGAGATCTGCAGGTAGACGAGCCTCGCCGCCAGCACCGGCATCGAGAACGTCAGCAGCCACGAGCCAAGCAGCAGGATGGCGCTGAGCGCGAAGGCGATTGGCACGAACGTCGCCGGCGGGACCTTCTGCAGTCCACGCGAGCTCGCGAACACCAGCAGGATCGAGACCACGGCCGTTCCGATCACGATAGACGGCAGCGTCGTCACGTCGAGGTTGGCGAGATAGAGCGCGTCCCGCGTGGCTTTGCCGGCAATGAACTGCGCGCTCACGGCCGCCGAGCAGATCATCGCGATGAGGACCGCCGGATCGGACCGGGTCGAGGATGGCGTCATCAGATTCGTGGTACGTCCTTCGAGAATGACAACCGGCCGCTCCGCTGTCGCGGCCCGACGACCGCGGTCGAAGGCTGGTTGCGACTCGTACTCATTCAGCGTCTACGGACCACTGATGGGTTCCGGGGTACGCGCGTAGCTGCTGCGCTGGAACCCCAGATGCAAGAAGAACTCGTTCATGGTATCACCTGCCTTTCTGCCGACTTGGCCCGCCTCCGCATTCACCGGCTGCGCGCGGAGGCGCGCCTCCGCGTCCCTCGACTCCGCGCCGGACGGCTCTCGGCCGTAGCCGCGGATCGGCTGAAACGCTCAGTATGACCGTGTTCTGTATGATGCGTGGGTCGCCATGATCAGATACAGCTTTCGAACGGCTGCCTTCACCGGGGCCGTCGTCCTCGCGCTGTGGTCCCCGGCGGCGGCACAAGGCCGGCCGCAGGCTGCGACCCGCCAGCGCTCACCGATCTCGACGGCACGATCGAATCGCTGGTTCGTACCGTCGATCCGTCCGTCGTGCAGATCTTCACGACCGGGCTCGCCGCGAGTGATGGTCTCGTGCCCGGCCAGTCGGATCTGGTCACTCCCGTCCGCGGCAGCGGCTCGGGTGTCGTCGTTGACGCGGAGGGATTCGTCATCACCAACGCGCACGTCGTGCGCGGTGCCTCGCGCATCAGAGTGGAAGTGCCCGTGTCCCCGGCCGGCCAGTCACTGCTCGCACGCCGCAGCCGCGTGGCCACGGCCCGGCTGGTTGGCATCGACGATGAGACCGACGTCGCGGTGCTGCAGATCGAGGCGAGCGGTCTGCGCGCGTTGCCGTTCGGAGACTCGGATGCCCTCAAGGCGGGGCAAGTCGTGCTGGCGTTCGGCAGCCCGATGGGCCTGCAAAACTCGGTGTCGCTCGGCATTGTGAGCGCCGTCGCGCGCCAGCTCCAGCCCGAGTCGCCGATGGTCTACATCCAGACCGACGCGTCGATCAATCCGGGCAATAGCGGCGGGCCCCTGGTGGACGCGAAGGGCCGTCTGGTCGGCCTCAACACGCTGCTCGTCTCGGCCTCCGGTGCCAACAGCGGGCTGGGCTTCGCGGCGCCAAGCAACATCGTCAAGACGGTGTTCGATCAGATCAAGCAGTTCGGCCGGGTGCGGCGCGGCGAGATTGGCGTGCGCGCGCAGACGGTGACGCCGGTGCTCGCCGACGGACTGCGTTTGTCGCGCGACTGGGGCGCGGTGCTCGCTGACGTCACGCCCGGCGGGCCGGCCGACCGCGCCGGCCTGGCGGTCGGCGATCTCGTGCTGTCGGTTGATGGCAAGCCGATCGAGAACGGGCGTCAGCTCAACGTGACGCTGTATCGCAAAGCGGTGGGCGACGTGGTCAGGCTCGAGGTGCAGCGCGACCGGGAGATCAAGACGGTCAACGTCTCCGTAGCCGAGCGCAACGATCCGCTGTCACGGATCACCGGGCTGGCCGATCCACGGCAGAACGTCGTGACGCGGCTCGGAATTCTCGGCGTCACGCTCGATCCCGAGGTCGCGGCCATGCTGCCGATGCTTCGCGCGAAGTCGGGCGTGGTCGTCGTCTCTGCGACGGCCCGTACGATCGACTCGGACAGCGGTCCGCTCGCGCCGGGGGACGTGATTCACGCGGTCAATGGCCAGTGGATCGTGACGCTCGCGGCGCTGCGTGGCGCGCTCGAGGGCATCAAGCCGGGTGAGGCGGTGGTGCTGCAGATCGAGCGGGCAGGATTCTTGAGTTACGTCGCTTTCACCATCGATTAAGCGCAGAGCGGGAATCGGAACGCATGCTCCTGTTCGAATTCTTTCCACTCTTCGTCGCGCTCCTCGGCGTCGTTGCGGCAGTGTTCCTGTTCATGAAAGACCGCCGGGCGCGCAAAGCCAACGAGCCGGAGGAGCCGATCGCCCGGCGCAAGGAGCCCTCGCCGGACGACGACAAGGGCGGCCCGGGGCTGCGGCCGAGCATGCGGGCGTAGAATCCCCGCGGGATGCTCGTCGACCCGAAGCTCCAGCCCGCCGTCGAGACGCCGACAACGCTGGCGGTGGTCGTCCATGGTTTGTCGCGGCGGACGCTCGAGACCGTTCCGCCGGTCGTCGCGCAGTATCTGCCCGCGGCTGACATCCTCACCCCGATCTACAAAGCCGGCTATCTCTCGAATGCCGATGCAGGCGCGATCGCCCGGGAGATCTCGGAAGCCATCGACCAGCAGTGGCGCAAGCACAAGTCGAAGACCGGATCCGAGTATCAGCGCATCATCCTCATCGGCCACAGTCGCGGCGCGCTGATGGTGCGAAAGGCGTACGTCATCGCCTGTGGCGCGGCCGGGGACCTCGCGCGCGAAGGGATGGTGCCGGCTCCCAAACCGTGGCGCACGGCGGTCGAACGGATCATCCTGCTCGCGGGCATGAACCGCGGATGGTCGCTCTCACCCCGGCCCACGAAGATGCCGTGGGCGCGCTGGGTGACCTTTCGCACGCTGGCGTGGTTCGGGCGACTGACGGGGCAGGCCAAGCTGCTCAACGACATCCGCCAGGGTGCTCCGTTCATCGCCAACCTCCGCGTGCAGTGGATTCGGCTCGGCCGCATACAGCCGATGCCGCTGACGGTGCAGATTCTCGGCGACCAGGACGATCTCGTCCTGCCGAGCGACAACATCGACGTGCAGGCCGGCAAGAACTTCATCTATCTGAATGCCCCGCCCGGGACCACGCATTCGACGATCGTCGAGCTTGGCGATCCCGATCGCCGCGCGGTGTTCGAGCGCGCACTGCTTGGCACCGATCTCTCGTCCGAGTACACCGTGCCTGCCGAACAGGAGGAGGATCGCAATGTCGAGCGGGTCGTGTTCATCGTGCACGGCATCCGCGACTTCGGCAGCTGGACGGGACGATTGAGCGACAAGCTCAAAGAGCTGGCGAAGGGACGCAACCTTCATATCGAGACGCGCCAGTCCAGTTACGGATACTTTCCGATGGGCAGGTTTCTGCTGCTCTCCGAGCGGCAGAAGAACGTCCGCTGGTTCATGGACGAGTACACCGAGGTGCTCGCCAGATATCCCAACGTCGAGCGCGTGGACTTCGTCGGTCACAGCAACGGGACGTATCTGCTGGGGAGCGCGCTGCGGAACTATCAGGCGTCGACGTTCGGGCAGATCGTGTGTGCGGGCTCAGTCCTGCCGCGGAACTATGAGTGGGACAGGATGGAGACCGCGCGCCGGATCACGGGCGTGCGCAACTACCTCGCGAGTCAGGACTGGGTGGTGGGAATCTTTCCGAACCTGTTCGACTTTCGGGGCGACATCGGCGGCGGCGGGTTCTTCGGCTTCATGCGTGAGCCGGCGCGGCGGAATCAGTTTCAGTACGTGCGCGGTGGTCACGGCGCCGCGCTTGTCGACGACAACTTCGATTCGATCGCGGCGTTCGTGCTCGACAACAGGCTGGAACCGCCGCCGGAGAAGATCCGGCAGCTCGAGCCGTCCGGCATCGCTGAGTTTCTCTCGAAGTTCAGGTGGGCGGTCTGGCTGCTGCTCGTCGCGCTGGTGCTGGCAGCTGGTGTGTATGTCGCCTTCGGGTGGCCGCCAGCGCTCATCCCGTACTGGTGGCTGCGGCTGCTGCTGTTCGTTGCACTGCTCGTCGCGATTCTCAACTCAGTTTGATCGTTCGGAACGATCTAGTCGTAGTACGCCGGCGACTTCTTCAGCGTCGCGATGAACTCGTAGTCGTGCTCGATCCAGAGCGGCATCTTCGTCTTCGCGAGGTATTCCTCGATCACGCGCCGTGATGCCGCTGACTGTTCGACGTTGAACTCGTTGTCCGGCGGCCGTCGCTTGAACGTGCGCTCCTCGGGATAGTGATAGAGGTCGCCGCTCAGCATCACCGGTCCGGTCTTCGCCAGCTTGAGAATGAGGACCTGATGCGCGGGCGTGTGGCCCGGCGCGGCCTTCATGATCACGCTGCCATCGCCGAACACGTCGTGTTCGTCCTTGTCGACGACCACGACCTTGCCGTTCTTCAGCGCCGAATAGAACGTCGGATTCACCCGCGGGTTGTTCTCGGTCCACATGAAGTCGCGTTCTCCGCCCCGCGTCAGCCACGTCGAGCGGGCAAACGAGTTGAGGTTCGCGGTGTGGTCGATGTGTGCGTGTGAGATCGCGACGTAGGTGATGTCCTCGGGTGTGTAGCCGACCTGAGCGAGCTGGCTTGAGAGCGTCCGCGTGACGACTGCGGCGACGGTCGGATTGACGTTGGCCCTTGCGTTGTTCTTCTGCGCCTCGACGACGCTGTCGGGAATGACGCCGACGTCCCACATCAGCGTGCCGCGTGGATGGACGATGAGGAAGCACGGCACCGGCATCCGGATCTCGCCGACCTCCTGCATGGTGACGTGATAGCGCTCGACGCCTTCACGATTGGGCGTGAGCGTGCCGCAGTCGAAAACGTAAAGCCTGAGCGACGTGACCGCCGGTGGTTTGGTCTGCATAGACGGCCGGGCCGGATACGCCGACAGCAGTGCCACCGCTGCCGTGAGCGTGGCAACCCATCGCAGTTGTGTCATAGCGCTGAGAGTATAGGGTGAGTTACCAGCGAAAGGCGGTTTGGGCTGTCTTCGCGCTGAGCCGCTCGTAGAGCGTCGCCGCCGTCTCCCGGGCGAGATACGGGATGCTGATCCGGTGTGCGGGAGATGCGCTGCCGGCGGTATCGACGCGGACGCCGGCCATCGTGGCACGACGATCGAACGGAGACTCGACGCGGCCAACGGCCTGAATCTTCGCGACCGGAACGACGACCACCTCGCGCCACAGCCATCCGCTGCGCAAGACGAGCACGTCATCGGTGGCGGCCCAGCGCGTGTGCTTCATGTACATCCGCGTCATCATCCACAGCCAGGGCACGGTGACCGTCAGCACCAGCAGTCCCGCCCAGCCGAACCAGAACATGAACGGCAGGACCGGGGCGGCTGCCACGATCATCGCGGGTTTCACGGCGCGGCGAAACGCGCGAGGGTGCAAGGGCTGCCACTCGAGTGCGTCGAGCTCGAAGCCGGGAAGGACCTCGGATACGAGTGCGGGCACGGCGGTCCGCCGAACGAGCGGCGCCAGCATTTCGCGCGGCTGCTTGACTCTGGCCGTTGTGCGGGTTGCCGTGTCCGCCGGCCGTCTCGACGCGGACCGACATCCGCTCGACCAGCCGCTGCAGCGGCGATTCGCGGATCGTCAGCGACTGCACGCGCCGGAGTGGAATCGTGGTCGTGACGCGGGTCAGCAGTCCGTATTGCGTCCGGAGGTCCTCTCCGACTCGCGCCAGGTGGAAGTCGTGCAAGTCGCACGACGGACCAGATCATCGACAACACCCGGACGAGGGCGAGCACGAAGACAATCCCAATCGCGAGGATGCCAACGCGCACGAGAAACGCGAGGACGTCGCCGCTCATGAGCTCGCGCACGGTGTCTCGCACGAGGCCCTGCTGAAACAGGCCACCCGCCACCCGATCCGAAATGACGCCGAGCAGCCCGGCCTCCCACAGGACGCCCGCGGCGGCGGCGATAAGCACCATGCCCCGGTTGTCGAGCAGTCCGTTCAGCAACAGCTCGCGAACCGGCAGGTGGAGCAGCGTTCGGCCGCCGTCGCACCTCGGCGCTTCGGCGCCCAGGGCCGCCGTCGAGCGGCGCGCTTCGACGCCCAGGCTCGCCCCCGGTGTCGGCACTGTCCTGCGCCGCCGACGGCTGCGGTTCCACGGCTGCGACCTGCGCGCGGCCCTCGAAGACGCGACGCCGCATTTCCTCGAAGACCGTTTCGTGCAGAACGCTGATCGTGGCTTCCGGTGTCTGCCCCCCACCGGTCTCGACGCGGACTTCGGCGACGCCGAGCAGCCGGTGCGCGACGTTCCTGACTGCGTCGAGGTTCTGGATGCGCGCATACGGCACATGGCGCTCGTTGCGAAACAGGATGCCCGAGCTGATGACGAGCTCGGTTCCTTCGTAGCGCAGTCGGAACGAGAAGTACCGTGCCAGCGCCGCGATCATCGCCGGGATCAGGAACAGCAGCAGCCAGAACTGCCAGTTGGCAATCTCGAAGTTCCAGGGCATCCAGCGGTTCATCCACCGTGCGGGCCCCCACCCACCGACCTCCGACGGCCCCGGCGACGATCGGCCGCTCGTCAGGACGAGCAGAACGGCGGGCACCAGAAACGCTCGCAGGCTGCCCGCCAGCGCGAACAGGATGGACGAGGGGTGCAGACGATGATCAGACGGCATCGCCTTCGTCACCGGGGAGGAGGTGGGCCCGGATGCGACGTGCCACGCTGAACTCGAGACCGGGGAGCTTCACTTGCGAGTGCTGCGTGCCGGCGGTGTAGACGACGAGCGTGCCGAGGCCGTGGCGCCGCTCGAGCGGCCCTTGCGAGACGTCGGTGTGCTGGATCCGCGATCGTGGCACGTTGGTGATCGTGCGCCAGTACACGCCGCGGAGAATCTCGAGTCCGGCCTCGTCCACGCGATACGACGTGTGACGGTAGGCGATCGCCGGCCAGCGTTGCAGATGCCAGGCCAGCGCCCCGATGAACACCAGCCAGAGCGGAAGGAGCAGCACGCCGAGAGCGAGGATCCCGCTTCCCGCCCACAGCGAGAGGACAGCCACAAACGATCCCGCGGCGAGGATGAGGAGGAAGATCGCCGAGTGCACCCGTTGCACCGTGATCCAGCGCGGGTCGAGCTGGCGGCTGACGCCGTCGGCGATCGAATCGGCAGGGACGGAGTCCATCAACGAAGATGACTCTATTACAATCACCGCATCGTCCGGCTAAAGCCGGACACTACTTTGATGTCCATCTCGCGACGGCTTCCTACTCCAATCGCTGATTGTGCACCCGCTCCTGGCAGGCGTTGCGCGCGCCCAGGCACGGCTCGTCAACAAGCCCAAGCCGCTGCCGGCCGGCGCGATCACGCACGACTGGACGTCATTTCTCGGCCCGTCGCACAACGCCGTCTCGACCGAAACGAAGCTGAGTCGCACGCTGCCGCCACCGCTCCTCTGGGAGTTTCCGAAAGGCACCAGCTATTCGTCGCCGGCGATCTCCGGCGATCGGCTCATGTACATCTACCGGATCGGCGATGAGGAGATCGTCGAGTGTCTGGACGCTTTGACGGGTGCGAGCCGCTGGCAGTTCAAGTACGGCACCGTCTTCGAGGATCGCTACGGCTACAACAACGGGCCGCGATCGAGCCCGGTGATCGACGGCGCGCGCACCTACACGGTCGGCGCCGAAGGCAAGCTTCACTGCTTCGATCTGGCATCGGGCAAGGTGATCTGGAAGCGCGATCTCCGCGTTGACTATAAGGTTCGCCAGGACTTCTTCGGGGTCGCCTCGACGCCGCTCCTCGAAGGCGGCGTGCTCATTGTCAATGTCGGCGCGCCTGGCGGGCCGTGTGTCGCGGCGTTCGACAAGGCGAGCGGCAAAGAGGTCTGGCGAGCAGGCAACGCGTGGGGACCGAGCTACGCGTCACCAGTGCCGGCCGTTGTGCACGGTCAACGTCGGGTGTTCGTGTTCGCCGGCGGCGAGTCGGATCCGCCTACCGGCGGGCTCATGTCGATCAATCCGGCGAACGGCAAGGTGGACTTCTCGTTTCCGTGGCGCAGCCGCAGCTTCGAGTCGGTGAACGCGTCGTGTCCGGTGGTCTTCGACAACAAGGTCTTCATCTCCGCCAGCTATCGCACGGGTGGAGCGCTCCTGCAGATCAACCCCGACTTCTCCCACAAGGTCCTGTGGACGACACAGGAGTTTGCCCTCCACTTCAACACACCGATCTATCGCAATGGCTATCTGTACGGGTTCGATGGCCGCAATGAACCCGATGCGTCGCTGGCGTGCATAGACGTGGCGACGGGGAAAGTCGTGTGGCGGGAGGTTCCGGAATGGAGTGAAACCATCGGCGGCCGCCAGGCCACCGTCGGCACGTATCGCGGGTCGCTGCTCGCGGTTGACGGCAGCTATCTCTGCCTCGGCGAGCTCGGACACCTGTCGTGGATGGATCTGACGCCGAAGGGTTACAAGGAAGTGTCTCGCGCCTGGCTGTTTCAGGCGCGCGAGTCGTGGACGCTACCGGTACTCAGCCGCGGACTGCTCTACGTGGTGCAGAACACGCGCGAGATCAACCGCGGCAGCGGACCGCGGTTGCTCTGCTACGACCTTCGGGCCTGAGCGACGAGCCTACTTCTGCTTTTCGACGACGACGCGACCCTTGTCGTTTTCGTAGACGTGATACTTGTTGCCGTCCTTGCAGGTGGCGGCGTAGTCATTCTGCTTGAGCACGGTGACCGAGACGACCTCGCCACAGGGCTGTCCCTGGAGCGCGATCACCGCGGTCAGGTCTTTCTTCAACGTCTCGGTGTCCTGCTGCGCGGCGGCCGGTGTCACGAGACGACGCGAGCAGGAGCAGACACGGTGCAAGTGCGAACGTTCGCTTGATCATGGAGTCCCTCATCTACACCGGGAGCGCGGCGAATTTCTTCGGGTCCGCGAGCAGCCCCCAGATTTGTTCGCGCGAGGACACGATCTCGGAGGCGAGCTTCTGATCGCGGTCCTGCAACAGAGACAGCACCTTCATCATCAACAGGTCGTACGAGCGGCGGAGTTCGGAAATGGTCGGCACGGGTTTACCGGCGTGGTGCTTGCGGAATTCACCGAGCAGATCGTCCACCTTGTTCTTGAGCGAGAGCTTGGTCATCAGGCCGATTGCCTTGGTGTCCTTGAGCTCTGTCTTGAGCGCTTCGAGATCCAGCGTCGGTGCAGCGGTCGGCTTCGCAGGAGCGGTGGGCTTGGCAGGAGCGGTCGTCGTCGCTGGAGCCGTCGGCTTCTGCGGTGTGGCCGGGGCCTTGGCGGTCTGCGCAGCGGCCTGACTCGTTGCTGGCGTACGAGGCTTCTGCGTTGAGGGCGGAGCCGCCTTCGCTGTCGTCGCCGGCGTCTGTTTTGCCGTGCTGGTTGGCGCTGCCGGGGTCTTCCCCTTCGCGGCCGCGACGACTTTCGAGCCCTGAGGTGCTGCGGTCGCCGGCGTCGCGGCCACCGGCTGTGGCTGAGTCTCCGGCTTCTTGTCGTGCATGCATGCGGTGCTGAGCATCATCAATATGATCACGGCTGAGTTGCGTCCCATGGCAGCCCTCTTCTCTGCTTGGGATTAGGAGCAAGATCGAGGCCACACGCTCCAGCTAGCGCGCTAGAGCGGCTTCGTTATCAATGACGCTTGTAGCGAGCACGGCCGGCGTTGTGGGCTCTGGTTCTGCCTGATATGCGTAGACGAACTCCTTGAACTCCGGGTGGAGGAAGTCGGCGCCGAACTTGTACTGTTTCATCTCCTGAAAGGACTGTTCCGCGTTCCAGCCATTGCGCGTCATCCGGTAGACCGCCGTCATGACGCCCGTTCGATGACGTCCTCCTGCGCAGTGCACGTAGACCGGCTGATTCGCCGGGTTATTCACCAGTTCCAGGAATGACGCGAGCTGTGCTTTGGTGGGCGCCTGGCGAGTCGTCATCCCGATGCGATGGAACGTCATGCCCGCGGCCTCGACGAGCTTCTGCTCGGCCGGGCTGCCATCGCGCTGCAGATCGATGACCGTCTTCACGCCGAGCGCCGCGAGGTCGGTGTAGTCGCGGCCCTCAGGCTGGGCTCCGCGGTAATAGTTCGCGTTGACCCGACCGAAGTTGTCGACGCTGATCCGTGTGCGGGTTGTGCTGGCGCTGCGTTGACGCGGCCTTCTCCGCGGCCACTGTGCCGACGACTGGCGCGAGCGCAATCGCCGCAGTCAACGCCAACGACTCCAGAACTCTTCTTACCTGACCCATGGGGCACCTTTGATCTGATTGAATCCGATTGGTGTCGCGCTGCGTCGCTTTCGCTGTCCGCCTGGGCCCATTGACAGCGCGTAGCCCATTGCACAGCTTTAGGCGACTAAAATTTAGGACGTCATGCGCATTCTCTTGGTCGAGGACGAGCCGCGTGCGGCACAGGTGCTGGCGAAAGGGCTCCGCGAGCAGGCCTATGCGGTTGACGTTGCACGCGACGGCGAGCGGGCGGTCTACGCCGCGGCCGTCTCATCCTTCGATGCCGTCATCCTCGACGTCGGTCTTCCGCGACTCGACGGATTCGCGGTCTGTCGCCGGTTGCGCGAAGGCGGGTCAGACGTGCCGGTGCTGATGCTGACCGCGCGCGATGCGGTCGAGGCGCGCATCGAGGGACTCGACAGCGGCGCCGACGACTACCTCGCAAGCCGTTCGACTTCGGCGAGCTGCTCGCGCGTCTGCGCGCCTTGATCCGCCGCGGCCGACGGCCGCTGACGCCGTCGGTGATCCGCGTCGGTCCGCTCGCAGCTCGATACCCGCGCGCGCCGCGCGACCGTGACGGGCGTCCGCTTCTCCTCACTGCGCGTGAGTACGCACTGCTCGAGCATCTGACACTACGCCTCGAACGAAGTGGTCGGCCGCGCTGAGCTGACCGAGCACGTGTGGGAAGCGGCGCACGAGCCGCTGTCGAACACCATCGACGTCTGTGTCCAGCGGCTGCGGCGGAAGATCGACGCGCCGGGCCAGCCGCTCGCTGATCGTCACGCGACGCAGCGAGGGATACATGCTGTCAGCCGTTCGCCGTCACTCATGATCTGGTCCTTCGCGCGCGGCTCACGGCCTGGTACAGCGCCGTGGTCGTCGTCGTGCTGATCGCCGGGGCGGCGGTCGTGGCGGTCGTCCAGGATCGCCTGGCGCATCAGCGTCTCGATGAGGAGCTCGCTCGTCTGATGTTGACGCTCCAGGGCGTCATGCGGACGGAGTTCGGCGAAGGGCTCGATCTGCAGGCTTCGGCCGACGAAGCCAGCATCGAGGTGGTTGCGCCGATCGAACGCTGGTGCTGACTCAGCCCGATGGACACCTGCTGGCGATGTGGGGCCGCGAGAAAGACGCCGCATGGCGCCCGCCGGTGCCCGGCGATCGTCGCGTTCGCCGACGTTGACCTGAACGGAGTGCCGGCCCGTGCGTTCATCGAACACGTCACGAACCAAAGTTTTCCGTACGTCGCGGCGGTCGCCGCGCCGCTGCACGACTTGCGCGCGCAGAGCGCTGAGCTGCGACGCTCGCTGGGAGCTGGGGTCGTTGCGGCGCTGATCGTCGCGGTGGTGGGCGGCTGGGTCGTCGGCCGCCAGACGCTCAAGCCGCTCGGCGACATGGCGGCGCAGGCGGCTGACGATCTCCGAGGACGAGCCGTCGGCACGCCTTCATACGCCGAACCCCGAAGACGAGCTCGGACGCCTGGCGCAGGCGTTCAACGGCGTGCTCGATCGGCTGGCGCGAGTGCTGCACGCGCAGCGGCAGTTCATGGCCGACGCGTCGCACGAGCTGCGCACACCGGTGTCCGTCGTGCGGACGACGGCACAGGTTGCGCTGTCGCAGCGACGCACGCGCACGCCGGAGGACTACCGCGAGTCGATGACGATTGTCGCCGAACAGTCGGCGCACCTGTCGCGCCTCGTCAACGCGATGTTCCTGCTGTCGCGGGCCGAGGCGCGAGGCCTGCCGCTCGTTCCCGAGGCGGTGTACATCGACGACCTCGTCGCCGAATCGGCACGCGCGCTCCGCGTGCTCGCGCGCGAGCGGGAGATCACGATCGATGCGGACGGCGACACGGCGGTGGAGTTCGTCGGCGACGAGACGCTGCTGCGCCAGCTGATCCGGAATCTGCTCGACAACGCCGTGCGGCACGCACGACTGGCGGCGCGGTGACGGCCAGCGTGCAGTCGCGCATCAGGTCCGGCGATCACGATTCGCGTGACCGACGATGGCGACGGCGTTCCCGAGGCGCACCGCGAGCGGATCTTCGATCGGTTCGTGCGGCTCGGGTCCACCTACGCCGGTGCCGGACTCGGTCTGCCCGATTGCCCGATGGATCGCGGAAGCGCATGGCGGCACGCTCGTCCTGGAGTCGAGCAGCGCCAGCGGCAGCGTCTTTACAGTGACGCTTCCGTTGCCGCCGGACGACCGAACTTGAGATAGAGCGTCGGCACGATCAGCAGGTTCATCAACGTCGAGGTCACCAGGCCGCCGAGGATGACGACCGCCAGCGGGTGCTCGATCTCGTAGCCGGCCGCGTCGCCGCCGATCACGATCGGTACCAGCGCCAGTCCGGTGGCGAATGCCGTCATCAGAATCGGCGACAGTCGTCTCCTCGGAGCCGCGAAGATCAGGTCGCGCCCGAACGCCATGCCTTCCTGCAGCTCGAGATGACGATAGTGGCTGACCAGCATGATGCCGTTGCGCGCGGCGATGCCAATCACCGTCACCAGGCCGACCAGCGAGCCGAGCGACAGCACGCCGGCCGGTCAGCAGCACGGCGGCAATCGCGCCGACCAGCGCGAACGGCAGCGTCAGAAACACCAGCGTCGCCGGCGCGCGGCGATCCGAAGTCGATCAGCAGCACGAGGAAGATGCCGACCGAGCGCGAGCCGGCCGGCCATCGTCAGCCTGACGGACGACGCCTGACGTTCGGCGTACTCGCCCATCACCTCCGCGTAGTAGCCCTGCGGGAACTTGTGCTCGGCGAGCACGCGCTGCAGATCGCGCGCGACGCGCCGAGGTCGCGGCCGCGAACGTTCGACGTGACGTCGATGCGGCGGGAACCGTTCTCGCGCGTGATCTCGTTGGGCGTCGGCGTGACGACGACGTCAGCCACGCTCTGCAGCGGCACGACGCCGCCGCCGGCAGCGGTACCTGCAGATTGCGCACGGCATCGAGGTTGCTTCCGGACATCGGGCTCGCCCCAGACGACGACGTCGAAGAGCATCTGCTCCTCGGAGAACTCACCGACCTTCGTGCCGCCGAGCATGCGTCGCGGCCGCGGTGCGCACCTGTCCAGGCGTGACACCAAAGACGGCCGCACGCTCGGGCCGGAATCGCACTTCCACCTGCGGCACGATCACCTGCGCCTGCACCGTCAGGTCGGCGACGCCCTCGAATGCCGCCGCATCCGGCGGCGATCGCCTCGGCCTGTGACCTGAGCGTGGCGAACTCGGGTCCCGACACACGCACCACGATCGTGGCGCTGGCGCCGGTCGAGCACTTCCTTGATGCGCTCGCGGAGATACGTGAGCAGGTCGCGATAGAGGCCAGGGTAGCCGTCCACGATCGACTGGATCCTGGCGACCGTCGCTTCGTAGTCCACCGACGGATCGAGGCTGATCCACAGTTCCGTGAAGTTCGGGCCGACCACTTCGTCGGCGACTTCGGCACGGCCGATGTGCGATCCGAAGTTGCGAACTCCAGGCACCGACATCAGTTCACGGCTCGCGCGCTCGGTGATGCGGCTCATCGCCTCGAGCGACGTGCCGGGCTTCTCGACCCAGTGCATCAGGAAGTCGTACTCGCGGAAGTGCGGCAGGAACTCTTCGCCGAGGAACGGCACGGTGCCGGCGGTCAGCAGCGTGAGCACGCGCGAGCGTGGCGAACGCCGACTTCGGACGATCGACGAACGACTCGAGCAGGCGCCGGTAGCGGCGCTTCAGGCTGCCGACCAGCCTCGACCTCGCGCGAGCCGAGGTGCTTCGGCAGCAGGAGCAGCGCAAGCGCGGCGTAATCGTCAGCGCGACAGCCAGCGACGCCAGGATCGCGAGGATGTAGGCGAGTGCCAGCGGACGGAAGAACGCGCCGGTCAGACCTTCGAGCAGGAACACCGGGATGAAGACCAGCATCACGATCAGGCTGCCGTAGAGCACGGCGCTGCGCACTTCCAGCGACGCGTCGAACACGACGGCGAGCGCGGCGCGCGGATCCGCCAGTGCCGCGATTCAAGCCGCAGCCGGCGGACGATGTTCTCGACGTCGATGATGGCATCGTCGACGACTTCGCCGAGCGCGATGACGAGGCCGGCGAGCACCATCGTGTCCAGCGTCCCGCCGCGATAGTGCAGCAGCACGCCGGCCGTCAGCAGCGACATCGGGATCGCGATGCTGCTGATCAGCGCGGTCCGCCAGTCGGCGAGGAACACGAGCAGGACGAGGATGACCAGGACGCAGCCGATGAGCAGTGCGCGGCTCAGATTCCGCAGCGACATCTCGATGAACGTCGCCGGACGGAAGATCGTCGGATCGACCTGCGACGCCGGTCGAGCGCCGGCGCCAGATCGCGAAGCGCCTCTTCGACGTCGCGCGTCACCTGAAGCGTGTTGGCGCCGAGCTGCTTCTCGACGATCAGCAGCAGCCCGGGGACGTTGTTGATGATCGCGTCGCCGATCGGCGGCGGTGATCCCTCGACCACGGTCGCCACGTCGCCGATGCGCAGCGCCGTGCCGTTGACGCTGAGCGACGACGATGGATTCGAGATCGCTGGTCGTGCGGACCGCCGACGCGTGCGTGACGGCGAGACGCTGATTGGGCGTATCGAGGAACCCGCCGGCCTGCAGCGAGACGCCCTCACCGGCGGCGCGCACGACATCGTCGATGGAGAGATCGTGCGCGCGCAGCCGATCGGGATTGACCAGCACCTGCAGCTGGCGATCGCGCTGGCCCCAGATCGCGACGTTCGCCACACCGGGAATCGACATCAGGCGCGGCCGGACGGTCCACTTCGCCAGCGTCGTCAATCTCGACCTGCGACAGCTTGTCCGAGGTGATGCCAATCTTCATGACGCGGCTCAGCGATGACAGCGGCGAGAGCATCACCGGCGGCCGTGCGACCGACGGCAGCTGCGACGACGCCACGCGCCAGACGCTCCTGAACGACCAGCCGCGCGGCGAGGACTTCGGTGCCTGGATCGAGGACGAGCACCACCGACGAGAGCCCGAGCACCGACTTCGATCGGATGCGATCGAGACCGGGAACGCCGTTGAGCGCGGCCTCGAGCGGAACCGTGACGAGCGCTTCGACCTCGGTGGTCGACAGACCAGGCGCTTCGGTCTGGACTTCGACCAGCGGTGGCGCGAACTCGGGGAACACGTCGAGCGGCGTCGTGCGCAGCGTGCGCCACGCGACCACCACCGTCGATCGCCGCCGAGCACGACGACGATGATCCGGTGGCGCAGCGAGAGCGATACGAGCCAGGCCATCATGTCAGTGACCTGCTCCGAATTCAGTGCCGAACAGCTCCGCAGCCCCCGCGGTCACGACCTTGGTCCCAGGCTCGATGCCGCGCGCGACGACGACCAGGTTGCCGGCGTGCCTCGCGACTTCGATGCGGCGTCGAGCGTAGATGCCTTCGCCGCGATCCTCGTACACCCACGTGCCGCCGCTGATGTCGTAGAGCACCGCGCGATCCGAGCACGACCAGTCCGCGTTCGGTGGTCGTGAGCGGCAGCGCCACGGTCACGCGCTCGCCCGGCCGAGCGGCGGTCCCGCCGTGCCCCTGACCTCGTAGAACAGATCGACGGACGCCGACGTCGGGTTGCCGTGGGTGGCGCCGTGATTCGCACTGCCGGCCGCGGCGATCGCGGCGATCCGAGCGTGGTCACCGACGCGGGCTTGATGGCATCGACGGCCTTCGGCGTCACCGGCGTAGAGCGGAACCTTGACCCACAACGTCGAGACCTGGGCGATCTCCGCGAGCGGCGCCGACGAGGAGACGGTTTGTCCTTCCGCCGCAGATACGGACAGGATCGTTCCGGCGAATGGCGCGCGGATCAGGAGGTCGCCGGATCCCACGGTCGTCTGTCCGATGGTTTTCAAGCGCTCGCGCGCGGCGTTCAGGGTCGCGGTTGCGACCTCGAGCTGCGCGCGCGCTTCTTCGACGGCGCGCATGCTGGTGGCGCCGTCCTTCAGCAGTTGCTCGAGGCGCTGCAGCCGCTGCCGCGCGAGCTGCTCTTCGGCCTGCGCCGCCTCGACGGCGCGACGCGCCTCGCCGGCCTGATCGCGTTCGGCCGGGTTGATCGGCGCGAGCCTGAACAGCGCTGCGCCCTCGGCCACGGTGGCGCCGGCACGTACGATCGCGGATGACAGCGTGCCCGCGACGGGCGCCGTCACCTGCACCCGTTTGTCCTTCCGGCACGACGATGTCGCCGCCGACCGTGCGCGTGCCGGCGGCATCCTGAATCTGCGCGACCTCGATCTCGATGCCGAGACGCTTGATCGCTTCAGGCAGACAGCTTCACCGTCGTCAGATCGGCCTCCGCCTTCGGCTGGCTGACGGTCGCGGCCGGCTCATGGGCGACCGGTGCCGGCTGCTCTCGCGAACAGGCCGGCACGATCAGGAGGAAGAGTGCGAGGACACGTTTCATCGACGATTCCTCAGCGTGGCGCGCATGAGCGTCCGATGGTGCGATCGAGGTTCACGAGTGCCTTCTGGAGTGCGGCTTCGGCATCGAGTTGCCGCATGCGGCCATCAATCAGCCGCCGGCCGACGTCCAGCAGGGTGAAGAGTGGGGCCTCGCCGGCCTGATACGCGCTTTCGGCCTGGCGCTGCTCGATCTCGAGCGACGGCACGATGTCGGTGCGCCAGCGCATCGAAGGCGGCCTGGGCCTGCCGCACGCGAATCGCCGCCGTGCGCACGTCAATGCCTACCTGCGCGCGCAGCGCCGCGTAGCGTCGGCTGGCGCGCTCGAGCTCGGCCTCGGCGCGGCTGATCCCGCCCTGATTCCTTGAAAAGATCGGCAGCTCGCCGCTGACGCCCAGCCCGGACTTCGGCGCCTTCGGCCCCCTGACCGTTGCCGTCGAGGATGCCGATGAGCGTGATGACTCGCGAGTGCTCCCATTTCGCGCGCGCCCCCGCCGCTTCGATCGCGAGCTCCGCCGCGCGGATGTCGGGCCTGCGATGCGAGCGCTTCCTGGAAGAGATTGTCGTTGCGTCGCGCACGACGACAGCTCGCCGGGAATCATCCGAATCGGGAGGGCCGTCGGGATCGAGGCCGATGATGCCGGTGAGCGTCAGGCCGGCGAGATCGCGATCGTATTCCGCCGCCTTGCGCAGCGACGTCGACTCGTGCCGCATCGCTGCGCGCGCCTCGTGCCTCGAGATCGCTGATGTCACCGGCGCGCAGCCGCGACTCGGTCAGATCCGCCACGCGCCGCGTGAGCACGGCGCTCTCCTCGGCGAGCGCCAGCCGGCGTTCGGCGATGATCGAGTCGGCGAACGCGCTGCGCACGTCGGCGACCAGCGTCAGCCCGTCCCAGACCAGTCGCTGACTGACCGATTCCAGATTGAGCTGCGCCGCGGCGACGCGGCGAGGTCGCTGCCACAGCACGTCGAACGGAAACTGCACCGTCCATTCGAATTGCTTCGGTCCCCACGGAAAGAGCAGCGACAGGACCGGATTCCTGAGCAGCCCTGCCTCGACGAGATCGGCGCGGGCCAGGCCCAGATCGGCGAGCACCAGCTGGAACGACGGGCTGTTCCAGAGCGCAATCGCTACGGCTTCATCCGCGGTCAGTCCGTCCTCGAGCGTAACGCCGGGCGGAAGGGCAGGGCCGTCGGCGGGTTTGATCGTGTGGCCGGTACGCTCGCGCAGCGCGGCGTTGAGATCGACGCTCGTGGTACGCGCCGCGCACGCGGCGCACATCGACGCTGGCCAGTGTCAGGGCGACGAGGGCTCTCACCGTGTGGACTCAGTCACTCGATCACGCACAAGCGCCACCATCATCCCGCCTCGAACGGGAACCGGTTGCAGCGCGATCTTCGGTTTGCCGTGCCGTCCGACGACGGTCCAGCCGACGGCTTCGCCGAGCGCCGCACCGAAGATGACGTCACTGAGGAAGTGCCGATTGTCCACGAGCCTCGACGCTGCGACGTAGCTGGCCGCGACGCAGCGCCGGCCAGGAGCCGCGATAGCCGAAGTGGCGCTCGAGCACCGACGCGGCGGCGAAGGCGCTGGTGGCGTGACCCGACGGGAACGCGCAGCATTCGCCCGTCGGCCGATCGCGCCGTCCGGCGAACTTGATGGCGTGCACCAGCGTCTGCGCGACGATCTGCGCGCGCATCAGATCGAAGCCGATGTGCGTCAGCCGATGCGTTCGCGTGTCATCGTCTTTCGTGAGATGACGCCCGACGATGTACAGCGTCAGCGACGCGTCCCGACCTGAAAGCCGGCGCTGCCCAGCATCCTGCCCGGCTGCGAAGATGCGCTCAGCAGTCGGGTTGCCGACGATGTGGCTCTCGACGTAGTCGTCGGCGGGATGCACGGCGAGGGCCGCGCACCACCCACGCCGAGCAGCACCCACGTCGATTTCCGGCGCGGAAACGACGCGAAGTCGCGGCCGGTATCCTTGATGAGAGAGCGCCAGTTTGTCTCGGTGGGTTCGGGTACAGGATCCGGTCCCTGAGGCTCCGCGACGAGGGTGGTATCAGGCGAGTCCTGCGCGGCCTGGGCCGCCGCCGGACTCGAACA
Organism: uncultured Acidobacteriota bacterium; assembly: GCA_963728305.1. Classification (GTDB taxonomy): domain Bacteria; phylum Acidobacteriota; class Vicinamibacteria; order Vicinamibacterales; family UBA2999; genus Gp6-AA40. Next base: position 46,878 of record CAVSKE010000029.1, read on the forward strand.
GAGAAGAACGGCCAGCAGCAAATGAATGACGCTCGCGTGACGACTCACCCTCTAAGCATGCGAGATGTCAGATGAACGGTTGATGACACCAGACAGGGCTGGAGTGCGATGTCGAAAACGATCGCCGACGGTACGTTCGCCTCGGCCGCCGTGCTCGACCGTCGTGGCGATACGGCCGTGGCCGCCCGGGTGTATACGTTGATGGTGGCATCGCGGCGAAGATTCTGCCGATGCTCAGCGAGGGCGAGAACATCTCCAGACCGATGAGTCAGATCGAAGTCGCTGAGAGCGTCGACGCGCTGAGCCACGCAGTGGCGGAGCGGTTCGTACGCGTCACGACCGATGCCGTCGTCGCGCGAGGCCGCTGCACGGTGGCGCTGAGCGGCGGATCGACGCCGAGGGCCGTGTATCGGTTGTTGGCCGCCCCTGCGTTTAGCGCCCGCGTGCGCTGGAGCGACATCCACTTCTTCTGGGGCGACGAGCGTCACGTGTCGTCCGATCATCCGGACAGCAACTATCGGATGGCGGTCGAGGCGATGCTGTCGAAGGTGCCCGTGCCGCCCGCGAACGTCCATCGGATTCGCGGTGAATTGCCCGACGCCGCACGGGCCGGGCGCGAATATGAAGCGAAGATTCGTGAGTGCGTCGAGGGTGAGCCGGTGCCTCGTTTCGATCTGATTCACCTGGGGATCGGCACCGACGGGCACACGGCGTCGTTGTTCCCTGGGAGTGCGGCGCTCCAGGAACAGGAGCGGCTCTGCGTCGCCGACTGGGTGCCGACACTCCAGGCCTACCGCCTCACGGTGACGCTGCCGGTCCTCACAGCGGCGCACGCCGTTGTCTTCATTGCGAGCGGGGCGGGGAAGGCCCCGATTGTCCAGCGAGTGTTGAGTCATTCCGTCGGGTCAGATCCGCTGCCCGCACAGCTCGTTCGACCGGTTGACGGCGAGCTGTGGTGGATGCTCGATCGCGCAGCAGCCGCGGGGGTCTGACCCGGGGTCTGACCCCGGGTCAGACCCCAACTGGGTTCTGACAACTGCGGTTGTCGGCGGCTGGCCAAAGGTCCACTTCCGAAGGTGGCAGGCGCGCCGCGTAATGATCGGGACGCCATGGATCCATAATTGTCCAGGCGCCATGGAATTGAACAGACTGGCGTGTGCAATCGCTGTCCCGTTGTGGATCGGCAGCGCGCTGGTACTTCGGCACGTCGAGGGAGACTGGTTGAGTGCGATGGGGCTCGGCCCGATTCTGTACGCCGTGGTTGCGGCAGGAAACGGTCTCGCGCGAACGGGCTGGCGGGACCCGTACTCATCTCCGACGCTCGACTTGAATCAGCCCGATCGAGGCGCGCACCCTGTCGATCCAGCCGAGACCCTGAGACGACGAGCGCTCAGCCGGTTCAAATCGTGGCGTCCCGGTCCGGACGTCACGATCCACTGACGACTCCGCGTCCCAACGATTCACAAGGCGCCCATGACCAGACTCTTTCGCGCGGCGGTGGCCACAGCCACGATGCTGGTCCTCACGTCGGCCGACATCAGCATCCAGGGTCAGGCTCGCCCCATCGGCGCGTTCTTCGACGATTTCTCGGCAGACTGGATGCGACGCCGACCCAGTCAGTCCACAGGGAGCCGGTACTTCACCGGTGCCGAGCAGGATCGCCTCGATCGTCAGCTCACGCCGGAGACGCCGGAGTGGCGACGCGAGACGGTGGAGCAGGCGCGACGCGGGTTGACGGAGCTGGCGCGCTTCGACCGATCGCGCATGACCGATGCCGAGCGCGTGTCAGCCGACGTGATGCAGTGGCAACTGCAGATCATCGTCGACGGCGAGCGGTTCAGCGACTACGACTTTCCCTTTGACCAGTTCGCCGGCGCCAATGTCGGCATCCCGAATCTGCTGACGGTCGTGCATCCGGTCCGCAGCGAGGGTGATGCGCGCAACTACGTGGCGCGGCTGCGCGAGGTCGACGATCGCATGGCTGAAGCCAGCGAAGAGGCGGCGCGCCTCGTGGCGAAGGGCATTCGCCCGCCACGATTCATCCTGCAATCGACGATCTCGCAGATGCAGCAATTCGTTGGCTCGCCGGCGCGGCAGAACCCGCTCGTCGCGACGTTCGTCGAGCGGATGAACGGCGTGCAGGCGTTGAGCGCGTCCGCGCGGCAGCAACTGGGAGACGAAGCGACGAAAGTCGTCGACAGCGAGGTCTATCCGGCGTGGCGCAAGGCCATCGGGTTGCTCGAGGCGCAGCTCAAGACGGCCACCGATGATGCTGGCGTCTGGAGATACAAGGACGGCGCCGCGATCTACGCCTACAAGTTGAAGCAGTTCACCACCACGAACATGACGGCCGCCGAGATCCACGAGCTCGGCCTCCGCGAGGTGAAGCGCATCGAAAGCGATATGGACGCCATCCTGCGCAAGCTTGGCCGCACCGATGGAACGGTGAAGCAGCGGATGGAGAAGCTGTCAGCCGATCTCAGCTACCCGATGACGAGCGAAGGCCGCACGCGGCTCATGGCCGATATCGACACGATGATTCGCGATGCCGACAAGCGGTCGAACACGCTGTTCGATCTGCGTCCGAAATCACCGGTCATCGCGCAGCCGTACCCCGAGTTCCGCTGGGCGAGCGCCGCCGCGAGTTACACGGCGCCACCGCTCGACGGATCGAGGCCGGGCATCTTCCAGATGCCGTTGCGCCCCTCGAGCATGACGAAAGCCAGCCTGCGTACGCTCGTCTACCACGAAACGATTCCCGGACATCACTTCCAGGTCGCATTCGGCGTCGAGAATCGCGAGCTCCCGAAATTCAGGCAGGTGCGTGCGCTCGGCGGCATCTCCGCCATCAGCGAGGGCTGGGCGCTCTACGCCGAGCGGATGGTGGCGCAGGAAGGCTGGTACGAAGGGGACCTGGAAGGGTTGCTCGGGCAATTGGATGACGAGCTGTTCAGGGCCAGACGACTGGTCGTCGATACCGGGCTGCATGCGATGCGCTGGACGCGCCAGCAGGCCATCGACTACGGCATCGAAGCCAGCGAGGTCGAGCGCTACGTCGTGAATCCCGGGCAGGCCTGCTCGTACAAGATCGGCCAGCTCGAGATCTTCCGGCTCCGCGACAAAGCGCGCACGGCGCTCGGCCAGCGGTTCAACATCAAGGAATTCCACAACGTCGTGCTGTCGGCCGGCTCTGTGCCGCTGACGGTGCTCGAGCGAGAAGTGGATACTTACATCGCTGGAAAAAAGGCCACGTAGCTACCCGGTCTTCCGCCGCGCGGTCCTCACGGCGAACGTCATCGCGGCGATCATCAGCAGGATGCCTGCGAGCGAGGCGCCGGGCGCATCATCGGCCTCCCCGACGTAGATGCCGGCGGCGGCGATGGCTATGCCGAGGGCGACGAGGCCGAGAGCCTTGACCCAGTTCGTAGCAGAGGCTGTCATGACGTCTCCTTCGGCAATTGTAAAGAGCTTTGTATCATGAAGCAAGCCTCATGACGTGACTCTTCCACCACTTTTCACGCGCGCGTTCATTCTGGCGGCGCTCGCCAACTCGCTGCTCAATTTCGCGGCGTTCCTGTTCGTGCACCTTCCAGGCTTCCTGCAGCAACTCGGAGCGGGCGAGGCTCACATTGGCCGGATCATGGCGGCACAAGCCGTGGGCGCGATCGCCGCCGCTCCGTTTGCAGGACGCGCCATGGATACACGCGGACGACGAGTGGTGATTCTGGCCGGCGTCGGGCTCTTTGTGACGGCGGTGGCGATGTACCTCACGATACGCTCGCTCAGTCCCTTCGCATATGCGGTGCGCGTGCTTGACGGTGCCGCAACGGCGATGTGGTACACGGCGCTGTTTACGTACGCGGCCGATCTCATCCCGGTTGAGCGCCGGACGGAGGGGCTGGCGATCTTCGGTATCTCGGGCCTCGTGGCGATCGGCCTTGGCGCTCAGGTGGGCGAGGTGATCCTCTCCTACACAACGTATCGCGGCCTGTTCCTCTGCGCGCTCGTCCTTGCGGCTCTCGGGTTGGTGCTCTGCATCCCGCTGCGAGACATCCCACCAGCCGACAGCGACCAGCGCGGGCTGGCGCGGCACGTCCTGGCCACGGCCGTGCAGCGGAATCTGCTGCCGGTCTGGCTTGCGGCGCTGACATTCTTCATCGCCGTGGTGGCGTTGTTCACCTTCATGAAGACGTTCGTCACCGCGACCGGCGCGGGCAGTGTTGGCGCTTTCTTCGGCGCCTATGCCCTCGTCGCGGTGGCCCTGAGGGCCTTTGCGGGGCGGCTTCCCGAGCGTCTGGGCACGCGACCGACACTTGGTGTGGCGATGTCGTGTTACGCGGTGGGACTGGGCGTCTTGTCCCGTGCCGACACTTCTGGTCACGTCTTGATCGCCGGGCTGCTGTGTGGTGCCGGTCATGGCTATACGTTTCCCGTGCTCTTGAGCCTGGTCGTCGCGCGAGCCCGGACCGCCGAGCGTGGCGCGGCAACGGCGTTCTTTACGGCCCTGGATTGGCTCGGCCTTCTGCTGGCGGGCCCCCTGGTTGGCCTGGCGATCGAGCGCATGGGCTATCGACCGGCCTTCATGGGCCTTGCGCTCCTGCTCGTGATCGGGATGGGGCTTTTCTACGGGCTCGATCGCGACTTTACGACCCGTGAGGAATCCGGTAGAACTGTGGGAACGTCATGAAATTCATTCTGCTCGTCTACAACGATCCCGCCGCGCTCGAGTCGCTGCCCGCCGGCGATTTCGACAACAAGATGCGCCACTGTCTCGCGCACGCCGACGACCTGAAGCACAACGGCCGTCTCATCGAATCGCAGATGCTCGAGGACGCATCGACGGCGAAGTCCGTGCGCATCCGCAACGGACGTCAGACAACGATCGATGGACCGTTCGCCGAGACGAAGGAAGTGCTGGGCGGCTTCAATCTGATCGAGGCCGACAACATCGACGAAGCGGTGCGCATGGCGGCCGAGTTCCCGTGGGCACAGACGGGGACGATCGAGGTTCGTCCGGTCAGAGATATCGAAACGGTGCGGCGGCGGGTCAGCGTCAACGAAGCCGTTGCGACATAGGCTCACGCGCGTACTGCTCGGCCTGACAATCCTCCTGCTGTCGCCGGGGGCTGCTCTGGCGCAGCTCCCGCCATCGCCGCTCAAGTTCGGTGCCTTTCTTGCGACGTTCAATGCCGATGGCACGGTGACACTCGCCAGTCAGGGTGAGCCGCCGCTCACCGGCCGTTGGAAGAGCGACGGTGCGCACGTCGAGCTGTTGATGACGGGGCTCGGTGCCGGTTGTGATGGGCCCGGCCGTTACCGGTTTCGTATCGATCGCAATCGCGTCAGCTTCGATCTGGTGTCCGATTCGTGCACGCCGCGCCGGATGATCTTCGATCGCAGCAGCTGGTCGCCTGCGAGCGAGGCGCGCATGGTGCCCGAGCGGCGCATCATGCGAACCGCAGCGGAGCAGAAGCGTGCGCTACCGACCGCGGCCCGCCGCACCGGCAGCTGGCCGTCCTTTCGCGGCACTGAAGCCTCTGGCGTCGCAGACGGTCAACGTCTTCCCGATCGATGGGACGGCACCACCGGCCAGAACATCCTCTGGCGTACGCCAATTCCAGGCCTCGCGCATTCGAGTCCCGTCGTCTGGGGTGATTTGGTGTTCGTCAGCACGGCGGTCAGCAGCGATCCCAAAGCCACATTCAAACCCGGCCTGTATGGCGACGGCGACGCGTCGGAGGATCGCTCGGCGCATCGCTGGATGATCGTCGCGCTCGACAAGCGCAGCGGGAAGATCCGCTGGCAGCGCGTGGCCCACGAGGGCCAGCCGCTCAACAAGCGGCACATCAAGTCCACCTACGCGAGCGCAACGCCCGCCACTGACGGCCGCATCGTCGTGGCGTGGTTCGGATCGCAGGGGGTCCATGCGTACGACGTGAACGGCAACTTCCGCTGGAAGGTGGACCTTGGTCGCGTGGACATGGGGGCCTACGACATCCCCACCTACGAGTGGGGGCCGGCGAGCTCGCCGATCATCTGGAACGGGCTCGTCATCCTCCAGTGCGATACGCAAGCCGACTCGTTTCTGCTGGCGCTGAATGCGGAAACGGGTGAGACGGTGTGGAAGACTGAACGCGACGAGCTTCCGTCATGGGGCACGCCGACCGTTGCGACGACATCAGCCGGGCCGGAGCTGGTCACGAACGCGTCGAACTACATTCGCGGATACAACCCGCGCACCGGTACGGAGGTCTGGCGCGTCGGACCGAGTTCGAAGATCACGGCTCCGACTCCGATCGCTGCCGACGGCATGTGGGTCGTGGCGAGCGGGCGCGCCCCCGAGCGTCCGATCTTCGTCGTGCGCGCCGGCGCCAGCGGCGATCTCACGTTGCCCGGAGGTCAGATCAGCGGTGGCAGCGTTGTCTGGAGTCGCACGGGCCGCGGGTCGTACATGCCGACGCCGTTGATCTACAAGAGGCATCCTGTACGTGCTGGCCAACAACGGTGTGCTCGACGCCTACGACCTGCGGACTGGCGAGGAGCTGTATCGGCAGCGGCTGCCGCTGATCGGCAGCGGGTTCAGCGCGTCGCCGATCGCGGCTGACGACAAGATCTACCTGTCGAATGAAGATGGCGAGATGCTGGTGCTGGCCGCGGGACCGAAGTACGCCCACCTCGCGACCAATTCGATGGGAGAGCTGCTGATGGCGACACCAGCACTGTCAGAAGGGGTCATGTACGTCCGCTCGTCGGCGAGCGTGTTCGCCGTCGGACGGAAACCCTAATCCCCACCGCTGCCCTTGAACTGATCGTCTTCATCCGCGAACAGCACGTTGAAGCTGGTGAGCGATCCGTAGCAGCCGCTCACGTATCCCTGCAGCTTGATCTTCGCGTCCTCTGGAAGGTCCGATGCGTTCACCTGCTGCTCGAGCGTCCGCAGACGGTTCCGCAGCATCACGACCTTGTGGAAGAACGTCTCGATCGGCCAGCTCTTTTCCTGCAGACCAGGAGTCCCCGGTTTCAGCACCATCGTGCCGCCGCGCCACTTCTGGGAAGGTGTGACCAGCGTGACGCCGGCCTCTTCGCGGATGATGCGGCGGAGCAGCAGCTCGAGATCCTCGGAACGATCCTGAAGCGACATGGGTGGTGCGGTCCTTTCACGATCGCTGACCAATGGAAACGCGCCGGACGGTTGAGCGTTGGGCCTTGCTGGTGATTGGGAATTGGTCGTTGGGCGTGGTTGGGCGTTGGGCTCTTGGGAGTTGGGAATTGATGCGAGGTCCGCCACGGTAATTGTGCTGACTCTGACAGAAGCCGCACTGCACGCGCAGCGGCCATCCGGCCTCGTCGACGACGATCACCGTGTGCGAACGGTCGGTCTTGCAGGCCCGGCAGAGATCCTCGACCTCTTCGCCGGCGCGAAACACGCGATCATTGCGCATTGGGCATTCCGCATTGAGCATGGTGCATTGCGGCGCATGTTCGCAACCTAAGTCAAAATCGCCCCTCTACCATCGCATCCATGAACGAACGGCTCACAACGCGCAGCGACTACGCCATGCGCCTGGAGCGGGTCTTCAGGTGGCTGGCCGACCATATGGACGACACGCTCGACCTGGCCCAGCTGGCCGACGTGGCCGCCATGTCGCCCTATCACTTCCATCGCATCTATCACGCGATGCAGGGTGAGACGGCGGCCGAGACGGTGCGGCGTCTGCGGCTGCATCGCGCCGCGGTGGAGCTCATTACCGGCGAGCTGCCGGTGTCGCGGGTGGCCCGACGGGCAGGCTACGGCAGTCAGGAGGCGTTCACGCGAGCCTTCAAGGCGGCCTATGGCGTACCGCCGGCGCGCTATCGTGCGTCGTTCGTTCCATCACCCACAGCCACTGGCCGGTCCGATAGGACCGGCCCTACAGGAGCGGAGGACGCGATGGACACGACACTGTCGTATCAGGCAACGATTCGAGAGACGCCGGCACTGCGAGTGGCAGCGCTGGCACACAGCGGCGACTACATCAACATCGGCAGCACCTTCGAGCGCCTCATGGCGATGGCCGGCGGCCAGGGGCTCCTCGGGCCATGGACGCGATCGTTCGGCATCTACTACGACGATCCGGCATCGACGCCGCGTGAGGCGCTGCGCGCCGATGCCTGTCTCACGCTGCCCGATGGCAGGATGCCCGGCGGGGATCTGCAGGTACGCGAGATCCGCGGCGGACGATACGCCGTGACGCTGCACGTCGGCCCGTACGCCGAGCTCCACTTCCCGTACACGTGGCTCTACGGCACGTGGCTGCCGAAGAGCGGCGAAGAGGCCGCCCACGCGCCGAGCATCGAGGAGTATCTGAACGACGCGCGCGTGGTTCCGCCGTCAGAGCTCCGCACCGAGATCTGGTTGCCGCTGCGATGAGGTCCGGCTGCGCATTAGGGTCCGGCTGAAGCCGGACACTACTTCGGAAGTATCATTGCCTCCGATGAAACCGAGTGACTGCATTCTGTTCAGCGGAGGCGCGCCAGGCGCCGAGGCTCACTTCGGCGCCTGCGCCGAGCGTCACGGCGTCGAGGAAGTGAACTTCACGTTCGACGGCCACAAGATCGATCGGCACCGCGGCGTGCGCGTGCTCAATCACGAGGAGTTGCTGACCGGCGACGTCAGCCTGCAGTACGTCTCGCGGTTGATGCACCGCCGTTACACCGAGGGGCCGACGCTGCGGAAGGTGCTGCAGACACTCTGGTATCAGGTCAACAACGGTCAGGAGATCTACGTCATCGGGTCGATCCTCGACGACGGGACAGTGCGCGGCGGCACGGGGTGGGGCGCCGAGTTCGCCAAGCTGTGCAACAAGCCGCTCTACGTGTTCGATCAGGATCGCGATCAGTGGTCGCAGTGGACCGGCGACGAGTGGGACGCGCTCACCGCGCAGACCGCGCCGGTGATCACGCATCCGCACTTTACGGGCACGGGGACACGGACGCTGCGCGACAACGGCGCGAAAGCCATCGAGGCGCTCTTCCAGCGCTCGTTTCATGCGTAGTGTCGGCTCGCCGGACGGGCGTCATGTAGTGTCCGCGCTTTAGCCGGACGGTCCGTCGCATGTAGTGTCCGCCTTTAGGCGGACAGGCGGGGCACGAGCAGGCGGTAGTACACGTTCAGCAGCGCCATCGCGAACAGTCCCAGGATGAGCGCGGTGCGCGACCACAGCATCGTCCACTCCACGATCGTGCGCGGGCGCAGTCGGTACGTGACGACATCATCCGAGCTCACGCCCAGCGACACGGGCAGCACGCACAGCCGATCCTGAAACTCCGGATACTTCTCCAGCGCGACGCGTTCCAGCCTGTCGTCCGGCCAGCTCTCGTAGAAGCCGGGGAACTGGTAGCGGATCTGCTTCGCCAGACTGGCCGAGCAGAAGCCGGTTTCGAGATCCGCATGGCTCAGCGGCTTCAGCCGATCGTTCGCCGTCATCGTTGGCTCGAGCACCGCCACCGTACCGGGCAGTCTCAGGAAGCTGGTAATGGCGTTGCCGCTCTTGCCGACGGTGTTCGTGTGATCCTCGAGCGTGGCGACGATCTCGACGTTCGCTCTCGTGGGTGGCAGCGGCAGATGTGTGTAGGTCACGACCAGGTAGCCGGCGCCGCCAACCAGAATCAGGAACAGCAGTGTGAGGACGATGCGCCAGGCGCGCGAGACGTGGCGTCGCGGTAGCCGACGAGCATGCCAGCCAGCCCGGGCGCGGCGTCGCTGGCGCGGCGTGTTGACGCCGATACAGTGGCCGTCCCGATCGGCGACAGATCGAAGTTGTAGCCGAGCGCTTCGAGCCGGCTCCGCTCCACGCCGCAGCGGCACACTTCCACGCTCGCGGGATCTGACGGCCGCATTCCGGGCATTTCCAGCCGCGGTTCGCTGAGGATGGAGGCTCCACTCGAGTCGTCTTATCGGCCGGCACCGCGGTGACTCGCCACTGCGTGCAAAACTGCGATCCGAGAGCACAATCATTCCCGATGATTTCTGCCCTCGACGCCCTGGCCCGCCTGCGCGACGGCAATCACCGTTTCGTCGCCAACGAGTCCACCACGTCACCGCTGCTCACGCCGTCGCAACGTCTGGCGCTGACCAACGGGCAGGAGCCGTTTGCCATCGTGCTCGGCTGCTCGGACTCGCGCGTGCCGGCGGAACTGGTCTTCGATCAGGGATTCGGCGATCTCTTCGTCATTCGCGTGGCCGGAAACATCGTCGCACCGTCGCAGGTCGGCAGCGTCGAGTTCGCTGCGGCTCGATTCGGCACCCGTCTCGTCGTCGTCATGGGGCACTCGCAGTGTGGAGCGGTGATCGCGGCAGTCGAAGAGGCCCTCGGACGCGCGACCAACGAATCACGCAATCTCCGATCCATCGTCGATCGTGTGCGGCCGTCGGTCGAGACGGTCGTGTCGGCGCGCGCGGACGACCACGTCGATGCGCTGGTCAGTGAGGCGGTGCGCGCCAACGTGCGCGCATCGGTCGATCACCTGCGGCACGGATCAGCGCTGCTCGAAGGGCTGATTCAGCGCGACGGCCTGCGAGTCGTCGGTGCGGAGTACTCGCTCGACTCAGGCGTGGTCAAGTTCTTCGACGGGGCGTAGACCGTTTTCGTCGTGGAGCGCACGCTTCGGCGTGCGCGTGTCCGCGGAGGCTAAAGCCTCCGCTCTACGGACAGCGAACTAGTGACCCGTCCGCTGAAGCAGACCACTCGCGGGCGAGGCTCTGAGCTGTATGGCGTTGCATCGCTTCCCGCGTGCTCGCTCCTCGGTTCGTGTTCAAGCTCGGTCGTTCGCGCCTGATGTTCTAGGTCCGGGTGCCGCGGGTCCGCGGTCTGGTCCCTGCTTCGGTCGAGACGACTAGATCTCTCGCACCCCGCCGCTCCGCGTGAGGAACCACGTCGCGACGATGGCGAGGAGCACGCCGTTGACGATCAGCACTGTCGGTGCGCCGGCGATCGTGGCCGCCCATCCGCCGGCCAGGCCGCCGAGTGGCGATGCCGCCGCGGAACGCCACCATGTAGATGCTCATCACGCGGCCGCGCATCTCGTTCGGCGCGTTGAGCTGCACGAGCGACGAGAGCATCGCGAACACCATCACCATGCACGCGGCGCAGCCGAAGAGCAGGACGGCGTTGATCCAGAAGATGCGCGTGACGGCGAAGAGCGCGATGAGCACGCCGAAGACGACCTGCAGGATGAGCAGCGTGCGGCCCATGTGCTTGAACTTGCCGAGCCAGGCGACGACGAGCGCGCCGGTGACGGCGCCGGCGCCGGCAAACGACATCAGATGCGTGTACTGCGTCACGCCGCCGTGAAACACGTTCTGCGCGAAGAGTGGCAGGAAGGTGAGCAGCGGTCCGCCGAGGAACGTCGCGGAGAAGCCGAGGACGGCGAGGCTGAGCAGCGCCGGATGCGTGCGCGCGTACTCGAAGCCGCTCTTCAGCTCATGATGCATGCGCGTCTTCGTCGTCGGCGGTGTGTGCCGTATGTGGAGCGAGAGAATCGCGGCAATCACCGCGAGGAATGACAGCCCGTTGAGGCCGAAGCACGCCACCATGCCGAAGGCGGCGAGCGCCGCGCCGGCCAGCAGCGGACCGATCACGCGCGCCAGGTTGAACTGGATCGAGTTGAACGCGATCGCATTGGGCACGTCGTTCTTGCCGACGAGCGACGGCAGCAGCGATTGATACGCCGGTCCGCCGAAGGCCTGCGCGAGACCGGTGACGACCGACAGCGCCAGCACGTGCCAGATGCGCACGACGTCCCAGTAGACGAGCGCGGCCAGCGTGAACGCGGCGGCCATCTGAATGCACTGCGACGTGAGCAGCAGCCGGCGGCGATCGTACCGATCGGCGACGACACCGCCGACCAGCGTGAGCAGCAGGATGGGCAGCTCGCCGAGGAAGGAATCGAGACCCAGAAAGAACGCCGATGACGTGCCGGTGATGGTCAGCACCAGCCAGCTCTGCGCGACCTTCTGCATCCAGGTGCCGATGGTCGAGGCGAAGGCCCCGAACCACAGCACGCGGAAGTCGCGATAGGTCAGTGCCGCGGCGATGCGGCGGAATCCGGTCGGAGGCGGCGGATCGGGGAGTGAAGCCGGTTCAGCCGGGGGGACAGCAGCGGTACTCAACGAAAACCTCAATGATTTTACTTGCTTGATCCGCCGGCTGATTTTCGCTATATTTTCGCTTCTCGGATAGCGAACATATGGCGAATCACGCACTAGCAGCTGTGGAATCGGCCCTTCGGACTCGCAAGCTCGATCGCACGTTGACCACCGCGCTGGCCCCGCTGGAGCGGGTGGACCCGTCGGCGCAGGTGCCGATGGATGTGGCGGCGCTCGATGCGTGTTTGCGCGGCGGTCTTCCGCGCGGCCAGTTGTCGGAGCTGGCCGGCCCGCGGTCGTCGGGGCGGATGACGCTGTTGCTGCAGATGATGGCGGCGGCAACGCGCCGCGGCGAGATCGTGGCGTTCGTGGACACGCTCGATCGGCTCGATGTGGCATCGGCCGCCGCCGCCGGCGTCGATCTGTCGCGGCTGTTGTGGATCAGAGGTCAGGTGGAGCAGTCCTTCGGCCCCGCCGATCGCGCGCTCGATCGCGCGCTGAAGGCGTTGAATCTCGTGCTCCAGGCCGGCGGCTTCGGCGTGGTGGCGATCGATCTGGCCGATGTCCCGCTCGCGGCGATCCGGCAGATCCCGTTCAACACCTGGATGCGCGTGCAGCGTGTGATTGAAGGCAGCGACACCGCGTGCGTGCTGCTGACCTCCGAGCCGCTGGCGCGCAGCGCCGGCGGGCTCACGGTGACGCTGGCCGGACGCTCGACATGGACCGGTACGTCCGATCGCAGCCGTCGTCTGTCGGGCATCGATCTGCGGGCGCGGGTGGTCTCGCCGCGGAAGCGCATCGATGGAGAAGCCGCCATCGGCGCCGTCACGGCTGACGCCTCCGATCGCGACCTGCCGATCGTGCGTCAGGCACGGTAGCCCGTCATGTTCGGGGCGATATACGCCGCCGACGGCAGCGCGCCCGAGGCGCTGCTCGCGATCGCGCAGGAGTTTTCCCCGCGCATCGACGCGATCAGCCACACCAGGCCTTCGATCGAGGCAAGGAACTCGTCCTCGATCTGAGCGGCCTGACACGGCTCTTCGGCGACACCCGCACGATTGCCGAGGAACTGCGGCGCACGGCCGCCGATCGCGGTCTGCAGATCCGCGTGGCGATCGCCGGCACGCGCACCGCGGCGCGCCTGATGGTCCGCCATCGCGCGGGACTCTCGATCGTCGAGCCTGGCACAGAAGCCGCAGCGCTCGCTGGCACTTCCGCTCGCGCTGCTCGGCGAGATGGCGCTTGACGTCAATTCCCAACTCCCAATTCCCAACTCCCAACCACTTCCAACTCCCAACTCCCAAAAGGGCAAAGAAGATCGGAAGTTGGGCGTTGGAAGAGTGGTTGGGCGTCGGGAATTGGGAGTTGGGAGTTGTTTTCAAACGTTGGGGTCTGCGAACGCTTGGCGATCTCGCGGCGCTGCCGGCCGATGATCTGGCGGCGCGTCTCGGGCAGGACGGTGTGCGCTGGCAGCGGCTCGCGCGCGGTGAGGATGCGGCGCCGCTGGTGCCGGCGGTCCCCGAAGAGCGCTTCGAGCAGTCGCTCGATCTCGAGTGGCCGATCGAGGAGCTCGAGCCGCTGGCGTTCGTGCTCGGCCGTCTGCTGGAGCCGCTCGAAGCGCATCTCGAGCGGCGCGGCCGCGGCGCGGCGGTGCTGCACGTGCGTCTCTTCCTCGTCAAGACGAGCGGGGGCGCGCACGTCGTCCACGAGCGAACGCTGCAGCTGCCGACGCCGATCCGCGATGCGCGGACGCTGCGCACGCTGGCGCTGCTCGATCTCGAATCGCATCCTCCCGCCGGTCCCATCGATCGCGTCGTCGTCGCCGTCGATCCGACGCCGGCGCGCATCGTCCAGTTCTCGCTGATCACGCGGCCGCTGCCGTCGCCGGAGCAGATCTCGACGCTGATGGCGCGGCTGCAGGCGCTGATGGGCGAGACGCGCTGCGGGTCGCCGGCGCTGGTCGATTCATGGAAGCCCGGCGCGTTCGAGATGACGACCTTCGCCCCGCGCGGATGCGAACGTCCTTCACCCAATGACTCCGCGTCTCAGCGCCGCCGCTCTTCGACTCAGGCTCGGGCGCCCCGAGCAGGGTCAGGGGCCGATCCGTGGACATGAAGGTGGCCTTGCGTCGCTTTCGTCACCCGGTGCCGGCACGCGTGCGTGTCGCCGACGGCAAGCCGGCGCGCGTGACGATCGATCGCCGCGGCATGGACGGCGGGGGCGTCAAGGTGTGCGCCGGCCCCTGGCGCACCTCGGGCAACTGGTGGCGCAAAAGCGAGAGTGACGGCTGGGATCGCGACGAGTGGGACGTGACCCTGACCGATGGTGCGACGTATCGCCTCTTCCGCGCACGCGATACGGAGCAATGGTTTGTCGATGGAGTTCGTTGATTGATACTGTCAACTCCCAATTCCCAACTCCCAACGCCCAACCACTCCCAACTCCCAACTCCCAATTGCCAACGGTGTTGGGAGTTGGGAGTTGGACGTTGGGAGTGGTTGGGCGTTGGAAGTTGGGAGTTGGGAATTGACAGCGCTCTGTGTACATCGAACTCCATTCCGCATCGGCGTTCAGTTTTCTGCAGGGCGCGTCTTTGCCCGAAGCGCTCGTCGAGCGCGCCGCGGCGCTCGGCTATCCCGCGCATCGCGCTGCTCGATGCCGACGGCGTGTATGGCGCGCCGCGATTTCATAAAGCCGCGAAGCAGGCGGGTCTCAAGGCCATCATCGGGGCGGAGCTCACGATCAACGGCGGGTCTACACCCCTCGACGTGTCGGGGTGCCAGCGATAGTCGAAGGGCCAAGCAAGACCCGCCCTACGCTGCCCGCTTATGGCGGCTTCCCGTCCTCGTCTCGAATGCGGAGGGCTACCAGAATCTCTGTCGCCTCGTGACGCGCATGAAGATGCGCGCGCCAAAGGAGAAGGCGCGCTCACGCTCGACGAGTTCGACGGCTGTCACGTCCGGGCTCATCGCGCTCGCTGGCCGTCCGGTGCTCGACGCGCGGCGGCACGGTGTCGGCGGCATGCTCGATCGGCTGGTCGGTCTCTTCAGCCGCGATCGCGTGTACGTGGAGCTGCAGCGCCATCTGCTCCGCGACGAAGAGTGCGACAACGAGGCGCTCACCGAGCTGGCCCGCGCCTACCGCGTGCCGATCATCGCCACCAACGGCGTGCGGTTCGCGACGCCGGGGGAGCGTCCGCTCTTCGACGTCCTCAGCTGCATCTACCACCGCACCACGCTCGATGCCGCCGGCCGGCTGCTGGCGCGCAACGCCGAGCGCTATCTCAAATCGCCCGAGGTGATGGCCGCGCTGTTTGCCGATCGTCCCGACGCACTCGCCGGAACGATGGCGCTGGCCGAGCGGCTCGAGTACACGATGGCCGATCTCGGTTACCGATTTCCGACGCTATCCGGTGCCGCCCGGCGAGACCGAGATGTCGTTTCTGCGCCACATCGCCGAGGCCGGCGCCCGCGACCGCTATCGCCCGTATCACGACAAGGCGCGCGCGCAGATCGCCCGCGAGCTCGATCTGATCGAGAAGCTCGATCTCGCCGGCTACTTCCTGATCGTCTGGGACATCGTCAATTACTGCCGTCAGCAGAACATCCTGGTGCAGGGCCGCGGCTCGGCGGCCAACAGCGCCGTCTGCTACAGCCTCGGCATCACCGCCGTCGATCCGATCAAGATGGAGCTGCTGTTCGAGCGCTTCCTCTCCGAGGAGCGCGGCGAGTGGCCGGACATCGATCTCGATCTGCCCAGCGGCGATCGCCGCGAGCGCGTCATCCAGCACGTTTACGAGAAGTACGGCCGGCTGGGTGCGGCGATGACCGCCAACGTGATCACCTATCGCGGCCGCAGCGCCGCGCGCGAAGTCGGCAAGGCGCTGTCGCTCAACGACGAGCAGATCGATCGGCTCGCCAAGGTGATGCATCACTTCGAATTCCGCGATCCCAACGAGACGCTGGCGCGCAACATGGAAGTGACCGGCCTCTCGATGGACGCGCCGCGCGTGCAGATGTTCGCCGAGCTGTGGAACTCGATCCAGGACCTGCCGCGTCATCTCGGCCAGCACTCCGGCGGCATGGTCGTCTGTCAGGGGCAGCTCGACTCGGTCGTGCCGCTCGAGCCCGCCTCGATGCCCGATCGCGTCGTCATTCAGTGGGACAAGGACGACTGCGCCGACATGGGCATCGTCAAGGTCGATCTGCTGGGGCTCGGAATGATGGCGGTGTTGCAGGACGCGATCGAGATGGTGAATACAACGCCCAACGCCCAACGCCCAACGCCCAACCACTCCCAACTCCCAACGCCCAACCACGACCACTAACCACCAACCACCAACCAGATCGCTTCGACCTGGCGCACATGCCGCAGGACGATCCGGCCGTCTACGAGTTACTCCAGAAGGCCGACACCATCGGCGTCTTCCAGGTCGAGTCGCGCGCGCAGATGGCGACGCTGCCGCGGCTGAAGCCGACGCACTTCTACGACCTCGTCGTCGAAGTGGCGATCATCCGTCCCGGTCCGATCGTCGGCGACATGGTGCATCCGTATCTCAATCGCCGCGCCGGGCGCGAGCCGGTGGTGCCGCTGCATCCCTGTCTCGAGCCGGTGCTGGCACGCACGCTGGGCGTGCCGCTCTTTCAGGAGCAGCTGCTGCGGATGGCGATGGTCGCCGCCGGATTCACCGGCGGGCAGGCCGAGGAGCTGCGCCGCGCGATGGGCTTCAAGCGCTCGGAGAAGCGAATGAAGCAGATCGGCCTGCAGCTGCGCGAGGGGATGACGAAGAACGGCATCACCGGCGCGACCGCCGAACGCATCATCAACTCGATTACCTCGTTCGCGCTGTACGGATTTCCCGAGTCGCACGCAGCCAGCTTTGCGCTGCTGGCGTATGCGAGCGCGTATCTCAAGGTGCATTACCCCGCCGCGTTCTACACGGCGCTCCTCAACAACCAGCCGATGGGGTTCTATCACCCGGCGACGCTCGTCAAGGACGCGCAGCGCCGCGGTGTCCGCTTCCATCCGATCGACGTGCAGCAGTCCGACTGGCTGTGCCGCGTCGAGGACGACGGCGCCATCCGGCTCGGTCTCATGTACGTGAACGGCTTGCGAAAGGACGTGGGTCAGGCCATGGCTGCGTTCGATCGAACGAAGATGCTGGCGCCACCCCTGCTCTGCACGAAGTGCGGCGCGGACGATGAATCGATGATTGAGGTCGTCCGGGACACACGAGAGGCCCGGACGTATTTCTGCAACATCTGCTCGCACGACTGGACGGTGCAGCTGCGTCCGGCCGGCCGCTTCCGCTCGATCGAGGACGTGGTGCAGCGCACCGGCCTGCGTCGCGACGAGCTGACCACGCTCGCCGATATCGGTGCACTCAACGCGTTCACCAACGAGCGGCGAAGTGCGCTGTGGCAGGTCGAGCGCGCTGTTCGGCCCGCTGGCGAAATGTTCGCGAGCCTTGATAACGCCCAACGCCCAAGAACGCCCGATCCGAACCACCGAACCACTCCCGAACCGACCCCAACCACTGACCCCGACCACCAACCGGCTCGCCATTGCGAGCCATGGATTCAGGCGAGCGCTTGCAGGCCGATTACGCAGGCATGGGCCTGACCATCGGGCCGCATCCGATGGCGCTGCGCCGCAGCGACCTGTCGCTGCGCGGCGTGATGCGCGCATCCGATCTGCCTGCCGCGCGGAACGGCCGCCGCGTGCGGGTGGCCGGCATGGTCATCACCCGCCAGCGCCCGGGCACCGCGAAAGGATTCGTGTTCCTCACGCTCGAAGACGAGACCGGCATCTCGAACATCATCATCCGCCCCGATCTCTTCGATCGCGAGCGCATGGTCGTCGTCCGCCAGCCGTTTCTGATCGTCGATGGCGTTCTCCAGCACCAGGATGGCGTGCTGTCGGTTCGCGCCGAGCGAGTCGAGGGCATCGAGGGAGACGCCTCCATCGACGCTCACGATTTCTATTAGGAATCAGGACGTCAGGAATCAGGAATCAGGGCTGGGCTAGGTAGGAGGCCTCAGGTAGGCAGGCCTCAGCCCGTTCGACTTCACCGTCTACGTTTACCCTCGTGTTCCGTTCGCTCCAACGAGCGCACCAGTCCGTTGATCATGCGACCCACTTCCTGCGCGTCGCGAATCAACGCTTCTGCTTGTAGTTCAGTAAAGAGTTCAACCCTCCGCCCAACCTCCACTTGCGTCTCGAGCTCCGCGCCAGACGCGTGCGCGGTCCACAGATGTTGAATGTAATGCGCTGTGGAGTGTCTGCTGAAGCCTTCGGCGACGTTGGATGGCATCGACACGGAAGACTTCCTCAGCTGATATCCAAGAACCGATTGCTCGGATCTCGGAAGTGCTTGCGCGCTCGATAACAGCGTACAGCGAGGTTCATCGATTTCTGCCAGACGAACAGATCACGATACGACTGGATCTCAATCATGCGTTGTTAGGGCGCACGAGACGTGCCGTCTCCATTTGCTTGGACAAAGCCATGGCACTCACGCTGTGTACGCAGTTCCTGACAACTCGAACGTTGACGACGGTTGAAGTCTTTTGAAGGCTCTGAATCCTGAGAGAACTGAAGCCTTCGACCTAGCCCAGCCCTGAATCCTGATTCCCGATTCCTGAATCCTGCTTTAATGCAGCATGCGCATCGGGATCGATCTGGGTGGAACCAAGATCGAGGGCATCGCGCTGGATGGAAGCCGCGAGATCGCGCGCGTACGGGTCGATACGCCTCGCGACGACTATGCCGCGACGGTCCATGCGATCGCGTTCGTCGTCGCCGATCTCGAGCGCGCGGTCGGGACTCGCGGTACGGTCGGTGTCGGGATTCCAGGGACGCTCTCGCCGGACAGCGGCCTGGTCAAGAACGCGAACTCGACCTGGTTGCTGGGCCGGCCACTCAAGGACGATCTCGAGCGCGCACTCGACCGCGAGGTGCGCATCGCCAACGATGCCAACTGCTTCGTCGTGTCAGAAGCCACGGATGGCGCCGCCGCGGGCGCAGACGTGGTGTTCGGAGTCATAGTCGGTACTGGCACAGGTGCCGGTATCTCCGTGGGCGGTCGCGTGTTGACTGGACCGAACGGCATCGCGGGTGAGTGGGGCCACAACCCGCTGCCTTGGGCCAGCGATGACGAGACGCCTGGCCCCCCCTGTTATTGCGGTCAGCACGGCTGCGTCGAAACCTTTCTCTCGGGCCCCGGCCTGACGCGCGAACACCAGCGGCGCTCGGGCAGCCGCCTCCCGGCGACCGAGATCGCCGCGCTGGCCGCCGCGGGCGACAGGATCGCCAGCGAAACACTGGCGTGTTACGAAGACCGGATGGCCCGGGCGTTGGCCGCCGTCATCAACGTGCTCGATCCGGACATCGTCGTTCTTGGCGGCGGACTCTCCAACATCCCGAGACTTTACGAGAACGTTCCGCGACTGTGGGCGAACTGGGTGTTCTCGGCGGGAGCCGCCGCCACCCCGCGCACGCGTCTGGTGCGCGCGCGCGCACGGTGATGCGAGTGGCGTCCGCGGCGCTGCCTGGCTCCGGAAGCCGTGATAGAGTTGCGCTCCCAAACACAGCTGTGGAGGCTTTGTGGTGATTCGCCCGCTGCGCCCGACTGCGGCGCTCCTCCTTCTTCTCGCGGCTCTCGTGTCAGTGTCCGCGTGCGACAGCAACACCCCGACGACGCCGACGCCGACTCCGACACCAACGCCGACGCCGCCACCGGCTCCGACGCCGCCACCCACACCACCGCCTCCCCCAGCCCCTGCTGCCCTCGAGTCGATCACGCTCAGCGAATCGACGGTGCCGAGCCAGTTCCGCCCCACCGTGACGATCAGGCTGACGGCGCCGGCCCCGGCTGGCAATGCCGTGATCGTTCTCGAAACCAACAATCCTGACGTGGCGAAGGTTCCGGCCGCCCTCACGATTGCCGCCGGCCAGACGAGCAACACCTTTGCAATCGACACGTCCACCGTGCGACAAGCAACGACCATCGTCATCGAGGCCCGGTATGAAGGGGTCACGATGCGGGTGGAACTGACCATCGTGCCTCCGGCGCTTTCGCCGAGCTTCAGCGTCTCTTCCCCGACACGCGGTGGCGACGCGTGTGCGATCACCAACGCGGCGGGTGCGGTGGACTGCGTGCTCGACGCCAGTTCGTCGACAGGGTTCGTGTCGGTCTACCGCTGGACGCTGACCGTGGCAGGTAGCGAGCTCTCATTGACCACGCCGGAAGGCTCGCCGGCCTTCACGCCGGCGACCACCTGCGCATCGCTCGGAGGCGGCTCCCTCGAATCCGATGGCACTGTGACGATGGTCGTCGCGCTGCGACTCCAGGGCCGGGACGGGACTGTCACAAACCCGGTGCAACGCACGATCGACCTGTTCCCCAACGGCTTCTGCGGCTATTGATCCGGGCGGATTCGCTGCGCGGGTCGGGACGGCTGCTGTGCGGGACGCCGCCCCAGCCGGCGCAGTTGATGGACGAGGCCGAGTTCCATCGACATGTTGGGGAGGACAACATCCTCCCGTATGTCGAGGAAGCTCTCAAGCGAGGCGGCGAGATTTGGGCGACACGAATTCAGCCACGACAGGCGCCTCCGGCAGCTTGATGATATCGGCCTCGATAAGTTTCTTGTCTTCCTTCTTCTCTTCTTTGCTGGCCGCCGATTCCAGCCAGTCTGCCTCGAAGATATCGCGCAGCTTTCGCGCGACGGGGCCGTTGCTGATCACCACGCCGACCTCGCGGCGCTGATTGAGCTCGGGCCGGCGCAGGCTCTGGCTGCCGACGAAGGCGCGCGATCCGTCGCGAATGATCGCCCGCGCGTGGAGGCGCAGCGGTTTCAGCGGCCGCACGCCGATCGCATCGCCGGCGCCCTTGAACTTGCCGATCACGCGGACGTCAACACCGTTGGCGGCCAGCTGCTTGAGCAGCTTGGTGAACGCCGGGTCCTGGATGTTGAGGTCGTAAATCGAGCAGCTGCCGCCTGGCGCCCTTGACGAACGCAGTCAACGTGTCGCGGGCGGTCTCGGGGCTGACCACCAGCGGCGAGCGTTTGTTGGGGGAAAACGGCTGGCGCGTGCAGTCGGCTTCGAACAGCGCCAGCGCCTCGCGCACCGCGCTCTTGTCCTTGGTCCATACGCCGAAGCTGCGGCTCTTCGAGGTGTCCGCGGTGGTGAAGTTGAAGGCGAAGAGGTGCAGCACCTCGTCGGCGATCATGTACTTGCCGTGGTAGCGGAGGAGGTCGTCGCCGGTCCGCGTCACCGTGACGCCGGCCTGGAGCATCCGCTGTTCGAGCTTGCGCAGCCGGCTCTCTCCGCCGCGGTTGGTATGCGCGACGAGCACGCGGACGCGGACGCCGCGCTGCACGGCGGCGGCGAGGGCCTTCTCGATCTCATCGCGATCGAGTCTGAAGATCGCGATATCGATGGTCTTGCTGGCGCGCTTGATGGCTTTGACGACCGGCGCCAGTCCTGCCTCGGGCTGGATGATCAGATTCAATCGTCGTCCTCATCTTTCTCGAGGACACGCGACCTCTTCTCTTCCCTCCACTCGATTTGCGTCTTCTCGTTCTTGGGAGCGAGAGCGGCGAGTGCCGCCGACAGTTCCTCGGTCTTCACTGACGCGCCGGCGTTGACCAGATAAACGAGTTCGTCGTCGGCCGTCGTGCGAAGTTCGAACACGGTCTCTGCTCGTTGCAGAATGCGTTCCACCGCAACGCGGCGGCTCGAGGTGCTGTCGCCGAGCTTCACCGAGAGCAGGAAGGTGCGGACGTGGGTCTGGAAGCCTTCGATGAGCCACAGCGTCGCGACCAGGAACGCGGTGCCGACGGCAGCGATCCCGAACAGCCCGACGCCGGCAGCGAGGCCAACGGCGAGCGTGGACAACATGACGACGGCGTCCTTGGGATCTTCGATCTTGGCGCGGTAGCGAATCAGGTTCGCGGCACCGGCGATGCCGAACGCACGCGCCAGGCTGGCGCCGACGATGAGCATGATCAGCGCGCCGACGATCGACAGCACGATTTGCGTTTGAATGACCGCGGCATCGCGGCGCGGCGACCCGGCGCGCCGCGGCCGCAGGGCGAGTGCCGTGCCGAGCAGGGCGGCGATCGGCAGCCGTACCGCGGCTTGCGCGAGTCCGGTGCGGAAATCTTCGACCATCTCGCCGGTGTCGAAACGGCTCCGATGCTGGCGGCGGCGCCGGAGCCTTCGTCTGCGCCGACTGTTGTTGGGGCGCGACCGTTTGCGCGGCAAGAGGGCCAATCGCCGAGCACACCACCGCGACAATCATCATCACTCGCACCGGCGCGAGAGCGCGCCGGCATGGACGACGGCTCATTCCTGGCCCTCGGTCGGACAGTCGTGCGTTGGCTCGCAGCGCGAGACCTTCGCGGAGCTTGGCGCGAATCTTCGTGATGAACCGCGCGCGGATCGCCGGTTCGTACCCGGCGGCCTCGAAGGCATCATCCAGCTGCCCGTCCTGCAGCCGGTTCATCAGCTCGCACGCCCAGATCACGTCGGCCACGTTCATCGTCTCGAGAATCCCGCCGCGAAGACCGCGGTAGTCGAGGGTGACCTCCGTGCCGCGAACCTCGCGGATCAATGTGGTCTCTTCGAAGTCGTCGATGTCATTGCGGCTGCCAATCGGCACCGGCAGCAGGCGCGGCTTGCCGAGCGACGCGCCGAGATCCTGGACGACGTAGCGGCGAGCCGGCCCGTCGGCGCTCTTGGTGATGTAGACGCGGTTATTGCTGGTCTTGAAATCCCAGTTACTCAACAGGAGATTGACGGCAATCAGGCCGCGAAACGCCCGCGTCTCGTTGAAGGGGTTCTCGAGCCACGCCCACTCACCGTCGGACTGGTGATCGGACTCGAGGCGAAAACGGGCGGGCTCGCCTTCGCCGTCCCACGTGCCGGCAAGCGCCCAGCCTGTCATGTAGTACGTCGCCGGCTGGTGATAGCCAAGTGCCGAAAGAATGCGCGACAGCACGATCTCAGTCTGCGCTTCCTTCCCGATCTTGACGTCCCACTCCCGGCCGTCGGGACCGACGACGTCGTAGCCACGGCTGTAGCCGGTGGTGTCGCGTTTGCGCACCTCGTATTCGACGTCCTTCGCAGGGAGCTGATCCTCGGGTGCGGCGCCCCACAACAGATTCCGCCGCTCGAGATCCTGCGGCTCGTTCCATAGTTCGGTCAGCGGCGCCCGCGGCGGTGCTTCAGGCGTGGCGGGACGGTTGTCGATGACTGGCCGCCCGCAGTTGAGCGTCATGAATGACGCGACGACGAGACCACAGGTCCGTGCGGGGCGTGGAAACGGCATACAGTCCTCGGATCATTGTGAGCGCGACTTGTCGTCGACCTGCTTCGGCTCGGGCATGAGTGGTAGCGAGCCCGAGTCCACTCGCTTGCCGGTGCGGGAGACGACCTGGAAGTGCATCGACTCTTTGCCGAGCTCGGCCACCATGAACACGTTGTCGATGTCGAAACCTTTAGCGGTCAGCGCGCTGTTGACGCGGATGTTGCCCTCGCGCAGCTTCGCGGAGCCGCCCTGCGTGAAGTAGTAGATGCCCTTCTGCGGCGTGATGCGCTCGTAGAAGTGTTCGTGTCCAGCAAATACGATGTCGACGCCGTGCTTGACGAAGAGCGGCTCCAGACGCGTGCGCAGGTCCACTTCCGATCCGTGCCTCGCGCCGGAGGAGTAGAGCGGATGGTGGAAGAAGGCGATCTTCCAGCGGTCGTTCGCGCGGGCGAGCTGTTCGTCGATCCACTTCAGCTGCACCTGGTCCATGTAGTTGCTGTCCAGCGCGAAGAATCGGGCGTCGCCCTTCTTGAAGGTGTAGAAACGCTCGCCGTTCATGTTGAACGGCTTGTAGTAGCGCTGCGTCGGGTCGTCGTGGTTGCCCAGCGACGCGTAGAACGGAATCTTCTGACTGAGGATGCCTTCGTACGGCTTCTCGAATTTCTTGACGAAGTCCTGTGGCCGCTCGCTGCCGTAGATGTTGTCGCCGAGCATGATCACGAATTCGAACGGGAAGACCTGCAACGCCTTGGTGAACTGGGCGCCGACCTCGTATTGCCGGCGATCGCCCGTGCCGGTGTCGCCGAGGATCGCGAAGCGCACCGAGTCCTCGTCGCGTGGCGGCGAGATGTCGAGCGCCGGCTTCGCTGTTTGAGCGGCCGCGACGACGGGAGCCGGCCTGCTGGCCGGTGGTGCCTGCTGCGCACACAGGGCGCTGACGCCGAGAGTGAAGAGACCTGCGAGGAGTAGATTATTTGGCCGCATAGCGTCATTCTGCTCTGGTTGGCTCCGCGCCGACCAGCACATCGACGATAACATTCGCATCCCGGTCCCGGAGCAGCAGGCGGCGGTCCACCAGGCGGTATTCCAGCTCCTCAGGCAGTGTCGGCAGCTGCGCCAGCAGCTTCGGTGGGACAGTGGCGAGTGGAATGTTCGGCGGATAGGCTTGATTCACCTTCAGCCGCAGCCCCTTCGGTATCTCCTTAAGAATCGCCCTCTGATCGGCCGGACTGCGCGAATTCCAGTCGTCCTCGACTATCTTCAGCAGGTCGCGCGAGACCGGGGCGAAGAGGTCGCCGGCTTTGGCGGTCGCGCGAGCCATCGCGATGCCCTTGCCAAGGGCCGCTTCGCGGTCGTGGATTTGGGCCGGGTTGCCGGTCTCTTTGACGTCCGGATATTTCTTCGTCACCGCCCGGCGCAAGTCGAGATAGGCGTCGACTCGCTTCTTGAATTCGGCCATCGCCTGGGCGCGTGCGTTCACCGGTGGCTGCTGCGGAACGGGCGTCGCCCCGAGGTGCCGCGCCGGAAGACTGATGCATAGCACGGAGAAGAGAAGTGCTACTGCTGGGCGCACCATCTGCCACCTCCTCAATTCAGACATAGGCCTGGTCCGCTGGATACAAGCGACATGCCACGACTCAACAGGCGCACCGCGCGGGAGAGAACCGCTGCGCGCGTAATCAGTTGCGGCGATCGGCCAATGAGGATTTAGACGCCGTCAGGCAGAAGTTGGAAGCCCGTGCCGTACAAGAAGGCCGAGGACGGGTCAGGCCGGGGACACCGCCCGCCGGACCCGGTCGATTGCGCGCCCCACCGCCAGCGACGCGTAGAAGATCTTCCCGACCTGAAGCCCGCCGCGCAGCCGGTGACGGCCGATGGCTTCGAGCCCCGCCGATGCAATGCAGCCGCAGTTCTCGCAGTCCGGCTTTCCACCGAACTGACACGGTGCGATGCGCCGTTCGAGATCCGACGAGAAGCACTCCGTCGTCTGCGCGAAGATGCACTCCTCCGGCGACTGTGGCGGGCTTGGCGTAGACGTTCAGCATCCCGTCCAGCATCTGCAGCTTCGAGTAGCGCGGACGGAGCCGGCGGAGGTCGGCGATCACCTTGGCGCGATCGGCCGGCGTCAGCCGCTCCATCGAGAGCTCGCCGACCTGCGGTGTGTAGAGGCTGATCCAGATCAGTCGCGTGTTGGGGTTGGCCTGCCAGAAGTCGAGGAACTCCTCGATGTATCCGTCGCGCCGCACCTGTTGACGCGTGACCGTGCAGTGAACGGTGATCTGATGGCCCTCGATGTGTTTCAGGATGCGCTCGTAGGTCGCCGGCTTGCGGCGCTCGTCGTGTTCGGGCTGGAGCCCGTCAATCGACACGACCACCTGCAGGCGCGGCAGTCCGATCCACTCGCTCGGGATCGGCCGGACCGCGCTGGTCACGAGCTGCGCGTGCACGCCGCGTTCGGCGAGCTGCGGCAGAATCTGATTCAACTCACGATAGCGCACCAGCGGCTCGCCGCCGACGATCGACACGTGCAGCGGCCGATGCTGATCGATGAGCGCCATGAAGCGCGTCACCAGCTCGTCGCCTTTGTAGTCGGCGAGGCCACGGAGCGTCACGTTGCCACCGAGGTGCTCGTCGCCGTAGGCGTAGCAGCCCGGACACCGCAACGGACATTCTTTGGTGATTTCGATCGACAGGTTCGGACGATAGCCCGTGAGGATCCGGCCCCAGGCCTGGACCAGCTCGCGAGCGCCGACAGAGGTTCCGCTCATGTAGTCACCATTATCAGCGAGTCGCGACACGACGCTACACAAAATCACCGATCGCTTGTTTGTTATCCTGTCTGCACATGTCACGTGCACGCGAGTTACCGCGCATCGTCCGGCGACGATCACGACTTCACGGCTGGGGCGTCTTCGCACTCGAGCCCATCAACAAGAACCGGCGCATCATTACCTACGACGGCGACCTGATCGATCACAAGGAGAGCCTGAAACGCGAGACGAAGTATCTCAAGCGCGGCGAGATCTGGTGTTTCACCGTGAATTCACGCTGGGTCCGCGACGCCATGACGGGTGGCAACGTCGCGCGATTCATCAATCACGCGTGCCGGCCCAATTGCTATAGCCAGATCGTCGGCCGCGACATCTGGATCCGAGCCGGCCGCAACATCGAGCCCGGCGAAGAGCTCACCTACGACTATCACACGGACGGCGAGCAGGTGATTCAGTGCAAATGCCGCCCGGGGTGCGCGCGCAAGCTGTGAGGGCCCCCGCCTCCGCCCAACGTGTCGGCCTGGCAGGCGTCTTCGCGCTCATTCTGGTCGCGGCACTGATCGGGACGCGGACACCCGCGCAAACCGACGTCAGTGACGCGCTGCTCGAAAAAGTCAGCGAAGGCCTCACCGTGGACATCGGCCTGCTCTCGACGGGCGCCGGTTCGTCTTCGTCACGCTCCGGCGCGACAAGCGTCGCCACCATCCCGCTCGAGGTCTATGTCGCCCGCGTGCTGTCGGGCGAGGCCGAACCCGGCGCTCCGGATGCGGCGCAGCAGGCGCTGGCCGTCGCCATTCGCACCTACGCGATCGTCAACGAGGGCCGTCATCGCCGTGAGGGATTCGACCTGTGCGACACCACGCACTGCCAGGTCATGCGCACGGCGAATGACTACTCGCGCCGCGCCGCGATGGCCACTGCCGGACGGGTGCTGACGCTGGACCGCAAGCCGGTCGAGATCTTCTACTCGGCATCCTGTGGCGGACGATCCGAGCGCGCCGTGGACGTGTGGCCGGGCGGAGCCAAATTCCCTTACCTTCGCTCGGTCCCCGACGATGTGCATGCCGACGAAGTGCCGTGGACGCTGACGCTCACGCTCGACGAGATTCGCCTGGCGCTGGTGAAGGCCGGGTTCGGTGGCGAGCGGCTGCGCGACATCGAGATCGAGGAGCGGACGTCATCGGGCCGCGTCGCGCGTCTGCATCTGCCGGGTCTTCGACCCGATGCGATGGCCGGCGATCCGTTCCGCATGGCGATCGGTGCGCGGCAGCTACGCAGCACCGCATTCTCGATGGCCCGCACCGGCAACAGCGTACGGTTCACGGGTGTCGGTTACGGTCACGGCGTCGGCATGTGCGTGATCGGCGCGGGCCGCCGCGCGCGGAGAGGGGAGTCACTCGACGCGATCCTGGCGCAGTACTTTCCAGGACTGGCGTTGATGTCGCTCGGTGCAACGACACCGGTCGAACTGCCAACGCCGGTTTCTGTCGAACCGCCGCGTCCGCCGGTGGCGCCTCCGCCGACCGCGCCTCCGGCCGTGTCATCCGATATCAACGTGCGCGTACCCGAGTGGCTCGCCGATCACGGCGGGCGAGCTGGGACGGCTTGCGCTGCGTGTTCGCGACTCGCTGTCGAGGACGCTGGGCACGTCGGCCGATAGCGTCACCGTCGAACTGCACAGCACGATCGACGGCTTTCGCTACGAGACGGGCCGCCCGTGGTGGGTCAGCGCGGCCGTGAAGGGCACGACGATCGATCTTGCGCCGGCACCGGTGCTGGCACAGCGGGCTGGGGTTGAGTGTGACTCTGCGTACGGCGATGGCGGAACTGCTGGTCGCGCCGGCGCTTGTCCGATCGGCCGGCCTGGGTGAGAGTGGGCGCCGCGCGCTACTTCTCGCAGTCGCCGCCGCCACCGGCGGTCTCGCGGGACGTAAAGTGTCCGGCTGACGCGGAGTTGACGATGGCGTTGTCGGCGTCGGCGCAGCGGGATGCCGAGTCGCGCGCTGAGCGCTGCTTCGCGAGCGAACTGGCGAAAACCGGCGACTGGCGCAGCGTCAAGTAGGGCCGGCCTTTCGGCGGCCCGCCTAGGCCACCCATTTAAGGCTCGGCTGGACAAACGGGCCTATAATCGGCGTATGTTGATCAAGCAGGCGCCCGATATCCGTTCGTCCGAGATCACTCCAAAGAGCGTGTACCTGCGGCGCCGGGAGTTCATCCAGGCGTCGGCGGCCGCGCTCGTCGCGGCCGGCTGCGGATCGCTGGCCGACGAAGTGGTGGCGCAGGGCGGCGGCCTGGCCAAGCTGCCCAACGTCAAGAAGAGCCCGCTCAGCACCACCGAAGCGCCAAGCCTCTACGAGCACGTCACCAGCTACAACAATTTCTATGAGTTCGCCCCCGGTGCGGGCGACGGCCCAAAGAACAACTCGAAGAACTTCAAGCCACGGCCGTGGAAGCTGCAGATCGACGGGCTCGTCAACAAGCCGGGCAACTACGACATCGATGAGTTCATGAAGCCGTATGCGCTCGAAGAGCGCGTCTATCGCCTCCGCTGTGTCGAGGCCTGGTCGTTCGTCATTCCCTGGGTCGGCATTCCGCTGGCCGACGTGATCAAGCGCGTCGAGCCAAACTCGAAGGCGACCTTCGTGGAGTTCACCACGCTGCACGATGTCGGTCGTTTTCCGATGCAGCGCACCGACGTTCTCGAGTGGCCCTACATCGAAGGTCTGCGGCTGGACGAGGCGATGCATCCGCTGACGTTGCTCGCGGTGGGCATCTACGGTGAAGTGCTGCCGGCGCAGAACGGCGCGCCGATCCGCCTGGTCGTGCCGTGGAAGTACGGGTTCAAGGGCGCGAAGTCGCTGGCCAGGATCCGCTTCGTGGACAAGCAGCCGCTCAACACCTGGCAGAAGATGCAGAGGAGCGAATACGGGTTCTACGCCAACGTGAATCCTCAGGTCGATCACCCGCGCTGGAGTCAGGCGCGCGAGAAGCGGTTGCCGAGCTTCATCGCCAACCGGCGCACGGAAATGTTCAACGGCTACGCCGATCAGGTGCAGAGCCTGTACGCGGGCATGGACTTGCGCAAGAATTTTTGAAGCCGATCACTCTCGTTCGGGTTCTGCTCTTCGCCGCGGCGCTGACACCCGCCGCGGCGCTCGCCTACGGCTTCTACCGGTTCTACTACGCTGGCGATTTCAACGCCCTGACCGCCAACCCCGGCGACTACATCACCGATCAGACAGGTACGTGGGCGCTCGGCTGTCTGGCCGCGTCGCTCTCGATCACTCCCCTGCGCCGCCTGACGGGGTGGAACGAGATCATCAAGGCCCGGCGCATGCTCGGTCTGTTCGCGTTCTTCTACGCGACGCTGCACATGCTGACCTGGGTCGTCTTCATCCACTACTTCGACGTCTCGTTCATGATCGAGGACGTCCTCAAGCGGCCGTTCATCACGGTCGGCATGACGACGTTTCTGATCCTGCTCGTGCTGGCGATCACGTCAAACAAGTTCTCGATCAGAAAGCTTGGCCGAAAATGGGGCACGCTCCATCGCCTGGCGTACGTCGCCGCGGCGGGTGGGACGCTGCATTTCTGGCAGCTGGTGAAGGCCGACACGACCGAGCCCTGGCGATGGGCTGCCGGCTTCGCTCTTCTGTTTGGGCTTCGCGTGTGGTGGGCTTATCGACCTCGCTTCGCCACGTCAACGCCCAACGCCCAACGCCCTATTCCCAACCACTCCCAACTGCCAACTTCCAAGAACGGGGTCAGTTCAGGGTTGGGAAGGGTTGGGAGTGGGAATTGAGCACAGCCATCCAGAGCGTTTGAAGCCGACGTAAAGACAGACGCAGGCGGCGACCATCACCACGATCGAGAGGTGATAGCCGTATGCCCAGCCCAGCTCGGGCATGTTCTTGAAGTTCATGCCGTAGATGCCGGCGATCATCGTCGGCACGGCGATCATGGCCGCCCAGGCAGTGATGCGCTTCATGTGCTCGTTCTGGGCGTGGGACATCAGCGACAGATGGGCCTCGAGCGCGGTCGTCAGCAGCTCGCGCTGCGCGTCGATGGTTTCGTTCAGCCGCACGATGTGATCGTAGACGTCGCGGAAGTAGACGCGGGTGTCTTCGGGGATGTGCGGCAGGTCGAATCGCATCAGACGATTGCAGACTTCGACGAGCGGCGTGACCGCGCGGCGGAGTGACAGCAGATCGCGCTTGAGCTGATAGATGCGCGAGGTGGCGTCCCCGGTGTCGGCCATCCCGAAGATCACTTCCTCGAGAACCTCGACCTCTTCCTCGATCTGCTGCACCACCGGCAGATACTGATCGACGACGAAGTCCATCAACGCGTAGAGGACGTAGCCGGGCCCCTTCGAGAGCAGATGCGGCGTGGATTCGCAGCGCTGGCGCACGCCGATGTGGGAGCGCAGCGAGCCGTGCCGCACCGTCACCAGGTAGTTGCGCCCGAGAAAGACGTGCGTCTCGCCAAACTCCAATTGACGCGACGTCGTGGACATGTGCGCCGTGCGCAGCACCACGAACACCGAATCTTCGTAGAGCTCGAGTTTCGGGCGCTGGTGCGCGTTGTAGGCGTCTTCGACCGCGAGGTCGTGCAGGCCGAATTGCTGCTGGACTTTCAGCAGCACGTCCTGCTCGGGCTCATACAGGCCGAGCCAGACGAATTGATCGTCGCGGGCGAGCGCCGGCCGAATCTGATCGATGCCAAGATCCGCGACTCGGGCACCGCCGCAGTACGCGGCGCAGTCGATGACCGGGGCTGGCGGCGGCACCGGCGCCGGTGAGACGAGGGTGTCGGTCATCTGTCCTCAGCTTACGCCATCTCGGCTCCGTGAACGCGATGGCTGCTGACGGGAATTCCCAGCAGTGCGGACCATTTTCGACAGCCTGCGAAATAGGGACCGGGCATCAATTCCCGGGCAAAGCCTCGCCGGTGCATCGACAGCCCCTTGACTCCCGGCTCGCCGATGCCGAAGATGCTTCGGTGAGGCCATACCCCATGACCAGACCAATCTGTGTTCTCTGGACGTTCCTCGCCACGGCCGTGATCATCAGCGGCCTCGCGCTCCACGCCCAGGCACCTCAGCGCAGCGGAACATCCGCGGCTGCGGCGCCGGCGAAGGCGGCGCCGCCGTATGTGCCGCCAAAAACGCCATGGGGCGACCCGGATCTCCAGGGGACCTACACCAACAAGGACGAGAACGGCATCCCGATGGAGCGTCCCAATCAGTTCGCCACCGCTGCGAGCGTCGACGATGTGGACGACTCGGAGTTCGCGGAAATCGTGCGCGAGCGTCAGCAGCGGGCACTGGCCAGCGCGGCGGGCATTGGCGGCGCGGACACCGGGGCCGGACCAGTCCACTGGTACGAGCACTACAACGCGAAGAACAGCCGCGCCTGGCTGATCACGGAACCGGCCGATGGACGCATCCCGCCGTTGACTGCGGGTGGGCAGAAGGCCGCTGATGCACGCGCGCTGGCACGAAAGAATAGTGGCCGCGGGCCGGCGGACTCCTGGGAAGATCGCAGCCTCTACGACCGCTGCATCACCCGCGGCGTGCCGGGCTCGATGATGCCGGCGATCTACGGCAACGCCTACGACATCACGCAGGCTCCGGGGGTCGTGGCGATTCGCTACGAGATGATTCACGAGACGCGCGTCATTCCGCTCGACGACACGCCGCGGCCGGGAAAGACCATCACCTCGTACATGGGCTCGGGCCGCGGCCATTGGGAAGGCAATACGCTCGTTGTCGTCACCAAGAACTTCAACGACCGGGGAGCGTATCGCAATGCCAACCCGGAGACCTACACGCTGATCGAGCGTTTCACGGCCATCGCTCCGAACAGGGTGCAGTGGTCGGTCACCATCGACGACGGCGCAACGTGGGCCAAGCCGTGGACGTTCGCCATGAACCTGACCAGGGACGCGTCGCAGCCGCTCTTCGAGTACGGCTGCCACGAGGGGAACTACGGGCTGCGCAATATCCTGAGCGCAGCGCGCGCGGAAGAGCAGGCGGCGAAAGACAAGGCCAAGTGAGAACCCGCCTCTACGTGAGTGTGCTGTGCGCGGCGACGATCCTCGCCGCCCCGCCGCTGCTTGCACATCACTCCTTCGCCATGTTCGACACCGCGAAGCGCGTGACGATGACCGGCACCGTCACCGCGTTCGAGTGGACCAATCCTCACGTCTATATCGAAATCGATGTCCCCGACGAGAAGGGGGCGGTGAAACACTGGAGCGTCGAACTGGGCAGCCCGAGCATCCTGATGCAGGCGGGCTGGAAGTTCACCGACGTGAAGGTCGGTGACAAGATCACCGTCGTGCTCAGCCCGCTGCGGAGCGGTGAGCCGGGCGGTCTGCTCGCGCAGGCGACCGTGCGCGATGGCCGTGTGCTCGGCAACGGTCCGGGCCGCGTGGGGGGACAGCCGTGAGTCAGCATGTTCCGGCCGGTCCGAAAGGACCGGCCCTACTGGTGCTCTTCGTCCTGCTGGCGGCTCACGCGCAGGCGCAAGCGCCGCCCGACCTGTCCGGCGTCTGGGCGCCGTATCGTCCCGGTCGCGGCGCGGATCCAAAATTCAATCCGCCCGCGCCGACGCCCATTGTGTTGAAGCCGCAGTACGCGAAGCCGTACGAGGCGCGGCGCGCCACCGAGGATGCGGCCCTGAAGCGTGGCGAGCCGCTGGGCACACCCGCCGTGCAGTGCGTGCCGTATGGGTTTCCCAGGATGATGGCGGTCGCGCTCTATCCCGCTGAGATCATCCAGCGGCCCTCGCAGATCACCATCGTCACCGAGGCGTTCAGCGAGGTGCGGCGGATCTACATGAACGAGCCGCAGCAGCCGATCGACGAGGTACCGCCGGGATATTACGGCCACTCGGTGGGGAAGTGGGAAGGCGAGACGCTCGTCGTCGACACGGTGGGCATCAAGGAGTCGGTGCCCGGCTATCAGATGCTGCCGCACAGCAGCCAGATGCGGATCACGGAGCGGATTCGTCTGCTCACACCCGACATGCTGCACGACCAGATCACCGTCGAGGATCCAACGGTGCTCGAGAAGCCGTTCACCTACACGCTCGCCTACCGGCGGATGCCGAACTACAAGATGGTCGAGTTCGTGTGCGAGAACAACCGCGAGTACCTTGATGAGAAGGGTGCCGTGAAGATGAAGCTGCGGGAGCGCTGAACGAAGGTCAAAGGTCAAAGGGCAAACGTCAGGTCAAAGGGGTCGAGGTGAAAGTGCTAAGTCCAGGAATGAAGGTCAAGGTGGCGTTCGTCGCGGTCGTCTCGATAGCCGCGGCGGCGTCGTTGGCGGCGCAACAAGCGCCTCCTGTCCAGCTGAATCCTCTGGCGCCAGCGAATCTGGCCAAGTCGCGCTCGAAGCCGCCGTTCGATCTGACCGGCACGTGGTTCATCGACATGGCCGGCAGTCAGAACTCGTGGCGGTTCGGACCGCCGCCGACCGCGAACAAGATGACGCCCGAGACGCTGAAGCACTTCGAGGCGGCGCAGAAGGCGCAGAAGGAAGGCAAGGCGTACCGCGACGACATCGGCCAGTGCTGGCCGGCCGGCCTGCCGCTCATCATGACCCGGGTGTGGCCGATCGCGATGATCCAGCTGCCGACCGCGATCTACATGGTCAGCCATTTCATGAACAGTCTGCGGATCGTCTATCTCGACGGACGCCCGCATTCCGACCCCGACGTGGTGGTCCGTACGTTCAACGGCGAGTCGGTCGGCAAGTGGGAGGGCGATACCCTCGTTGTGGACACGACGCACTTCGTCAACGATCACCACTGGATCGATGCCGGCATTCCGGCCACCGATGCCCTGCGAATCATCGAGCGTATGCGTCTGCTGAAAGGCGGCGCGGTGCTCGAGATCGAATACACCCTGACCGACCCAAAGAGCTGGGCCGGCGAGATGAAGTGGACCAAGCGGTGGAATCGCGTCGACGATCAGGAGGTCACCGAAGTGACGTGCACGCCTGATCTCAATTCGCACATTCCGAGCACGCAGTCAGAATTCCAGGCCAAGTAAGGCCGGTCCTTTTGGACCCGCCGGAGAGAACGTCATGAGATCCGCTCTGTTGTGCGCCGCCGTTGTTCTCGCCTCCACGATCGTGTCTGCGCATCACTCGTCGGCAGGCATCGATCGCACCAAGTCTGTGGAGCTGGTGGGAACCATCAAGCAGTTCTCGTGGACGAACCCGCATTCGTGGATGGAGGTCGAGGTCCCCGATCAGAAGGGCGGCACTGTGGTCTGGAAGGTCGAGATGACGTCGCCCGCCTACCTGGTTCGCGCCGGGTGGAAATCGACGACCGTGAAGGCCGGCGACGAGGTGAAAGTGACGGTGCGGCCGCTGCGCGATGGTTCGCCGGGCGGCCTGTTCGTGTCGGTGCTCCTGTCGGATGGACGCTCGTTCACCGAGCGCCCGCTGACCACTCCGCCGCCGGCATCGCCGAATCCCTGATCGCCTTCCGTCTCAAGCGGTCGAACACTGAGCGCGTCTTGTGCCCGGCGAACCGACGAGTGCGGATTGAGTTCTGGCGATGATGCGTCCGAGACCCGCGGCGCGGACACAGAGCGCCGCTAATTCCGGTAATGGAAATGGCAACGGCGGTGCCGGAGACCGCGGCAACGGCAGCAACGGGAACGGAAGCGCGAACGGCAGGTCAGGAAGCGCAGGCGGCGCGAACGGTGCCGCTGGAACTGGTACCACCGCAACTACTGCGACCGGAACCACCAGCACTGCATCGTCCACCAGTGCAGTCAGCGCTGGCGCGCCACTCGCGGTGGTCGGCGGCGTGGGGTTACCTCCACCGGGCCGGTATCGGTGTCGGAGCCCAGCACGCTCATGCTGACGGCCCTCGGCCTTAACGTTGTTATCGCGGGGCGATTCCGTCGGAAAGACTCGGTAGTAACTCGCTGTGCGGCGCAGTGCAGGTCACGGCGTCGCGCCAATCCCCACTACCTGCTATCCAGAACTACTGCGATTCGAGCCACCACAAGGCGTCGTTGAAATCGGTGAACGCCTTCGACGTGATCCCGTACTGGCCGTAAGTGGTGGCCAGGCTCTTCATCGTGACCTGTCCAACGGTTTTCTCCGGCTGGACAATCGCCCAGAACTTCCAGCCTGCAAGCGCCGTCTGCGGAAACCAGTGCTCGTGACTCCACTCGACGTCTTCGGGGCGCAGCACCGCGTTCATCCGGTCGTCGGATAACCACTTCGTCGCCTGATTCTTTGTGAGCACTTCCGTGCCGGTGAGCAGCAGCTCGCGAAACGCCTTGCCGCTGATGAACTGATGAATGCGGTGATGGATGATGCGCTTCTCCTGGTGATACCAGAGCGTCGCGAATGGGTTATCGAGAATGGTCACCGCAGGCATGCTGCCCTCTTTCAACTCAGACGTGGACGTGAGCGCGCGACGAGCTACGAACGCTCGTCTTATCGGTTTCATACCCTCGAACTGTAGCGCTGCCAGGGCGCTCTTCGGACAGACGCTGCAATAGCGCGCAAATCGTTCTCCGCCGGTCATTAACCATGCCAGAACGCTAATGCACGCGTGTTGGCAAGCCGACACATTCCGCCAGATATGTCTTTCAAGCGGCTCTTGAAGAAGGGGACGCTCGGCGACCTCAGGGAGCGCGT
The DNA here is from genome assembly GCA_963728305.1 of uncultured Acidobacteriota bacterium. Classification (GTDB taxonomy): domain Bacteria; phylum Acidobacteriota; class Vicinamibacteria; order Vicinamibacterales; family UBA2999; genus Gp6-AA40. Next base: position 82,763 of record CAVSKE010000029.1, read on the forward strand.
GTCCCCGGATCGCGATCCGTCTGCGGGCAGTTCGGTACAGGTCGGCGACCCGTCAGCGCTCGGGCGATACACGCGAGTGCTGTACATCACCGGCGACGCGCGCGAATCCCGAATCACCAGCGGCGCCTTCAGCGACACCCATCCGCATCTCGATTTCGATTTCTCCGTGGAGCTGTCCGCGGCCCGCTCCCATCTGGCCGGAACCGTTCGACACGATGCACTCGTCGTCGGCTGGAGCGTTCCCTCCGACGAGGCGTTCTCGCTGATCGGCCACGCGCGCGAACACGGATATGGAGTGCCGATCATCGCCGTCGCAGAGCAGTCGCTCGAGCTGTATCGCCAGGCCGGCGCCGACGAGTGCGTGCGAAAGGGCGGCTCCTTCCTGTCGCGGCTGCCGGTTGCGATTGAGGAGGCGGTGAAGAAGCGGACAGCGCGGCCGGCCGTGGCGAAGACGTTCTCGCCCGGTGTGGCCGCACTTCGTGTCGCGTACGCCGGTGATCTGGATCAGTTGCGCACGGCGCTCGAAGGGCAGGCGCCTCCGCTCGAGTGCCTGTCGCTTGCCGATACGCTGAAGGACTCCGACCTCCAGCCTGGCGCGCCGCCGTTCGAGATCGTGCTGATCGAGCACGGCGAGAAGTCGGCCATCGCGGTCGCCGACGTGCGCGCTCGCACCCTCGAGATCCCGGTTGTCCTGCTGGTCGATCCGGCCGACGAGCGAGCGGCGTTCGAGACCTTCGGCGCCAGCATCGACGACTACGTTGCCAAGACAACTGACTGGCCGACGCGCCTGCAGCTGCGGCTCACCGCAGCCCGCACGCGCTATCAGCAGACACGGGAGCTCGCGTCGCTCCGCATCAAGGAGGCGCGTCTGCGCTCGATGGTCGAGAAGCTGCCGGCCTGCGTCATCCGCCTCTCGGCGGACGGCATCGTGCTGGCGACAAACGATCGCGCCGTGTCGCTGCTCGGTGCGAGCAACGCCAATCAGCTCCTCCGCAAGACGTTCGACGTCATCGTCGATCCGGACGGCCGCGAAGCGTGGACCGATTTCATCATCCGCGTTTGCGCCGGCGAGACCCGATCCACCGAAGTCTCGGTGACGACGCTCGACGGTGTGAACCGTGTGCTCGAAGCGGCCGCGGTTCCGTCGCCCGTCGAGTTCGGTCGTTCGCCGTCGGTGCTCATGGTCCTGCGCGACATGACGGACCGTAAACGGCTGGAGGCCGCTGTCGAACAGGTGACCGCGGAGCCGGCATTGCCGGACGAGATTGAAACCGAGCTCGATTTCCCTCTCCAGCCCGTCGTCGAAACACGCGTCGAAGACGCGAGAGAGGAGACCCGGGTCGCTGTCAGCCCCGCGCCGGCCGCGCGGCCACTGCGCGACCTGGAAGCCGATCTGCACCGCATCTCGGGCACCGCGCGCTCGACCTTCCAGGAGCTCGGCACGCTGTTGCGCGACGCCGAAACGCAGCACGACGCGGCGCTGAGCCGGCAGGCCGACGAGTACGCACGGTTGAAGGCCATCGAGACCGAGCATTTCCAGTTCTACGAGGCGTTCGTGGAGGGTGCGGCGCACGGCGTGTTCCGCGCCACCGTGGACGGCCGCCTGCTGCAGCTGAATCGCGCGCTCGCGGCGACGCTCGGCTACGACTCGCCGTCCGCCGTTCTCGCCGCCAGCGACGCCCTCGGCGTGCTGATGGACGCCTCGGCCTGGGAACAGTCGGTTGCCCGGTGGCGCAGCGAGTCCTCCAGTGAGCCGATCGACACGCGCTGGCTGAATCGCGATCGGCAGGTGCTCACGCTTCGACTGTACGGGCGCGTCATCGAGAGCCCGCGCGGCGAGGGCGAGTGCCTGGAGGTCGTGGCCGAGAACATGACGGCGCAGCGGTCGCTCGAGGCGCAGCTGCGGCGCGCGCGGCGATGGGAGGACGTGGCCCGCGTCACCAGCGGCATCGCCGCCGATCTGACGTATGTGGTGGCCGCGGTCAGCGACTCCACCGATCTCGACACGATCCAACGCGAAGCGTCGAAGGCCGTGGCGTTGAGCAAACAGCTGGTCGCTTTCGGACGACGTGAAGCCCGCGACCTGTCTGCCCTCGATCTCAATGCGGTGACCGGCCGCATGGAAGACGTGCTGCGACGGCTCGTCGACGAGCACATCGAGCTGACGTTGGTGTTGGCGCCGTCGCTGTCTCCGGTGCGTGCGGCGCAGCCGCCGATCGAGGAAGCGCTCGTCAACCTGACCGTCGCGGCCGCGGACGTGCTGCCCGCAGGCGGCCGCGTCCGGATCGAGACCGCCGGCATCGTCGTGGAGAGCCCGTCATCTCAGCACGACGGCATCGAACCGGGTCCGTACGGCGTGATCTCGGTGACCGCCACCGGCTGGGGCATTGACGCGCGTACTCGGGAACGGCTGCTGTCCGGCGATGGCGCGGCGGAAGAGATCAGCAAAGGCTATGCGTCCGCGGTGCGTGCCGTCGGACAGACCGGTGGAGGACTCCGGCTCGACAGCACAGGCGGTGATTCGTTGACGTTCACGGTGTACTTGCCGCAGGTGGCAGCGGGTGGACGGTCTGGGTCTCGGCAATGCGGTCGCCGAAGAATGGAAGCCGCCCGCCGGGTTCGCGGCCCAGTGATTCGTGACAGTGGAGTAGCGACATGTCTCTGACGGAACCTCTCGACGAACCTGGTTCTCCCAGTGGCGGTTCCCAAGACCGGTCTCCTCGTGTGCCGGCCGCACAGATCGGCCGGCCGCGGGCCCGCTTGCTGCCGGGGGGAGACGTGGACGTCATCAACATCTCCGACACCGGTCTGCTCGTGGAGGGCAAGGCGCGGCCTGGCGTCGGCACCGTCGTCACGATTCGCATTCAGGGTTCGCGCGCCAAGCTCGAAGGCCGCATCGTCCGGTCGCGCATCTCGACGATTCATCGCGACGGCACGCTCAGCTACGAATCGGCGATCGAATTCGACACGCCGACACCGGTTCAGGACATCGTGGACTCCCCGGTCGCCGCGCAGGCTGCGCAGACGCAGGCGAAGGCGATCAGGACGTCTATGTGATCGATACCGACAATGACTGGTAAACCGATCTTCACGGACGACGACACGCAGTGGCGCAAAGGTCGAGGCCGGTGAGGTCGTGGTCTCCAAGGCCGCTGCCGACGTGCTGACGACCGCGCGCCGGTCGGCAGCTGTATCGCGGTCTGCCTGTGGGACCCCATCTCAGGCGTCGGCGGCCTGCTGCACTTCCTGTGGCCGGACTCGAAGCTCAATCCGGAGCGCGCCGAGAGCGCGCCGGCCTGTTTCGCCGACACCGGCGTGCGGCTGCTCTTCGAGCAGGCCGGCCTGATGGGCGCGGACAAGGGCCGCTGCACGGTGCGGCTGGTCGGCGGCGCCGAGATTGCCGATCGCGAGCAGGCGGATCGCTGGGCGAAGCGCAATCTGCTGGCGGTGCGCAGTGTGTTGTGGCGATAGCGGCGTGTTTCTCGACGGCGAGGAAGTGGGCGGCACAAAGGCGCGGCGCGCGACGCTGAGCGTGTCGAACGGTGAATTGCTGGTCGGCCTGCACGAGTAGCCGACGCGGGGTGGAGAACGTTATGGCAGGAGCTGACATGACTCAGAGCAGTGCGCGGGCGGCCGAGGTGAAGCCGCTCAACATCCTCATCGTGGACGATTCGGCCACGATGCGCGCGTTGTTGCACCGCGTCGTCGGCCTGGCGGATCTGCCAATCGGCACGATCTATCAGGCGCCGAACGGGCTCGAGGCGCTGAAGATCCTCGAGACGCACAGCGTGCAGGCGGTGTTCACCGATCTCAACATGCCGGTGATGAACGGCATGCAGTTGCTGCGGGAGATGGCCAAGCGCGACAGCTGGAAGGATCTGCTGCGCATCATCATCTCGACCGACGGCTCGAAGCTGCGGCGCGAAGAAGCGCGCGAGCTCAACGTCAACCTGTACGTCGAAAAGCCATTTCGACCGGAGGTAGTGCGCGATGTCCTCTGCCAAATCGCCGGCGCTGAATCCTGCTGACCTGCACGACGCGCTTCAGACGGCGCTCATCGAGGTCAGCGAGAACGCCTACTTCGTCTTCGTCGAGCCGGCCGACCACGCGCAGTTCGCCGACGCGGTCGGCCTGGTGCAGGACACGTGGCTGAAGGCGTCGGTCGCCTTCGAAGGGCTCGTTCGCTGGCGCCGTCGAGATCGCGATGCCCGAACCGCTCGGCCAGTGGCTCGTGACGTCGCTGCTCGGCATGCAGTCGAGACGAGACGCTGGCCGAGCCGCAGCAGTTCGACGGCGTCGGCGAGTTCGCCAACATGGTCTGCGGCGCCTGGCTGAGCCGGCTCAGCGACGACTCGCTGTTCGAGCTGCGGGTGCCCGCGGTGACGCGGATGACCGAAGGATGGACGCCGCTCGTTGAGACGCGCGGACGGCAGGAGCTGGTCTGCCGGATGGTCACGATCAACGAGCTGCCGATGCGGGTGCTCATCCGCTCGGGCCAACAGGCGGCCTGACGATGCGCAAGAAGATTCTCGTCGCGGACGACTCGAACACGGCGTTGATGATGGAGCGGACGCTCCTGGCCAAGAGCGCGTACGACGTGGTCGTGGCGCGCGACGGCCGCGAGGCCGTGCAGCAGGCGATCGACGAGAACCCGGATCTGATCATTCTCGACGTCGTCATGCCGCGCATGGACGGCTTCGAGGCGTGCCGCGAGCTGCGGCGGCTCGAGGCGACGCGCGGGATCCCCGTGATCATGGTGACGACGCGCGGCGGCGGCGACGACATGGAGAACGGATACGAGGTCGGCTGCAACGACTACGTGACCAAGCCCATTCACGGACCCGAGCTGCTGTCGAAGGTCCGCAATCTGATCGGCGAGTAGGAGAAGGGATGTCCGGCGTACACGCGACGGAGTACGTGCAGGATCTGGCCGGCGGAGAACGAGCGGCTGCGAACGCTCGTGGACCGCCTGAAGGCCGAGAGCGAAGCGCAGGTCGCGAATCTCGCGATCGCTCTACGTCGCGGTCACCAGTGTGCACGGCGCGCTCGATCGACCGGCGGTGCTGTCGTCGGTCCAGGAGATCGTCACCAATCTGATCGGCTCGGAAGAAATGGCGATCTTCGAGACCGACGCCGCGCACGGCCGTCTGACGCTGTTGGCGTCGATGGGCATCGAACCCGGCCGCTATCAGGAGATCCGCGTCGGCGACGGCGCGATCGGCCGCGCCGCCGCAACCGGCGAGCGGCTGATTCGGCAGGACGGCGGGTCGCTGACCGAGGACGGCGAGGCCGCGCTGACGGCCTGCATCCCGTTGAAGGTCGCCGGCCGCGTCGTCGGCGTGCTCGCGGTCTTCCGACTGCTGCCGCACAAGGGCCGCCTCGACTCGATCGACATCGATCTGTTCGACGTGCTCGCCGCGCATGCCGCCAGCGCGCTGCTCTTCACGCGACTGTACGCCGCGTCCGACGGCATGGTGGGAGCGTCCGCGTGAGCCCGCGAGACGCAGACGACGGCGATCGGCGCTAGAGCACGCCGAAAGGTGTGTCTCCACTGCCGCCGACCGGCACGCTGCAGCAGGCCTACCTGCACGCCGGTCACATGGTCGTCTCCAGCGATCCCTGCCGCGTGACCACGGTGCTCGGCTCGTGCGTCGCCGTCGGCCTGTGGGATCCGACGTCCGGCGTCGGCGGCGTCAACCACTTTCTGCTGCCGCGGGCAGCGATCCGGCTCGGCGCGCTTCGGCAACGTCGGCCGTGCGCACGCTCATTCGCGAGGTCGTTGCGGCCGGCGCCCGCCGGCGCAGTCTGCAGGCCAAGCTGTTTGGCGGCGCCTGCGTGCTGCGTGCGTTCAAGAGCCCTGGGTCCGGCGCGCATCTCGGCCAGAAGAACGTCGAGGTCGCGCGGCAGATCCTGATCGACGAAGGCATTCCCGTGACCGCCGAGGACGTCGAGGGCGACCGCGGACGCAAGCTGATCTTCCAGACGCACGACGGCGCGGCGTGGGTGAGGAGCCTGTGATGGACGCCGGCTATATCGATCGCGCCGAGCTGCTGCAGATCTTCAGCGCCGAGTCCGAGGAGAACCTCCGCGAGATGGAGGTGGCCTTCGTGCAGCTCGAGTCCACGCCGCAGGACGAGGAAACGCTGCAGGCGATCTTCCGCGCCGCGCACACGATCAAGGGCAACGCCGCCGGCCTCGGGCTTCCCGGCGCTCGCGAAGTTCGCGCACGGCGTCGAGGACGTGCTCGACGGCCTGCGCACCGGCGCCACAGTGCTCACGACGCCGCTGGCGACGATTCTGCTGCAGACCGTCGATGCGCTGCGTCAGCTCGTGACCGGCGCGGTCAAGGGCACCGACGAGCTGCTCCCCGATCACCTCGAGCTGCTCGAGGATCTGATGATCGAGGCCGGCGGCGGCGCTGAGGGCCCGATCGTCGCGAGGCCAAGCGCGACCGCCGGATCGGGACCGGCCGCCGCCGCACGGATCGCTCCCAGGCAGCCGTTCGCAGACGCTCCGCGTCGAGATCGAAAAGCTCGATCGCATGCTCAACCTGACCGGCGAGATCGCCGTCGCCCGCGAGCGGTTGTCCGGGCTCCTCGACGAGCAGCGATCGTGCGCAGCAGATCGAGGAGTGCTCGAGGCGCATCGTGCCGCGGATCGCCTGTTCCTCGACCTCCAGGAAGAGGTCATGAAGATCCGCATGGTGCCGCTCGGTCCGACCTTCCGGCAGTTCGTGCGGACCGTCCGCGACGTCGCCACGGCGCAGGGCAAGCTGGCCTACGTCGAGCTCGCCGGCGAGGACGTCGACGTGGACATGAACGTCATCGAGCATCTTCGCGATCCGCTGACGCACATCGTCCGCAATGCCGTGGACCACGGCATCGAGACGCCGGAGACGCGCGAGGCGCTGGGCAAGGATCCGCGCGGCCGTCTGTCGCTGCAGGCCTGGCACGAAGGCGGATCGATCGTCATCAAGGTCCAGGACGATGGCGCCGGTCTGGAGCGGGCGAAGGTCATCGAGCGGGCGCGGGCCATGGGCTACGCGACCGACTTCGACAAGCTCGGCGACAACGAGCTGTTCCGGCTGATTCTCGAACCCGGGTTTTCGACCGCGTCGGAGGTGACCGAGTTCTCCGGGCGCGGCGTCGGCATGGACGTGGTGCGCCGCAACGTCGAGGCGCTGCGCGGCGTGATCTCCATCGAGAGCCGCGCCGGCACCGGGACCACGATCACGATCCGGCTGCCGCTGACGCTGGCGATTATCCGCGGCTTCGCCGTCGGCGTGGACGAAGAAACCTACATCATGCCGCTCGACACGGTGATCGAGTGCATCGAGTTGCCCGCGCGACGGCGAGGAGTTCGCCAGCCGCGGCGTGATCAACCTGCGCGGACAGGCACTGCCGTACGTGCGTCTCCGCGAGTGCTTCCGGCTGGGCGGACGTCCGCCCGAGCGCGAGAACGTCCTCGTGCTGCGCTATCACGACCAGCGCGTCGGCCTCGTCGTCGATCGGCTGTTCGGTGAGAACCAGACGGTGATCAAGCCGCTGGGCCGCACGCTGGGCGATCTGCCGGGGGTCTCTGGTTCGGCGATTCTGGGGAACGGCCGTGTCGCACTGATTCTGGAGGTCGAAGGGTTGCTGCGTGAGGCGCTGCGGCAGAGCGGTCACGAAACCGCTGCCGCGCACTCGCGCATGCCGATCGCGGAGCGCACGACGCGCGACGCGACGGCGACGTCGCGCGACGCGACGTGATGAGAGCGGTAGGCGGCGCGCGCTCGGCGCGCGCTAAGGAGAGAGTGTGATGAAGGGCATGTTTCGGAACTGGACCATCGGCAAGAAGCTCACCGGAGCCTTCGCGCTGATGTCGATCCTCGTGGCGCTCGTCGGCGTCATCGGGGCGCTCGACGTCAACCGCGTCCGCCGGGAGGCCGACGTCATCACCGACGTCGGCGAGAGAGGCGGGCCGGTTCGCGGCGATTCAGGTGGACATGCTGAAGCAGACCGCCGCGGAGAAGGACTACCTGCTCTCGGGCGATTCGAAGCTGCGCGACCTGCACCGCAGCCTGGGCGCAGCGGATCGAGTCCAGGCTGGACGCCGAGATCACCCGCGCCCGCAACGTCCGACGACACCAAGCGCGCCGAGGCACTCGAGCAGGTCAAGGTCAAGACCAAGGGCTACGAGACGACCTTCCTCGAAGCGGTGTCGCTCTACGAGTCCAAGCGGACCATCGAGGCCGTCAACCTGTCGATGAACGAGTCGGAGGTCAGGGCCGACCAGATGGTCAGCGGTCTCGGCGAGCTGATTCGCGAGAACGACGCGCAGCTCGATCTCGTCGTCGCAGACGCCGGTGCTGACCGTCATCGCGATCGCGTCGGTGCTGCTCGCGATCTTCTTCGGCCTGCGTCTGAGCCGCAGCATCAGCCTGCCGCTGCGCGCGCTGGCGCAGGCCGCCGAGCGCGTCGCCGTCGGGCGACCTCGCGACGCGCGTCGAGATCGATCGCCACGACGAGGTCGGACAGGTGGCCGATTCCATCAACGCGATGATCGCCAAGCTCCTCGAGGTGGTCTCCGAGGTTCGCGCCGGCGCCGCCAACCTCGCCGCCGCGTCCGGTCAGGTGTCGGCGACGACGCAGAGCCTGTCGCGCGGCACCAGCGAGCAGGCCGCCAGCGTGCAGGAGACGACCTCGAACATCGAGCAGATGAACGCGTCGATCTCGCAGAACGCCGACAACAGCCGTCAGATGGAGCAGATGGCGTCGAAGGGCGTGAAGGACGGCGAAGAGAGCGGTCAGGCGGTGCGCGAGACCGTCACGGCGATGAAGTCGATCGCCGAGAAGGTCTCGATCATCGAGGAGATCGCCTATCAGACCAACCTGCTGGCGCTGAACGCCGCGATCGAAGCCGCCCGCGCCGGCGACCACGGCAAGGGCTTCGCGGTGGTCGCGACCGAGGTGCGCAAGCTCGCCGAGCGCAGCCAGGTGGCCGCCCGCGAGATCAGCGCGCTCGCCTCGTCCAGCGTGCGGACGGCGGAGCGGTCCGGCACGCTGCTGTCGGAGCTCGTGCCGGCGATCCGCAAGACCGCCGATCTCGTGCAGGAGGTCGCCGCCGCGTCGCGCGAACAGGCGTCGGGCATCAGTCAGGTAAACAAGGCCATCGGCCACATGGACCAGGTGACGCAGCGCAACGCCGCGGCCGGCGAAGAGCTGGCGTCGACGGCCGAGGAGGTGGCATCGCAGGCCGAGAGCCTGCAGCAGCTGATCACGTTCTTCCGCGTCGGCAACCTGCACAAGCCGACCGACGCCCATCGTCATGCGGTCGAAGGAATCGCAGCCGGCGCGGATCGTCGATGTCGCCGGCCACCAACCTGGCGCTGCAGAACATGCTGGCCGAGCGTGCCAGGCAAGCGAACGGCGGCGCCGTCGATCCGCAGTCGGTGGACGCGGAATTCCAGCGGTTCTGAGGTGGAGTGATGGAGAGCGACGCCCCCGCCAATCAGCGGCAGTACCTGACGTTCTTCCTTTTCGACGAGCAGTACGCCGTCGGCGTGCTGAGCGTCAAGGAGATCATCGAATACGGCATCGTGACCCGCGTGCCGACGACGCCGCCGTACATCCGCGGCGTCATCAACCTGCGCGGCAGCGTGGTGCCGGTGGTGGATCTCGCGGTGAAGCTCGGGCTCCCGACGGTGCCGGTGAGCCGGCGCACGTGCATCGTGATCATGGAGACGACGATGCTCGGGCGAGCGCGTGGTGATGGGGATCGTCGCCGACGCGGTGAGCCAGGTGATTCAGTTCTCGCCGCAGGACATCGAGCCGGCGCCGGCATTCGGCACCAGCGTGCGCCTCGAGCATCTGGAGGGCATGGCCAAGCTGGGCACCAAGTTCGTGCTCATCCTGAACATGGACCATGTGTTCGCGGCCGACGATCCGGTGGTGTCGCTGACCGGGCAGTCGTTCGGCGCGCCGGCCGCTGAGGGATTGTCCGTCGTCGTGAAACAGGTCCGCCCCGTCGTCGATTCCGTGACGCACTGGGAACTCAGCGACGAGGTGTTCGCGAAGTATCAGGGACCTGATTCATCGCGAGGCCGGCATCGCGCTCACCGAGGGGAAGAAGTCGCTGCTCGTCAGCCGCGTCGCCGGCCGGCTGCGTGAGCTCGGCCTGGCATCGTTCGACGAGTATTTCCGTCTCGTCGAGGACCCGGCGGCCGACCGAAGAGCGCGGGCGGCTGCTCGACCGCATCTGCACGAACGAAACGCACTTCTTCCGCGACCCACGGCAGTTCCTGTTTCTGAACGACCACCTGTTTCCACGTCTCGAGGCCGAAGCCGCGCGCACCGGCAAGAGGCGCGTCCGGGCGTGGAGCGCCGCGTGCTCGACCGGCGAGGAACCGTATTCGCTCGCGATGTCGATGCTTCACCGGTTTCCAGCCGCGGCGGGCTGGCAGGTCGAGGTCGTCGCGACCGATCTCTCGAACAAGGTGCTCGCCGCGGCGCAAGCAGCGCTCTGGCCGATCGACAAGTCCGGCGACATCCCGTTGCACTACCGCAAGCAGTTCATGCTCCGCGGCACCGGCAGCCAGGCGGGCAAGATGAAGGGCGGGCCCCGAGATTCGCGAGACGTCGTCTCGTTCACGCGGATGAATCTCAACGACCCTGTCTATTCCGTCAGCGGCGTGTTCGATTTCATCTTCTGCCGCAACGTGCTGATCTACTTCGATCGCGACTCGAAGGCGAAAGTCGTCGATCGGCTGATGACCCATCTGGCGCCGGACGGGTGTCTGTTCCTCGGCTACGCCGAAACCACGACCACGCTCACCGATCGGCTCGAAAGCGTCGGGCCCAACGTCTACGCGCGCGTTCAGGAGGCGAGCGGCGCCCAGGCCGTAGCGGTCTGATCGCCATCGAACAGAGACGAGACCACTGTGAGAGAGATACCAGCCGCCATCGGTCCTGAACGTGCTCGTCGTGGACGACTCCGCCGTGATGCGTCAGGTCATGACCACCGTGCTGTCGCGCGAGATGGGGATTCACGTGGACACCGCCGCCCATCCGCTGATCGCGATGGGCAAGATGAAGCAGCGGCGGCCCGACGTGATCGTGCTCGACATCGAGATGCCGCACGTGGACGGCCTGACGTTTCTGCAGCAGATCATGACGGACGAGCCGATCCCCGTCCTCGTCTGCTCGGCGCTGGCGACAAACGGCGCCGATACCGTGCTGCGCGCGCTCGAGTACGGCGCGGTGGACGTGATCCAGAAGCCCGCCGTCGGCATCCAGGACTTCCTCTACGAGTCGGCGGTCATGATGGTGGACAAAGTGCGGGGCGCGGCGGAAGCGCGCCCGAAGCGCCGGGCCGCGATTCCATCATCCGAGAAGCGCCTCTCCGCCGATGCCGTGCTGCCGACCCTTGCGGCACGGACGCTGTCGGTCACGACCGACAAGGTCGTCGCGATCGGCACGTCCACCGGCGGCACCGAGGCGCTGCGCGTGCTGCTGATGTCGCTTCCGCTCGACGCGCCGGGCTTCGTGGTCGTGCAGCACATGCCCGAAGTGTTCACCGCCGGGTTTGCCGATCGCTTGAACCAGCTGTGCGCGGTGGACGTGAAGGAAGCCAAGGACGGCGACCGCGTCAGACCCGGCAGCGTGCTGATTGCTCCGGGCAACCGGCACACGATGATCAACCGCAACGGCGCCCAGTACGTCGTCCGCGTGGTGGACGGCCCGCTCGTCGCGCGTCATCGGCCGAGCGTGGACGTGCTGTTCCGGTCCGTCGCGCAGGCGGCCGGCGCCAACGCTGTCGGCGTGATCATGACCGGCATGGGCGACGACGGCGCGGACGGGCTGGTCGAGATGAAAAAGGCCGGCGCCTCGACGATTGCCCAGGACGAAGCGACGTGCGTCGTCTTCGGGATGCCGAAGGTGGCCATCGAGCGCGGCGCGGTGGACGAAGTGCTGCCGCTCCAGCGCATCGCGCACGCTATCCTGGCTCGCACTGGACGATAGGAACGATGGACGAGGGTCGTTTTCAGAGGATCGGTTATACGACACCTCCCCCTCTCTCCTGATTGGCACAGCACGCGAAGCTGAGTGCCGACGGTAGAGTAGGCCGGCTCGCAGGACGGATCGGCCACGACCTCGGCTAACCGTCGCCCGGCCGCGGCGGTGCAGGATGTCGATGATTTGTCGCTCGCGGCGGCTGAGATGCAGACGACATCAACTACCCGCGTCGCGCCGGCGCGGAGCCCGCGAGTGCACGACCTTGCCCGGCAGCGCCGCCTCGCGACCTTCTCAGATTGGCCGTGAAGGGCCACGCTCTGCATTCGATTCGTCGAAACCACTGTCGATCAGACAGAACTGGGCCGAGATCCGCATTAGGAGACAGTCATGTTTCGACGTGTGTCGTTGTGGGTGATCGTGTCGGTTGCGTCCGTTCTTGCGTCGTCGAGCTCGTCAGCATGGGCACAGGGGGTCGTGCCTCCCGGTCGCGTCGCGACCTTTGATGGCCAGGGCGCTAACGCCTGGGCCGGGAACATCCGCGCCTCCGATGAGGAACTGGTGGCGCTGCTCGAAGACGGCGTCAGACGCTCGCCCACGTTCAAGGGGATCGTCGACCGACTGTCGAAGTCAGACGTCATTCTCTACGTGCGACCGGACGTCACGGTCCGAAACAACGCGCCGACGCGACTCACGTTCCTGGCGGCAAAGGGCGGCTACCGCTACCTCGTCATTCGCGTGGCGCCGGGCCGCTCGAAGGAACAGCAGATGGCGACGCTCGGGCACGAGATGCAGCACGCCATCGTCATCGCCGACGCCGCGTCGGTCGTGGATTCGCAGAGCCTGAAACGCGAGTTCGAGCGCGTCGGCAAGCTGACGCAGCCGTCGGTCGGCGACGACTTCTTCTTCGGGAGCCAGATCGCCGAGGAAGTCCGGCGGCGCATTCTGAGCGAAGTGTCCCAGGCCGCGAACAAGAAGTAGGGCGGCCCGGAAGTCAAGAAGTAGCGGCCCGGAAGTACGGCGTTCGATTGAACATTGTCCAACTGAGGCGTGGCAGTGCGGGCCCGTCGCCGGATTCCATCCGCTGCTGATGCCGGTCGTTCATTCTGTAGCCCCGACCATCTTCAAGTTTTTTTCTAAGAGAATCGCGTATTCGCTCCGGATGGTCGATCGCCTTTCGAGCATCTTGACCTCCTGCCGCAATCGCAGGGGTCTGGTGCAACTACGAAAGGCCTGACGAATGATGTCAAGGCGTAAAGAGAGTTCCGCAATCAGCAACGCGTGCTGAGAAACGCAAGTGCGCGAAGCACGACAGCACGCTCACCTGTACAGAACGTATCGACGAACTACTCGACAACGCGATCGCTCGAGCGACAACACAACCGTCACGATTGCGAATCGAGTTCCTGCGATCGACAGGTGGCGCTTCGCACAAGGCTCGGCCGGAGCCGGATTTCAGATTTATGTGCGGAGGGTCGGCGAGGACGCGCGACACGTAGCTGTGGTGAGATTGACGCGCTCATGACTATCTCCTGTATTGGTTCGGGCGGGGACTAAAGCCGGCGATGGTGGTACGCGGGTACGGGCGACCCAGGTGCTATCTGGCCGCCCTTAGACCTTCATAAACAACACGAATGGTCAAGTTGTCCGGACATGCTCATTCATTCGCCCGGCGCTGTCATCCAATCGTCGTAGCCGTGGATGCCGGCGTGAGCGCATTTGACCCGCAGATTCTTGCGCATCCCAGGCGCATCCGAGCCATCGCTGTGATCGCGACGGCTCGGCGCCAAGTGCTTTGCGATGAATAGTGTGAGTGGTGAGCCGGGGGGGAATCGAACCCCCAACCCGCAGATTAAGAGTCGCGAACGGGCGATTAGATCTCCGAAGAAATCGGCCAATTCCGACGAGTGACTTTGCAGCCGACGGCGTCTCGCGGCAGATCGCTGCATCCCAGACGCGTCCAGCATGCTGAAGCGGTAAGCTGCGCAATCACGGCGGCGATTGCCGTATGATCCAGCGCCTATGACCGACGATCCCACTCTGAACCGCGCCCGCGCAGCGCGGGACCACTATCAGAAACTCGCGGCCGCCGAAGAAAAGAACATCGAGCGGCTTCAGGGCGAGAAGCCGAAGGACCCAGCGGCGAAGGCCGGCCAGCGGACCACCTCGGCGGCGAAGACGGTGGACCCGTCTGCGCTTGACCGGGCGCGCGGGGCAAAGCAGCACTATGAGAAGGCGGCGGCGGGAGCGCAGAAGGATGTGGAACGGGCTCAGACTCAGAAAACGCAGGCCCAACGGAAGGCAGCAGCTAAACCACGCGAAGCGCAGACCTCGGATCAGCGTGCGCTCGAACAGAAGCAGGCCGAGGAGCGGGCAAAGGCGGCGCGCGAGGCCCTGAAGTCGAAGACCGGGCAGCAGGGGCCCAACCATGGAATGAGCCGCGATCGCGAGCGGTAGAACGCCAGTGCTACGGGACACGCGCGAGAACGTAAACTGATCCTCGGCCGTCCCCGATCGCGACCGATCCATTGTCGGCGAGCGCGAAAGCCGACGGCTCAATGACGTCCACCAATTGCAGCACAGCACCGGATGCGGCGTCATGCAGCGCCACACGAGCGCCTCGGGTGACGAGATGCCGGCCGTCTCCAGTGAATCCGAGCTGCCAGACGCTGCTCGAGACGTTTATCTCGCGGGCGACCTGGCCGCTACTCGCGTCGAGATACGTGATCGTGGTTCGCGAAATGCCGACTGTCGCCAGGTAGCGTCCATCAGGGGTGAATGCGGCCGTCGATACCGACTCACGCGGGCTCCGGATCGTAGGTTCAGGGGTCAGCTTCGCACGCCAGATCTCCGCGCCCGTCGAGACACCCCACATCCGAACTGTGCCGTCGTAGCCCCATGATGCTACGCGATCACCCATTGGACTGAACGCACCGTGTGCCCATCCGAAGTGACCGACGAGCGAAGCCATTCTCTCGCCCGACGATACGTTCCAGAACCGCAGCTGCCCGTCCAAGCCGCCGCTCACCAGGTACGCACCCGTCGGGTTGAGATCGAGTGACAAGAAATCACGAGTCAATTGATTGGGATGCTCGAGCTTGGCCAATTCCTGCCCGCGCGCAACATCCCAACTGCGAATGACGCCATCGCGGCCGGCGGATATCAGCGAGCGTCCATCCAGGCTGAAGCGCAGCGCTTCGACCGTGTTGCCATGTGCCCCGACCACTCGAGCGAAGGGTCCGGAGCTTAGGTCCCATACGCGGACCTTGCCGTCGAAGCTGCCTGCGGCTAAGTAACGTCCGTCGGAACTGAACGCCAGCGTTTGAATATGAAGGATGCCTCGCGACTGGTCCGGGGTAGAGAACGCGGAGGTGATATCGAGGGCTAGCCGTCGCATCGGCTGGAATCCCAGCGCGTCACCTCTAGTTCTTGCGGCCTCAGTCGCGGCTGATGACGGCAAGGCTGTCGACGGCAACCGCGAAGTAGTCGAGCCTGTCGCTGGAGTGATCGGTGGCGATGCGCTTTGCACCAGGCTGGCCGACGTATCGGCGCGTCCCCCCGTATCCCCTGTGGGACAGCGACTACTGAGAAGCGCAGCGAGTCACCAGAAACGCTGCAGCTCCCCACGCGGCGAAGATCCTGTTAGGCCAGAGCGGTTCGCTGGGCGGTTTCTGAACAGGCTGTTGTGCGCGAGCAATCGCCTCGTGCAGGGAAGCGAACGGATCGAATGGTTCAATCGCGCGCTGGTCATAGGTTAGAAGCGATAGGATGCCGTCTCGGGCCGGAGCTGTTGGCTCTTCAGCCGCGGGTGCGTCCTGAAGCTGTGGCACGGGAGCAGCGTCCCGAATGTCTGGGATTAGTTCTTCAGAACAGTCTGCAAGGCGGTTCCGAATGTCCCGGGACTTCGCGCCCCTGATCTGGCGCCAGAGCACGTGCGCCGCGCCACGTGCATCGACCACAACGTAGACCCGGCGCCCGCCGCGGGCGACTACGAAGCCGCGCTCCGCGAGCGCACCCACGAACTCCACTCCCGTCGTCGTGGCGTGCCAGGCATCGTCGATCTCAGACAGACGATCGACGAGTGCCGCGTGCGATGGCGCGGCATCCTCGATGTCTACTTCGACCGAAGGACGCGGGAATGTCGACCGGTGTGCGTGTATACGACCCGCGAACGGGATGGCGATATCCAGCGTCACCGGCTCTGCGGGCGGAATCGCCAGGCGCAGGGCGGCGACGGCGTCGCCCTCAGCGACAATCGCGCCGGGTACAACGTGATAGCGAAGAATGGCTAGCTTCTCCGCTTCCACAGGATCGCGGCACGTGTCAGGAAAGTCGAGCGCGTACTCGCGGGCCGGCCGGAATGGATGATCCGGATGGGGATCAAACCTCCGGATGAACTGATAGTCCTCGAAGTAGTTCACACGCCGCACGATCATTGGCCGTGCACCCGAGACCACTACCAGCGCCAGGCCCGGGTAGGCAGGGTCGTCGTGGTCGTCCACGCGGCGGAATGCTGCGCCGATCTCGTCTGGCGAGATGAGCGCCCGGCGATGGATCGTTTCGCTGCTACCCGTCGTTCGGCCGGTCGTGACGCCTTGGGTTGTTCCGGTCGTTGTCCCGGTAGTGACGGAGGTACCGTCAGTCACGGAGGTCGACTGCGTAGACGAATGTCCGTGTGTGCGCGATACGGACGTCCCTGTCGACCGGCCCCACGTGCGACCTCTCGACCAGTTCACGCCATCAGAGATGGAGGTGTTCGCGCTACCGGCGCCACGAGGCATCGACCGCCCGCGCGAGCCGCCGCGCGTATCGGAGAGCGACTCGCTTGTTCCTGAGCTCGTCGTACGCGACACCGATTCGCTCGTGCCGTGTGACACACTCCGTCCGACCGAGTGAGACTGCGACTCACTCTTGGAATGGGTCTCGGATATGGTGTGCGATTCAGACAGCGAGTCGCTGCTTGACTGAACCTCGCGCACGATCTCCGTCTCGCCAAGCAGCTTGGAAACGTACTCGCGCGAGAAGTGATCCTCCAGTCCAAAGAATAGCTTCAAGCCCGAGTTGGCGAGGAACGTCTCCCAGTTGTCCTTGTATGTCGCCTTCAGTTGCTCAAGACTTTGCAGCACGAAGAACAGCTTCACGCCGAAACCGGCAATCTGAGCGACGGCGTTTTCGATAACCTCCATCCGCCTCAGGCCAGCAAACTCGTCGAGGACGAGGAGCACCCGGTGGCCAGTTGCCGGAAGACCTTTCACGATCTCCATTTCGGTGACCGTTAGCGCGATCACCATCCGCAGCCACCGATAGTGTGTGGCCATGTAGCGCTGCGGCAGCGAAAGGTAAAAACTCAGTCCCTTGCGGCTAGTTTTGAGATCGGAGATGCGGAAGTTCGAGGCCTCTAGACTGCGCTGCATCGCCGGGCTGTCGATGAACTCTGTGTTGCGATGGGCGACCTGCAGGACGCTATCGAACTGCTTCGGGGACGACATCAGCATGTTCAGGAAGGTTTCGCCGAGGCCCGCGAGAAGGCCATCAAACGCCTTGCTGAGGTTCATATTTCGTCCAAAGCAGCAGCTGCGGCGCCGGGATGTCATCATCGCCGCTATCCTTCAGAGCCTGTACGCCCTCCCAATCGCCCCGTAGCAATAGGCGCCGCAGCGTGACCAGGTTGCGTCGACCTTCGTATTCGGGCGCGGTGAGCACGTAAAGGATCAGGGCCTTCACCATCGAACGAGCGGATTCGTCCCAGAAGGGATCCTTGGCATCAGACTGCACCACGACGAGCGCGTCGGCGATGCGCGCCGACTCGTCGATCACCTCGTCGCTCTCCGGGTCAAGTGCATCGAGCGGGTTGAAGCGGCTCCGGTAGCGATCGGCCACGGTTGCGGCGTTGAACGGGTCGAGTACATGCACGTCCTGCCCAAGTCCGTCGCAGTGCGATGACCCATCGCCTCGGCGATCAGCAGTCACGGTGGCGTTTTCGCCCTTGGGATCGACGACGACGATGGAGCCGGGCCAGAGGCAGAGATTGTTGACGATTGAGGTTGTGCCCTTGCCGCCGCGATTGCCGCTGACCAGGCACACGTGGCGATCGTCGCTGTAGCCCACGGCCGATTCGCTCTCGAGACGACCGAGCCAGATCATCCCCTCGGCGTAGGTGTGCTTCTCCTCCACGACCGATGGGTCCGCCCAGGTGGCTGTCCCAAGGCGCGGTGCGGACCGGGGGAGAAGGGAGGACATGGTAGCGCGGATTATACGGCGCGGACCGCCGGTCTGGAACGAGGGTTCATCTCGTGGGAGACGTCCCGTCGGACGACGTGCCCCGGCGCAAATGCTTGCGACACGACACATGTCATCTGCCGGCTCTCTGCCCCCCTGCGCTCTTCGATCGAGCCTAAAGTGCAGGCTGGCTCCCGCGTCCTAGCCAAGTCATGGGAATACGAGACACCAGCCACGTTTTTTCACTCGTGGACTGTGCGGTGCGTAAGGCTTTCGTTAAACCCGCATTCGTCCGAACTCGACAAAAGAATCGACGTGTTGTGAGCCCGCGTCATGGTACGGCGAGAAAGATTCCTCAAATTACTATGCCGAGCATCTGAACCGCATGCACCAACGGCTCCTTAAAGAGTTCGTTCACCAGTCACAGCCCAGACTGACGAATCTGTTTTTGAAGAACTCAACCCGAGCCAAGACTCTGACGGACGGCACTCGTGGCACCAGAGAAGGGTTGAAATGATTCTGGATTCAAGGGCCGAGCGGTCCCGCTCGTCGTCTAGGCGTGACAGCAACTGGCCGTCTCCCGTGGACGTGCGATGACATCTATCGCTCCTCTCAAGACCCTGATGTTTGGTGTTGGGCACGATGCCGCACCAGTGTGTTTTCTCTACAGGGGACGACGACTCGACGGGCTTCGATCTAGATTCCGCAAGATGGTTTCGCAATCGGTGTAAACGTAACGACCCTGGGCTGAGGCCAAGGGTGTGCGGTAGCTTGCTTGAGGCAATCGATCCTTCTCAAAGCCGTACATGAAGCGCAACGAGTGAAAGAACTGTTCGTCGAGGTAGAGCTCCGCAGGTCGGTGCCGGCCCTCACGGATCGAGCTGCGCGCGGCTCCGTCAATGGCAAGGAGCTGCGCGAACGGAAGGCCAAGGCTATTCAATGAGAGATGGTTGCCTTCCTTTGACGTGTGCAGTAGCGCTGTATCTTCGTATTCGTTTACGCCTTGCGCGATGGCAGCGTAGATCTCCAGACCCACTTCATCCCTGAAGGCCTGAGCGATGGTGGGCATGAGGATGATCAGAGACTCAGGCGCGTATGAATAGCTAGCATCAGAATAGCCAGTGTCACTGTCGGTACTGGCCGACGAACCAATTAGCCTTGAGGAGAAGGCTGTCAGCGAAACTCACGAAACCCACCCCGGAGTTCATCGCAGCGATCGAGTCATTCGATCACGCAGTAGCAGCAAAGCAGGACCGACAAGGTATCCCTTCGACAACGCGGTTTTGACGCCGATAGCGTCTACGAGAGCAAACGCGGAATAGGGTCGCAAATGAAGTCGTGAGAGCCACGCGCTCTTCACGAATATCCGGGGCCTCTCATCCCAACGAGGTGTGTCGACGCAAGCGACGAATGCGTCTCGTGGAAGTTTGATCCAGACTTCGTGAAATCGATCGGAAAGGTTCGGAAACCAAGAGAGTTCTATGGAGTCGTTCCCGATACTTCGAACAGCGGCGTAGCTGACATAGCCGACATTCCGAAAGGGAGCTCCGGTGAATAACTCGATGCGAGCGGCCTCGTATTCAGCAATCGATCGCTCGTCGGTTAGGTAGACTTCTCGCTCGACGGGCACGTCCTCGAAGGAGCGGACTCGAAACTCACCATGACGAAAACGTTCCTTTGCGTCCATCAACGCTCATGCTCGAGTAGATGTCTTGAGGCCGGCCGCGGAAGGCACGTGCGCCGCATTCTTGACCCAACGCCCGAAGCCACGACGGCGAAATAGCTACGAAGCCGCCTGAGTTCTTAAGGTGGACCCTAAGAAGTTGAATCCGGTGTGTTCTCGACCAGCTCGATGCCAACCGCCTTGTAGCGCGCCAACGGGTCGCGGCCGTCCCATTCACTAGGCATCTTATTCCTGTAGCCTGCCTTGTTCAGATGCTCGTCTTCTTCCTTAGTGATCAAAACGAAGACACCGGTCTCCTGGTTAAGCACGGCACGAACGCTGTCGACAGTGGGTTCCGTCAGTTCCAGCAGCCGCTCCTGGATATACCTGAAGGGAATTGTGTGATCGATCCGTAAGCCCCACTCCCTCGACGCATTCCGATTGAGGCTCGCGAACGATACTTGGCAAGTCGGTCCTTCCTCCTTTCATGACGACAATCCCAGAGGAAGTAGATGGGCTCGCGCAGAGCCTTCGAGTAGCTCGCCACCGGCATGCCCGGTTACCTTGACGCGCTGACAGTAACGGGACGAGCCTCCACGATCAGCCTCAGCCGTTGGACTTCGACCGCGGTAAAGGTCTCCGTCCGAGGACCGTGACCAGAATCTCTCAGGACACTCAGCACTGTTCTGAGCGAAGCGGTCGAGGACGGCAAGCTGTCGGCGAACGCGGCTCTTCGACCTGGTCGTCTGCGTCGACAGCTTCGCGACCCCAACGCGCCGAAGCGCTATGTGATCACCCTTACACGCGTGACGAGGTCGCGACGTTGCTCGAGACTGCTAGGACTCACTATCCCGCGTGGCACGCATTCCTCCTGTGCGCCTTCAGGACGGGGCTGCGCCTCGGCGAGCTCCGTGCACTCGGGTGGGGCGATCTCGATTGGCGTCAGCGGTTTGTTCAGCGTCGAGCGGAACTTTGTGGAGGGCGCGTTCACCACTCCCAAGAACGGGCGTTCCGCGGAACGTCGATATGTCGCTGCAGCTGCGGGCGGTGCTCCGTCTCTGGCGCCGCCAGCAGCGTGCCGCGTGGTTGCGGGCTGGGCGCCCGATGCCAGACGCTCGTCTTTCCCTCAGTCGACCGGCACGCTGCTCGACGACTCGAACATTCGCAAGGCGATCTTGGCGATCGTAAGAAGGCGGAGGTTCGGCGCCGACGCAGCATCGTCCACGTGATGCGACACACGTTCGGCAGCCTGCTGATTCAGCAAGGCGAGTCGCTCGCCTACGTGCAGCGATCAGATGGGCCACGCGAGCATTCAGGTCACCGTCGACATCTACGGTCATCTGGTGCCGGGCGGGAATCGCGCGGCGGTGGATCGGCTGGACAGCGCCGCAACCAGCTGCATCCCAGACGCAACCGAGCGACGGGCTACGGTCACTGCGGAGGCGCTAAGTCTTTTGATCGTCAGTGGTGAGCCGGGGGGGAATCGAACCCCCAACCCGCAGATTAAGAGTCTGCTGCTCTGCCAATTGAGCTACCGGCCCTACGAACTTCCCATTG
>CAVSKE010000030.1:0-67121 GCA_963728305.1 uncultured Acidobacteriota bacterium
ATCCCGGCGCTGACCGACCCGTTCGCGACGTCGTCGCTGCTCGACCCGAATGCGCCGCCGGTCACGACGGAAGTGATTGGGCAGACCAATGCGTTCAAGACGTCGACCGGCGTGGAGCTGCGCTTTTTCATGCCGGTGTTGAACGTGCCGTTCCGCTTGATTTACGCGTTCAACCCGTCGCGGACCGGCGTGCTCGACAACAACCTGCGGCCGGCGAAGTCGGCGGTGTTCCGCTTCGCGGTCGGGACGACGTTCTAACGGGCGTCTCTACAGGGTGCGAAGGTGCAATGGTGCGAAGGCGCTGATCCGAGGTTCGGCACCTTCGCACCTCGCACCTTCACACCCTCGAATCTGATTAAAAGTGCGTGATGTCGACGGTGTAGTCGGTCGAGGCGGTGAGCGAGCCAGCCGCGTCGTAGACGCGGGCGCAGAAGAGGCCGGTTTGCTGTGCGTTGCCGGTCAACGTGGTGTTCAGCGCCGCTTTGTCGTTGGCCAGGATCGCCTGACAGACCGCACCGTTCCACGTGCCGAGGCTGAGACCGATGCTGATGGTGCCGTCCGGCGCGAGCGCAGTGAGCTTGACCGTGACCGTGCCGGCCTGTTGAACAACGAATTCGTGCGTGCGACCGCCATTGGGCGTCAGGGTGCCGCTGAGTGTTTCAGTGACCGCCACTGGCGTCGGGGCCGTCGGCGTATTGTTGTCATCGTCGCCGCCGCATCCGGCGGCAAGCGGGGCGAGCAGGAGCAGTGCACGAATCGTTCGGGATCGCAGCATTGAAACCATCTTACTTGGCGTTAGACGGTCGAGTAAAATCGTTGGCCGTGACGTCGCGAAGAAAGGACCGAGTTGAATGAGACCGCTTGCCATCATTCTGGCGTTCAGCATCACGCTGGCTGCCAGTCAGACGTACGCCCAGGCGCCTGCCGGACAGGCACCGGCCCCCGCGACGCAGAAGCCGCCCGCGCCCGCACCGGCCACGCAGAAGCCCGCCGCACCGGCGACGCTGCCGAAGTTCCAGGACGGACTCAAGTACGCCTACGTGAACATGCAGTTCGTGGCCGCGCAGTCGAACGACGGCAAGGCGGCGGCCGAGAAGCTGAAGGCCTTCCAGGATCAGAAGACGCGCGAGCTGCAGGACAAGCAGAAGACGTTGCAGGCCGCGCAGCAGAAGCTCGAGTCCGGCGGCAGCGTGCTCAGCGATGCCGCGCGCACGCAGCTACAGAGCGACATCGATCGGCAGCAGCGCGATCTGCAGCGTCTGACCGAGGACGCGCAGCAGGACGTGCAGAACCTGGCGCAGCAGGTCGAGGAAGACTTCACCCGCAAGGTGCTGCCGGTCGTCGGCAAGGTCGCGCAGGACAAGCAGATCCACTTCGTCTTCAACGCCCAGCAGAGCGGTCTGATCTGGGCCGAGCCCGGTATGGACCTGACCAGCGAAGTCATCGCCGCAATGAACGGCGGCGCGAAACCGGCAGCGCTCCGACGCCTCCGGCCGCAGGCAAATAGCGCAGGAGGCGCGAGTTCCTGACTCTCGACCTCCCATCGCTGCTTGGCCGCGTCTCCTATCGCTATCCGTCACTGCTGATCGACGCGGTCACTGAGCACGAGTCGGGCCGCCGGCTCGTGGCGTTCAAGAACGTCACGGTCAGCGAAGACTACTTCCAGGGGCACTTCCCCGGCACGCCGCTGATGCCGGCGGTGCTCATGATCGAGGCGCTGACGCAGGTCGCGGCAGCGCTGGTTCTCGATCGCGCCGGTATGTCTCCCGACCGCGCGCGTCTCGCTGCGCGGCGTCAATGCCGCCAAGTTCCGTCGCAATGTGTTTCCCGGCGATCGCCTGCACCTCGAGGTGACGCTCGGGCGCGTCCGATCGCGGCTGGCCAAGGCGCAGGCGCGCGGCGCACATGGATGGCCAGATCGTCGCCGAGGCGGAACTGTTGCTGGCCATCGAGCAGCGGCGCCGCGTTCATCGACGCCAGCGCCCACGTGCATCCCTCGGCCACGGATCGGTGACGGGACGACGATCGGTCCGCAGGCCATCATCGGCGCGGACGTCACGATCGGCCGCAACTGCCTGATCGGCTCGTCGGTCGTCGTCGACGGCTGGACGGAGATTGGCGACGAGACCCAGATCTACCCGATGGCCTCGATCGGTCTCGCTCCGCAGGACTTGAAGTATCGCGGCGAGCGGACCCGACTGACGATCGGTCGGCGCAATATCTTCCGCGAGTTCGTGACCATCAATCGCGGCACGGCGGGCGGCGGCGGCGAGACGACGATCGGCGACAACAACCTGTTCATGGCCTACGTGCACGTGGCGCATGACTGCCACGTCGGGAACGATACGATCTTCGGCCCGCACGCCACGCTCGGCGGCCATGTCGGCGTCGACGACTTCGCCAACGTCAGCGCCGGCTCCGCGGTCCATCAGTTCTGCCGCGTCGGCCGTCACGCCTTCATCGGCGGGTATTCGGTGGTGACGAAGGATGCGCTGCCGTTTGCGCGGACCATCGGCAGCCGTCCGGCCCGCATCTTCGGCGTCAACACGATCGGCCTGCAGCGTCGCGGATTCACGCCGAACACGATCACCCAGCTGCGTCACGCCTACCGCTATCTGCTGCAGTCGAAGCTGAACACGACGCGCGCGCTGGCGCAGATCGAGCAGGATTCGTCGCTGACCGCGCCCGAAGTCCGCTACATGGTCGAGTTCATCCGCAGCGTCGCAGCGCGGTGTGATCCTGCGCCGCGCCGGCCGCCGCGCCGAGGAGCTCGTCGCCGACGAATGAAGCTCGGCCTCCTCGCCGGCAACGGACGCTTTCCGTTCCTCGTGCTCGACGCCGCACGCGCGCAGGGCCACGACGTCACGATCATCGCACTCAAGGAAGAAACGTTCACCGAGCTGAATGCCGCGGCCGAGCGGCATGCGGCGCAGATCCATTGGATCTCCCTGGGGCAGCTCGGCACCTGCATCACCCTGTTGAAGAGCCGCCGGCGTCACCACCGCGGTCATGGCCGGACAGGTGAAGCACACCAAGATTTTCGGCGGCATCATGCCCGGACATGACGTTCCTGGCGGTGCTGCTCAAGCTCACGTCACGCAGCACCGACGGGTTGATTGGCGCCGTGGCCAACGTGCTGCGCGAGCATGGCATCGAGCTGATCGACTCGACGTCGCTGCTCACGCCGCTCCTGGCGAGGCCCGGCGTGCTGACCCGACGTGCGCCGACCGACGAGGAGCAGAAGGATTTCGACTTCGGCTACAAGATGGCCGACGTGATCGCCGGTCTCGACATCGGGCAGACCATCGCCGTGAAGCACCAGGCCGTGGTCGCGGTGGAGGCGATGGAGGGCACCGACGAAGTCATCGGCCGTGCCGGACATCTCGCCGGTCCTGGCGTGCGCATCGTCAAGGTGGCCAAGCCGTCGCAGGACATGCGGTTCGATGTGCCGGTCGTGGGCTTTGCGACGATCCAGGCGATGCGCGTCGCGGGTGCGACGGCGTTGTCGGTGGACGCCGGCAAGACGCTGATGCTCGACGGCGACGCCGTCTGTGCGTCGGCCGACGAGGCGGGCATCACGATTGTCGGCAGGAGCCGGACGTAGGGCCGGTCCTTGTGGACCGGCCGGGAGCGCATGACGAATCGTTTACGCGTAGCGGTGATCGGCGTCGGCCATCTCGGCCAGCATCACGCCAGGTTGCTCGGTTCGATGGATGGTGTCGAGCTGGTCGGTGTCGTGGACACCAAGCCAGGCCGTGCCGAGGATGTGGCTGCGAAGTGCGGGACACGGGCCTGGTCCTGTTGCCGCCGATCTGCTCGGACGTGTCGACGCGGTGACGATCGCCGTGCCGACGGTCTCACATCTGGATGTCGCCCTGCCATTTCTCGAGCGTGGCGTTGCGGCGCTGGTGGAGAAGCCGCTGGCCCCGACCGTTGCTGATGCCGAGCGTTTGATCAGCACCGCTGCGCGCGCCGCCACGACACTCGCCACCGGGCACACCGAGCGGTTCAATCCGGCCGTCGTCGCGGCGTTGCCGCTCGTCACCGACCCACGCTTCGTCGAAGTCCATCGGTTGGGAACGTTTCCCGAGCGCAGTCTGGACATCGACGTCATTTTCGATCTGATGATTCACGACCTCGATCTGCTGCTCGACCGCGGTCGGTCGGAGGTGGTCTCGATCGAAGCCGTCGGCGTGAATGTGCTGACCCCGCGCACCGACATCGCCAACGCGCGGCTGCGGTTTGCGTCCGGCTGCATTGCCAACGTGACCGCCAGCCGGATCAGCCGCGAGCGCGTGCGCAAGGTCCGGTTCTTTCAGCACGACTCGTACGTGTCGATCGACTACGGTGCGCAGGAGGTCGAGGTCTACCGGCTGGCGCCGCGCGGCTCGGTGCCTCCGATACAGGGCGGCAAGCTCGATGTCGTGAACGAAGAGCCCCTGCGGCGCGAGCTCGTGGACTTCGTGGACGCCGTTCGAAACAAACGCGAGCCAGGCGTCACCGGCAGGGCCGGACGTGATGCCCTGGAGCTGGCCACTAAAATTGCAGAGAAGATGGCGCAATGAGCACCTCGATTTCACGTGACGCGTTGATGGAACGCGTGGGCGCGGGAGAGCGTCTGCCCGCGGACGACATCCGCGATCTGGCTGGAACCCCCGACATCCTGTCGATCGGCATGCTCGCGGACGTGCTCGGCGGCGCCTGCACAACACCCGGACGACGTTCTTGCGTGTTGCCGAGTGCGCTCTCGATGCTCCGGCCCTCGATCCGGGTCATGTCAAAGCGCAGGAGATCCGGATCGACGGCTCACCGGCACAGCTCGCAGACGCGGTGCGCGCAGTCGAGGTCATCAAGTCGAAGGGCAATCGCACGGTCAGCGCATTCACCTGGTCGGACGTCGAGCGTCTGGCGTCCGGCAGCAGCATCGCTGCGGTGCTGAAGCAACTGCGCAGCGCCGGTCTCGACAGCCTGTCCGTGCTACCGCTCGATGGGACGATCGACCCGGCAGTGATCGTGAACGAGCTGGCATCGGCCGGGTTCGCGCAGCTGCGGCTCACGGTGGACAAGGCCCCGGCGGACGCGCGCGCCGATCTCCTGCTTCGTGCGGCGGAACTGCAGGATCGCGTCGGCGTGATTCAGGCAATCAACCCGCTGCCGATGACCGTGTCCACGTTCCGGCCGACGACTGGCTACGACGATGTAAAGATGGTGGCGATTGCGCGCCTGGCCGCACCCAATATTCCGACGGTGCAGGTGGATTGGCGGCGATACGGTCCGAAGCTCGCACAGGTCGCCTTGACGTTCGGCGCCGACGACATCGACGGCATATCCGCGTCGGACGAGGCGCCTGAGGGACGGCGGCGCGCGCCGCTCGAGGAGATCACCCGCAACATTCAGGCGGCTGGCTTCGATCCCGTCGAGCGCACCGGCCGCTTTACGCATCGTCTAATGGCGCTTCGTATCGGCGCGGTGGGCTACCTGAATGCCCGGCCGCTGACCTGGGCGCTCGATCGTGAGCCGTCACGATGGCAGGTCCGCTACGACCTGCCGTCGGTGTGCGCGCGTCTGCTGCAGGACGGTGAGGTCGATCTCGGGCTGGTGCCGTCGATCGAGTACCTGCAGGCGACCGACTATCGGTTCGTGCCGGGTGTAGGTGTCACGTCGCGCGGCGCGATCGCGTCGGTCGCGCTGTACACGACACGACCGGTTGATCAGATTCGGCATATCGCGCTGGATACCAGCTCGCGCACCTCGGTGGCGCTGATTCAGGTGCTCTGCCGGCACCACTTCCGCATCAGCCCCCGCTTCGTGCCCCATGGGCCCGAGCTGGCGGTCATGACCAGGGATTTCGATGCCGGGCTGCTCATCGGCGATCCGGCATTCGAAGCGGACCATGTCGCGCTCGGTCTTGACAAGATCGATCTCGGGCTCGAGTGGACGAACCTGACCGGGCTGCCGTTCGTGTACGCGGCATGGACCGGTCGCCCCGGCGCGGTCACCGCAGACGACGTTCACGCTGCTGCAGGACGCGCAGCGAGAGGGCCTTGCGGCTGCCGATCGGATTGCCGCCGAATACGCCGGCGGCGATTCGGCGAGGACCGCGAAAGCCGCGCGTTACCTAAGGGATAATGTGAAGTACGGTCTCGGCGCCGACGAGGCCGCGGGACTCCAGATGTTCCTGGATTACGCCGCGGACCTGGGGCTGGCGCCACAGCGGCGCACTGTAGAGTTCTTCTGACACCGTAGAGCGGAGGCTTTAGCCTCCGCGGACAGTTGCATGGTTGAGCAGATCGCGAAAAAGGTCCTCGGTGGCGGCCGCGTCAACGCGGCCGAGGCGCTCGATCTGTACCGGCACGCGCCGACGCAGCTCCTCGGCCATCTCGCCGACACGATTCGCGCCCGCAAGCATCCAGAGCGGATCGTCACCTACATCATCGACCGCAACGTCAACTACACGAACATCTGTGTCGCGCGCTGCAACTTCTGCGCGTTTTACCGCACCGTCGGCTCGAGCGACGGTTACGTGCTCGGCTTCGAGGAGATCTTCCGGAAGATCGAAGAGACGATCGCGGTCGGCGGCAATCAGCTGCTGCTGCAAGGGGGGCACAATCCCGACCTGCCGATCCAGTGGTACGAGGATCTGTTCCGGGCCGTGAAGTCGCGTTATCCGGAGTTCAAGTTGCACGCGCTCTCGCCGCCCGAGGTGTTGCACATTTCGCGTCTAAATCAGATTTCGACGCGCACCGTGATCGAACGGTTGGTGGCTGCCGGCCTCGACAGCATTCCCGGCGGCGGCGCCGAGATCCTGGTCGATCGCGTTCGCAAGCTGCTCAATTGCTACACCAAGGCCTCGTCCGACGAATGGCTGGACATCATGGCGCAGGCGCATGAGGCCGGTCTCCGCACGACCGCGACGATGATGTACGGGACGGTGGAGACCGACGCGGAACGCATCGAGCACATGATGCGGCTGCGCGATGTGCAGGACCGCACCGGCGGGTTTACGGCGTTCATCACCTGGAGCTATCAGCCCGAACACACCGAACACGGCGGCTACGAGGCGACCGGTGTGGATTACCTTCGCACGCTGGCGCTCTCGCGCATCGTGCTCGACAACTTCGACAACCTGCAGGCGTCGTGGGTGACGCAGGGCGGGAAAGTCGGGCAGCTCAGTCTCGCCTTCGGCGCCAACGACATGGGCAGCGTGATGATCGAAGAGAACGTCGTCCGGGCGGCTGGGGCGAGTTACTGCATGGACGAGGTCGAGATCGTGGAGAACGTCGAGGATGCAGGCTTCACAGCCAAGCGCCGCAATATGCACTACGAAATCCTTGGCGACCCGATCTACCGCGAGCGCGACGTGCCGCGCATGCTCGCGTTGGCCACGGCGCGCGCCGACGGCGAGACATCGGTGCCTGAAGAACTGAAGAACTATCCTGCGCGAAGCCGGGCGGCAAAGACGCTTCGTCTGACGCAGTAACTCAAGACTCAAAAGGCAAGACTCAAACAATGACTGCCCGTGTCAACTGTGTTTGAGTTTTGAATTTTGAGTTTTGAGTGACATGACGACATTCACCGCAGACTGGATTCTCCCCATCGCCGAGCCGCCCATCCGTGGCGGGGGCCTGACGATCGAGGGCGGCCGGATCGTTCGCGTCGAACCGGCGGGTGCGACCGGCGTCGTCTCGCTCGGCAACGTCGCCGTCCTCCCTGCGCTGGTCAACGCGCACACCCATCTCGAGCTGTCGTATCTGCACGGGCGGGTCCCCCCGAGCTCGAGCTTCAACGACTGGGTCATGTCGCTGATGACGCTGCGCAGGAGCTCCACGGACCCGGGCGCGCCAGCGATCGTCGAGGCTGCCCGTGATGCCATCTCACAGGCGCGCGCGGCCGGCACGGGACTCGTCGGTGATGTCAGCAACACGCTCATCACCGTGCCGCTGCTGCGCGAGGCAGGTGTGGCGGCGCACGTGTTCTACGAGCTCATCGGCTTCAGTCATCCCGATCCGGCTGGCCGCGTGCGGGATGCACGCGCGGCCGCCGAAGCCGCCGGCGTCGACGCGGGTGGAGTCCGGGTGAGTCTCGCGCCTCACGCCCCGTATTCGGTTTCGTCCGCGCTGTTTCAGGCGATCCGCGCTGACGTCGATGCGCATCCTGGTTCGGTCACCAGCGTGCACCTCGGTGAGTCGGCCGCAGAAGTCGAGCTGCTGACGCAGGGAAGTGGTCCGGCGCGCCTGATGCTCGAACGGCTCGGCGTGTGGACCAGCGACTGGCAGATTCCGGGCGTCTCTCCCACAGAGTATCTTGGCGGGCTCGGCTTCCTGAGTCCGGATTCGCTGGTCGTGCACGGTGTGCAGTTCACGGCTGACGATCTCGCGCGCGTGAAGGCGGGTGGCTCGACACTGGTTTCGTGCCCGCGCAGCAACGCCTACGTCGGCGTCGGAGCGCCGCCGCTCGAATCGTTCTATGCGGCCGGCGTTCCAGTGGTGTTCGGTACCGACAGCCTGGCCAGCTGCGCCGACCTGAACATGTTCGCGGAGCTTGCCGAGGCTCGACGCATCGCGCCGGCGGTGTCTGCGCGTGATCTGCTGCGCAGCGCGACGCTGACCGGCGCGCAGGCGCTGCGCCACGACGACGAGTACGGAAGCATCGAGGCAGGGAAGCGGGCGGCGTTGATCGCTGTGCGCGTGCCGCCAGGCGTAGACGATGTGGAAGAATACCTTGTGCGCGGAGTCCAGCCCGATGCAATTACGTGGCTGGACTCGGTGTCAACGCCCAAGGCGCCGACTTCCAACGCCCAATGAGCAGAATCGCGACGTATTTCTCGTTCGTCCGCTTCAGCCACTCGGTGTTCGCGCTGCCGTTTGCGCTGACCGGGGCGTTGCTGGCGTGGCGGGAACAGCCGTTCTCGTGGATGCAGGTGGCCTGGATTGTCGTCTGCATGGTCAGCGCGCGAAGCGCCGCGATGGGCTTTAATCGTCTGGTCGACGCGCGCTTCGATGCGCTCAACCCGCGCACGGCGATGCGCGAGCTGCCGCGCGGAGCGATGAGCCGCATCGAGGCGACGATGTTCGTCGTCCTGTCGTCGATCGTGTTCGTGTTCGCGTCGTCGCGACTCAGCTCGTTGTGTCTGGCGCTGTCGCCGGTGGCGCTGGTCATCGTGTTCTGGTATTCGCTGGCCAAGCGCGTCACGACTTACACGCAGTTGTTCCTCGGCCTGGCGCTGGCAGTGGCACCGGTCGGCGGCTGGATCGCCGCGGGCGGCCGCGGCGGCGTCGAGCCGTGGTTGCTCGGGCTGGCGATCGGACTCTGGGTCGGCGGCTTCGACATCCTCTATGCCTGTCAGGATGTCGAGTTCGATCGCGGCCACGGTCTGCGATCGATTCCAGCCCGCTTCGGCATCGCGGCGGCGATCCGTCTGTCGCGGCTGATGCACGTCGGCGCCATCGTGGCGATGGCGGCTTTGTGGAAAGGCGCCGATCTGCCGTCGCTGTATCTCGTCGGCGTCGCGATCGTGGCCGTACTTCTTTTCTACGAGCAGTCGCTCGTCAGTGACACCGACCTCTCGCAAGTAAAGAAGGCCTTCGACCTGAACGGGTGGGTCGGTATCGTCTACTTCGCGACCACGGCACTGGCGTTGTACGTCGGATGACAGCGGCACCCCTCATGGCGGCACCAGACAAGGCGCCGGACCGCATCGCCGGGATGTTCGATGCGATCGCGCCGCGCTACGACCTGCTCAATCATCTGCTCAGCGCCGGCATCGACAAGCGCTGGCGGAAGCGCGCGATTGGTTCGCTCGGATTGACCGGCCGCGAGACGCTGATCGACGTCTGCACCGGCACGGCCGATGTCGCGCTCGAAGCCACCGGCGCGGGGCGAGTCGTCGGCGTGGATTTCGCC
Organism: uncultured Acidobacteriota bacterium; assembly: GCA_963728305.1. Classification (GTDB taxonomy): domain Bacteria; phylum Acidobacteriota; class Vicinamibacteria; order Vicinamibacterales; family UBA2999; genus Gp6-AA40. The sequence continues at coordinate 9,904 of CAVSKE010000030.1, forward strand.
GGAGCGATGTTGGCGCTCGGGCTGCGCAAGGTTCACGCGGCGAATCAGGGCCGGCGCATCGCGCTCATCCGCGGCGATGCGATGCGACTGCCGGCGCGCGATCGCAGCGCGGATGCCGCGACCGTCGCGTTCGGCATTCGCAACGTGCAGCGCCCGGAAGTGGCGTGCGCAGAGATGGCGCGTGTGCTGCGAGCGGGAGGGCGTCTGGCGATTCTCGAATTTGGTGTGCCGAGAATCCCGGGCGTAAGCGCCCTCTACCTCTGGTACTTCCGTCGGATGCTGCCGCTCATCGGCCGCATGATCTCGGGCCATATCAGCGGCGTATTCGTATCTGCCGGCATCGGTAGGCACATTCCCGCCTCCGGCCGAGTTCATGACAATACTGAGACGGGCCGGCTTTGCCGAGGTCCGCGCAGTCCCTTTGACGTTCGGCATCGTCTACCTCTACACCGCCGTTAAAGCGTAGCTGCGACAGGAGTCTACGCTCGACCATGGCCGTAAGTTATTGCAAACGAGCATGTTATAATCTGAAGTCTCAGCCCATTGATTCACTTCGACATCGAGAATCGCTACGAGGACGAGAAGACCGTCGGACGCGCCATTTCTGCGCGCGAGGCCGTCATATTGTCGGTCGTCGTTCACGCCATCCTGGTGGCGCTATTCCAGTACGGACCGGACCTGAACTTTCTCAGGCCCAGTCCTGAAGACGTCGAAGCCCGTAAGCAGGAACTGTTGCGCCGGCAGGAACTCGAGCGCGCGAATCAGCGCTTCGTGTTCGTGCAGCCGCAGGTCGACATGAAGGCGCCGGAGCCGAAGCCGAACGTTGATCTGTCGGACCTCGACCGACGCGCGCAGGCGCCCCAGCGATCGTCGAAACCAGACAACCCGGTGCCGTTCTCGCAGGGCAATTCCCCTGAACGCATGGAGGCCGCGGTGCCCGAGCGGGCGCGTGGCGCGGAGACAGCCGTCAAACCTGACGAGCAGCCGCCGCAACCGGAGCCCGAAGAGCGGGTGGCTCGGGTCGTGCCGCGTGACGACAACGGCAACATCAAACGCTCTCAGCAGGTGTCACGTCCGGCGCCTGGTGCCCTCGGCGAAGCGCTCCGAAATCTCGAGCGCTATGTACAAAACGAGACCTTCCAGAATCCGCAGGGCGGTGCGACGGATCCTGGCGCGACGATCCAGTTCGACACCAAAGGCGTGGAGTTCGGTCCGTGGCTGCGCCGCTTCGTCGCGCAGGTGCGCCGCAACTGGTTCGTGCCATATGCAGCCATGACGTTCCGCGGCCGCGTCGTCGTGCAGTTCAACATTCACAAGAACGGCACGATCACCGACCTTAGCGTGGCGGGCCCCTCAGACATCGACGCTTTCAACCGCGCCGCGCACAACGCCATCCTCGGATCGAATCCGACCGAGCCGCTTCCGCCTGAATATCCTGAGCCGGTCGCGTTCTTTACCGTCACGTTCTACTACAACGAACAACCACCGCTGCGTTAAGCGAACGACGGGCGATGCCGACACGGACGCAGCAGTTGGGCCTCATCATCGTGCTCGCCGCGCTCGTCGTCTATGTGTTTGCTCGAGTGCTGTGAGGGAGTCGTTCCCTCTTCCGAGTTCTCGCTTCTCAGTTCGTGTTCAATTTCAGGTTCAGTTCGGAGTTCTGATTCAACGTTCTGGTTCACCGTTCCGAGTTCACTGTTCAAGTTCGCGGTTCAAGTTCGCGGTTCGTGTCACTCGGCCGCCCGGTGCGACCGAACCACGAACCACGAACCCGAACCCCGAATGAAGAACCGAACCTGAAGATGAACACGAACAGAGAAGAGAGAACCGAGAAGCGTGAACGACACAACTCGTAGCCTCGTCCTGGCCGTGCTCGGGCCGACCGCGTCCGGAAAGAGCGCGCTGGGTCTGGCGCTGGCCGGGCGGCTCGGCGGCGAGATTCTCAACTGCGATTCGACCGCCGTCTATCGTGGCTTCGACATCGGCACCGACAAGGTGTCGCCCGACGAGCAGCGCGGCATCCCGCATCACCTGATCGATATCGCCGATCCCACAGAGGTTTACACCGCGGCCCAGTTCGCGCGTGACGCCGATCGTGTGATCCGTGAGGTGCATGCCCGCGGCAAGTACCGATTCTGGTTGGCGGCACCGGCTTCTACTACCGGGCTCTGACGCGAGGACTCTTTCCAGGTCCCGGAGCCGATGAGGATCTCCGCGGGCGACTGGACCGGATCGCCGCTCGCAAAGGACCGGAGCGACTGCATCGGATGCTGCGGCGTGTCGATCCTGAAGCCGCGGATCGCATCATGCCCCGCGATCAAAAGCGTCTGGTTCGCGCGCTCGAGGTGTATTTCTCCACGGGCCGGCCGTTGACCGCGCATTTCGCCGACACGCGCTCGCCGATTGCCGACTGCGAGGTCATCGCCGTCACACTGAGGATTCCGGCCGACCTCACCGCCGAGCGTGTCGCGCAGCGGGTGGAGCGCCAGTTCGATCGGGGAGTCGTCCACGAGGTGAAAGGACTACTCGCGAGCGGCGTACCGGCCGAGGCCCGGCCCTTCGGCGGTCTCGTCTATCGTCAGGTGATGGAGATGCTGCGCGGCGTCCGCGATGAGGCGGCGACACGAGCGCTCATCGTTCAGGAGAATCGCCGTTATGCGCGACGGCAGTTGATCTGGTTTCGCAAAGAGCCTAACCTTATCTGGTTCGACGGTCCCGGCGAACGGCCGGATACACTGCACCGCGTCGAGGAAGCGCTCGTTGCACGCGGTGTTCGTAGGCGAGGAGACGCTCCCTGATGGCCCAGGTATCTGAACCACGTGCCTCGTTGTCGGCCCAGCCCAATATCCAGGACGTCTTCCTGAATTTCGCCCGCCGGGATCGGCTCGCCGTGACGATGCACCTGATGGACGGGCGCCGGTTCGACGCGCGCATCAAGAACTTCGACAAGTTCGCGGTCATCGTGGAGGTGGACGGCACCGACCAGCTGGTGTTCAAGCACGCGATCGCCACGATCGAGACCACGCGCGCGGTCGCCAACTACTTCTCGTCACATTCCTAGCCAGCCGACGGCTCCGCCCTGTGACATCCCCGCGGAGCCCTCGACTGGTTCCAGTATCTTTTGGTGCGCTTCGCGCGCCTCGAACCGCCAGGCGGGCCAAAACCAGCCAGAACGAGTACACAATCACACCACTAGCCGAATGGCGGTCCTAGCACCGTTCCCTCGCGTCGTCCTGATCGTCCTTGACAGCCTCGGGTGCGGGGAGCTCCCCGACGCGAGCCTGTATGGCGACGAGGGAAGCGACACTCTCGGCAACATCGCGCGACAGATCCCGCTGCGCGTACCGCGGTTGCGGGCCCTTGGGCTGGGTCGCGTCGCACGTCTCGGCGGCGGCGACAGGGAGCCTGCCGAAGGAGCCTATGGCCGCATGGCCGAGGCTTCAGCAGGGAAAGACTCGGTGACTGGCCACTGGGAGATGATGGGCATCGTCCTCGATCGGCCATTCCCGACGTTTCCGGAGGGTTTTCCCGCCTCAGTGGTTGCCGAATTCGAGTCCCGGATTGGCCGTGGCACTCTTGGCAACGTCGTGCTGTCAGGTACCGAAATCATCGACCGGTTCGGTGCCGAGCACATGCAGACCGGAAAGCCCATCGTCTACACGTCGGCGGACAGCGTGTTTCAGATCGCGGCGCACGAAGCGGTGATTCCCGTGCCGGAGCTCTATCGGATGTGCGAGATCGCATTTGAGCTCGTCGGCCGGGGCATGGGTGTCGGCCGTGTGATTGCGAGGCCGTTCGTCGGTTCGGCAGGAGCGTTCACACGAACAGCCAACCGGCATGACTACGCGCTCGACCCGACGGATCGGACGTTGCTCGATCACCTCACATCACGGGACATCCCGGTCGTCTCGATCGGGAAGGTCAAGGACCTGTTTGCCGGGCGAGGTATTACGAAAGCGATGCCGACGGCAACCGACGCCGAAGGCGTGGACCGCGTGCTCGAAGCCATGAACAGCGTCTCCGGCGGTTTGATTTTCGCCAACTTCGTGGACTTCGACACGGTCTATGGCCATCGCAACGACGTGGCCGGCTATGCGGCGAACATCGAGCGATTCGATGAGCGCCTCGGCGCAGTGCTGGCCCAGCTCCGCGACAGCGACCTGCTCGTGATCACCGCCGACCACGGCAACGACCCGACGACGCCGAGCACGGACCATTCTCGCGAGCACGTGCCGCTGCTGATGACCGGCCAGCGTGTGAAGCGTGGCACCGACCTCGGGACGCGGCCGACATTCGCCGACCTCGGCCAGACACTCGCCGCGAACTTCTCGGTCGGTCCGCTGACGCACGGCACCAGCTTTCTGGAGGACGTCGTTGTCGAGCATTCGTGAAGCCCTCGAGCAGCGCGAGCGGGAGACGCTTGCTCCGCAGGCGGCGCACAGCGCCGACTCTCGAGGCCGTTTGCATCCCGAGCCCGAAGACGATGTGCGTCCGGCGTTTCAGCACGACCGCGATCGGATCATTCACAGCAAGGCGTTCAGGCGACTGAAGCACAAGACGCAGGTGTTCTTCGCGCCGGCCGGCGACCACTACCGGACGCGCCTCACGCACAGCCTCGAAGTGTCGCAGATCGCCCGCACGATCGCGAAGGTGCTGCAGCTGCACGAGGAGCTCACCGAGTCGATTGCGCTGGGCCACGACCTGGGGCACACCCCGTTCGGCCACGCCGGAGAACGCGTGCTCGATTCGCTGGTGCCGGGCGGCTTCCGCCACTACGAGCAGAGCCTGCGCATCGTCGATCTCCTCGAGAACGACGGCCGCGGTTTGAATCTGACCTGGGAAGTGCGGGACGGCATCGGCCGTCATTCCAAAGGCAAGGATGGCTCACCGGTCGGCGTCGAACCGTCGAAGCGTGCGGCGACGCTCGAAGGTCAGGTCATGCGCGTCGCGGATCTCATCGCTTACGTGAACCACGACATCGACGACGCGGTCCGGGCGGGTGTGCTGAACGAGTCGGACCTGCCGCAGGACGCCGTCGGCGTTCTCGGCTCGACCTCGTCTGCCCGTATTGCCTGTATGGTGAAGGACGTCGTTACGGAAACCCGGGCCGGTGGGCTGAGCGAGATTCGCATGAGCCGTCCTGTGCTCGATGCGACGCTCACGATGCGCGCGTTCCTGTTTGGCGCGGTTTACGAGAACGAGATCGCGACGGCCGAGTTCAAGAAGGCTGCGGCGATCCTCGGTGGGTTGTGGGAACGCGTGCGCGAGCGGCCGGCCGACCTGCTCGACCAACGCATCATCGAGACCGAAGGCCTCGATGTCGCAGCCAAGGACTTCCTCGCCGGCATGACCGATCGCTTCGCGGTCGCGCTCTACGAACGGTTGTTCATTCCCAAGCCGTGGGTTGGGCCAATGGCCTGGAGCCAGCTATAATTACAGGTCGCCTTTCGCAGGAATTTCGCGGGAGGGGAGCCTGCGATGCAGCTTGACCTGACCCGGTACCGGCAGCCGCTCACTCACTTCTCCAAAGTGTTCCAGCCCGACGAATTGGGAGAGGAAGCCGATGCCTATCGGATTGTGGCCCCTGTTCGGGTGGAGATCGACATCCATAAGGACAAGGACCGGTTCCGTCTGGAAGGGACCTCACGAACCGAACTCGAGCTGACGTGCAGCCGATGCCTCGAGCCGTATCGCATGCCCGTTGATGCGGTGTTCAACGTGCGGTATCTGCCGGCGTCGGACGCGGCGGGCGACGGGGAGCGGGAGGTTGGCGAAGAGGATCTCGATACGAGCGTGTATCGAGACGATCAGATCGACCTCAACGAGGTCCTTCGCGAGCAGTTCTATCTGGCACTGCCGATGAAGCCGTTGTGCCGCGAGGACTGCGCCGGGCTGTGTCCGCAGTGCGGGACGAACCGCAACACCGGCACGTGCTCGTGCGCGACCGAGGTTGGGGATCCGCGGCTGGCGCCGCTCAGGGGATTGAAGCAGGTCGCCGACCGCAAGTCGCCGACCAGAGATTGACGAGAGACAATGCCTAATCCAAAACGCAGACACTCCAAGACCCGCACGGCGAAGCGGCGCACGCACGACTCACTCCGCGCCACGACGACGGGCCTGTGCCCGCAGTGCCAGGAGCCGAAGGCACCGCATCGCATCTGCCCGCATTGCGGCTATTACAAAGAGCGCCAGGTCCGGCCGGTCGACGAAGAATAGTTCGTGGTGACGACCACCACCGTGGCGCAGACGAACCACTAATGCGGATCGCGGTCGACGCCATGGGCGGTGACCACGCGCCATCAGTCATAGTCGATGGCGCTGTGGCCGCGGCGCGTCACCTCGATGCCGAGGTCGCGCTCGTCGGGCCGACATCCGAGATTGAGCGCGCGCTCGCGGCGCATGACGACTGGTCGACGCTCGGCATCGTGATCGTCGATGCTCCCGACGTGATCGGGATGTCGGAAGCGCCGGCTGCCGCGTTGCGCCGCAAGCCGCGCGCCTCGGTGCGCGTGGCTGCGGACCTCGTGGCCAGCAAGGATGCGGCGGCACTGGTCAGCGTCGGACATACCGGTGCGACGGTGATGGCCGCGCATGCGGCGTTCGGCATGATTGCCGGCGTCGATCGGCCGGCGCTGGCGTGCACGATTCCGACGCGGACGCGACCGGCGGTGCTGCTCGACGCGGGGGCCAATGTGGAGTGCCGGCCGCAGCACCTGCTGCAGTTCGGCGTGATGGGCAGCGTGGTGTCGCGTGTGGCGTTCGGCGTCGAGCGTCCGCGAGTCGGGCTGCTCTCGATCGGCGAGGAAGCGACCAAGGGCAACGAGCTGACGCGCGAGGCGCATCGGCTGCTGAAGGCGGCGCCGATCAACTTCATCGGCAATATCGAGGGACGGGAGATCTACAGCGGCGTGGCGGACGTGGTGGTGTGCGACGGCTTCACCGGAAACGTGGTGCTGAAGACCAGCGAGGGTCTCGTCGAGACGGTCGAGACGCTGCTCGGCGACGAGCTGCGCGGGACGTTCTCGAGCCAGGTCGGCTATCTCCTGTCGCGGCGCGCGTTCCGCCGCTTCCGCCGGCGGCTCGATTACTCCGAGTATGGTGGGGCGGCGCTGATTGGCGTCGCCGGCCTGGTGGTCGTCGGTCACGGACGATCGTCGGCCAAGGCCGTGCGCAACGCGATTGCGATGGCCTATCGATTCGCGACCACCGACTTCGTGCATCGCGTCGAGCAGGAAATCGGCGCGGCCACGCTCGCCAGGTAGCCTCTTGATCGCATTCATTTTTCCCGGACAGGGTTCGCAGCAGGTCGGCATGGGCAAGGCCCTGGCCGATCGATTTCCCGTCGCCCGCCGCACGTTCGAGGAAGCCGACACGGCGTTCGCGGCCGTGGATGGCCAGGTGTTCGATGGTTCCTCGGCAGGCGAGCGCGGGCAGGCACGTCTGCTCAGCACGCTGTGCTTCGAGGGCCCCGAGAACGATCTGGCCCTGACCGAGATCACGCAGCCGGCGATTCTGACCGCCAGCATCGCCGCCTATCGTGTGCTTGCCGCTGAAGGCATCACGCCGGCGTACGTGGCCGGCCATAGCCTTGGCGAGTACTCAGCGCACGTCGCCGCGGGCACGTTCGCGTTCGCGGAAGCCGTTGCACTGGTTCGCCGGCGCGGGCGCTACATGCAGGACGCGGTGCCGATTGGCACTGGTGCGATGGCGGCGATCCTCGGCGGCGATCTCGCGGCGGTGAGGCAAGCCTGCGACGACGCCGCGCAGGGCGAGATCGTCAGCCCCGCCAACATCAACTGCTCCGGGTCAGGTCGTGATTGCCGGTCACACTGCGGCGGTCCAGCGTGCATCGGAACGCGTGAAGCAACTCGGCGCGCGCCGTGTGAAGGTGCTGTCGGTCAGCGCGCCCTTCCACTGCGCGTTGATGAAGCCGGCCGAGGAGCGCCTCGCCCCGGAGCTCCGCGCCTTGACGACGGCGAGTCCGACGGTGCCGGTGGTGGCGAACGTGGATGCTGAACTGAAGCGCGATAGTGTGTCCTCGGTGGAGGCGTTGGTGCGGCAGGTATCGGCTCCCGTGCGCTGGGAGGACGTCGTCCGCCGCCTTGCGTCGGAAGGCGTCACCACGTATGTTGAGGTAGGTCCAGGACAGGTACTCAGCGGTCTGGTGAAGAAGATCCAGCCCGATGCGAACGTCATGACATTCGGATCGCCCGAGAACCTCGACGCGATCGTGGCGGCATGTTCGATCTCAGCGGAAAAATAGCGATTGTGACCGGCGCGTCGCGAGGCATCGGACGCGGCATCGCCGAAGTGCTGGCCGCGCGCGGCGCCCAGGTCATTGCCGGAGCCCGCGGCGATCACGCGGCGGGAACGGTCGAGGCGATTCGCCAGACCGGCGGCAAAGCCGAGGCGGCGACGATCGACGTGACCGATGGGGCTTCGATCGACGCGATGGTCGAAGGCGTGCTGGCGCGCCACGGACGTGTCGACGTGCTGGTCAATAACGCCGGCATCACCCGTGACCAGCTGATGCTGCGGTTGAAGCGTGAGGACTGGGACGAGGTGATTGCCACGAACCTGACCTCGGCGTTCACGTGCGTCCAGGCCGTGCTCAAGCCGATGATCAAGCAGCGCGCAGGGCGGATTGTGAGCATCAGCTCGGTGGTGGGACAGATGGGTAATGCCGGGCAGGCGAACTATGCGGCGTCGAAGGCCGGGCTCATCGGGTTCAGCATGGCGCTGGCCCGCGAAGTGGCGTCGCGGAATATCACGGTGAACGTCGTCGCGCCCGGGATGATCGAGACCGACATGACCAAGGCGGTCGCCGAGAAGGCGCAGGGAGGGTGGGAATCGCTGATTCCGCTCAAGCGATTGGGGACGACGCAGGACGTCGCCGCGGCGGTGTGCTTTCTCGCCTCGGATGAGGCAGCGTATATTACTGGGCAGGTACTGGCCGTAAACGGCGGGATGTACATGTAGATCAAGGCACAATGCTCAATGCCCAATGATCAATGCCCAGGGATTGAACCAGTGGGCGCGACGTTGGGCATTGAGCCTTGAGCATTGGGCATTGGGCATTGATTGGAGGAGTAGATGGCGGTTGCAGACAAGGTGAAGAGCATCATCGTGGAACAGCTTGGCGTCGACGAAGAGGAAGTGACCCCGGATGCGTCGTTCGTGGACGACCTCGGCGCCGACTCGCTCGACACGGTGGAGCTCGTGATGGCCTTCGAGGAGGAGTTCGGGATCGAGATTCCGGACGAGGACGCCGAGAAGATCACCCGCGTCAAGGAAGCGATCGACTACATCGACGCACACGCCAAGGGAAAGAAGTAGGGGCAAGGGGTTGAACAGGCGGGTTGTCATCACCGGCATCGGGCTGGTGTCGTCGCTGGGCATCGGTACGGCCGCGACCTGGCAGGCACTGCTGGCCGGGACATCGGGGGTCACGCGCGTCACCAAGTTCGACATCACCGGGTACGCGGCGCAGATTGCCGCGGAGGTCAAGGGATTCGACCCGCTGAATTTCGTCGAGAAGAAAGACGTCAAGAAGATGGACGTCTTCATTCAGTACGCCTTAGCCGCGTCGCAGTTCGCCATGGACGACTCGGGCCTGCGCATCACGCCGGAGAACGCGCCCGATGTCGGCGTCTTCATCGGGTCCGGCATCGGCGGATTCCAGACCATCGAGCGCGAGCACAGCGCGCTCCTGGCTGGCGGTCCGCGGAAGATCTCACCCTTCTTCATTCCCTCGGCCATCATCAACCTCGCCTCGGGACAAGTGTCGATCCGGTTCGGCGCCAAGGGGCCGAATCTGGCAACGTGTACCGCGTGCTCGGCGTCGGCGCACGCGATCGGCGAATCGTTCGAAATCATCCGGCGCGGCGATGCCAACGTGATGATCTCGGGCGGCTCCGAGGCCGCGATCACGCCGATGAGTCTGGGCGGGTTTGCGGCGCTGCGCGCGCTGTCGACGCGCAACGACGACCCGGGCACGGCGTCGCGGCCGTTCGACAAGGATCGCGACGGCTTCATCATCGGCGAGGGCGCCGGAACGCTGATCCTCGAGGAGCTCGAACACGCGACGACGCGCGGCGCGAAGATTTACGCCGAAGTCGTCGGCTACGGGATGTCGGGTGATGCGTATCACATCACCGCGCCGTCAGAGGACGGTGACGGCGGCGTGCGCGTCATGCGCATGGCCGTGAGAAAGGCCGGCATCCGGCCGGACCAGGTGGACTACATCAACGCCCACGGCACCTCGACGCCGTACAACGACAAGCTCGAAACGCTGGCCATCAAGACGCTGTTCGGCGATCACGCCCGTAAGCTGGCGATCTCGTCCACCAAGTCGATGACGGGGCACCTGCTTGGCGGCGCCGGCGGCCTCGAGGCTGGCATCTCGGCGCTGGCTGTGCATCACCAGATCGCGCCGCCGACGATCAACCTCGTGCATCCCGACCCTGAGTGCGATCTGGACTACGTGCCCTGCAAGAGCCGGCCGATGCCGATCACCTACGCGCTGTCGAATTCGTTCGGCTTCGGCGGCACGAATGCGGCATTGCTGTTCAAGAAGTACGACGGATAAGCGCTCTTGGCCTTGGTCTTTGGGATTTCGACCAGCCCAGAGTCTAAAGTCGAGAGCCGAGAGCCCAACGTATGAAGATCGCCGTCTGCATCAAGCAGGTCCCCACGCGCGAGTGGCAGCCGCGTCTCACCGACGACAAGACCTGGATCCGCGAGCAGGACGCCAGCTTCGAGATGAACGAGCCGGACGCCTATGCGCTCGAGGAAGCGCTGCGGCTCCGTGAGAAGCTGAGCGGCGAGGTCGTGGTCTGCTCGGCCGGACCAGCCCGCGTCCAGCAGGTGATTCGCGAGGCGCTGGCGCGCGGCGCCGACCGCGCGCTGCACGTCGAGGATAACTCGCTCGCCGCTGCAGATGCGGCGATGACCGCCGACGCGCTGGCCGCGGCGATGACCGAGGAGCAAGTTCGATCTCGTGCTCACCGGACTGCAGTCCGACGATCAAGGCCACGCGCAGATGGGCGTGATCCTCGCCGAGCGGCTCGGCATCCCGCACTCGACGATCATCATGGAAGTCCAGATCGCGGAGGGGCGGCTGCGCGTGAAGCGCGAGCTCGAGGGCGGGTGGTTCCAGTGGATCGCGATGCCGCTGCCGGCGCTGCTGACGATCCAGAGCGGCATCAACCAGCTGCGCTACGCCACCCTCAAGGGCATCATGGCGGCGAAGAAGAAGGAGATCAAGAAGGTTCAGCTGCCGGCCGGTCTGAAGCCGTCGCAGGAGATCGTCTCGCTGTCGCTGCCGGTACGCAGCAAGCAGACGCAGATGATCAGCGGGACGCCGGCTGACGCGGCCAGAGAGCTCGTTCGCCGTCTGCGCGAGGAAGCGAGGGTCCTGTGATTCTCGTCGTCGCCGAACAGCGTGATGGCGCACTCAATCGTGCGAGCTGGGAAGCGGTTGCCGCTGCGCAGCAGATGGCCGGCGGCTTGCCAATCGCCGTGCTAGCGCTGGGCGCGTCGGTCGGCGCCGTCGCCAAGGAGCTCTCCCAGGCCGATGTCGCCGAGGTGCTCACCGGCGAGCACGCGGCGCTCGGGCAGTACACGCCCGACGCGTTCACGATGGCGCTGAAGGGTGTCATCGAGCAGAGGAAGCCGGCCGTCGTGCTGATGGCCCATACCTACCAGGCCCGCGACTTCGCCCCGATGCTCGCGGCTCGTCTTCGCGTGAGCGCGGTCACGGACGTCATCGGGATCAGTGGGGAAGGCGCGTCCGCGACGTTCACGCGACCGATGTTCCAGGGGAAGCTCACCGCGACGGTTCGCCCCACGTCGAGTGGACCGGTCATTGTGACGGTGCAGATCGGTGCGTTCCGCGCCGACGCCGTACGCCGCGGCGGTTCCGCGTCGGTGTCCTCCGTGGAGATCGCCGTCGACTCCGCCGCGATCCGCCAGCAGCCCGAGGCGCCGTTCCAGGAAGCCAAGCAGGCGGTGGACCTCAGTCAGGCCGAACGGATCGTCGCGGTCGGTCGCGGCATCAAGTCGCAGGACAAGCTGCCCCTCGCGCAGAGCCTCGCCCAGGCGATGGGCGCCGAGCTCGCCGCCTCGCGGCCCATCTGCGACAGCGGCTGGCTGCCAATGGAGCGCCAGGTCGGAAGCTCGGGCCAGACCGTTGCGCCGCGCCTCTACGTCGCCCTCGGGATCTCGGGCGCGATTCAGCATCTGGTCGGCATGAAGGGCTCGCGCACCATCGTCGCCATCAACAAGGACGCCGACGCGCCGATCTTCGAAGTGGCCGACTACGGTGTCGTGGGCGACCTGTTCGAAATCGTGCCCGCCCTGACGGCTGAACTCGAGAAGAAGTAATTGTCCGGTCGACGGTCTTCGGTCCCCGGTCTCCCGTTTCCACCGTAGACCGTAGACCATAGACTGTAGGCCACGGACATGCCGCGAGAGACGCTCGACGTTGACGTCCTGATCGTTGGTGGCGGACCTGCAGGTCTCTCCGCCGCGCTCCGTCTCGCCCAGCTGCAGAAGCAGCAGGGCGGCGAGCCGCTCTCGATTGCCGTCCTCGAGAAGGCGCGTGAGGCAGGCGCGCACATCCTCTCCGGCGCGGTGCTCGATCCCTCGACGCTGCGCGAGCTGATCCCCGACTTCCAGGCCCGCGGCGCGCCGCTGCTGTCGTCGGTCGAGCGTGACAACGTCTACATGCTGACCGAACGATCGAAGCTTCGGCTGCCGATCGTTCCGCCGCCGCTGAAGAATCACGGCAACTTTCTGATCTCCCTCAGTCAGTTCGTGCAGTGGCTGGCGCAGCAGGTGGAGGCCGAGGGCATCGATTTCTTCAGCGGCTTTGCCGGCCAGGAGGTGCTCACCGATGGCATACGGGTGATCGGTGTGCGCACGGGCGATCGCGGTGTCGGGAAGCACGGCGAGCACAAGCCGACCTATGAAGCCGGGGTGGACATTCACGCCAGGGTGACAATCTTCTGCGACGGTGTGCGTGGCAATCTCACCAAGACGCTGATCCACGAGTTCCAGTTGAGCAAGGATCGCGAGCCGGAGCAGTACGCGGTCGGCCTGAAGGAGCTGTGGGACATCCCGCCCGGTCGCATCGAGCCGGGCACCGTGACGCACACGCTCGGCTATCCGCTCCGGCACGAGGAGTTCGGCGGCGCGTTCATTTACGCGCTGCCCGGGAATCGTCTGGCGTTGGGCTTCGTCACCGGCCTCGACTACGCCGATCCGTTGTTCGATCCTCATGTCGCGTTCAACCGTCTCAAGAAGCACCCGCTCGTGGCCTCATTGATCGAGGGTGGCACGCTGGTGCGCTACGGGGCGAAGGCGCTGCCCGAAGGGGGATGGAACACGATTCCCAAGCCGTACATGGCTGGCGGCCTGATCGCCGGCGATGCCGGCGGCTTCATGAACTCGATGCGCCTCAAGGGCATTCACCTCGCGATGCGCAGCGGCATGCTCGCCGCCGAGACGGCGTTCGAGGCGATCCGCGCCGGCGACACATCCGAAGCGGCGCTCAAGGTGTACCAGGCCAAGATCGACGCCAGCTCGATCAAGACCGAGCTGTATCCGGTCCGCAACGTCCATCAGTCGTTCGGCTACGGATTGATCGCTGGCCTGATGTTCTCGGGGGTGACGCTGCTCACCGGTGGCCGATGGCTCGAGGATCTCCGCGGCCGGCCTGGCTACCAGCGGATGAAAACGCTGGCCTGGTATTACGGGCTCGATGTGCCGGTCGCGCGCCCAAGCAACGTGGCCACCGATCGATCGCGTCACCACTTTCGACAAGCTCACCAACGTGCACTACTCGGGTACCGCGCACGATGAGGACCAGCCGTCGCATCTCATCGTGCAGACTGAGGTGTGCAGCTCGCGATGCGGCCCCGAGTACGGCCATCCCTGCATACGATTCTGTCCGGCCAACGTCTACGAGATCATCCGCGAGGCGGGGCAGCCGCCACGGCTGCAGATCAACGCGTCGAACTGCGTGCACTGCAAGACGTGCGACATCATGGACCCGTATCAGGTCATCACCTGGGTGCCGCCGGAAGGCGGCGGCGGTCCGCAATACAATGGGATGTAGGCCAGGACGACGCCCAACGCCCAACGCCCAACTTCCAAGACAGTGAGCGACTGGCACGAGTCGTGGAGCAAGCGATTCCAGGTCAGGATGATTGCCGGCCTGGGCTATCCGTTGATCAACGCGCTCGGTCACACGCTCCGCTGGCGTGTCGAGGGCCTGCAGCACCTCGATGCGATCGTCGCGTCGGGACGCCAGCCGGTGATGGCGTTCTGGCATGGCCGCATTCTGCCGGCGACCTTCTACTTCCGGCGCCGCGGCATCGTGGTCATCACCAGCGAGAATTTCGACGGCGAGTGGATCGCGCGGATCATCGAGCGCTTCGGCTATGGCACGGCGCGTGGTTCCACCTCACGCGGTGCGAAGAGGGCGATGCTGCAGCTGGTGCGCGACATGAAAGCCGGACGCGCGGCGGGATTCACGCTCGATGGCCCGCGTGGTCCGGCACGTGTGGCGCAGGCCGGTGCCGTGTGGCTGGCGAGTGCGACCGGCAATCCCGCTGCTGCCGTTCCATCTCGAGGCCTCGTCGCACTGGAGCCTGCGCAGCTGGGACCGCACGCAGATTCCCAAGCCGTTCAGCACTGTCGCGCTCGTCGTCGGTGAACCGATAGACGTGCCGCGTGAGGCGACGGACGAGACGCTCGAGCAGGCGCAGGCAGGAACTCGAACGGCGCCTCAGCGGGCTCGAAGACGCGCGCGAGCGCGGATGCTCGAACGACCGAACGACCGAACGATCCGAACGCCCGAACGACCCGAACGGTCCGCTAGGGCACCTCACGCCCGTTGACGTGATAGTGGCCGTGCGCCGGGTCCCACACTCGCTCTGATACGGGACTCCGCTCGGTCGTCACCTGGGCAACCACCGCAGCCAGTGCCGCGATCACCGCTCCGCCAACGACGATCATCAGGAACTTCGACTGACGCTGGCTGTCGGTCTTGATGCCGTGGCACTTCTTGAACTTCTTGCCGCTGCCGCACGAGCACAGATCGTTGCGTCCGGTCTTGGCCATGTCGAATCACCTGCGTCGCGGACTGTACCGCAATGGCGGGGTGCGGGCAAGACGCGGCGATGCGCGGATGAGGCGCAAAACTGCTAGCATTTCGGCCCCAGGAGGGCGTCCCATGCGCCGAATACTGACACTACTGGTCGCCTCGCTCTCGGTCGTGCTCGTTTCGGCCCAGGCGCGGACCACGCTGGACATCTATCTGGTGGATGTCGAGGGCGGCAACGCGACGTTGTTCGTGGCGCCGTCGGGAGACTCGCTGCTGATCGACACCGGCAACGGCGGCGCCGGCGCGATGCGTGACGCGGACCGCATTCTGGCTGCGGCGAAGGATGCGCGGCTCACCCAGATCGATCACCTGATTACCACGCACTACCACGGCGATCACTTCGGCGCGATGAGCGAGGTCGCGTCGCGAATTCCGATCAGGAACTTCATCGACCACGGTCCGAACGTGCAGCCGAATCAGGCGACCGACGACTTCCTGCAGAAGGTCTATCCGCAGCTCTACGCCAAGGGCACGCACACGGTCGCCAAGCCGGGCGACAAGATCGCGCTCAAAGGTCTCGATGCGCGCGTCGTGGCGTCGGCGGGGCAGATGATCGCCAGTCCGCTTCCGGGCGCTGGCAGCAAGAACCCGTACTGCGCGGCCTACAAGCCGCAAGGATCCGGATCCCTCAGAGAACGCACAGTCGGTGGGCACGCACATCACGTTCGGCCGGTTCAAGACCGTGCACCTCGGCGACCTGACGTGGAACAAGGAATCCGATCTGATGTGCCCGTCCAATCGTCTCGGCATCGTCGATCTCTTCATCGTCTCGCATCACGGCCAGGCGGTCTCGAACTCCGAAGTGCTGGTGCACGCGCTCGCGCCGCGCGTGACGATCATGAACAACGGCACGAGGAAGGGCGGACAGCCCGATGCGATGAAGGTGATGCATTCGTCGCCGGGGCTCGAGGATCTGTGGCAGATCCACTTCTCGCTGCTGAGCGGCCAGGAATACACCGTGCCCGGGATGTTCATCGCCAACGGCGTGGACGAGCAGCCGGCGGCAATGCCGATCGCCGCGACTCCAGCGCCCGCACCAGGACCTGGCGCAGCGCCGCCGCCGGCGCACAACGGCGCGGCCTACTGGATCAAGGTCTCCGCGCGCGAAGACGGATCGTTTACGGTCACCAACGCGCGCAACGGATTTTCGAAGACGTACGCAGCGAGGAAATGAGCGACTCGTCGCACTACCCGCCGGGTCTGCAAAGCAAGACCCGGCCTACGGCTGCGGCGTGTATGTGAGCTCGAGGATGCTGCCGGGATTGGCGAGCTTTTGACTGACAGCGCCGGACGCATCACGATTCGGGCCTGACGGATCCGTCGCGATATAGATCGTCCGGCCATCGGGATTGAGCGCCATGTCCCGATACCGGTTCACCGACTTGAACAGCTCGCTGGGCGGTTCCTTGACCGACCGTCCGTCCGCGGCGAGCGGCAATCGATAGACGGCGCCGCGCACCAGGCTGAGGACGAACAGCGAGTTCTTCCAACCCGGAATGGCGTCACCGGTGTAGACATCAACACCACCCGGCGCAATCGTCGCGTTGCCAAGCTTCGTCAGGTCGTACCCGGTCTCGACGGTGAAGAAGGTACGCAGCGGCGGCGTGAACTGGGGACTCTCGAACCCGCTCTCGGTCTGCTGCGGAACGGATGCAGGCGGGATCGCGTTCCCGCCTCCCGGCGGCAGCTTCGCGCATGGCGTCGGGCTCGAGGCCGACCAGTTGGCGTAGACGTAGGCCTTGTTGTCCTTGTAGCCAGCCACATTCGGCCAACCGTAGTTGCGTCCCGCTTCGAGCAGATTGGCTTCGTCATCCGAACTCGGGCCGTGCTCGGATTCGTACAGCCGACCGCCAGGCCCGAATGCGAGACCAAGGGGGTTGCGATGACCGACGGTGAAGACGTGGCTGCGAACACCGCCAATCACCGGGTTGTCCGCCGGGATCGATCCATCGAGCTCGATGCGCAGGATCTTGCCTTGATAGCCAGACCAGTCCCTGGCGAGCACCTGCGCGGCCGACGGCAGATCCTGTGAGTCGATTCGCGTTGCAACGGTTCGCGCCGAAGTTGCTGCCCTGATCGCCGATCGTCAGATACAGCTTGCGATCGGGACCGAAGGCGAGCCGGCCGCCGACGTGGTCGGTATCGGACGGCAAGCCGGTCAGGATATCGGTTGGCTCGACGAGCGTACGAGTGGCCTGATCGTATCGATACCGTCTGACCGCCAGGCGTCTCGCCAGAGTGGTGCCCGGCCCATCGTCGTAGGTGAAGGCGACGTAGACGAAGTCGTTCCCGGCGTTGCGCAACAGGTCGGCGTGGAACGTCAGGCCGAGGAGTCCGTCCTGAGTGAAGGTGGTGTTCACTTCGGGAATGCTGACGGCAACGCTGCGCATGCCGTCTGCCGGATTGATGCGAAGCACGCGGCGGCCGGTTCGTTCGGTGACCCAGAGTTGTTGATCGGGCCCCCAGGCGACTTCCCAGGGACCTTCGAGGCCCGAGACCAGGACCCTCGTCGAGAAGCGCTCGGGTGGATTCGTGACGATCGTGGGATCTTGCGTTGCGGCCGCCACGGACAACACTCCGACCAGCGCGCAGACGAGGCCAGCCGTTTTCTTCATAGTGGGCAATTAGAGCACGAGCGCGCTCAGAAAGATGGCGATCATCAGAAACGCGATGCCGACCTTCACGGCCATGCCGGCGACAAAACCGATCCAGGCCGCGAGCCCGGCTTTGCCAACCCTGGCCATGTCGCGATGGACGGTGAGCTCGCCAATGACCGCGCCCAGGAACGGGCCAATGATGATGCCCGGCAAACCGAGAAACAGCCCGAGCAGCGTGCCGAGGCCTGCTCCGACCATCGCTCGCGGGCTGGCACCGAACTTCTTGGCACCGAGCGCCGCAGCGGCGAAATCGACCAGGTAACTCGCGGCGCCAATGATGCCGATGACGACGAGCGTCCAGACGCCGACCTTGGTGAACCCGTCGGCCCATGCGGCGACGACGAGCCCGGCGACGATCAGCAGCGCACCGGGCAACGCCGGAAGCACGGTGCCGACGAGCCCGATGATGACCAACGCGACGCCGATCATCCACAAAACGATCGTCATTCCCTTAACTCCCAACTCCCAACTGCCAACACCCAACTACTCCCAATTCCCAATACCCAACCACTCCCAATTGCCAACTTCCAAACGGAACTCCCAACTTGAGAGTGAGTTGAGGACAGTTGGGCGTTGGGAATTGACCCGTACAATCTGCCACGTGTCTCTGACCATTTTCACCTCGCCGCATTTCGCCGATCACCTGACTCCTCCAGGACACCCGGAGCGCGTCGAACGCTTCGAGGTGATGCAGGTTGTTGCCTCCGAGTTCGGCAAGCGTGGCGGCCACGTCGAGTCGCCCCGGAGTGCGACGGACCAGGAGATCACGCGCATCCATGACGCCGACTATCTGACCTCCATCAAGGAGACCGCCGGACGCGCCGTGGCTCTCGATCCGGATACGTTTACCTCGCCGGGCACGTTCTCGGCGGCGTATCTGGCGGCCGGCGCTGCGGTCACCGCGGTCGAGCACGTCCTCGACGGCAAGGCCGGTACGCGTGCCCTGGCGCTCGTCAGACCTCCCGGTCATCACGCCGAACGCAATCGGGCCATGGGCTTCTGTCTGTTCAACAACATCGCCATCGCGGCGGCGTCTGCGCGGGCACGCGGCCTGAGTCGTGTGGCCATCGTCGACTACGACGTTCATCACGGCAACGGCACGCAGTGGAGCTTCTACAACGATCCGTCGGTGCTGTTCATCTCCTCGCACCAATATCCGTACTATCCCGGAACCGGGGCGGCCGGGGACATTGGAACCGGTGCCGGCGCCGGCTTTACGATCAATCTTCCTCTGAGCGCCGGTGCCACCGATGCCGACTACGAGCTGGTCTTCACGAAGGTCGCCCTGCCGATTCTGAAACGATTTCGTCCAGAGCTCATTCTGATCTCGGCCGGCTTCGATGCACACGCGGACGACCCGCTTGCCGGAATGCGTGTCACCAGCTCGTACTTCGGCCACCTCACAGCGGCGATCGTCGCGGTGGCCGATGAGTGCTGCGACGGCCGCCTGGTTGCGGTCACTGAAGGCGGATATGACCTGACCGCGCTTGCTGAATCGTTGCGTGCGTCGATTCGAGCGCTCGAGGGAGACGCGAAGGGATTCGCCGCTCCGGCCGGCGAGTCACCACGCGGGGAAGCGACCGTCAAAGCCGTGCTCCCGCATCTGCGCGATCGCTGGACGCTATAATCGAGAGAGTGGCCGATTACCATCCGCAAGAACTCGATAAGAAGTGGCAGCAGAAATGGGCCGCCGCACGCGCGTTTGAGGTTGCTGTCGATCCCTCGAGGCCGAAGTTCTACTGCCTCGAGATGTTCGCGTATCCGTCCGGGCACGCCCACGTCGGGCACGTCCGCAACTACATCATCGGCGACGTCATGGCGCGCACCAAGCGGATGCGCGGCTACAACGTGCTGCACCCGTTCGGCTGGGATGCGTTCGGCCTGCCCGCCGAGAACGCCGCCATCAAGAACGGTATTCATCCCGAGGTCTCGACACGCGGCAACATCGCTCACATGAAGGGGCAGCTCCAGCGCCTGGGCATCAGCTATGCCTGGGAGCGCGAGCTCGCCACCTGCGACGCCGAGTACTACAAGTGGAACCAGTGGCTCTTCATCCGGATGTTCGAGCGCGGTCTCGCGTACCGGCGGAAGTCGTCGGTGAACTGGTGTCCGGTCGATAACACGGTGCTCGCCAACGAGCAGGTGGTGGACGGCGGCTGCTGGCGCTGCGGCACACCCGTCGAGACCCGCGATCTCGAGCAGTGGTTCTTCCGCATCACCGCCTACGCCGACGAGCTGCTCGACGCCACCGACACGCTGACCCAGTGGCCCGAGAAGGTTCTGACGATGCAGCGGAACTGGATCGGGCGGTCGGAAGGCGCGCGTGTGAAGTTCCCGCTCGAGGGCGAGCCGCAGACGACGATCGAGGTCTTCACGACCCGCATCGACACGATCTACGGCGCGACCTTCGTGCTGCTCGGGCCGGAGCATCCGCTCGTCCAGACGCTGGCCGAACAGATCGACGGATCCGGCCGGGCTCAAGCAGAAGGCGCAGGCGTTCCGGTCTGCAGGATCGCGCGGCGCGCATGAGCGGCGAGATCGAGAAGGAAGGGTTCGACACCGGCTTCCGCGCCATCAATCCGTTCACGAACGAGCCGGTGCCGATCTGGGTCGCCAACTTCGTGCTCGGCGAGTACGGCACGGGCGCGGTGATGGCGGTTCCGGCGCACGACGAGCGCGATTTCGAGTTCGCCCGCAAGTTCAATCTGCCGATTCGCGTCGTGGTGACGCCTGACGGGGCGCCGGCGGCGTCGGACGTCCTCACCGAGGCGGCGTCGAACTACGGGCGCCTGGTGAACTCCGGCGAGTTCTCCGGCCTGAGCTCGGAGGACGCGCTGAAGAAGATGACGGCCGTCGCCAGTGAGCGCGGCATCGGCGAAGGGACCGTGCAGTATCCGCCTCAAGGACTGGGGCATCTCGCGGCAGCGCTACTGGGGCACGCCCATCCCGATGATCTACTGCGACACGGACGGCATCGTTCCGGTGCCGGACGATCAGCTCCCGGTGGAGCTTCCGAAGATCGCGCAGTTCACCGGGCGCGGCGATTCACCGCTCGCGCAGGTGCCGGAGTTCGTCAACGTGAAGTGCCCGAAGTGCGGCGAGCCCGCCCGCCGCGAGACGGACACGATGGACACGTTCGTCGATTCGTCCTGGTACTTCTACCGCTTCGCGGATCCACGGAACGACAAGCAGGCGTTCGATCCTGCCGCGGCGAAGTACTGGCTGCCGGTGGACTTCTACAGCGGCGGCGTCGAGCACGCGATCCTGCATCTGATCTACTCGCGCTTCTTCGCGCGGGTGTTCCGCGACCTCGGCATGGTGGATCACGCCGAGCCGTTCACCCAGCTCCTCACGCAGGGCATGGTGCTCAAAGACGGCGCGGTGATGTCGAAGTCGAAGGGGAACGTCGTCGATCCGGACACGATGCTGCAGAAGTACGGCGCCGACGCTCTTCGCCTGTACGTGATGTTCGTGGCGCCGCCGGAGAAGGAAGTCGAGTGGACCGACTCGGGCCTCGAGGGCAGCTTCCGCTTTCTCGCCCGCGTGTGGCGCGTCGTCGATCACTGGAACGAGACGGTTGGCGGAGAGGGTGTCGCCGCGCCGCAGCAGGCGTCGCTCAATGGCGCCGAGCGTGCGCTGCGCCGGAAGACACACGACACGATTCGCCGCGTGACCGCTGACATCGAGCAGCGGCAGCAGCTCAATACCGCGGTGTCGGCGCTGATGGAGCTGGTCAACGAGCTGTACGCGTTCAGCGAGCAGACGGTGACCGGCGGTCCTGGCCACCGCGGCGACGAAGACGTCGAGCATGCCGGTGACATGGAACGTGCTGAGACGATTGCCGTGGTCCGCGAGGCGATCGAGGCGCTCGTCCTCATGTTGTCGCCGTTCGCGCCGCACACGGCGGAGGAGCTGTGGTGCATGCTCGGGTATCAGGACGGCCTCACCGGCGTCGAGCTGGCCGTCGTTCGATCCCGAGGTCGCCAAGGCCGAGGAGCTCGACGGTGCCGGTGCAGGTGAACGGCAAGGTGCGGGGGCGTCTGACCGTTCCGGCCGGGACGTCGGACGCGGAGCTCGAGAGGCTTGCGCTCGCTGATCCGGCCGTGCAGGCTCACCTCGCCGGAAAGACCGTGGTCAAAGTCGTCGTCGCGAATGGCCGCCTGGTATCCATTGTCGTTCGATGAACATGGCGTCGTGACATGAGAGCCGTGCTGATCCTCACGCTGGCGATGGTGAGCTCAGGCTGCGGATACGCGCTCGCCGGCCGTGGGTCGTTCCTGCCCGACTACATCAGGGTCGTTGGTATCCCTCCGATCGAGAATCGCAGCACGCTACCAGCAGGTCGAGCTGGTCCTCACGGAGAAGATCCGCACTGAGTTCATCGGCCGAGGCAAGTACAGGGTCGTTCCCGCGGCGTCAGGATCCGACGCGGTGCTCTCGGCCGAGATCACCGGCATCTCGGCACAGCCCATCGGCTTCAATGAGAGCCAGCTGGCGTCGCGTTACCTGTTCATCATGACCATGAAGGTTCAGTTGACCGATACGCGCACCAACATGGTGCTGTGGTCGAACGATGCGCTGACCTTCCGCGAGGAGTCCGAGCTGACCTCGCGCACCGCCAGCAACGTCATCGACGCGGGCTCGTTCCTCGATCAGGAGCGCAGTTCCTTCGATCGCATCGCGACTGACGTCGCTCGCACGGTCGTCACCGCGATTCTCGAGGCGTTCTAGGTGCCGGCCCTCACTGCGACCATCCTTCGGAAACAGCTTTCCGCCGGGGAGACCGATCCGCTCTACATGCTGGTTGGCGCCGACGATCTCGAGAAGTCGTCTGTCGCCGCCGAGTTTGCCGAGATGGTTGAAGAGGACCTGCGCGCGTTCAACGTCGAGCGGGTCTACGGCGGCGAGACGAAGGTGGACGCGCTCATCGACGCCGTGAGCACGCTGCCGATGATGGCGCCGCGCCGCGTGGTCGTCGTCTCCGAGGCGGAGAAGCTGCTCATCCCGAAGCGGGAGAGCAAGGCGTCGGAGGCGGAGCAGGAGCGGCTCGAGGCGTTCATCAAGGACCCACCGTCGCACGCCACGGTGGTCTTCGTCTGCGGTCCGCTCGACCGCCGGCGACGCCTGATTCAGCTGCTGCTCAAGGTGGCTCACGTCGTGGACTGCGGCACGATCGAGAGCGAAGGCGACGCACAACGGTGGGTGAAGACGCGAGCGGCGCGGGAGAAGATCACGCTCGAGCCCGCCGCGGCCGCCGAGCTGGTCGCGCGCGCGGGACTGGATATCGCGCGTTTGCGCGCGGGATTCGATCGGCTGACGCTCTACGCGATGGGCCAGTCAAGCATCACGCTCGAGGATGTGCGGCAGACAGTGTCGGCGGGGCCGGAGGCTCAGGCCGATTGGGGCATCGCCAACGCGATTCAGCGCAACGATGTACGTGAGGCGCTTCGCGAGCTGGGCCTGGCGTTCGAGAGCGGTGACGTCGCGGTGAAGATCCTCGGTCAGATCAGGATCGCAGCGGAGAAGCTGTCGGGGCCGAGGCTGCGGCCGGCGATGGATGCGCTGTTCCGCACCGACATCGCGCTCAAGTCGTCCGGCGGCGACGCGCGGATTCTTCTGGAGACGGCTGGTTGTTGAAATGTGCCCGAGGCTCGACGCCGGTTCTAGACAGCCGTAGGGCGGGTCCTGTTTCGGACCCGCGCGCAGAGTTAGGCGCTGGCCTTCGCGAGACGCGACGAGAGCCGTGACTTGTAGCGGCCCGCCGTATTGCGGTGAATGATGCCCTTGGTGGCCATCTTGTCCACGATGGAGACCGTCTTGTTGAGCGCGGTCTTCGCGCCCGACACATCCTTGGCATCGAGCGACGCACGAATCGCCTTCAACGCGGTGCGCAGCTTCGAACGCATCTGACGGTTGTGCTCGCGGCGGACGATGTTCTGCCGATTGGCTTTCAGGGCGGACTTTGTACGCTTGGCCACAGTGCGTGGGTCCTCTCTCAGTGAAAATTTCCGTGCCTACAAAGGGGTCATTGTAGCACGTCGAGCGCAACCTTCCACTGGCCGCTGCGCTCGCGGACCCAGACCCGCACGTAGAATCCCGCCTGGACGTTCAGGGTTTGCGACTGGCCCCGGCCGCCCGCCGTGATGCTGCGCGGCGCGATGGTGAAGGTGCCCCAGGTGTAGCCCAGGTCTCCCGAGCGGGCCACTTCCGAGAATCTGGAGTCGGCGCTCGAGACCGCCCGCTGCGAGGCGAGCCACTTCGTTGCCGCCGGGACCCCGACGATCGGCATCTGATTCTGGCGATGAAACCGGACTCCCTCGGCGAGGAGCGGCCGGTAGGCTCGGAGCTGGCTCGTCTTGAGCGCGCTATTCAGCACTTCGTCGGCAGTGCCGAGGGGCGGCGTCGTGTCGTCGTAGTCTCCGGTGAAGCGGTTCTTTTGCGGCGCGCGGGTGAAGCCGGCCGGGAACGGCACGGCGCTCGGCGTGTTGATGCCGACGTCGATCACGACCTTGAACGATCCGTCCCTCTGCCGCTTCCACACCGATGCGTAGTTCGAGAATCGCGGCTTGCCGCCGTCGCGCGACGCGCGCACGTTGCGAACCGGACCGGTCAGGTAGCCGAGCTCACCGCTCGCGGCGACGTCGCCGAAACGCGGCTCCCAGATCAGTTGCAGGTCCTTCGGCGGCTCGGGGTTCTTGGCCAGCTGCTCGCGTGCCGATCCTGGTTGGCCGTCGGCGAACCCGACTGCACTCGGGGAGAAGTATTCGAGGAAGGCGTCCTTCCAGCCGATGACCAGCGCACGCGCCGCGAAGGCGCGCTCAGTCTCGATCATCTGCGTCAGCGATTCCGGCAGAGGCTCCGGCGCCTGTGCGCCCGTACGCCACACGGCGATGAAAAGCGCGATGGCGATGACTGCGGGCCGCATGGGGAAATGGTACGTCAACTCCCAACACCCAAGGCCCAACTCCCAACCACTCCCAAATCCCAATTCCCAAGTAATCGGGACGAGGGCCGGGACCAGCTAACGGCTGATGATTTCGAAGCTTCCGGAGGAGGGCCGCTCGGAGGAATAGCGCGGAACGACGCGGCCATCGACGATCTCGATCGTTTTGTAGATGCGCAGCTTCTGCGTCGTGTAGGTCGGTTCGCCAGCCTTGGAACCAACCTTCCGGACGTAATCCCTGGTCTCGCGATACGGAGGGATGCGCTTGCCGTAGCGATCGACCGCGCCCGATCCCGCGTTGTAGGCGGCGAGCGCGAGCTCTTCGTTGCCGTCGTACTTGTCGAGCAGCAGCCGCAGATAGCGCGTGCCGCCGCGGATGTTCTGCTCGGGATCGTAGGGCCGCTGCACGCCGAGCATCCGCGCCGTATCGGGCATGAGTTGCATCAGCCCCATTGCGCCCTTGGGCGAGAGTGCGCGCGGGTTGTAGCCCGACTCGACTTGAATCACGGCTCGCACCAGCTCGGGCCGGAGCGAGTGCCGGTTCGAGTATTCGAGTACGTAGGGTTCGTAGCGCTCGCGTGCGGACGTGGATTCCACCGGCGTCGTCGAGACGTATTTCGGCGCGCCCTCGACCTGATAGACATTGGTCGGCTGATCGATCACGCGGTCGGAAAGAACCAGCGTCCCGGTGGCGTCGCGCCATGCATAGATTTGCGCGTCGACGTGCGCCGGCCGGACGGCGACCAGGAGGGCGGCGATGATGAGTGCGCGAGTGACCATGAGTCAGCCAGTGTCCAACCGTGCAGAGGTGTTCAGGCGGGCCGGCCCCGCCGAGGCCGAAGGCGAAGGCGGCTGATTAGCTCTTTTATCGGCCGACAGCGCGGTGGATGCTTAAGCGCCGGTGCGCGGATAAGCAGAAGTGCGCAGCCAAGTTGGTGTACAACTCCCGGGACGATCTCGACGAGGCTACATGGCCGTTTGGCAACGATGGGCCCGTCAGCCGCAGAAGGTGTGGCTGCGCCGGGCACTGTTCCAGATTCATCTGTGGACCGGGCTGGCGCTCGGGCTCTATGTGGCGATGCTGAGCGTGACGGGCAGCGCGCTCGTCTATCGCAACGAGCTCGATCGGTTCTTTGCCACGCCGCGGCCGACGTTCGATGCCAAGGCGACGCGTTTGACGACCGAGCAGCTCCACGCGAAAGCCGAGAGTGCGTATCCCGGCTGGACGGTGACGCGTGTCGGCGATCGCATCACGCGGCGCAATCCGACAATCGAAATCTGGGTCGAGCGGGGGAGCGAGAAGAAGGAGCGCCTCTTCAATCCCTACACCGGCGACGACCTCGGCGACTCGGTGACGCAGGGCGAGTACTTCGTGTTGTGGCTCGCGCGGCTGCACGACGAGCTGCTGCTCGATCGCCCGGGCCGGTTCTGGAACGGCCTCGGCAGCGCGGTCTTCAGTCTCACCGTCCTCACCGGTCTCGTAGTGTGGTGGCCGGGTGTGAACCGCTGGAAACGCAGCCTCGGGATCAGATGGAGCACAGGCTGGCGCCGCTTCAACTGGGACCTGCACAGCGCGATCGGCTTCTGGTTGTTTCTCTTCATGCTGATGTGGGGCATCTCGGGCTTCTATCTCGGCGTGCCTGAACCCTTCTCGAATTTCGTCGACTCGATTTCCGATCCCGACGCCATCCTCGGCGAGCGTCCCGGTGACGTCGTGCTCAACTGGCTGACGCGGCTACACTTCGGCCGCTGGCGCAACGCGCCGGTGCTCAAGGCGCTGTGGGCGTTTCTCGGGTTGGTGCCGGCACTGATGCTGGTGACCGGCGTCATCATGTGGTGGAATCGCGTGCTGCGAAAGCGACCGAATGTGAGCGAGGCGAACGGAGTGTCCGCGTGATGCGCGCGTGGATGGTGCCGCCGGGCGCGAAAGGCGTTGACGAGTTGCGCCGGATCGAACGTCCCGATCCGGTCCCGGGACCGGGGCAGGTGCTGGTTCGCGTCCGCGCCGCGTCGCTCAACTATCGCGATCGGCTGGTGGTGAGCGGTACGTATTTCGCCGGACCAAATACGCGAGACCTGATCCCGCTGTCAGACGGCGCCGGCGACATTGCCGCGGTTGGCCCCGGCGTGTCACGGGTGCGCGTCGGCGATCGTGTGGCGGGCTGCTTCTTTCAGCGGCCGCCGACAGGTGCATTCGACGCCCCGCCACTTGCGCTGGGTTCACCGCTCGACGGCATGCTCGCCGACTACGTGGCGCTCTACGAAGACGGCGTCGTCTTGATGCCGGAAGGGCTCAGCTACGAGGAGGCCGCCTGTCTTCCGTGCGCGGGCGTCACCGCGTGGCATGCGCTCTTCAGAGCCGGTCGTCCGATACACGCCGGCGACACGGTACTCGTGCTCGGCACCGGCGGCGTTTCGATCTTCGCGCTGCAGTTCGCCCGTGCTGCCGGCGCCCGCGTCCTCGCCACGTCGTCCAGTGACGAGAAGATCCAGCGGCTGCGGTCAATGGGCGCTTCCGACGGCATCAACTACACGCGCGTGCCGGAGTGGGAGAAAGAGGTTCTGCGCACGACCGGCCGCGGGGTAGACTGCGTAATCGAAGTCGGCGGCGGTGGGACGTTTGCCCGGTCGTTGCAGTCGCTGGCCCGCGGCGGCAAGGTCTGCTTGATTGGCTTCGTGGCCGGCCGCGACGGCGACACCAGTCCGTATCCGCTGATGTACAAGGCCGGCAGTCTGCACGGAATCTTCGTCGGCGATCGCGAGATGTTCGAGGAGATGAACCGGGCGATCGTGGTGAATCAGGTCAAGCCGGTCATCGATCGGGTGTTTCCGTTCGAGGAGGCGACGCGGGCGTTCGCGCATCACGCCTCCGGGCAGTTCATCGGCAAGGTGGTCATTCAGATGTAGTGTCCGGCTTCAGCCGGACTGACATGTCGAGGCGGTCCTTTCGGACCGGCCATCGAGTAGGACGCGTCCTCTTGGACGTGCCGCAGAGAAGGGGTGCACATGGATTCGAATCGACGTGAGTTCATCGTGAGATCGTCGCTGGCGGTTGCCGCCGGCGCGCTCGTGCCAGGACGGTTGTTCGCTCAGCAGACACCCGCCGCGGCGCCGCAGCCGCCGACCGTTCCGATGTTTGCCTCGCTGCGCCGCAACGTCGGCACGTTCACCGCGCGTGGCGGCACGATGGGATGGCTCGTCGCTCCCGATGCCGTGGTCGTCATCGACAGCCAGTTCGCCGACACGTCGAAGATGTTTCTCGAAGGCTTCAAACCGATGACTGGCGGGCGGAAGATCGACCTGCTCATCAACACGCACCACCATCCTGATCACACCGGCGGCAACAAGGTGCTGCAGCCCTCGGTGGTGAAGATGGTCGCGCAGGAAAATGCCCCGGCCCTGCAGCGTAAGCAGGCCGCGGCGCAGAAGAGCGAGGATCAGCAGGCCTACGCCGACACGACATTCAAGACCGACTGGAAGGTCGATCTCGGCAGCGAGATCGTCTCGGCTCGTCACTATGGCCCGGGCCACACGAGCGGCGATGCGGTCCTTTTCTTCCAGCGCGCGAATGTGGCCCACATGGGCGACCTGATGTCACATCAGCGTCACCCGCGCGTCGATCGTCCCTCTGGTGCGTCGATCCGCAACTGGCTCGTGACGCTCGAGAAAGTCGTGAAGGATCACAATGCGGACACCATTTACGTCTTCGGCCACTCGAAAGTGGGCGCACCGGTGACCGGGCCCAAAGGCGACCTGCTGGCGCTGCGCGACTACTTCTCGGCCATGCTCGACTACGTGCAGAAGGGCATCAAGGCAGGGAAGTCGGCCGAGGAGATCATCAAGGCCGGCCTGCCGCAGTTTGCGGCAAACGAAGGCCAGCCCCAGCTGCAGGTGGCCTACGACGAGCTGACCGCAAAGAAGGTTTAGAGGTATGGCGCGACTCCGAGTGCTCGGTGTGGTGGCTGCGCTGCTCTCGATCGGCGCAGCCGCCAGCGCCCAGGAGGTCAAGTCCGATCAGCAAGTCCTGATTGAGCTGGAGCGGCAGTGGGACGCGGCGTTTCACAGCGGAGATGCGAAGTTCATCGAAACGCTGCTGGCCGACGAGTTCATTGCCACCTACGGCGACGGATCCCGCGGTGACAAAGCCAAAGAACTGAGTCTGGCCGCCGACCAGCGTCAGCAGGTGGACTCGTCCCGCCTCGACGAGTTCATCGTCAAGACCTTTGGCAATACTGCGGTCGTCTGGTTCACGCAGATCCTGGTCGGGCCGGTCAACGGCAAGCCGACCGAAGTGCGGTACCGCTACGTGGACGTGTGGGTCCACCGCAGTGGGCGATGGCTGGCAGTGGCCAGTCAGAGCACCAGGCTGAATGCGAAAGAGTGAGCCAGGCCGGTTCGGCGATGTCTTTCGTTCGCTCAAGGGCGTGCTCGAGAAACACGCCGGGGCACTCGCGGTCAGCGAGAACACGGCGACGAAGTACTGCCTCGATGCGGCGGTTGGTCCCGCAACACTTCAGGCGTGGGGTGGGAAGGTGCGAATGCCGCGCATCCCGGTCGCCTGGGTCGAGGTCGGGAAGTCGTATGTGAGCTATCACCTCATGGGCGTCTCGGTCCCGGCAGTCCAGTCCGGAATGTCGAAAGCGTTGAAAGCCCGTATGCAGGGGAAGACCTGCTTCAACTTCACCGTCATCGATCCGGCGCTGTTGACCGAGCTCGATTCGTTGACCGCCGCTTCGATCGCCGCCTTCAAGAAGGCGGGGTTCACCGCCTAGACCTTCATCGAACCGTAGACTGTTCCTACACGTCGAAGGGAGCATGATTCTGCGAGCTCTCGTCGTCTGTACTGCCGTTCTCCTTTCCAGTCCCGCTTTCGGACAGTCCACGCCGGCCAGCCCCGCCTTTGAGATCGCGGACGTTCGCGTCAGCGACCGGCAGATCAACGTCGGCGTCACCGGCAACGCGATCCGCGACGGCCGCTACGAGCTGCACAACGGCGACGATGGTCGATCTGATCAGAATCGCGTACGGCGTCGAGGCCGAGAAGGTTGCGGGCGGCCCGAGTTGGCTCGAGTTGGACCGCTACACGGTGATCGCGAAGGCGCCGGCGGCCACGCCGGTGGCTGATGCGAGGCTGATGCTGCGGACACTGCTGGCCGATCGATTCAAGCTGACCGTTCACGAAGACACCAGGCCGCTGACCGCCTTTGCGATGACGGTCGTCGGCGGGAAGCCCAAGATGAAGGAAGCAGCAGGCGGGGCTCCACAAGGATGCCAGGCCCAGCAGCAGCCGCAGCCAACCAGAGCCAGGCGTCGTCCCGAAGCTGACGGCCGTGTGCCGGGGCATGACGATGGCGGCGTTCGCGCAGCTGCTTCCACGAGCGCAGGCCGTCTATCTGCCGAATCCCGTCGTGGATCTCACCGGCCTGCAGGGCACATGGGACTTCGAGGTGAGCTTCACCGCGCGTCCGCTGCTGGCCCAGGCCGGAAGCGATGGCATCAGCTTGTTCGACGCGCTGGAGCAACAGCTTGGCTTGAAGCTCGAGCTGAAGGACATGCCGACCTCGTCGCTTGTGGTCGATAGCGTCGAACGCAAGCCGACTCCGAATTCGCCCGACGTCGTCAAGGCGCTCCCGCCGCCTGCCGCCGCCGGAGTTCGAGGTCGCATCGATCAAGCCGACGTCACCGGACCAGCAGGGCACGAGGGCTCAGATTCAGCCAACCGGCATGGTCAACGTCGTCGGCATGCCGCTGCGGACGCTGATCCAGCTGGCCTGGGATCTCCAGGGCGATGGGTTGGTGGACGTGCCGAAATGGACCGAGACGGCGCGCTTCGATCTCGTCGCCAGAGCGTTCGCCTCCACGACGAACATGGATCAGCCGCCGATCGAGATCGACACGCTGCGTCAGATGCTGCGGACGTTCCTGACCGAGCGGTTCCAGATGAAGACGCACGTCGAGACTCGCGACGTGTCCGGCTACGTGCTCTCGGCGCCAAAGCCCAGACTGACGAAAGCCGATCCGTCGAGCCGCACGCGCTGTACCGAGGGTCCCGCGGCGAACACCGCCGATCCGAGAAACCGAAATCCGGTCCTGTCGCGGCTGATCACCTGCCAGAACATGACGATGGCGCAGTTCGCGGAACGGTTGCAGAGCCTGGCCAACGGCTACGTTCGCGTGCCGGCACTCGATGCGACCGGGCTCGAGGGCGGCTGGACGTTCACGGTCAACTTCAGCCCGATCGGCCTCGTGCAGGGCGGCGCCGGGCGCGGCGGAGACGCAGGACCGGTCGCCGGGAGGTGCGGCGCTTTCCGCGTCGGAACCGACCGGTGCGATCTCACTGCCCGAGGCGCTCGATCGTCAGCTTGGCCTGAAGCTCGAACTGCAGAAGCGCCCGATGCCGGTGCTCGTCTTCGATCACATCGCGGAGAAGCCGCTCGAGAACTGACACCGTGTAGGGCCCGTCCTTCGGACGGGCCTTCGGACCATACGACGCATGGCGCACGCCTATGGCTCGGTGTTGATCGCGTAGTAGGCGATCGTCTTGGTCTGCACGTCCTTCCACCAGTGCGGCGTCTTCGCGGGAATGGTGATGACGTCGCCCTTCTTCAACTGATGCGTCTGGCCGCCCTGCATGCTGGCGGCCCGAATCTGACCGGGCGCGGTGTTCTTGGCGCCGACCAGCGTGCCGCCCGTGACGAACGTCGCCTCGCCCTCGACGATGATGAAGATGTGATTGGTCTTGTCGTGGACTTCGACCTCGCCTGAGCCGCGGCGATTGGCGAGGATGACCAGACCTTTGTCGTTGACGATCTCGCCGCCCTTGGTCATCACCTCGGTCACCTTGCTGTTGGGCACGTAGGTGACGACTGTGGGCACGCCATCCGCGCTGACGACCATGCCCAGTATCGCCACCATGGCCAGGATTCGAGGTCTTCATGAGCGCTCCTCAGTGCCTCGGTGCCTCTGTGTGTCGTGACCAGTGAACGCTGCCGCTAAGCGGACAGCATCTTCTCGACCACGCCTCGACTCGCCGCCAGCATCTCGCCGATCTTCGACGCGTCCTTGCCGCCGGCTTCGGCGAAGTCGGGCCGTCCGCCGCCACCGCCGCCGACGATCGGCGCCAGCTGCTTCACGACCTGACCCGCCGGAACCTTCTTCGTCAGATCCGGCGTGACACCGACGACGATCGACACCTTGCCGTCAGCCGGGCGAGGCGAGGACGACCACGCCGCTCTTGATCTGATCGCGGTGCTGATCGACGAGCGCGCGCAGGCCGTCCTTGTCGAGACCTGAGACCTCGCGCGCCACGAGCTTCACGCCGGCGACGTCGACTGACCTCGGCTGCGCGCTGCCGCTGCCGGCGCCGCCCGAGAGCGCGGCCTTCATCTTGGCCTGCTGCAGCTCGCGGCCAAGCCGCTTGTTCTCTTCCTGCAGCGACGCGATACGCGCCGCGCAGATCGCCGGGCCGTGCGTTCAGCGCCGCGGCCGACGTGCAGAAGCTCATCGCGATCGCGCTGAAACGCTTTCAGCGACTCGAGTCCGGTGATCGCCTCGATGCGCCGCACGCCTGCCGCGACGCCGCCTTCCGAGACGATGACGAACAGGCCGATGTCGCCGGTCGCGCGCACGTGCGTGCCGCCGCACAGCTCCTGGCTGAAGCCGGGAATCGAGACGACGCGGACCTTGTCGCCGTACTTCTCGCCGAAGAGCGCCATCGCTCCCGCAGCGATCGCCTCCTGCGTGTTCTTCACGTCGGTCTGCACCGGCGTGTTCTTCAGCACCTGCTCGTTGACGATCCGCTCGATCTCGAGCTGCTGCTCGCGCGTCACGGCGTTGAAGTGGACGAAGTCGAAACGCAGCCGGTCCGGCGCGACGAGCGAGCCGGCCTGCTTGACGTGCGGCCCGAGCACGGTGCGCAGTGCGGCGTGCAGCAGGTGCGTCGCCGTGTGATTGCGCCGCGTCGCATCGCGGACGGCGCTGGCCACGGACGCCGTCACCAGGTCGCGCGCGCGTGAGCGTCCCGCTCTTGACCGTGACCGCGTGCAGCCTCGGCCAACCCGCAGCGCGGACGACGCCGGTCACTTGCGCGTCGCCCTGCGGGCCCGTGATCGTGCCCTCGTCCGACACCTGCCCGCCGGCTTCGAGGTAGAACGGCGTCGCCGACAGCGCGACGAAACCGTCCTGTCCGGACGCGAGCGACTCGACCTCCTGCCGGTCGCTGTCGAACAGCGCCGACCACCTGCGTGTTGAGCGTCGGTGGAGTCGTAGCCGCGGAAGACGTTGTCGCCGACACGTTCGAGCTCCTGCCGAAGTTCGTCGCCAGCCGTCCACGCCGTGTCCTGCCAGGCGCCGCCCTTGAACGTGCTCTTCGGCGCGCGCCTTCTCGCGCTGGCCTTCCATGGCGCGTTCGAAGGCCTCCTTGTCGAACGTCAGACCTCGCGGCCTGGACCGTGTCCTCGATGAAGTCCATCGGCAGCCCGTGCGTGTCGTAGAGGCGGAACGCGACGTCACCGGCGAGGACGCCGCCTGACGACGCAGCGCGCTCGAGCGCCTCTTCGAGACGAGGCAGACCGCCGGTGAGCACCGCATCGAAGCGATCCTCCTCGCTGCGGATGACCTGAATGATGGCCTCGCGTCCGGATCGCAGCTCGGGATAGGCGTCGCCGAACTCGCGGACCAGCGTGTCGACGAGCGTGTACAGGAACGGCTCCTTCATCCCGAGGTGCTTCCCGTGGCGCATCGCGCGCCGCATGATCTTGCGCAGCACGTAGCCGCGGTGCTCGTTCGACGGCACGACACCGTCGGCGATGAGGAACGTCATCGCGCGCATGTGGTCCGCGACCACCCGCATCGACACGTCCGTCTCCGACATCGTCCCGTGGTGTGTCGTCCCGGCGCGTTCGCCGATTGCGGCGAGCAGGGGAGTGAAGGCGTCGGTGTCGTAGTTCGACAGCTTGCCCTGCAGCACCGCGGTGATGCGCTCGAGGCCCATGCCGGTGTCGACCGACGGGGCAGGCAGCGGGTTGAGCGTGCCGTCCTGCTGCCGGTCGAACTCCATGAACACGTTGTTCCAGATCTCGATGTAGCGGTCGCAGCTGCACTCCATGCCGCGACAGGTTCGGCCGCCGGCTTCCTCGAGGCAGGGGATTTCCGCGCCGCGGTAGTAGTAGATCTCCGAACTCCGTCCGCACGGGCCGGTGTCGCCCGGCTGCCAGAAGTTGTCGTCCGAGCCCGAGCTCGCCGATGTGATCGGCCGGGAGATACTTGCGCCAGAGGTCGTAGGCGTCGGCGTCTCGCGGAATGCCGGCCTCGCCTTTGAAGATGGTCGCGAACAGCCGGTCCTTCGGCAGCTTCCACTCCTCGGTCAGCAGCGTCCACGCGAACGGGATCGCGTCGCGCTTGAAGTAGTCGCCGAACGAGAAGTTGCCCAGCATCTCGAAGAAGGTGTGATGCCGGAACGACGGCCCGACGTTGTCGAGGTCGTTGTGCTTGCCGCTGACGCGCATGCACTTCTGCGCCGTCGTCGCCCGCTTGTAGTCGCGCGTCTCCTTCCCCAGGAACACGTCCTTGAACTGGTTCATCCCGGCGTTGGTGAAGAGCAGCGTCGGGTCGTCGTGGGGCACGAGCGGAGAGCTGGCCACGATGCGGTGGCCGTTCCGCTCGAAGTACTTGAGGAAAGACGCGCGAATCTCCTTGGAGGTCATTGGCTCTATTGTAAGGTCCGGCTAAAGCCGGACTCTACTGCAGGCGGCGCAGGTGGGCGAGGATGCGATCGGAGTCGAAGCCCTGGGCGCTCAGGTAGCGGAAGAGACGCTGGAACTCGCGGTCGTCGGCGATGCGCTCGCGGCCGCGGAGCCGCTTCGGCGAGCGACGCCGACGAGCAGGGCGTCCGGGATCGAGATCCTGAAAGGCCTCGTCGACGGCTCGCGATGCGATCGACCTGGCGATGCCCGCCGCCTCGATCTGCTGCAGCACCCGCCGCCGGCCCCGCTTCGCGGAGCGACGTCTCGGTTCTCGCAATCGCGCCGGCCACGCGCTCGTCGTCGATGCTGCGTTCGTCTTTGAGACGCTCAATCGCCTCGTCGATGGAGTGCCTGGCTTTCGCCGCGTCTGGCGAGGCGCTGACGGACCTGCGCTTCAGACAGCTCGCGCCGGGCGAGCATCTTCAAGGCGATGAGATACGTGTCGTCCGAGACACGTATCTCAGGTCATTGCCACTACCACCAAAGCGGGTGATTTCTGGAGACTTGCCGCCGGTGGACTGACCGACCTTGGCCATCTGCTCGCGGGCCATGTCGGCGGTGGTGTGGATGCCCTGGACCTTCAGCTTGAACTCGTCCACGTTCGACGCCCAGCGCAGCGCCTCTTCGTACGAGACCATGCCCGGTCTCGTAGAGGCTGAACACGGACTGGTCGAACGTCTGCATCCCGTACTGCGAGGTGCCCTGGGCGATCGCGCCGTGAATCAGGTGCGACTTTTCCTTGTCGAGGATCGCATCGCGAATATAGGCGGTGCTGATCAGGACCTCGACGGCCGGCACACGGCCCTTGCCGTCGGCCCGCGGGATCAGGCGCTGCGAGACGACCGACTTCAGCACGCTCGCGAGCTGAATGCGGATCTGTTTCTGCTGGTGCGGCGGGAACACGGCGATGATGCGGTTGATCGTCTCCGTCGCGTCCAGCGTATGCAGCGTGGAGAACACGAGGTGGCCGGTTTCGGCGGCGGTGAGCGCCGTCTGGATCGTTTCGTGGTCGCGCATCTCGCCGACCAGGATCACGTCGGGGTCCTGGCGGAGCGCGCTGCGCAGTGCCTGTGCGAACGAGTTGCGTGTCCACGCCGATCTCGCGCTGATTGATGATCGACCGGTTGTCCCGATGCAGATACTCGATCGGGTCCTCGATCGTCATGATGTGCGACGTGCGGGTCGAGTTGATCTCGTCCACCATCGCCGCCAGCGTCGTGCTCTTGCCGCTGCCCGTGGTCCCGGTCACGACGACCAGCCCGCGCTCCTCGGCGGCAATCTTCTTCAGCACCTTCGGCAGCATCAGGTCGTCGATCGACGAGATGCGCATCGGGATGACGCGGAAGATCATGCCGATGGTGTTGCGCTGCTGGAAGCAGTTGCAGCGGAAGCGGCCCAGGCCGGCCACGCTGTAGGCCAGGTCGACCTCGTGGTTTTCCTTGAATCTTCTCCCGGTGGCCGGCAGGGAGGACGGCGGCCGCCATCGCGACCAGATCTTCGGCGTCGAGGCGCTTCTCTTCGCTGGCCGGGACGAGCGTCCCGCGGACCCGCATCATCGGATAGGTGCCGACCTTGATATGGAGGTCGGAGGCGCCGTTTTCGACGGCAGTTTTCAGGAGGTCATTGACGTGCATGGCCCCCTGAATATCGGCACTTGGCACCCCGTCCGTGCAGGCAGGGCTGGATCGGCCGGTCCAGCCTCGGCGGGCCAGGTCTGGGCTAGGCCCGGGTTGTCGCCGTTTCACGGGTGTAAACGGGCTGCAGCCAGCCGTGCGTGTCGGGGGCCTCGCCCTTCACGATCTGGAAGAATTTCTGCTGGATCGCCTCGGTCACCGGTCCCCGGCGGCCGCGGCCGATCTTGATCCGGTCAACCGACTTGATCGGGGTCACTTCCACGGCGGTCCCGACGAAGAACACCTCGTCCGCCATGTACAGCATTTCACGGGGCAGCGTCTGTTCCCGCACCTCGAAGCCAAGGTCCCGGGCAATCGTGATCACCGAGTCACGCGTGATGCCCGACAGCACCGAGTTGCCGATCGGCGGCGTGTGAATCACGTTCTCGCGGACGATGAACAGGTTCTGGCCGCTGCCTTCGCTGAGGTTGCCCTGCGTGTCGAGCGCGATGCCTTCGGCGTAGCCGTCGGCGATCGCCTCCATCTTGATCAGCTGCGCGTTGGCATAGTTGGCGACGCTCTTCGCCATCGCCGGCGTGGTGTTCGGCGCGTTCCTCGCCCACGTCGAGATCTTCACGTCGAGGCCTTCTTCGATGGCTTCCTTCGTAAAGTAGGCGCCCCATTCCCACAGCATGATCGACACGTCCACCGGGCACGGATACGGGTTCACGCCCAGCGAGTCGTAGCCGCGATAGAGGATCGGCCGGATGTAGCAGGCCTGGAACTTGTTGACGCGAATCAGGTCGAGGACGGCCTCGGTGAGCGTCTGCTGATCGTAGGGCGACTCCATCCGGTAGATGCGCGCCGAGTCGATCAGCCGCCGCATGTGGGCGTCGAGCCGGAAGCAGGCCGGACCCTGCTTCGTGTCGTAGCAGCGCGCGCCTTCGAAGACGGCGCTCCCGTAATGGACCACATGAGACGCCACGTGGATCTTGGCGTCTGCCCAGTCCACGAGTGTGCCGTTCATCCAGATCTTGCCGGTCCCCGGGAAAGACATAGTTCGCTCCTTCGCAGTCAACTCCCAGGTCCCAATTCCCAACTTCCAATGCGAGGGCTATCGCAGAACGTCGATCGGCGTGCCGGAAGTGACTTCCCTCAGATCGTACACGGGTTTCTGCGAAATGCCCAATGTCACCAGGACATCGGGGTCCGCCGGAGCCGGGTCGGGCCACTCCAGATACGTGCGCTCTCGTGCACGGATTTGCTTGTAGCGTCGAAATGCCGTGCGCGAGCTCTCCAGGCCGAACACCGATCGCCAGGTCGTGCCGCGGAAGGTGTGCGCCATCATCCGTCGCGCGTTCGTGATCACGAAACGCGGGTAGAGCCGAATCGCCGCCGGCATGTGACGGACCTTCATCCAGCGATCGGCACGCCACCGCAAGTACTCGATCTCGTCGGCATCGAGATGCGCGCTGCGTGTCACCGCCGATGTGCCGTCGTACTCGTCGACGCGCGTATTGACGATGAGATCGCGGTCGCGGAAGTCCTTCGTCATCGGCGTGCCGGGGTACGGCGTCGGATGCTGGATGTACGGCCAGTCCACGTACTTCTTCGCAAACGTCAGGTTCGCGTCGATGGCCGCGCGCGTATCGTCCGGGTTGCCGACGATGAGGCCGCCGACGACGAACATGCCGTGTCGATGCAGAACGTCGATCGCCGCCATCGTCGCGTTCTGGCGGGTCGACGTCGTTGCCGCGGCGCGTGTTCTTCGCGGCGGCTTTGAGAAACGCGAGGTCGTCCTCGAGGATGTTCTCGATGCCGAGGAACACGTAGCGGAACCCGGCCCGGTACATCAGCGGTGCGAGCGTCTCGCCGTGCTGCGCGATCGAGGCCGTCATCGCCTGCACGAGATAGTGGATGTCGTCGAGGCCGGCGTCGACGATGGCGCGGCACAGCGCTTCGAAGCGCGGCACATCGATGGTGATGTTGTCGTCGACGATGAAGATCGCGCGGGCGCCGCGGTCGCGCGCGTCGCGGATGTCGTCGATCACGCGCTCGATCGGCAGACGATGGAAGTTGCGGCCGCGCATCTCGATGATCGAGCAGAAGCTGCAGTCGAACGTGCAGCCGCGCGAGGTCTCGATGACGTCGATCGGGCGGCCCATGAAGGTGTAGCCGGAGAGGACGCGGCCGTCGCGGCGCGGCGGCTTGATCTCGCCGCGCTCCAGCGTCGTGACCGACCGCGGCAGATTGCGCTGCATGCCGTCGGCCGTCCGGAACCAGAGTCCGTCCACGCTCGGCCAGCGGCCGCTTGTTCTCGAGCGCCCGTACCAGCTCGCGGAACGTCAGGTCGCCTTCGCCGCGGACGATGAAGTCCACGCCAAGCGCAGGATGCGTCCACGCCTCCGGCGCGAGCGACGGATCGTAGCCACCGACGACGACCTCGGTGTCGGGATTGATCGCCTTGACGAGCGAGATGATCCGGCGCGCGGTGCTGCGCTGGAACGTCATCACCGAAAGGCCGACGAGCTCAGGCTGCAGCTCGTGCATCAGCCGCGTCACGGTCGCTTGAACCGACGACTGCGCGAGGATCAGATCGGCGATGGCGACGTGGTGATGCGCATCGACGTTTCCCGCCAGCGACGCGAGCGCACCGTTCGGCATGCGGACGGCGAGCG
Organism: uncultured Acidobacteriota bacterium; assembly: GCA_963728305.1. Taxonomy (GTDB): domain Bacteria; phylum Acidobacteriota; class Vicinamibacteria; order Vicinamibacterales; family UBA2999; genus Gp6-AA40. The sequence goes on from CAVSKE010000030.1 coordinate 48,707, forward strand.
GCGGTGTGTGCTCGAAGGAGTCCGGCATCGAGAGCAGCAGAATCTGCACGAGGGGATTATGAAGGAGTCAGGAACCGGGGGCAGCGGTTCAGGAGGGCTCGGCTCAGGCCTGAGCTGAGCCTGAGCTGACCTGAGCCCTGATTCCTGCCTATTGCGGCTTCGCCGCAGAACGGACACTTCGCCGTCCGCGCCTGCAGCGGCTTGCGGCAGTGCCAGCAGAAGCTGTTCTGCGGCGTTGCCCGCGCCTTGAGGCGCGACTGAATCTCCGAGACGCGGTCTTCGGCGGTCGCAACGCCGGCGGCCCGGGCCCGCCGCACCGGACGAACCGGCGTGTCGCGAAACGCGAGGATATCGTTCAGCACGTCGGCCGCACGCTGATAGCGCGCGCTGGGTTCGGGTGCGAGCGTGCGCAGGACGATGTCGTTGATCGCCTTGGGAATCTTCGGATTCTTCAGGCGCGGTGCCGTCACCAGCTCGCCGCGGGCGAGCCGCGCCAGGTCGGCCGGCGCCGGCGTGTCGTACGGCAGCGACCCGGTCAACATCTGATACATCGTCACGCCGACGGAGTAGACGTCGCTGGCGAAGACGGCCTTGCCATGGAACTGCTCCGGCGCCATGTACGGCGGGCTGCCGATGACGGTCGTTCCGTGCGCCGCGATCTCGAGAAAGCGCGACGTCCCGAAATCGGTGACCTTCAGGATCCCCGACTCCGACACCAGCATGTTGCCTGGACGCAGGTCGCGGTGGAGGATACCGGCGCCATGCGCGTGATCGACGGCGTTGCAGATCTGGCAGCTGAAGTCGAGCGCTCGCGTCAGATCGAGCGCGCCCTCGCGCATGATGATGTGCTCGAGCGTGTCGCCCTGCACGTACTCCATCACGATGAAGAAGACGTCGTCCGGTTTTTCCGCGGTGAGCACCGTGACGATGTTCGGGTGGCTCATCGAGGCGAGGAGCCGCGGCTCCTTGATCATGTCGTTGAAGTCGAGGTTCTGCTTGTGCGGAACTTTGAGGGCGACTTTCTTGTCGATCCAGGTGTCTTCGGCGAGGAATACCGAGCCAAAGCCCCCGCTACCAAGGGAAGACAGAATGCGGTACTTACCGATAACCTGACCGCGTAAGAACATTAAGGGTGAGGCGAGTATAGTAGTGCGCCCGCTTCAGGGGCGCGATCAGCGTGCGCGTCGGTGCTATTCGCTGCGCAGCACCTGCATCGGATCGACCGTGGCTGCCCGGCTGGCGGGAACGAACGTGGCGAATGTGGCGACGACGGCAAGCAGCGACAGCGCGGCGACGAACGTTGCGGGATCCAGTGGCGACACTCCGAAGAGCAGCACTTCGATATACCTCGTCACGGCTGCAGCCGCGGTGACGCCGAGCCCGACACCGGCTGCGCTCCAGATCAGCGTATGACGAAGCGCGAGCTGGACGACGTCGCGGCGCTGCGCGCCAAGCGCCATGCGAATCCCAATCTCTGCGCGCCGGCGGGCGACGGCGTACGACGTGATGCCGTACAGCCCGATCGCGGCCAGACCGAGCGCGAGCACACCGAAGAATCCCGACAGCACAGCCACGAGCCGTTCCTGCTGGCGGGCCGCGCTCACCCGATCGGCAAGCGGATGGAACGAGAAGGCGAGCTGGCGATCGACGGCGGTCAAGGCAGTCGCGACACCGCGCGCCAGCTGCGCCGGTGATCCGGCGGCCGCGCGTACGCTCAGGCTGATTTGTGCGGGCGACAGTCATCTGCGGCATCTCGTGGGCCATTGCGACAGCGGCTGGTAGAGCGTCGGGTGCGCGGCGCGCGGAGCCACTGGTCGACGCTGTCGTTCACGACGCCGACGATCGTCCGTGGCGTTGGCTTCCAGTCGGGCGTATAGGCGATTTCAGCAATCACCTGGCCTACGGGGTTACGGCTTGGAAAGAACTTCCGCGCAAACGCTTCGTTGACGACGACGACCGGTGGTGCCGTGACCAGTGTCGCTGGCGATAAAGCCGCGTCCCTGACGGATGCCGATGCCATAGGTCGCAAACCATTCGTGAGTGACGTAGTTGACGATCAGCCGTCGTTCGCCTTCTGCAAGAGGAGGCTGGCCCAGCACGTTGAAATCGCCGACGAATGTCACGCCATGATTGACCGGCGTGTTGAGCGATGCTGCCGCGTGGCTCACTCCCGACACGGCTGCGACGGCTGCCGTCATCCGTGCGTAGAAGTCAGGCCGGGCCGCGGGATCGAGACGGGACGCGAGTCGCGTTCACATCCACAACCAGGACTTCTTCGCTGGAGAATCCGAGTGGCACCGCCGCGACATGCTGAAACGTCCTGATGAACAGACCTGCCGGCGACGATCAGGATCACTGACAGGGCGACCTGGACCATCACGAGGCTGCCACGCAAGCGGCTGCTGGACCGCCCCGTGCCGCGATGGGACAAGGACTCGGTCAGTGCCGCACTGGCGTTCGCGAGCGATGCGCGAATTGCCGGCGCGGTGCCGAAGAGCACCGCTGTGAGGATCGCCACAGCCGACGTAAAGATCAGCACTCGCCAGTCGAGCGACACGTCGAGGGCGACACGATCGAACCAGTTCGACAGCTGCGCGACCAGTGCGCGGCTGCCCCAGAATGCGAAGAGCAGACCGGCCACGGCACCGACGAGCGACAGGAGCAGGCTCTCGAGGAGCATCTGCTGCGCGAGGCGCCAGCGTGTCGCACCGAGCGCGCGCCGCACGCTCAACTCGCGGTCGCGAGCCGTCGCGCGTGCGAGCAGCAGGTTCGCGATGTTCGCGCACGCGATCAGCAGGACCACCGCGGCGATCACGAGGATGGTGACCAGCGGCCGGGTGTACTGACGGCGCAGCTCGGACGTGCCAGTCGCCGCAGGTGTCAGCGTGAACGGGTCCTTGACCATGTTCTCGTGAAGGGCCCCAGATCCGGTGGGCCGCAGCGTCGCCTCGATGACCTGCCGCTGAACAGCACGGAGAGCAGCCGTAGCGGTTGCGATCGACTGGCCGGGCTGCAGCCGCACCATGACTGCCAGAAACGAGCGGCCGGCCGGCGTTCCCCAGTCCTTTTCGTTCCGGACAATTGGCGCGGCGCCGAGCGGCAAGGCAACGTCGAACGCACGGCCGACTTCGGCTCCGAAGAACTCGGGCGGCGCAACGCCGACGATCTCGACGGGAACACGCTCGACGGTGATGCGGCGGCCGATAACATCGGCCGCGCCACCGAATCGGCGCTGCCACAGCCCGTAGCTGATGATGGCGACCTGACTGTCGGCCGCGCCGAGCAGGTCCTCGCGTTCGGCGAAGGTGCGGCCAAGGGTCATCGAGACGCCGAGCTCGTCGAAGTAGTTGCCGCTGACGAAGAGCCCGTCTACCGGATCTGTCTCGCCGCCTTGCGCCAGGTCGAGCCGCTCGGGAAAGACCGTCCACGACACGCTGCGCCCGAAGCGGCGGGCCGGTCGTGAATCTGCTTCCAGACGACGTAGTTCCAGCCGGCGGGGAAGCCCTCGTCGATGGACTGGCGTGTCGACACCATCGCCAGTTGATCCGGCGCGGCGACCGGCAGCGCACGAAGCAGCAGTCCGTTGACGACACTGAAGATGGCGGAGTTGGCGCCGATGCCGAGCGCCAGCGTGAGAATCGCGACGAGGGCAAAGCCCGGCGCTCGGCGCAGGGTGCGACGGCGCAGCGCGCATCCTGCCAGAGGCTCTCGAGCGCCGATTCCCATCCGGCCTCGCGCACCTGCTGCGTGATCGCGGTCGTGCTTCCGAGCTCGATACGCGCCGCACGCGTCGCGGCCTCGCGGCTCAGGCCGGCCCGCATGTGCCGATCGATCGCGGCGTCGAGATACGCCGCGAGCTCCTCGTCGAGATCGTGCTCGACGCTGCTGGCGGTCGGAGCAGCGCGCGGACGCCGCCGAGCACGCGGCGGATCGGCGCGAGGCATCACGACCTCTCCGAGCGACGCGCGCATGATGCGCGCGATGGCGGCGGTCTGCGCCTCCCAGTCCTCGCGTCGCGTCGGGCGAGGCGCTCCGGCCGGCGGCGGTCAGCGCGTAGTATTTCGCGCGCCGGTTGTTCTCGGTCGCGCGCCACTCGCCCTTGATCAGGCCGTCGCGCTCGAGACGGCGGAAGGCGGGGAAGAGCGACCCGGCGTTGACCTGGAACGCGCCGTGGCTGATCTGCTCGAGGCGCATGCCGATGCCGTAGCCGTGCATCGGCTCGAGCGCCAGCGTTTTGAGAATCAGCATGTCCAGCGTGCCCTGCACGAGCGCGCTGGTCTTGTCCGCAGGCGCCATCGCCTCGCCTCATCTAGCCAATCTAGATAAGAACCTGCTTGTCTAGATTGTCAAGAGGAAGAGCGGCCCGCGATCGTGAGGGCCGCGTCGTTCGGTTCCGGGTTCAGGTTGACGGTTCGATCGGTGGTTGGGTGGGGAGCGCACGCTGACGCGTGCGCTCGCGAGGGTTGTAGCGCGGCGGCTTCAGCCGCCGCCGAACATGACGAGCAACCGTGAACGGCGACCGTCAGGGTCTGGCGTACTGGTCGATGATCCGCTCGATCGCGCGGCGGCAGACGCGGCAGAAGCCGACCTCGTCGCGCGTGAACATGATGCAGTCGGCCTCGGGGCGATAGAGGCCCTTCGCCTCGTAGCCCGCGCCCTCGAACGCGCCGACCTTGCCCGAGTACTTCATCGACGAGAGGAACTTCGTCTCCCACGCCATCTGCTCGCGGAAGAGCGCGTCCATCTCCGACTCGGGCACGTTCTTCGCGCGCAGCTCGCGGCGCCGTGCCTGGAACTCGCGGCTCTTGGTTTCGAACGCCTCCTTGTCCCACGGCGTCGGCAGCGGCGTGCCCGGCTCGACCAGATCGCGCCACTTCAGCCGGCTCGGATCGTGGAGCGCGGTGATGTTCGGCTCCCACGGCTCGGGATGCTCGGCGGCGCCGGTCTCGTACGCGACGTCGGACGTGTAGTACTCGTCGGCCAGCGCCGGCGAAGTGATGGCCGAACTCGTGGACGAACACGTACTCGGCGAAGCCGGTGTCGACCGACGTCGTCGCCTGATCGTTGAAGATGCCGCCGCCGCCGTACTGCTGCTCGTTGACGAGGATCTCGATGAACTCGTACGGCGCCGACGCCGCCGCGTCGCGCAACGCGCGGTTGTCGAGCGTCAGCACGTAGCGCTCGGAGTCGAAGATGTTGTACTCGGCCGAGATCGGCGTCCGGCGGATCGACCCGACGTGCGGGCGATTCACGCCGGACTTCGCCGACGGCAGCTCGAGCACGCGCACGTTGAAGTCGCTCTTGCGGCTCTTGAACGGCTCGACGGCGAAGAGCGCGTCCACCAGACGCTTCACGTCGGCGTGGAACTTCGGCATCTCCGCCGCGGTGTAGCCCTCGCTGATGAGCAGGATGTCGACCTTCTGCGCCGGCGGACCGTTCTCGAAGAGCGTCCACACGCTGCCGGCCGGCGGCGGATCGGCGCGATTGACGAATCGCGAGTTCGGGATCGACGACCGTCGACCAGATCTCGTGGAAGCTGTTGTCGCGGTCGCGCTTCTTCAGCACGACCTGCACCGGCTTCTTCGGCCACGGAAAGCGCAGCGACTCGTTGAACGTGCGGTGCCGCTCGGGACTCGGCGGTCGTCTCCCATTCGCCGTAGACCGAGGCGAAGCCGCGCGAGTAGATCGTCCGGTTCGTCTCGCGGTCGATGACCTCGAACAGGTACTTGCCGAGGTTCAGGTCGTCGACGAGACGCGTGCGGCTGCCCGGCCACGGGCCGTCGGAGACGACGCGGTCGAGCGCGACGATCTCCTGCCCCTTCCCGCCCGAGTGGAAGTAGTCGACGCGCATGGTGCCGCCGGTGAACCAGGCTCGAACGCGGCCGGCTGAGTCGAAGGAACCGCGGCACCAGCCAGCAGCGCGATCGTCAGAGCCGCAACGAACAGCGCGCTTCGCATGCCGGGGATGCTTCGCATCCCGGCATTGTAGCCGGGCGTGAGTCCGTTTACGCGCCGACGGCGCGACATCGCGATCAGCACGACTCCGGTGGCGGCGGCGGCGATGCCGAAGACCGGCGGCAGCGGAATCGTGTCCTTGTCTTCCCGTCGTCACTTCGATCGGTCCGAGGTCAACCGCCTTCTCGGTATGCGTCACGGTGATCGCCGGCCAGATCAGCGCCGCGAGTCCGCCGAGCAGGAGCACGATTCCAAATACAGCGAGTCCTTTCATCACATACACCTCGCTCCGCGGTTGAGCATCTTTCGTGCCGGGTGATTTCGCGGCTCATGCGTTAGGAAGTAGGAGCGAGGCGGACTCATCGCGGTAGACCGTTACCTAGGACGAGTGCAGCCCTTCCGTACAAGCTCGACGGTTCCGCGCTTCTCGTCCGCGAAACGCTGGCACACAAGGTGCTTCGTCGAGACGGCCGCGTGGTCGGCGGCTGGCGTCACGCCGCACATGGGGTGCAGAGCAGGCGCTGTGTGCGTGACTCGACCATTAGCGAGAAGAGCCATGTTGTGGACGCTCTTTGTGGTGTTGTTGGTCCTGTGGTTTCTGGGTGTCGTCAGCTCGTACACCCTCGGCGGGTTCATCCACCTGTTGCTGGTCATCGCGCTGATCGCGGTCGTCCTCCAGCTGATTCAGGGCAGACGCGTGGTGTGAGGTCCGAAACATTGTTGATCAGTTCGAGAGGAAGGAGACCCATGCATCTCGAGCAGTATGAACCGCAGGCGTCGTCGTCGTGGAAAGGCTCGCTCATGATGTTCGTGGCCGGTACGGCCATCGGCGCGGCCGGCGGCGCTGATGATGGCGCCGGCGAGCGGCCGCGACTCGCGCGAGTACATTCGCAAGCGGGGCCGGAGGATGGCCGATGATGTCGGCGCGCAGGCCGATAAGCTGGCGTCGGCCATGAAGTGGGGGCGGAGCACGCATCGTCGGCCGTGCGTGGACATGGCTGGATTCGGCGAAGGCCGCCTTCAACGCCGCGAAGTCGCATCGCAGCGCGAGACGACGCATCACCGGGCGACGATGGACGCCGAGCCGAGCGCGAGCAGTCCTCGCCCGACGCCGACACGCCCGGTGAGTTCGTCCCCGTCGTAAGGGGCGGCGCTGCCGGCAGCGATCGCGGCACGACACACGACGGGTCCTATAATTCCGTCGCGTGTCCTTCGCGCGGTTCTTCGCGCCGACGGCAAGTGTCCCCGGCGATCGAATCACTCCTCCCAGTCGATGAAGCCGAGCACCTGACGCGCGTGCTTCGACTCTCGACCGGCGACCGTGTCCGTGTCTTCAACGGACGTGGCGCCGAGTTCGAGGCGGTCGTGGACGCAGCGGACAGGGATGGTGTGCGCCTGACCGTCGGTGCCCCGTACGCCGGCGCCGGAACCGCGCGTCGCCATCACCCTCGCACAGGCCGTGCTCAAGGGCGACAAGATGGACGACGTGGTGCGCGACGCCGTGATGATCGGCGTCGCGGCCATTCATCCGATCATCACCGCGCGCACGGAGTCGTCCGTCGCCACGCTCGACGCGCGGCCGCCGACGCGAGCGCTGGGAGCGCATCGCCGTCTCGTCGGCCAAGCAATGCGGCCGTGCCGTCGTCCCGCCGATCGCCGAGCCGAGCGCATTCGAGCCGTGAACGGCCTGGACCGCGGCTTCCTGCTCCTGTGTTCGTGCTGGTCGAACCGAACGCCGCCGCGGGTATGCCGCTCTCGCGAGTCTGGATACGACGACCGTTCCTGACGGGCGCCGCTGCGTGGTCGGACCCGAAGGTGGGTGGACGGCGGAAGAAGTGCAGCGCGCCGCGACGTTCGGCACGCTGGTGACGCTGGGCAGACGGACGCTGCGCGCCGACGCGATGGCGCTCGTGGCGTTGGCCGCGTTGTTCGCCAGGTGCGGCGAGTACTGAGGACTAGACGCGCTTCAGACAGATTCAACGTGATCGTTTCCGACGTGACTCACGTCGAAGGTCGGTGTGCGCTTGCGAAGCGTGTGCGCCCGCCAGATGCGAACGGCCACGATGAGCAGCGACGCCAATGCCCAGGTGCACAAGCGGTCGATCGCCACGAACTGCAGCGGCGACAGTCTGAAGTTCGGGAGCATGAACTGGTACATCAGCAGCGCCGTCACGTACAACGGCGGCCTTCGACTTGAGCGTCTCGGTCGCGGGCTCGTGGGCGCTCGCGAATGGAATCTTGGTCCAGTTGCTCAGCGCGATCTCGGTCAGCAGCATGCCGGTGGTCAGCGACAGCATCGTCGCGCCGATGCGCTGTCTGCGCCGGCCACATCGCCAGCGTGACGAGCAGCCAGACGATGGCGATCGGCACGACGCCGAGCAGCAGGATCAGCCAGCGGCTGGCTCGCACCGACTCGCGCACGGTCGGCTGCACCAGACGAAACACCCAGTTCGCGTCGAGCTCGGTGGGAATCGTGAACGCCGCTCGCAGTCCGAACACGGCGAAGAACATCAGCACGAGCGGGATCGCCAGCGTGTAGGTCCGCGGCGTCATCGAGAACGACGGTGCTCGCAGACGATGGGCGGAATGAGCTTCAGCACACCGACGGCGATCGCCATACCGAGATAGGTGGCCAGCTGGATCGTGTGCCGGCGACTCCGCGCGCAGGCTCGCCACCCCGAAGACGAACATGCTGCGTACGACCGGTCCTCGTACCCACAGCAGGGCGATCGACCGCGCGAGCAGTGGCCAGACCGCTGGCGCGTTCGAGCGTGCGCACTTCGAGGACGCGCCGGCCCATCCAGGCCGCCGGCGGCAGGCTGACGACGACGACCAGCACCGGTGACCGTCGCCGTGACCGAGACGGCCTTGAAGATGTGCCCGGCGAGGAAGCTGCTGCCCTCGGCCATCCACAGGAACAGCGCGGCGAACCAGACCGGCGGCGCCCACGCGTAGGAGGCCTGTCCCTGCTGCATCGCGTTGATGATGTTCGGGCAGCACCGACGGCAGAAACAGGAAGGTCTCGACCAGCAGCACGATGGTGACGAACTGCAGCACCAGCGCCAGCCGATCGGCGATGCGCTCGCCGGCGCAGATCGACGACGATCGCCCGCAGCGACATCAGCCCCAGGAACGTACACGCGCACGCCATCATCGTCGTCATGACGTGCGCGGCAAGCACGCGCGGCAACGACGCCGAGGAGCGGATGGGTCGACGGACGCGACACTGTAGATGAATGCCGCCGGCAGATTGACCGCGGCCGCGAACGACCGTGCCGATCGTCATCGCCGGCGGCCAGCCGCGCGCCGGCCAGCGTCCGCGGCCGGACCGGCAGTACGCCGACGATCTCCTGATCCGTGCGATCCGGAAACAGCGCGTCCCAGGTGAGCGCGGCCAGGAGCGCGGTCGCGAGCATGCCGTAGAGCGACGAAGAACGCCGCGCTCCGCGGTGGCGATCTGTACGATGACCTCGCGTGGCGCCCGCTGCAGGAACGGATACTGGATGATCTTGGCGCGTCGCGACGAGCATCGGCGGCGTCATCGCCAGCGTCGTGAACCACAACGCGAACAGCATCGGGTCGGCGTCGCGCGAGACGAGGATGCTGTCGAGCAGACGACGGACCGAGTCGCGGGAGAGCAGCCGGAACTGATGCCACTCGTGCGGTCAGGCGCTGAGAAGTCCGCCTGAAGGCGGCCCCTACGGGCGTCTCATTGCGCCGCCACGGTGGCGAGCTCGCTGCCGATGCGATCGACGTCCTGATCGACGGCGAGCGCCGCGAACACGTCCTCGAGCGATGCGGCGTGGACCAGCTCGCGCAGCCGGGTCACCGAGTCGTGCGCGACGACGTTGCCCTTGTGCAGGATCACGACGTCGTTGCAGATCTTCTCGACCATGTCCATCTCGTGCGAGCTGTAGATGATCGTCTTGCCGCGTGCGGCGAGCGTCATGACGAGGCGGCGGAGGATCAGCGTGAAGGCGACGTCGAGGCCGGACGAGGGTTCGTCGAGGATGACGATCTCCGGATCGTGGAGCAGGGCGGCCGAGAGCAGGACCTTCTGCCGCATGCCTTTCGAGAACGCCGACATCGGCGCCTCGGTGTCGTGCTCGAGCCCGAACAGCTCGAGATAGCGCGTGATGCGCTGCGTCAGCGTTCGATGCTCGATGCCGTGCAGTCCGCCGACGAGCTCGAGATACTCGGGCGCCTTCAGGTAGGCGTAGAGCCGCGGCTCTTCGGGCACGTAGCCGACGAGACGCTGATAGTCGAGCAGCTGCGGCTGGATGTCCTCGCCGTGCCAGCGGATCTGGCCGCGCGACGGACGCAGCAGTCCGATCAGCATCTTGACCGTGGTGCTCTTGCCGGAGCCGTTGGGTCCGAGCAGACCCACGACCTGGCCCGGCCGCGCCGACAGGCTGAGCATGCGCACGGCGGCGACTCCACGGTAGCTCTTGGACACGTCGATCACGTCGAGCATGCGGCGGCTCCTTGGATGGCGAGTCGCTAGTTAGACACCGCCGCGACGTGAAAGTTCAAAGCCCGTACGCCACGAGCACCTGGCGAAGTACCGCGGTGACGTAGATCCCGCCGAATCCCGCGGCCATCGGTGCCCACACGGCCAGCCGCGACGCCCGACATGATGTCGCGATGCGGCCGATGGGTGAGGGCGGCGTGACAACGCGCGCGGATGCGATCGGCCCGCGACGAATCGAGCGTGGCCTGCGGGAGATTGTGAAGAAGTCGCAGCAACGGGTCGGTCATGACGTGATTTCTCCAAGTACGGGTTCGCCGGCACGCGTGTCCGCCTCGAGTGCGCGGGTCAGCAGCGCGCGTGCGCGATGCAGTCGCTGCCGCAGCGCTTCCGGCGTGATGCCGCAGACATCGGCCGCATCGGAATGATCCAGGCCGGCGACGCCGACGAGGAGCAGTACCTCTCGCGAAGCCGCTGGCAGGGAAGCGAGCGCACGTTCGATGCGCCGCTCGAGCTCGCGGGCTGCGGTCGCCTCGAATGGGGATGGAGGATTGGCGCCGGACGGCCAGAACGCGGTCAAACCGCCCGTGGCCGAGTCTTCCAGCAGACGCGATCGGACATAGCTCACGTGCAGGTTGCGCGCGACGGTGAACAGCCAGGGGCCGAGCCGAGTGTCCTCGTTCAACCGGTGTGCGTGCTTCACCAGCCGGAGCCAGGTCTCCTCGAGCAGGTCTTCGGCGACGTCACGGCGCCGCGACAGCCGCAGCAGAAACGTGAACAGACGCTGATTGAAAGCGTCGTAGACCGCATCGAAGGCCGTCTGATCACCGCCGCGCAGCCGCTCGACGAGCTGCGAGCTCGCTTTCCTGGTCCATCAGCGTAATAACGCTCGACGCGCGGTGTCGTGACCCGCCTTCGCCAAGGCTAAGGCGGCGGCGGACGTGTCACGCGGAGGCGTCGCCGCGCGTTATACACCTCAACATGGACATACTGCGCCAAATGGGCCTCGCGGCCATCCTTTCACTGCTGCTCACGTTCACTCCGCTCGATCATGGCGGTCGCCTACGTCATCCGTCCGAGCGAGCGGCGTCTTGCCCTGATGCGGCCGCTCTCGCAGGTGGGGCTGTTCGCCGCGCTGGCCGGGACAGCGCTTGGCCTCATCAACTCGCTCGTCTACCTGAGTAGCCGAGGATTTGATCCCGAGTCGATGCAGGATTGCGGCCGTCGGCACTGCGGAATCGCTGGTGGCGCTGGCGGTGGGCTTCGGCTGCCTGACGGTCGCCTGGCTGCTGGTCGCGGCCGGGATGGGACGTCAGAGCGATTGATGTGGCGCGTGTGCGGGCGAGGCATGCCTCGCCCCGATGATCACGTGATCCTTCCTGCGGTCTCTGACGATCGGAAGAGCAGCGCGAAGAGGATGAGCACAGCGGCGGCGCCCGCGGCGGGCACGAGCCAGATGCGATCCCAGGCATGACCATCGCCCAGGCGGAACGCGTCGACGACGCGGCCCGACGCCCACGAGCCGATGAACATGCCGACACCCCACGTGACGAACGCGAGCAGTCCCTGCGCGGCGGCCCTGAGGTCAGCCGGGGCGCGGCGATCGACGTAGATCTGTCCGGTGACGAAGAAGAAGTCGTAGCAGATGCCGTGCAGCAGGATGCCGGCGTACAGCATCCACACTTGCGGCCCGGCGTCGCCATACGCAAACAGCAGATACCTCGTCGTCCACGCCGCCATGCCGACGAGGAGCATGTACTTCACGCCGAGACGTTTGAAGAACCACGGCATGACGAGCATGAAGCCGATCTCCGACATCTGGCCCAGCGTCATCTTGCCGGCCGCGTTGCTGACGTTCAGCTCGTTCAGGAACGGATTGGCGAACGCGTAATAGAACTGCAGCGGGATGCAGACGAGGAACGAGCCGAGCACGAAGACGGCAAACGATCGCTCGCGAAGGAGCTTGAGCGCGTCGAGTCCGAGCACGTCGCTGAGCGTCGCCCGTCGGGTGCCTTGCGGCGGCGTGTGCGGCAGGACCAGGCAGAAGAGGCCGAGCGCGATCGAGCCGGCCGCGGCGATGCGCATCGGCATCGGCGTGGCTTCGAGGCCGAGCGTGCCGATGAAGAGACCGGCCACGATCCAGCCGATCGTTCCCAGCACGCGGATCGACGGGAACTCGCGTCCGGGATCCTTCATCTGGCGGAACGACAGCGAGTTGCTCAGCGCCAGCGTCGGCATGTAGCACAGCGCGTACGCCAGCAGCACCGCGTAGAAGGCGCCGAACCGGGTCTGCGTCGAGGCGACGCAGCAGAATCAGCCCGCCGGCGACGTGCAGCATCGCGAGAATGCGCTCGGTGGCGAGGAACCGATCGGCCACCATGCCGACGAAGAACGGCGAGATCATCGCCGCCAGCGCCGTCGTCCCGGCGACGAGTCCGATCTGTTCGCCGCTGAAGCCGAGCGTCTGCCCCAGCCAGGTGCCGAGCGTGACCGACCACGCGCCCCACACGAAGTACTGGAGGAACATCAGCACCGACAGCTTGAGACGAACGCTCAGCGGCATCATGCGGTGCGATCTCCGGCGTCGCGTGTGACGGCGGTCCAGACTCCGCCGCGCCGATGGCTGTCGAGAATCGCGTCCACGAGACACGCGGCGCGGTACCCGTCCTCGAAGGTGGGGAAGGAAGGCCGTGCGTGTCAGCCGGGCTCGGTCCTTCCGACCGGCCGGCGATCCGCGCGTAGACGTCGGCAATGACATTCCGGAACGCGTCGCTCCAGGCTTCCTGGTGACCGGGCGGCAGATGCGCATAGCGCCGCGCCTCGGGCCCGAGCAGCGCGGGATCCTTGAGCAGCATCTGGTTCGCCGCATGACGACGGCCGATCCACAGCTCGTTCTGCCGCTCCTGAAACCAGCGCAGCGACGCCGTCGCGCCGTTGACCTCGAACCACAGATCGTTCTTGTGACCGGCGCAGACCTGGCCGACGGTGACGCAGCCCTTCGTGCCGTTGTCGAAGCGCACCAGCACGGTCGCGAGGTCTTCGCTGGTGATCGCGACCGGTTCGCGCTGGCTCGTCGCCGGCGCCCGAAAACGCTTCGGTCGCCTGCAGCGGCTTGAGCCTCGTCGCGACGACCGTCGTCAGATCGGCGAGCACTTCGGTGATGCGACGACCGGTGACGTGCTGGACGAGATCGCACCAGTGCGTGCCGATGTCGCCGATCGCGGAGCTGGCGCCGCCCTTGTCGGGCTCGAGCCGCCACGAGAAGTCTGTCGGCTCGAGCAGCCAGTCCTGAAGATAGCTGCCGTGCACGAAGTGCAGCGCGCCCAGTTCGCCGGCGGCGATCATCGCGCGCGCCTGCTGCACCAGCGGGTTGCCGCGATAGTTGAAGGTGACCGCGTGGACGACGCCGGCCCGCGTCGCCGCGTCGAGCAGCGCGCGCGCTTCGGCGGCGGTCATCGCCAGCGGCTTGTCGGACACGACGTGTTTGCGATGGGCGAGCGCGGCCATGATGACCGGCGCGTGCAGATAGTTGGGCGTCGTGTTGTGGACGACGTGGACGTCCGGATCGCGCGCGAGCGCTTCGTAGCTGCCGTAGGACTTCGGAACGCCGAGCGCGTCGGCCTTGCGGCGCGCTGATTCCTCGGTGCTGCCGGCGACCGCGACGACGTCGACGAAGCCGAGCCGCCGCACCGCGTCGATGTGATGTGCACCGACAAAGCCCGGGCCGACCAGGCCCATGCCGATGCGGCTTGCGTGCGAGCTGTCATGCCAGCAGCCTGTTTGGCGTAGGCGAAGCAGGTCTTCACTTCGTCGACCGGGCCGGCCGTTCCGCGATGCTCGTACTCCATGTAGGCGCGAATCGGCCACTTCTCGCGCTTGAGCAGCTGCAGCACCTCGCGAATCGGCGTGTCGCCGGTGCCCCAGGCCACGTTGTCGCCCTGGTTCTTCCTGCGGTCCTTGATGTGCAGGTTCGTGACGTCGGCGTGATGCTCTTTGAGAAACGCGACCGCGTCGTAGTTCGCGGCCGTGAAGTGTCCGATGTCGAGGTTGACCTTGAAGTACTTCGACAGCTTCATCGCCGCCGCGAAGCTCTCGGGCGTGGCGAACTCGTTCGGATCCTTGGTGTTCGAGTGGTTGTGCATCGCGACGACCATGCGGTGCTTCTCGGCGAACGGCGCGATCTTCTTCGCCGACTCGAGCGTGGCCGAGGCCGTGATGATCTCGGCGCCGAGCGCCCTGGCGATCTCGAAGCCGCGATCGATCTCCTCGTCGCTGAAGCGGACGTCCGGGCTGTAGTTGTAGGCCCAGATCCGGATGCCCGGCCGCGTCGAACTTCTTCCGGATCGCCTGGAAGTGATCGAGCGGCGTCTCGACACGCCAGCGTCGCAGATTCTCGCGCACCTTCTGCAGCTCCTCGGGAGCGGCCTTCGCGCCACGGCCGAATGGCGACGCCGGCTCGATCTGCGGCGCCCACAGCTCGCATTCGGTGAACCCGCACTCGGTCATGCCCTTGATGAGCGGTTCGACCATGTCGCCGCCGGCCGGGCGCGGCAGCTCGCGGAGCGAGTAGGTCTGCACGCCGAGCCGGACGCCGTTGACGGTCTGCGCCGGCTCAGCGCCGGCAGCGCGAGGCTCGAGAGCGTCAGAAGTCCGAATTCACGTCGTGTGTACATCACTGTTCCTCACTGAGCCTCGCGCCGCACCCTCGCACTAGTACAAGGCAGAACGCATACAGCGTGTCACCGGCGGCGACGAGCACGTGCTGCTTGCCGCCGACGAGATACGTCTGCGGCGCGTTGCTGACATTGGCGGCGAGACGCGTGTGCCAGAGCGGCTTGCCGTTGGCCGGATCGAAGGCGACGAAGTTGCCCGACACGTCGCCGCCGAACAGGAGGCGGCCCGCTGTGACGAGCAGACCGGGACCACCACGGCCGTCGCCGCCTGCGGTGCGGAACTTGTGCTTCCAGACCGTCTTGCCCGTCTGTAGTCGATCGCGGAGATGTACGTGCCGCCGCCGCCGACGCCGACCTCCTCTTTGCCGCCGAGCCCCATCGCGCCGCGCGGATCGAGCTCGGTGAGGTAATACATCGCGTAGTTCTCGGCGGTAGGGACGTAGAGCAGACCGGTGTCGGGACTGAACGCCGCCGGCGGCCAGTTGGTCGCGCCGCCATTGGCCGACGACACCAGCGCGCCGCCGACGTGATGATCCTTCGCGGGATCGCGAACCGGCTGGCCCTTGTCGTTGAGGCCCTTCGCCCAGTTCACGGTGCCAGAGAACTGGCTCGTCACCAGACGCTCGCCGGTGAGGCGATCGAGCGTGAAGTAGTAGCCGTTGCGGCTGGCGGTGACGACGAGCTTGCGCGGCTTGCCGTTGATCGTGCCGTCGACGAGGACCGGCGTCTGCGCCGAATCCCAGTCGTGCATCTCGTGCGGCGACGTCTGGAAGTACCAGGCCATCTTGCCGGTGTCCACGTGCACGGCGACGATCGCGCACGTGAAGAGGTTGTCGAGGCCTTCGCCGCGCGGCGCTGACATGTAGGCGGGCGTCGGGTTGCCGGTGCCGAAGATGTAGAGACGTGTCTCCGGATCGTAGGCGCCCGGCAGCCACGGATGTCCGCCGCCATTGCGCGCCGCATCGAGATCCTTCCACGTCTCGAGGCCGGGGTCGCCGGGGTTCATCGGCACCGCGTAGAACTTCCACTGCAGATCGCCGGTCTCGGGATCGAACGACTGCAGGAATCCGGGTGAATCGAGATCGTTGCCGCTGCCGACGATGACGTGGTTGTCGACGACGACCGGCGCCGAGGTGAGGAAGTACTGCTGATTGAAGTTGGCAATCTCCTTGTGCCAGCGTTCCTTGCCGGTGCGCGCGTCCAGCGAGATCAGGAAGTCATCCGGCGTGACGAAGAACAGATAGTTCCGCCACATCGCCGCGCCGCGATTGCCGATGTGCGTGCCGCCGCGCGTCCGCCAGAAGTAGCGCCACAGCAGGTGACCGTCGTGCGCGTCGAGCGCCCACACGTTGTCCGGTGCCGTCACGTACAAGCACGCCGTTCACCGACAGGATCGAGCCCTTGACCGTTCGTCGCGCCGACGAACTCGTTGTCGCCGACGCCACCGACGATAACCTCCGGCGGACGGGGACCGAACGGCACCGGCGCCACCGGACCCCCGGGGCCGGCGGTGAGCCTGGCCGTCCACGCCAGCGTCAGGTTCTTCACGTTGGACTGCGTGATCTGCGTGAGCGCGCTGTAGCGGCGGCCGGTGTAGTCGCCAGAGTAGGTCGGCCACGAGTCGCTCAGCGGCTTCAGGATGTCCGCCGGATTGAGACCGGTGTCTTGCGCAGTCACCGCAGACAGCGGCGGCGAGGACAGGGCGAGCAGCTGGTGCGAAGGTGCGAGGTGCGAGGGTGCGAAGGTGCGCGGGCCTCATTTGAGGGTCACCAGGAAAGCGGTCAGGTTGTGGATCTCCGCATCGCTGTAGGTGGGCAGCAGCTCCCGGTGGGCCACGAGCGGATCCTTCACGTCGACCGTGGTCCCCGCCGTCGTGCGAAAGGCGCGGCGAGCGCCGTCGGCGGTTTTGATTGCGACGAAGAAGTCATCGACACGTTCGAGCTCGCCTTCGACTTTCTGTCCCGAGGCCAGCGTCACCACCGCAGTCGGGGGGCGGGAGCGCGCCGGCATCGGTCCACCGCCTCGTCCGACCGTGCTGCCGGGCATGAGCCACGCCTGCTGCAGGGTACGCGGGTCGGCCATGCGCGTCGCCAGTCCCTGCAGGTCGCCGGTCGTCGAATGACATGAGCCGCATTTCGTCTTGAACACGGCTTCACCCGCAGCGGCGCTGCCGACGACGATGGTTGCCGGACGCTGACGAGAGGAGTCGTAGCCGTTGACAGCAAAGGAGTGCAGAAACACTGCGAGGTCGGCGATCTGATCGCTCGACAACGGGAACTTCGGCATGCCGCGATCGGGACGGCCGGCTTGCACGACGGGTCCGATCAGCTCACCGTTCTTGTCGTCGAGGACGACAGCCGAGCGGAGCAGGCTCGGGCCGCTGGCGCCGCCGCGAGTGTCGGCGCCGTGGCAGAACGCACAGTTGGTGCTGTAGATGTTGCGGCCGCGCTCGACCACCGCCGGATCGCCAGGCTCGCGCGCGGGATAGGCGCCGATGCCGGCTCCGCCGATCCGGCCAGCCTGCCCCGACGAAGTCGGGCGGCCACCGGCGGGTGGTTGCTGCGCGCCCGCCACGTGTGTGGCGGCGACCGCCAGCGACCACCCAATCACTGAGACGAGCGTTATCAGGTGTATGTAACGCATTTCATGTCCGCGCCCATCTTATGGCGCGGTGAGCCAGGGCCGCAACACCGCCGTCCAGATCTGGTAGCCCTGCGGCGACAGGTGCAGGAGGTCGTCGACGAACAGCTCGCGACGGGGCTTTTCGTCCCAGCCCAGCATCAGCGTGTCGAAGTCGATGAACGCCAGGCGATCGTCGCGCTCGCAATAGGCGCGCATGATCGCGTTGGCCATGCGCATGCGATCGATCTGCGTCCATCGCAGCAGGCTCGGCTTCACGGCGATCAGCAGGATGCGCGTCTGCGGCAGCTTCGCATGCACCGCCCGAGTGAACCGCTCGAACTGGACGGCGACGTCTTCCGAGGTCAGCCCGCCGCTGATGTCGTTGTCGCCGGAATAGACGACGACCAGCCGCGGCTCGTACGGAATGACGATGCGATCGACGTAGCGGACGGTGTCGGACAGCTCGGAGCCGCCAAAGCCCCGGTTGATGATCTTCAGGTCGGGGAAATACGACGCCGTGTCCCATCGACGGATCGTCGAGCTCCCGACGAAGACAATGCCGCCTTTTTGAGGTGGTGACATCTTGTCGGCGGCTTCGAAGGCTGCAATGTCCTTCTCCCATCGGTCCGCGGTTTGGGCGGCGACGGAAGAGGCGCAGAGGAGGGCCAGAACGACAAAAACGGCTGGGCGCATGCGC
>CAVSKE010000031.1:0-114198 GCA_963728305.1 uncultured Acidobacteriota bacterium
CGGCCGCACCGCCGACCGCTTTGGCACGCACGCGTCGGGCTTCCCGCTGATCACAGCGCTGTCCGGCGGTATCTTCACGCGCGGGCAGACCACCACGGCGTTGTCAGTAGCGCCCGCGCCAACCGCGCTCAGCCAGGTTCTGGTCTTGAATGGCTTCGGCACCGCCCCTGACGAGGTCGCGCGCCGCTCTGCACTGGATGCACTGCGCTCGATGGACGGCGGTCACTCGCTGATCGACAGCGCCAGTCGGACGACGCAACAGGCACTGGATATCGGTCAGATCCTGAGCAGCGACGTGACGCTTGGCACTGCCTTTCCGAACACCACGCTGGGCAACCAACTGCTGCAGATCGCCAGAGTGATCAAGTTCAACACGATGTCAGGGCAGCTCGGACTCAACCGACAGATCTTCTTCTGTCAGCTCGGCGGGTTCGACACGCACCAGAATCAAGTGAATACGCAGGCCAACCTGCTCACACAGGTCGCTCAGGCCATCAAGGCCTTCTACGACGCCACGGTGGAACTTGGACTCGACCAACAAGTGACGACGTTCACGCTCTCGGACTTCGGTCGCACGCTGCAGCCGGCGGGCTCGGGCGGAGCGGCTGGCAGCGATCACGCGTGGGGGAATCACCATTTCGTCGTCGGAGGAGCGGTGCGCGGCGGCGATCTGTACGGCATTGCTGGCGAGAACGGCACCGTGTTTCCCGAGCTGCAACTCGGCGGCCCATCCGACACCGATACCCGCGGGCGCTGGATTCCCACGGTCTCGGTCGAGCAGTATGCGGCCACGCTCGCGTCATGGTTCGGCGTACCGGCGCAGGACTTGCCGATCGTGTTTCCGAATATCGGGCGTTTCAGTGAGACCGCTCTCGGGTTCATTTGACGACGGTCCTTACTCCACCCGCATCGCCACGGCCGGATCGACACGAGAGATCCTGCGCGCGGGGATGTAGCTGGCCAGCAGAGTCGCCGTCATGAGCACCAGCGCGACGGCGATGTAGGTCAGCGGATCGACGGGGCTCACGTCGAAGAGCAGCGACGTCATCACGCGCGTCAGACCCGCTGCCGCGGCCAGACCGATCGCGATGCCGATGCACGTGAGCACGAGTCCGTGCCGGAGGAACATTCCCCGCACCTCCCGCTGCTGCGCGCCGAGCGTGAGCCGGATACCGACCTCACGCGTCCGCCGCGTCGCGGCGTACGCCACGACTCCGTAGATGCCGACGAGACCGAGCACCAGCGCCATGGACGCCGGCGATGCCCAGCATCACGAGCGCGAACGACGTTCGCGTCATCGACGCGTCGTACACGTCCTGCATCGTGAGCACGAGCGACACCGGCACACTACCGTTGACCGACGACAGGCGCTGCCTGATCGCATCGATCAGCGCCTGACTGCCCGCACGCGGGCTCCGCACCATGAGGACCGCCCGGCGCGGCGCGTCCGACGGGGCTGACCCGGTGAAGCTGGCCACGCGCGACGGCCAGTAGGCGATGCCCGGCGCTGGCATGTGGACACCGTCCTCGCGCACGTCCTCGACGACGCCGATCACCTCACGCCACGACGCGGTCGGATCGGGCAGGACACGCTGACCCAACGCCGCAGCCGGCGAGCCCCACTGCTCGATCGCCAGATTCCTCGACACGATGGCAACGGGCCTCAGTCCGTCGAGATCGCTCCACGTGTACTCACGGCCGGCGATCACCCTCGTCCCCGACATCCGGAAGTAGCCGGGCGAGACGTACTTGAACATGCGGAGCGGACGGTTCCGTGCCACGTCTGACGGTGTCCCGCTCGGACACCAGCGGCATCCGGGCCGACCCGAAGCCATCCGGCACAATATTTCCCATCGGCGTCGCGTTCGCCAGTGCGACCGCCGTGACGCTCGGAATGGTCCGCAAGCTCCTCCAGCAATGCCTTGTGTATCTGTGCGACCTGATCGGACGTCGCCGCGACCGAGGTAGGAATCGCGATGCCGATCGTCTGCAGTTGACTCGTGTCGAATCCTGGCTCGACGCCGCGGAGCGCGAGGAACGTGCGAATCATCAGCCCCGAGCCCACGAGCAGCACGAGCGCCAGCGCCACCTGCGCGACGACCAGGCCGTTGCGCATGCGAAGGCGCTCGCGGCTCTCGCTCGCGCCGCGCGCGCCCACGAGCATCCCGGAGAGTCGTCGTCCCGCGTACTTGAACGCCGGAATCAGCCCGAACAGAATTCCCGACAGGATCGAGACAAGCAAGGCGAACGCAAGGACGCGGGCATCGATCGCGATCTCCTGCAGACGAGGGAGTGTGTCGGGGCCGATCGCTTTCAGCAGGCGGACGGCGCCGTAGGCGACGCCGGTCCCGATCGCACCGCCGAGCAGGCCGAGCAAGACGCTTTCGAGCAGCCATTCACCGATCAGCCGGCCGCGCTCCGGCGCCGAGCGCCATCCGCACGGCGAACTCCTGCTGACGCCCTTCTGCGCGTACGAGCACCAGGTTCGCGACGTTCGCGCACGCGATCAGCATCACGATGCCGATCGTCGCCATCAGCAGCCACAGCACATTCGCCACGCTGCCGACGACGCCATCCTTGAGCGGGCTGGCTCCGCTCAAGAAGCGCCAGCTGTCGAAGGGACGCGGGTCGCGCCCGTACCCGGGCGGCATCGGCCACGCTCCGCCCCAGAGGTACGTGAGGCGTGCCAGATCCGCGTCGGCCTGCGCGAGAGTGACGCCGGGTTTCAGCCTGGCCACCATCTGGTACTGGAAGAAGACGAGGGTCAGCGTGCTTCGATCGAACCACAGCGGAACCAGCACCTCGGGCTCCACGGTGACGACGCGGAAGCCGCGCGGCATGACGCCGACGACCTTCAGCGCGCGTGAGTCGCTGGTCAACGTCCGGCCGACAACGGAGGGGTCGCCGCCGAATCTGCGCTGCCAGTAGCCCCAGCCAAGGACGACCACGTCGGGTCCGCCGGCGTGATAGTCCGCGTCCGTGAAGGCGCGTCCCAGCATCGGCGGCACGCGCAGCGTTTCGAGCACGCCGCGGCTGACGGAGACGCCACGTATCTGTTCTGAACCGTCAGCGCGAAGCGACCGTGAGCGGGAAGGGCTGGAAGACACCAAGGCTTTCGAAGCTTTGGTTGTTCTCCGCGTAGGTCACGTACATCGACGCGGATTCGGGCATATCGGCGATTCCCCCGCTTGCACCAGGCGCGTTCGGGGCACCGGGCGCCCGCGTCACCACGCTGATGAGCGAGTCGGGCTCGGGATACGGCAACGAGTGATCAGGACGCCGTTCACGACGCTGAACACGGCCGTGTTGGCGCCGATGGCGAGCGCCAGCGTGAGCAGCACGGCGGTGGTAAACGTCGGATTCCGGCGGAGTCCTCGAACCGCCTGACGCAGATGGAGAGTCAGCAGCGATCGCATGTGCGTCTACTCAGACGGAGCGATCGGGTCACGAGTTGGCGCCGACCAGCTAACGATTCTCGCAGGTACCGGGCCACCCTGCATGTCGCACCATCGGGCGCTGCGCCAGCAGGGAGAGCTGGCTGAGAACGAGCAAGCCGGCGACGAAGCAGCCGTTGAGGGCAAAGGCGCCGCCGGCCGAGAGCCTGGTGCCGGCAGCTGGTGCAGCAGCCGCTCTTCGGAACTTCGTCATCGAGTGCTGATTCTAGGCGAAGCGTTACCCCCCATTGAGCGACGTCATGTCGTCCGTCAGTCGTTGTTTTCAGGTTGACCCCGACGAATGGCGACTTGGTCGGTGATGACGCTGGGCGGAGCAGCGATCAGTAGCGGAAGCCGAGCAGCTTCCAGTAGTCGAGCCAAGCGGCGAACACGATTCCGCACGCGGCGAGCACCGTGTACGACAGGCGGCCGCCGCGCGTCCACCAACGCTCGCGCCACGCGAGCATCGTGAAGGCCGGCAGCAGCGTGGCGACGACAGCTGCCGCCATGCCCAGCGCTAGAAGAGCCGCGTGGGTGAGCAACAGCGGTGTCGTCTCGCCGAGCGTCCGGATCGACACCACCAGCCAGACGACGAAGACGAGATTCGCAAGCGCAACGAAGAGTCCGCAGGCGCGCGCAGTTCCTCCGTCGCGCCAGCGCCGCCAGTTTCTCGCGGTCCTCACGGCAGACACCGCAAACACCAGCAAGCAAGAAACAAGTAGCGCGATGTGGACGGCCCTCTGTTCGGTCCACCCGATCCGCTCGTACGTGCCGTTCCATGTCTGCATCACACCGAGAAGGTTGCCGTTGACGTGGCGGAAGACGAGCATGTCGCGGCCGTTTTGAAACACAAACGGCTCGACTTCGATCCAGCGGCGGCCGCCCCATTCGACGACGTCCTTGCCCGTGGCAGTCACGCGTGACTGCAGCATCGGCATCAGCGCCCGGATGCGCGACAAATCGTGTCGCGTACGGTTCGAATCCAGATACACGCCGGCCACGCGGTGCGCATCCGGCGCGTCGGCCATCGCCACGACAGGCGCCGCGGCGGGAGCCGGCGAGTACAGGTGCATGAGCACGGGCTCGAGCAGGTGGTTGCCGATCCCTGGATTGGCGTTCGAGGCGACGAACAGGCCGAACGCGTTGTCCGGATCCAGCAGCATGACAGCCACCTGATCGCCGAGCGTACCGTCGTGGTGCAGGAGCCGCCGGCCGTGGGTGTGCCACTCGTGGAAGGCGTAGGTGACGCCAGGCAGGCGCGGGTGGTCGCGAAACTGCGGCTGCAGCAGCGCCGCGCGCGACGACGGCGACAATACTCGTACGCCGTCGAGCGAGCCATCACCGAGCAGCGCCAGCATGAAACGGCTCATGTCGGCGGCTGTCGTGCTCACCGCTCCGGCGGGACGGCTCTGCGTGTAGCGAAATGACAGCGCACGGTAGGCTGTTCCGTCCCACGCGTAGCCAGGCGCGCGGCCGCCGATGAGCGCGGGCACGGGAGGCTGATGCGCGGTCGTGGCCGTCATCTTCAGCGGCGTGAAGAGCCGCTCCGCGATCGCGTCCTCATAAGGACGGCCGCTGAGGCGCTCGACGAGCCATCCCGCCAGCGTGTAGTTGGTGTTGTTGTAGTTGTAGTAATGGCCTGGTGGCATCGCCTCGATCGCGCGACGCTGCGCATGCTGTGCCAGCGGCTCGAGATCTTCTGGTGCGCGTGTAAACCCGCCGGCAAACTTCTCGTCAAAGCCACCAGTGTGCGTAAGCAACTGGTGGGCGGTCGTCTTGCTGCGCAGCGACAGGTCCGGCAGATACTCACGAATGTCGCGGTGCAGATCGAGCTTGCCTTCGTCCGCCAACTGCAGCACCGCGGCCGCCGTCAGGGGTTTCGTCACTGAGCCGATCCTGAAGAGCGTACGGGCAGCATCGACCGGCGTGTTCGTCTCGACACGTGCGACACCATAACCGCGCACGAGCAGCACACGCTGGTCGTGGACGATCGCGACCGCAGCGCCTGGCGTATACAGCTCGCTCATCAGCCGACGGACCGCCGAATCGACGACATCCGGCAGCGTGTCCATCGCGCCGGGCCTGATGCCACCTGGCGATCCTGGAACCGTAGGAGACACCACCGCTTCCGTACCTGATGGCGGCGCGACTGGTGTCGTGGAAATCGCCAGCCGCTCGCTCAGTGAGGGGCTGACGATCGCCAGCCCCGAGATCAGGGTGACCAGCCCAAGCAGGAGCCATGGCCTCTGAGGTGATTGCGGGGGCATCACTTCGTAACCGGGTATAACGCTTCCGCGAGGCCAGCGTGACACGTCACGCCATTCGCTGGGGAGCATCGACCGGCTGGGCTACCGACCCGGGTTCACCGGCACGATCGGCGTCCTGCCGGGCGGCGGTTGGGTGGCGGAGCCAGTGCCTGGTCCCCACACGTCGATACCCTCGGAGCTGTTCCCTCTCGTGCCCGCGGGCGCCATCGGCCCGACGAGCGTGAAGCCGCGCGCCCGCCGGACGCGCGGGAGGATTGGCAGGATTGACGACCACACCGTTTCCGAGAATGGCGGCGATCATCTCGTTCTGCACGACCTGGGCGACGATGCTCCGATCGAAGGTCGGTGGATCGATCTCGCCCCAGTCCTGGTGGACGATGTCGAAGTACAGCCTGTCGCCGACGATGAGGATGTTCTCCATCGCCCCGATCGTGTAGGGGTTGTCGCAGCGCCCGCACACCACGCCCCGCAGCCGATCACCGACCAGGAGAAAGGTGAAGAGCTGTCTGTTCATGCCCAGACCGAACGAGGCGATCCACGTGCCGACGACGTCCGATGGCCGTAACGCCTTGAACGGTCCGGCCTGCCAGTAGGGCGCAGCTCCGACGCCACGGCCTCCCCCGCCACCACCGCCGCCTGCGCCTCGCGTCGTGGGCTGCGCGGGTGGAGTTCCCGGTGGGAGGTGATAGGCCAGCGCCCCACCCGGGTCGGCCCCGCGCGGGTCCTTGACGAGCGTCAATGCCTTCCCGTTCCGGATGCTCGCTGCCCCCGTCACGATCAGCCGCCCGTCGACGAGCATGGCGCGCTGGTTGTCGACAGTCGTGATCCTGCCGTTCGGGTTGGCGAACGTGACCGTGAAGGTGATGCCAGCCTTCTCGTCCCACGTGCCGTCGATGAAGCCAATCGTGGTGGCGTCGGAGCAGTTCCGGCAGTACACGCCGGTCACCCGGGTGCCGCGGATCACGAACTCGTAGATGTGCGGCTCATCCCCGAGCGGCGTTCGCCACCCGCCTCGCCAGTAATCGGCGTTGAGCGCCGCCGCTGGCGCTGCGAATAACAGGCTCGCGAACGACAGCAGGAGCAGTCGCGCGGCCGTGGGCCGCGACAGCACAGTCTTCCAAGCCGCTCTCATGGAGGGATGATTCTAGCGCCTCGCTCACGCGAGCGGCGCGTATGATGTTCTCGAGGGCGCGGTTGCCTTCGTGACACCCGAACTCGAAGCTCCGGCTACGGAGCCGGCTCGATCCGCATCACGGCGCCATCGGGTTTCACGCCTGTGGACTGCAGTTCGGTCGCGATGTACAGGTTGCCGTCGGGTCCCTGCTGCACGTCGCGAATTCGCACGTCGAGCGAAGCCAGCAGCACCTCACGCTGTTCGACCTGCTGCGGCTTGGGATTGTTGAGCGACACGCGCCACAGCGCCTTCCCGTTCAGCGCTCCGAGGAACGCACTTCCCTTCCAGCCCTTGAACCGATCGCCGGTATAGAAGATGAGACCCGACGGGCTGATCACCGGGTTCCAGAACAGCCGCGGGTCGTCCATGCCCTCGCGCGTCCAGGGACGATCCGACACCGGCGTGCCGGTGTAGTTGCGGCCGGTCGACACGAGCGGCCACCCGTAATTGTGACCGGCGTGGAGGATGTTGAGCTCGTCGCCGCCAAGCGGGCCGATCTCCGATTCCCACAACTCGCCCGTCCCGGGGTTGTACGCCAGGCCGTAGGCATTGCGGTGACCGTAGCTGTAGATCTGCGGCAGCGCGCCGGGACGCCCGACGAAGGGATTGTCGGGCGGGATGCTGCCGTCGTCGCGGATGCGAAGGATCTTGCCGTAGTCGTTGTCCAGCGTCTGCGCCTTCATCCGCTGGCTGGTGTTCTCGGATCCGTCGCAGCAGTAGCGGTCGCGATCGCCGACAGTCACCAGCAGCGTGCCGTCGCGCATGAAGAGCATGCGTCCGGGATTCGCGCCGTAGCTCTCCCATGCCTCGGAGACGAAGATCTCCTGGAAGTCTGCGAGTGCATCACCCGTAAACGTGCCTCGGCCAACTGCGATCGTGTTGCCGCGTGGGCCGTACTTCGGATAGCTCAGATACACGAGCCGGTTCTGGGCGAAGGCGGGATGCAGCTCCACGAAGTGCAGGAGATCGGGAGGATTGTTCGAGGGCGGCGACCCGGCCGGGGGCGCCGGCGCCTCCCACGCGACTTTCGGCAAGAGCTTCCCGTCTCGGAGGATGCGCAGACGGCCGGCCCGCTCGGTCACCAGGATCGTGCGGGCATCGGGGAAGACCATGCCAAACGGATGCACCAGACCGTCGGTCACGAGCGTGACCTTGATGCTCTGCCCCGTCGCCGTGTCGAAGGATGAATGGGCCAGGACCGCCTGGCCCCTTCGCGGGTCCCTGCCCTTGGGCGATGACGAACGGTTGAACAGCCAGCAGCGCTGCCAGCGTGACAGCACCCGAAAGCGAGAGTCGCACCGGCCGTGTCGCTAGGTCGATGTGCGCCGCACGTTCTCGGCCCGGGGACCTTTCGGCCCTTCACCAACGTCGAACTCGACGCTGTCACCCTCTCTCAGATTCTCGAGGCCTTCGCCATACACGGCGCTCCGGTGGAAGAAGTATTCCTTCCCCTTCTCGTCCTTGATGAACCCGAACCCCTTGTCCACTCGTATCGTCTGAATCTTTCCCGTCATCGCGCTCTTCTCTCCTCGCTATCAAGATGGATAGCGTAAGCCTTCAGCACTACCCTGCCCACCGCTAACACTGCAATTGTGGCCCAAGTCTAGTTTATGCCTTCCAATTTCAGTACCAGAATCATCGGACCAAGACTCCCGGCCGGGGCACAGGAGCCGAGTGGTTCAGGGCCGACGAGCTACAGCCTGGACGGTGTACAATCGTTCCTGTCTCGCCGATCGCGTGATTTCGTCATCCTCTGCAACCTCGTTCGACCCCTGAAATTGGCTTCATCCTTCGAAGACATCGGCCCCGCCAGCGATCTGCGTGCACGCGAAATCGCCCGCCGCCGGACGTTCGCGATCATTTCCCATCCCGACGCCGGCAAGACCACCTTGACGGAGAAGCTGCTCCTGTATGGCGGCGCGATCGACCTCGCCGGTGCCGTGCGCGGGAGCCGGACCCAACGCCACGCGGTGTCGGACTGGATGGAGATGGAGCAGCAACGGGGCATCTCCATCAGCGCGGCGGCGCTCGAGTTCGAGCTCGAGGGGCACCATGTGACGCTGCTCGACACGCCCGGCCACCAGGATTTCAGCGAAGACACCTACCGCACCTTGCTCGCGGTGGACAGCGTAGTGATGGTGCTGGATGCAGCCAAGGGCGTCGAGCCGCAGACGCTCAAGCTTTTCGAGGTCTGTCGCGCCCATGGCCTGCCGGTCCTGACCTTCATCAACAAGCTGGATCAGCCGGCCCGCGATCCGTTCGAGCTGCTCGACCAGATCGAGCGCGTGCTCGGGATTTCAGCCGCGCCGATGAACTGGCCGCTTGGCGACGGACCGCAGTTTCGTGGTGTCTACGACCTCGAGGCAGCTGCGGTGCTCTTCTACGAGCGCCAACAACGGGGACGGAGGATGGAACCCGTCGCCGTCGCTGCCCCGGCCGACCCGGTCGTCGAAGAACTGATCGGCGCCGATCGCCAGCGGCAGCTGATCGAGGCGGTCGAGATCATCACCGGCGCCGGGACCCGCTTCGATCCCGATGCCTACCGGCAGGCCAGGCAGACACCCGTCTTCTTCGGGAGTGCGCTGAACGACTTTGGCGTGCAGCCGTTTCTGCACGCGTTGTTGACGCTGGCTCCTCCGCCCGGGCCACGCGAGAGCAGCGCTGGCATCATTCAGCCGGGCGATCCCGACTTCTCGGCGTTCGTCTTCAAGATCCAGGCAAACATGAACCCGCGTCACCGGGACCGCGTGGCCTTTGTCCGCGTCTGTTCGGGCCGGCTGGCGAAGGACATGCTCGTGACCAACACCCGTCTTGGCACCGAGCTGCGGCTCTCACGTGTGTACCGTTTCTTCGGGCGCGATCGGGAAACTGTTCCTGAGGCGTTTCCGGGTGATGTGGTGGGCGTCGTGAACCCGGGTCGTATCACGATTGGCGACACGCTGTGCGCAGGCAGAATCCTGGAGTTTCCGCGCATACCGCGGTTCCCGGCGGAGCAGTTTGCGGTGCTGCGGCCGTCCGACATCCGTCACAAGAAATTCGACGAGGCGATCGCTCAGCTCGCGGAAGAAGGCCTCATGCAGGTCTTCATGCCGATCTCCGGGACACGCAACCCGATCATCGGCGTCATCGGCAGCCTGCAGCTCGACGTGGTCGAGGCCCGCATGCGCTCCGAGTACGACATCCCGTGCACAGTGGACCGGCTGCCGCACATCGCGGCCCGGTGGCCGGTGGCGAAGACGGACAAGCCGCTGGTGCTTCCAACCTCGGGGGTACGACAGGCCCTGGACCAACAGCACCGCGAGGTCCTCGTGTTCGAGGCGGAATGGGTGCTGCAATTCACCCTCGAGAAAAACCCGCACATCGACTTCCGCGAGACGGTGTGAGCCTCAGCGCCCGAGGGTCAATCAGCACGCCTTAGCCCCGGCCCCGCCGCACTTCCTCCGCCACCCGCACCATCGCCGCCAGGCTTCGCTCCACGTCGTCATCCGTCGTCGCCCACGACGACACGCTGATGCGCATGGCCGTGTGCCCTTGCCACACGGTGCCACCGACCCAGCACGTGCCCTCAGCCTGGACCGCCGCAATCACTTGACGCGTCATTTCGGGATCGCCGAACGATACGAGGACCTGATTGATGACGACGTCGTTCAGGATCGCGCAGCCGGCGCCGCGAAGACCATCGGCAAAGCGTGACGCGTGGCGGCACGAGCGCTCGACGAGATCGGCCAGTCCTTCGCGACCGAGCGATCGCAGCGCTGCCCAGACCTCGACGCCGCGGGCACGCCGGGAAAACTCGGGCGTGTAGTCGTAGGGGTCGCGGCGCTCGCCGCGCACGAGGTACGCCGCCGACGTGCTCATGGCAGCGCGCAGGTGCTGCGATTCGCGGACGAACACGATGCCGCTGTCGTACGGCACGTTGAGCCACTTGTGGGCGTCGGTCGCCCACGAATCGGCATCGGCGTACCCCGCGAGCAGGTGCGCGCGTGCCGGAGCGGCCGCGGCCCACAGCCCGAATGCGCCATCCACGTGCACCCACGCGCCAGCCCGTTGCGCCTGCGGCACGATCGCATCTGCGGGATCGAACGCGCCGGTGTTCACGTTGCCGGCCTGGATGCAGAGGATGGTGTGATCGTCGAGCGGCGGCAGCGCATCGGCGCGCATGCGTCCCTGATCGTCGACCGGCACCCGCACCACACGATCGCGTCCGAGCCCGAGCAGGCCAAGCGCTTTGAGCACACTGACATGCACTTCCTCGCCGACGACCACGGTGATCGGCGGCGCCCCGAACAGTCCGTGCTTGTCGACGTCCCAGCCCTGGCGCGCGCAGAGCGCGTGACGGGCGGCCGCCAGCGCCGAAACGTTCGCCATCGTCGCGCACGTCACGAATCCTGCTCCGCAGCCGTCGGGCAGCCCGAGCACGTCGAGCATCCAGCGCGTCGCGACCTCTTCGAGCCGAGCCGCGGCGGGCGATTGGATGACGCCGCCGGCATTCTGATCCCATGCGCCGGCGAGCCAGTTCGCCGCAAGCGTCGCCGGCAACGAGCTGCCGATGACAAACCCGAAGAACCGTCCGCCAGACGTCGCAACCGTCGCGGGCGAGGCAATCTCGTCGAGGAACGCGAGTACGGCCGCATCGTCTTGTCGAGTGGCCGGCAACGTCTCATCCAGACGATCGAGCGCTTTCACCGCCGCCGCTCCCGGCCACACCGGCCGATTCCCTACTTCCCGCCGGTACCGAATCGCCCGCGCGGCCGCATCTCTCAGCAAGTCGTCCATACTACTTGCGCTTCGACGCGAACTTCTCGTTCTCGCAGACGAACTCCAGTAGCGTCGTATCGGGCATGAGCGTGAACTGAACGTCCGCCGCCCACGGCAACTTATAAGCGCCTGCATCTTCTATGGTCATGTGCAAGCGCAGGTGCCCGACGTCCTTCCGCTCCCACCGTTCGATCGTGCGGAGTTGATCGGTGGCGGTATGACCGCTTCCATCAAGCCACAAACCATCCCGAAAGCCGCGTGTATCCACCACGAAGGTGTCACCCTCCCATCGCCCGACGGCGTAGCCGAACCAGGTCGGGCTCATATCGGCTGGATGGCGGCGGCCGTCGGTCAGGATCTGCCGGAAATGATTGAACTCTTCGAACATCATCCAGGTCAGCCCGGACGTCTGCACGATCTGGACAGGCGCCGGGAGGAGAATCTGATTCGGAAATGTCTTGGGCAGGCACTGCTCACTCGGGTGGCCGAGTCCGTCGACGGCAACGATCCTACGGTACCTCTCGGCCGCAGCCGGCAGCATGACGATCGCCGACCCGGTCGCCAGATACCGCGAATAGTCGGAGACACCCGGAACTCCGACCTCGGGTTGCGACGAGGCGACTCGGATCCAGATCCCGGAAAGATCAACCCTGCCGTCGGCCGTTCTCGGTGGAGGCGCAGTGAGAGCCGGCTTCCCATCCGCCGTGCGCGGCATTCCTGGACTCGGATGATCGAGCCATTGAGCGTGCACGGAGAATCCGAGCGACATCACAAGTATCACCAGCGGCGGAATAAACCGTCTGCTCATGTTGCCGTCTCCAGTCGTGTTGCACCGGCCACGTGATCCGGATTGTCTCACGCAGTCTGGTGACGCTCCACGAGCACGACGGCACGCCCGAGACGAGTAAAGACGCCATCTTTCAGTCGGTGCGCAGGGCGATCATCGGCGCCAGTGCTGCTGCTCTCGACGCCGGCACCACGGAGGCGACAAGTGCGGCGAACGCCAGCGCGCCAGCGGCCACGCTCAATGCCACCGGATCCCAGAAGGACACACCGTACAGCTGCGCGGACAGCAGATATCCGGCACCCACAGCCAGGGGCACTCCGAGCCATCAGCCCGATTCCGACACGCGTGAACGCGCCACCGAGCACGAGGCCGATCACGTTGCGGCGATCGGCGCCGAGCGCCATGCGCAAGCCGATCTCGCTCCGGCGGCGCGCCACGGTGTACGCGGTGACGCCGTAGAGGCCGATCGCGGCGAGGACCAGGGCAACGACGCCGAACAGGCCGGCAAGGCTGGCCACGGCGCGCTGCTGGTCGAAGGACCGCGCCACCTGTTCTTCGAGCGTGCGCATGCTGATCACGGTCAGGTTGGGATCCGCGTCGGCGAGCGCGCGCGCCACGAGTGGCTCGAGCGTCCCCTGCGGCGTGTTGGTCACCAGCAGAATGCCGCCGA
This sequence comes from uncultured Acidobacteriota bacterium, assembly GCA_963728305.1. GTDB lineage: Bacteria > Acidobacteriota > Vicinamibacteria > Vicinamibacterales > UBA2999 > Gp6-AA40. The sequence continues at coordinate 13,091 of CAVSKE010000031.1, forward strand.
CGATAGTGCGAGGTCGTCTCCACGCGCTGCATCAGCGGGTTCGCGTACTTCACGGTCTGCGCCAGCGGCACGAAGAACATCGGACGCGCCGGCAGGTGCAGGGAAAGCCCGCGAACCTGGCGTCACCGACGACGCCGACGATGCGAAACGTGTTGACGTTCTCGGGCAGGTTCAACCCGAAGCGCCGATCGATCGGATCCTCTCCGGCCGAGAAGAAGCGACGCACGAAGGCTTCGTTCACGACCGCGACGTTCTCCGACAGCTCGTTGTCGCTGTCTGCGAAGTAGCGGCCGCGAACGAGCTTCACGCCCAGGTCCTGGAGGTAGCGGGTGCTGACGCGGTTCCATGATGAGCCGATGTCCGCGCCCGGCGCCGCCGGCGGCTTGCCGGCGACGAGCACCGCCTTCGCCCCAGTTGTTCGTCAGCGGGTTGTAGAGCGCGAGACCGGCGCGTTGCACGCCGGGGATGCGCGCGAGCCGCGCTTCCACGTCGCGATAGAGCGCGGTGAGGCGCTCACCCGTGACGGCTGCCGAGGGCCGGCCAACGGCGACCAGCACGCGACCGCTGCGCTCGAAGCCGAAGTCCTGCCCTTCGAGGTTGCCCAGGCTGCGGCCGAGCATCGTCGATCCGGCGACGAGCACCACCGAGAGCGTGGCCTGTACCACGAGCAGCGTCGTGCGGGTGAGCGATGCGCCGTCGCCCGTCGATGCGTCCAGTGGCCCGAAGCGCCTCAATCGGATTGGTACGAGTGGCAAACCACGCCGGCGCGGCACCGAACAGCACACCGGTGATCAACGCCAGACCAACGGCAAAGGCCAGCACCATCGGTGAAGGGGTGACGTCGATCGGCAGCATCGTCGCGCCAGCGAACGCCAGGGAGAGCAGCAATCGAGCCGCACCGGTCGCGACGACGAGTCCGACCACAGCGCCGCCAACGGCCAGCAGGACGCTTTCGATCAGCGCTTCGAGGACGATCTGTTTACGCGACGCGCCGAGGGCGAGGCGCACGGCAATCTGCCCGCGCCGCGCCACGGCCCGCGCCAGCAGCAGGTTGGCCACGTTCGCGCACGCAATCAGCAGCACCATCCCGCACACGACGAGCAGAATCCGCAGGCTGCGCCCGTACTGCTCCTTCATCACGCCGACACCCGCGCCTGCAGGCACCACGGTGATGTTCTGCTCCGACATCCGTCGCTCGATTTCCGGCATGAAGTTGGCGGGGTATCCGGCTTCGCTCCGTATCCACTGCCGGAGGAACACGGTGAGTCTCGCCTCCATGCCGTCGATCGTTGCGTCCTCACGCAGCCGTCCGATCACACGCAGCCATGCCGACGATGGCGCGGGCGCAGCAGCGACGTGTCGGCGCCGTTGATGAGCGGTTCGTGCTGCAACGGCAGCCAGAGGTCTGGCGGGTCGGCGCGCAGGGTCTCGCCGAAGAATCCCGGTGGTGCGATCCCGGCAACCGTGAACGCGTGTCCTTCGATCATCAGCGTGGAACCCACGACTGATGCGTCGCCGCCGTAGAGACCCTGCCAGGCGTGGTACGCCATCACCGCCACCGGGGGCGCAGCGGCGCGGTCGTCGTCTGCGGTGAAGACACGCCCGGCAAACGCGCCGACGCCCAGCGTCTTGAAGTAGCTGCCCGTGGCATACATCGTCCGGAGCGGCCGCGGAGCCGAGTCCACGCCTTGACGACGGACGCTCAGGCGGCCGACGAATGTCGCAAACGCGGTGATGTCCTCGAATTGCGGGGTCTGCGCCTTGATGTGCTCGAACAGCGGAAATGAGTAGAACCCCCAACGGCCCTGGGGGCTGCCCTGACGCAGCAGTTGTCGCCGTCGCCGATCCGGTACAGGCGCGACGGATCGGTCACCGGGAGCGACTTCAGCATCACGGCGTGCATGAGCGTGAAGATGGCCGTCGTTCCGCCAATGCCCAGTGCCAGTGTCAGCACGGCCGTCGCCACGAAGACTCGCGACGAGCGGAACGTGCGGAAGGCGTACGTCATGTCGCGAAAAATAGCGCTCATGCGCGCTTAGACGGAGGAACGCGTGGGCTCGTTGACGCGGAATGTAGTGTCCGGCTTCAGCCGGACCTTCAGCCGGACAGTGGCATCGCGCCCAGCCGCCGTGACAACATGCCCGAATTGCGTCAGGCTCTGACAGTCCTCGTGCGCATCCCTCACGCGTTCGTCATCGCCGCACTGCTCGCCGCAGCCCCAGCGGCCGCGCAGGACGCGCCCGCGATCGCGCCCGCCATGTCGTTCTTTGTGACGAGCACGGGCCGCGGGTTCGGCGGCAATCTCGGCGGTCTCGCGGGAGCAGATGCGATCTGCCTCCAGCGGGCGGCGGCCGTCGGACGCGGCGATCGACTGTGGCGTGCGTATCTCAGTGGCCCGGCATCAGCGGATGCATCGGCGATCCACGCGCGCGACCGGATCGGCCGCGGGCCGTGGGTCAATGCGCAAGGCATTCAGATCGCCGCCAGCGTGGACGAACTCCACAGCGAGGGCGTCAATCTCACCAGGGATACGGCCCTCACCGAGGCGGGCGCGCAGGTGGCACCGACCAGGCACGACATCCTGACCGGCAGCAATCCCGATGGCACCTTGTTCACCAAAGACGATGCGACCTGTCGCGGGTGGACGAGTCATGGCGACGGCCGGGCGATGGTCGGCCATCACAACCGCAGCGGCGGCGGTCAGGGCGATTCCTGGAATGCGGCCCATCTCTCGCGCGGCTGCTCGCAGGCGGCGTTGCGTGCATCTCTCGGCGACGGACTCCTCTATTGCTTCGCCGCGGACTAGTGGGCGGGCCGGCAGTCACGTCCGCTCTCGACACCAGATTGTCCCAGCAGCGGACAGCCGGAGACGACGAAGTCTCGAATTGCTCCGGAATCTGGCGGCACAGCAATTGACATAGCCGGCGCGTCCATATCGAGTCGAGGAGGCTCTCTATGCGGCCGATGACCTTCCTGGGTGAGGTCCTGCAGGACGTACGCTATGCGACCCGCGTCGTGGCGCGGCAGCCGGGCACCACCTTCATCATCGTCCTTTCGCTTGCGCTCGGCATCGGCGCCAACACGCTGGTCTTCAGCCTCGTGAACGCCATCCTGCTTCGGTCGCTTCCCTACCCGGAACCCGATCGACTGGTGCAACTGTGGCCTACGCCGCCGGAGCGGCCCAACCAGAGGAGTCGCTTCAACGCGACGATCTGCATGGACCTCCCCACGAAGGACTCGTTCTTCACCGCGGCGGGCTGCTACATCGGTGTCGCGGGAAACGTGGCCGACCCCGAGGATGCACTGACCACAGGACCGGAGTGGCTCGAAGGCGAGATGCTCACCTATCACGCCGTGCAGGCGCTCGGTGTGAAGCCCGTGCTGGGGCGCTGGTTCACCGAGGCAGAAGATCACGGCGATGCCGAGAAGGTGATGCTCATCAGCTACGACCTGTGGCAGCGTCGGTTCAACGGGACGCCCGACGTGATCGGCAAGCGGCTGCGCGTGGCCGACTTCGGTGGCAATGACACACCGAGCACGATCCTCGGCGTGATGCCGCCGGGCTTCGTCTTCGCAAACGCATCGTCCGACTACTTCGTACCGCTGCGAGCCACGGGTCGCGGTCGCCGCAGCCCGGCCCGAAATCGCGACGTCGTGGCCCGCCTGAAGGATGGCGTCACGCTGGAGCAGGCGCAGGCTGCGGCCGATCAGCTCGCCCGCGGCTTCGGGGAGGAGTCGGAGCAGAACAAGGGCTGGGGCATTCGCGTCGTGCCGCTCGACGAGTCGATGGTCGGCGGCAATCTCCGGTCTGCGTTCCAGATTCTGCAGGGCACCGCCGGCCTCGTGCTGCTGATCGCGTGCGCGAACGTCGGCGGCCTGTTGCTGGCGCAAGGGGTGATGCGGCAGCGCGAGCTCGCCGTGCGCTCCGCCATCGGCTCGGGACGCTGGCGCATCGTCCGTCAACTGCTCACCGAAAGCCTCGTGCTCGCATCGCTGGGCGCCGTCGTCTGCCTGATCGTCGTCGCACTCGGCATGAGCGCGCTGTTGAAATGGCTGCCGCAGTGGCTGCCGCGGCTGAACGATGTGTCGATGAGCCCGACGGTCCTGGCCTTCACCGCGGTCGTGTCGCTGTTGACGTCGATCGTCTTCGGCATGCTGCCCGCATGGCACGGATCGCGGCTGGATCTGTCAACGGCGTTCAAGGGCGGCAACCGATCGGCCACCTCGTCCGCCGCAAAGCTGCGGCTGCGCAGCGCGTTTGTCGTGCTGCAGATCTCGACGGCGCTCGTGCTGCTGACGGGCGCGGGGCTTCTGATCAACACCTTGATACGGCTGACGCAACGTCGACACCGGATTGGATCCGCGGAATCTCACCACGCTCGAGATGGCGTTCACCGGCCGCGGCTTCTTCAACGCTACTGGCAACGTCACGCCGATCGGCTCGCTCGAATTCGAGCTGAACCCGCGCATCAACACCGTCGTCAATCAGATTCGCGACCGGATCGCATCGCTGCCGGGCGTCGACGGCGTCACGACGATGCGACTCAGCACGCCACTCGGCGGCTCCGGGGGCTTCGACTTCACCATCGCTGGACGCGTGCCGCCCTCCGACCGGGACATGCCGGGAGCGCGCTGGCTGCCGATCGGCGCCGACTACTTCAAGGTGCTGCGAGTGCCGGTGGTACGCGGACGCGAGTTCACCGACCTCGATACGCTGACGACGACGCCGGTGGCGCTCATCAACGAGACCATGGCGAAGCGGTTCTGGCCGAACGAGGATCCGATCGGTCAGACCATCTCGATTCAGTTCTACAACGACCAGCCGCGGCAGATCGTCGGGATCGTTCCCGACATCCGGCCCAACCTGCGCGACCGCGACCCTGAGCCGCAGATGTTCGTGCCGCATACGCAATTGCCGACCATCCAGGCCGGCATCACCGCGTTCGGGCTCGAGAACGTGGCGTTCGTCGTCCGCTCGCGCGCACGCATGGACGACTGGCTGCCCGGCGCAAGGGCGGCCGCCAAGGAATTGGACCCGGCGCACGCGATCAACAACGTGCAGCTGGTCTCCGAGTTCGCGGCGCAGCAGACACAGGGATTCCGCCAGTACGTCATCCTGCTTGGCGTGTTCAGCGGCATCGCGCTGCTCCTTGCCGTGGTCGGCATCTACGGCGTGATGAGCCACTCGGTGACGCAACGCACGAACGAGATCGGCATCCGCGTCGCGTTCGGCGCGACGGCGCGCAACGTGCTCGCCAGCGTCCTCGGCCGCGGCCTGATGGTGATCGGCATCGGAATGGCGGTCGGTCTCGCCGCGTCGTTGTCACTGACGCGGATCATCGCGGGCGCGCTCTGGGGTGTCACGTCTACCGACCCGGCCACGTACTCCGTCGTCCTGCTGACGCTCCTGGCCGTCGCGTGCCTGGCCTGTTACGTGCCGGCGCGGCGCGCACTCAAAGTCGATCCACTGGTGGCAATGCGACAGGAGTAGGAGCACGAAGCTCGGCCGCTTCGTCAGCGGCCCGGTAGGCGCGGGCTTGAAAGTTGCACTCGGCGGGCGGGTGACTGCGCAACGAGCAACGACGGTTCCAGCCGCCGGCACAGCGCTCCTGCTCATCGACGTCGTCAACGATTTGGCTTTCCCCGGCTCGGACGAGCTGATCGCTCAGGCCGACACGATGGCGCAACGTTTGGCGGCGTTCAAGCGCCGCGCCGTGCACGCCGGTGTGCCCTCGATCTACGTCAACGACAACTTTGGTCAGTGGCGCTCCGACTTCCGGCAGACCGTCACGCACTGCACTTCGCGCTCGTCGCCGGGACGTCACGTGTCCTCGCGGCTGAGGCCCACGTCGCGCGACTACTTCGTACTCAAGCCAAAACATTCGGGTTTCTATGACACGACGCTGGATACGCTGCTGGAAGAGCTGCGGGTGACTCGCGTGATCGTGACCGGGATCGCGGGCAACATCTGCGTCCTCTTCACGGCCAACGATGCCTACATGCGCGGGCTGCACATCCTCGCTCCGTCCGATTGCATCGTCTCGAACACGCCTGAGGAGAACTCGCAAGCGCTCCGGCAAATTGAAACCGTGCTCAAAGGCCGCACGGAGCCCTCTCACCAGCTGACCTTCACGCGCCTCGCCACGCGCGGCCGGCGCCACCAGCGATCCCGGGTGACCCGCTAAGAGGCGCGCATGAGAAGCCCTCTCGCCGCCTGGTTCATCGAGCGATCACTGACGCTCGTCCTGTTAGTCCTCTTCGCGCTGTTCCTGGCAGGTCAATTGATCACCGGCTGGTACTCGTTCAACGATGAGCAGGTCGAACACGGATTCGCGGCGATGACCTGGATCGCCTACATGGCCACAGGACATCCGTGGGAAGCGGTGTTCGAGAACTGGGAAAGCGAGTTTCTCCAGATGGCGGCGTTCGTGACGTTCACGACAGTCCTCTATCAGAAAGGGTCGCCGGAGTCGCGTCGTCATGGCGCGATTGAACTTGTTGATGCCGACCCGCGCGACTTCGCGCAGCTCCCTGGTGCGCCGTGGCCGGTCAAGCGTGGCGGCTGGATTCTCGTGATCTACGAACGCTCGCTGGGACTGGCGCTCTTCGCACTGTTCATCGCCTCGTGGATCGGACACGTGTTTGGCGGTTGGGCCGATTACCGCGCCGACCAGGTGCGCCATGGCATGCCCGCATCTGCCCTCATCGAATATGTGGGCTCGAGCCGTTTCTGGTTCGAATCGTTCCAGAACTGGCAAAGCGAATTCCTGTCCGTGGCCGCGATGGTGTGGCTTGCCGTCTATTTGCGACAACGTGGATCGCCGGAATCGAAACCGGTGCACGCGCCGCATTCGGAAACCGGACGGTGAGTGGTCACCGTGACCTGGATAAGACGTGATTGAATTGTCTGGTCACATGAGCAAGGCACTCACGAAGGAAACGGGCAAGGCGGCGGTCAAGAACTACATCACACCGAGCGGCTTGCAACGACTCAAGGATGAGCACCGGTTTCTGCTCGCCAGGGAACGGCCGGCGGTCACGCAAGTCGTGGCCTGGGCGGCCAGCAACGGCGATCGCAGCGAGAACGCCGACTATCAATACGGTAAACGGCGCCTGCGACAGATCGATCGGCGGATTCGTTTTCTCACGAAACGGATCGATGCTGCGGAAGTGGTAAACCCGGAGGCCCCGAGAAGCGGGCGGGCGGCGACACAGGTCTTCTTCGGAGCGACCGTGCGTTACGCCAACGCCGCTGGAGCGGAGCGGGTGGTGAGCGTGGTCGGCGCCGACGAAGTCGACCTGGATCGCAACCACATTAGCTGGTTGTCGCCACTGGCCCGTGCGTTGACGAAGTCCGGTCCAGGCGACCGCGTTGTCCTTCACGCGCCGGGCGGGACGGAGCAGCTGGAGATCCTCGAAGTGCGTTACGAGCACATTCCGATGGAGCCATTCAGCGAACCACCCGGTGCTGAATCCTCGCCGAAACCGCGCGAGCGCACCGGCGCGTAAACGCCGGTGCGGCCGAGGGCGTGGCTCGCACGCCGCGCGATGCTCAGAACACGACGACCTGGTACCCGGTGTTCACACGCTGGTAGTACGTCGGTCCGCACTGGTGCACCGACACGCCGCCGACCACGGTCGCAGTGCAACCGCCAGGTAGAGTCGTGATGACCGCGCCAACCGGCGGGTTGACGACGCGATACGTCACCTCGCCGCCGTACATCACCTGTTCGTAGTACGCGCCGTCTGAGTACATGTAATTGCTGCCGGCAGCGACCACGGTCACGGATGCCGCGGGTGGCCTGGCAAGCATGGTACCGATGGCGATTCCTCCGACGACTCCAGCCGTCACTCCGGCCGCCACTCTCCAGCCTTCGTACGAGTCGTAGACCTCACCCGAAACAACCCCGCCATACCGTCCAACGCCGACGTAGCCTTCCTCGCCTACCGCGACGGCTCCGCGTCTCCCGACGGCGACGGCGCCTTCCTCACCGGCAACGACACCGCCGGGCCGGCCGTAATAACCGGCGTTGTTGACGTTCGTGTTCCGGTTGACGTTGGTGTTCCGGTTGACGTTGACGTTGTTCACGTTGACGTTGTTGACGTTCCCGCTCGGCGTTTGTGGTGCGGTTCGTGTTCGTGTTCTGGTTCGTGTTGGTGCTCCGGTTGTAGTTGTTGTTCTTCGCGGCGCCGGCACTACTCTGTGTGCTGCGAGTTTGCCGCACCGAGCCACCGCCCTTCCTGTCCGCCCCGAGCTCCACCGTCGAGAGCACGAACAGCGCACTGACAGCGACCGCAACACCGCGCGACGCGCCGGACCGGCCGGTCCGAGTTCCCTGATTGGACATTGCCGTCTCCTGGAGCCTGCTACTTGATTTGCTTCCCGCCCGGCGCAGCCGCATCGGCAGCAGCAGGCGCGGGCTCGTCGAGCTTCGGATCGATGACCGTCGCGTGACGGAGGATCTTGATTCGTTGATACCCGTCAGGCACGTTCGGTTTGAACGTCTCGTCGGTGACGTTCGGCTTTTCGAGCGCGTGATACGTCACCATCGTGCTCGGCTGACCGGGAATCTGCTTGTAGGTGACCTTCAGCTGGCACGGCAGCGACCGCTCCGGTCCTCAACCAGATCTCCCAGTCGACGACCGGCTGCCGATACGCGAGGTGCTCGCACGAGCGATCGCCGATCTTCTGCGTGTCCACCCAGCCACCGGTGGTGTCTTTGGTCATGAACGCGTCATACGGCGAGGAGTACAGCAGGTCGGCGGTTGGCATCTGCACGTCGTACTCGGCCGACAGGTAGTCCAGCGCCTCATCGAGTGTCGGGGGCATCGGACCACGGGCCCACACTTTGGCGCGATGCGATACGAGCGTGATCTGTTTTCCGTCGTACCAGCCTGCACGTGTCCCCGCCGTCTCCCTTACCAGTAAAGGCAAGACCGTTCGGGCGGCGCACGGTGACGTGACGCGTCGCTTTTCTCTCACCCTTCGCGCCCGTCGGGATTCTGCCGGCGCTCGTCCGCCGTATAGGCGAACGTCTGCGCCGCCGACATGTTCTTGCTCATTTCCCTGAGCAGCGCGTCGCCTTTGGCACTGGCGGCCTCGGGCGTGAGAGCGTTCTGCTGGTACGGCTACACCCGAGGCCGGCACCGACGAGGACTGCAGTGAGAAACGGCAGCGTGTATCGAAGCGGGAACATCATTTCAACGCACCAGCGAGCATGGCTGCCGACGTTGGAGCCACCCGACTTCGTCACGTACGAGGTCAAGACCGGCACGGCCTTAGTCGACCATATCCGGCGAGAGCCCGAGCTTCGAGAACGAGGCCGCCGCACCCGTCAGCCCGGTGGCCGCGCCTCCGGTCGGTGAGAGCGCGCTCGTCGGCGCGGCGTTGAGCAACGAGTCCGTGCCAGGAACAGCCTTGGCAATCTGCGAGAATTCGTCGGCCTTGAGTCGCGACTTCGCCACACCCAACAGCGTGCCGGCCGCACCGGCCGCCTGTTCAGGTGTCGCGCCCATCTCTTTCGACAGCGCGCCGACCAGCTCCGGGCTTGCCTTAGCGGCTGCCATCGCTTCTGCCGTGAGGCTGCGCCCTGCGCCTGAAGCATGCCCGCGGTCGAGACGGATATCGCGACGGCAGCAACGAGTCCGAGATAGATATGTCGAGCCATGAGTACCCTCCAAAAGAAGACCGTCTCGCGAAATCCCGCGGCCTCCAGGCCGCGCGAGGCGATTTTGCTTGCGAATTCCGGCGTTCCGGTATCGCTCGTACTTGTTTGAGCACACGCGGTGCCGACTACACTGTCGAGGTGCGAAGCTGTTGGTCCGGCGGCGAGGGTGACACGAGTGACACCGATTCCCGGTGCGGGCTTTCCGAATCAGTCGCATGGGATTCGTACGGTCTTCGACTGCAGAAGCCCGGTAAGGGTTGTGCCCGTGGCACTGGATTTGCCCTCGGTGCAGCTCGTGCGTCGGAATGCTGTGAAACTCCCCGGGAGACGTTCCCGTCTTGCGAACGTTGCCACGACGCTGCGACTCACCGCGAAACGACTCGGCTGGCGACACACCCTCCTGTGGTCGTGCGCCTCGCTGGGTCGTCGCTTCTCCGCACACATCTTTGTGGTCACGACGCATCCGATCGATGGCGCACAGGCGAAGACGAGCGCCGAGTTGACGGATCACGGGCTCGAGCCCAGACTGCTGACATCAGAAGAGGTCCTGCGCTTCTTCAATCGCGACACCGGCGACGACTACGTCTATTCGAGCGGCTTTGCCGCCGAGGCACTGGCCAGGGGTGATCGCTGCTTCGGCGTGCTCGAGAACGGACGTCTCCTGTCGTACTGCTGGTACGCGCGCGAATCAGCGCCGGTATTCGACGATGTGGACGCGGTCGTTGACGCTCCGTTCCTCTACGCGTACAACGCCTACACCCATCCCGCCCACCGCGGCCGTGGTCTGCACCAAATCGGTGTGAACGCGTCCGCCCGCTTCTTCGCACGCGAAGGGGTTCGCGCCATCACGGCGTACATCGAGGCGAACAACCTGCCACCGCTGATTGCCGCACGGAAGATGGGCGAAGAAGCCGTCGGATGGGTCGCGCTATACCGCGCGCGCGGGAAAGTCCGATGGGTGGCCACACCGGGATGCCGCAGGGGCGGCTTCCGGATACGCCGGAGATCATCGGAAGCGGGACTACGACGGCCCGCCGACGAAGACCGGCGGGCGCCCGCCTGAGCCGGAACCACCCCAACGCGTCGGCGCGCTCACTCCCATCCCCATTCCAGACCCGCTGTTGCAACTGAGCGCGGCGACAGCGGTGAGCAGTGCCAACGCGAAGAGCACGGTGCGATGAACGAGCGTCCGTGAAGTCATAAGCAGAGATCAGAACGGATACTTCTGCAGAGCCAGCGGCGCACCGCCCGGATCGGCGATCACGACGAGCGATCCGTTGCGGCGTTCCGGCGCGGCTGGCACGAGAATGCGGCCGCCGAGCCCGGGCACTCGCGCAGCGAGGGCAACGGGATCCTCGGCGAGCACATACGGCAACCACGTCGGCAGCACGTCGCTTGATTCAGGAAGTTGAAAGAGACCAGCACGCGGGCGCATGGTCGTTCTGAGAACGTGGTACTCGACACCCAGCCGCGCATCGGTGATCGCTGACTCGTAGCCAGCGAGGCGCTTGTAGAAATCGAGCGCCTTCACCGCATCACCGGCGAGGTATTCCTGCCAGAAGAATCGGCTCGCCACCGGACGCGTGGGATCGACGACGCCAAGAATTTCACGGCGCAGCTGTGCGACGCCGAGCGGGGCGCCTTGTGGATCGCTGATGACTGCGGCGCGCGCGATCGACGCCACTTCGCGCGGTTCGACGAGCACCTTTCCACCACCGAACCTCACGAGCGCGACGGTCTTCTCGACATCCGGGACCGCCATGAAACTGATCCACTGCGGCGCGGCATCGGGAAGCGAACTGACATCGACAATGCCGGCGACTGGATCTGCGCCGATCCGGGCCAGCACGTAGGGACGGTCACCTCGCTTGGTGTCCTCGAACTGCCAGCCCAGGAGCTCGCCATAGAACCGCTTGGCGGCGTTCACATCCCTGGTCATGAGGTCGTGCCAGACGAATCGTCCGGAATCGATCGGATCGACCGCTGAAACTGGTGTGGACAGTCCGAGTGCGGCGATCACGCACGCGGCGCCGATCGACGTTGCGGTGAGTAGTGTGCGAATCATGACCCTGCAGCCTGGCCGCGCATTCTTGCAAGCATGAGTCCGCTCGCAAAACGCAGGGCATCGTGCAGGAATCCGCTGATCAGCGGTGGCTGGCGATGGCGAGCCACGCCCGGCCGTGGACTCCGCCCAACGCTTCAGGATGAAGCGATTCGTCAGTTCCCGGTCGCGCCGCGTCCGCCGGCGCCGCCTGTCTGCCCGCCGGCGCCTCTGCCCCGGAAGTTCGCCTGCAGCAGATGCGTCAGCGTGTGCACGTAGCGCAGCTTGCCGTTCTCGATCCGGAAGAGATGCGTATCGGGAGCGCCGCTGCCGCCACCGGGGCCTCCCGCGCCGAAGGTGCAATACACCACCACCGAGCCGATCGTCTCGTCGACGACGAAGCGGCGGTTGGCGATGTTCACACCGCTCGGGACGCCGACGTCGCAGCTGTCCATCGGAGATCCAGTTGCCGGTGTGCGCCCCGCCTTCGGTGCGGTTGCACGGGTAGCCCCACGGCACCAGGTCCTTCTTCCCTTCGAGAAACGCATCGAGGTAGGCGTTGGCGGCCGACACCAGCGTGTCGCGGGTGTCGCGCCGATTCGCGGGAATGGTGTCCCACGTCTCGGTCGACGACCACTTCAAATAGGCGTCGGCGTTGAAGAGCCAGTAGCCGGTCGTGGTCCAGAGGATCTCGATCTCGGCGATCTTGTCCCGATTGACGCGCATCCGCGTGCCGAGGACGTAGGGCTTCTCCTTGTTCGTGACGATCACTTCCGTGAACGTCTGGCAGGTCGCCGGGTCAAGGAGACTGCGATGGTGATCGATCTTCATCGCCGTCTTGATCACCCCCTCGTCCATCTTCGCTGGCGCGTGGTTCTCCACGTAACCGAGTCCGGTGGCCAGCGGCACGCCTGACGTATCGCCCTTGGTCTGGGCAGCGAGATAGAGATCCACTGCGCGCTGCAGCCCGTCGCGCGAGCATGAAACCTGGGCGAAACCCGCCGCCGGGGCGAGCAGCGCGCCGGTGAAGACCATCGCGATGAGTGCAATCCGTGTCATCGAACCCTCTCCTCGATTGGGCGAATCGTACTCGATCTACAGCGCTATGCTAGGCGGGCCATGGGGCCGGATCCAGAAGGCGGGAACGACCGGCGCAGGCGCACGCTGTTCATCGCGGCGGCCATCGCTCTGGTCGCCGCGCTGGGCGTAGTCTTCGTTCGCAATCTCACCGACTTCTCGGTCTACTACGCCGCGGGACGATCGCTGCTGAGCGGCCGCACCGACCTCTACGCTCCCGACTTCGCGCGCGGCGTGGTGATGGATTACCGCTACCTGCCGCTGTTCATTCTCACCTTCGCACCGCTGTCTCTCGCCCCGTACACGCTTGCAGCCTGGGTATGGCATCTACTCGACACGCTCGCGATCGTGGTTGCCGTGCTGTCGATCACATCGTTGTTCGCGCACGTCCCCTACAACCGTCCCGCAGTCTGGACAACCGCCTTCCTCGCCCTGGTCCCCTACTTTGCGATGGCGCTCGACTACGGAAACGTGCAACTGATTGTCACCGCGATGATGTTCGCGGGATTGAGCCTTGCACTCAAACAACGTGAACTGCCCGCGGCCACGCTGCTGGCCATCGCCATTACCGTCAAGATCGTCCCCGCCCTGACGCTGCCCTATTTCGCGGTCAGGCGCCGCTTCACGCTGCTCGTCCTCGTCGGGATCGCTACCGCCGCGCTGAATCTCCTGCCGTCAGCCTATTTCGGACTCGCGGGCAATCGACATCTGATCGAACGCTGGTATCAGCACGTCGTGGCCGGGCAGGAATTCCACGAGACCAATGGGCCGATCAATCTGTCGCTCAAGGGACAGTTGCGAAGGACCTTTTCGGTGGTTGACTACACCAAGCGAGTCGACGGCGATCACCGGTATGCGGCTGTCAACGTCGCCGCACTTTCCTCGTCATCCATCGATCGGGCCTGGCTGGCGATCAGCGTGGGCATGTTCGCCGGCGGTCTCGTGCTGATCTGGCTCGCCCCGCGTCCTCGCAACTCCACGAACGAAGAAGCCAGCGACGTACGCCTCGAGGCGCTGCAGATTGGGCTGATGATCTGTGTGATGCTGCTGGTCGGGCCGCTGACCTCGAAGGTCTACCTGGTGGCGCTTCTGTGGCCAGTGGTCGCGGTCGGCATGGCGGCATGGGATCACGCTCCTACTCGCCGCGCCTTGATCGGCGTCGCCGTTCTGAGTTCGGCGTTGCCGCTGCTGCCTGGCCGCACGGTGCAGCGGCTCCTGCTGGTCGCGGGCACGGACTTCTATCTGACCTGCGCGATTCTTGGACTGGTCGTGTTCACGCTTGTGCGGTGGGGCAAGCAGCGCCGGGGCGCTGCCTGATCGACCCGTTCCTCGACAGGAGGGCGACATTCCTGGTCACATGTTTGGCTCCCGGTTCGTGTTCGCGACCGTTGCACTATCATCAGATCGATGCATCTTCACGCGCGGCCGGCTGCGTTGTGCTCCGTCGTGGCATCTCTCGCGATCGCTGCGGCCTGCAATTCCGGCGGCGCGTCGCCGGCTCCGGCCGCGACTGATGTAGCCGCGGCCACGCAGGAGACTGAAGACTGGCGTGCGATGCACGAGGACAGCTATCGCCGCAACTGGTCGACGATTGCCGGCCTGCACTTCCTCGAGCCGGGCAGCCACACCGCCGGCACCGCACGCACCAACGACATCGTCCTGCCGGCATCGGCTTCGGCGCCGCGCATCGGCCGATTCGTGCTCACCGGCGACGCCGTTCGCTTCGAGCCTGAACGGGGCTCACCCGTGCAGATCGACGGTCAGCCGGTCACGATGCCGCGCGAGCTGACTGATGATGCGTCCGCGAAGGCCGACTCAATCGAGGTGGGCGGCATTCGCATGGTCGTCCATCGCAGCGGGGACCGGCGCTCGCTTCGGGTGTGGGACCCCAATGGCGAGATGGCCCGCGGCTTTCTCGGCTTCACGTGGTTTCCAATCCAGATGGAGTATCGCGTGACGGGCCGCTTCATCCCCGACGCGTCGCCGCGCGACCTGCAGGTGATGAACACCTTCGGCGACCTCGACGCCTTCAAGACCGAGGGCGTCGTCGAGTTCACGGTGCAGGGACGCACGCTGCGGCTGCGGCCGTTCACGACCCGGCCGAAGCGTCTCTATTTCGTCTTCAGGGATCAATCGAGCGGGGCGGAGACATATGAAGCCGCGCGGTTCCTCTACTCCGACTTGCGCGACGATGGCACGACGGTGCTCGATTTCAATCAGGCCTACAACCCGCCGTGCGCGTTCAATCCCTACACGACCTGCCCGATTCCTCTGCCCGAGAACCGGCTGCCAGTGAAAGTGCTGGCGGGCGAGCGGGCCTACCCCGTGCACGTCACGCTGCCCAAGTCGTAGGCTGCCGAGGCCGCTACTTGCGCGGCGTGAGCGTGGCCCTGAGCTCGATCTCTCCGCGCCCTTTTTCAGATCGGCGCCCGCCACCTTCAGCGCCTGCTTCATCAGCCCGCGAATGTAACGGTCGTCGAGGATCGCCGCGTCGTCATCCACACGGATTGAGCGGACCTGGTTGCCGCTCCCCTCGAGCCGACCGTCGGGGTCGTCGAGGGCGACGCCTTCCAGGAAGAAAAATCGCACCCATCGCGGATAGAGCACCACCGAGAACACGGGCATGCCGCGCTCCGCCGGCGCGAAGCCGATGGCCAGCGACTGCCGGCGATCGAACACCGGCTGCCGCGCACCGGGAAACAGCGTGCGAGCTTTCTTCAACGCGGCTCGGCCTGCCGCCGCCACTGGTGGTGAATACCGATCGATCGCCTTCTCGAGATACGCCGATGCGCCAGCCTGAGAATCAGCCACAGTTCGGGTGGATTATCGATCCGGTGGCGTTTTGAGCATCGCGTTCCGCACCAGCGACGCCATCCGCGCGGCAGTCTCGGTCCCTTCGCGCAGCAGACCGTCGACGACACCTTCGCGGTCGCGTTCCGAGCGGTTCTGACTGAGCTTCCACTTGCCGACGAGACGTGAGATCGGAATCTCAATCCCGACAATCGCCCCAACCATTTTCTGAATGTAGTCGACTGGCGCGTCGCTGACCGCCCATGGCGCCTCGCGGCCTGCTTCCTGGCGATCGGTGAGCGCTTCGACGTGTGCGCGCAGCCAGTCGGCGTCGTCGACCACACGCACGCGGCCGTGCGCGTGTACGACGATGTAGTTCCACGTCGGCACGACGGCGCCGGTCTCCTGCTTGGTCGGGTACCACGACGGCGAGATGAAGCTGTCGGCCCCCTGGAAGATGACGAGGGCGTCTGCGCCAGCCTGGCACTCACGCCATATCGGATTGGCTCGCGCAACGTGACCGCGCAGCGTGCCATACGGCGATGGCTCCAGGTCGAGCACGAACGGCAGGTGGTTGCCGTCCAGTCCGTTGCTCGTCATGGTCACCAGCACGCCGAACGGGTGCACGCGTACGAACTGGTGCAGCGTATCGGTGTCGGGCGGCTCGAAGGGCTTCGGGAGGTACATCTACGGAAGAGTCTTAGACGACAGGCACAAATGGTGCAGTTGTCAGCGGCGTATGCCAACCACACCCATTCCCGAACTCGAACCGAAGCGGAAACCCGAGCCTGAGTTGAAGCAGCCGCGCAAACCTGAGCCCGAGCTGAAACAACCTCGGAAGCCCGAGCCCGAGATCAAGCAACCGACGACGCCGGCCAAGCCCGAGGTCGGCGAGGATCAGGGCGACAGCGGACCCGATCGCGAGAATCCGATCACCGAGCAGAGCAAACACTCTGCGCCGCTCGATCGTCAGGACGCCCACATCGGCGCGACCGAGAACCAGGTGTCGGATACGACTGCGCCCTCCGGCGACGCGTTCAAGGACGAGCCGCGTCAGGGCTAGCCTGGTCCTTGGTGCTCTAGTCCTTGGACCAAGGACTATTTGCTGCTACCGCTCTCGCGCTCGGCGGCGCGCGCTGCGCTGAGGATGCCTCGGAGTCCCTCGTTGCCCTCGTGGCACGCGTACTCGAACACCGGTGCGTCGTCCCTGGTCAGCCGCATCCCGAACGTCCAGGGCCGCACCCATGTGGTCTTGTCGTCGAATGTGATCGACCATTCGATGGTCTTGTTCGATGTCGGACGGAAGCGCTCGGTAATCTTGATCTTGTCCGACGCGCCACCGTAGGCCGACTTCTCGAGCACGTTGGTCGTCTCGACGACGAGCGTGTCGCCTTCCCAACGCCCGCGTGCGTCGCCCATGTACGACTTCATCGACGAGGGCAGATGCGCTCGGCCATCGAGCGGGATGATGCGCGTCTCGTGCACCATCTCATAGCGAATCGCGACAAACCCGGGGCCCTGGGTAATGTCGTAGCTGTTGCCGTAGATCGCCGGCATCATCGAACCGGGCAGTCCGCGGCTGATGCAGCGGACGTAGAGCGTGAGGTCCTGCGGACCGTCGAACGGGCCGGTGTTGTAGCCGTCGCCGCCGCGCCGCGCGGCGCGCACGGCAGCGGCGCGCTTCTTGGCCTCGTCGGTCGTCGCCGGGATCTTGCCGTCGTCCGGATCGGAGATCATCCACGCGCGGCTGTTCGTGGCGTTGTAGTTCTCGTACCAGTGCGGGGGGCCGGCGCCGGTGTCGTTCTCTGTTGAGCCGCCAATCGTCTGCGCGCGTCTTCAGCTGCCGCTCGCGCCGCGTCTTGATCAGCTCGGCGAGCTGCGCCGGCGTGATCTCGTCGACTCGTTTGCCGGCGAACTCGGCCGGCTTCTCCATCGAGATGCCGCTCTCGTCGCCGTTGGTGTAGGTGCCCTGCAGATCCGGATCGCCCCACGGCGTGCGCGGAGCGCTGTACGACTGACCCATCACGGTCAGGGTCCCCGCAAAGACGAGCGCGAAGCCGGTTGCCACGGCTGCGTTACGACGATTGGTAGGAGTCATATGTATGTTCCGGTCCGGCTGAAGCCGGACACTACTGCGGGCCCGGAAGGCCGGACACTACTTACTGAGCCACGCGGTAATTCGTCCGATCCGATCATACGGCCGGCTGATGTGCATGCCACCGGTCGCCGCATCAGGCCCGCCGTTGCCGTTGAGGTCGCCAATCGCCACCGTCTGCAGATGCGTCGGCGCCGTGCCGATGCCGTGCATCGTGAACGTCATCTTCCCGTTGTTCTCGAGCCAGACCAGGCTCGGCGACTGCGGATTGTCCCAGTCGCTGTTCGAGGCCACGAACATCACGTCGAGGTCGCCGTCGCCATCGAGATCCGCCGCCTCGGGGCTGGTGCCGCCCTGAAAGTCGACGATGCGGTGGAACTCGAACATGCAGGTTACCGCGATTCTCGAGCCACTGAATCCCCTGCCACGGCCGGCTGTTCGGCGGCGCGTACTCGAAGGCATCGCCGTTGGCATACAGCAGGTCGGGATCGCCGTCGCGATCGAGATCGGCCAGCGACAGCCAGCTCGATCCGAAGTCGGGATTGGTCGAGCCCCACAGCATCCGCGGCGCGAAGCCGCCGCGGCCGTCGTTGACGAACGCCCCAGATCTCCTCCCACTCCTGGCTGATCAGCGCGACGATGTCGAGACGGCCGTCGGCGTTGAGATCGACGGGCAGCGCATTGATCGCGCCGGACAGCCGCTGCAGCACGTGCTGCTCGAACTTCCACTGGCCCGTGTTCTCCAGCCAGCTCGTCTCGCCATCGTCGTAGCCGAAGCCGGCGGCGGCGACGTCGAGATCGCCGTCGCCGTCGAAATCGGCGGCGCGCGCGTCGGCCACGCGGGCGACGCGATCGGCGATGTAGTGCGACGTGAAGCGCTGCCGGCCGTCGTTCTCGAGGACGATCACCGACCCGACGCGGTTGTTGTTGGGAAAGAGGAAGCCGAGCGCCGCGACGAGCAGATCGAGATCGCCGTCCTTGTCGAAGTCCACCGCCTCGACGTGCGCCGGAGCAGCGACGCCGGCAATCGTCTGCTCGGTGTAGGTGCCGCGCGGCGCCTGACGGATCCAGCTGACGACACCGCGCAGCGCGTCGCAGACGATGACGTCGTTGAGGCCGTCGCGATCGAGGTCGGCGATGGCGACGTGAGCGATCTGCGGACGCTCTTCGCCTTTCGGCGGAGTGCCGATCGGGCGCGCAGTCAGCAGCGCGGTCGCCTGAGTGGAGGCGGTGTGACGATGCGTGCCGGTGACGTCGTCGCCGCACTGCTGGAGGCCGACCGGCGTCGCCGCGCACGACAGCGGACCAGGCCCACGGACGATCGCCGCGACCGCCGCTGATCGACCGAGCACGACGCACTACGGCGCGCTCTTCGACGGCCGGGGAGGCGCCTGGGAGCATGAGCTGCTTGAGCAGCGCGGCGGTGCTCTCGCGGACGACGCCACCGCGGCCGCCGCGGCCACCCTGGCCCATCGCGAGATCGAGCGGGGTGAAGCCGGCCTTGTTCTTGAGAGTCAGCGTCGCGCCGCGTTCGGCGAGGAACTTCACCACGGCATCGCCGCGGCCGACCGCGCCGTGCAGCGCCGTGTTGCCGGCGTTGTTGAACGCATCGACGTCCATGCCGCGATCGAGCAGCAGCGTGCACGGCCTCGACCGCGCCTTCCGGCGTCGGCACGACAATGCGGATGCCTTCGCCGCGGAGACCGCCGGCGCCAAGACCCGCGGCAATCATCAGCGCGTTGGTGCGATCGGGCAGCGTGAGGAACGGATCGGCGCCGCTCGTCGAGCAGCAGCCGCATGACGCCGACGTCGTTGGTGCGCGCGGCGCGCATCAGCGGCGTCGTGCCCTGGCCGAAGTTCAACGTGGTGCCGGCATCGTGGTGGCGCTTGAGCGGCGCGCGCTTCAGACGCGCATTCGGATCCGCGCCGCGATCGAGGAGCAGCTTGACCACGTCCACGCCATCGAGCCTGTCGGTGAGAATCGGCGCCGGCCGGCCCTGCACCCACTGCAGGCTGTTCATGTCCACGGCCGCATAGAGCGCGCCCATGCCGGCGATGTCGAGGACGTTGGGATCGGCGCCCTTCTCGAGCAGCACCGCCGCCAGGTCGTAGTGCGAGTTGATGATCGCGAAGACGAGCGCGGTGGTCCCGATGCCCTGCTCGGCGGTCTTGAACTCTTCCGGCTTCAGCGGGATGTCGGTCTGCGGCAGCGCCGCGACGTTGAGGTTGGCGCCGAGCTCGGCCAGCGCGCGGGCGGCGTCGATCGCCCCTTCACGCGCCGCGAACATCAGCGCCGTCCAGCCGCCGCGCGGGAACGGCGAGTTCGGTCCGCCGCTGCGCGGGAACTCGAGCACCGGCGCCTCGAGCACCGTGGACCTGGCGTTGATGTCCGCGCCGGACTCGGCCAGCACACGAATCGCATCGGCGTGGTTCTCGGCGGCCGCCCACATCACGGCGGTCTCGCCGAACCACTTCTCGCGCGCGTTGACGTCGGCGCCGCGGCTGACGAGCAGCTTGACCGCCGCGGCGTTGCCGGTGCGCGCCGCGGTCATGATGACCGGCTCGCCCTCGGCGCTCTGCGTGTTGGCGCTCGCGCCGGCCTTGAGCAGCGCATCGAGCGCCTCGACGCTGCCGTTGGTCGCGGCGAGCGTGATCGGGGCGATGCCGTAGCGATTGGTGGCCGTGGCTTTCGCGCCGGCGCGCAGCAGCGTCCTGACCAGCTCGATGTCGTTCGCCGCGCACCGCCCAGTGCAAGCGCGGTCGTGCCGTCGGCCTGCGCGGCGTTCACGTCCGGCTTGCCGCGCAGCAGCTCGCGCACGGCTTCGCGATCGCCGCGCTTGACCGCGTCAACGAGCGAGTTCGCGGACTGTGCGCCCCCTGAGGTACCGAGGCACAGCAGCGAGAACTAGGCGACGACTGCGCGTGACTTCACGTGCATGACGATACGCGGAGGCGCGGAGCCGCGGAGCAAGATCGCTTGCAGTATCTCTCCGCGCCTCAGCGTCTCCGCGTTTCGTCGATCACGTGCAGTCATCGTGTGCCGCTCGCGTTCAGCTCAGAGCGCAAAGGCGCCCGTGCTGACGCCGAACTTGTCGATCTCGGCGCCGTACTTCTGCGCGACGGTGAGCATGACGTTGGCGAGCTGCGTGCCCTTCGGCGCCGCGATGTGACGGTTGCCGGTGAACGCGCCGCCGCCCTTGCCCACCATCAGGTACGGCACGTCGAGCGGCGAGTGCGTGTTGCTGTCGCTCATGCCGCTGCCCCAGAGCAGCACCGAGTGATCGAGCAGGTTGCCGTCGCCGTCGGGCGTGGACTGCAGGCTTCTTGAGGAACTTGCCGAACAGCTCGATCTGCCAGGTGTTCAGCTTCACGAGCAGCGCCAGCTTCTCCGGCTCGTTGCCGTGATGCGAGACGTGGTGCCACGGCTCGTTGAACCCGAGGTCGGGGAACACCAGCTGACTCGCTTCGCGATTCAGCATGAAGGTGAAGACGCGTGTCAGGTCGGCCTCGAACGCCAGCGCCATCAGGTCGAACATCACGGTGGCGTGCTCTTCCCACGAATCGGGAATGCCCACCGGCGCCCGCGGCGCGATCAGCTCGGTCGTCGTCTGTTTCTCGGCGCGCTGAATGCGGCCTTCGATTTCGCGCAGGTGCTCGAGATACTGGTCGAGACGCACCTTGTCGCGCGCGCCGAGTCCGCGCTCGAGCGACGAGACGTCGCCCTTCACCGAGTCGAGGATGCTGCGGTTCTGCCGCAGACGCGTCATCCGCTCGCTGGCCGAGCCCGGGCGTCCGAACATGCGCTCGAACACCACGCGCGGGTTGGTCTCCATCGGCATCGGCGAGGTCGGCGACTTCCACGAGATGGTGTTCATGTAGGCGCAGCTGTAGCCCACGTCACACGCGCCGACGTAACCGGTCAGGTCCTCGGTGGCGATCTCGAACGACGGAAACACGCTGTCCCGGCCGATCTGGTTGGCGATGACCTGGTCGAGCGAGGTGTTGGCGATGAAGTCTTCGGCCTCGGTTCGCTTCGGCGCGGCGCCGGTCAGCCACGTGCCGGTGCTGACGGCATGCGTGCCGGCCAGCGGCCGATCGAGATCGGTGACGACGGTCACCGAATCGCGGAACGGCTCGAGCGGCTTGAGGATCGGGCTGAACTCGAAGCCGACGCCGGTGGTGGTCGGATTCCAGTGGCTCGGCCGCTCGCCCATCGGCACGAACACGGCGCCGAAGCGACGCGTCGGCGCGCCGGCGGTGCGCACGGTCGGCGTCAGCGCCGGCACCATCGCATCGAGCAGCGGCAGGGCGAGGGTCGCTCCGAGACCTCGAAGAACCGTTCGACGCGACAACGACTGTTTCGTGATGAACATGGCTGTCTCCCTGTCGGTCAGTCTCTATCGCGATGGTCCGACGCCGCGTGGCGCCCTCGTCTGCGGCGCCCTTGATCCGCATCTGGAATGGTACGCTCCGGACGATGCCCAGCACAACTGGACGAGAACCGGTAGTTGTCACGCTGTGCATCGCGGGCAATCGTGCGCACGGCTGGCATGTCCGCGGCCGTCAGGCCACGGCCGAGCGCATAGGTCAGCAGCCGTTCGGTCAGTGCCTGCACGAACACATTCGGGGCTCGCGGACCAGCGCCGCCCTCAGCTCGTTCACCCCGTTGATCGGCGGTGCCATCGACCAGCTGACCCGAGGCGTCGATCGGCGTGCCGCGGGTGCCGCCGTCGCGCGTGCGCCAGGCGCCGATGGCGTCGAAGTTCTCGAGCGCCAGGCCGGCCGGATCGATCATGCGATGGCAGCCGGCGCACGCCGGATTCCGGCGGTGCTGCTCCATGCGCTCGCGCACCGAGCGCGGCTTGCGCCGCCTCGGTGCTTTCCTCGAACGGCGGCACGACATCTGGCGGCGGCGGAGGCGGCGCGCCGAGCACGTTCTCGAGGATCCACTTGCCGCGCAGCACCGGCGACGTGCGATGCGGGTGCGACGTCACCATCAGCAGCGCGCCCTTGCCGAGCAGCCCGCGACGGACATCGTCCTGCAGCGTCACGCGGCGGAAGTGCGTGCCGTAGACATACGGAATGCCGTAGTGCTTCGCCAGCCGCTCGTTGACGAACGTGTAGTCCGCCGTGAGCAGGTCCATGACGCTGCGATCCTCGCGCATGATCGAGGCGAAGAACATCTCGACCTCGGTCTGCAGCGCGTCGCGCAGGTTGTCGTCGAAGTCGGGGAACTCGTGCGAGTTGGGCTGCTTGCCTTTCAGGTTGCGCAGCTGCAGCCACTGGCCGAGGAAGTTGTCGATGAGCGCCTGCGACTTCGGATCGGCGAGCATCCGCCGCACCTGGCGCTCGAGCGTCGCCGGCGTCGACAGCCTGCCCTTCTCGGCGAGATCGAGCAGCTCCTCGTCGGGTGGCGTGCTCCACAGGAAGAACGACAGCCGGGAGGCGAGTGCGGGATTGCCCAGACGATACACGCCACCGGCCGGCGACATCCGCCGGATCGCGCTCGACGCGGAAGATGAACTTCGGACTGGCGAGCAGACGCCGCAGCGCGAGATCGATGCCGGTCGTCGAAGCTGCCGCCGTCGCTGCGGCCCTGCTTGAAGAACGCCAGCAGCGCCTGCGAGTCGCTCGCGCGTCACGTCGCCGCGATAGGCGCGCCGCGCCAGCCGCCGAGAGAATCTTCTGCGCGCACGGCTCTTCGTCGGCCACCGTCTTCGGACGGCACACGAAGATGCGCCGCCGGCTCGGCGTGTCGCCGGCGCCGGTCGGATTGAACGGTCCGGTGAGGATCACTTCGTCGATGTGCGGGCTGCCCGAGAAGTCGATCGTGTCCGACGAGCTGCGCACGTAGTTCTCGAGACGCCGCGTGTTCAGCGCGTGCGTCTTCTCGAGGAACGCGACGGTGATCGTTCGCGGGCCGGCCTTGAGCGGCACGCGCGCGGTGAAGCGGTCGTCCACCGCATCGCCGGTCGTCGTCGGGTTGTCGCTCGACGCGGCAATCTCCTTGTCGCCGCCGAACGACGCGAGGTGCACGCGCTCGCCGTCCACGCTGATCTCGAGCTGATGCGGATACTCGAGCCCGCGCGTCGTCCCGAGATTGGTGCGGAACAACCTGCACCTGGAACTGATACTCGCCGTCGAGCGGCAGCGTGGTCTGCGAGCTGGATGCCGCCGATCGTGCCGAGCGGGAGCCCCTCGATGTGGCGGTCCTGCGACTCGTCCTGCCGGACGCGAAACAGCTCGCCAATCGGCGGCGTCTTCGGATCGCCAAGCGCCAGCGCGCTGATCCGCTCGGCGGCGCTCAGATAGCTTTCGAGCAGCACCGGCGAGACGCCGAGCACGTCGGCGTTGTTGTCGAACCCGCCGCTCGAATCGTCCGGCGGCAGCATCGAGGTGACGTCAACGTCGAGCGCGAGCAGATCGCGAACCGCGTTCGCGTACTCGGCACGATTCAGACGATGGGCGAGCGGCCGGCCCGGGATTCGGACTGCGTGCGCGCCGCGGCATCGAGCGTGGACTCGAGCGAGGTGACGAGCGCCCGCGCGCGCGGCGACATCCGGCCGCGGCAGATCCGGCCGGCGGCATCATGCCCGCGCGCACCTTGCGAATCACCTTTTCCCACACGTCGGCGTGCGCCGGCGACGTTCGTCAGCTCCGGCGCATCGAGCGCGAGGTCGCCGGTCTTCAGCCGCTGGTTGTGACAGGTGACGCAGTACTTGTCGATACGTCGCGCGCACATCGGTGGCAGCGACGGCTGACGCGGCGGCGGCGTCGCCTGACTGGACGCGATCAGCACACTCCAGCCACAGACGGCGAGCCAGAGCGCGGCCAGGACGAGGAGCGATGGGCGACGGACGAGGGCACCGCCGCATCAGCACCGGAATTGTAACGTCGAACTTCAAAGTGCGAAAGTCGCAAAGTAAGTGCGAACGTCAGGGGTCACTTTGCACGTCCACTTTGCCACTTTGCACTTTGACGCTTTCGCACCTACACGAACTGTCCCTTCACCCAGTCCAGCTCGCGCGTCACGTATTCGACGATGTCGCCGGTCTTGAGGTGATCGGGCAGCACGTCCCACGTGTAGGTTTCGATCTCGAGGTGCGTCGAGAGCGGCGTCTTCTTGTGGAAGGCCAGCGCCTGCTCGAGCGCGAAGCGCGTGGTGCCGAACGCGCCGCCGAGGTCGTTGAGGAACACCGGCACGTGGAAGTGGGTGCGCCACTCGCGCGGCCCGGGATCCTTCTGGAACGCCTCGAAGGCATCCTCGAGATTGAGGAACCACGTCTGCTTGCCGTCCTTCAGCTGACAGGTCTGCGACAGATAGATGGTCTTCGCGAACGTCTGCAACGCGTCCACGGTCTTCTGCTGGACGTCGGGGATGTACATCGACGCCGCTTCCTGCAGCTTGACGATCTGCACACCGTTGTCCACCAGCTTCTGCAGCGAGACCGGGATGTCCTCGTAGCCCACCGACTGGTGACCGATGTCGAACACCACGCCGGTGTACTCGCGCATCGCTCTGTTCGCGTCGGCCTCGTTGAGGCCGGTCTTCTTCGCGAGCTTCTTCGCCGTCTCACCTGAGAACAGATAGTTCTTGAAGTAGGTAATCGTCTCGTCGGTCGTCTCGAGATAGCAGCGCGGCTCCGGCTCGAGACCGAGCGTGACCGTCTTGCCCGTCTTCTTCTTCAACTCGACGAGGTGCGCGACGACGTCGATGACGTTGTCGGTGTATTCGTCAACGACGTGATCGCCGGTGACCTTCGGCTTGAAGCCGAGGGGCGCGCTCTGAATCGACGGATTGACACCTTCGGGCGCGAGCTCGGCGAGAAGGTTGGCCACCTGCTTGGTGTATTCGCGGCGCTCCGGCGTCTGCCAGTCAGGCTCGTAGACGTCTTCCTTGATCACCTGCTTCTTGAAGACACCGTAGACGAACGCGTTCGCGGTGTAGAGATACAGGTCGTTGTCGGCGAAGAACTTCTTGAGGTCGGCACGCTTGGACGGGTCCTGCGACAGCATTTCCGCCGACGGCGCGGAGGTGCGTAGACACACACCGAACTTCTGATTCGGCGCGACGCGCGCTTTCACCGCGGGCAGATAGGTGTTGACGCTCTTCCACAGCTGATCCCAGTTGTCGGTTTGATGAACCAGCGTTGAGTACGTGAGGTGCCCGAGTCCGTTACCAAGATCCATTGAATCTCCTGTCGGCACGTCCAAAGGACGTGCCCTACCGCAATCTTTTCCGATCGTCCGGACGCCGCGGACTTCACGACGGCTTCGGTCACTGCCGCGCCGTGCACCATCTCGCTGGTCGGAATCAGGAATGGTGTACCGCCGGAGGCCGCCGTGGCAAATGCCTCGAGACACGCGCGTGTGACGTCGAGGCGCGCCGCCTCCCAGGTCTCGGCCGGGCCCTTGATCGGCTGCCACTGCTTTCCCGCCTGCGCCGCGGCAATCACCTGCTCGGTGTGCTGGCTGTGCGGGGTCGCCAGCACGACGGCGTCGACGTTCTTGTCGGCGAGGAGGGCGTTGAAGTCCTTCGCCAGGGTCAGCGTCTGCGCCTCGGCAAACGCCGTGACGTCGGCGACACCGTGCGCGTCGCGCCCGCGACAAAGCGAATCGACGTCGCTGTCGATCTGGACGGATTCGACGATGGTGCGCCCCCACCACCCCATTCCGACGATTGCGGCCCGGATCAATTCGCACGCTCCCCGGCGGGTCTCAACAACAAGACCCGCTCTACGCTGTCGCTACCCGTGCTCTACGCCTTCTGCCGGATCAACGAGAACTTCGGATCCGCGCCGAGGCTCTCCGCCACCGGCAGCCCGAGCTCTTTCCGCACGATGTTGGTGCCCTGGACCAGCGACACCATCTTGTAGAACGCGTGCCGCCGGCTCATCCCCTCGCGGCCCATGCCGCAGTCCGACGACAGCACCAGCCGCTCCGCCGGGATCACCGTCAGCGCCTGGCGAATCAGATCCGCCACTTCCGTCGGCGCCTCCACCTGCAGCGTGTGATGGTCGATCGCCCCCACGCACACCTTCATGTGCGTGATCGCCGCGCCAATCTCGTTCAGATCCATCATGTTCGAGCTCTTCATCTCGAACGTGATCACGTCGGCATCCACCTGGTTCAGCAGCTCCAGCGCCGGCTTGTAGCTCTGCACCGCCCCGAACATCCGCTGCTGCGACGGGTTCCCCCAGCACGTGTGGCACCACACCTCGGTCTTGGCCCGCAGCCCCTTCACCGTGTTGTTGAACACCTTCAGCATGAACTCGGGATTGATCACCGCGTCCACGTAGTTGCGGGCGGCCAGCAGGTGGATCTGCGGCTCTTCCATCTGGATCACCGGGCAGCCCGCATCCGCCAGGTCGTGCAATTCTTCGTTGAACGCCTCACTCAGCGCCAGATCGCGATCGGGATGTCGTGTAGTGCTCGTCCTGCACCGCGAACGCCACCAGCTCCGGCGTCACCGTCCCGAACTTCACCGGCTTCTGCGTCATCCGCTGCGCGGCCTTGAACATCTCCGCATACTGCATCTCGCCGCGCCCGACCGGGCCGACCAGCTTCGGCATCACCCGCGCTTCCAGGTAGTCGTGCAGGATGTGGCCGCGCGGAAACGCAATCCCGCCCGCGCCCACCGCCGCCAGCTTCGGGTGCGTCGTCTCGAACCCCGCCATGTGGTGCGGCGGATAGCTCGTCCAGCTCTGGCCGCCGATGTCCTGGTCGAACCGGCAGTCGCCGTCCGTCACGATGTCCAGCCCCGCCACTTCCTGCTCGCGCAGATACACCGACAACGCGTCCACATACTGCTCGCGGAACCGCGACGTCACCATCGCGTCCAGAAACGACCGCGTTCCCAGGTTCTCCGTATACCAACTCGGTCGCGGCAGCGAGCCCGTGATCGTCGTCGGGAGCATGATCCCGGCAGTGGCCTTCAACATGTCTCTGTCATCCTCTTTGAGCGAAACGATTCACACGAATCTCATGTCTTCACGTGCGCACGACACACCGAGGCACAGAGGCACCGAGATTTCTCTCTCGATGCCTCGTGTCCAGTGCCGCTGTTGCGGGAACCGTGACGAGCCTACGCGCCGGCGACTTCCTTGCGGACCAGCGCCGCGCCCTCGGCGAGCGAGTTGCAGCTTCATCTTCGCCACCATGCGCGCCAGCGGCTTCATCCCGCAGTCGGTGCTCAGCACCAGCTGCTCCGGCGAGACCGCGGCCAACGCCTTCTTGATGCGGGCGGCAATCGTCTGCGGCGACTCGATCGCGTTCGAACGCACGTCGAGGACGCCGACCTGCACCGACTTGTCCTTGGGCAGGTTCTTCAGGAACTCGACGCCGGCCATGTTGCGGTTGGCGTAGTCGAGCACGAACTCGTTGATGCCCGGCGTGTCGAAGAAGTGCGGCAGCACCGTCTGATAGCCCTCAGGGAACGCGCCGCTGATCAGGTCGTTGCCCCACGCGTTGCCGAAGCAGAAGTGCCAGCCGATCTTGGCGTTCACGCCGTCGCAGCACTGCGCGATGACGTCCTTGATCCAGGTGTAGTAGGCCTTGTCGCCCGTGAAGAGCGGCATCCACGCGCCGAGGTCTTCGATCTGCAGGTACTTCGCGCCCGCCGCGACCAGCTCCTTCATCTCCGCGTTGAAGATCGGCACCAGCGCGTAGCTCAGCTCCTTCGCGTCCTTGTAGTGATTGAAGTACGCATGCCACGCCAGATTCACCGGACCGGCGCCGACCGACACCTTGACCGGCACCCGCGCATTCTTCGCTGCGATCTTGTAGAGGTCGGCGTAGCGAATCGGACCGCGCGAGACCGGGCCGCTGTTGATCACGCCGCCCCAGTCGTCGAACATCACCTTGCCGAAGCTCGCCTCCTGGTTGACGAACGACGGGTGCGCCTCGCGCGCCGGTTCGAACCCCGGGATGCGCTCGTACATGTACCAGCAGAACGAGCCGATCGATCCGACGTAGTCGTCGTACCACATATTGCCGTCAGTCACGATGTCGAGGCCGGCCTCTTCCTGATCGCGAATCACGGTCGCGACGGCATCGTTGTAGGCCTCTTCGTGCTGCACTTCCTTGAACGCCACACGAATATCCCGCCCGTTCAGCTGTTGAGTGAACCAGTGCGGGCGCGGATACGACCCGACCATCGTGGTGGGCAGCAGTCTGTCAACCACCTTCTTAACCATGCGTGCGACTCCACTCCACGGCGGGTCTAGAACAGCAAGACCCGCCTTACGGTATGCGAAAAATTGTTCGTACAACTTCGGGATTTTATCTCGATCAACTCCCTACGCCCAACCATCCGTTGGGGACGTTGCGGGTTGACCTGCGTTAGTACGCGTTCGTCAGCAGCGAGACGATGTCGTCAGGAGTGATCGGCCGATCGACGACGTGAGCGGCGTCCATGCCGTCGTGGACGATCGTCGCAACGTCAGCCAGTTCGCTGCGCGGCACACCGACGTCGCGCAGCCGCTGCGGCACGTCGAATTGCGCGATGAACGCGGCGGCCCGATCGGCGCAGGCCAGCGCCGCGCCGGCAGGCTCGGCCGGATCGAACGCGACACCAAAGCCTTCGGCGATCGGCCGGAACCGCTCGGGCGCGAGAGCGGCCATGAACCGCATCGCATGCGGCAGCGTGATGCACGACGTCATCCCGTGAGGAACGTTCCACCGCGGACCGATCTGGTGGCCAAGTGCATGGGACAGGCCGAAGCCGGCGTTGGTCACTCCGAACACGCACATCCACGCCGCCAGCTGGCACTCCCCACGATGCTCGAGCACACGCGGACCGTTCGTATCCAGCGACGGCTTGAGATGCTGCAGCAGCATGGTCAGCCCGCTCGATGCCGCGGCATCGCTCACCGGATAGTGCCGCACCGAATAAATCGACTCGATCGCGTGGTCGAGCGCGCGGATGCCTGACGCCGCCCACAGCCAGCCCGGCGTTTCCAGCGTCAGCGTCGGATCGGCAATGACGGTCCGTGGAGTCATGCGCGAGTCGCTGACCGGCCGCTTGATGCGCGTCTTTTCGTCGGTGATTCCTGCCACGGCGGTGAACTCGCCCGCCGAGAGCGTGGTCGGGATCGCAATGTGCGCCGGCGGGCGTGCTCCGGGCGGAAACGCGCCGCTGGCCAGCACGCTGTAGACGGCCGCTTTGGCGGTGTCGATCGGGCTGCCGCCACCGAAACTGATGACGGTGTCGGCCCGCTGCTCCTGCAGCAACCCTGCGACCCTGGCCACCGAGCACGACGGCACGTGCTGCCGCGCGTCCTTGAAGACGGCAACGCAGCGCGAACCAAGCGGTCCGGTGACGCGCTCGAGAAGGCCCGACGCACCGAGCGTCCGTCCGGTGACGACGACGGCGCGCTCGAGCCCGCGGCGTTCCAGTTCGTGCGACAGACGCTCGACGGAGCCCGCACCCGAGACGACTCGCTCGAGACCCGAGAGATTGAACTCCCGGCTATCTGTGCGCATCGAAGCGGATGATACCGCAACGCTGCGTTGTCCTTCGTCCGTCGGCCTTGGTTCTTGGTCCGTCCCAGGTCCTTGGTCCTTGGTCCTGCTGAGCGACGTAATTCGTCGTTCAGTGAGGGGACCGGGCACTAAGTACCAAGGACGTGCGCTGCGGCGATGGACAGCGCACTCAGAGCTTGTTGGTGATGAATTCCGCCCTGGTCCGCGTCAGCGGCACGCCGGCCGGCGTCATCCCTGCGGGCTCGAGCGGCAAACGCGCGCGCACCGTGCCGGGACGCGGACGGTTGGCTTCAGGAACGATGACCGGCTCGAGCATCGTGAGGATGTCCTCACGCTTCTCTTCGTACCACGGCGGCAGGTTCAGGTGCCGGCCCAGATCTTCGGGCGTCTCGTCGATGTAGAAACCGCCCGGAACATTGGCCGTGCACTCGACGAGGATGCCGCCCGGCGATCGGACGTACATCGAGTGGAAGTAGAACCGATCCTTGATGTCCGACGCGTCGGTGTAGCCCAGCTCTTCGTACAACGCCTTCTGCGCGACGAGCGCCTCGTCTGTCTCGACGTTGAAGGCGATGTGATGCGCGGTGCCGGAGCCGAACGTCCACGATCCGGGCGGGCGCGTCGGCTCGTGATGCAGCTCGATGATGCGACCCGGGCCGCGTCCGCCGGCTTCGAAGCGGTGGTAGGCGCCGTCGATCTCGACGCTTGCGGAACCCGAGCGCTTCGACCAGGAATTGTTCCTGCTCCTCGACGTTTCGCACCGACATCACCGCGCCGAAGAAGCCGCGCGTCGCGACGTCGGCGCTGATCTGATCCGTCACCCACGGACGACGCGTATCGTGGCGCGTCTCAACGACCTCGAAGAGCATGCCGGCGGGATGGCGAACACGCACGCACTTCGCGCCGAAACGCTCCTGAATGTCGCTGTGCTCGACCTTATGGCGCGCGAAGTGGTCCTTCCAGAACGACGCGGTCCCATGGGGGACGGCGTACGTCGTCATCGTCACCTGGCCCGATCCCGGACGGCCGGTCCTGCGGCTGTACGGAAACGAGGTGGCAATCGAGCCAACCTCGGCGTCGGCATTGCCCCAGTAGAAGTGATAGATGGGAATCCGCCCATCCATGAGCACCGTCTGTTTGACGAGACGCTGCCCGAGGACCTGGCTGTAGAAATCCAGGTCCTCCTGTGCCGAGGCCAGGACACAGCGTGATGTGGTGGATGCCTTGAACGACGGAGGCCATGAGCGCCTCCGGGATCATAGAACTCAAGACTGAAAACTCAAAACTCGAGGACTTCCAATCAATTGGAGTACCTCGGCGGCTTGAGTTGCGAGCGGGCGGTACAGTCTGAAATCCGCCCGGCGGCGGATCCCAGTCGATGGGATCGTTTAGAAGGTGAACTCGGCGTTGAGCCGGAACACGCGCGGGTTCATGTACGTCGTCGGCGACTGCCAGCCGGCGACGCCCGGCACGAACGTCTGCGTTGAAGCCGAGCGATGACGTTATTGTTCGTCAGGTTGTAGATGTCCACGCCGACGGTCACCCGCTGCGACCGAAGCGGACGATCTTCTTCGCCGCAGAGTCCAACTGCCGGATGCGCGGCCCGTAGACCGTCGCCCGCGAGACCAGGTTGACGGTGAACAGGCCGGCCGCCGTCAGCGGACGACCGATCTGCGCCGCCGCCGCCGGCCGGTCCGTCGCCGTGAACGTGTAGTTGCCGGCAGTGAACCACCGAGCTGGTCGGTGCCGACGTTCGGCTTGTCCTGGAATCACCGAAGCTGAGCAGCACGTCGATCCGCGGGATGGTGTACGTCACCAGGCCGTGGAACGAGGTCTGGCCACGGCGACGAGACGTTGCAGTACGGGTTGAGCAGGAAGTTCTCCGGCACCGCGTCGCGAATGTCGCACCAGTCGTTCTCGACCTTGCCCGTGCTGGTGCCGCCCGAGAACGTGATGCCCTTCACGTTGCGGACGTTGAACGTCACGTCCACGCCGTTGAACACGCGCGTGTCGTCACCGATGTCCTTCGTCGACCTGATCAGCAGGTTCTGCGTGTCGCGAACACGTTCGGGTCGTGTTGTAGAGCGGACCGATGATCTGTCGCCGCCGCCGTTCGGCAGACGCGGATCGTTCGGCACCGTCAGCGTGA
This sequence comes from uncultured Acidobacteriota bacterium, assembly GCA_963728305.1. Taxonomy (GTDB): domain Bacteria; phylum Acidobacteriota; class Vicinamibacteria; order Vicinamibacterales; family UBA2999; genus Gp6-AA40. Next base: position 45,394 of record CAVSKE010000031.1, read on the forward strand.
ACGCGGTGACGTCGTTGGGCCCGACGATTGAGATTGTCGGTCACCACACCGCCGGTGGTGAACATCGTGAACGACCGGCGGTGGTAGCCGACTTCGACCGACGCGCGCGGGAAGAGCTCCTGCTGGATCGACACGCCGAGCGACCAGTCCGACGGACCGCTTGCCCCAGCCGCTGAGCAGGTCCGGATCGATAGGTGGCGCCGACGAACTGGTTCGAGCCGAACAGCAGGTTGCTGATCGGACCGCAGAAGTCGATGCCGCCGGACGCCACCGGTCGCCGTCCGGGCCCTGCGCCAGCGGATTCGTCAGCTCGCAGTCCGGAATGAAGTCGCTATCGTCGTCCTGCCCACGTACGGTTCACCGACGGTGGCGAAGATGCCGCCGCGGCGCCGCCCGGCAATACGCAGCGCACGGGTTCGCCTGCGACAGCAGGTTGCTGACGCTGGCGCCCTGCAGGTACTTGCCAAGGTTCGACCTTCAGCGCGGTCTTGCCGTTGCCGAAGACGTCATACGCGGCGCCGATACGCGGCGTGATGTCGTTGTAGCCGGTCACGCCGTCGCCTTCGCTCGAACGTGACGCCCGGGAAGAAACGGCTCGCGCGGCTGATCGACCGCCGGGAACCAGCTCCACGGATGGTCGTAGCGCAGGGCGCCCTGCAGCGTCAGGCGGTTGAGCGTCCACTGGTCCTGCGCGTAGAACGACGTCATCGCTGCGCGCGCGTTGTTGAAGTACGGGTTCGCGTACTGGTGATCGAGCTCGGCGTGCATCGTGAACGTGCTCGTCAGCCGCACGCGCCGCCGGTAACGTGTACGGCAGGCTCTGGTGTTGGTGTACATCTCGCGGTCGTCCTTCCAGCAGTTGCCCTGGTAGCCGAACTTCATGCTGTGCGACCCGGTGATGTACGGCGCTGCCGAAGCCCAGTTGGCGCCGTCGGTCTTGTTGACTCACCAGTTCTGCGACCGGTACGTCATCGTGCCGACCGCGCCGGTCCGGGTTGATGATCGTCGCGTTGTGTCGATGACGCGCACCAGATCGCGCGTCGGGTTCGGATCGAGCTCCTGACCCGCCCACTGGTAATACGTGGTGCCGAAGCCCGCTTCGAGGAGCAGCCGGTTGGTCAGTGGGATCGTCCACCGCGCCGTCTGCACGCGCTGCGGGCTGAACTCGCCATGGCCGTCCGCTTCCGGCGCGGTCGTCGCGGCCGGCGAGCCGCTGAAGGACGCCGTGCCCGTGCAGGTGCGGCAGACCGGCTGCTCGTCCCACGAGAACGAGAACTTGTTGCGGTTGGCGACGCCTGCCAGGTGATGCGCGGGCGTGTAGTTCTCCCACGTGCGGTCGTAGTACGCCGGCCGGCTGAAGTCCGGGTCGTAGTCCAACTGCGTCGCGTTGCCCGCGTTCTGGTTGTAGAAGACGTTCAGGATGTTGCTGCCGCGAGCCCTGCTGCGCGGACGCTCATGTAGTACCAGAGCTTGTCCCTGATGATCGGGCCGCCGACCGCCACGTTGACGTCGTAGACGTGGTAAGTCGGCGTCGGCGTCGCTGGCGCCGCGCGCCCTCAGCTCGTCGGTGTAGTTGTCCGACTGCATTGCCTTCGAGAAACCGGAGACAGCGAACAGGCCCGAGAGGCTGTTGCCGCCCTGCTTCGGGACGATGTTCATCGTGACGCCCGCCGGTCTCCGACTCGCCGAGGCCGCCCGACGTCGTCATCGTCACTTCCTGCGGCGTTGCCGATGTCGGCGGTGTAGTTCGGCGGCTGGTTGCCTCCGGGCGGGTTGCTGATGTTCATGCCCTCGACGGTGAGGCGCGACTCGACGCCGCGGCCGCCGTGGATCGGGAAGATCGCGAACACCGGACCGGTGTTGACGTTGTTGACGTTCGTCTGCAGGCCGGGCACCGTCGTCAGCAGGTAGCTGTAGCTGCGGACGCTCGGAAGCGCGCGCATCGTTTCGTTGTCGAGCGTGACTTCCCGCTTCGTGCTCGCGATGTCGACGACCGGCGTTTCGCCGGTCACGGTGATCGTTTCCTGCACGCCCCCCACGCGCAGTTCGCTGTCGATGGTGATGACGCCCGTCCCGCCCACCAGGTCACGCCGTCACGCCTCAGCGTCGCGAAACCCGGGCAGCGTGAACGTGACGGTGTAGGTGCCGGGCTGCAGATCCTCGATTCGGTACCGTCCCGCTCCCGTCGGTCGCGGTCGTTGCGGACTTTCTCAATCAGCGCCGGACTTGCCGCTTCCACTGTGACACCCGGGAGTACGGCACCTGACGCGTCCTTCACGACGCCGGCGATCGTGGCCTGCGCCCACGCCGTTGACCCAACGGCGAGAAGGCACGCCAGCGCCAAAAACAGTCGTACGCACACTCGCATCTTGTGTTTCTCCGTCTTATTGATTCACGAAGCCCAGGCTGCCCCGACAACCCCCAAACCCAGCCTGGAAGGACCTTCACTACCCGCGACGAGCCGCTGTTTACGAAGACGAAATCGACAACGTTTATCGCCGAGTTATCGAGGGGTGTCAAGCCTAACTTCGGCCTGCGTAAGCGCTTACGCGGAGGCAGCGGTTTGTTTCGCCAGGCGAAGCGAGGCCAGCTCCGCGCCACGGGCAAAAGTGCGGAGTTTTTCCCAGGAGACGTCGGGATGGCGTAGCGGCGACCATGAAGACCGGACGCGGGGTGTGGGGCGAACGGCTTCCGCTGACCAAGCGATCGCGAAATTGCGGAAAGTCGTCGAGGTCCTGCAGGGGTCGGCCGTACGCGAGTCGCCGTCGAATCCGGTCAGCCGAGGCCTGAACTATGCGATGCGTGCGGCCTGGGGAGGCTGCCGACGTACATGGTGAGGATGCGATGCATGAATTGACGATCGACGATTGACGCATCGGCGGAGGTCGATCCGTCAATCCGGCATCGTCAATCGTCAACTGCGTGACTGCTACCAGGCGAACTCGGCGTTCAGACGGAACACGCGCGGGTTCATGTACTGCTGTCGGCGACTGCCACCCCGGCGCGTTCGGCACGAACGTCGGGTTGAACAGCAGCGTGACGTTGTTGTTCAGCAGGTTGTACATGTCCACGCCCGCCGTCAGACGCTGTCCGCCGAAGCGGAAGATCTTCTTCAAGGAAAGGTCCCACTGACGAACCCGATCGCCGTACAACTCACCTGGCGCGAGCAGGTTGACCTGGGGCGCGGTGTTGGTCAACGGGCGACCCAGCTGTGCCTGAGCCGACGCGATATCGGCCGCGGTCAGCGTGTAGGTGGCGACCAGCGAGACGATCTGATCGGTGCCGACGTTGGGCTTGTCCTGGAACACCGAGCTGACCAGCACGTCGATGCGTGGAATGGTGTAGCTCGCCAGGGCACGGAACGACGTCTGCCACGGCGATTCGACGTTGCAGTACGGATTGAGCAGGTACGACTCCGGAATGGCCGCGCGGACCTCGCACCAGTCGTTGGTCACCTTGCCGGTGCTGGTGCCGCCCTGGAACGTGAAGCCATGCGCCGCGCGCACGGTGAAACTCACGTCGACGCCGTTGAAGACGCGGGTGTCTTCGCCCACGTCTTTCGTCGACCGGATCAGGTTGCTCACCTGGCCGAACACGTTCGGGTTGATGTCGTACAGCTGGGTGATGTGTAGACCACCGCTGCCGGCAGGCGCGGATCGTTCGGAACGGCGAGCGTGAACGCCGACGACATCGTTCGGCCCGACCAGCTCGTTGTCGGTCACCGTCCCGCTGGTTGTAGAACATCGTGAAGGAGCGGCGGTAGTAGCCGACCTCCACCGACGCCCGCGGGAAGAGCTCCTGCTGCACCGACACGCCGAACGACCAGTCTGACGGACGCACGCCCGATCCGCTGAAGAGTTGTCAGCGAAGCGAGCGCCGACGAGCTGGTTGCTGCCGAATTGCAGGTTGTCGATCTGGCCGCACTCGCCGTTGGCCAGCGGGTTGGTCAGGACGCAGTCCGGAATGAAATCGAGTTCGGCGTCGGTCCAGCTCGGCGACGCACGGATTCGCGAAGCCGAGTGCGCCGAATGAATGCACACCTGTCGTCGACAACCCGGTGCCGAACGGAATCCGCAGCGCCGGGATTCGCGTTATAGGCCAGGTTGCTGACGCTGGCGCCCTGCAGATACTTTCCGAGGCTCACCTTCAGCGCCGTCTTGCCGTTGCCGAAGACGTCGTACGCGGCACCCAGGCGTGGCGTGATGTCGTTGTAGCCGGTCACACCGTCAGTCCTCGCAAATGTCGCGCCCGGGAAGAACCGGCTCGCCGGCTCCACCTGTCTCGGGGAACCAACTCCACGGATCGGTCATAGCGAATCGCGCCCTGCAGCGTGAGGCGATTGATCGTCCACTGGTCCTGCGCGTAACAGCGACGACTGCATCGCGCGCGCGTTCACGTTGTACCGGTTGACGTACTCGGAATGGTGGACGGAATCGGCACAGCCGGGGCCCAAGGAACGTGTCACTGCCAGGTAGCCAAGATCCTGGTTGTTGACGTGCATCTCGCGATCGTCGCGCCAGAAGTTGCCCTGGTAGCCGAACTTCATGCTGTGCGAACCGGTCACGTACGACCGCCGACGCATTCCACGTCGTGCCGCTCGTCCGGTTGTTCAACCAGTTCTGCGAGCGGTATCGCATGGACGAAGTCACGGTCGGTGTACATGGCCTGCGTGAGGTTGACCACCTGCACCAGGTCGGCGTTGGGGTCGCCATCGAGCGCCTTGCCGCCCCACTCGTAGTAGGTCGAGCCGTAGCCGGCCTCGAGGAGGAGCCGATTGGTCATCGGCGACGTCCATCGCAGTGTCTGAATGCGCTGCGGGTTGAACTCGCCGTGGCCGTCGGCCTCGGGCGAGGTCGGGAAGAAGAAGTTCGGCGTGCCGGTCAACGAGGTCGTGCCCGAGCACTTGCGGCAGACGGGCTGCTCATCCCACGAACCGGTGATCTTGTTGCGCGCTGTCGATCTGCCAGGTGATGCGCGGCGTGTAGTTCTCCCACGTGCGATCGGAGAAGGCCGGCTGGCTCAGATCAGGCGACGTACGTGAACGCGTTCGCGTTGCCGGCGTTCTGGTTGTAGAACACGTTCTGCGTGTTCTGCCGCTGTCCCTGCACGCGGAAGGTGAAGTAGTACCAGAGCTTGTCCTGCACGATCGGACCACCGGCCGACGTGTTGACGTCGTAGACGCGGTACACCGGGGTCGGCTGCGTCGCGCCGCGCGCCTGCAGTTCGGGGGTGAAATTGTCCGACTGCATCCCCTCCGAGAAGCCGGAGACGAAGGCCAGGCCCGAGAACCGGTTGCCGCCCTGCTTCGGCACGATGTTCATCTGCAGGCCGGCTGTCTCGGTCTCGCCCAGACCACCTGACGTGAGCATCGTCACTTCCTGCGCGCTGCCGATGTCGGCGGTGAAGTTCGGCGGCTGGTTGCCGCCGGGCGGGTTGCTGATGTTCAGCCCGTCGACGGTGAGACGCGATTCGACGCCGCGGCCGCCGTGGATCGGGAAGATCGCGAACACCGGACCGGTGGCGACGTTGCCGGTGTTGGTCTGCAGCCCGGGAACCATGCCCAGCAGATAGCTGTAGCTGCGCACGCCCGGCATGTTCGCGCAGCGTCTCGTTGTCGAGCGTGATCTCGCGCTTCGTGCTCTGGACGTCGACGATGGGCGTCTCGCCGGTGACGGTGACTCGTCTCCTGCACACCGCCGACGCGCATGTCGGCGTCGACGGCGATGACGCTCGTGCCGCTGACGATCAGCACCGTCACGTCTTCACGGTGGCGAATCCCGGGCAGCGTGAACGTCACGCTGTACGTGCCCGGCCGCAGATTTTCGATTCGATATCGTCCCGCGCTGTCGGTGACCGTCGAGCGGACTTTCTCGATCAGTTCGGGGCTGGCGGCTTCGACCGACACACCCGGCAGCACGGCGCCGGATGAATCTTTCACGAGGCCGGCGATCGTCGCTTGCGCCCACGCCGTCGACTGCACGGCGAGGAGGCACGCCAGCACTAAGCAGGTTCGTACACACACACGCATGAGGGAATTCTCCACTTGGTTGTTCACGAGCCCAGGCCGCCCCGGCTGACTCGACCCGAACGACGGATTTCGCCTGACGAACTCATCGTTCACCATACGAACTCACGTTTATCGCGCGTTACATCATCGAGTGTCAAGACGTAACGCGAGTGTGAGACGCGCAGAGGTAAGAAATGGTTTAGATGGAACGGGAGAAAGTCAGGGAAAGTCGGGCGCGCTGTCCGCGCGGGTAGGGACGGACAGCGCACCCTGCCGGACGAGCCCCGCGACCCAGGCGTGCGACTGGGTTGTAGTGACTCGCCTTGCCTCGTAGGGCCGTCCTTTCGGACGGGCCGATCCGTTGCGGCCGATCGCCAAGGCCGGTCGCGAAGGCGGACCGGCCCTACGTCCACCTCTAGAAATCCCAGCGCGCCCCGAACTTCACGAAGCGCGGCTGGATGACGGTGGTCGGGCGGCGGAAGGCCGGCCCGAACGCCGAGAGCTCGGTGATCACCGCATCCGAGTTGAACGCGTTGAAGAAGTCCACGTTCAAATCGAGGCGGCCCTTGCCGACGTTGACGATCTTCGTCAGGCGCAGGTCGATCTGGTTGAGCCGATCGCCGTAGTGATCACCAGGCGACAGCAGGTTGGCGTTCGCCTGAGCCAGCGTGAACGGCCGGCGCGAGCGTCGTCAACGTCGTCGCGGTTGGTGTTGTTGTAGATGTTCTGCGCGAGCAAGGCCGGACCCGGCAGGCTCTGCAACGTGCCGGAGACACGGATCCCGTACCACGGCAGCATGTACGAGGCGAGGGCTTTGTACTGCGGGATGAACCCGGTCTCCTGATGGCAATACGAAATCGGCAACACGCCGGCGGCCGGTGCGCCGAGCACACCAGTCAGTCCGCTGAGCGTCTCCGGCACCTGTCGCCGCGATCTCGCAGTTGTCGAACACCGTCTTGCCGGTGCTGACACCGCCCTGCAGGAACAGGCCGTTCCGCAGCCGCGCGTCGACGGAGACGTCGACGCCGTTCCAGTGGAGCTGCTGCTTGCCGAAAGGCCTCGGCGTCCTTGACGACGTTGCGCGCCGGCGGGTTGCTGTTCGGATCGAAGAAGCCGTTCACCTGCTGGCCCGAATTCGGCAGGCGGGCGTCGGTCGGCACCGTCACCGCGTACTGCGTGAAGTCGCTCGCGGCGAGCGCCTCGTTGTCCGTGACCCAGAAGTTGCCGTTGATGCGGCGGAAGTAGCCGACCGACACCGACACGCGCGGTGCAACTTCCTGCTGGATACCGGCGGAGAACTCCCAGTTGTACGGCCGGACACCCCAGCCTTCCATGATCGAGCGGTCGTACCGCGTACCGGGCACGGCGCTGCCGAAGTTGGCGTTCAGGTTCGGCCCGCATTCCCCGTTCAGCGCCGGATTGCGTCAGATCGCAGTCGGGGAGTGAAGTTGTTGTTGCTGTCGGTCCACACGCGATTCGTCTGCGTGCTGACAGTGTTGGCCGGGTTGTTCAAACGCGCGATGCCGATCGATTCCTGCTGCACGCCGCGGCTGGCGCTGCCCTTGAGCGCCGTCTTGCCGTTGCCGAACAGGTCGTAGGCGACGGACACGCGCGGATTGATGTCCTTCCAGTTCGGGACGTCCTCGACGGCGTCGAAGAACACGTTGCGGTTCGGCAGCCAGCGGTGCGGGCCGAGCGTGAACGGCTCGGTCGACGTGTTGCAGGAAGTCAAGGCGTACACCGCCGCTCACCGTCATGCGATCGACCGTCCACCGATCCTGCACGAAGATGCCGAGGTTGTAATCGAGGTTGTCCTGCCAGCCCGTGGCGGGCGCCTGGATGTTGACGAAGGCCGGCGTCAGCGAGCCGTCGGCATTCTGATTGACGGTGTACCAGATGCCGCCGGTCGAGTCGTTGTTGTCACCGCGCCAGAAGTGGCCGCGCTGCAGTTCGAACCCGATCTTGGCGTTGTGCGAACCGGTGACGTAGCTCGACGAGGCGTTGATCGTCTGGCTCGGCAGGCGATCGTCGAAGTCGAAGCCGGTCGGCGCGCGATAGGTGAATCCGGTCGTCTGATTGACGATGGCGATGCAGCGAGGCGCGAGGCTGCCCTGACCGGGACACGTGCCGACCTGCTCGGGATCGAGCAGGATGGTGTCCGGGCTCTCACCCGCCATCAGGCCCGCCTCGAACAGCAGACGATTCGTGGCGGTGTAGGTCCACTTCGTCGTCGAGAGCTGCGTGTGCCAGGTCGTGATGCGCGACGACTCCGGCGACTGATTGAGGATCTGCAGCAGCCAGTGCGGGTCCACCTTGTACTGGTAGGCGTACCAGCCCGAGATCTTCTGCTTCTCCGAAATCGCCAGCGTCACGCGGCCGTTGTTGTCGTAGGTATATGTGCCGGCGAAGGCCTGACGCGCCGTATCGTTGACGCGATTGATCGCAGTCGCGTCGGTCGCGATAGAAGCGGCCGGCGAGGAAATACTCGTTCGTGAAGTACCGCGACGTGAAGTAGAACCATGCACGGTCCTGCTTGATCGGCCCGCCGATCGCGCCGTTGATGTCGTACAGCTTCTTGAGCGTGGTGGACGCGCCCTGCAGGCCGCGCGCCTGGAGATCCGGCGTCACGTTGCTGCCCTGGAGGCTCGGCCCCGACCCGTTGGCGAGCGCGGTGCCGCTGAAGCGGTTGCCGCCCGATTTCGGGATGGCGTTCATGATCACGCCGTTGGTGCCGGTCTCGGCCATCTGTCCCGAGAGCTGCACGTCCACCTGATCGAAGAGCAGCGGCGACAGGCTCATGTTCGTCAGGTTCGAGCTGAGATACATGTTGCCGATGCGCAGGCCGTCGATCATCGACACGCCGTCACCCGGCCGGCTGCCGTGCGCCTCGACCTGCGCGCCGGTCTGGTCGCCGAGCACGCCGCCGACGTCGGTGTTCCCCGCGCGGATGGCCGGCACGAGCGCCGCCATCTGAATCCACGATCCGCCAGACGGCAGTTCCTTGAACGCCTGGTCGGTCATCGTCCGCGTCTGCGCGGAGGACTGAATGTCCACGATCGGGCTCTCACCGGTGACCGTGATGGTTTCCTGCACGGCACCGACCCGCAGCTCGCCGTCGACGTTCGACGTGAAGTTGGTCCTCACCTCGAGGCCTTCCCGTTTGACCGTGCTGAACCCGGTCAGGCTGAAGGTGATGGTGTAGTTGCCGGGAGGCAGGTTGACGATCTGATACTGACCGGAGCCGTCGGTGACGGCCGTCCGGACTTTTTCGATGAGCGCCGGGCTGGCTGCTTCCACCGTGACACCCGGCAGGACGCCGCCCGAGGCGTCTCTCACCGTACCCGCTACGGCGCCGAGCGTTGGGCCGCGCTGACACACGGCAGAGTCAGGATTCCCAAGGCCAGAAGCAGGGCTGGTGCGTGCTGTCGCAGATCTGTTCCGCATCACTTTCCCTCCGGGGATGTCCGCCGCCGCGCTCATGGTGCTTGGCGGGACGAGTCAGGTAAACACACGCGAGTTTCGCTATGCGAATCTCTTTTCCCTGAACGGAGAGACATATACGCCTCGGCACCGGGACTGTCAAGGCAAACACCGGTCAAACGGCGATTCGAAAAGGATTACAGCGGAATTCGCGCGCGTCTGCGCACGTCGAAGGAAGTTTCTCATTTCGAACGCCGGAGGGTACGGCTATAATCCCGGTCCTTCGCATGGCGAAAAACTCCAAGGCCGAATTCGTGGCCTCGCTCGAACGGGGGTTACGGGTTCTGCAGACGTTTTCTCGCGAGCATCCCCAGCTCACTCTGAGTGAGGTGGCGACGCTGACCGAGCTGACGCCGGCAACCGCCCGGCGATCGCTGCACACGCTCGAGTCGCTCGGCTATGTCGGCCGAAGCGGCCGCCGCTTCCTGTTGCGTCCAAAGGTCCTGGCGATCGGCACCGGATATCTCAGCGCGATCAACGCCGAAGTCGTTCTTCAACCGTTCCTGCAGGACGTCGTCAACGAGCTGGGCGGCAGCTCCTCGGTCACCGTGCTCGATGACATCGACATCGTCTACATCGCGCATGCCTCGCTCAATCGCGCGATTCGTCTGACGGCTGGCGCCGGTTCACGGTATCCGGTGTATCCGACGTCGATGGGACGCGTGCTCCTCGCCTTTCAGCAGACCTCGTCGATCGACGCGTACTTCGAGCGCGCCACGCTTCGGAAGCTGACCGAGCACACCGAAACCAATCCCGCTGTGCTGCGCCGCATTCTCAAGGACGTCCGTACCAAAGGCTACGCCGCGATCCAGGACGAGCTCGACTACGGCATCGTCTCGGTGTCGCTGCCGATCTTCGGCCCGCACGGGCGCATCGTCGCCGCAGCCAACTGCTCTGACGTCACCAATCGCCTCGATCGGGACACGATGATCAAGAAACGCCTGCCGGTCTTGCGTCAGGCGGTGCGCCGCATCGAAGGCATGCTCACGCAGCACCCCGAGCTGGTGAATTCCGTGGAGTCGGTCGCTTCAGACTACGTGCGCACCCGAGGCGTCGCGCGCGTCGGGCAGCCCCTGGCGCCGCAGAGAATCGAGCGCCGCGTCGCTGGACGGGTAAGCCGCTAGATCCGCGACCCTCATCGAGCAAACGCAGTTCGCGCCGGTGATCCCCTTACCTTCCGTGATCGTCACGATCTGATCTGCGGCAACATCGCGGATCGTCTCGATGTCTCCCGCCGGCCAGCGCACGTCGATGCGCTCGACCCGCGTCGCGTCGCCGAGCCCGAAATGCGCACGCAGATCGTTCTGTCCCAGATAGCTCGACCCTGACTTCACCTCGCGCATCTGCGTCCGGCCCTGCGCCGTGATCGTCACTCTCGCGCCGATGCCGTTGCGATTGCCGCGCACCCCGATCAGCCCTACGGCGAGCGAGTGGCTGCCGCGGCCCGTGTTGTTGCGAAGCACGTCCAGCGGGCCGCCATTGTTCGTGACGACGAGGTCGACGTCGCCGTCGTTGTCGATGTCGCCGGCGATCAGCGTGCGGCCCACGGTCTGCGGCACGAAACCGGAACCAGCCTGCCGACCGATCTCGGTAAAGCGAGGCCTGCCTGCCCTGAGCGGAGTCGAAGGGTTCGTGTTGTGAAACAGCAGCCGCCGCTGTGCATGCGAGGAGCCCGGCCGAAACAGCGCCGTGTTGTCGATGACATGTCCGTTGACAATCGACAGATCGAGGCTGCCGTCGTTGTCGGCATCGAAGAACACGACGCCAAATCCGACGAACGGCAGCGTCGGCGACGCAATCCCGGTCTCCACCGACGCGTCGGAGAACGAGCCTTTGCCGTCGTTGCGGAACAGGCTGTGCGTCTCGAACTCGTGATTGGTGACGACGAGATCGAGCCGGCCGTCGCCGTTGTAGTCGGCGAACTCGGTCCCCATGCCGGCGCGCGGCTTGCCGTCGCGTCCGACCGCCACACCGGCGCCCAGCGCGACTTCACTGAAGCGCCCTGCCCTGAGCGCAGTCGAAGGGCCCCCGTCGTTGTGGAACAGGAAGTTGGGCACCGCGTCGTTGGCGACAAACACATCCGGCCACCCGTCATCGTCGTAGTCGCCGACGGCGACGCCAAGTCCGTTGCCAACGTACTTGGAGATTCCGGTTTCGGCGCTGACATCGGTGAAGACGCCCTTCCCGTCGTTGCGATACAGCACGCTGGGCAGGCCCGTGTAATTGAGCGGATGGCAGTAGACGCGAATGCGACGCTGCGGATCGCCGCAGAACGGATTCTTGGTCGGCGGCGCATCGAGGTAGTTGGTGATGAAGAGATCCAGATCGCCGTCGCGATCGACGTCCAGGAATGCGCAGCTCGTGCTCCATCCGTCCAGTCCGACCCGCGCCGTACGCGTGATGTCGGTGAACGCGCCGTTCCCGGCGTTTCGATACAGCGCGTTTGGACCGTAGTTGGTGATGTAGAGATCGGTACGCCCGTCGCCGTCGACGTCGCCGGCGCACGCGCCCATGCCGTAGTCGCGATGGACAATGCCGGACGCCGCGGTCACGTCCTTGAAGACGCCCCTTCCCTCGTTGTGAAAGAGCCGGTGCTTCGCCTGCGGCTTCGGCGCGGCAGGCTCCGCCTTCGACTCGGGCGACTTCCCTGCCACTGCGATGGAACCGCCGTCGACGACGAACAGATCGATCCAGCCGTCGTTGTCGTAGTCGAGAAACGCCGCGCCCGATCCCATCGTCTCGACCAGATACTTGTCGGGGCTGGCGCCGTTGACGTGAGTGAAGGTGAGGCCAACGGCCTTCGCGACGTTGTCGAATGTCACGGTCGATTGGGCGCGCAGCGAGACGACCGCGAGCAGAATCGCCCCGCCCAGGATTGCCAGCCTCATTTGCTTTTCAGCACGTCGTCGATCTTCTGCTGGTTGTCGCGGAACTGACGGCGCTGCTCGTCCATCGCCCTGGCCTGCGCCGCTTCGTAGGCGCGTAACTCCTTTTGCGCTTCATCCGTCCGTCCGAGACGAAGCAGGGCGCGGCTGAGCGCGTAGCGCGCCTCGAGCAATCCGGCGTCGAGCGTCACGGCCCGCCGCAGCATGACGACGGCCTGTTCGTCGCGCCCGGCAGCGGCTTCGACCTGACCGAGCATGCCGAAGGTCTTCCCGCTCGCTGGATCGATCAGCGCCGCGGCAAGATACTCGACCCGCGCTTCGTCCAGCTTGTCCTGCGCGCGATAGACCTCGGCGAGATCGAAGTGCGCGTCGCGATCGTTGGGCGCGATCAGCACGCGTCGCCGATAGGCATTGGCGGCCGCCTCGACGTCGAACTGCGCGTGATACGCCTGACCGATGATCGCGTAGAGGCGCGCCAGCCCGGCCACCACAGGTCTGGTGGCGGCGCGCTCGAAGGATCGCACCGCCGCCGCGTCGCCGAGTGCCTGCTCGATCCTGCCGAGCTTGCCAATACGCTTCGGCCGATTCAGGCAGTACGCGAAGAGTCTCGCGAAGGCTCTCCAGAGCCGCATCCGGTTTGCCGGACGCGAGCAGTACGTCGGCGATCGCGATCCGGGAACGCTCGTCCTGCGGGTTCAATCGTGAGGCTTCGCGCAGATGTGCGAGGCTCGGCTCGTGCTGCCTGGCAAGGGCAAACGCCATCCCGAGTATTCGCTGGACTTCAGCCGATTGCGGCTCGCGCTTCGATGCCGCTTCCAACGATGCCACGGCCACCCGGAGGTCCTTCTGACGGAGCGCCGCGATTCCCGTCTTCGCCTCCGGCAATTGCAGCCCTCGATCAACCACGAGTGGATCCGAGGCCACCTGCTGCTTGAGAGCTGCGAGCGCTTCATCGTAGCTACCCGCACGAATCGCCCTGAAGGCATGCCGCGTAGGCCATGGGTGCCAACAGCGGAGCGGACACGGACGCGTCGTCGAGCAGGTCGGCTACTGGAAAGCCCTCAGGTCGCGCGTTGGTCGATTCGGCGCGACGAACGACCGCGCTCCATAACGCCTCGAGCGCCGCGTTCGTCGAGGGATCGGCTCTCAGCACGAGGTACGCTGTGGTTCCCTCGTCGCGGTTCGATTGCCATGCCGCGCGATAGGCTGACGCAACTTCAGCAGAGTGATTCAGCCGCTCGTAGGCCAGCGCGCGAAGGATGTGCACCTGAGACAGCGACGGGTCGAGAGTCGGCTGCGGCACCGAACTGTTCAGCGCGTCGTCGCCCGTCCGCGCTCGAGATATACGGTGCCGAGTGTGGCCCGCATCCGCGCCGCCGCAGGCGGAGCAGCGTTGGCCACATCGGCACGAAAGCCCGACTCGACGCGCGCGATCCGCTCATCCCATTCGACGAGACCGCGAGCCATCGCCTCGACAGCCGCTTGAAGCACCGGCCCTTCGTCCCCGAAGGTGCCATCGACCGCGTTGATCGAGTTGCGTGAGTCCCTCGACGAAGGCGTCCTTTGCCTGCGCGTGGGCGTGCGACGGCCAGACGAGGCACACACAGAGCAGCACGGTCCGGCTAAAGCCGGACACTACGGTAAGGCGGGAGAAAAGAATGCGGGTCAAAACAAATAGAGGGGCCGTTGCCGGCCCCTCCTAATAGTAGGGCGGGTCTTGCTGTTTGGACCCGGCGTCGCCGGGTCCACAGAACAGGACCCGGCCTCGGCGTAGGGGCGACGCATGCGTCGCCCTTCCTTGTTAGAAATCGAGCTGAGCGCTCAGACGGAACAACCGCGCGGTCAGCACGTTCGTCGGCGCCGGCCAGGTGGCGCCAAACGTCGGGCTGTAGGCGAGGTTGTCGTTCGAGTTCAGCGCATTGACGATGTCGAGGTTGAGGTTGGTCCGCGTCCTTCCGAACCGGAGGATCTTGCCGATGCGGATATCGAGCTGATCGATCCGATCGCCGAACATCGTGTTCGGCTCGAGCACGTTGACGGTGACTGTGCCAGTCGCCGTTCAACGAGCGCGCGGCCGAGCGTCGATCTCGCAGGATTGAGCATATCGGCGCTGCGTGTAGACGACGTTGGCTGTCAGCGACACGCCGGGACGGCTCGAGAACGTGCCCGACACGTTCACGTCGACGCGCGGGATGATGTAGCTGGCCACGCCCTTGAACGTGGTCATCATCGGCTCGACCTGACGGCAGTACGGGTTGGTCACGCCGCCGCCGAGTCCCTCCGGCACAGCCTCACGCGGCTCGCACTGATCGAACACCAGACGTCCTGTGCTCGTGCCGCCCTGCAGGGTCAGCCCGTTGCGGAGGCGCGCCTGTGCGGTGACGTCGAAGCCGTCCCAGTAGCGCGCGTAGGCTCCGAAGTCGTTGGCCGCCGCTCTGCACGTTCTCGGCACCGCCAGCGCGGCGCCAACGCGGTGATGTTGTAGAGGTTCGGCACCGAGTAGCCGCCGCCGTCCGGCAGTCGCGGATCGCTCGGCGCGTACGACGCTGAACTGCGTGTAGTCGGCCGCGGCGCGTAGATGTTGTCGGTGACGTCGGCGGTCGTGAAGATCGGCCACCACCGGCGGTAGTAGCCGACCTCGACCGACACTCGCGGCATCAGTTCCTGCTGAACCGACACGCCGAACTGCCAGTCGTACGGACGCGCGCCCCAGCCGCCGAGAATCGAGTCGTCGAGCCTCGTTCCTGGCCTGGCGCGGCCGAAGTTCGGATCCTGCCACGCGCCGCAGCTGTCGATCGACCCGGTGGTCGCCGGTCTCTGCGGCTGGCCGTTCAGGAGATCGCAGTCGGGACTGGAAGTTGCCGTTGTTGTCGGTCCACGGACCGGCCGTGATCGTCGACACGAGCTCCGACGGGTTCGCGTTGATGTAGCGGCCCTGGTTCGACGCCGGATGCAGATACCGTCCGACGTTGCCCTTCACCGACGTCTTGCCGTTGCCGAACAGGTCGTAGGCCACGCCGATTCTCGGACTGAGATCGTTGTAGCCCTTGATGCCCACCTGCGCGGGCAGGACGATCGCGTTCGGGATGGTCACCGACGGACCGATCTGCTGCTCGGGGAAGCTGCTCCACGCGTGGTCGAAGCGCAGTGCGCCCTGCAGCGTCAAGCCGATCCTTCGTCCACTGCTCCTGCGCGTAGAACGCGTAGTACTGCGGTGCGCACCTTCCGCGTGAACACGCCCGACTGGATCGTGCACGCCGGTCGGCGTATCGGCGTGGTCGGACACGGCGCCAGCACTGCACGGCGTGTTGAACGTGCACTGCATCAGGAAGTCGTTGCTGATCGTCGGGAACAGGTTGTCGTCGTCGCGGTGGAACGCGCCCTGATACCCGAACTTCATGTTGTGCGCGCCGGTCACGAAGCTGGCGGCCGCGTTCCAGGTGTGCGCGAAGATGTAGCCGGTCGGCCAGTTCGACGAGCGGTACTTCAGGTTGCCGCCGACTGTCAGACAGCCGTCGCACGACGTCGGCACGCGGTTGCCGTTACGATCGAAGATCTGCGCCGACTGCTCCTGCACGCGCACGAGGTTCTTGGTCGGGTTGCCCGGCCGCTCCGTGTAGCCCCACTGGGAGATGTAGGTGCCGAATCCGGCTTCGAGCAGCAGCTTGTTGGTCGCCGGCGCCGTGTACTTCACCTGCTGCACCTTCTGATGCGTCGAGGCGTAGTCGCCGGTCTCGGGCGAGTTCGGGCCCGCGCCGAAGAAGCCGTTGACCTGGCTGCCGCCGTAGATCCAGCCGTCCTTGTTGCTCATGCAACCGCCGTCGTCGGTGCCTGGCCACGAGGCGCCGCTGCACTGCGGCTGCTCGTCCCAGAACACGCGACAGCTTGTTCTTCGGCGTCAGCTGCGTCGTCAGGCGCAGCGCGAAGATCCTGCGCTTCTGGTCGATGCGGCCCTGACTGTGAGAAGTCGGGCGAGTAGGTCCACTTGGTCGGATCGCCGGCGTTCCTGTTGGCGAAGATGCCGGGCTGCGCGTCGGCGAAGTCCACACGGCGGTGATTGAAGAAGTACCAGACGCGGTCCTTCTTGATCGGGCCGCCGACCGACACCTGATAGTCGCGAAGCAGCAGCGACTTGGCCGGCGCGGCGAGCACGCTCAGCTGCTGGGCGTCGAAGTTCGTGCCCTGCATGCTGTCGTTCAGGCCGGAGATGAAGAACGAGCCGCTCAGCGCGTTGCCGCCCGACTTCGGCACGACCGTCATCGACGGACCGCCGGTCTCGGCTTCACCGAGGTTGCCGGAGATCGTGAAGGTGATCTCGGCGGTGTTCTGCATGTCGGGGATGTAGCCCGAGACGCCGGCGCCGCCGCGCGACGCGCCGGTGTTGATGCCGTCCACCGTCAGGCGGCCGTCTTCCGCGTTGCCGCCGTGCGCCGTGAACAGCAACATCGTCGGCCGCAGCTGCACCTGACCGTCGCCGGCGACGACGCCGGGCACGAGCTGGAGCACGTTGTTGTACGACCGCGAGGTTGGAATCTGCTGAAGCACGTCGCCGTCGATGACCTGCTGACGGCGGGCGCTCTGCACGTCGACGATTGGCGACTCGCCGAGGACCGTGACGGTCTCTTCGAGTGCGCCGACGCGGAGGTCAACGTCGATGGTGGCGGTGAGGTTGCCGGACAGCTGCAACGCCTTCACGCTTGACTGTGTTGAATCCCTGCAGGCTCACTGTCACCGTGTAGGTGCCCGGCGGGAGCGACACGATGCGGTACTGCCCGGTTCCGTCGGTCACGACCGACCGGACCTTTTCAGTCGAGCGCCGGACTTGCGGCCTCGACTGAGACACCAGGCAGCACGGCGCCGGACGCGTCCTTGACGGTGCCGGTGATCGTGGCCTGTTGTGCGTAGACTGCTACCGGTACCAAGAGAACCAAGGCAACCTGGCCCAGGGTCCTCATCACACCTCGCATGCCTGCCTCCCATATGTGCCCCGCCGTTGTAGTGTCCGACTTGAGCCGGGCACGCGGCCGAGACACACTTTTCGCTATGCGAAACGGTATTCTCAAGCCGGAACGTGTATACGCTTTGTATTAGTAGCTGTCAAGATTTCGATATAAATTGATGGTATGAACGCCCTCATATTGAAGGTCGGACGCGTCTCAGCACTTCTCTCTCTGGTCGCCCTCGCCGCATCGCCGGCCTTCGCGCAAGGCGGAGGCGGCGGTGGCCGTGGCGGCGGGGCTGGCCGCGGTGGCGGCGAAGGTGGTCAGGGCGTCGTCGGTGGCGTCGGGACACCGGGCCGTCAAACCGCGCCTCCGCGGCCTGCGCCGCGCGACGCCAACGGGCGCGCGATCCTTGGCGGTGAAAATCCCAAGGACACCGGTCTGTGGTTGCCCGTCTTCGGCATCCTCGATCCGATCCTGGCGGCGGCCAAGGTGCCGTTTCAGCCATGGGCCAAAGCGGTCTATGACGATCGGCAGAAGCACGAGCTCGAGCCGCACACCCGCTGCAAGCCGTCGGGCGTGGCCCGTCAGTTCCTGACGCCGTACGGCGTCGAGTTCGTCGACCTGGCCGAACTGCAGCGCCTCTATATCTTCGACGTCGGCGGTCCGCACACCTACCGCACCGTCTACATGGACGGTCGCCCGCACCCGCGCGATCTGACGCCGACCTTCTACGGCCATTCGATTGGCTGGTGGGATGGCGACACGCTGCACGTGGACACGATCGGCTACAACGAAGCGTTCTGGCTCGATCGCCGCGGCTTGCCGCACACCGACAAGCTGCACACGCTGGAGAAGTTCACGCGCATGAACCAGGCGCAAGTGAAGTACGAAGTGACGGTTGACGATCCCGGCGCGTACACGGCGCCCTGGACGACGACGTTCAACCTGCGGCGCGAGAACGGCCAGGAGCTGTTCGAATACGTGTGCCAGCAGGCGAACTATGCGGGCGAGCTGATGGTCGGCGACAAGACATCCGTCGATCGCTCGACCACCATCATTCCGTAAACGTGTAGTGTCCGGCTTCAGCCGGACGTCGGGTCCGGCTAAAGCCGGACACTACGGACCGATTGAATCCAACGCCTGACGAGCAGGTTCCAGCGCGGGGTCGCTGCGCAACGCGGCCTCGAGCTGAACCCGGGCCTGCTCGACCTTCCCCTGCTGAATGAGAACCACGCCGAGATTGGTGCGGGCCACCGCATTGTCCGGGTCCTGATCGACCAGCCGCGTCAGCTCACGCGCCGCCGGCTCCATCCGTCCCTGCCGCGCGAGTGCCGTCGCCATGTTCAGCCGCGCGTCGGCGTGCATCGGATCGCGCGCAAGCGCTTTCTCGTACTCGGCGATCGCTTCACCGGTGCGGTTCGTGATCGAGAGCAGCAGCCCGAGGTTGTAGTGGGTCTGCGGATCGTCGATGCCGGCGACGGCACGGCGGAGGTATGACTCGCCCTCCTGATACCGGCCCATCGCGCTCAGGCAGCTGCCGATGTGCGCGAGACCCAGAAAGTCTCCAGGCACCATCTGGTGATAGCGCTGAAAGAACTCGAGCGCTTCCTCGTTGCGTCCGACGGTGCGGAGCACGCGGCCCAGCTTGACGACGGCCTCGGGGTTGTCGGGATCGAATTCGAGCGCACGCCGCGTCAGGTACTCGGCCCACTCGGCGTTGACCGCGAGATTCGCCTCGGAGGAGACCCGCAGCAGCAGCGTGCTGTTGCGTGATTCACGCGCCAGATCGTCAACCATCGGATCGAGATACGGTGCGAATGGCTGCAGGCGATTGGCGCGATAGACGAAGCGGTCGGCGTCAGCCTGCCGCCCCAGCGTTCGATAGACATCGGCGAGCAGACGCAGCGCCGAGCTGAATTGCGGCGCCTCTGCGGCGACGCGCTCCAGGATCTCGCGCGCACGCGCAGTGTCGCCCTGCACGAGCGCAATGCGCGCCAGCCCCACGTTCGCGTACGCCGAGAGCGGCACTTCGGTGACGTGACGGGGCGCGGGTTGATTGCCGTCCGCAGCGCCGGCCGTGCTCGCGCGCTCCCAGGCGTCGCGCGCCTCGTCATATTTCCCGGCCTTGAACAGCGCATCGCCCAGCCGCTGCCAGGCCGGGCCATAGTCCGCGGCCTGATTCACCACGCGGCGGAGATTCTCGACCAGCGGCTCGCCGCCGCCGCGCTCGGCTTGAATGAGCGCGCGATAGTAGCGCCAGCGCCACTGTGATGAGTCCAGCTCGATGACGCGCGCGTAGCAGCCGTCGGCCTCGTCGAAGAACATGTCGGCGTGATAGGCGACGCAGAGCGATCCGACAGCGGCCGGCGACGTCGGCTCACTGCGCGCGGCCTCGTACTTGGCGGACAGATGCGCAGCGACGGCCTTCGATTGCGTGGCGGCGGCCGGTGGGCGCGGAATGCGATCGGCGGCAGCGGACCCGCGCCACTGCAGAAACATCCAGGCGCCCGTGCCGAGCAAGACCGCAACGATGAGGGCACCGACGACTTGCGATCTACGGTGAACACCTGAGGCCATGTTTGTTTGAACTGTACGGCACCAGCGCGGGTGATCACAAAACGCGCAACAAATTTCGGATCGCGAAGGATCGTGCAAAACCCGTCTTGACACTCCACAATCACCAGCGTAAAACGTGTCACGCTCGATTCGGACCAGGTGTAGTCCTCTGTTCCATCAATCAGCAGGGAGGCGGAATGGGTCGAATTGCAAGACAGCTGACCATGCTCGGGATCCTGCTTCTCATCCCGGCAGTGGCGTTCGCGCAAGGCGCCGAGGGGACCGCTCAGATCAACGGCGTCGTCCGCGACAGTTCAGGGGCCGTGATGCCCGGCGTGCTCGTCGAGGTGACGAGCCCTGTGCTGATCGAAAAGGTCCGCAGCGACCGTCAGCGGCGACGATGGACGATACCGCATCATCAATCTTCCCGTCGGCACCTACTCTGTCTCGTTCGCGCTGGACGGCTTTCAGCGTCAGCAGAGGAATGACATCGTGCTGACGGCCGGCTTCGCGGCGACGTATCGACGGGACGATGACCGTCGGCCAGCGGACCGAGACCGTTGTCGTCACGCGGTACTACGCCGACGGTGGACGTATCGAACGTCCGTCAGGCCATCGTCTTCCAGGGCGACGAAGTCCGTGAGCTGCCCACGCCTCGCAACGTCAGCAGCCTGTTGGCCCTGACGCCGGGGATCACCAGCGGGTATGCACCGGGAACGGGCTCGGGTGTCTGCGTCGGCGGCGTCGGCGTGTTCTGCAACCCCGGCGTTCCGGGCTTCAACGTCGGCGACCGCGACTCGGGTCGCGAGCCCGGGTTTTTCAACTTCGACTGCTCCGGCGCCTTCAATCCCGCCGGATCGACATCAGGTTGCGACGACAGCGCCACGAACCTGCAGCAGGGGCGCGTCCTGGTCGACGGCAACGTCATCAACGCCGGCGGCTCGGTGGCGATTGGTGGTCTGACACAGGGCTTCCTCGCCGACATCGGCAACGCACAGGAGATCAATATTCAAGTGTCGGGTGCTCTCGGTGAGTCGGAAACGGGCGGCGCCTCGATCAACATCGTCCCGCGCACGGGCGGCAACCGGTTCGCCGGCAACTACCACACGACGTACACGCAGGCAGAGTTGGTTCGACAACAACGGCGGAGCCTTTGCCGACCTGTCGGGTTTCAGCCAGAACATCAACTCGCTTCTGCACGACTATGACGTGTCGGCAGGCCTCGGCGGGCCAATCAAGAGGGACCACCTGTGGTTCTACTCGGTCGGCCGCACGCAGGGAAAGAAGGCGTTTCCCGCGTGCGGCGGCAACTTCTACCCGAACACGTGCCGAGGGACAGTGGGGCTACAACTACCAGCCCGACACGCAGTCAGCCGAGCGTGACGTACAAGAACGCGTACAAGAACGTCAACGCGCGCATCACGTGGCAGGCAACGCGGCGGAACAAGTTCAACGTCTTCTGGGACGAGCAGGACTTCTGCCAGGATCCCTGTTACGGCGTCGTGTCGACGTTTACCTCTCCCGAATCGTGGTGGTCGGTTGCGACCTACCCGAACCGGTTGCAGCAGGTGTCGTGGACCAATCCGTTCACGAGCAAGATCCTGATGGAAGCCGGATTGTCGATCACATCCCAGCACTACGACACGACGCACTCCCGTGACTTCGTCAACCCGCAGCACATTCCGGCCGTCACCGAGTGGGATGTCCCCCTGTTCGCTCCGCCAGGATCGCTGGGTGTAGGCACAGCGGGTATGGATACCAGTGGGGCGATATTGAACTCCCGGCCCGGGAGGTTCGGCCTGACATCCGGCTCGCTGAACTCAGGGGCCGGCGGTGGGTCGGAGCTGCGCGCGACGGACAATTATCGGCCCCGGGCGTCGCTGTCCTACGTCACTGGCCGACACAACGCGAAGTTCGGCTACGAGGGCGGAACCTATAAACGCAAGCAGACCAATAACGCCAATGATCTGCGGCTCATGTACACCTACAGAGCACCGTCAACGGGCGCAACGCCCTGCACTCCCTCTCCAACACCTGTTGCAGCCCCGGCGATCTGGTGCGGCAATACCCCGATCGTCAACGGACGGGCTCAGTTCCCGAACGACCCGCTAAACCAGATGAATCGTCCGTGGCCGGAGTCGGCAACGTTCAACACCGGCGTCGTGACGTTCGACGAGTGGGTCAGCTACTC
Organism: uncultured Acidobacteriota bacterium; assembly: GCA_963728305.1. Lineage (GTDB taxonomy): Bacteria > Acidobacteriota > Vicinamibacteria > Vicinamibacterales > UBA2999 > Gp6-AA40. The sequence goes on from CAVSKE010000031.1 coordinate 67,456, forward strand.
GGGGATCTACGCGCAGGATCAATGGACGATGAAGCGGCTGACGGTGAGTGGCGCTCTTCGCTACGACCATGCGACGAGCGGATACAACCCGACCTGCGTCGGCGGCGACGGCAATGAGCGGTGGATGCCGGTGCAGAATGGCGGCGCGTACGCGGGTCAGAAGCGCTACTGCACTCCGGAGTCGGATGGCGTGAGCTACAGCGACATCACTCCGCGGTGGGGCCTGGCGTACGATCTGTTCGGCACCGGCCGCACGTCGCTCAAGTGGAGCATGGGCAAGTACCTCGACGCGGCGGGCCTGAGCGGGATCTACTCCGGCGCCAACCCGGCGCGGCGCACGGTGAACACGTTCATGCGCAACTGGCGCGACGACAACGGGAACCGGATCATCGATTGCGATCCGCTGCTGAACCAGGTGCAACCGGAGTGCCCACGCTGGCTTCGGTCCCCTCATCCCGACAAACTACGGTCGGGACCCGCTGAGCCTCGACGAAACGGGCCAGCCGGTCGGTCTGGCAGACAACGCAGTGCGGACGGAGCGAGACGGGGATTCCGGCGGCAGTCTCGCAGGTACTGCAACCAGTACGGCGAGTCGCTAATCGAGGGATGGGGCCGCCGCCAGAGTAATTGGCAGCTCAGTCTCGGCGTTCAGCACGAGATCTTGCCGCGGTTGTCCGGAGAGGTCACGTACATCCGGCGAACGTACGCGAACCTGCAGGTCAGGGACCAGCTCGGCGTCGGATGCGACCGCTTCCAGACGACGCTCGGCGGCGCGGTACCAGTCATCGACTGCATGCAGGGTTACCTGGACTTTACCAGTCCGAACTACGACTTCTACTCGGTGACCGCGCCGACCGATCCGGACCTTCCGAACGGCGGCGGCTACAGGGTTGTCGGCCTGAGCTCGTACGATCCGACGGGCGGCGCCGCCCAGACGAACAACCCAAGAGCGATCACCTACATGGACTCGCTGAACTACGCCTATAACGGCTTCGACACGAACTTCGTGTGGCGTGCCCCGGGTGGCCTGCGCCTCAACGGCGGAACCAGCACGGGCGTGACGAAGCGGGACACCTGCTTGTCCGAGGTGGACGGCCCGAACGTCAGGGGCCGGCTGTCGTCGAACGACGTGTCGAACATTGACGGCGACTCCGACTACGTGGCGTCGTGCCGCGCCTTCGCTCCATGGCAGACCCGCGTCAACGGGACGGCCGCGTACACGATTCCGAAGATCGACGTGCTCGTCAGCACGGTGTTCCAGTCGTTCCCGGGCGTGTCACGGTCGGCGAACCTCACGGTTGCCAAGGAGAATGTCATCTGGAATCCGGCGAGCGCGGACCGTGCGACAACTCCGTGTACAGCGCCGGGCACCGGCGTAGGGTGCGTCGGCACCGGGGGCGCCACTGCGAACACGGTCTCGGTGAACCTGCTCAACCGCAACGAGCTCTGGGGTGAAAGAACGACGGTGTTCGACTTGAAGCTGGCGAAGAACATCCGTTTCGGCAACAAGCGTGCGGCCTTGGGCCTCGACGTCTACAACCTGTTCAACTCCGACGCCATCCAGGACTACGAGGATGCGTTCACGCCCGACAACCCGGCGACGGCCGTCGACGAGAGCGCGACGTGGGGCACCCCGCAGTCGGTCATCACTCCTCGCTTCATGCGCGTCTCGCTCGACTTCTTCTTCTAGAAAGAGGCCGAGTCCGACTGACGCCCGCACGCTCTTCCGAGCGCGCGGGCGTTTCTACGTACGCGGTCCCCTTAGCAAAGTGACGAATTACTTGTCAAACCCCGCGGCTACGCCGTCCAACTGCCCCAACTGCCGCAGACGCTGCTCGATGTACGTCCGTCGCACACTCGCGCTCTCGTCGTTGCGGCCAAGTGACGCGTACACGTCGGCGAGGCGGCGATGCGCTTCAGGCCCGGCGTTGCGTGACGCGATCGCCAACTGGATCTGAGAAGCCGCTTCCGCGAGCCGTCCCGCTCCCGCGAGCGCTTCGGCGAGTTGGAGATAGGTCGACGCGCTTCCGCCTTCCAGTTCGATCACCGTCTGCCAGATGGCGATCGCAGAACCATATTGCCGCTCCCCCATGTGCAACTCCGCTTGCACCGCGAGCATCCCGGCGGTGCGCCTCAGGCGTTCCCGTGCCACTGCGCGTTCCTGAAGGCGCTCCGACTCCTTCCGGCGCTTCTGCCCTTCGTCGATTCGCCCGGCGCGAAGCAGCGAATCGGCGAGGGCATGCACCGCTGACGTGTTCTCGGGCTGGAGCGCCACTGCGCGAGTCAGCGTCTCGATAGCCGCCGGATATCGGCCCGCAGCCAGATGCTGGCGTCCGATGGTGGTGAGGGTCCCGACGTCTGCAGGATCGAGCATCAGCGCAACGACCAGTTCGGCGTATCCCTCTTGCTCGCGGCCCTGATCGACGTATGCCTGACCCAAGGCTTTGTGCGCGTCGGCGCTGTTGGAGTTCAGCATCACCCGCTGTTCGAGCAGATGCAATGCGCGTTCGTAGTCCAGATGGCCCTGTGCGAACCTGGCGAGGCGGCCGTAGAGTTCGCCCCTGCCGGCGAGCAGCACCAGGCGTTCGGCGACGGCGATCAGTTCCAAGTCGGTTTCATCGGTACGCATCCGCGTTCCGGCCGTGCTCGAGAGCATCCATCGGAGCGCGCCCGAATCAGGCAGCTTGCCTACACCGTCCCGGAGCACTGCCATGGCTTGCGGCCATGCGCCGGCGGCGTCAAGCGCCCGCGCCAGCGCCACCCAGGACCGTTCGTCGCGCGGGTTCAGACGTGCGGCCTCGCGCAGGTGCTGAAGGCTCTTTTCGGTGTCTCCCGCGACGCCGTACGCCGTCCCGAGGATCCTGCGCGCCTCCGAGGAATCGGGGGCACCGGCCACCGCCGCGTTCATATGCTCGATTGCCTGGTTGACGAGCCCCTGCCTCAGCGCGGCGATGCCTCGAGTCATCGGCTCCGAGCGCGACGCGGGATCGGCGACGAGCGGATCGGCCGCCACTGCGGCGCGCAGTGCCGACATCCCCTTCTCGAACTCGCCCTCGAGCAGGAGCGCGAAGGAAGGCGCATACGCGACCGGAGCGAACGCCAGCGCCCCGCCGACGTCGTCGGTAATGGAGTTGAGCGTCAGGAAGGGCGACTCCACCTTGGCGTGCTCGCCGCGTGTGAGCTCACGCTCGATGCGCGCGAGCGTTCCGAGTGCGCGCTCTATATCGGTGCCGGTGGTGTGGACGGACCGACGCACCACAAGCTGATACGCACTCCGTGGATCGTCCGGGTCGACGAGCCATGCCCCACGGAATGCATCGGCGGCCTCCGCCGGTCGCCCGGCGGCTTGATACAAGAGCGCTTTGAATCGATGCAGCGGCGCGCGCGCCGGGTCAACGCGAATAGCCTGCTCGATCTCGCGCAGCGCCTCGTCGTACCGACTTCGCTCGGCGTTCAGCGCCGCCAGCAACGTGTGCACCTCCAGGACCGTCCGGGTGTCGGCGTTCTTCAACCGTGCTCGCACTTCGAGATCCGTGACGACAAGGGCGCGGTCCCAACGGGCCAGCGCAGCCGATAGCGTTTGGAGGTGTGCGGTGAGCTGCGGTCCCTCGTCGCCGTAGACGCCCGTAAGAGCGCGGTAGAACGGCAGCAGGGTATCGAAGAACTGATCGCGCTGGGCGTAGGCTGCCTGCGGAAGGACGAGCAGTGCCATCACGAGTACGATGACGCCTGCCCGCTGACTGGCGCGGGCCGCGCAGCCGTTGGCTGCCGCGTCAGCGCGCGAGCGGCACTCGACTGACAACTCCCCTTCTCTCGCGGACGGTGACGACGTGGTTCGCCGGGATGTTCTCGATGACGTCAGTCAAGCCGCTTGGCCAGCGCACCTCGAGGCGGTCGGCGCGATCGGCCTCGCCCAACCCGAAGTGAACACGCAAGTCGTTCTGACTGAGATAGCTGGATCCGGACTGCACGTCGCGTCGTTGACGGCGCTCGCCGGTTGTCAGCGTCAGCGATGCACCAATACCGTCAGCGTTGCTCTTGGTGCCGATGACCCTGACGAGTAGCGCGTTGCCGCTGCCACCGTCGTTCAGGAGCAGATTCGCGGCGGCACCGTTGTTGGTGATCAACAGATCGAGGTCCCCGTCGTTGTCGATGTCGCCGGCAGCGAGAGCGCGGCTCACCATCTCGGGCGCGAGTCCGGGGCCGGCCTCGCTCTTCATGTTGACGAATCGGCCGCCAGCGTTGCGCAGGAGCAGGTTTCGCTGTGCATATTTCCCTCCCGCACGCATGAGTCCGGCGTTGGCCACGACATTCCCATTCGCGATGGCGATGTCGAGCCGTGTGTCGTTGTCGTAGTCGAGGAACGCGACGCCGAAGCCGACGTACGGGCGCGTCGCAGGTCCAACGCCGCTATGAACGGTCTCGTCCGCGAACAGCCGGTTCCCGAGGTTCACAAAGAGGCTGTGCATCTCGGATTCGAGGTTTGTCACGATCAGTCCTGGGCGACCGTTTCCGGCGAAGTCGGCAAAGGCCGCGCCCATACCAGCCCTCGCCTTTCCGTCGGAAGCGACGGAAACGCCGGCCAGACCTGCGATTTCAGTGAACGTCCCGTTTCGCTGGTTGTGAAACAGGAAATTGGGCATGTTGTCGTTGGCGACGAAGATATCGGGCCATCCATCGTCATCGATGTCCGTCACGGCAACGCCAAGGCCGTTCCCGCGGTATCCCGCAATTCCGCTGTGCTTGGTGACGTCCTCGAAGGTGCGGCGGCCGGTGTTCCGGTAGAGAAGGCTCGTCAACGGCTGATAGATCAACGGGTGGCAATAGTCCCTGATGGGTGGCGGACCGCTGATACCGCAAAATTGATTGTTCGTGCGTCTCCAGTCGACGTAGTTCGTGACGAAGAGGTCGAGGTCTCCATCGCGATCGACATCGACGAACGCGCAGCTCGTGCTCCACATCGCGCCGTCGGCGCCGCCGGCTCTTGGTATTTCCGTGAAGAGGCCATGACCTGCGTTCCGGTAAAGCGCATTAGGTCCGACGTTCGTGATGTAGAGGTCGATGAGGCCGTCATTGTCGAAGTCTCCGGCGCATGCGCCCATCCCGTACTCGCGGTGCCGGATACCGCTGGCAGCCGTCACATCGACGAAGATGCCTTTGCCGCGGTTGCGATAGAGCCGGTGACCGGCTCGTCGCGCCACTGACTCGTCGGCAAAAGAGCCTCCGTCGATCAGAAAGATGTCGAGCCACCCGTCGTTGTCGAAATCCAGGAACAGGCCGCCTGAGCCCATGATCTCGGGAAAGAACCGTTCGTCGCTGGCACCGTTGATGTGGATGAAGTCGAGCCCGGCGGCATGCGCCGCATCGCGAAACATCGGATGACGCACGGCCGCATGCGTCCCACGTTGCAGATCCATGGCGGGCACGGCCTCGACCAGCGCTGCGATGGCAACGCTCGCCGCGATCAGCGACACGAGGCGCACGAGCAGTTGGCGAGTCAATCGGGAAACACACCAGGTGACGCCATGGTCCCCCCCGGGTAGTTACCGAAGCGATCTAGGACTCAACCGAAGAAAAACTGACATGTCTTTTACACTCTCAACGAGCACATTACAACTCCAGAACGCGCACCGCCGTCATCGAATTTCCGGGGTAGTCGCCAGCGTGGCCGCCGGGTGAAACGACGAGACCAGCCCCCTGGCACCTCCCGGGCCAGCTTTCCGACCCCGGCCTCTCTAGTGTCTAATGCGGCGCGGAGGATTCGATGCGAGAACCGCGAGGAGCGCGAGCGACTCGCCTGACCGCAATAGCGATCGCGGCGATGTGCGTCTGGTCCACGGTCGTGCGGGGGCAGGAGTCGTTCCAGTTCGTCGTGTCGGCGCTTGCGGCCGATGGACAGCCAGTCGCGAACCTGACGCGGGAAGATGTGCTCTTCTCCGAGAACGGCGTCGCCAACGAAATCGTCAAGGTCGAGCCGCTGCGAATCCCGGTGCGATTGACGATCGCGGTGGACAACGGACCTCTCAGCCGCGACGCCCTCTCGCACTACCGGTCGGGTCTCGAAGGATTGGTCAAGGCGCTGCCTCAGGACGTCGAGGTCACGCTCATCACGACCGCGCCCCAACCCTTGCGCGTGGTGCGGCCGACCACCGACCGAGTGCAGATACTGAGGGGGATCAACGGCTTCGGCCCCCAGGATGAGGCCCCACGGTTCACCGACTCGCTCGTGGAGTTCTCGAAGCTCTACGAGGAGGAGTTCAACAGGAAGAGACGATTCGACTCGATCCCCATTCTCGTCACGATCTCGACGACCGCGACCGAAGCGAGCAGCTACGAGGTTCCAGCGGTGTCGAAGGCGCTGACCTTCCTTCGAGCCCGGCGGGCGCGCGTCTACACCGTCATGATTTCGGTGCGGCAGGACGTCGAGGGCCTCGCGCAGATCAACACGAATCGCCAGGCGCTCATCGCCATTCCCGCCACGAAAGCCACCGGCGGGAAATACGAAGCGTTGGCGATTTCCAATCGACTGGCGACGCTCCTGCCCGAATGGGGCGAGGAGATCGCCACGCTGCATCGCAAATACAACAATCAGACGCTGGTCACGGCACGCCGCCAGCAGGGACTGAAGGGTCCGCTGCAGAACCCACGCATCGAACTGGCGCGCCCGGATATCAAGGGCGAGGTATCAGTGGACGGGCTGCCGCAGCAGCCCGCCCAATAAAACATCCTCTACTTGGTGCTGGAGCGCCAACCCGCGCTGGCGTATTCGGTGCGCGCCACCTCGCTGTAGGGCACCGGGCTGACGGTCGCTCGCATCTCCATCTGCTCGTGGCGCTCGACCGTCGGCTTGGCGGTGCCGCCGTTCTCCTCGCCCCAGACGAAGGTCACGTCATTGCCGATGCTCGCGTGCCCGGGATCGAGGATCGCCAGCGTCAGCATCTGGCCGGCGTTCGCGCTGTAGCCCACCCAGGTCGAGATGCCGATCGTCTTGCCGTTCTTCGTGACCTTGTCGTACGGGTGCATCGAGTAGACCGCCGACGGGAACTCGATGAACTTGGCGCGATGGTCCCGCTGGAACTGGCTGCCGATCGCCCGCATCACGTCGTCGGTGTTCGAGCGCAAGCGTCACCTTCGTGCGATGCGGTCCCTTGGCGCGTCTGCTCGAGCGCCTCGCGGCCGATGAAGTCGTGATCGAACTTGACGTGCGGACCGTAGCCGAGGTCCCACGGCGTCAGGTAGTAGTCCTCGATGTTCGACGACGTCGAAGCTGCCGCCGATCGACGCCTTCGCCTCGTAGCAGTCGGCCGGCAGCCACTGCCGGTACGACTTCATCTGCTCGCCGGTGTAGACGGCCGGCAGCGGCGACGGGATCCAGCCCGACTCCAGCGTGTTGGCCGAGTAGGCGCGGCCGCCGACCAGCCGCAGGCCGAACTCCTCGCCGGCCTTGACGATCGCGTCGCGAATCAGCGTCGTGCTCGGCGTACGGCCCGAACAGCTCGTAGCCGGGCTGTCCCGCCATCCCGTGCCGCAGCGCGCGCACCGGCTTGCCGGCGATGGTGACGTGCCCCATGTTGAAGAACTTGAGCTCGGGCGCCTTGCCGCCGATCACCTTCTCCAGCACCTTCATCGCGTTCGGGCCCTGGAGCTGGAAGCGGTACGCCTTGCGGTTGAACGGGTCGGGCCGCGCGGCCGAGCGCTCGTCGAGCGTGACCTTCACGTCGTAGCCGCCGGTCGCCGCGTGGAAGCGGATCCAGTTGAGCACCGGGATACGGCCCACCAGGTTGAACTGGTTCGGCGCCAGGTAGAACAGGATCACGTCGCCGATCACGTAGCCGTCGTAGTTGCACGGCACGAACTGCTTGGCCTTGTCCACCGCGAAGCCGGCGAAGCTGTTGACGCCCAGCCGCGAGAGCAGCTTCAGCGCGTCCGGTCCTTCCACCAGCAGGTCGGCCATGTGGTAGGACTGGTTGAACAGCACGCAGGTCTTCTGCCAGGCCTGCGTCTCGTCACGCCAGTTGGTGTATTCCGGCGGCACGCCGGGATAGACGTTGGGTCCGGTCTGCTGATTGCGCAGCAGCGTGACCGGATTGCCGGCCGCCTGTATCACGTCCTCCAGACTCTTCTTGCTCATTCACGCTCCTATGAAGGCACGTCAGAAAGGACGTGCCCTACTGAAGGCGTCCGAAAGGACGTGCCCTACGTAGGGCCGGTCCTTTTGGACCGGCCGGATCTCACCCCACAGCTCCTGCGACGCCAGCCGCGCGCCCTCACTCAGCGCGTTCAGCTTCGCCCACATCACCTGCGGGTGCACACGTTGATAGGTCTCGAGCTGCGCGAAGCCGCAGTCGGTTCCGGCGATGACGTTCTCCCGTCCGACCAGCTTCGCGAACTGCACGATTCGGTCAGCCACCAGCCGCGGGTGCTCGACCGTCGTCGTGTGATGCGTGACCACACCCGGAATCAGCACCTTGCCGGCCGGCAGCTTCGTCGTCTGCCACACGCGCCACTCATGCTCGTGCCGCACGTTCGCCGCCTCGATGGCGTAGGCGCCGGCGCGCACCTTCAGAATCAGCGGCGCAATGGCATCAAGCGGCGCGTCCGCCATATGCGGCACGTGCCAGCTCCCGAAGCACACGTGGTAGCGAACGCGGTCCTCGGGAATCCCCCGCAACGCATGGTTCAGCGCCTCGACGCGCAGCTCGGCCCACTGCCGGTACCGCCCCTGGCCGTGCTCCACCAGCTCATCGTACATGTTCGCCAGCACTGCGTCGTCCACTTGCAGGATCAAACCCGCATTGATGATCTCGAGATACTCCTCGCGCAGCGCCTCGGCAATGGCGAACACGTAGTCACGATCGTCAGCGTAGTACTCGTTGGATGAATCGTATCCAGTGCTTCCCGGCGCGACGGCGGTGAGAAAGCCTTCCTCGACGCCGGCGGCCGCGAGCGCCGCCTTCAGCGCAGTGATATTGCGGCGAATCGCGTCGTGTCCTCGATAGACAATGGGTGCGACGCAGACGTGCCCGGGCACGCCCTGCGCACCGCGCGGGAACTCGTCTTCCATGAACTGACGGAAGCGAATGCGATCGCGGCCGAGCCACACTGGCTCGTAATTGGAATCCGCCCGCCGCTCGAAACCCGTCAACCGCTCGAGGACGTAGTTGGACCAGCTCGATTTGCCGAATTCGCCATCGTTGACGATGTCGATGCCGGCCTTAATCTGCTGGTCGACGACGTCGACGACGGCGCAGCGCAGCGTCTGCTCGTAGCGGGCGTGATCCTGCGGAGAGTCCTTCGCCGCCTTCGATCGCTCGAGCAGATCGGCAGGTCGAATCAGGCTGCCGACATGCGTGGTGAGAATGCGGCTGCCACTGCGCGTCATCGGGCGGGGCGAGGCTCGGGAAGCTGCGTCGTCCGCATCGGTCGATCCTGACCCGGCACCGCGGGACGATCACTGAGCTTGAGCAGGATCAGCACGGCCGCCGCAAGCAGCGACCCGCTGGCCATCGTCAACGCGACGGTCGGCAGCGAGTACCCGGCGGTAAACAGGAAGCCGGCAATGATCGGCGCCAGCACCGATCCGCCGCGGCCCACGCCGACCGTGAACCCGGTGCCGAAGGCGCGCACCTGCGTTGGGAACACCCGCGCAATGATCGCGTAGAGGCCGACGATGCCGGCGTTGGTACAGAACCCGGCCATCGCGCAGATCAGCGACAGACGCTGCAGGTCGGCCGGACTGCGGCCGAACAGCGTCACCATCACGGTGGACAGCACGAGGAGCACGATCGTCAGCGGCTTCAGCCCGAACCGCAGCGTGAGCAGCCCGAACACCGCGCCGCCGGTCGCGCCACCGACGTTGGTCCAGACCAGCACGTTCGCCGCGCTCGACGCCGCGAAGCCCATGTCCACGACGATCTTCGGGATCCACTTCACGATGAAGTAGAAGGTGGTGATGTGAAAGAAGTATGCGAGCGTGACGATCGTCGTGATCGCCACGAGCCCGGGCTGGAAGATCTCGGTAATCGAACCCTTGCGCGCGGCGGACGAGACCTCGGGCAGCGCGTTCACCGTCGCATGTCCCATGCGTCGCAGTGCAGCGTTGATCCTCTCGAGCGCGCCCGCCGGCTGTTTACGCGCCAGCCAGTGCACAGATTCCGGGATGACAAAATAGACGATCGGAATCAGCAGTGCCGTCACGCCGGCACCGAAGTAGAAGACGGAGCGCCAGTCGTTGCCGCGCAGGAGCTGCGCCGCGACCATGCCACCGAACACGGCACCGAGCGGATAGCCGATCGACATCAGCGAGACGCTCAAGTCGCGGCGGCGCGTGTTGGAGAACTCGGCGGCCACCGCATTGATCGAGGCCAGCATGCCGCCGATGCCAAGCCCGGTCACGATGCGCCAGATTGACAGGTCGACGAGACCGCGGACGGTGGTCGCCATGATCATGCCGACGGCCATCACGACGAGGCAGCCGAGGATGGTCGGGCGGCGGCCGATCTTGTCGGCGACGCCACCGAGGAACACCGACCCGATCGCCATGCCGATCAGCTCCATCGACAGCACGATGCCCAGCGCGGCGCGATCGATTCCCCACTCCGTCGCAATGCCGGGCGAGGCAAAGCTGATCGAGAGCACGTCGAAGCCGTCCAGTGCGTTGAGCGCGATGGTGAGCGCGATGACCGCCCACTGCAGGCGGCTCATCGGCGCACTGGCGATCATGTCTCTCGGGTCAGTCGTGGTCATTGGTGTCAGGCTTTCCGGTAGCGCCGCCGGAATGGAGGCGCTCTATCTATATAACCTTACCGCTGCGCAGAATACACTCGTCTGGCGAAAAGACGTTTCGACATACGAAATGATCCGGTGCTCATCTCTGCACGAGCGCCGTCGTGAGCGCCTGCCCGACGTGGCGCGTGGTGTGCTCGGCGGCGTGAAACAGCAGGCCCAGGACCGTGGCCGGGAGACCGGCGCGGCCGACTTTGCGGTCGTCGAGGAGCGAGTCGCGCGGCGTGGCACGCAGCTGTTCCATCGCCGCGTCGATGATGCGGCTCGCGTCGGCGACCAGGGTCGAGAGCGCCGCAGCCGGTTCGCCGGGCTCACCCTCTGATTTCAACGCCGCGCGCTGAGCATCCGACAACGCTTCGCCGCGGGCATAGGTACAGAGGCGATCGAGCGCGCCGCCGGCGTGCCGCACGTGAAAGCCAATCGAGGCGGCGCCGCCAGGGCGACGCCAGACATGTTCGGGGGGCACGGCGGAGATCAGACGCTCGAGATCCTCGCGTGCCTGAATCAAGGCGTGCACGACCGGCATCAGCAGCGGTTCGAACCCGGGAACCGGGCCGCGCTGCCAGGCTTCGCTCTGGGCGGTGGTCATGCGACCACTGTACTCCGAGCGCAGAGTTGCTTAGTTCTATAGCAATGTGCTAGAAATTTAAGCATGTCGTCGCCGCATTTGAGCCGCCGCGAGCGTCAGATCATGGACATCCTGCACCGGCGCGGGCGGGCGACCGTCGCCGACGTGCTGTCGGAGCTCACCGGCGAGCCGGCCTACTCCACCGTGCGCGCCCAGCTGCGCGTGCTCGAGGAGAAAGGCCACATCCGCCACGAGGAAGAGCAGTTGCGCTACGTGTACCTGCCGGCACAGTCCCACCGGGTCGCCAGCCGATCCGCGCTCAAGCATCTGCTCGACACGTTCTTTCAGGGATCACCGGAGCAGATCGTCGAAGCGCTGCTTGGCAAAGACGGTTCAGGCGTCTCTCGTGACGAGCTCGATCGCATTGCCGATCTGATCGAGCGCGCCAAACGCGACAGCAGGCGCCGATGATCAAGGCGACCATCGTCCTGATCGCCGCGCTCGTCGTGATTCCGCTTCTGCAGCGTCGTTCGGCGGCGGAACGGCACGGCGTGTGGACCGCAGCGCTGGCAATGGCGTCGCTACTGCCGCTGCTCACGTCGCTGCTCCCGTCATGGGAACCGGCGTGGGCACAGCGCGCGGCGGACGTATGGCCGGCCGTCTTCCAGTCACCAGCGTCCTCCGACAGCGTCGGCGACATCACGATCCGCGCCACCGGCATCGACGCCGGCGACTGGACCCTCGCGAGCAGCGTGCCCTGGCTCTGGCTCACCGGCAGTCTGCTGCTGTTCGTCACGCTGGCGAGGCAGGCGCTGCATCTTCGGCGCCTGATGACCGGCGGAGGCGCCCCTCGGACCGAGCACCGTGCGATTGCCAGCCGCGTGGCCGAATCACTCTCGCTTGCCGCGCCGCGTCTGACCTACAGCGATGGCGTTCACGTTCCGCTGGCCTGGGGCCTGCGGCGCGCGCACATCGTGCTGCCGCGCACCGCGCACGACTGGCCTGATGAACGCGTGTGGGCCGTCTGCGCACACGAGATGGCGCACATCGCGCGCGGTGACTGGATCACGCACCTGGTGGCCGAGATCGCCTGCCGGATCTACTGGTTCCATCCCCTCTTCTGGATGGTGTGCACCCAGATGAGCCGCGACAGCGAGCGTGCCGCAGACGACATCGTCATCGGACTTGGCGCACGCGGAACTGATTACGCGTCGCACCTCATTGAGATCGTGCGTGCGTCGCGTCCGGACGCCGGCTGGGCACCCACTGTCGCGATGGCTCGCCGTTCCGGTCTCGAACATCGCATCGCGGCATTGTTGAATGGGCTCGTCAATCGCGCCCGGCTGTCAAGACGCAGCGCCGCGGCCATACTGACCGTAGCCTGTCTGGTGGGCGGGCCACTGGCCGCGCTCGGTGCCCGCACGCGCTCGACGATTGAGATTCGGACCTCCAACCTGCCGCCGATCGACGATCTGGACGTCCGCGAGCTGGCCGGCGATGACAGCGAGCCGGTGCGAGAGATTCGCCAAGTCGAGCCAATCGCTGGAGACATCGCCCCGTCGGTCGCCGAGTACACGACGCCACCGCTCTACTCAGACGAGGCGAGGCGACGCGGCATCGAGGGTGTCGTGCTGGTGCGCGCTGCGATCGACGCGAGTGGACGTGTGCGCGACGCGGAGGTGACGCAGGGACTCGGAGCGGGACTCGAGCAGAACGCGCTCGTCGCGCTGCGTCAGTGGCGCTTCCATCCGGGCACCCGCAATGGGGCGGCCGTCGCGATGGACGTCGAGATCGAGATCACATTTACGCTGCGCAACGATTCGATCAACGCGCAGATCGCCAACGACATGGTGTCCCTCGTCGGACCCGGTGTGACGCCGCCTCAGGCCGTGCGGATCGTGAACCCGCGATCACCGCACGACAGCCTCACCGGCACCGTGGTGCTCGACGTCGTACTCCTCGAGGACGGCACACCGCGCATCGTCCGCATTCTCCGCTCGCTCAGAACCGACCTCGACGACATCGCCGTCGAGGCCTTCACGCAGTGGCGCTTCAGCCCGGCGCAGAAGGATGGACGGCCGATCAAGGTGCGCATGAACGCCGCGGTGAGGTTCCATGGCTAGGATTCGCAGTTCGGAGATCACGCCGAAGCAGGTGTATCTCAATCGACGCGCGTTCATGAAGACGTCGGCAATCGCGGTCGTCGGGGCGGCAACCGCCGGAGGCGCCTTCTTTCCGCCTGTTGCCGCGCAGGGTCTGCGAAAGCTCGAAGGCGTGCGCAAGAGTCCACTCAGCACCACTGACGCACCGAACTCGTACGATCACATCACCAGCTTCAATAACTTCTACGAGTTCGATTCGGGGGCCGGCGACGGTCCGAAGAAGCTCTCAGGCCGGTTCCGACCGAGCCCGTGGAAGATCGCCGTCGAAGGTCTCGTCGCCAAGCCTGCTTCATACGCGCTGGAGGACTTCATCAAGCCGCACGTGCTCGAGGAGCGCATCTATCGATTCCGTTGCGTCGAAGCCTGGTCGCTGGTGATTCCGTGGATCGGCATTCCGCTCGGCGACATCATCAAGCGCGTCGAACCGACGTCCAAGGCCCGCTTTGTGGAGTTCTACACGCTGCACGACGTCGGACAGTTTCCGCAACAGCGCACCGCTGCCCTCGAGTGGCCATACATCGAAGGGCTGCGGCTCGATGAAGCGATGCACCCGCTGACAATCCTCGCCGTTGGCCTCTACGGCGAGGTGCTGCCGAACCAGAACGGCGCCCCGATTCGACTGGTCGTGCCGTGGAAGTACGGCTTCAAGAGCATCAAGTCAATCGTCAGGCTGCGCTTCGTCGAACGTGCGCCGATCAACACCTGGCAGCGTCAGTATCCGCAGGCCTATGGTTTCTACGCCAACGTGAACCCGGCCGTTGATCATCCCAATTGGAGTCAGGCCCGCGAGGCGCGATTGCCCTCGCTCTTCAGGACGACGCGGACGTTGCCGTTCAACGGCTACGCCGATCAGGTGCAGCACCTCTATGCCGGCATGGATTTGCGGAGGAACTATTAGGCGTAGTGTCCGGCTTCAGCCGGACCCGTGAGACGATGGGCCGCGGATGGCCCATGCTGAGTACAACCCGCAGCTCGCCACACTGGTCGATGCACCGCCCGGCGGCGACCGCTGGGTACACGAGATCAAATACGACGGCTATCGCATCGGCTGCCTGATCGACAAGAACAGACGTGCGTCTGATCAGCCGCAATGGCAAGGACTGGACCCACGTCTTCCCGTCCATCGCCGAGGCCGCGCGGAAGCTGCCGACGCGCGACGCAATCATCGACGGCGAGATCGCGATGGTCATGCCCGACGGGCGCACGAGCTTCGCCGCGCTGCAACAGGCTGCTGCCGGCACGGCCTCACACACGCCGCTCGTCTATTTCGTCTTCGATCTGTTGCGCCTCGATGGCGAGGGTCTCGATCGATTGCCGCTCGAGGAACGGAAGGCGCGGCTGCGCGCGCTCGTCGAGCCAGCTCCGCCAAAGCGAAAAGCGAAAGCGGCGCCCGCCGCACCGAAGCCGGCCGCGAAGTCGGAACGGGTCCGCTACGCGGAGCACATCGTCGGCGACGGCGAAAAGCTCTTCGCGCACGCGACGACAATTGGTCTCGAAGGCATCATCTCCAAGCGACGCGACCTGCCCTACGAGCCCGGGCGCAGTGACAGCTGGAGGAAATCCAAGGTCAAGCAGCGCGGTGTTTTCGCGATCGGCGGCGTCACCGATCCCGAAGGCACGCGCGTCGGAATCGGCGCGCTGCTGGTCGGCTATTACCAGGGACCACGGCTCGTCTTCGCCGGACGTGTGGGCACCGGCTTCTCTCACGCCTTCGCGATCGAGCTTCGCGAGCGTCTCGATGCGCTCGCGCAGAAAGCCTGTCCGTTCGATCCGCCGATCGTGAAAGGGCCCGAACGCCATGCCCACTGGGTGAAACCTGTGCTCGTGTGCGAGGCCACCTACACCGAGTGGACCAACGACGGGCGGCTGCGCCACCCGGTGTTCGTGAAGATCCGCAAGGATGTGAAGCCGAAAGAGATTCAACCGCCGGCGCTGCGGCTGTAGGGCGACGCATGCGTCGCCCCGACGAACGAATGCGGCGGCCCTACTTCTTCTGTTGTCCCGCCGCTGGGCCGAGCCCAGGCTGCGGGCCGAACCGCTGGTTCTCTTCGCAGATGAACTCGATGATCTCCGAGTCCGGCATGAAGACCTGGTTGTGGCGGACCGTCCACGGCTTGTCGTACGCCTTGGGATCGTCGATGGTGATGTCGATCTCCATCCGCCCGTAGCTGACGCGGCGGAACCGCTCGGTCATCTTGGCCTGCTCGGTCATCGGCGTTCCGACGATGTCGAGCCAGCCATCGTCGCGGAAGCCGCTCGTTTCGACGACCAGCGTGTCGCCGTCCCAACGCCCGGTGGAATACCCGTAGTACCAGGGTTGCGGATCGTTGTTCGGCAGCGGCCGGCCGTCGAGAAAGATCTGCCGGATGCCGTAGCTCGCTTCATACAGGATCACGAGCAGCTTCGGCGTCTGGATGAACTTCCGCGGAAATCCCTGGGTGTGGAACTGCATCAGCCCCATCGGCAGGCAGTGGGCCTCGGGATTGTCCTTGCTGTTATTGTCGAGGCGCTCCTTCTTGACCGCCGCCGCCCATGGCTTGATCGGCAAGCCACCCGGAACGTTCTGACCAATGTCGCGGAACATTGCGATCGGCGGTGTGCCCGGAGCTGCAACGGGAGGCGGCTGACCGCGTCCACCGGTTGGCGCGCCGCGCCACAGACCGTTGAGGTCGGGCTTGCCGTCCGGCGTCCGCGGAACCGGCGCATCCATGTCCGGTTCGCCCTTGGCGTTCTTCGGCACGGTGCCTGATGGATACGCCGGCCACTGCGCCAGGAGAGACGGCGCAACGGTCACGACAAACGCGATCACTGACATCCAACGGACGACCCGCTTCATTAAGCCTCCAGGACGCGAACCAGCGTATTATGCTCGACATGAACCGAGGGGTGTTGCTGGGAATCGCCGCGGTTTCGGCGTTGCTGATTTCAACGATGCCAGCCGCCGCCCATCATTCGTTCGCGGCGGAATTCGACGCCAATCGCCCGCTCACCCTGAGCGGAACCGTGGTCAGGCTCGAGTGGACCAATCCGCACGCGCGCCTCATCATCGAGGTGATGGAAAACGGCAAACCGGTCACGTGGGACTTCGAGCTGGGCCCGCCCAACGGCCTGATGCGCAATGGCTGGAGCAGGACCTCGTTGAAGCAGGGTCACAAGGTGACGATCAGCGGCTTCCACTCCAAGACGCAGCCGCACATCGCGAACGCACGCACGGTCACACTGGCCGATGGCCGTCAGGTCTTTGCCGGATCGTCGTTCGATACGGGTTCGAACTAGCGAACCGTGTGCCGGCGGGTCTATAGAGCGCCGCTTATCGCCACTTGAAAATACGCAGGCCGATCGCGAAGGGCACGATGGCCCACGCGGCCAGCGTCGTCAGCTCGAAACGAATTCCACCAAGCGTCGCGCCTTCCAGCACCACTGCTCGTAGCGCGTCGACCAGTGCGGTCAGCGGCAGCACGCGTATCAGCGGCTGAACGCCCTCGGGAAAGTTGGACGAGGAAAAGAAAACGCCGCTCAAGCACCCACATCGGCACCATGATCAGATTCATCAGGCCTGAGATGGCCTCGAGGGTGCGCACGCGGCTGCCGACCATCAAACCAATCGATCCGAACGCCAGCGCGCCGCTCAACGCGACGAGCGCGATGCCGACGATCGAGCCGCGCACGGGCATGCCGAACGCCAGCGCCCCGAACACCAGCGGCACCGCCACCTCTGGTCCGAGAAACAGCAAACGGGCCAGCACCTGGGCGAGGAGAAACTCCCATTTCTGCATCGGGCTGGCGGCCAGCCGCTTCAGCAGTTTTCGCAGCCGCATCTGGACGGTCATGAATCCGATGCTCCACATCGAGTTGTTCATGATGCCCAGCGCGACGATCCCCGGGATGAGCCAGTCCACGTAGCGCGACCCTGGAATGGCGATGGCATCTTCGCGGGCCTGCCACGGATCGCTCCGTCCCGCGGCTCGCTTCAGCACATCGTCCACGACCAGGCGCGCGATGCGGCTCTCTTCACGATCCGGATCGAAGTGGTAGACCGGCGGATCACCGGGCCGCACGATCACGTGTACGTCGCCCTCCCGAAGCTGGCGCAGCTCTTCGTCGGCAGGCACGTCGCGGACGATGACGCCGTGGTTGGCCGACAGGGTCTTGCGCAGCACCTCCGACGCCGCACCGGGCGGCACGCCGACCCGTACCGGCCGCGAACCCTGCGAGGGAAAGGCAATCGCCATCGCCACTGACATGACGATGGGAAAGAAGAACGACCAAAAGAGCGCCTCGGGTTCACGCACGAACTCACGCAGACGCGCGAGCATGAGCTCGACGAGCGGATGATGCGTCCCGCCGCGCGCGCCGTTACTCGTCACGCAGGTGCCGTCCGGTCAGCGACATGAAGACGTCTTCCAGCGTGCCCTGGTGCACGACCACCTTCGGTGCTCCGAGCGCGGTGACGAGCGCCTTCGGCGTATCGAGCGCGATGATCTTGCCGTGATCGACTATCGCCACGCGATCGCAGAGCACCTCGGCCTCGTCCATGTAGTGCGTCGTCAGGAGGATGGTGCCGCCGCTGCTGCGATAGCGCTGCAGGACGCCCCATAACTGCCGGCGGGATTGCGGATCGAGTCCGGTACTCGGCTCGTCGAGAAACAGCAGGTCGGGGTTGCCGACCAGCGCGCACGCCACCGACAGGCGTTGCTTCTGACCGCCGGAGAGCTTGACGACCCAGCTCGCACGCTTGCTCTCGAGCTCGACCAGCGACAACAACTCGTCGATGGTCCTGCCGCGGTCGTAGAACGAGCGGAACAGACGCAGCGTCTCCTCGACCGTCAGCTTGTCGATGAACTGCGACTCCTGCAGCTGGATCCCGAGCCGCTGACGCAGCTGCCGCTCGTCGCGCTGCCAGCGCAACCCGAGCACCTCCACATCCCCAGAGTCCGGCGCCAGCAACCCCTCGAGGATCTCGATCGTCGTCGTCTTGCCCGCACCATTTGGTCCGAGCAACCCGAAGCACTCGCCACGCATGACGTCGAGCGACAAGCCGTCCACAGCGACCACGTCGCCATAGCGCTTTCGCAGGTCGCGACACTGAACGGCAGCAGCGTTCACGTTCTATTCTCTGACGCTTCGACCTTCGCCGCCTCGGTCGTGCTGGCGGCAACGTTGCGAAGCGCATGCTCATCGTGTCGTGATACACTGAAGTGACGTGAAGTCGGCTCAGGCGTTTTGAGTTAGACTGAAATCCAGTGGCCCACACGGTCCTCATCGCTGCTCCCGAACATCTTCCAGCGCTGAAAGAGAGCGGCTTCGCCGAGGCCCTGGCCTTCTCGGATGCCGACGCGCTCAAGGCGCTCGAAGCGATTACGCGCGAGAAGCCGCCGGTCATCGCGCTCGAGAAGCTCTTCGCAGCGACGTCACGCGGGGCGGCGCTCATCAAGCGCATCAAGGCCGACCCGTCGCTCACCGGCTGCGAGATCAGGATCGTCTCGCCCGACGGCAAGCCGCCGACGAACAAGAAGGCGAAGAAGGAGTCTGCTCAGGCTGCGACAGTGTCGGCCGCGCCCGTCGAGGCGCCGCCGGCTCCTGCACCGACTCTCGCGGCGCCAGCCGCACCCCTCGATCAGCGCGGCACGCGTCGCGCGCCGCGATTCACCATCGCGAAAGGCGATCGAGGTGATGATCGACGGCAATCCGGCCGCACTGATCAATCTCTCCGTCGTCGGCGCGCAGGTCGTGTCGCCGACGATCCTCAAGCCCAATCAGCGGGTGCGGATGACGCTGCCCGATTCCGAGGGTCCGATCCGCGTCCTGGCTGGCGTGGCCTGGGCCGCGTTCGAGATGCCGAAGTCAGGTCCGGTCTATCGCGCCGGCATCGAGTTCTACGATGCCGAAACCGGGAGCCTCGATCGGTTCATCGAAGCGAACAAGGCAGGCTAGACCATTTCTGATCGGCGATTGTTGATTGTCGATTCGATTGTTGATGGTGGATTGTCGAATGGTGATTGGTGGGCCGGCCCGACGCCCCACAATCAGCAGTCAAGAATCGACAATCACCACCGAATCGATAATCACCGATCGCCCACTCGACAATCGACTAGGCCAGCCATCGCTCGACGGCCGATCCCTTCTTGACGATCGTCTCCTTGCGATCGGAGCCGGTCGAGATGATCGCGCAGTCCACGCCGCTCACCTCTTCGAGACGCTTCACGTAGCGCTGCGCCTCGGCCGGCAGCCGATCGAACTCGGTGATGCCCTTGGTCGGCGACGACCAGCCGGGCATGCGCTCGTACACCGGTTCCGCGCCAGTGAGCACGCGCAGGTCCGCCGGAAAGTCGGTGATCGTCCCCGCACTCGTCTTGTACCCCGTGCAGATGAGCACCTCGGGCAGACCATCGAGCACGTCGAGCTTGGTGAGCGCGACCGCATCGAGCCCGTTGACGCGCGCGGAGTAGCGGACGACGACGGCGTCGTACCAGCCGCAGCGCCGGGGCCGGCCGGTTGACGCGCCGTATTCCTGACCGCTCTCGCGAAGGCGATCGGCGAGCGCGCCCGAGAGTTCAGTCGGCAGCGGTCCTTCACCGACGCGTGTCGTGTAGGCCTTGGCCACGCCGAGCACACCGCCAATCGCGCGCGGCGGGACGCCGAGCCCGGTGCACACACCACCAATCGACGCGTTGGACGAGGTGACGAACGGATAGGTGCCGTGATCGATGTCGAGCAGCGTGGCCTGCGCGCCTTCGAACATCACCGACTTGCCCTCCGCGATCATCGCGTGCAGCAAGAGCGAGACGTCGGCGACCCACGGCCGCATCCGCTCGCCAAAGGCGACCACCTGATCGAAGACCGGCTTCCAGTCGAGGGTCGAGTCCTTGATCATCCGGTTGCGCGCGCTGACGTTCTCGCGCACCTCGTCGGCCAGCGCCGTCCGTTCGCCGAGCAGATCGCAGACGCGGATGCCGCGGCGGCCGATCTTGTCCTCGTAGGCCGGTCCGATGCCGCGCGACGTGGTGCCGATCTTCCGTTCGCCACGGCGCGCCTCAGACAGGACGTCGAGCTCGCGGTGATACGGCAGGATGATGTGCGCCTTCTCGCTGATCTTCAGTCGCCCATCCACGGTGATGCCACTGCGCCCCAGCTCCTCGACCTCGGCAAAGAGCGCCTGGGGATCGATCACGACACCGTTGCCGATGAGGCAGGTGACGCCGGCATGCAGGATTCCGGACGGAATCAGGTGCAGGACGAACTTCTGGCCGTTCACGTACACGGTGTGTCCGGCGTTGTGGCCACCCTGATACCGCGCGACGGCCGAAAAGTGCGGCGTCAGCATGTCGACGATCTTGCCTTTGCCCTTCGTCGCCCCACTGCGCGCCCAGAACCGCGATATTCGTTTTCATCCAACCGTACATTTAATCAGAAGATCGCGAGGGCACGAAGCGAGAACGTGATCGGAGATCGCGGGTTGATCAACACAGAGCACACAGAGTCCACAGAGGTCCACGGCGACGACGACGAGCGCCGTTCCGGCGCGCCCGCGGCCTCCGTGTTCTCCGTGGCTCCGTGTGACATTCGTCGCCGTGCGCCAAATCACGAGTAGAGAGATACTCAGACCGTGATCCTGCTCGACGGCGCCTCGTTCACGCTCGACGATCTCGTCGCGGTCGCCTACGGCGACGAGCAGCTCTCCTTGAGCGACCTCGCGCGCGGCCGCGTCCGCGCCGCGCGCGTCGTCGTCGACCAGGCCGCCGAACACGACACGCCGGCCTACGGCATCAACACCGGCTTCGGCAATTTCGCGAACGTCCGCATCCCGCACGACTCGCTCGCCGAGCTGCAGCTCAATCTGCTGCGCAGTCACGCCGCCGGCGTCGGCGAGCCGCTGTCAGATACCGGTTGTCCGCGCGACCATGGCGCTGCGCGCGAATGTGCTGGCCAAAGGGATTCTCCGGGATTCGCGTCGAGACGCTGGAGTTGCTGCTCGCGCTGATCAACCACCGCGTGCATCCGGTCGTGCCGTCTCGCGGATCGGTCGGAGCCAGCGGCGACCTCGCGCCGCTGGCTCATCTCGGTCTGGTGCTGATTGGCGAGGGCGAAGCCTGGCATGACGGGACTCGCGAACCCGGCGCCGCGGCGCTGCAGCGAGCCGGGCTGACGCCGGCCTCGCTCGCGCCCAAAGAAGGACTGGCGCTGATCAACGGCACGCAGCCGTCCACGGCACTCCTCGGCCTGGCGCTGGCCGGCGCACTGCGGCTGGCGCGAACCGCCGATATCGCGGCCGCACTGAGCATCGACGGCCTGCAAGGCTCGACCAGACCCTTCGATCCGCGTATCCACGAGGCCCGCGGCATGGCGGGTCAGCGTACCGGCCGCCGAGAACCTTCGTTTTTTGCTCGCCGATAGCCCAATCAACGCCGCGCACGCCAACTGCGGCCGCGTCCAGGACGCCTATTCGATGCGCTGCGCCGCCGCAGGTCCACGGCACGGCCCGCGACGCCTTCGCGTTTCGCGCATCGGACGTTCGACGCCGAAGCCAACGCGGCCACCGACAACCCGATGGTGTTTGCCGACACCGGCGAGATCGTCTCCGGCGGCAACTTTCACGGCGCGCCGGTCAGCGTGGCCGCCGACGTGCTGTGTCTCGGCCTCGCACAGCTCGCGACGATCAGCGAACGGCGATCGGATCGTCTCGTCAATCCGTCGAGCAGCGGCCTGCCGGCGTTCCTCACGCGCCACGGCGGTCTGCAGTCGGGGTTGATGATGGCGCAGGTGACCGCCGCGGCACTCACCTCCGAGCTGAAGACGCTCGCGCATCCCGGCCAGCGTTGACACCATCCCGACATCCGGCAACACCGAAGATCATGTCAGCATGAGCATGGCCGCTGCGCTGAAGGCGACGCGCGCGCTCGAGCTCGCGCGTCAGGTGATCGCCGTCGAAGTGTTGTGTGCGTGTCAGGCGATCGATCTGCTGACGCCGCTCATCTCGTCGCCGCCGCTGATGCGCGTGCATGAAACTATTCGCGCGCGTGTGCCGACGCTCGAGCGCGATCGTCCGCCGTCGCACGACATCTCGCAGATTACTTCGATGATCGAGGCCGGTGATCTCGAACGCGCGTGCGCGCTGAAAGTCAAATAATTTTTTTTTCGAAGATCGATTGACAAGCACGCGCAGCATTCTTAAGTTCTGATCTTTCCGATCGCCGAATCGATCCCGGCGACGCGGAATTTCATAACATGACGATCGGCACTCGCACCATTCGCGCACCACGAGGGCACCGTGCTCTCGTGCAAGGGATGGCCGCAGGAAGCTGCGCTTCGAATGCTGATGAACAATCTCGATCCTGACGTCGCCGAACGTCCCGACGATCTCGTCGTGTACGGCGGATCGGGAAAAGCCGCGCGCAACTGGGAGGCGTTCGACGCTATCGTGACGGAGTTGCGGCGTCTCGAGGATGACGAAACGCTGCTCGTCCAATCGGGAAAGCCGGTTGGCGTGTTTCGCACGCATCCCGGCGCGCCGCGCGTGATCATCGCCAACGCCATGCTCGTGCCGGCGTGGGCGACGTGGGACACCTTCCGTGATCTCGAGCACCGCGGCCTGACGATGTACGGCCAGATGACGGCCGGCAGCTGGATTTACATCGGCACCCAGGGCATTTTGCAGGGCACTTACGAGACTTTCGCTGCCGCTGCGCATCGCCATTTCGGCGGCACCTTGAGCGGACGGACGGTCGTCACCGCGGGTCTCGGCGGCATGGGCGGCGCGCAGCCGCTCGCGGCCACGATGAACGGCGCGGCGGCGCTGGTGATTGAAGTCGATCCGCAGCGCATCGCGCGTCGTCTCGAGACGCGATATCTCGACGCGGCGACCACCGACCTCGACGAAGCGCTACAGACGCTGGCGACGTGGCGCCGCGACAAGGTAGCGCGATCGATCGGTCTCGAAGGCAACGCCGCTGATGTGCTGCCCGAGCTCGTGCGTCGTGGTGTCGTACCCGATGTCTTGACCGATCAAACGTCCGCACACGATGCACTCAACGGCTACATTCCCGGCGGCATGACGCTTGCTGAAGCCGTGCGCTTGCGTGAGCGCGATGCGGACACATATGTCGAGCAGTCCATGCGCTCGATGGCACGACACGTGGAAGCGATGCTCGCGCTCAAATCAAATGGTGCAGTGACGTTCGACTACGGCAACAATATTCGAGCGCAGGCGATGCACGCGGGTGTAAAAAACGCGTTTGACATTCCTGGCTTCGTGCCGGAATATGTGCGGCCTCTGTTCTGCGAAGGCAAGGGACCGTTCCGCTGGGCAGCACTCTCTGGTGATCCAGACGACATTCGTGAAACCGATGAGGCAGCGCTCGACATGTTTGCGGATGATGCCGCACTCTGTCGCTGGATTCGCATGGCGCGTGAACGCGTCGCGTTCCAGGGACTGCCGGCGCGCATCTGCTGGCTCGGCTACGGTGCGCGCGCACGGTTCGGACTCAAGATCAACGAGCTCGTGCGCACGAAGCGAGTTCGTGCGCCGATCGTTATCGGCCGCGATCATCTCGACACGGGCTCAGTGGCGTCGCCCAACCGCGAGACCGAGGGCATGCGCGACGGCAGTGACGCGATTGCCGACTGGCCGATTCTCAACGCGCTGCTCAACACAGCAGCCGGCGCGACATGGGTATCGGTTCATCACGGCGGCGGCGTCGGCATCGGTTACTCGTTGCATGCCGGCATGGTGATTGTTGCCGACGGCACACCTGAAGCAGACGAGCGCCTCGAGCGGGTGCTCACGGCCGATCCTGGAATTGGCGTCGCGCGGCACGCCGACGCGGGGTACGAGGATGCGATAGCGACGGCTGATGCCCGGGGCATCAGAATCCCGATGAGGGGGCGGACACATTGAATGAAGAGCGGAGAACGGGGATAGCAACGGGAATCGCAGGTCCAGCGGCGGGGTTTGAGCGTCGAGTGCACGGAGCGCTCGAGGCGTCCCCTTCGCGAATTCCGGTAGTGCTCGGAGGCTGCGGCACCGGCCGCACCTGGCTCCTGCAGCGTCTGCGCGAGCGGTTGGGCCGCCCGGCAGTGCAGTACATCGACGTCGAGCGTTGCGCGACAACGCCCGAGCGGTTTCTCCAGGCGGTGACCTCGGCGTCACCGTTCCCGTGGCATGGCGCCGAGCCGGCGCCAAGGTCAGCGCGCGAGGCGTTCGACGCCCTGCTCGCGTTCTTCGATACGGCACGCGCCCCGGGCGGCGAACCGTGCACCTTCCTGCTCGATGAAGTGCTCGAGCTGCGGACCTTCGAAAGCTTCCCCGGCCTCCGCCGCGTTCTGCGCGAGTTGATCGACGCGCTGGCCGAGAGCCCGAACCGCTTCGTGCTCACCACCCGCTATATCGCCCGCGCGCATCGGCTCCTGCGCGATGCCACGGCGCGGTTCGAAGTGATGCACCAGCCGGCGCTGACCGCCGCTCGACGTCACCGACGCGCTCGCACCGGTCTTCGGCAACTACGAGCGCATGGCCACCGACGATCGCGACTTTCTCGGCCGCACCGTCGCTGCGCTCACCGACGGCCGCGCGGTCTACGTGCAGGGCGATGGGCGAGGCGATGGACAGACGGCGGCGGCGTGCCCGATCCGATCAGCGCGTTGACGGCGCTCGTCGGCAACGACGGCGAGCTCTACCGCTGGTGCCGCTTCTGCTACGAGCTGCGTCTGCATCGCGCCCGCGGCTACGGCGCGCTCAAGGCCATCCTCGACATCCTCGCCGAGGAAGAGTCGTTGACGCTGACCGAGATCTCACAACGTCTGCGCCGCACGCCCGGTTCGACCAAGGACTATCTCTCCTGGCTCGAGGACGTCGATCTCGTCGTCTCGAGACAGAAGCGCTACAGCTTCACCGATCCGCTGCTGCGGCTGTGGGTGCGTCTGTACTGCCGGCCGATGCCGCCGACCGACGACGAAGTCGCCCGTGAGGTGCAGCGATACGCGCTCGCCCGGGTGCCGTCGCGCGAGGCCGCGCCCGCACTCGCCTACGCCGGCATCGAGGCGACGCCGGAGGAGCGAAAGAGCTGGGGGATCATCGAGATCGACTGACGCAAAACGCAAAATGCAAAACTCGAACATGTCCGAGACTCGCGCCCAACGCTGGCTCCTCGCTAGCAACGCTGCGCGGCCGACGCTCGGACATTGTTTGAGTTTTGCAGTTTTGAGTTTGCGTTACTGATTTCTCAAGAACGTCGCCGTCGCCGCAAAGAACTCCCGCAACAGCGACGTCACCTCCGCAGGCAGGGCCGCCTCGTCCAGCGCCCTGCTCCATCAACGCCACCCATCGATCGCGCGCCGCGTCGTCGAGCGTGAACGGCATGTGACGCATGCGCAGACGCGGATGTCCGCGCTGCTCGATGTAGCGCGGCGGACCGCCGAAGCGCCCGACCAGGAAATCGCGCAGCCGCTACTTCGGCGCCGGCCAGATCGTGCCTGCGGATACATCGCGCCGAGAATCGGGTCCGACGGCACCTGCGCGTAGAACGCGCGCACCAGACGCGCGAACCCCTCTTCGCCAATGACCGAATAGACCTCGCCCTCGTCGAGCTCACTCATCGCTGGTTGGCAGTTGGACGTTGGGCGTGACGAAGGGGAGTTGGGCGTTGACGAAAGCCGCGCCAGTGCTTCGCGGGCGGCTTCCTGTTCTGCTTCCTTCTTCGCCCGGCCGGTCGCCGCGCCGAGCACCTCGCCGCCGACGATCACCTCGACGCTGAACGTCTTGCGGTGATCGGGACCGGCCTCGCCCGACACGCGGTATTCCGGCAGCGGCTGGCCCAGCGCCTGCAGCCGCTCCTGCAGCGCCGACTTGTAATCGCGCGCAAACGTCTGCGCGCTGCCCTCGTCCAGCGCATCTTTCAATTCGCGGCGCAGAAACGCCTTCGGCCGCTTCGAGTCCGCCGTCGAGATAGATCGCGGCGATCAGCGCTTCGTAGGCGTCGGCGAGCAGCGCCTGCTTGAAGCGGCCGCCGGTCTTTTCCTCGCCGCGCCCGAGGATCAGATGTTCGCCGAGCCGGAGCTGCTCGGCATGCCGCGCCAGCGATTGCGTCGAGACGACGGCGGCCTTGATCTTCGACTTCTGCCCTTCGTCGTAGGTCGGGTACTGATGGAACAACGTGTCGGCCACGACCAGGCCGAGCACCGCGTCGCCGAGAAACTCCAGCGACTCGTTGTCGGCGACGCCGCCGGACGCGTCCTCGGCGGCGCGCGACTTGTGCGTCAGCGCGTGCTCGAGCAGACCGCGATCGCGGAACCGGTAGTCGATGCGGGTCTGCAGGTCGTCGAACTCGTCGCGCAGGCGCACGACCCGCGCGCCGACGTCCTGGCGATGGCTCTCGATGATGCGCCGCGCCTCCTCGGCCGCCGAGTCGGCGACCGCGACGCGAATCTCGCCGAGCGCGCTCACCGCCATCGGCCAGATCCCCTGGGTGTTGCCCGAGGCGCGGATCGCCTCGATGCCGTGGCTGTCGAGCAGCGCCATCACGACGCTGGCCTCGATGTCGGACGACGTCGCGAACACGATGACCACGCTACCGATCTCCGATCTTCAGCAGCACCATCGTCATGTCGTCGTGCTGTGCCGCGGATCCGGCGAAGGCCTGAACCTCGCCGAGGATACAGTCGCGTAGGTCGTCGGACGGCAAGATCGGCGTGCAGGCACGCCAGGTCCGCGAGCCGCGCGTCGCCAAAGCAGTCGCCGGCGACGTTCATCGCTTCACTGATCCCGTCGGTATAGAGCAGGAACAGATCGCCGAGACCAAGCGGCAGGGTCAGTTCCGCGAGCGTCCGACTGAACAGATCGCCGGTATCGAATTGCAGACCGAGCACCATCCCGTCCGGCTGCAGCGTCTGCGGCGCCCGCGACGCGCGCGTAGGGCCCGGGCACGTAGACCAGCGGGCAATGGCCTGCCCGGGCCAGCGTGATCGTGCGCGCACGCAGGTCGACGACCGCATACATCATGGTGATGAAGCTGCGGGCATCCAGGTGTTTCGAGATGATGCGGTTGGCGGCGATCAGCAGCTGCCGCGGCGACGCATGGAGTTCGCTCAGGGACAGCATCAGGCCCTTGAGCTCGGCCATGTACAGCGCGGCCGACGTCCCCTTGCCTGCCACGTCGGCGATGAGGATCCCGATCCGCGCCTCATCGAGCGGCAGGAAATCGTAATAGTCGCCACCCACTTCGCGCGCGGGCACGCAATGCCCCGACAGCGAGACGCCGGGAAACACCAGCGACCCGTGCGGCAGGAGCGACATCTGGATGCTGCGCGCGATGCGCAGCTCCTGCTCCAGCCGTTCCTTCTCCGCCTTCTGCTGCAGCAGCTCCTCGATGCTGCTGGTCATCGAGTTGAACGACGCCGCCAGCTCGCCGAGCTGATCGCGCGAGCGGATGGCAATCTTGTGCTGTGAAGTCGCCGTGGCGGACGCGTTCGGTTCCGGCGAACAGCTCGTGGACCGATCCGGTGATCGACCGTGCGAGCGTCAGCCCCATCATGAACGCCACGGCCTGGATGATCAGGAACAGCGCGGCCACAACCGCCAGGAGCAGCAGCAGAAGCTGGCCGAAGTTGAAATTGTTGATGCGGCCGAGCGACGGTCCGGAGAGGTACTGGTACACCGCGCCCAATCCCATCCTGAAGCTGACGGTGGCGGTGCTGGGCTGCCCCGTCGGCCAGTCGACGTAGTCGAGAAACCCGACCCACTCGATTGGCTCCGACGGATCGACTTCGAGCGCCGTGGTGCCGCTCAGAATTCTCACCGGGCGCGACGAGCGCGCGCGCTCCTGCTCGCCTTCGACTGTGGAGATCCCGCCGATGGTGATGCCCATCTCGTCGCGCAATTCCCGTCGCAACGCCGTCGCCGACCGGAACATCGACGACGACGGCGTTTCCGGCGCCTTCCGGCCAGGCCACCGCCCGGACGACGAGCGACGCGGGGTCGGTGTCGGACGTGATCAGGCTGGCCACATCGGCGCACTTCACCCAGTCGGGAATCGACGCCGGCGGCGACGTGTGCGACCAGGGCCCGGCGGTGGCACTCGGCGCCACGCGACTCGTGCCCGTGCCTGCAGCGCGGCAGGCGCGGGCACGACCGCGTACGACACCATCGGATACCGCGCGACCGCGGCGGTCTGGCGTCGAGCCAGGGTGTCGACCACTTCCCGCTCGGTGCTGTGCCCGCTGCAGTTCAATGGCCGTCGTCTGCGCAAGGAACCGCGTCTGGTCGACGACCGTCGCGATGCGATTGCGCAGCACGTAGGCGCTCACGTTGAGGAACAGCAGCGTGCCCGAGACGAGAAAGAACGCGATGACGAGCAGCACCGGCACGAAGCCGATGAAGATGTAGGAGACGATCAGCTTGCGGCGGACGCGCCAGAGCAGCCAGCCGCTTGAGATCGAAGTAGAGGCGATAGCCCAGCGCGATGGTCGCCGCCACCAGCGCGACGTCGCCGATGGCATCGAAGGCATCGAGCCCTCGCGAGCGTCCCAGGACCAGCGACAGCAGAAACGCGACGAGCTTGACCGTCGCGCCGACAAGGAACGCGCGTCCCGCGAACGTGCTGACCAACCACTGCCGAATGACGTCCACGCGCGAACCTGGAGGCGCGGGAGACAGACGATGAGGGTCGGGCGACATGCGATGGTTAGTACTGACGACTGGACAATCCTGATCGTTCGCGTATTATGCCTGTAAGCCTTCATCGCGAGAGGTGTGAATGCCCAAAAGTACCAAGACCACGCAATCGACCACGACCCGATCCCGCACTCGAACGTCACCGACGACACCTGCAACGCTCACCAGGACATCGCCTTCATCGCTGACCCACGCCGACATTGCGTACCGTGCCTACGAGTTGTACCTCGCCAGCGGTGCCCCGCACGGACGCGATCTCGAGCATTGGCTCCAGGCTGAAAGCGAGCTGCGCGACCGTTCCGTTTCCGCCGGGCAGTAGTCGCCCGACTCCGGGCTACGTTGCCCGATGTAAGGGCCACCTCGAGGTGGCCCACAACCGTCAAGTAGCCCGCATCCCCGGTCTGGAGTACGCTTCGACTACCGTGAAGCTTCGCGAAGACGCCCGGTTCAGCACGATCTGCATTCACGCCGGCCAGCAGCCCGATCCCTCGACCGGCGCGATCATCACGCCGATCTATCAGACGTCCACCTACGTGCAGGACGGCCTCGGCCGCCACAAGGGCTACGAGTACGCGCGCACGCAGAATCCGACGAGAGCGGCGCTCGAGGCCAACATCGCGGCGATCGAAAAGGGCAAGGCGGCGTTCGCCTTTGCCTCCGGCATGGCGGCCGAAGGCGCCGTGATGACGCTGCTCCAGTCCGGCGATCACGTCGTCGTCACCGACAACACGTACGGCGGCACGTATCGGCTGTTCGAGCATGTGCTCAGGAAATATCAGCTCGACTTCACCTACGTCGACACGTCGAAGCTCGAGCGAGATCGAGCGGGCGATCCGGCCGGCGACGAAGCTGCTGTTTCTCGAGTCGCCGACCAACCCGACGCTGCGGCTGACCGACCTGCGCGGCGCGTGCGAGATCGCGCACGCGCGCGGCGTCGTCGTGGTGGTGGACAACACGTTTGCCAGCCCCTACGTGCAGCGGCCGATCGAGTTCGGCGCCGACCTGGTGGTCCACAGCACGACCAAGTTCCTGAACGGCCACAGCGACAGCGTCGGCGGCGTCGTCGTCGCCGTCAAGGACGAGCACATCGAGTGGCTGCGGTTCGTGCAGAACGCCGAGGGCGCCATCCTCGGCCCGATGGACGCGTGGCTGGTGCTGCGCGGCACCAAGACGCTGCCGATCCGCATGGAGCGGCACAACGCGAACGCGCTGGCGCTGGCCGAGTTCCTCGCTGCGCATCCGAAGGTGACGCGCGTGCACTATCCCGGGCTTGCCGTCACATCCGCAGCACGAGCTGGCGACGGCGGCAGATGTGCGGCTTCGGCGGGTCTGATCTCGCTCGCAACTCGGGTCGCTCGAGACAAGGCGCGCACGCTGCTCGAAGGCGTCCGGCTGATGTCGCTGGCCGAAAGCCTTGGCGGCGTGGAGACGCTGATCAGCCACCCGGCGACGATGACGCACGCCTCGGTGCCGCCCGAGCGGCGGCAGGCAGATCGGCGTCACCGACGATCTGGTTCGCATTTCGGTCGGCATCGAGGACGTCGAGGATCTCCGCGACGACCTGGCGCAGGCGCTCGAACGCCGTCTGACCCTTCATTCATAGAACCGCGTGGCCGAACTCATCGATCTCCTCCTTCACGTCGACCGCTATCTGCTCGAACTGGTCGCCAACTACGGCGTCTGGATCTACGCGATCCTCTTCCTCATCGTCTTTGCCGAGACCGGACTGGTCGTCACGCCGTTCCTGCCGGGCGACTCGCTGCTCTTTGCGGCCGGGGCGCTCGCCGCGACGGGCGCGCTCGAACCTGTGGCTGGTTGCGGCGCTGTTGCTGGCGTGCGGCCATCGTCGGCGACGCGGTGAACTACGCGGTCGGGCGCTCCGCGGGCACGCGCGTGATCGAGCTGGCGCGTACCGATCCGCGGTGGGGCCGCTGGATCAACCCGGCGTACATCGCGCGCGCGCACGACTTCTTCGAACGGCACGGGGGCAAGGCGATCGTGCTCGGCCGGTTCGTGCCCATCGTGCGCACGTTCGTCCCGTTCGTGGCAGGCGTGGCGGAGATGTCGTACTCCAGCTTCGCCCTCTACAACGTGACCGGGGCGCTTGCCTGGGTGGGCATCTGTCTGGGTGCGGGGTATCTCTTCGGCAACGTGCCGATCGTCAAGGACAACTTCTCGCTCGTCGCGCTCGGCATCGTCGGTCGTGTCGCTGCTGCCGATGGTCTTCGAGATCCTGAGCGCCCGACGCGAGCGCTCCTCGGTCGAGCGCGCCCCGTAAGGGCGCCGCTCACATTGACACGCCGATTCCGCCGGTGATCCGGTAGTGCAGTTCCCAGCCGATTCGAAAATCCCCCATCGCATACACGCGGTCGGTGATGTGGACGCGCGTGCCCCCGCCAGCGGCAAACGCCCCCTCGGATGACGTGAAGGTCCCCGAAAGGAACCGATCGCTATGCGTGAAAAAGCCTCCACCGGCGATCAAGAACGGGCTGACGCGCGGCGGACGTCCGGCTCGCGGATGACGGATGTCCCAGGTGAAATTCCCCAGGAAGTACCAGTCGCGATCCGTGTTCGGCCCTCTCATGTAAGTGATTTCGGGACCGACGCTGATTCGCGGCGTCAGGTAGACACGCGCGGCGCCGCCAAACACCGAGTGCTCGATGGTCGCGTCGTCGGCAAAACCGGCGTGGCCGACAAGGATCTCGACGGATGCTGGCGGCTTGTAGGGGCCGCCTTCAGGCGGCCCTTGCTGGGCTGTCGGCGGACAGCGGCTGCGATCAGGGCCACGGCGAGCCCAATGTGAAGACGGGTGAGCATCACGACCTCCACCCGGTAAGGTGCGAAGTCTCGACGACACGGCTCAGCCCGCCGACTCGCCCACCCAGGCGAGATACGCCTCCGATCCCGTGGCATCGAGGACGAGGAACTCCGGCAGCTCGTACGGATGCAGTTGCCGCAGCCGCGCCTGCAGATCGGCGACGCGAGCAGATGCGGTCTTGATCACCATCTGCTGCTCGCGGTCCTGCTCGACCTTGCCTTGCCAGCGATAGACCGAGGTCATCGGGGGAAGGATGTTCACGCACGCTGCGAGACGCTCATCGATGAGCGTGCGCGCGATCGCTGCGGCGTCGGCATCGGCGCCCAGCGTGGTGAGGACGATCGACACGGTCGAGGCAGGCGGTCTGGGTCACTGTATTTTTCTTGTACTTTTCGATCGCGAGTGTTACTTAGGAGTTGTACTCGTGATCGAAACGCGCTATTCTGCCACGGCCCCATCCCCAAGGAACGCCGCTAAGGTGTTCCGTTAGACCAGCAAGGAACGCCGTGAAGGCGTTCCGGTAGGCAGCGTCTTGAGCAAGAAGGCTTCGAAACCGTCCAGCGCGAGCAGTTCCACGCTGCGCCGCCGCGGCCGCCGCGCCGTGCAGTACCTGCTCGTGTTTGTCGGGTGCGTGCTGGTCCTCGATGCCCTGGTCGGCGAGAAGGGCCTGCTCGAAATGCTCAAGAAGCGTCAGGAGTACCGGGCGCTCGAGCAGTCGCTGGCCAACGTGCGCGTCGAGAACGCCCGCCTGCGCGAAGAGGCTCGCAGTCTCCAGGAGGATGCGAAGGCCATCGAGGACCTCGCGCGCCGCGAGCTCGGCCTCATCAAGCCCGGCGAAAAGCTCTTCATCCTCAAAGACGTTCCCCCTACCGACTCTCGTCGACCAAAGTAGACCGGCGTCGACGTCGCGGCCACATTCATGTGGCCCAGCTCCGGCTTGACGCGCGCCCCTTCCGGGCGTAGATCATGAAGTGGGGTGCGTCATGAAATGCATGGCGACGACCGTCCTCAGTTTGCTGCCGCTCGCGGGATGCTCGGGGTGGGTGGTCTTCATCTCGCCGTCGGGTGTGGCTTGCACGTCGAGCCCCGACATCATTCCGTCGCCAACCAGACCGCCGCCGCTAAGGACGATTAGCACAGGTGCGACCGTCCACGGCACGCTCTCCAGCTGCCATCTTGCCGACGAGTTCAACATCGCGGTGATTGCAGACGGCACGCTGATCGTGCGCCTCAGCTGGGACACGTGGCACACCAGCACGGTCTCGTTGGTCAGCATCGATGGTGTGAATTACCGAAGCCATGGACCTGACGGGCCCCGGTCGTCGCCAAAGTGTCCGTGGCTCGAGGGCCGACAGTATCGGCTGAGGGTGGCTCTTCAGGGATCCGACGAGATTCCTGAAGACCGTTATCAGCTGACGACCAGCATGGAATAGCCGGGAGGCTTGCTTGAACGTGCGTTGGGCGCGTGCTACAGTTGAACGTTCTCGTCGCTGTCGTCCCGGCCGTAGGCAAGTTCGAACGTTCGGTTCGTTCCCGACACAACATGACGCGGGGTGGAGCAGTCCGGTAGCTCGTTGGGCTCATAACCCAAAGGTCGGGGGTTCAAATCCCCCCCCCGCAACCAATATTTACGGGCCTGAAATCGACAAATTCAGGCCCGTTTCTGCTGTACAGCCCGCGAAAAAAACACGCCAAAAACCGACAGTTTCCGACAGCCAACGACAACCGGGGCTGGCACCTGGGCTGGCACCACGCGGCGCAACCATGCACCGCCATTGGCCGAGCGTCTACACTTGTCGCGCCATGTCGCTGCGTGGCGTAGTTATCACCAACGCACACGATGCCGCGCGCGTGCTCGACAGCGCGCGGCTGCTGCCGATGTTCCTGCTCCGCTTGGATGCGCGGGTTCAAGCCGCGTATGCGTCCTGGTGGGCGCGGATGCTCGACTACGACGCCCAACCGATGACCGAGGAGCTCGTGTCCCGCAGTCTTCGCGAGGACGCGGCGCAGTTGACCGCGCTCGGGCGCGACCTCGGGCTCGGCCGGTTGGATCGGTGGCTGCCGACGATGTTGCGCTGGGAATTTCATCGCGCCGCCGAGGAGCAGGCTGGCGGAACCGCGTCACTCGAGTTGTCGATCCCCGGCGAACTACCGTGGGCCGCACCGACCGACAGCCGCGCACCGAAGAAACCGTCCGGAAAGAAGGAACACGAGCACCGCGAAGACCTCGCGCGCAATGTCCTCTGGTTCTATCGCTACAAGGTGCGGCGCAACCGCAGGATACTGAGCGCGCGATCGCGGCCGAATACGGCTGCGCTCACTCCACGGTGAGACACGGCATCAAACGCGCCGAACAATTTCTCGCCGCCATCGATCCCCCGCCCCAACCGTTCAAAGCTGACGCTCGCACGAAATAGCGGAACGCGCTATTTCGCCAGACGCCGCCTGTCGCTATCGGTCGTTAAATGGCGGGGCCACATGGAACTGCCCGACGACGACGTTCAGCCGGACAGGCCGCTCCGATTGATACGAAAAAGCGGCCTAAGGATGATGCGCTGTCCCTACCGCCGGTCATCTACAAACGTCACATCGCGAAGGTGCTCGACAAAAGCGTGCGCACAGTTGATCGCATGGATCGGGCGCAGCTGCTGCCGGCGCATCTGTTGCCGCCCGGCCACCCGGCCTGTTGGTCACGCGAGGTGTTCCTCGCCTGGCTGCATGGAGGCTCTACACGTCGGAGACGCCGGTGACATCGGCGAGCCCGATGGAAAGGGAACCGACATGCTACACCGGAACGTGCGCCGACGATGCGTCCGCGGCCGCACTGCCTGCGCCCGACGATTGCGACGCGCTGCTCGAGCGGCTCGTAGACTTGACGATCGAGCGCGACGCCTACCGGCTGCTGGCGCAGCGCCTGATGCACGCGTTGCACCATGTCACGCGGGAACGCGATCAGTTGCGCGAACAGCGGCGTCTCGATCGCATGAATCAACGACGCCGACGCCGGGTGGCGGCGTGAACGAGCGCGAGGCGTACGACGACCGAGGCACGATCGACTACGAGGATTTGCCGCGGCGGGCGGGTGTCTTCCCGCTGACCGATCTCGGCAACGCGGAGGTACTTTCGCGTGGCGCTACGGCGAACAGATCCGGTTCGATCATCGTCGCGCACGCTGGCTGCTCTATCGCGATCATCGGTGGGCACTCGACGCCGACGCCGAGATTCGACGGTTGGCGATCGAGGCGATGCGGGCGCGGTTGCGCGATGCGGCGGATCTCGATGACGAATCGATTCGCGCACGCGCGGTGAAATGGGCGCTCGGGTCAGAAACGCGATCGCGCGTCGAAAGCCTGCTCTGGTTCGCCTCGTCGCTGCCCAGCATTGCCGACGCGGGCGATCGCTGGGATGACGACCCGTGGCTGCTCGGCGTGCCGAATGGCGTCGTCGATCTCCACACGGGCACGCTGCGGGATGGGACGACCTGCGATCGCCTGACGATGCAGGCAGGCGTGCCGTATAACCCGGCTGCGCGCTGCCCGCGCTGGGAGCAATTCATCGCCGAGATCTTCGGCGAGGACGCCGCGTTGATGACGTTCATCCAGCGCGCCATCGGCTACACGCTGACGGGGATCACGACCGAGCAATGCCTGTTCCTGCTCTACGGCACTGGGGCCAATGGGAAAGGCACGTTCATCGGGACACTGATAACCGTCTTGGGCGACTACGCCTGGAACATGCCGTTCAGCACGATCGAGATGCGGGACCGGGCCGCGATCCCGAATGATCTCGCGGCCCTAGTTGGACGCCGCTTGGTGTCGGCGAGTGAAACGAACGACGGCACGCGCCTGAATGAAAGCCGGATCAAGGCGCTCACCGGCTGCGATCCCATCACGGCGCGTTTTCTCCACGGCGAGTTTTTCACCTTCGATCCGGTCACGAAGTTCTGGCTGTCGGTCAATCACAAGCCAGTCGTGCGCGACGACTCGCACGGTTTCTGGCGGCGGCTGCGGCTGATTCCGCTGACGCGGGTCTTCCCCGTCAACCGGACGCTCGCCACGGCGCTGGCGACCGAAGCGCCCGGCATCCTGGCGTGGGCCGTGAGCGGGTGCCTCGCGTGGCAACGGCAAGGGCTCACTCCGCCCGATGTGGTGCAGGCGGCGACGCAGGAGTATGAGACCGACAGCGATCCGCTCGCCGCGTTCATCGAAGAAGCTTGCGAGCCCGCGCCCGACGCGGAGGTCGCCGCGGGCGCCTTGTTCGCGCACTACACGCGCTGGGCAAGCTGGCGCGGCTTGAACGAACGCGAGCGGCTGTCGGCGACCGCCTTCGGCCTCAAGGCCAAGGAGCGGCTCCGTGCGGAGCATACACGCTGCGGAAATGTTTACTACGGTCTCGCTCGACGGCCGTTCTGGGAGTCCAGCAACGAAACGGCGTGACGGGTTTTTCCTAAGGAGTGACGGGTTTGTGGTTACTTCCGGTTTTTCCCATAGAGAACACTCACGGAGAAAAAACAGGGAACGACCCTCAAACCCTTCACACCCATCACAACGCACTGAGAGGACCTGTCCAGTCCGGCAGCGAGAGCAGACAGCAGAGTAGGAGCAGGATCGATGACTTTCACACTCAAGCAGACGCTCGGCACCCAGGCGCCGCTCGTGCACTTCGAATGCCCGACCGGTAAGGCGCCCTTTCCGACGCGCACCGCTGCCCATGCGGCCCCTCGAGCGCATCAACTACACGCAACGCGCCAAGATGCACGCGTATCGCTGCGCCTACTGTGATCAGTTTCACCTCGGGCACCGACGCGGCGTCGTCTGATACGGAAGGCCTGCGATGAACAACGCGGTCCTGTTCAGTCGGGCGAAGGACGAGTGGGAAACGCCGAGAGACTTCTATCGCGCGCTCGATCGAGAGTTCTGCTTCGGCCTTGACGCAGCGGCCACGCCGACGAATGCGAAGTGCTCGCGCTGGTTGACTGATGCTCTTGACGCGGATTGGGCGGGCCTCGCATGGGGGAAACCGATCTGGCTGAACCCGCCCTATTCGCAGACCCGTCAGTTCATCGACAAGGCCGCACAGGAGGCGCGACGAGGCGCAACGGTGGTCTGCCTCGCGGCGGCCCGCACCGATACGCGATGGTGGCACGAGCACGTCTGGGACGCGCTGACGCACCAACCACAACCCGGTGTTGAAGTGCGTTTCATCAAAGGCCGATTGAAGTTCGGCAACAGCGAGAACAGCGCGCCGTTTCCATCCGTGGTCGTGGTCTTTCGTCCATGCACCGGCCGTGAAGCCCGGCCGGGGGGCCGTGTTCAAGAAAAATTCATCGGAGAGAAAAACCTCCGGCTACGCGAGCGATCGTGAAACGGAGTCAACCCTTGGGAAAAACACCAGCCATTCCGGCGACACTCCAGACTGAGGGGCGCGGTTTGTGGCGGGAATTGCGGCGGGAGTATCAGATCACCGACGCTGGCGGGCTCCGCCTGCTGCAACTGGCGTGCGAGCTTCGCGATCTTGAGCGCGAGTGTCTGGCGACCGCTCGCGCCGAGGGTTTGACGCAGACGGATCGCTACGGTCAGCGGCGGCCCCATCCACTCTTGGCCGCAGCACGTGACGCGCGCGGGCAGCTACTCCAGGCGCTCCGCGGTTTGCACCTAGATGTCGAGCCGCTCGCCGATCGACCTGGCCGGCCCGGAGGTAGTTAGTTGCCCACGAAACGGACACCGCTCACGCGACTGGCGCGGCAACCGGTGCTCTTCCCCGAGTTGGTCGATGTGTTGTTGGAAGGATGGGGTTGCCCTGTTCGGCCTCAGGATTTGGATGGTCCCGACTCGTTTCGAGTGTTCGACTTCGCCGAGAAGGACTTGCGGATGATTTGGCGACGACATCGGTCGGCGTTGCTGCGCGAGGCGGCGCGTCGAGGGATTCGCATGCCGTACGGCGGACGCTTCGAGGATGTAGGCGACCGTCGATGATCGACCGGGATCTCCTCGCCTATCACGAATCAGGTCATGCGGTCGCGTGTCTGGTTCACCACGTCCCTCTTGAATTCGTGACGTTGAACGAGACGCGTCAAGGCGTGCCGTATGGCGATGTCGATACAACGTCGCAGTTGGTGATTCTCCTCTGCGGCGGCAGCGCCGAGCGCCACCTCGTTGGACGAGCCACATTCAACGTACAGGATGTTGAGCGGGCCGCCCTGCTGGTCCGCAGTATCAGGCTGACCTCGCGGACTGACGCAGAGTTGCGCCATTACAGATTTCTTGCGGACGCGCTCGTATCGGCACGCTGGCAGCAGATCGTACATGTCGCACGAGCACTCGCGCGGCGGCGCCGACTCACCGGCGATGAAGTGACTGCTCTCGCTCTGGAGGCCGCAAATGACTACCGAATTCATCTCTGAACGCTTCGTTGAGGCCCATCAGCGATTTCTGACGGACCCAAAGACTGTGAGCGACGCGGATTTGGAACAGTTCAATTGCATTGATCGGGATCTCGCGAACAAGGCGCGCGCACGACGGGCCGGGCACAGCGAGCCAGCGAAGCCTGGAGACGCACGTCCCGTGACGCGCGGTCATTTCCGGAAATGGTTTGAAGACACGTTGAGCGCGCTGTTTCTTGTCCAGCACTATCACCTTGCTTCGGCGGTGAACCGTTTGGAAGCTGCGGAGCGGCGCTTGGAGCAGCTCGAACGTGTCAAGGCCAAGACGCCATCTGGCGTGCGTTGGCGTGGCGTGTTCGATGCCGGTCGCGCCTATGACGAAGGCGACCTGATTACGAGAGCCGGCAGTCTGTGGCTCGCCACGCAACGTAGTCCGGTCGGGAACCCTGGCGAAGGCGTGAGTGGCTGGACATTGATCTGCAAGGGACGCTGATGATCGCCGGCGAAGAAGGGAGGAGGCCTGCGCGCGGCGACACGCCATCGGCGGGACGATCACGCCGCAGCTGCGAGCTGGTGGCTGCCTACGTGAAGACCATCCGCCTGGATGCGCCGCTGCCACCTACTGAGATCTATTGTCGGGCGATGGCCGCCTTCGATCAGCTGGTCGCGGACAACGCGCGGAAGGCACAGCACGAGGCGTTTGCCTTTCCGGGCGGCGACTTTGACCCCGACACGTGGGACGACGCCACGGCAGTCATCCGCGACGCGCAACGAGAAAGCCGAGCACGGCTGTCCGCTTGGCTGCGCGGCGCGTTGGGCATTGGACGATGAAGGCCACATCCCTAAGCCCCGCACCCCGATCACGCCGCCAATGCTCGCCGCGGGGGAGCGCGGAAAGTCCCGAAGCGGCGCTGGAAACAATCCAACATCTGGAAAGCAAGCTCACGAGCGTGCAGCGGGCCAAAGACATCGCGGAGATGCGCGCCCGATCAGCGGAACACGACGCGGCGG
Source organism: uncultured Acidobacteriota bacterium (assembly GCA_963728305.1). GTDB lineage: Bacteria > Acidobacteriota > Vicinamibacteria > Vicinamibacterales > UBA2999 > Gp6-AA40. Next base: position 106,846 of record CAVSKE010000031.1, read on the forward strand.
TGTTACGCCGCCTACTGACCGCTGGTGCGCGACCTGCGCGACGGACATGAGGCAGTGACTTATGTGAAAATCGGAGCGCGAGGCGGGATACCCACCGCCCCGCGCTCCTGAGCAGCCAGCAGACAACCCTGCCGGCGGATGCCTGCCGCCCATTGTTGCACCAGCAGGACCGCCGGCCTACCGAGAGGCCAACGGCGTGGGCGAACACCTGACGGAACGTCAGATGGCGGATGTCGTTGTTTCCAACAGCGGGGAGTTGTTGGGAGAGCCGCTCGAATTGCTGGCTCGCAACCATTGGATCGGGCGCTACGAGCTCGACTTGCTGTTCCGCGATCGTCACGGGGCACACCTGATCGTCGAATTGCAGCGTGGCGCTCTGGACCGATACCACTTGTACAAAGTGCTCGACTACTACGACGAGTTCAAGGATCGCCACAAAGACACATTCGTCGAGGTGATGATTGTCGCGAATATCATCAGCCCGGAGCGAAAGGAGCGTCTCTCGCGGCGGGGCGTCAGCTATCGCGAGATCCCAGAGGCGACGATTGTTCGTCTATTTGCGCCGGGTGCCGCTTCAACAGATCCGGCCCACGAAGTATCCAACCCCCAAAGACTGAGGGGGACAACGCGCCTCCGACTGTACCGCTTCCCCCGCAGGTCTTGGACGCACTGAAAGCCTACGAAGCCACCGTCGTCCCATATGTCGGCGACGAGGCGGCCGTAGAGATGCGGATCAGCGTGCAGCAGCGGTTGGAGAAGGAGATCTTCGAGCAGCAGTTGGACAAGGACATCGCGCCGACTGCCATTGCTCCTAGGACCGATCTTGCCGTGGCTTACGGTCAGCCACTCATCAAGATTCTCAGTGGCGTACTTCCGTGACCTTCCTCGGCATAAATTTGCCCTTGAGCAAGCGACGGCCTGTTGCGAGGCGTATCACCTGGGGATGTTGATGCGCCCATTCGTTGACCGCCTAACGGGCACAGTCAAAACGCTGGCCGAGATGTCCGCCGACTTGCCGTCACAAGTGATCGAGCTGCTGCTGTTTGGGACAAGTCCGGAGTCTCCAGTCGATCTACAGGCGAGACGAACGACGATGGCCGCATTGGTCACCGAGTGCAAGCAGAACCCACCTCGAGAAGTTGCCCTGTGTCAACACCTTAGGTCGTGGACCGAGCTCTTTCGTCAGATGGCAAGAGAATCGGATGGTTCGACAGCAGGTCTGGACATGGCCTACATTTTCGCCGTCGAACTGTTCGAAGTGCTCTGCGCCGAAGTGCTGTGGCGCATCAGCGTTTCGGAGCGTGGCACAAAGGCTGTCGCCGTGGGGATCGACCGCGCCGGTAGATTTGTGTTTCGCGAGCAGGCACATCCCAGCGATTTGAACATCTTCGAGTTGTTCTTCGCACTGCCTTACGTCTGGGCGTTACCCGACACCGTTCAGGGTCTCTGGTTCGACGGTGAACAGCTCTTATCGAACGAACGGAAAGCCGCTGATCTCGAGAGTTTTCCGGACGTGGAAGACCCATATGGCGTATCAGCCGAACTATTGTCGAACGCCTATCGAGCCAAGGTGTATACGCTGACACATCCATGCGAGGTGATCCTGCAAGTCGGTGACATCAAGAGCGGTTAGCCTGGTCGAGGCGGCCGATCGAAGCGTCTGTTATAAGGTGCGATATCGCGACGACCGTCCGTCTGGCAGTATCGGTGTCAGAGACGACAGTGGCGGTGACTTTCACATTGAGCATCTCTCGACGGAGACGCTCCAGCGAGTCGTAGTCCAGGGAGTCGGCACGCCGAACAGGCCAGTCCATGAGTCGTCAGGGAATGAACTGGCGTTGGTGTCCGCGATTATCAGAGATTTCTTCGTGTGCGAGGACCGAGAGCGTTTCTATGCACCGCAGCGGCAGAAGGGAAAGGTCAGGCAGGCTCGCAGCGGCGGCGGTCTGATCGTTCGATACCTTCCGCGCCAGCGTGTTCGATACATAGGCGTTCGCGAGGACGAGTTCAAGCAGGAAAAGATCGCTATCGTAGGCCATAGTGTCAGCGGCCATTTGCGCCGAGTCCGGTTTTCCGGAAGCGCGGGTCAACTCGCGCTCGCCCGCGAATACAACGTCACCGTTCCCGACGGGTTCACGTTTGTCCGGCCGCACGAACGCGGCGGGACTGATCGCGTCGTGTTTAGAAGCAGATCTGCGCTGCAATTGATCTACGGCGGGGTTGAATCCCTCAGCGGCGCCGACACGCGGCTGAAGTGGTCGGTTAGGATGCTGTCATCGCGAAGGGTTTCACCGAGATTGTTGACACCCACCATTAGCCAACGAGGACAGGAAATGGGCCAAAGCGATGAGACGTGTTCACTCCAGACGGAAGAAAGATTGAAGGCGCGCGCATAGCTCTTCCGGGCGACACGCAAGAAGACTTCCTGCGGTGGGCGTTTGACAACACCGGCGAGAATCCTCTGGCATGGCAGGCATCGGCTCGCGATTTACTTGATGGAGCGAACGCAGTAAAAGCCAAAGTGCATCCTGAGGCGGACGGCATGATGACAGCACACTCGCGTCCGTTCAGGCGCTGCTCCTCGGATACGCCTTGGAGTGCCTGCTGAAGGGCATGTACATTCAAGCGACATCGCGTATGGGAGGAACCAGACAAGAAGCACGCAATTGCTAGAGACGGTGCTTACGTTGGCGTTGCAGGCGCCAACGATCATGATTTGTTGCAGCTTGCTGATGCCGCAGGTGTCACGCTGAACCACAAGGAACGTTCGATCCTGAACCGTTTGACGAACTTCATCTTGTACGCCGGTCGGTATCCCATTGCGTTGCACGTAGAAAACATGAAACCCGTGTGTACACCTGGCGGGCAAACCGTCGCGCGTCGGTACATCTCCGGGGCGGAGCTTGAGACCGGCGAGGCTCTTGCGAACCGTCTGATGCTCGAAGTCGAACCTTGGCGATAGCGGCGGAGTAAGATGACGGGGACAAAGACCCGGAGCGCCGTCGGGGTGAACGCCCGACGGCACTCCTAACCCGTTCACTCGGTAGAAGCGAGGGAGCGAGCTGCCCAAATTGTACGGGAGCCCGCCGCCCTGGCGACACGCGATGAGGCGTGAAGAAAGGTTCCCGATGGCAAGACAGACCCGAAAGCGAATCGGCGTCGGCATCTACCGCGATGAGTTCGGATTGGCTGCGGCCGTGAAAGTGGGGCCGCGCGCCGGCGCACTACAACGCGAGAAGCGGTTCCCCTTCGACACGGCGATTCGAGAAGTCAAAGACTGGCAAGAAGCGATGAGGTCGGAGTTGCGCGCGCAGCTGCGTCGAACGGTCACGGCGACACGCGGCACACTGGAGGCCGACGCCAAACGGTATCTCGCGCAGGTCAAGCATCTCGGTTCCTACAAGTCGCGTGTGTGCGAAGTGAACGCGTGGACGGAGTTGTACGGTCGGCTTAGGCGCGCGCAGATCACGGGCCGAACATGTGCGGAAGGCGCGGGCAACGTGGACCGCCGACGAGTACGCACCAAAAACGATCAACAACCGCGTGCAGACTTTGCAGCATCTGTATCACGTCCTCGACGGCGAGAAGGCGCCGACGCCGACCGACAACATCGCGAAGCTGGCGGTCCCAGAGTCGGTGAAGGTGCTCGTGCCGGCGACGGTCTTTCAGACGGTGGCCGCGAACCTCACTGCCGATCCGAAGACACGATCACGATTCATGATCACGGCCTCGACGGGCGTCAGACCCGCCGAAGTGAAGCGGACACAGGCCGCCGACCTCGACCTCGCTCGGCGGATTTGGATGGTCCGTACGGCGAAGGGCGGGGCCATGCGTGCGATCGTGCTCAACGACGAGATGCTGGCGGCCTGGAAGGCGTTCATCGCGGCTGACGCGTGGGGCAACTTCGACACGAGCGATCACGACAAGAAGCTATACGCGGCGGGCTGGCCGAAGGACGTGCGCCCCTACCAGGCGCGGCATTCAGTTGCACTCGAACTTGGCGAGCGCGGGACCGATCTCGCGGATGTGGCGAGCCTGCTCGGACACAAGGACGTGGCGACGACACGGCGGCATTACCAAGGCATCCTGAGCTCACGCTTGAAGGGCGCCAGCGATGCTCTCGCTGGGCGGTTCTCGGACTGGCAGACCCCGGACCCGGCCCCCCGAACGGCGCACCCCTCGCGATCGATCCGAAAGGGGCCATTCACTAGCGGTGCTGGCACCGCGGGCTGGCACCGCCCATGAACATTGAGCCAAAGCGGTGTTTCCGTAGGCTCATAACCCAAAGGTCGGGGGTTCAAATCCCCCCCCGCAACCACAAGAATATCCCCGCAAGACCAACCTCTTCAAAGATTTGCTCGGCGTGCGTGGCCGATGGCCGCCGACACCTGCAACCATCTGAATTTGGAAATCAACGATCGGGTTCGAGGTGCCGTCGTTCGGGGCGGACGTGACTGCCCGGAGCATCAATCCTTGACTGCCACGAGGCAGAGTTCACAGCGGCATTGCGTGCGAGTGCAATCTCCTTCGTCGTTCGCCGCCGTTTGTCGTAGATCGAGTCGCCGTGATGTGCCTGTGGCCGAGAAGTTCCTGCACCTTGAAGCCTATAAAACGGGAACGAGATGACCGGGCTTCGGGCTGTTTTCGGTACGGCTGAATCTGCGACAATTCGGCCGATGGACGCAGCACTCTTCGATGTGGACTGTCCAACCTGACCACTCGAACACGTCTGACCGCCAGCTCCGAGCGGTCATCGATACGATTCCGGCGCTCGTGTGGTTAGCGAACACTGAGGGCGCGGCCGAGTACCTCAACCGGAGGTGGCTCGACTACACGGGGCTCACACAGGCGCAGGCCGTCGGGTGGGGTTGGACCGTCGCAGTCCATCCCAAGGACCTTGATCGGCTGACCAATTACTGGCGAAGCGTACTGCAGTCCGGCGTTTGCGGCGAAACGGAGGCGCGGCTCCGACGTGTCGACGGCGAGTATGGATGGTTCAAGTTTACCGCCGAACCTCTGCATGATCAGTCGGGCACTGTGGTCGGCTGGTGTGGGACGAACATCGACATCATCGAGGAGGCCAATCGCGCGCTTCAAGCGAGCGAGCGCGAACTGACGCTGATCATCGAGACGATTCCAGGGTTCGTCTGGCGTGCGTCGACCGACGGTCAACTCACCTACGTGAATAATCGTCTCTTCGAGTACATCGGTGTGCCGGTCGACAGTCTGCGGGGCAACGGGTGGCTCGAGTACGTCCATCCCGACGATCGAGCCGCCGCGATCGACAATTGGACGCGCTCGGTCACGACCGGCTTACCCCTCGAGAATCAGTACCGACTGCGGCGAGCAGACGGCGTATACCGATGGTTTCATGTGCCCGGGCAATTGCGTCGCACGGGCGACGGCCAGCCAACACAGTGGTACGGTCTCCTCGTCGATATCGAGGATCGCAAGAACGTCGAGGAAGCGCTGCGTCGGACGGAGACACAACTCGCGCGAGCGGCGCAGACGGCAACCGTCGGCGAACTTGCCGCATCCATTGCCCACGAGGTGAATCAGCCGCTCGCAGCCGTCGTCGCCACCGCACACGCGTGCCTGCGTTGGCTGTCCGCAGAACCACCGAATCTCGTGATGGCTCGGCAGGCAGCCGCGCGAATCGTCCGGGACGGCAAGGACGCCGGCGAAGTCGTGCGCCGCGTGCGCGCGCTCTTCAAGCGGGCCGCGGTGGAGATGAATCCCGTACACGTCACGGAGATCATTGACGAAGTGCTCAATCTCTTAGAGCGTGAGGTGTCAAAACGGCGAGTGGCCGTCACGCGCGACCTGGCCGTCGGCTTGCCCGCGGTGATCGCGGATCGTGTTCAGATCCAGCACCTGTTGTTCAATCTCTTCGTCAATGCCATCGAAGCGATGGAGTCCGTTCGCGATCGTCCGAAAGTGCTGCGGATTACATCGCGGCACGACGGCCCTGACGGCGTCGTGGTTGAAATACGAGACACAGGGGTGGGACTCACCGACAGCGAGCGAGCGTTTGAGCCGTTCTTCTCGACAAAGACCAATGGGATGGGTATGGGCTTGGCGATTTGCCGGTCGATCGTCGAAGCGCATCATGGCAAGCTCTGGGTCGCCGCAAGCGAAGGTCCCGGCACGACGTTCTGTTTCCGACTGCCGGTTGCATCATCGACTACTCCATGACGACCGACACGCCGATCGTGTTCGTGGTGGACGACGATTCGCGCGTTCGAGAGGCGCTGACGGATCTGCTGTCGTCGAACGGTCTACGCGTGCAGGCCTTCGACTCCGCTCGCGCGTTTCTCGAATCGGAAAAGCCCGACGCATCAGCGTGTCTCGTGCTCGATCTGGAGCTTCCTGACATCAACGGTCTCGAGCTCCAGGAAGAGTTGTCCGCGACCATCGCACCACCGATCGTGTTCATCACCGGCTATGGCGATATCCCGTCATCGGTTCGTGCGATGAAGGCTGGAGCCGTGGAGTTCCTCTCGAAGCCGTTCGGCGAAGAAGAATTACTGCGCGCGATCGACACGGCAATCGCGCTCGACAGCGCGGCGCGGCTGAAGCGATCGGAAGTGGCCAAGCTGCGCGCGCACTACGATCGGTTGACTCCGCGCGAACGTGAAGTCTTGCCCTTCGTCGTTGCAGGTTTTCTGAACAAGCAAACGGCCGGCGATCTCGGTACGAGCGAGATCACGATCGGTGTCCATCGCGGGCAGATCATGCGGAAGATGGAGGCGCGGTCGCTCGCCGAGCTCGTCAGAATGGCTGACAAACTGGGCATCCGCCGCCCGGCCGTCGTCTAAATGAACCTTTGAGTAGCGCTCGGCTTCACCGTTTCTTATCATCGCTTCGATGAGGCCGATCGTAGTAAGCGTGGACGACGACCGGCGAGTGCTCGACTCCTTTGCCACGTCGATGGTCTGCCGGTTACACCCCGCAGCCGTTCACTTCCGCCGAGGAATTTCTCAGTCGCTAGTATTCACCGCGGCAGCGTGCGTCATTGCTGACGGACAGACGCCTGCGTCGATGGCCTCGAGTTGCAGCGCCGCATCCGGCTCGCCGGTCTGGAACCGCCAGTCGTTGTCATGTCAGCGCACGGCGACGACGCCGGTGCGGGATCGAGCGCTGCGGGACGGCGCGACCGCATTCTTCGACAAGCCATTCGACTGCGCCGCTTTGCTCACTGCCATCACCAAGGCGTTGTCAGAACAGTAGCCCTCGTCTAAATAAACCTACAATAGCGGCCCGCTTCTCCACTTCCTATCATCGCTCTTACCGACTCCGATTCAGGAGTCACAGAGAGGAGGAGCAGATGAACGCTTCCATTCGCACATTGCG
>CAVSKE010000032.1:0-23051 GCA_963728305.1 uncultured Acidobacteriota bacterium
AACGCTGCACCGAGACAGACAACGCCCAACGCCCAACTGCCAACGCCCAACCACTCCCAACGACCAGCTCCCAACTGGCGTTCACGGAGTTGGGAATTGGGAATGGTTGGGCGTTGGCAGTTGGCAGTTGGGAATTGAGTCTCTCCGCTCATCCGCTCTTCTCACCAAGCGGCACGACCTGAACCGCCGCGTCGCGCACCTCCTCGAGGAACCGGTTCAGGGTCGATCCCTTCAGCAGGATCTCGCAGCGCGAGCGCGCGGTCTGCCCGAAGATGACGTGGGTGATCCCTTCGCGCTTGGCGAACGCGATCAGTCCGTCCGCGGGACGATCGGCTTTGACGCGCACGACCGTGGCGCCGAGACTCTCGGCGAGCGCGATGTTCCGCTGCAGCGCGTCGCGATCGGCGGGCGTGATGTGGCCTGGCGCTTCGCGCGGCGTCTCGACGTAGACCGCGTACCAGCGCGCGCCGAGGCGGCCGGCGATGCGCGCGCCGGCGCGCAGCACGCGTTCGGCGTCGGCGTTCGAGCTCATGCACACCATCACCCGCTCGGGAATGAGCGCCGGCTCGAGCCCTTCGCGCTGCCGGTGCGAGGCCGCCTTGTCGCCGATCTCGTCGGCCACCGCGCGGAGCGCCAGCTCGCGCAGCGTGTTCAGGTTGGTCTCGCGGAAGAAGTTGGTCAGCGCCTGTTCGACCTTCTCCGGCTTGTAGACCTTGCCCTGGCGCAGCCGGCTTTGCAGCTCCTGGACGGTGACGTCCACGTTGACGACCTCGTCGGCGCGATCGAGAAACGTGTCGGGAACGGTTTCGCGTACGCGGACGCCGGTCACGCGGCCGACGGCGTCGTTGAGCGTCTCGAGATGCTGGATGTTGACGGCAGTCAGGACGCCGATGCCAGCGTCGAGGATCTCGACGACGTCCTGATAGCGCTTCTCGTGCGTGCTGCCTGGCACATTGGTGTGCGCGAGCTCGTCGACGACGCACAGCTGCGGGCGTCGGCGAAGGATGGCCTCGAGATCCATTTCCTCGAGCACGACGCCGCGGTAGTCGATCTTCCGGCGCGGGATGACTTCGAGATCCGCGAATCTGCGCCTCGGTGTCCGTCCGTCCGTAGGTCTCGACGAAGCCGACGACCACGTCGACGCCCTCGCGCCGGAAGGCGTGCGCGTCCTCGAGCATCGAGTAGGTCTTGCCGACACCCGGCGCCGCGCCGATGTAGACGCGCAGGCGCGCGCGCTGGTCGGCCTGGAGCTTGGCCAGCAGCTGCTCGCCGGTCGGACGACTCCTGCTCGGCCATCGCCTCATGCTAGCGCGTCGATGCCGGCCAGCCGGCGTTCTTTACGAACTCTTTATGACTTTCGTGGCTTACGAATTCTTTATGGACTCTTGAGCGCTTTCTTATCGGCTCACCGCCTCCATGATCGATCATCGTGCTGGACCTGATCATTCGTCGCGATCGTCGATCGCCTTCTTCGCCGTCAGCGCCGGCTATGTGGCCGCCTGCGATCGGCTGATGAAGTGAGGTGGAGCCATGGGACTCGATTTCATCATCGGCCGGTTGGTGAGCATCGCGGTGTTGATTTACCTGGTTGCCGCGATGCTGAAACCGGAGAAGTTCTGACATGACGCTCAACGGCTGGCTCCAGATCCTGTTCTTCCTGGGAGCCATCTTCGCGGTCACGCCGCTGATCGGCGGCTACATGGCCAAGGTGTTCACGCGCCAGCGCACGTGGCTCGATCCGGTGATGCGGCCCGCTCGAGCGGCTGGTCTACCGCACGACCGGCGTGAACGAGACGCCACGAGATGCGCTGGACCGAGTACGCGATGGCGCTGCTCCTGTTCAGCGTCGTCTCGCTGCTGGTGCTGTATGTCGATGCAGCGACTCCAGGGACTGCTGCCGTTCAACCCGCAGGGGTTCGGCGCGCGTCGCGCCCGACCTCGCCTTCAACACGGCGGTGTCGTTCACGACCAACACCAACTGGCAGGCCTACAGCGGCGAATCGACCATGAGCTACTTCACGCAGATGGCCGGGCTCGCGTACCACAACTTCGTGTCGGCGGCCGTCGGCATGGCCGTGGCGATCGCGTTCATCCGCGGCATCGCGCAGCAGGAGAAGGACACCATCGGCAACTTCTGGGTCGACATGGTGCGCGCGACGCTGTGGGTGCTGCTGCCGATCGCGATCGTCGGCGCGCTGTTCCTGGTCTCGCAGGGCGTCGTGCAGAACCTCAAGCCGTACGACACCGTGCAGACCGTGGAGGGCGCGAAGCAGACGATCGCGCAGGGGCCGGCGGCCTCGCAGGAGGTCATCAAGCAGTTCGGCACCAATGGCGGCGGCTTCTTCAACGCCAACAGCGCGCATCCGTTCGAGAATCCGACGCCGCTGTCGAACTGGCTGGCGATGTTCGCCATCTTCTTCATCTCGTCGGGACTGACCTACACGCTCGGCACGATGACCGGCTCGCGCCGGCACGGCTGGGCGGTGTGGGGCGGCGATGGCGTTCCTGTTTCCTCGTCGGCGTCACGGTGGCCTACTGGGCCGAGGCTCGAGGCAATCCGCTGCTGACGGCGGCCGGCGCCGATCAGACGGCGACCGCGATGTCGCCTGGCGGCAACATGGAAGGCAAGGAGGTCCGCTTCGGCATCGCCAACACCGCGCTCTTCGCCACGGTGACGACCGATGCGAGCTGCGGCGCCGTCAACGGCTGGCACGATTCGTTCACGCCGCTCGGCGGCCTCGTGCCGCTGGCCAACATGCAGCTGAGCGAGGTGGTGTTCGGCGGCGTCGGCGCCGGCATGTACGGCATCCTCGTCTACATCATCCTGTCGGTGTTCATCGCCGGACTGATGGTCGGCCGCACGCCCGAGTACCTGGGCAAGAAGATTCAGGCGTTCGAAGTGCAGATGGCGATGCTCACGGTGCTCGATCTTCTCGCTCGTCATCCTGACCTTCACCGCGATCTCGTCGGTGTCGCCGGACTTCGGCACGTCGAGCATCTTCAATCCAGGACCGCACGGCCTCTCCGAGGTCCTCTACGCCTACTCGTCCGGGGCGGCGAACAACGGATCGGCATTCGGCGGCTTGAGCGCCAACACCAAGTGGTACAACACGACGATCGGCCTGGCGATGCTGTTCGGGCGGTTCTTCATGATCATCCCGCCGCTCGCGATCGCCGGCAGCCTGAGCCGCAAGAAGCGCATTCCCGAATCGCTCGGCACGTTCCCGGTGACGACGCCGCTGTTCACGACGCTGCTGGTCGGCGTGATCGTGATCGTCGGCGCGCTGACGTTCTTCCCGGCGCTCAGCCTCGGTCCGATCGTCGAGCACTTCCTGATGCAGAACGGGCGGGTCTTCTAATGGCGCCTCACGCCACGGCCAAATCACGGTCCATCTGGGATCCCGCGCTCGTCAAGCGGGCGATCGGCGATTCGTTCCGCAAGCTCCACCCGCGCATCATGGCGCGCAATCCGGTGATGTTCGTGGTCGAGATCGGCAGCGTGCTGACGACACTGCAGCTGATTCAGCACATCGCCACCGGCACCGGCTCGATCGGCTTCGAGCTGCAGATCACGATCTGGCTCTGGCTCACCGTGCTCTTCGCCAACTTCGCCGAAGCGATGGCCGAAGGCCGCGGCAAGGCGCAGGCCGACACGCTGCGGCGCGCCAAGACGGAGACGACGGCGCAGGCGTGAACGCCAGGACCGCAGCTACGAGACCGTTCCCGCGCCGGCGCTCCGCAAAGGCGACATCGTCCGGGTCGACGCGGGCGAGGTGATTCCCGCCGACGGCGACATCATCGAGGGCGTCGCGTCGGTGGACGAGAGCGCGATCACCGGCGAGTCGGCGCCGGTCATCCGCGAATCGGGCGGCGACCGCTCAGCGGTCACCGGCGGCACGAGAGTGCTGTCCGACTGGATCCGCGTGCAGGTCACGGTCAATCCGGGCGAGACGTTCCTCGACCGCATGATCGCGCTCGTCGAAGGCGCCGAGCGGCAGAAGACGCCGAACGAGATCGCGCTGAACATCCTGCTCGCCGGGCTGACGATCGTCTTCCTGATCGCGGTCGTCACGCTGCAGCCGTTTGCGATCTACTCGGGTGCGCCGCAGTCGATGTTCGTGCTGATCTCGCTGCTCGTCTGCCTGATCCCGACGACGATCGGCGGGCTGCTGTCGGCGATCGGCATCGCCGGCATGGACCGGCTGGTGCAGCACAACGTGCTGGCCATGTCGGGCCGGGCCGTCGAAGCCGCCGGCGACGTGCACACGCTGCTGCTCGACAAGACCGGGACGATCACGCTCGGCAACCGCCAGGCGACCGAGTTCGTCCCGCTGCCCGGCATCAGCGACGCGACGCTCGCCGACGCGGCGCAGCTGGCCTCGCTGCCCGACGAGACTCCAGAGGGACGCTCGATCGTGGTGCTCGCCAAGGAGAAGTACGCCCTGCGCGGCCGCGAGCTGTCGCCGCAGCAGGCGACGTTCGTCCCCTTCACCGCGCAGACGCGGATGTCGGGTGTCGATCTGTACTCGGCGCGGCCCGCGCTGGTCGCCGCCGGGGGCGGCCTCGCTGACCGTGGCTCCGAACCGCGCGAGATCCGCAAGGGTGCGGCCGATGCCATCGATCGGTGGGTGGTCGCCAAAGGTGGAACGATTCCGGCCGAGCTCCGCGGCATCGTCGATCGGATCGCACGCTCCGGTGGCACGCCGCTGGTTGTGGCGGAAGGGGCTCGGGCACTCGGCGTCATCCACCTGAAGGACATCGTCAAGGGCGGCATCCGCGAGCGCTTCGCCCACCTGCGCGCGATGGGCATCAAGACGGTGATGATCACCGGCGACAATCCGCTCACTGCGGCGGCGATCGCGTCGGAATCCGGTGTCGACGATTTCCTGGCCCAGGCGACGCCGGAAGACAAGATGGCGCTCATCAAACGCGAGCAGGCCGAAGGCAAGCTGGTGGCGATGACCGGCGACGGCACCAACGACGCGCCGGCGCTGGCCCAGGCCGATGTCGGCGTCGCCATGAACACCGGCACGCAGGCGGCGAAGGAAGCCGGCAACATGGTCGATCTCGATTCGAACCCGACCAAGCTGATCGAGATCGTCGAGATCGGCAAGCAGCTGCTGATTACCCGCGGCGCGCTGACCACGTTCTCGATCGCCAACGACGTGGCGAAGTACTTCGCGATCATCCCGGCGATGTTCCTGGCGACGTTTCCGATGCTCGGCGCTCTCAACATCATGGGACTGCGCACGCCCCAGTCGGCGATTCTCTCGGCCGTGATCTTCAACGCGCTGATCATCGTCGCGCTGGTGCCGCTGGCGCTGCGCGGCGTCCGCTACCGGCCGCAGGGCGCCGCGGCGCTGCTCCGGCGGAATCTGCTCATTTACGGCGTTGGCGGCATCATCATCCCGTTCATCGGGATCAAGGCGATCGACGTGGTGATCACGGCGCTCGGTCTTGCGTAGGAGTACATCATGAATCTGACCCGCAATCTCCTCGTCGCCGTGCTCATGACCGTCGTGACGACGCTGCTGCTCGGCGTCGTGTATCCGCTGGCGATCACGGCTGTCGCCCAGGTCGTGTTTCCGGATCAGGCCAACGGCCAGCTGATCGAGCGGAACGGGACGGTGATCGGTTCGCGCATCATCGGCCAGGGCTTCTCGTCACCTGGCTACTTCCGTTCGCGTCCGTCGGCGGCCGGCATGGGCTATGACGCGGCGAATTCGGCCGGCAGCGCAGCTCGGCCCGACCAACAAGAAGCTGATCGACGCCGTGACGGCGAACGTCGAGGCGGCGCGCAAGGAGAATCCGAACGTGCCCGTACCCATCGATCTGGTGACGACGTCGGCGTCAGGATTCGATCCGCATCTCTCGCCGGCTGCCGCAGACTTCCAGGTGCCGCGCGTCGCTCGTGAGCGGGGGATGAGCGAAGTGGACGTTCGCCGTCTGGTCGACTGTGCACACCGAGGGACGTCGCTTGGCTTCCTCGGCGAGCCTCGCGTCAATGTGCTGGAGTTGAATCTGGCGCTCGATCGCGAGCGTCCAATGGCGCGCTAAGAACGTCGCGGTGAACCATGACGAGCCGTGTGAGGGTCACGTTGGCGGCGGTGCTCGCGGTGGTCACGACCGCGTGCCGCGCGCAAGCCGTGTTGACGCAGCAGGTGGAAGCGCGCCGGCTTGCCTCGGACCTGCAGGTGCAGTTCGCGAAGGCCGCGGACGCGTCGAATAGAGCCGTGATGTCCGATGCCGTCGAGGATTCGACGGCGGCCGTTGGCGAGGCCGAGCAGGCGACTCAGGTGGTGCTGAGCGACGTCGGACAGCTTCGGACCGTCCTGATGTCGATGGGATACTCGGAGGAGCTGGAGCTGCTGGACGGATTCACGAAGCGCTTCGACGAGTACCGAAAGCTCGACGCCGAGATCCTGCCGCTGGCCGTGGAGAATACCAATGCGAAGGCGCAGCGGCTCTCGTTCGGGCCGGCGGCCGATGCTGTCACGGAGTTCCGCGCGGCGCTCGATGCCGTCGTCATGCCGGCGCCGCCAGGCGAGAAGGAGCGGCTCGAGCTGCTGGCCGCGCGCGCGAGCGCGGCTGTCCTCGACATTCAGGTGCTGCAGGCGCCGCACATCGCCGAAGCCGAGGACGAGGCGATGACGCGCATGGAGCAGCGGATGACGGCGTCGGAAGGTCAGGCGAGGAAAGCCCTTCAGCAGATGAAGGCGCCGCTGGCGGCCCGGCCGCAGCTGAACGCGGCCACCGCCGCATTCGATCGGTTCATGACGCTCAACGGCGAGATCGTGATGCTGTCTCGGCGCAACAGCGATGTGCGATCGCTGGCGTTGAGCCTCGGCCGGAAACGGATGATCACGGCGCAGTGCGACGACCAGCTGCGCGCGCTGCAGGAGTTGCTGGCCAGGCATACCGTCGGCCCGAGTCGATGAGACTGCAGCCAGGGTGACGCGCGTCGCGCCCTACGACAGGTCCGCGAAGCGATAGCCCACCCACGGTTCGGTGAGGATGTATTTCGGTGACGAGGGGTTGAGCTCGATCTTCTTGCGGAGCGACCCGACCAGCACGCGCAGATGTTCCGGTTGATCGGTCGCGTGCGGTCCCCAGATCGCCTTGAGAATGGCGCGGTGGGTGAGCACGCGGCCGGGATGCTGTGCGAGGTAGGAGAGCAGCTCGAATTCCTTCGGTGTCAGCCGGACTTCCTCGCCGTCTCTCACGACCCGGAATCGCTCGCGATCGATGACCAGACCGCCGCGCACGATCGGACCGGCCGTGCCGAACGCGCTGTCGGATCGCCGCAGCGCCGCGCGGATGCGCGCGAGCAGTTCCTCGGCGCCGAACGGCTTGGTGACGTAGTCATCGGCACCGGCGTCGAGCGCGGCGACCTTGTCGCCTTCGGCGCCGCGCGCCGAGAGCACGATGATCGGCGCGCTCGAGGTGTGCCGCACCTGCCGGCACACGTCGACGCCATCGAGATCGGGCAGCCCGAGATCCAGCACGATCAGATCCGGCTTGTCGCGATCGACCGCCTCCAGCGCGGCATGGCCGGTCATCGCCGACAGAACCGTGTAGCCATTACTGCGCAGCAGCGGCGCCACCGTCGCCAGAATGTTCGGTTCGTCGTCAACGATCAGGATCCGCTGAGCCATGGTTAGATCGCCACCGTGGCGCGGCGAACAGCGCCCGGGATCATCATCGAGAATCGTGCGCCGCCGTTGACATTCTCGGCCCAGATCCGCCCACCGGCCGCGGCCAGCAGCCCTCGCGTGATCGAGAGTCCCATGCCGGTGCCAAATGTCGCCTGTCGTGCCGCGTGCCCGCGATAGAAGCGCTCGAACAGGTGTTCGAGCTCGCCCGGATCGAGGCCCGGACCCCGATCGGTCACCGACGACGTGCAGGCCGTCGTCCTCGACGTGGGCCTCGACCACGATCTCGCGATCGGCAGGCGAGTAGTGCGCCGCGTTCTCCAGCACGTGCGACAGCGCGCACCGAGACCAGGCGGGGATCGATCTCGACTTCGCGGTCGGCGTCGGCGTCGACGCGCAGCGCGTGTCCCTCGAGCGCATGCCGCACGTGCGCGCTGGCCGCATCGACGACGTCGGCCGCGGTGACCCACTGCTTGTCCACCCGGATGGCTGCGGCGTCGATGCGCGCCATGTCGAGGATGTCCTGGAACAGCCGCGTCAGGCGGTGGAGTTCGACGCTGGCCGCGCGCGCCTGCTCGAGGCGTTCCTCCGCCGGCAGATCGCGGCGCAGGTTCTCGACCGCGGCCTGGATCGCCGTCAACGGCGTGCGCAGGTCGTGGCTCAGCGAGGCGAGCAGCGTCGCGGCGAGATCGGCCTTCTGTCGCACCAGCTCCGCCGCGTCGCGCTCGGCCAGAAACTGCGCGCGCTCGATGGCGATGGCGACCACACCGGCGAGCGCGTCGAGCGAGCCGATGTCCAGCGTCGAGAGATGCGGCCAGCAGGCCGACGGCCTTCGTCCCGTGGCGAAGCGGCACGAGCGAGTAGCCGTCATCGCCGCCGATCTGCACGTGGCCGCCGTAGGCGCGCTGGCGGGCGTCGTACTCGACCGTGCCCCGCGCCCTGGCCAGCGCCATGTTCAGCGTCAGCGTGTCGATGCCGACGTCTTCGCTGCCCCCCTGATGAATGCGCCAGCCGTGGTCGGTGGGCAGGCAGATCGCAATCTTCGGCAGCTCGAAACGCCGGGCGACGTGGCGCGCCAGCGCGTCGATCGCGCCGGCGGTTTCGGTCGTCAACAGCACGTCGCGCGTCAGATCGAACAGTCGTGTGACCTCGTTGCGGCTGGCGATCGCTTCCGATGCGCGCGCCTGTGCCGCTGCCGAGAGGTTGCTGGCGATGACGGCAACGACGAGGAACGCGAACGAGCGCGATCCAGTTCTGCGGATCGGCGATCGTGAACGTGCCGAGCGGCGGCAGAAAGAAGAAGTTGAGCGTCAGCATCGCCGCGACCGAGACGACGATCGCAGCCCAGAGACGGCCGACGGTCGCGGTGCCGAGGACGACGAGCAGGAAGGCCAGCGCGACCGTCGTCGGGCTGACGTCGGGCAGCCGTCGCAGCATCGCCGCGGCGCGGCCAGCGCCAGCAGGCTGACGATGAGAACGGCCAGGTCTCGCAGCGGAACACGACGCATCAGCGTTCGGCTCATTCTGACACTACGGCGCATTCGGGGCGAGCCGTCGCGGAGTTCTTATCGACTCTTTACGGCTTTCTCACGCGGTCCGGGCGTATCGTGATGTGGAAGAACATGGACCGTCCCTCGTACGAAGTCGACAGCCGTCATATCGACGCACCCAACTGGCCATGGGCCGTGGCCGGCTGGACGGTTTCCGCGTTGCACGTCTTGTTCTTTGTCGCGGCCTGGATCCATCGGACGGCCTGACGGGCAGTCCCGCACGTCGAGCAGGTCCAGCCGAGTCCGTAAGAAAGTCATAAAAAGTTCATAAGTACGCGCCCGCGGACTTCGCCAGGCTCTCGACATGCTCCGATAATGCGAGAGGTTGTCCAATTCGCTCGCGTCCGTAGCTCAGCACCATGACACGTCGTCCGTGCATGGTGGCCGCCGCCTGCTCCCTCTGACACTCACGGCCCTCGGTGTCGTGTATGGCGACATCGGCACCAGCCCGCTCTACGCGCTGCGCGAGTGCTTCTTCGGATCGCATTCGGTGCGGCCGACGCACGACAACGTGCTGGGCGTGCTCTCGCTGATCATCTACTCGCTGTTCCTGGTCATCTCGATCAAGTACGTCGCGATCGTGATGCGCGCCGACAACCAGGGCGAAGGCGGCGTGCTGGCGTTGACCGCGTTGATTCCCGGCCGCGGACGGTCGGGCGGTGGCGGCCTCGTCGAGACTGGCCGTCGGCCGTCCGATCCTGATCGCGCTCGGCATCTTCGGCACCGCGCTGCTCTACGGCGACGGCATGATCACGCCGGCGATCACGCGTGCTCGGCGCGGTCGAAGGTCTCGAAGTCGCGACGCCGCTGTTCCAGCCGTACGTCGTGCCGATCACCGTCGTCATTCTGATCGGACTGTTCGTGATTCAGAAGTACGGCACCCATCGCGTCGGCGGACTGTTCGGCCCCATCATGGTCGTCTGGTTCGTCATCGCTCGCCGTGCTCGGCATCGTCTGGATCGTGCGGTTGCCGGCGGTCCTCGGCGCGTTCGACCCGCGCCACGCGGTCGCGTTCTTTGCCGACAACGGCTTCACCGGCTTTGCCGTTCTCGGCGCGGTGTTCCTCGTCGTCACCGGCGGGGAAGCGCTCTATGCCGACATGGGACATTTCGGCAAGAAGCCGATCCGCCTCGCGTGGTATGCGCTGGTGCTCCCGTCGCTGGTGCTGAACTATCTCGGCCAGGGCGCGCTGCTGCTGCTCGATCCCGGCGTCGATCACCCGTTCTTTCTGCTCGCGCCGTCGTGGGCGCTGATTCCACTGGTCGTGCTCTCGACGGCGGCGGCGATCATCGCGTCGCAGGCGCTCATTTCCGGATCGTTCTCGATCACCCGGCAGGCGATTCAGCTCGGCCTGGCGCCACGGCTCGAGGTGGAGCACACCTCGGCGCACGAGATGGGACAGATCTACGTGCCGCAGGTGAACTGGGCGCTGATGTGCGCCACCGTGCTCATCGTCATCGGGTTCGGCTCGTCCACGGCCCTCGCCGCCGCGTACGGCATCGCCGTCACGCTGACGATGATCATCACGGTGCTGCTGCTGTATGTGGTGATGACCGAGGTCTGGCACTGGGCGAAGCCGGTCGCGCTCGGCGTCGTCGCGGTGTTTCTGCTGATCGACCTCGCGTTCTTCGGCGCGAACGCGCTGAAGGTGATGCAGGGCGGCTGGGTGACGCTGGCGGTGGCTGCGTTGCTGTTCACGTTGATGACGACGTGGAAGACCGGGCGGCGGCTGGTGGCCGAGCGTCTGACGGCGCGCGCGATTCCGCTCGAAGAGTTCCTCGCCATGGTGTCGGCAGCCAAGCCCGTGCGCGTGCCGGGAACCGCGGTCTTCATGACGGCACAGCCAATCGGAACACCGCCTGCGCTGGCGCACAATCTCCGGCACAACAAGGTGCTGCACGAGCATGTCGTGGTGCTGACCGTGACCACGGCCCAGCGGCCGCACGTGGCGCCGGAGGATCGCGTCTCGGTCGAGGCACTCGGCCACGACCTGTTCAACGTGCGCGTGCAGTACGGGTTCATGGAAGATCCGGACGTCCCGGCGTCGCTGATGCGAGGCGCGCGAGAAGGGACTGCCGATCGATCCCGACGACCTGACCTACTTCCTGGGCCGCGAGACGATCATCGTGACCCGCCGGAAGGGGATGGCCATCTGGCGCGAGAAGCTGTTCGTCGTCATGGCGCGAAACGCGGTCCGCGCGACCGCGTTCTTCCGACTGCCGCCCGAACGGGTCGTCGAGCTGGGCGTGCAGGTCGAAATGTAGCTGTCAACGACCACGCGCGGCGCTCGTTATTCGCTGGAGACGTCGAGGCGCTGCGCGCCGAGTGACTACGACTGCGACCAGCGCGCGGTCTGACGCTCGCGGCTGGCGCGGCCGGTGATCGCGCGCGGCGCGCGCTGATCCTGCGGGCTGGAGAGTGGCAGGCGAATCTTCGCCACCATCTCGCCGAGCGGGTGCACCTTCATCCACAGATGGCCGCCGCAGTCGCGCACCAGGCCCTGCAGCGTCGCGAAGTCCACGCCTGGTCGCACCGACTTGCGCCTGGGCTGTCGCGTCTGCGCCTGCGTATCCTCGTCACGCCCCCCGTGACGGCTCTCGGTCACCGTGATCAACGCGTGGAGGCCAAGCCGCACGTTGGGATGCTTGGCGGAGAAGTGGCGATCCACCACGCTCGTGCCAATCTCGATGCGCAGCCGCCCGCCGGCCGGCATGCGGCCGCGGCCGTAGCTGGCGAGATTCACCAGCAGGCGTTCGATGCGCTCGGTGCCGACATCCACGTTGAGCGGTGTGGAGGTTTCGCGCAGGGCGACCTCGACGTCGCCGCCGACCACGTTCTTGAGCACCGGCTCGAGATCGCGCACCAGCGTGTTCAGATCGACGAGCATCGGCGTGCGCGCCTGCTCTTCACCACACGCCGCGAGCTCCTGCAGGAATCCGACGGTGCGTCCCACGTCGTCGAACAGTTCTTCGCCACGCATCCGCGCATCGCTGTGCGTCGGGAATTGCGACACCCATTCACGGCCCTGCTCGTGGATATTGGCGAGCAGGTTGCCGCAGGTCACCGCCACTTCGGAGGCGAGCCGGCCGAGCGCTTCCATGCGTTGCGCCTGGCTGAGGCGCTCTTCGAGCACGCGCAGCCGCGTCAGATCTTCGGCGACGACTTCGATGATGTCAGACGGCAGGGTTCGCGCCGACAGACGCATGAAGAGGCGGCTGCCATCCTGCCGGCGCCACGTCGTTTCGATTGATTCCCTGGTGCTGCTGCGAACGCAGCGTTCGATGAGCCAGGACAGCGCCTGCGGCGCTTCGAACACGGCACTGGCAAAGTCAACGCTCGCGAGCTCGTAGGTGCGACGGCCGATCAGCGTCGTGCAGGCACGATTGACGTCGGCGAGCACGCCGTCACGGGTGCAGCGGAACATCGCCACGCCGGCGTGATCGAAGAGCCGATGACTCTCGGCGCGGCTGACTTCGAATGCCTCCACGCTGGCGCCCAGCGAGTCCTGCAGCTGCCGGGCCCGTTCCTGCAACGCCGCCAGCGACTGTTGCAGGGAGTCGCGCTCGGTGGCAAGCGCACGGGTCTGTTCGTGCATCTCCGCCGAGTGGCTCTCGTGCTCGATCTGCGCCTTGGCGACCTGGATCTCGAGCTGCTGCCGCTGCTCGACGAATCGCGCGCGAGCGTCGGCCAGCGTCTGCTCGAGCGTGCTGCGCATCGCCTGGGCATCGGCCAGTTGCGACGCGAGTTCGGCCTCGCGCTCGGTGAGTCTGTCGATTTCTGCGGCCGCCGTCTTGAAGTCGGTGCGCACCTGGTCGAGGGCCAGGTCGGTCTCGCTCAGACGCTCTGTCAGACGCTCGCGTTGGCCGGCCGCGGCGTCGAGGGCGGCCTCATGCTGCTGCTGCGCGACGAGTGCCGTGGCGTTGGCGTCGGCGAGCGCCGTTTCGAGCTCGGCGTGAACCGTCCGTTCATGCTGCAGCTGATCGTCCAGCTCGGTCTCACGGGAGGCGGCTTCACGGATCGCGGTGCCGGCATCGCTCAGCTGACGTTCGAGCGTCTGCCGCGTCGCTTGCGCGTCAACGAGTTGCGACGCGAGGTCGGCTTCGCGCTGATTCAGTCGTTCGACATCCGCAGTCGCTGATTGATAGTCCTGGCGGATCTGTGTGAGCGCTGTCTCGGTGTCGGCGAGCTGCGACGTGAGTTGCGCTTCGCGTCCGGTCAGCGTCTCGATGTCGGCTCGCGCCGACTGATACTCGCGGCGCGCGTCGTCGAGTGCCGCATCGGTCTCGCCGAGCCGCTGTTCGAGCGTGTCGCGCGTCGCACGCTCCTCCTGCAGCATCGCGCCGAGCTCTGCTTCGCAGGATCGGGCTTCGCGTAGCGCGCTCGTGGCATCAGCGAGCTGGCGCTCGAGTGTGTCGCGCACAGACTGGACGTCGCCGAGCTCGGAGACGAGTTCGGATTCGCGGCGGCTCAGACGTTCGATGTCGGTCCTGGCGCGTCCATGCTCGTTGCGAGCGTCATCGAGAGCGGCATCGGTAGCGGCGATCCGCTGTTCCAGTACCGCTCGCGTCGCTCGCTCCTCTTCAAGCGTTCCGGTGAGCTGGGCCTCGGCGGCCTTGGCATCACGCAGGGTCGTGGATGTGTCGCTGAGTTGGCGCTCGAGTGCATCGCGCACGGCCTGGATGCCGGCAAGGTCGGACGCCAAGTCGGACTCGCGCCGGGTCAGGCGCTCCACGTCGGATCGGGCTGACTGATGGTCGGCGCGGGCGTCGGCAAGTGCCGACTCGGTCTCGCTCAGGCGCTGGGTCAGAGCCTCGCGCTCGCGAGACGCGTCTGACAGCTGACGATCGAAGCGGGCCTGGCGCTTCTGGCGCTCAGTCGCTGCCGCGGCAAGGGCAGTGTGGTGTTGCTCCTGCGCAGTCCGGAGCGCAGCCTTGGCCTCGGCCACCGCGTTCTGTAGAGCATCGCGACTGGCCTGAACCTCGGTCAGCTGCGCGGTGAGGTCGGCTTCACGCCCCATCAGCCGCTCGAGATCGGACGTCGCCTCCTGATGATCGCGACGGGCCTGGTCGAGCTCGGCGTTGACAGCGGCGAGCGTGTGTTCGAGCGTCGTCCGCGCCGCGCGCTCGCCCTGAAGCTGCCCGGCGAGATCGGCGGCGCCAGCTTTGGCGTCGTAGACCGCGCTGGTGGCGTCGGTCAGTTGGCCGGCGAGTGCGTCGTGCGCGGCCGCGGCATCGCGGAGCCCGGCCTCGGCATGTGCGATGGCATGCTCGAGGGCGTCACGTCTGGCTTGCGCGTTGGCGAGCTGCGACACGAGATCAGCTTCGCGCGCGGTCAGTCGTTCGAGATCGGCCGTTGCCGCCCGATGATCGCGACGGGCCTGGTCGAGCGCTCCGTTGACATCGGCGAGCGTGGTTTCGAGCGTGGTCCGCGCCGCGCGCTCGCCCTGGAGCTGCCCGGCGAGATCGGCGGCGCCGGCCTTGGCCTCGTCACGCGCGCTGGTGACGTTGGTGAGTTGGCGTTCGAGCGTCTCGCGCGTGGTCGCGGCATCGCGGAGCCCTGCCTTGGCGTCTGCGACGGCGTGCTCGAGGGCATCCCGGCTGGCCTGGACCGTCGCGAGCTGCGACACAAGATCGGCTTCGCGTGCGGTCAGCCGCTCGAGGTCGGCGGTCGCCGCCTGATGATCGCGACGTGCCTGGTCGAGCATTCCGTTGAGATCGGCGAGCGTCTGTTCCAGCGTCGCGCGTGCGGCGCGCTCGCGCTGAAACTGACCATCGAGCTCGACTTCACGCTCCGCCGCTTTCTTGCTCGCGGCCAGACGCTCACGCGTCGCGCGTGTGGTGGCATCATCGAACGCTGCCTGCGTCGCTGCCAATCGACTTTCGAGATCGTTGCGGCCAGTCGTGGTCTCGGCAAGCCGTTCGTTGAGCTCGACCTCGCTCGCAGTGAGACGCGTCACCTCGCTCGCCGCCGCAGCGTGCCGGCGTTCCGCGTCCTCGCGGGCGGCCACCGTGTGCATCAGCTGCGTTTCCACGCTGCGCCGCTCATCGAGTGCGGCGACCAGCTGCACTTCCACCCTGCGGCGCTGATCGAGTGCGTGCGCGAGCTGCGTCTCGAGTTCGCGCTCACGTTCACGCAGCTCGGTAGCAGCAGCCAGGCGCTCATGCTCGCTGCGCGCGTTCGCAGCCTCCATCGCCGATCGAGCGTCCGCAAGTTGACGCGTGAGCTCGCGATGGGCGGCGTCCGCATCGGCAACCTGCGACGAGAGCTCCGCTTCACGGCGCGACAGCCGTGCGATGTCGGCGGCAGCCGACTCCTCGCCGTGCCGCGCCTGTTCAACTTCCAGGGCCGCCGTGCGCAGTTGCTCGTCGACCATGTCCCAGGTGGCAGCGGCGCGGGCCATGCCCACTTGGTACCTGCGTCTGCAGTGCCGTCAGCTGGTCGGCAGTCGCCTGCTGGCGCTGCTCGGCCTCCTCACGTGCTGCCGTCGCACGCGCAAGCTGCTGCTCGAGATCGATCCGCGCGCCATCGGCAAGGGCACGAGTGAGGATGATCGGCAGATCGCGTGACAGCGAATCGTTGCGGCGCAGATAGTGAGCGCCGGGGTGAAGGGAGTCGAGCGTCGGCGCGATCCCGTCGGGAACGAGAAAGACGACGACCGGCGGCAGCGCCAGGCGGCGGAGCTGCTTCTGGACGACGAGACAGCTCGCCCCGTCGATTGGCGCCTCCATGACCAGCGCATCGAGGCCGCGGCTCTCGCCGAGCCAATTGGCGGCGTTCTCGAGCTGCGAGGCCCAGAGAAGCGAGATGCCTTCGTCCACGCTGCGTAGCGCATTGGCTACGGCCTGCGCGTCATTCCGTTCGCTACCAATGTAGAGAACCTTCATGAACCCCCACGAAGTTACGGGAACCGGTTGCGTTTCCCCTCTATCGGCCGATGGGGGATCTGCCTGCAGAGGTGCCCGATTTCGTGGGGTACAGCACGTTAGCCAGACTCAGCCGTAGCCGACGGCTCACTTCCGGACGATGACCACCTCCAGGTATTCCGCCGGCACCACCATCGTCGCATCCCCGCTGCGATTGAAGCGGTCGACCAGCGAGTGGAGATCCAGCTCGAGCCGCTGCTGCCCCGCGGGCGGCAGCACCTCGAATGCCTTGAGCACTGGCCCGTACCACCGGCGGAACACATCGATCCAGTGTTGCGGCGAGCGGTAGCGGAATGCGAAATCGCGCGGCGTCGTGTGGATGTCGGATGCAGCCCCGCCGAACAGCTGATCGAGATAGTCCTCCGATCCCCATCGCGCCGGGGACGTCAGCGCGGGAGGCGGCGGCACGTGCTGGCCGATCACCTTGAACAACTGCCCGATGAATCCGCGCGGCGTCCAGTTGGCCAATCCGATGCGGCCTTTGGCACGGCACACCCGCACCATCTCGCTGGCGGCGCGCACATGGTTCGGCGCAAACATCACGCCGAACGACGACAGCACAGCGTCGAAGGCGCCGTCACCGAACGGTAGCGCCTCGGCATCGGCCTCCTGAAAACGCATCGGCAGACGTTCGGCCTCGGCACGGCGCCGGCCGTCTTCGAGCAGCGCGGCGACGTAGTCGGTGGACGTGACGTCGCACCAGCGTCGCGCCGCGGCCAGCGAGCAGTTGCCGTTGCCGGCCGCGACGTCGAGCACACTCGAGCCCGCACGCAGATCGACGGCTTCGCACAGCGACTCACCGACGATCTGCAGCGTCGTCCCGATGATGCCGAAATCGCCGGAGGCCCACGTCGCACGCTGCCGCGTCTTGATGGCCGTGAGCGTGGCGAGTGCCTGGGCGGTATCCAGAGTGGTGGCCATGGCTAGACTCCTTCCTTGACCTCGGTCAGTTCGTCGGCCAGCAGGCCGTGCGCTTCGCGATGCACGGCGATTGCGGCGTCGTTGTTGGGGGCCTCGATCACACAGAAGACCGTGCCGCTGCCTTCGGCGTACCAGTAGCGCAAGTACTTGACGTCGTACTTCTCCTGCGTCTTGAGGTCGGCCTCGTGGGCGTGAGCGACGCCGTCCGGCGTGAGGCCCGCCACGTGATTGTGGACATCAATGAACAGTGGCATGAGTGAACCTCCTGTAGGATCGATGTCGAGCGTAGCGAACTCCGATGATGAATCGAATGACCGCGCGTCCACTTGATGATGCCGATCGTCCGGAATCGCGCGAGACAGCCTGATGGACGCGCTGTCTGATGTGCTGCGCGCCGTGCGGCTGACTGGCGCCGTCTTCTTCGACGTCCACGCCGCGGAATCGTGGGTGGCGGAAACCCCGCCGGGACAATCGATTGTCGGTAGGATCTTTCCCGGCGCCGATCATCTGATTCCCTATCACGTCGTGACGACCGGTGGGTGCTGGGCCGGTCTGATAGGTGAACAACCCGTCCGTCTTTCCACCGGGGACGTGATTGTCTTTCCGCACGGCGACGCGCACGTCGTCTCGAGCGAACCAGGGATGCGCAGCGTTCCAGATATGACGCTGTATCGCCGGCCGAGCGATGGGCAGCTCCCGTTTTCGATCTCAATGGGCTCGGTTGAGGCCACGGTGCCCGCACAGATCGTGTGCGGCTATCTGGCCTGTGATGCGCAGCCTTTCAATCCCTTGCTGGCCGCGCTGCCGCGCGTCATTCACGTCACCGATCGCGACGGCGGTGCGATTGGCGCGTTCGTGCGGGTCGCCGTCACCGAGTCGAAGGAACGGCGGCCCGGCGGCGAAGCGATGCTCGAACACCTCAGCGAGCTGATGTTCGTGGACGTCGTCCGCCGTTACCTCGAGACGCTGCCATCCGATCGCACAGACTGGCTGGCCGGGCTGCGTGAGCCGTTCGTCGGCCGCGCACTCACCGCGCTGCATCGCAGTCCGGCGCGCGCATGGACGCTCGAATCCCTCGCGCATGAAGTCGGTCTCTCGCGATCGGCGTTGGCCGAGCGCTTTGCGCAGTTTGTCGGGCACCCGCCGATGCAGTACCTGACCAACTAGCGCATGCAGCTCGCCGCCAATGACCTGCGCAGCACCACCGATGGCGTCGCGACGATTGCCGCTCGCGTGGGCTATGAGTCAGAGGCGGCGTTCAGCCGCGCGTTCAAGAAGGCAGTCGGGATGTCGCCGAGCGAGTGGCGAAGGCAGCGCCGCCCTTAGCGGCTGGATTGGTGGTCCCTCCAAGTCTCGCTCTCACCGAGACGATGACCACGGAGGGACCAAGTCGACAGGAATCTACGCGGCTTTGTCGGCCTTGGCGCGGTCGGCCGCTGTCGGCCGGTTCTTGGTTTCGATCTTGCCGGTGATCTTGGCGCCTTCCTGCATGGCCAGGCGGCCGCAGCTCAGCGAGCCCTCGACCGACGCGGTCTTGCGGATGTCGGCTCTCTCGCGAGCGACGATGTTTCCGATCACCGAGCCAAACACGGTCACGACCTTCGCGTTGATGTCGGCCAAGACCGTGGAGTTCGGCCCGATCGTCAGGGTATGGTCGGGAAGATCGACCTTTCCTTCGACCTGACCGTCGATCGTCAGATCCTCAGATCCTTTGATTTCGCCCTTGATTGAGACAGAGATCCCGATGGTGGCCACTCGTACGTCTTTCTGCTGTTCGCCGTTATTCATTGCACACGTCCCCCGATATCTTCTCGGTCCAGCGCGCCTCGAATGTTAGGGGTGTGGATGGGGTTTGTTAAACGGGGTTCTGCCCTAGAATCCGACAGGAGGACATCAGCATGAAGGCCTTGCTTGCTGCGGTATCCGTTCTTGCGCTGGTTTTCGCCGCCGTCCCGCTAGCAGCGCATCACTCGTGGCCGGTGAGCTACCAGAAGCTCGTCACCGTGAAGGGCACGGTGATGGATTTCGTCTGGGAGAACCCGCACCCGATGATCACGCTCGAGGTCAGGACTGACGAGGGCAAGGTGGAGAAGTGGCAGGTCGGCGGACCTGCGATCAACCGGATGGAAGGGAACGGCTGGACCAAAGGGACGGTCAAGCGAGGCGACGTGATCACGGGGACCGGCTACCAGTTTTCCGACGGCCAGAAGATCATCAGGCTCGAACGGGTGGTGTTGCCCGATGGGAAAGAGATGCGCCTGTACGGACGCTAGGCCTGTCGGCGAGGGCACACTTCTTGCCACCCAACGAGTTCGGTGGTTGCCTGAAGATGCCCATCGAGCTGCATCACGAACGCGACAACATGTTCCGCATCGAGGTCCGGGCGAAGCTGCGGCGGGATGAATTCGAGCAGTGTCAGAACCAGGTCCTTCATGAAGTGTCGCGCGTTGGCCCCGTACGCCTGCTGTTCCTGCTCAACGGGTTCGAGGGGTGGGATTCACAGGACAACTGGCGTGATATGGGCTTCTTCGTGCGTCACGGGGACTCGATCGAGCGCATTGCGATCGTCGGCGACGAGCGGTGGCGCGACCTGGCCTTGATGTTCGCCGCCGCCGATCTCCGGAAGGCTCCGGTCGAGTACTTCGGCGAAGAAGATTTCGTCAAGGCGCGCAGATGGCTCGGTGACTCCTGACCTCGACTCATCGAGGTGAACTCCGGATATTCCGGAGGTTGGTCGGCTTGCCCGTGCGGTGAGCACTCGTGCAATCACGTCAGAGTGTTCCGACGACGCCTTCGCGCCACACCCTGGAAACCCAACGAATTGGACTGGTTGGCCTTCACGCCGCGGACCTCGCGCAGTGTGCGGCATGAATGGTGCTCAAACACGGGCCAGGATATATGGGCTCGCGACACGGGAACCACCAGACCAGGATGAGGCCACGACAGGAGCGGCACGCCGGCAGGTTATCGCTGCTGATCGCGTGCCTGATTCTAGGGGTCCCTTCAATCACCTTCGCGCACGAACTTCCCGCTGGAGGCGAATCCACCGCTGCGGCCGCGCAGAGCGCACCGGCATCCAAGCCGACCTTCGAGGTCTACGGCTTCGTGATGCTCGACATCGGCGAGAACTTCACCACCATCGATCCGAACTGGTCCGACACGATGCGGGTCACGCGCCTGCCATCGTTCCAGGACCAGTTTGGAAAGGACGGCAGCACGTTCGCGGGCGTGAGGCAAACTCGCTTCGGCGTTCGCTCGTCGATCCCGACCGATCTCGGTGACTTGAAAACCACGTTCGAATTCGAGCTGTTCGGCGTCGGCGTCGATGAAGGCCAGACGACCTTCCGGCTGCGACATGCGTACGGTGAGCTCGGGCAGTTTGGCGCCGGTCAGACGTGGAGTCCGTTCATGGACATCGACGTGTTCCCGAACTCGATCGAGGACCGGGGCCCGACCGGCATGGTGTTCTTCCGCAACGTGCAGCTGCGGTGGATGCCGATTCAGGGCGACACTCGGTTGACCCTGGCACTCGAGCGGCCAGGTGCGTCAGGCGACGCCGGTGTACTGGCCGACCGCATCGCGCTGCAGAATGTCCGTGGCCGCACTCCGATACCAGATTTCTCGGGTCGAGTACCGGTTCGGCGGCCCGCGCGGCTACTTCGAAGTGGCGGGCCTGATCGGGTGGCTCAAATGGGACGACGTGTTGCTGCAGGACCAGTTCGATCTGAACGGCAGCGCCACCCGTTGGGGCATCAACCTCAGCTCGAATGTGAAGTTCGGCGGCAAGAGCACGCTCCGGCTGCAGGACGTCTACGGCGAAGGCATCCAGAACTACATGAACGACGCGCCGGTCGATGTCGGCATCGTCCCCAACCTCGGCGACATTCGCAGTCCGATCAAAGGTGAAGCGATCCCACTTGCCGGCACGGTGATCTTCCTGGACCACAACTGGACGAGTCAGTGGTCCACCTCGGTCGGCTACTCCCGAACAGACATCGACAGCCTCGTCGGGCAGGATGACGACGCCTATAGAACGGGACCGTACGCGCTCGGCAATCTGCTTTACACACCGGTGCCCAACGTGATGATGGGTGGCGAGGTGCAGTGGGGGCGTCGCGAGATGTGGCGCGATCCCTTCGTCGGCACCGGATTCAAATTCCAGTTCTCGTTCAAATACAACTTCTCGGCAACCATCGAAGGCCGATAGTCATGACGACCTACACGTGCACGCGTCTGGCTCGGCGCCATCGTTGGGTTGGTCGACACACGCCCCCGAATCCAGACGCCGACACGTTTGATGTCGGCGTGCTGTGGCGATCGGGTGGACGTTCTGCGAGGTACGCCCCGGGGAGCTAGTTCTTCACCTCGGGCGGATAGTTCTTGAACAGTTTCTTCATTGCCTTCGCCAGGTTCTTCTGCTGCTTCTCCGGCTTGGCGTTCGTATCGATGGTCTTGCTGGCCACGCCGCGCCACACGATCTGTTTGTTGGCCGGCACGTACATGTCCAGCGCCAGCTGTCCGACGTAGATCGTCGATGTTGTTCCGGTCGTCGTGCTCATGCCTCCGCCGCCGTACCAGCCGCCGCCCCAGCCTGGGCCGTACCCGTAGCCAGTGTCGAAGGACGTGTACTGTTTCTCGGTGTTCACCGCCATCTGGTAGCCGACGAACAGGTCCGCATTCTCAGCATCGGTACGTTTCAGTCCCTTGGTTGCCAGCTCCGCATCGATCGCGGCCTTGATCTGCGAATCGACGAGGTCGTTCGGCGCCTGCGCGCCCTTGATTGGGACCCACTTGTAGGTCTTGTATCCGGCGAAGTTCGCCTGCTTGTCGAAGTTGTAGCGAACGTCCTGGGCAGACGCGGTGACGGCGCTCGCGAACAGCACGGCGAACGCCAGCGCCAGCACTGATGGTTTCTTCATGGCTCGTGTTCCTTTCGATGACATAGTGCAGACTCCGATCGTGTTGGTTGCCTGTGTGCGTTCAGCGGCGACGTCCGCCACCACCGCGGGAGCGGCCACCGCCGTAGCTGCCCGCACCGGAACGAGTGCCTCCGCTGCTTTGCCAGCTGCCGCGATCGGTCGCGCGCTGATTGCCTTGGGTTCGTGCCGAGCTGTCCCTATCCAGTTGCCCCGTCCGTTCGGCCGGTGTGGACGTGCTCCATCCGCCGGTGCCATTGCTTTGTTGCCATTCCTCCGCCCTCGTTCGCGGCGGTAGACGTTGCCGTCGCGGCCGGCGTAGATGTCGCCGCCTTGTGTACGGCCAGCGGTGGTGCGCTCGCCTCCGGGTCCGACGCGCGAGACCGCGCCGGCGCCGCTGTCGGTACAGATACAGGATGTCGATGTGCCGCGCCGGTAGTTCTGGGCGTGTGCCGTCTGCGCCCAACTGTCACCGCATTGTGCACCGCGCTGGTGCCCCAGTTGCCGTAGACGTTGGAGCCCTGTCGTGTTTGTCCGTAGGTTCCGGTGCGTGGGTTATAGGCCTGGCCCGCGGCGCGGCATTGAAGCCGGTCCCGGCGTCCACCGGCTGCGCCGCGCGAATAGGCCCACCGGTCCATCGGGTTTATACAGCGCGCCCATGCCGACGCCGCCGTATGGTCCATAGGCCGGGCATAGCCGCGGCCGTAGCCACCTGTGTAGGGGTTGTCCCAGGCACGCCATCCCGTAGGTGTGTCCGTACGGGATAGTAGGCAGGGTAGAACCCACCGTAGCCGACGTAGGGCGGATAGTAATAACCGCTGCCCACATGGCGCAGCCGAACCCAATCATCACTCCCGTATAGGCGGCGGTGTACACAAACGTCGCCCACTCGTCGTCGTTGTCCTCTTCGATGGTGACGTAAGTGATGTTGATGCGACGGGGAGCTCGCCGGGATCGTGTAAATCTGCTGCGGGACGGTCGATGCCACTTCCCACGGGCCGTTTGCCGAGCGCGACGTTGAACCACACGCCCTGGAAGCACATGTAGTACAGGTCGCCGTACTTGACGATGTCCTTGTCGGTGTTCACG
>CAVSKE010000033.1:0-22149 GCA_963728305.1 uncultured Acidobacteriota bacterium
CGGGACAGGCCCGCCGCCACATCGTCTTCGTCGCATTCCCCGACGTGCAGGTGCTCGACGTCACCGGCCCGCTCGAAGTCTTCGGCCGTGCGGCGCGCCTGCTCGTCGAGCGCGGACTTCGCCGCGACCTTGCCTACTCCGTCGAGATCGTCGGTCCGACGGCGGGACCGATCGAGACCTCCTCCGGCATCGCGATCGTCGCCAATCGGCGGTTCCGCGACGTTCGCGAGCAACGTCGATACGCTGCTCGTGGCAGGCGGCCGCGGCTCGCGACCGGCGGCGCAGGACCCGGCGCTGCGCGCGTGGCTGACGCGGATGGCGCCGCGCGTGCGACAGACTCGGTTCGGTGTGCACCGGCACGTTCATCCTGGCGGCCGCCGGCCTGCTCGATGGCAAACGCGCGACAACGCATTGGGCGTCGTGCGACACGCTGGCAAAGATGTACCCGCGCGTCCGCGTCGAGGCGGATCCGATCTTCGTGCGCGACGGCCGCATCTACACGTCGGCCGGCGTCACCGCGGGAATGGATCTCGCGCTGGCGCTCGTCGAGGAAGACTTCGGCCGTCACGTGGCGCTCGGCGTGGCACGGCAGCTGGTGATGTTCCTGCAGCGGCCGGGCGGACAATCGCAGTTCAGCAGCCAGCTCGCGATGCAGACTGCGGACCGCGAACCGCTGCGTGAGCTGGTCGAATGGATCGCCGATCATCTCACCGGCGACCTGTCGGTGTCGGCGCTGGCCGAACGCGTCGCGATGAGCCCGCGCCATTTCGCGCGCGTGTTCACCAGCGGAGATGAACATGACGCCGGCCAGGTTCGTCGAAGTCCAGCGCGTCGAGGCGGCGCGCCGGCGGCTCGAGGAGTCGAGCGACGGCGTCGAGCGCGTCGCCGCGACCTGCGGCTTTGGCGGTGCCGAGGTGATGCGGCGCGCGTTTCTGCGTACGGTGCGCGTGTCCCCGACGGACTATCGCAGCCGGTTCCGATTGTCACTCCAGAAGAAAGGGGCATGAGATGAAGAAGATCGTGTTCGCTGTCCTTGCGTTGGCCTACATCGCCGCACTCGGCACGACGACGCGATGGCCAGACACCGCGCGGCGCCCGCGCGCGACGGTCCCCAGTACGTGAACAAGGTGAACCTGGTGCGGCCGGCGGATTATCGCGAATGGATCTTCGTCAGCTCCGGTCTCGGCATGGAGTACAACCCGCTGGCCGGCACGCCCGGCGGCAACTCCTTCGGCAACGTGTTCGTGAACCCCTCGTCCTACCGGGCGTTCATGAAGACCGGCAAGTGGCCCGACCGGACGATCTTCGTGCTCGAGTTCCGCGGCTCGACCAGCGAAGGCTCGATCAACAAGGCGGGTCGGTTTCAGAGCCGGCTGATCGGTCTCGAGGCGGAGGTGAAGGACTCGCGCTTCCCCGACGGATGGGCCTTCTTCAACTTCATGCCGAAGGGACAGATGATGGAGAACGCCCAGCCGCTGCCAGTGAACGCGGGCTGCGTCGAGTGCCACACCAAGAACACGGCGGTCGAACGAACCTTCGTCCAGTTCTACCCGACGCTGCTGGACGTCGCGCGAAAGATGGGAACCGTCAAACCGGGGTTTTAGGCCGCAATTCGCGTGAGTAGCGCCCGCCCGGGAGGCGCGAACTCAACCTGGAGCTGTTCATTTCGGCTGTGTCGCACGTTGGTACAGCTGAATGGCAGTCCTCCAGAATTCCGGCCCGACACTCGATCCAATGGACGAGGAGCGGCTGCGGCGGATCTCGACGCTGGTCGACTCGACGTTCGACCTGTCGCTGAAAGAACTGCGCTCGTTCCTCGACCGCGAGTGCCCGGACGACCCCGACCTGCGTGCCGAGGTCGAACGGCGTGTCCTCGAACGCAGCACGGTCACCCGTCTGTCCATTCCGCTACGGCCACGTCTCAAGCGCTCGCTGGCCGACGGCGACGTCATCGCCGAGCGCTATCGCATCACCCGGCTCATCGGTCGCGGCGGCATGGGCGAGGTGTACGAAGCGCACGATCTCCTGCTCGAACGAGCAAGTCGCCCTCAAGACGCTGCGCGGCGATCTCGCCGACGACGAAGCCCTCCTGCCGCGCTTTCACCAGGAGATCTCGATCGCACGCAAGGTCACCCATCCCAACGTCTGCCGCATCTTCGAGGTCGGGATCCATCGCACCGCTGCGCAGCCGCCGCTGCTGTTCTTCGCGATGGAGCTGCTACACGGGCAGACGCTCGCCGATCGCATCCGCGCCGGACGGCTGACCGCGCGATGAGGCGTTTCCGATCGCGGTCCAACTCGCGGAAGGCCTGCAGGCGGCGCATCGCGCCGGCGTCGTGCACGCCGACTTCAAGAGCGCGAACGTCATCCTGGTTCCATCGCGGGAACGGGCGTGCGCGCCGTCATCACCGACTTCGGTGTCGCACGGGTCGAGCCTGGCAGTGCCGTCGTGGACGAAACACGTTCGGGTCACGAGACGATCCGCGTCGCCGGCACGCTGGCCTACATGTCTCCCGGAACAGCTCGGCCGGCGATCGCGTGACCACCGCGTCGGACATCTATTCGTTCGGCATCGTGCTGTTCGAGATGGCCTGCGGCCGTCGCCCGTTCGACGACGCCGATGTGATCAAGTCGGCGATGCTGCGCGCCAGCGGTCCGCCGGCCTCGGCGCGCAGCTACGTGCCAACGCTCGACGAACGGTGGGACACGGCAATCACCCGCTGCCTGCAGCGCGACCCGACGCAGCGGTTCCGTCCGCCGGTGAGCTCGCGCAGCTGGCTCCGCGACGCCCACTGGTGGGACGTGAGTCACTGGACGCGGTCGGATCGGATTCGCGCGTCGCTGGCCGCGATCCTCCTGCTGGCCGTCGCCCTCGGCGCCTGGACCTGGGCCCATCGTCCCTATCAGCCCACGTCAGAGGCGCTTGCGCTGGTACGAGCGCGGCGTGAACGCGCTGCATTCGATGACCTACGAGACGGCGCGCAAGTCGCTCGAGCAGGCGGTGAGCGTCGACCCGGCGTTTGCGCTGGCGCACGCGAGCCTGGCGCGCGCCTACGACGAGCTCGATTACACCGACCGGGCCAAGGACTCGATGCTGCGCGCCGTCGCGGCCGCGCAGGACTCCCGGCTGACCGACGCAGACGATCGCAAGCTGCGCGCCCTGCAGTTCATGGTGTCGCGCGACTACGCGCGGGCGGCGCCGCTCGTGAAGCAGACATCGAAGCCGAGGCCGGCGCTGCGCATCGCGCGGCGGCGGCGCTCGAATCCGGCTGGCTTGCGCAGCAGATGGAGGACTCCGACGCGGCGGCCGCCGCATTCGGCCGCGCGCTCGCGCTCGACCCGTCGTATGCCGCGGCGAAGCTTCGCCTCGGGTTCCTGTTCGGCCGGCAGGGCGGCAAGGACGAATCAGGCCCTCGCGGCGTTCGGCGAGGCCGAGCATCTCTATCGCACGGCAGGAAACCTCGAAGGCGTCACGCAGACGCTGCTCGAGCGTGCCAACCTGCTCGACCGGCGCAATCGCGAGAACGACGCGCTGCCGGTGATCGACGAAGCGTTGACGATGGCTCGCGCCGTCGGCAATCGCTACCAGGAAGTGCGCCTGCGCTTCATCAGGCGACCGCCGTCCGCGATCTCGGCGATACCGAGCGAGCCGCCACGCTCGTCGCGCGATGCCATCGACGCGGCGCTGGCCGAGAACATGGACAACCTCGCCGCGAACGGCCAGATCGATCTCGGCAACCTGTATCTGCGCGCCGACAAGTTCGATCGGGCGGAGCCGGTGTTCCGGCGCGCGCTGGACATCGCGCGCCGAGCCAAGGTGCCGCGGATCGAGGCCCGCGCCGCAGGGCGCGCTCGGCGCGCTGCTCGAGCAGGTCCATCGCCCGGCCGAAGCGAAACCGCTCATCGAGGCCGCGCTGACGTTCTATCGTCAGGCCGGCTACCGGCGCGAATCGGTGCAGGCGGCGACCGTCCTCGGCGGACTGCTTCGGCAGCTCGGTGATCGCGCCGAAGGCGATCCGCGTGCTGAGCGAGGCGTTGCCGCACGCCGTGCGAGCTGCGGGATCGACCGGGTCGAGGCACAGGTGCGCGAACGTCTGGCCGACTGCCTGTCCGATCGCGGCGACTGGCCGAGGCGGTGGCTGAATACGAACGCGCAAGTCAGTTGTACGGCCCGACTGCTCCAGGGCAGACGGCACGCCTGAATGCGGAGCGGCTGCGAGCCGCGATCGCGACGAATCTTCAACCGTAAGGAGCAGATATGGCAGACGCAGTGATCTTCGACGACGGAGGCTCGACCCGAATCAAGCGCGTCATGAACGGCGACGAGCGGTCGGCAGCGATGGACGACGCTGCTCGATCGTGGACGACCTCGGGAACGGCCACGGGCATCGATCACACGATCAACGACACGTTACCTGCGTGATCGTCATCCACGGACAAGTTCGGCAAGCCGTTCGGCCGATCAACCGACTCTGTCGTTCAACGACGGTCGTGATCTCATCGGGCACTGGCGCAGGAGATCATCGGCCGACGAACGTCGACCAGCAGCTCTCGATATCGCTCGAACGGTGTTCACGCGGCATCAGCGAGCCGATCGTCGAATGCCAAGCAGCACAAAAAGCAGCGGCGCTACGTGGTCTCGAACTCCGGGTCGATCGAGAAGATCACGTCGAGGGCATCGTGTTCAACGTCGCGGCAGCGGTCAAACGATCGTGCTGCCGAGCAACGCCGATCATAAGACGAGCGTCTACACGAGCGTGATCCTGAATCTGAGCGGTCTCACAGCGTCCGGGTCTGTCCACCGTCGGCATCGACGATGGCGCCCTGACAGAAGGCGGCCTGAGGAGACGCGAGAAAGGCCACGAGCCGCGCGATCTCCTCGGGCTCGCCGAAGCGGGCCACGCCGAGCGCGCGGGCCATCTGCTGCTCGGCGTCGGCCAGATCGACACGTGCGTTCGGCCGCGAAGGTCTTCACGCGTGTCACCAGTCGATCGGTCTTGATCCCTCCGGGATTGATCGCGTTCACGCGCACGCCGTCTTTCACGCCGCGATCGGCCAGCACCTTGGTCAGATTCATCAGCGCGGCGTTGACCGCGCCGCCGATGGCAAACTCGGCGCTGCCGGTGCGGCCGCCGACGCCGATGATGTTGACGATGGTGCCGCGCGACGCCTGTAGATGCGGCCAGGCCGCGCGGCTGCACCGCATCGCGCCATAGAACTTGAGGCCGAAGCCGTCGGCCCAGTCCGCTTCCGACAGCGTCAGGAAGTCACCGCGCTTGGTCGATCCGGCGTTGTTCACCAGCACATCGAGCGGCCGAACCGCTCCATCGTCGCCGCGACGACCGCCGCCGGCACGGCGGGATCGGTGAGATCCACGGCCTGGACGAGGCAGCAGGTCACCGAGCGGGGCGGCCAGCGACGCGAGCTGATCGCGCGAGCGCGCGGCCACGGTCACGCGCATGCCTTCCGAGGCGAGTGTCTGCGCAATCGATCGCCCGATGCCCTTGCTTGCGCCCGTGACGATTGCAACCTTGCCTTTGAGTTGGAGATCCATATATCGCGGGTCTACACGCAAGACCCGACGCGTGTCCTGCTCTTTAGACCCGGCCAATTATTTGAATGGCGCAGCCGCGTAGACGATCTTGCCGCCGAGCATCGTGAGCAGCGATTCGGTCGCGCCAATCCGCTCGATCGGCACGGTCATGTAGTCCTGCGACAGCACGGCGAGGTCGGCCAGCTTCCCCACCTCGAGCGACCCGCGCACGTCGTCGTCATGGGAGAACCAGGCGCTGCCGATCGTGTA
Source organism: uncultured Acidobacteriota bacterium (assembly GCA_963728305.1). GTDB lineage: Bacteria > Acidobacteriota > Vicinamibacteria > Vicinamibacterales > UBA2999 > Gp6-AA40. The sequence continues at coordinate 5,804 of CAVSKE010000033.1, forward strand.
GAGGCGAAGCGCGTCGGTGCGATCCGGCGTCTCCTCGGGGCCGCGCAGCGCGACGCCGCCGACCGTCTTGCCATCGAGGAACCACTGCAATGCGGTGAACGGATTGTAGGAGGCGACCCGATGCGCATCAGTGCCGGCACCGACCGCAACGCCGATCTTCTTCGCGGTGACCACCGGCGGCGTCCGCCGCGCCGACTGCTCACCCACCGACTCGCGGAAGGCTTCGCCGCCGAAGTACATCGCGTCCTGGACCGTCCAGCCCACGCCGAGCGCCTTCATCCGCCGCAGCGTCTGCTCGGACGCATCGTTGAGGTGAGCGATCGACCAGCGCAGCGACGCAATCGGCACGCGCTGGTTGACGCGCTCGAAGATCGTCAGCAGGTTGTCGACGGTCGCATCGCGGTTCCAATGCTGCGTCAGTGTGAGACCGCGCTCGGCCGCCCACAGCGCGATGCGGTAGTAGTCGTCCTTGTCGGCCTGCCCCGGCTTGTCGTTGTTATACATCCCGCCGGTGATGCGCTCGCCGATGCCGTTGAAGCGCAGCATCTCGTCGCCGAGACCCATGGGCAGGAGCGCCGTGGTGGCTTTGATTTCGTCGAATTCCTTGCCGGATCCCTGCGTGCCGAGGGAATACGCGACGCGCACGGTGAGCGCCTGGTCTCTCCAGACCTTGAAGAGTGCCTGATAGCTCTCGCCGGTCATGTTGTTGCCAGAAGGATCGATGACGCCGGTCATGCCGAGGCGATTGAGCTCACGGAAGAACGCTGTGGTGCCCTGCACCTGCTCGTCGAAGGTCGGCCGCGGAAGCTTGTCGAAGAGTCCCACGATCGCCGGCTGCGGCCCGGTGATCGCGCCGGTCAGATTGCCGGACGCATCGCGCTCGAAGCGGCCGCCGGCCGGCAGGTCGGCTTCGCTGGTGAGGCCGAGCGTCTTGTGCGCGAGCGGCGTCAGCATGGCCCAGGCGTAGCCGAGTTGTATGTAGACCGGGTTCTCCGGGGCAACGGCGACGAGCTCGGCCTGCGTGGGCCGGCGATTCTCCTTGAACTGCTGCTGGTTCCACCCGCCGGCGACGATCAGCCACGCGCCCGGCTTCATCGTCCGCGCCGCATCCTTGACGCGGCCGAGCGCCTCTTCGAGCGTGCGCACGCCGATCCAGTTGACCTCGGTCGTGAAGCTGAGCGCGGCCCTGATGGCGTGAAGGTGCGAGTCGATCAGACCGGGAATGACCGTCCGTCCGCCGAGATCGATCACCCGCGACTGCGGACCCGCCAGCTTCCGCATCTCGGCCGACGTGCCCAGCGCAGTGATGCGTCCGTTACGAATCGCCAGCGCCTCGCGTACGGATGACTGCGCATCGACGGTGAGGATCTTGCCGTTGACGAGGATCGTGTCGGGACTCTGGGCCAGGACCGGCGCGGCGGCGAGCAGCGCAAGAATGCCGAAAACACTCACTCGTTTCATCGCAACCTCAGTCCGGCTGAAGCCGGACACTACGAATCAGTCCGGCGTGAAGCCGGACACTACGGATACTGTGGCGTCACTCGACGAACGAACGCATTGTAGACTCTGGGACCATGAAAGCCGTCACTCGCGCTGGCCTGCTGCTGACAATCCTGACACTGGCCGGAGTCAGCCTGATCGGACAACGTGAGACGTCCGCACCGGTTGACAGGTTCGTCACCGTCAACGGCCTGCGCATCCACTATGTGGATTGGGGCACGCCGGCCGTGGGCGGAGAAGCGCAGGGCGCAAAGGCGGCGCGACCGCTGATCCTGATTCACGGTCTCGATCGTGTGGCGCGCACGTTCGATCATCTCGCTCCGCATTTCACGGCTCGCTATCGGGTGATCGCGATGGACATGCGCGGTCACGGCGACTCCGGCTGGGACCCTGAAGGCCGCTATCTGGTCGAGGACCATGTCGGCGACGTCGAGGGACTCGTGCAGCAGCTCGGGCTGAAGAACATCACCATCTGGGGCAACTCAACCGGCGGACGCGTTGCGCAGGTTTTTGCCGGCAAGCATCCCGATCTCGTCTCCGCGGTCATCTCTGAGGACGTCGGACCCGAGCGGCCGCGGCAGATCGCCGACAACTACAGCCGCCGTGTCGCTCAGGAGGATGCCGGCTGGGCGACCGAGGACGAGCTGCTCGCGCAGCTGCGCAAGACGAACGCCGGCGTGGCCGATGCCGTGCTGGTGCCGTACGTGCGCTACGGCACGAAGCGGCGCACCGATGGCCGTCTCGTGTGGAAGCGCGACCCGCAGCTCGTGAAAGGGTTCGTCGCCACCGATCTCTGGCGCTATGTGCGCGAGATCAAGGCACCGATCCTCTACGTCATCGGCGGCCGCAGCACCATCGTCCCGCCCGAGACGCAGGAGGAATTGAAGAAGACGCTGCCCAGGGTCCGCATCGTCACGATGCCGGGACTCGGACATTACCCGAGTGATGAAAAGCCCACGGAGTTCCTGGCCATCGTCGATGAGTTCCTGAAGACCACACCGTAGTGTCCGGCTTTAGCCGGACCGGATGTAGTGTCCGGCTTTAGCCGGACCTGGAGAATTCGATGCTGAAAACACTCTCGCTCGTCGTCGCAGTCACGTTCGTGCTCATGGCGATGCCCATCAGCTCAGGACGCGAAAGGCGTCATCGCTGCCGCATCGAAGGCAATGGGGGCCGACAGCCTGCGGACGATCGAGTACTCGGGCAACGGCTACGACTTCGTGCTCGGCCAGTCCTACAACCCGAGCTCGCCGTGGCCGCGGTTCGTCAACCCGACCTACAAGCGCGTGATCGACTTCCAGGTGCCCTCTTCCCGCGTGGATCGCGTCAGGATCCAGGCTGAGAATCCACCACGCGGCGGCGGCCAGCAACCGATCCGCGGCGAGCAGCCGCAGACGCAGACGATCATCGTCGGCGCCAACACGCCATGGGTGCAGCAGCTCGAGATCTGGATGACGCCCTACGGCTTCCTCAAGGCCGCGGCGATGAACAACGCCACGATGCGGGCGCAGACAATCGGCGGGCAGAAGTACATCGGTCGTCACCTTCACCGGGCAGAACAAGGCGAAGGTGAACGGCTACATCAACAGCCAGAACATCGTCGAGAAGGTCGAGACCTGGATTGACGATGCGCTGTTTGGCGACCTGCTGTTCGACGCTGTGTATTCCGACTACAAAGACTTCGGCGGCGTGAAGTTCCCGACGCGGATCGTTCAGAATCAAGGCGGCTATCCGATTTTCGACCTGCGGATCAGCGACGTGAGGCCAAACACGCCGGTCACGATTCAGGCGGCGCAGGGCGGCGGCGGTGGGGCGGTGGAGCTGCCGCACCAGCCGAGGCGCCAACTGAGAAGCTGGCTGAGGGCGTCTTTCTCGTTGCCGGCGGTTACGCCGCCCTGGTCGTCGACTTCAAACCCTACATCGTCGTCATCGAGGGTGGCCAGAGCGAGGAGCGATCAAACGCGGTGATCGCGGCGGCCAAGAAGCTGATCCCGAAGAAGCCGATCCGTTACGTCGTGAACACGCATCACCACATCGATCACTCGCGCGGCCTGCGCCGCTACGTGGCCGAGGGCGCGACGATCGTCACGCACCGGATGAACGCACCGTTCTACGAACGGGTCTTCGCTGCGCCGAAGACACTGAATCCCGATGCGCTGTCGAAAGCAAAGAAGGAACCGACGTTCGAGACGATGACGACGAAGAAGGTGATGACCGACGGCAATCACCTCATCGAACTGCATCACATGGCGGGCAACGGGCACAACGAAGGGCTGATCCTGGCGTATCTGCCCAAGCAGAAGCTGCTCGTCGAGGCGGACGCCTACAATCCGGCGGCACAACCGAATGCGCCGGTGCCGATGCCGATGAGTCCGTACACGGAGAACCTCGTCGCCACGATCGATCGATTGAAGCTGGACGTCGAGACGATTGTCCCGATTCATCTGCCGGCTGACGGTCGCAAAGTCACACGCGCGGAGCTGATGCGAATGGTCGGCCGATAGAACCCGATCGCCCCTATTTCGAAGGCTCCCGATCCCTGACGACCAGATCGCGGATGACCTCATCGTAGTACGGCTTGTCCTTGAGGCTGGCACGCGATGCAGGAAAGTAGGCGAGCGTCACGCTGACGACGTTGGGATTCAGCGCGGTGAGTGAGACCGAGCTGCGCTCGCTGCCGGACAAGCGCGTGTTGTCGATCATCGGGAAGTCGAACAGGCCCACCTGGAAGTTGGTGTCCACTTCCCGGTTGGCCTCGAGATCCAGGTCAGCTCTCTGGCACTCGTCCTGGGTGATGGGCCGCGATACGTACTGCCTGACCTGCACCTCGCGGGCCATCGCGTCGTAGTTGATCAGCTCGAGCACGAACTGCCGATAGTGCCGCGAGCGATCGGTCGCCTCCATCGACAGACACAGACGGGACGCCCCTTCTCCTGGCTTGACCTTCGGGTCGGGGATGGCGCGCATGCCGAACATGATGTGCGCCTGAAAATCCATGATCTTCTCGGTCAGCGCATCGCCGCGCTCGACGGTGCCGACGTCCGACAGCGCGGTGAGCTGATGCTCGATCACCTGCAGCGCCACCGACTCGAGGCGCCGCTGCAGCTCCTGATCGGTCCCTTTCGCGCTGACCCGGATGCGGCGCTCGACGTCCTTGAACAGCGGACCGATGTCGAGCGACTCGTGGAAGTTGTAGGCCAGCAGCTCGAGGCTGAGGATCTGCTGGCGGATCTCCTCGTCGTCGCTGATCTTCGCGGCCGGATCCTTCGACATGAACGTCGTCAGGATCGAGTTGAACATGTCCTTGCGGAGGTTGCTGTCGGCTTCCTCGCGGCGGCCCATCATCTCGGCGTAGAGCCGGATGTTGGTGTCGATCTGCTGCCGCTCGTTGAGCGAGGCGTTGAACCAGTAGCCGAGGACGAGAGTGACCAGCGGCAGCGCCAGTACCTTGACCAGCTCGATCCACGGCCACTGTTTCTTGCCGTCGCCCGATGATGACTCGGGCGGCGGCGTCACTACTGGGGCGTCGCTCTCGCTCATGCTCAGCGCCGCTTCAGCTCGTAGCCGTTGCCGGCCTTCACCAGCTCGAAGTTGTAGAGCGCAGGATTCGGACTCGAGAAGACCATCGCCGATGGCTTACCGGCCTGGTCCGGCAGCACCAGCGTGCACTGCCCCTGCTGCGGCACGTTGATCCGGTAGGCGCCGTCAGCGGCCGTCGTCGCCTTTCACCGCCGGATCCGAGCCGCACGAAATCTCGACGTTCGTTCCGCCGACGCCTTTGCCGTCCATCACGATCGTGCCGTAAACCTGACCGGCATGAGCGATCGATGGAATCGCCAGAGCCAGAGCGAGACCGACGTACGTTATCGGGCGCATGAAACCTCTCCTGAAGATTACGGATGAGCAGGCAGACGCTCGTCCTTCATTGTAGACGGCGCCGTTGGGCGTTGGACTTTCGGCGCTGTTGGCCGGGCCTTGGGAGTGGTTGGGAATTGGAAGTCGGGAGTTGGGCGTTGACTCCAGTCACCACACGCTGGCGATCGACAGCGTCACGAAGAACGCGTAGAACACTGCCATCGCGACCAGCGCCACCCGCCTCCACATCGGCGGGCGCACGTGTGGCGGGAGGATGCGGGTGTTGACGTAGAGCAGGTGCGGCGCGGCGATCACGAACACTGCGCCGGCAACGTTGGCGCCGATCTTCAGCAGCACGATCGGCTGGGCGAGGCGGAGCGCGATGATGCCCCAGACCACCAGTATGGCCAGCACCGTGTAGTAGACGGCACGGACGTCGCCGCCCCGCCAGGCGCGCACGCGGCTGCTGCCGGTCCACAGGATGTCGGTCACCGCGCGGACCATCCCCTCGAAGTTATCGAGCTGTGTCTTGAACAGAATCCACGCCCCGAGGAACGCGATGAGGATGGCCACCGCAGTGCCAGCGTGCGCACCGACGGCTGAGGCGAGCGCAGCGCTGATCCCGAGCCCCTGAATGTCGGTTCCCCGTGGCAGGAACGTGACATAGAGCAGCGCCGGCAGCATCATCCCGAGGATCGCGCCGGCGCAGAACACGCCCCACTGATCCACCGAGACGACGCGCCACCAGCCGCGCCAGCGGTCCATGGACTCGTCACTCGGCAAGAAGGTAAAGCCCACGTGCGCGAGATCGACCTTCGGGCCGGCCGCCGCCGGAATGTAGCCGGCGCGCTCCCCCATCCCGTAGCCGCGATCCCGCGCCCAGTTGCCGAGCACGAGATTGGTGACGCCGCCCGATCCGGAGTACGCGACCAGTGCGCCGAGCAAGACGAGATCCGCGCCGGCGGGAAAGAAGTCGAAGCGTTGCTGCGTGGCATCGAAACCGGTGAACCCGAGCCCCGCTGCCAGCCACACCGTCGAGGGCACGAACAGCACCGCAAGAATGAGGAAGCCGCCGATCGTCGTCGTCACGAGGACCCAGTTGAGCACTTCGAGCGTGTGTTCGATGCGGCGGCCGACGCTGAGGATCACGACGACAGCGAGGAAGGCCGCGACGCCGATGAAATACGTGGTCGATGCGTCGCCGGCATCGGGCAGACGCTGAACGACCAGATAGAACATGGCCGCCGCGGCGGTGCCCGCCCACGCCGGCCAGCCAACCTGCAGGAAGTAGAGGAGGACGTAGACCCATGCCCACAGCGTGGACGAGGGACGCGTGCGCATGAAGCCAGAGAACACCGGCTCGCCCGTGGCGAGGGTGTAGCGCATCACTTCGGTGTTGAAGATGGTCTGGAAGACGATCGCGATCAGGACGACCCAGAGCAGCGAGAAACCGTGCTGCACGAACGTGGCGGGGCCGAGGAGGAATTCGCCGCTGCCGATCGAGACGCCGAGCGCGATGACGCCGGGGCCGACGGCTCGCAACCAGCCGAGGCCCTTGGGACGGGGTGGGACCGGCAGCTCGGCGAGCTGCCAATCCCGATCGGTTTGTAACTCAAGACTCAAAGGTCAAAACTCAAACAAAGACTACACGCAGTCAATGTTTGAGTTTTGCGTTTTGCGCTTTGAGTTACATGTCTCTAGAAATCCAGCTGCATCGACAGCTTCATGAACCGGGCGGACAGCACCGACGTCGGCGTCAGCCACGCGCCGCCGGGAATGAACGCCTGGTTGTAGCTGAGCGGCGTCGCCGCGTTCAGCAGGTTGTAGAAGTCCACGCCGACGTTGGCGCGGCTGCGTCCGAAGCGGAGGACCTTGCCGACGCGCATGTTCAGCTCATTCACACGAGCGCCGAGGATCGAGTGCGGCTCGATCAGGTTGACCGTGATGTTGGGCGCGCCGCCGGCGAGCGGCCGTCCGAGGATCGGGGCGACGACGGCGCCGGCGACGGTGTAGTTGGCGGCGAACGCGCCGCCGGCGACTGGCGTACCGAAGCCGCTCACCTGGATACCAGGCTTGCTGGTGAACGTGCCGCTGATCGAGACGTCGATCTTCGGCAGGAGGTAGGTCGCAAGCCCCTTGTACTGCGGCAGGAAGCTGGTTTCGATGTGGCAGTACGGATTGAGCAGCGCGATCTCCGGCACCTTCGCGCGGACCTCGCAGTTGTCCGACGTCGAGTAGCCGCCCGAGAACCCGCCCTGGAACGTCAGGCCGTTACGGGGCCGCGCGTTGATGGTGACGTCGATGCCGTTGAACTTCTGGTAGGCATCGCCGTACCGATCGGCGTAGGTGATGTAGTTCCGAGTGACACCGAACAGCGACGGCACGTTCAGGTCGTACAGCGTGCCCACCTGATACCCGCCGCCGTTCGGCAAGCGTGAATCCTGCGGTGCGGTGATCGAGAACTGCGAGAAGTCGGACGGCGCCACCGCCAGGTTGTCCGTCACCGCGAAGCCGTAGAACTCGCGATGGACGAATCCGACCTCGACCGACGTGCGCGGCAATACTTCGTGCTGCACCGACACGGTCCAGTTCCAGTCCGACGGCCGCACGCCCCACCCGTGCAGGATATCCGGGTCGATCGTGTTGCTGAACGTCGAGGTGCCGAAGTTCAGGTTGTTGATGATGCCGCAGAGGTCGCCGGTCGGACCGAAGTCCTGCGCCTGCGGGTTCGACAGGTCGCAGTCAGGATTCCAGTTGCCGTTGCGATCGGTCCACGTCCTGAAGACATTGGTGGCGATGCGCGACGTCGGGTTGCCCAGGCCGTAGTTCGAGGCCGTCACCGTGGACTCGAGATACTTGCCGAGCGTCGCCTTGAGCGCGGTCCTGCCGTTGCCGAAGAGATCGTAGGTGACCGCGGCGCGCGGCGTCAGGTCGTTGTAGGCGTTCACGACCGGCGTCTCGTCGAAGACGAGCGGCTGTGCCCAGAAGCGCGTCTCCAGCCGCTGCTCCGGCGCCCAGCTCGACGCGCGGTCGTATCGCAGCGCGCCCTGCATCGTCAGCCGTCCGCGCGTCCACTGCTGCTGCACGTACAACGCGTGGTTGCGCATCCACAGATCGTTCTGCTGGTCGTGCACGTACTGCGTCAGCTGATTCGGCACGCCGTTGTTGACGCGGTAGCGCAGATCGTTCTGGCCGCGGTTGGCCGAGCGCAGGTCGCCGAGCTGGTTGCCGATGTAGCCGGCCTTGAAGCTGCTGGCGCCGGTCACGTAGGCCATGCTCGCGCGCCACGTGGTGGTGATGTTCTTGTTACGGCCGTCGCTGAACAGGTCGGTCGTCTGCGACCGGTACATCAGGTTCGGAATACCGCCGTTGGCCGCGCATCCCGCCGAGCACTGCTCGATGATGCGTACCAGACTCTCGGTGTTGGGGTCCTCCTTGGCGCGGCCACCCCAGCGCGAGAAGAAGTAGCCGAAGCCGCCCTCGAGCAGCACCTTGTTGTTCACCGGCGAGTTCCACGTCGCCTGCTGGAAGCGCATCGGCGTAAGGTCGCCGTAGCCGTTGGCCTCGGGCGAGGTCGTCGCGTTGGCGTAGTTGCCACCGTTCTCGCAGCTCGCGCACACGCTCTGTTCGTCCCAGAAGACGTTGATCTTGTTGCGCGGCGTGATCTGCGCGGTGATGCGACCGCTGGCGTTCTGCCACGTCTTGTCGTTGAAGGCCTGACGGCTGCGGTCCGGCACATACAACCAGGCATTCGGGTTGCCGGCGTTCACGTTGTAGTACATGTTCGTGATGTACTGCGAGTTGCCCTGGCCACGGACGGTGCCGAAGAACCACACGCGGTCCTTGCTGATCGGACCACCGACGGCCACGTTGAGGTCGTAGTTCTTGATCAGCGGGCTGGGCGTGATGTTCAACGCGCGCAGCTCGTCGCTCAGGTTGCTGGCCTGCAGGTTGCCGTTGGCCCACGCCGCGTAGCCGCTGGTGGATATCGTGTTGCCGCCCGAGCGCGGGATGATGTTCATCACCGGGCCGCCCGACTCCACTTCACCCATGCTGCCCGAGACCGTGAAGGTCACTTCCTGCGCGTTGCGCGTGTCGGTGAGGTAGTTGGTGCCGCCGGCCTGCGGCACGGCGATGCTGATGCCGTCAACCAGCAGTCGTCCGTCGGTGTTCGCGCGGTTGCCGCCGAGCGACAGCAGCGTGCCATGCGCGCTGAATGTGCACGAGTTGCACGGACCGGTGCTGACGTCCTGCTGTCCACCGAGCAGCGCCGGTACCAGCACGAGGAGCGCGTTGTAGCTGCCGGCCGTCGGAATGGCCTTGATGACGTCGTTGCTCAGCACTGTCTCGCGCTCGGCGCTCTGCAGGTCGACGACCGGCGATTCGCCGGTGACGGTGATCGTCTCTTCGAGCGAGCCGACGCGCATGTCGGCGTTGATGCTCACCGTCGCCGAGCCCGACACCTCCACGCCTTCACGCGACACCGTGCTGAAGCCGGTCAGCACGAACTTCACGGTATAAGTGCCGGGGCGCAGATTCTCGATGCGGTACTGGCCAGTGCCGTCGCTGACGGCGCTGCGAACTTTTTCGATCAGGACGGGACTCGACGCCTCAACCGTGACGCCGGGCAACAGCGCCCCTGAGGTGTCTTTCACCGTGCCCGCAATAGATGCTTGCGCCCAGACAACGGCTGGCGCCAGGAGGATCACTACCGCGGCCGCAGTCGCCGCGCACACTCGTCCCAATTTCCCGTACCACGAGAACGATTCCATACTCCGCCTCTCTATCTGTGTACCTTCGCATGCCGAAATGCCGTGCGAATGGCGAATGGAGCGTACGTAAATTCACCGTGACGACGCAAGACAATCCGCCCCAGACATGTCAGTTGCGGTGGGATGAGCGGCTCTCGAGGACCGGGGACGCCCGGGCTGTTGATCGAAATTTGAGCTAAATGGGGTCGGGAGTCATTTCCGCGCTCGCTCCGGAAACGAACTCTCGACCCTATATTCCCGATCAGAACAGGTACTGCACGCCGATCTGCATCGTGCGGTTACCGACGCGCGACGTGATGAACCCGAAGTCGGGCAACGTCGGGTTGGTCACGGCGTTGCCCAGACGCGTGCGATTGATGATGTTGAACGCGTCGATGCGCAGGTCCAGACGCTGCGTACCCAACGACCGGAATCCTTTCCTGAACGACAGGTTGATATCCCAGAAGCCGGGCTGTCGCATCGTGTTCTTCTCCTGCGACGTGGCAAACGTCCCGGCAGTGGGAATACGGAACGCAGTGCGGTCGAACCAGGTCGCTCGCGACAGCGCCGGATCCCAGTCCGTGCGCACAGCTCCAGGATCGCCCACCAGGTCGTAGAACTGTCCGCCGCTGCCGGGACCCACGCCGGCCACGTCCACGGTTGTCGTCACCGAGAACGGCGCACCCGACTGCGCCTGGAAGATGCCCGACACATCCCAGTCACCCAGCACCCATCGCAGCGGCGCTGCCGCCGACTCGAGCGTCGGGAAACCGTAGCGCACCTGCGACACCAGCACGTGCGGACGATCGAGGTCCGAGATGCCGTAGAAGCCGCTGTCGTCGAACGCGTTCGGCAGGATGTCGCCGCGGCCGCTGCCGTTGTCCTTGGTCCGCGAGAATGTATAGGCGACGCTGAACCCGACGCCGCGCGTCGAACGCCGTTCGACCTGCGTCTGCAGGCTGTTGTAGCGCGACCTGCCGGTCGTCTCGTAGAGGGTGATGCTGCCGAAGCCGAGGTACGGCCGGAGGGCATTCGGGTTCACGCCAGCGTTCGCCTGAATCGTGCCTGGCTGGAGCTGGTTGATGTTGCGCGCACGCTCGAGATTCGATGCTGAGCGGCCGACATACGAGAGCGAGCCGCGCAGCTGCCACGGCAGCACGCGATCCATGGTGGCGTTCCACGCCCACGACGTGGGATTGGTGAAGTCCGGCGACTGCATCGCGCCGACCAGCGGGAAGTTCCGCGTCACGGCGCCACCCGGTGTGTCCACCACGCCGTTGATGACCGTCTGCATCTCGGAGAGTGGCGCATTGAATCCGTAAGCGGCCGTCGTGTTGATCTGCACGCGATTCAGGAAGCGTCCGACGCCGGCACGGAAGGTCGTCAGTTCGTTGAACGCGTAGGCCATCCCGAGTCGAGGCTGGAAGCCGTTCTTCGGCGTCGCGGAGAACCCGTTGGGCACGCCGTGATAGAGACGCGTGAGATTGGCTAGCTGCGGGAAGTCTCTCAACGCTTCGTCGGTCGGGGCGTCACCGGGCAGCACGACGCCGTTGAAGCGATCGCCGCTTTCCACGAACCCGCCCGCGCGATTGATGACCGGTGCGGTCGCCGAGTTATAGAACTCCGACTGGAACGACGCCATCGCCTGGTTCGTCGTGCCCCACGGCTGCCAGAGCGAATACCGCAGGCCGAGTTCGAGGGTGAGGTTGCTCGTCGGCTTCCAGCTGTCCTGTGCGTACAAGTCGTAGGCCATCGCCAGCCATTTGGTGTTCGGCTTCGCGCCAAACTCGGTGTAGTCGTCGAACAAGCCGAGCATGGCGTTGGCGGCCGAATAGCCAGTCGCGCTGGGCCGTGTGTCGAAGAACCGGAACGATCCGTTCTGGTTCGTCGTCGCCGGCGCCTGCGCGAAGCTCAGTTGAATGCGATCGTTCATGCCCGACCGCTCGATGCTGACGCCGGCCTTGAACGCATGGTTGCCGGTGATCTTGGTGACGTTGTCGGCCCACAGGAACACGAAGTCGTTCCACGATCCCGGATACGCCGCGTTGTTGATCGCGGTGAAGCCCTGCAGCGAGACGTTAGGGATCTTGTCCGGATCGAGCTTCGTGCCGGGGAACAAATACGGATAGTTGATGCCGACCGATGAGTTCGTCGGATATTGGAACGCATCAACGCCGCCGGGACAGTAGTCGCAGTTGCGCTGCCCGAAGTACTTCGACGGGCTGGTCGAGCCCCACGAGAACGAGAACTCGTTGATCAGCGAGTTGGAGAGTGTGCTCGTCAGCGTTGCCGCCATCGTGCGCCCGGGGTAATCCCAGATCGTCGAGTACACACCCATGGGCTCGGGGTCGTTCCACACGTTCGGCGCCCAGGTGTGGCGCACCGCGACACGATGATTGGCCGTTGGCACCCAGTCGATCTTGATGCTGTCCTTGCGCTGGTTGTTGAACACCGAGGGATTGCCGATCCAGTTGTTCGCCCCCTGCTGGAAGCCGGGGGTTGGCATCGGGTACGCGTTGAGCAGCGCGCGGCCCTGCGGGCTGATACGGCCCTGCGGAATGATGTTGCCCGGGAACGCCTGCCCGGTCAGCGGGTCGATGATGGCTCGAGAGAAACCGCTGAAGTCGCCGTTGCGCATCGCGGCCGTCGGCACGATGGCCGTCTGTTCCTCGACGGTCCGATCGCGCTGCCACTCCTGGCCCCAGAAGAAGAACAGCGACTGCTTGTTGGAATTGAACCCGCCCGGAATGTAGATCGGCCCGCCGAGCGTGAAGCCGTAGGCATTGTAGGTGTGCGGGGACTTCTCGAGATTACTGCGCTTGCGGGTCCACGTGTTCGAGTCGAGCGCGTCGTTCTGATGACTCCAGAAGACGTTGCCGCGGAAGCTCTGCGTGCCGCTCTTGGTCACCATGCGCAGCTGACCCGCGGATGATCGGCCATGCTCGGCCTGATAGTTCGTGGTCAGGACCTGCACTTCGGCGACGGTGTCGAAATTCTGCGCCCCCATCATGAACCCACCGGCGGCGCGCACGCGAATCGACGGAGCGCCGTCGATCGTCGTCATGAACTCGTCGGCGCGACCGCCGTTGATCGACGTCACACCGGTGGCGAACGTGCCGGTGCCCGTCGGCACCGAGCCGCCCATGTTGCCGCCGATGACGCCGGGGGCGAGCTGAGCGACCTGCGAGGCGCGGCGTCCGCTCAGCGGCGTGTCGGCGATCTGCTCGGCGCGCACCGTGCGTCCGATCACCGACGTATCCACCAGCGTCGTCGCCGCCTGGACCTGAATCGTCTCGCTGAGCGCGCCGACCTCGAGCGCCACATCGACGCGGATATTCACGCCCGCGTTCACCTGCACGCCCGCCTTGGTGATCGGCTTGAAGCCCGAGAGCATCGCGGTGACCTGGTACTCGCCAACCGGCACTGTCGGGAATGTGTAGAGGCCGGCTTCATTGGTGACGGTCTGGCGTGCGATCTTCGTCCCGACGTTGGTGAGCGTGACGTCCACGCCCGGCAGGATGGCTCCGGTGGTGTCCTGCACCACGCCGGAGATGGTGGCCGAGTCGAACTGCGCGTGTGCAGACGTCGCACACGCCAACAACACACCGACTACCAGGGCGATGCGCCAGGTCATTTTTCCTCCACTGCGGGCTGTCGGCGTCGGCCAAAGGCCGACGCACACTGATATCGCAAAGGCGTGCGCTTTAATAACCCCATGCCGAGCCAGAGTCAAGAAGGACCGATGCCCGGCATCGTTCCTGGCCACTCACCCAGGCTTCGTGATTTAGAGGGAAAGCGGAAGACCGAGTCGCATCAGAAAAGTAGGAAATCGTCCTCGCCGGCCAGCCAGCCCGTGGTGCCGCTCACGCCCAGTTGGCCAGCCCGTACTTCACCAGTTCCACCATATAGCCGCCACCTGCGAACACCCCGCGCGCCGGGTCGTAACCATCCACCTCCCAGCCGCTCTTGATGCCGTACACGCGCGCATCGGATCCATCGACCTCCGAACTCCATAGTGGCCCGCCGGACCAGCCACCGCCGAACGCCTTCGCGTACAGCACCTCGAGCTCCAGGCCGCTGCCATCGCCGTCGATGTCCTTGATATAGATGTCGAAGTCGACGATCGGCCGACCCTGGAAGTCGGAGGGGTAGCCGACGCTGACGAATGGCTTGTCGTAGTACTTGTCCTCGTCACCGTAGCTGCGCGTGCCCATCCAGCCGAGCCGCGCGCCCAGTGGATCGTAAAGCTTGCAGATGACGTAGTCGGTGCCGCCCGGGCTGGCGTCGGACAGGTACCTGATTCCGCGGTACGAGTCGACGAACGACCTGCCGAACGGCACCGGCACCGGATGCTGCGCGTTGAACGCCGGCGTGAACTCCATCCACCAACCCTCGGGGCCGTGCGCCCAGGGCGCCAGATGGCTGGCGGTGAGCATCAGGTTGGCTCCCACCAGAACGCCGGTGCCGTTGTGAATCGCAACGTCGAAGTTCGGCATGTAGCCGCTGCGCACGCGCCCGATAGTGCACCACGGGTATGTGAATCGCATCGCCTCGTCTGCAAGCGTCACCGTCACCGGACTCAGAGCCTTGGCGCGCGCTCGATGTTCGAGGCGGTCGCGGGTCGTCACCACCTTCAGTGGCGGCACGCGTTGCATCTCTGCCCAGTCGGGGCGAAACGACGCGATGTCGAGCGCGTCCGCACTCTGGAGACGCCTTGCCGACTCCACCCGCTCGATGGCGCGGCCAGGCGTCACCGCCATCTGCGCACGGTTGGCTGCTGAAACGAAGACACCGTGAGGCACGGGGGCGGTGGCTGGCGAAACCCGTGTAGGCCGTGGCCGAATCAGCTCTTTGGGAGGCGCCGGACGCCGCCGCGCGCGCGATCGCGTGACCATCGAAATCCTCCGACGACGGGCCGGCCTCGGTTGCGAGACCGGAGGAAGTGCCCTGACGCGTGGGCATCGTAGCCGATGTCATGAGGAACGACGAGGGTGGTTCAGAAACCCCTGCCGAGCTGCTCCTGCAATTTGTCGCGATATCCGCGGCTCAGAGGCAGGCGAGTGCCGTTGCGAAGGATCACCACGTACTCACCATTGAACCAGGGCTGCAGTTCCTTGATGCGCTCGGTGTTGACGATGCGGGAGCGATGGATGCGGACGAAGCGCCGGGTGTCGAGCCGCGCCTCCATGCGGGTCATGGTCTCGCGGAAGAGATGGGCCTCTTCGCCAAGGTGCAGCCGGACGTAGTTGCCGGCTGCTTCGATCCAGTCGAGCTCGTCGGTGCGCAGGAAGAAGACCCGGCCGCCGGACTTCACGACCAGGCGATCGAGCTTCGGCGCTTCGGGCTTGATGTCGTTGACGAGCGCGAGCAGGCGGCGGCCCAGATCGCCGGCGCGGCGGCGCTCGAGCGACGAGCGCGCGTGCTTCAGCGTCTCGCGGAACCGCTCGCGGCCAAACGGCTTGAGCAGATAGTCGAGCGCGTGGACCTCGAAGGCGCGCAGGGCGTACTCGTCGTAGGCGGTGATGAAGATCACCGTCGGCATCCGCTCGGCGCCGATCGCCTGGATCACGCCGAAGGCGTCGAGGCCCGGCATCTGCACGTCGAGGAAGACGAGGTCCGGCGTGTGATGCTGGAATCGCCGATACCGCCTGGGGCCGTCGCCGCACTCGGCCACGACTTCCACGTCCTCTTCCTGTTGCAGCAGCGACAGCACGCGCTCGCGCGCGATCGGCTCATCGTCGACGACCAGGGCTCGGATCTTGTTCACGCCACGCTCTCCATGTCAGTCCGATCGGGCCCGATCCCCAGCGACTGTCCCGTGCCCTCGGCGGTGAAGGGAATGACGACGGTGACGAACAATCCGCCGCTGGGGGGCGTGTGCTCTCGAAACGATAACGGTCGCCGTACAGGTGCTCGACGCGCGAAGGCGTGTTCGTCAGGCCGACACCCTTGTGAAACGCGTCGCTTGGTCAGGCCCACGCCGTTGTCGCGGACTTCGAGCCACAGGTCGTCGCCTTCTCGGCGCGCACTGATGTCCACGCGGCCGCCGCCGATCTTCGGTCCGATGCCGTGGCGAAGCGCGTTCTCGACGAGCGGTTGGAGGACGAGGTTCGGCACGACGGCGTCGAGCGTGTCCAAGATCGACTTCGATGTGCACCGTCAGCCGCTCGCCGAAGCGCGTCTTCTCGATCTCGAGATAGTTGCGGAGGAAGTCGAGCTCGTCCTTGAGCGTGACCTGCT
>CAVSKE010000034.1:0-15280 GCA_963728305.1 uncultured Acidobacteriota bacterium
GCGGGTCGAACGCCGCTCGACCTGCGTCTGCAGGCTGTTGTAGCGGGACTTGCCGGTCGTCTCGTAGAGGGTGATGCTGCCGAAGCCGAGGTACGGCCGGAGCGCGTTCGGGTTCACGCCGGGGTTCGCCTGAATCGTCCCCGGCTGGAGCTGGTTGATGTTGCGCGCACGCTCGAGATTCGATGCCGAGCGGCCACATACGACAGCGCGCCGCGCATCTGCCACGGCAGCAGCGCGATCGATGGTCGCGTTCCATGCCCACGACGTCGGGATTGGTGAAGTCCGGCGACTGCGATCGCGCCGACGAGTGGGAAGTTGCGCGTCATGCGCCACCTGGAGCGTCCACGGACCCGTTGATCACCGTCTGCATCTCCGACAGCGGCGCGTTGAATCCGTACGCCGCCGTCGTGTTGATCTGCACGCGGTTGAGGAACCGTCCGACGCCGGCACGGAACGTCGTCAGCTCGTTGACGGCGTTTACACCATCCCGAGTCGAGGCTGAAAGCCGTCCTTCGGCGTCGCGGAGAACCCGTTGGGCACGCCGTGATAGAGACGCGTGAGATTGGCGAGCTGCGGGAAGTCTCTCAACGCTTCGTCGGTCGGGGCGTCACCGGGCAGCACGACGCCGTTGAAGCGATCGCCGCTTTCCACGAACCCGCCCGCGCGATTGATGACCGGGTGCGGTCGCCGAGTTATAGAACTCCGACTGGAACGACGCCATCGCCCGGTTCGTCGTGCCCCACGGCTGCCAGAGCGAATACCGCAGGCCGAGTTCGAGGGTGAGGTCGCTGGTCGGCTTCCAGCTGTCCTGCGCGTAGAAGTCGTAGGCCATCGCCAGCCACTTCGTGTTCGGCTTGGTGCCGAACTCGGTGTAGTCGTCGAACAGGCCGAGCATGGCATTGGCGGCCGAATAGCCAGTCGCGCTGGGCCGTGTGTCGAAGAACCGGAACGATCCGTTCTGGTTCGTCGTCGCCGGCGCCTGCGCGAAGCTGAGTTGAATGCGATCGTTCATGCCCGACCGCTCGATGCTGACGCCGGCCTTGAACGCATGGTTGCCGGTGATCTTGGTGACGTTGTCGGCCCACAGGAACACGAAGTCGTTCCACGATCCCGGATACGCCGCGTTGTTGATCGCGGTGAAGCCCTGCAGCGAGACGTTCGGGATCTTGTCCGGATCGAGCTTCGTGCCGGGGAACAAATACGGATAGTTGATGCCGACCGATGAGTTCGTCGGATATTGGAACGCATCAACGCCGCCGGGACAGTAGTCGCAGTTGCGCTGCCCGAAGTACTTCGACGGGCTGGTCGAGCCCCACGAGAACGAGAACTCGTTGATCAGCGAGTTGGAGAGTGTGCTCGTCAGCGTTGCCGCCATCGTGCGCCCGGGGTAATCCCAGATCGTCGGTACACACCCATGGGCTCGGGGTCGTTCCACACGTTCGGCGCCCAGGTGTGGCGCACCGCGACACGATGATTGGCCGTTGGCACCCAGTCGATCTTGATGCTGTCCTTGCGCTGGTTGTTGAACACCGAGGGATTGCCGATCCAGTTGTTCGCCCCCTGCTGGAAGCCGGGGGTTGGCATCGGGTACGCGTTGAGCAGCGCGCGGCCCTGCGGGCTGATACGGCCCTGCGGAATGACGTTGCCCGGGAACGCCTGTCCGGTCAGCGGGTCGATGATGGCTCGAGAGAAACCGCTGAAGTCGCCGTTGCGCATCGCGGCCGTCGGCACGATGGCCGTCTGTTCCTCGACGGTCCGATCGCGCTGCCACTCCTGGCCCCAGAAGAAGAACAGCGACTGCTTGTTGGAATTGAACCCGCCCGGAATGTAGATCGGCCCGCCGAGCGTGAAGCCGTAGGCATTGTAGGTGTGCGGCGACTTCTCGAGATTGCTGCGCTTGCGCGTCCACGTGTTCGAGTCGAGCGCGTCGTTCTGATGACTCCAGAAGACGTTGCCGCGGAAGCTCTGCGTGCCGCTCTTGGTCACCATGCGCAGCTGACCCGCGGATGATCGGCCATGCTCGGCCTGATAGTTCGTGGTCAGCACCTGCACTTCGGCGACGGTGTCGAAATTCTGCGCCCCCATCATGAACCCACCGGCGGCGCGCACGCGAATCGACGGAGCGCCGTCGATCGTCGTCATGAACTCGTCGGCGCGACCGCCGTTGATCGACGTCACGCCGGTGGCGAACGTGCCGACGCCCGTCGGCACCGAGCCGCCCATGTTGCCGCCGACGACGCCGGGGGCGAGCTGGGCGACCTGTGAGGCGCGGCGTCCGCTCAGCGGCGTGTCGGCGATCTGCTCGGCGCGCATCGTGCGTCCGATCACCGACGTATCCACCAGCGTCGTCGCCGCCTGGACCTGAATCGTCTCGCTGAGCGCGCCGACCTCGAGCGCCACATCGACGCGGATATTCACGCCCGCGTTCACCTGCACGCCCGCCTTGGTGATCGGCTTGAAGCCCGAGAGCATCGCGGTGACCTGGTACTCGCCAACCGGCACTGTCGGGAATGTGTAGAGGCCGGCTTCATTGGTGACGGTCTGGCGTGCGATCTTCGTCCCGACATTGGTGAGCGTGACGTCCACGCCCGGCAGGATGGCTCCGGTGGTGTCCTGCACCACGCCGGAGATGGTGGCCGAGTCGAACTGCGCGTGTACAGACGTCGCACACGCCAACAACACACCGACTACCAGGGCGATGCGCCAGGTCATGTTTCCCTCCACTGCGGGCCTGTCGGCGTCGGCCAAAGGCCGACGCACTCTGATATCGCAAAGGCGTGCGCTTTAATAACCCCACGCCGAGCCAGAGTCAAGGAGGGACCGATGGAACGCGTCGCCGACATGGCGTCTCGGCATGCGTTCCAGCGCTCGACGCCGAGGGCTTCGTGATTTAGAGGAGAATCAGCGGCAAGACCGAGTCGCATCACGCAGAACGACGGTCAGCGCTAGGACTCGGTGCCGCTCGCCGGCGCGAGCCAGCCCGTGGGTGCCGCTCACGCCCAGTTGGCCAGCCCATACTTCACCAGCTCCACCATATAGCCGCCACCTGCGAACACCCCGCGCGCCGGGTCGTATTCATCCACTTCCCAGCCGCTCTTGATGCCGTACACGCGTGCATCCGATCCATCGACCTCCGAGCTCCACAGCGGCCCGCCGGACCAGCCACCGCCGAACGCCTTGGCGTACAGCGTCTCGAGCTCCAGGCCGCTGCCATCGCCGTCGATGTCCTTGATATAGATGTCGAAGTCGACGATCGGCCGACCCTGGAAGTCGGAGGGGTAGCCGACGCTGACGAATGGCTTGTCGTAGTACTTGTTCTCGTCACCGTAGCTGCGCGTGCCCATCCAGCCGAGCCCCTCGCCCAGTGGATCGTAAAGCTTGCAGATGACGTAGTCGGTGCCGCCCGGGCTTTCATCAGACACGTACTTGATTCCGCGGTACGAGTCGACGAACGACTTGCCGAACGGCACCGGCACCGGATGCTGCGCGTTGAACGCCGGCGTGAACTCCATCCACCAACCCTCGGGGCCGTGCGCCCAGGGCGCCAGATGGCTGGCGGTGAGCATCAGGTTGGCTCCCACCAGAACGCCAGTGCCGCCGTGAATCGCTACGTCGAAGTTCGGCATGTAGCCGCTGCGGACGCGCCCGATAGTGCACCACGGGTATGTGAATCGCATCGCCTCGTCTGCAAGCGTCACCGTCACCGGACTCAGAGCCTTGGCGCGCGCTCGATGTTCGAGGCGGTCGCGGGTCGTCACCACCTTCAGTGGCGGCACGCGTTGCATCTCTGCCCAGTCGGGGCGAAACGACGCGATGTCGAGCGCGTCCGCACTCTGGAGACGCCTTGCCGACTCCACCCGCTCGATGGCACGGCCAGGCGTCACGGCCATCTGCGCACGGTTGGCTGCTGAAACGAAGACACCGTGAGGCACGGGGGCGGTGGCTGGCGAAACCCGTGTAGGCCGTGGCCGAATCAGCTCTTTGGGAGGCGCCGGACGCCGCCGCGCGCGCGCTCGCGTGACCATCGAAATCCTCCGACGACGGGCCGGCCTCGGTTGCGAGACCGGAGGAAGTGCCCTGACGCGTGGGCATCGTAGCCGATGTCATGAGGAACGACGAGGGTGGTTCAGAAACCCCTGCCGAGCTGCTCCTGCAATTTGTCGCGATATCCGCGGCTCAGAGGCAGGCGAGTGCCGTTGCGAAGGATCACCACGTACTCACCATTGAACCAGGGCTGCAGTTCCTTGATGCGCTCGGTGTTGACGATGCGGGAGCGATGGATGCGGACGAAGCGCCGGGTGTCGAGCCGCGCCTCCATGCGGGTCATGGTCTCGCGGAAGAGATGGGCCTCTTCGCCAAGGTGCAGCCGGACGTAGTTGCCGGCTGCTTCGATCCAGTCGAGCTCGTCGGTGCGCAGGAAGAAGACCCGGCCGCCGGACTTCACGACCAGGCGATCGAGCTTCGGCGCTTCGGGCTTGATGTCGTTGACGAGCGCGAGCAGGCGGCGGCCCAGATCGCCGGCGCGGCGGCGCTCGAGCGACGAGCGCGCGTGCTTCAGCGTCTCGCGGAACCGCTCGCGGCCAAACGGCTTCAGCAGATAGTCGAGCGCGTGGACCTCGAAGGCGCGCAGGGCGTACTCGTCGTAGGCGGTGACGAAGATCACCGTCGGCATCCGCTCAGCGCCGATCGCCTGGATCACGCCGAAGGCGTCGAGGCCCGGCATCTGCACGTCGAGGAATACGAGGTCCGGCGTGTGATGCTGAATCGCCGATACCGCCTGAGGGCCGTCGCCGCACTCGGCCACGACCTCCACATCCTCTTCCTGTTGCAACAGCGACAGGACGCGCTCGCGCGCGATCGGCTCATCGTCGACGACCAGGGCTCGGATCTTGTTCACGCCACGCTCTCCATGTCGGTCCGATCGGGGCCGATCCCCAGCGACTGTCCCGTGCCCTCGGCCGTGAAGGGGATGACCACGGTGACGAGCAGCCCGCCGCCGGGGGGCGTGTGGCTCTCGAAGCGATAGCGGTCGCCGTACAGGTGCTCGAGACGCGACCGCGTGTTCGTCAGGCCGACGCCCTTGTGAAACGCGTCCTTGGTCAGGCCCACGCCGTTGTCGCGCACCTCGAGCCACAGGTCGGCGCCTTCGCGGCGAGCACTGATGTCCACGCGGCCGCCGCCGATCTTCGGCCCGATGCCGTGGCGAAGCGCGTTCTCCACGAGCGGTTGGAGGACGAGGTTCGGCACGGCGGCGTCGAGCGTGTCCAACTCGACCTCGATATGCACCGTCAGCCGCTCGCCGAAGCGCGTCTTCTCGATCTCGAGATACTTGCGCAGGAAGTCGAGCTCGTCCTTGAGCGTGACCTGCTGCGTGCCGATCCGATCGAGCGTGAGCCGCAGCAGATCGCTGAGCCGCTCGAGCATCGCGTCGGCGGCGTCGGTGTCGCGGTGCATCAGCGCCGAGATCGTGTTGAGGGTGTTGAACAGGAAGTGCGGGTGCAGCTGACGCTGCAACGCCTGCAGGTTGGCTTCGGCCAGCCGCGTGCGTAGCTGCGCCGCGGTCAGCTCGCGCTCCTGCGACTCGCGATGGAAGTCGAAGGCGTGGCTCAGACCGACGACCGCCCAGTAGGTCATCATCTCCCAGTCGAAGTTCAGGAAGAACAGCTCCTGGAAGTGCATCGAAGAGGGGGGGACGTTGTGCCCGGCCGGACCACGATATTTCCCGGCCGGCGAGCGCCTTCATGATGAAGACGCGGCACGTCACCCAGAGCAGGGCGTGCGCCAGCGTGAAGACGATGACGCCGACGACGTGCCTCGCCGCGGCACGCTTCCAGGTGTGCCGGCCGAAGCGGTAGCGGCGCGCCATCCACAACATCCCCGGAACGAGCACCGCCCACGCGTACCAATAGGTGACGTTCAGCGCGAGCAGGATGTGGAACGAGCTCCTTCCGGTCGGTGAAGAGCGTGATGTAGTTGTAGGCCTGAAGACCCGAGAAGATCCCGAACGCCGTCGCGACCGCGAAGATCCGGAACAGGCTGATACGACGAGACGGCCAATCCATCACTGAAATATCGGCCGAGCCGGACCGAACGTCAAGCGAGGGACGTGGGTCCGGACGTGAATGTAACACGGCGTTATCAACCCGATCGCCGCGGTTAAACATTCCTGCAGCCATTCGTCACTCGATAGCTAGGTCATTTCGTCCCACCGTTCGTCCCAGCAATTGGGAAGATCGGAATCCTTTCCTGAGTTGCGGATGACGATGTCTCCCGTCCCGTGCCCGTCATCCGCGTCGACGATCCCGGACGATCAGCGGATCGCCGACTATCGCAACGTGCCCGATCCGGACCTGCTCATCCAGCGCGGCCTGTTCGTGGCCGAAGGCCGGCTGGTGGTAAGACGGTTGATCGAGGGCCGACGGTTCCCCGTGCGATCGGTCATGGTGAACGACGCCGCCCTCGTCCCACTGCACGGGTCTGTTGACCACGCATCACGACCTGCCGGTCTATCTCGTCCCGCAGGCCGTGATGAACGGCATCACCGGCTTCAACATCCACCGCGGGTGTCTGGCGATCGGTGAACGGCCGGGTCCTCGCAGCTGGCGCGAAGTGATGACGGGCGCGCGGCGAGCGATCGCGCTCGAGCGGATCGCCAACGCCGACAACGTCGGCTCGGTGTTCAGAAGTGCCGCGGCGTTCGGTGTGGATGCGGTGCTGCTCGAACGGACCTGCACCGACCCGCTCTATCGCAAGGCCATTCGCACCTCGATGGGCGCGACGCTGACGATGCCATTTGCCGAGGCCGAGCCGTGGCCGGAGGTGCTGCGTGAGCTGGCCGGGGCAGGGCCGGTCCTGTCGGACCGGCCATGGGTCGTGCTGGCGATGACCACGTCACCGGACGCCCCGCCGCTCCGTGAGATCGCCGCGGACCTGTCTTCGCATCCGGTGGTCATCGTCGTCGGTCATGAGGGCGATGGATTGAGCGACGCAGCACTCGCCGCGTGCACGCATCGCGCGCGCATTCCGATGACGAGCAACGTCGATTCGCTGAACGTTGCTACCGCCGCGGCAATTGCCATGTACGAACTGCGGAGATACTGACGCGTCGATTTCACGTGACTGCCGGGCGACGACACCGGAGGCGCGGAAACGCGAGCTCGAGCACTTCTCCGCGCCTCAGCGTCTCGGCGGTTCGTGCGACACGTGAAGTCACGCGCAGTCGTCGTTCTCAACGCGCCCTTCGTTGCTGTAGCAGCTGCCGCAACCCGGGCCTCGTCGTCGCGGCCGTGCGCAGATGCGCGTTGAACGCACGCTGTAGTTGCGGCAGCTCGCCGCGATTGGCGGCGACCACCTGCAGACCGATGCTGCCCATCTCGTCGTTCGATTCCTCGCCCCAGGTGACACGCACCGGCGGACGACTCGGATTGCGCTTGTTCGCCGCCGAGTTGTCGTAGCTGACCATCCCCTCGAGCCGCGTCCCCGCAGGCAGCGTGACGAAGTCCTTGAAGCGGTAGCGCTCCTGCCACGAGAAATCCCAATCCTTGATCCACAGCAGCGTCTTCACGGCGCCATCGGGCAACGTCGCCGTCAGCTTCATCTCTTTACCCAGGTAGTGGGCGTGCGCGCCGACCGCGAATGCCTTCACGTCGATGGGAATGGTGAATGAATCCTGCACCGTGTACCGCTCCTGCCCGGCGGGAATGTCGATGCCCTCGAACACGCTGAACAGCGGTGGCAACTGAATCGTCGTGAAGGCCTGCGTCGGTGGGCCCGGCGCGAAGTACAGACCGACCGTCGACTTCTCCATCTGCGCCTTGCCTGAGGGATGGAAGTGCGTCGAGAGAATCAGGTCGGATCCTTTCGGGACCGGGAACGCGAGACCGTCGGGAAGTTCCAGTGCGCGACCACCGAGCGCCCAGCCGCCGAGACCGCCCGCTATGCGCGAGATCGGATCGGCGGGAGGATCGTCGGCCGCTCCCCCGCCGCCGCCAAGCAGACCGGCAAGACCGCCACCGCCTCCGCGGCCGCCAAGCCTGACACCTCCGCCCATGCTGCCGCGAAATCCCGGACCAGGATCATTCGCATCACGCTCGCGCGCCGTCCCGGTCGCATCGAGGAAGAACAGACTGTGGTGTACAACGGCCCGCGCCGACGGCCGGAAATCGATCGCGCGCACCCACACGTCTCGATCGAGATTCAAGGGGACGACGAAGGTGCGATACACGTCCGGCCCGCTGGCCGGCACCTCGTACGCCTCGCTCATCGTGACCGCCAGGTCGGGAGGACCGAGCTGCCACCCTTCGGTGAATCGGGGCAACGCCGGCAACAACGTCGGGTCACCCTCGAGCGCCCCATCGGCGACCCAGCGCTGGATCGTGTCGATCTCCTGGTCAGTCAACCGGCGCGCGTTGGCGAAGTCGACATCGCCCGGCGCCGCCTTCCATGGCGGCATGACCCGCGACGCGGTGGCCATGGCGATCGCCTTGGCCAGGGGCCGCGCGTCCCGATAGGTCATGAGCTGAAACGGTGCCGCCTCCCCTGGCCGATGGCAGGTGGTGCAGTTGGCGAAGAGGATCGGCGCGACGTGCTGACTGAAGGTGACGGGCCCCTGCGCCTGCGGAACCGCAGTCTCCCGTTGTACGACAAAGGCGCCGACGAAGGCAGCGAGGCCCACCACTACAAGTCGCTGACGCATCATAGGAATCAGGAGTCAGGAATCGGGAATCAGACTGATTCCTGATTCCCATCCCTGATTGCTCTATAAAGTGTAGCTGTGCCAGCGGCATTGTGGGACGTCATCGGAGTCGGCGAAAGCTCGGTTGACGAGGTCTTTCGGGTGCCCGGCGCGCTCGGGCCGAACGTCAAGCTGCCGGTCTCCTCGAGGCATATCCGCTACGGAGGCCAGGTCGCCACAACCCTGGCGACCTGCGCCTCGTTCGGCCTGCGCACCGCGCTTCTCGGCACCGCCGGCGACGACGACCGCGTGCACGGGCTGCGCACCGCGCTCGAAGATCGCGGCGTGGATACGACGTTGCTGATTCGCCGGCCGGTGCACCACCGGCGTGCCACGGTACTGGTGAGCGAACAGACCGGGGATCGGGCCGTGCTCTACGAGCGCGATGAGCGACTGGCGCTCAACGCGGACGAGATCCCGCGCGCGACGATCGAAAGGGCGCGACTGCTGCACGTGGACGACGTGGATGTGGAAGCATCGCTTGTCGCGACCGGGATCGCGCGCGCGGCGGGAATTCCAGTGACCAGCGATATCGACGCGGTCACCGATCGCACACGGGATCTGATTGCCGCGGTGAGCGTCCCGATCTTCGCCGAGCACGTCCCGTGCGCGCTCACCGGCGAGAGCCGACATCGAGCGCGCGCTCCGCGTGCTGCGCGGAGACACACAGCGGCATGCTCTGCGTGACGCTCGGCGCCCGTGGTTCGATGCTGCTCGATGGCAACCAGCTCTATCGCGTGCCCGCGCCGTCGGTACGCGCCGTTGACGCCACCGGAGCTGGCGACGTGTTTCGCGGCGCGTTCATCTACGCGCTGTTGCGCGGTGACAGCCCGGTCGACATTCTGCGCTTCGCCAACGCGGCAGCGGCGCTGAGCTGCAGGCGCGAAGGCGCGCTCGACAGTGTGCCGACACGGCGCGAGGTCGAGGAGTTTCTCGAGGGCAAAGGGCAAAAGTCAAAGGGCAAAGGCTAGTGCTTCGACGAATGGTCGGCGTCGCGTCCACACTCGCGCTCGCATGGGCGGTGCTCGTCTGGGTCAGCGGCGGAACGACGATCGCGGTCGCGGGTCTTCGCGTGTCCTCGACCGATCCGGTTCGGCCGATGATTGTCGCGCTGGTCCTCGCCGCGATCTATGCTGGTCGCGTCGGGACGGCAGCGAGTCACCGACGATGCCGCGTTCGCGCGCCGACTGACAACGCCATCGCGGCTTGCCGCACTGCTCGCAGTCGCAATCGGCATCATCGCCATCGCTCAGTCGTCGTACACCGCATCCGGCGCCGACGCGTACGCCTACGTCACACAGGCCGACCTGCTGCTCTCGGGCAGGCTCACCGTGCCGGTCCCGATCGCCAACGAGGTGCCCTGGCCCCGGCCGCTCTCGACATTTGTGCCGTTTGGCTACGCCGCGGTGGCCAAGGGCTCCGCGATCGCTTCTGCGGTCGGACCCGGCCTGCCGCTGCTCATGGCGCTGTTCAAGGCGATCGCTGGACACACAGCGCTCTTTCTCGTCGTGCCGATCACGGCAGCGCTGCTGATCTGGTCGACGTTCGCCATCGGACGCCGACTGGGCTCGCCGCCGCTCGGCCTCGGTGCGGCATGGCTCGTCGCCACGAGCCCGGCGTTCCTCACCATGACCAAGGAGCCGATGAGCGACGTGCCAGCCGCGGCATTCTGGGCACTTGCCACGTGGAAGGTTCTCGGCACGTCGCGAACGAGCGCAGCTGTGGCCGGAGTGGCCGTGGCAATGGCGATCCTGATTCGACCGAATCTCGTACCGCTCGCCGCTGTGCTCGGCGCATGGATGCTGTGGCCGCGAGCCGACGGACGCCGGTCGCGATCGGCTTCACTCGTTCGTCGTCTTCTCGGTACCGGTCGTATTCGCGTGCGTGACGATCGCCTGGATCAACCAGACGCTGTTCGGTTCACCGCTCGCGTCCGGATATGGCGCCACCGAGCAACTCTTCTCGGCGGCGAACGTACTCACCAATGTCCGCCGCTACGGCGCGTGGCTCGCCGAGACGCAGACACCGCTCGCATTCGCCGGCCTGGTCGCGTTGGTCGTTCCCGCGTCGCGCCTCTGGCCGTGCACCAGGCGCCTGGCGTGGCGCGCTGCTGCTGGCCGCGATCGCGGTTGTCGTGTTCGCGATGTACGCGTTCTATTTGCCCTTCGATGCCTGGTGGTTCCTGCGTCTGCTGCTGCCGGCCTGGCCGGCGCTGTGCATCGGGACGGCAGCGCTGATCGCTGCCGCGTCTCGATTCGCCGGAACACGCGCACGCGAGGTTCAGGTCGTCGCGCTCATCGCGCTCGGCCTCTACACCGCGCTCGCTTGCGAGCCGGCTGCAGGTGTTTCCGGACAACGAGGGCGAGCGCCGCTACGCGACCGTCGCGGAGCTCGTGCGGCAGGCGACCGATCCGTCGAGCATCATCCTGGCCTCGATCCACACCGGCCCGATTCGCTACTACGCCGGGCGCGACACCATGCGGTTCGATCTGCTGAATGAGGCGTGGCTCGATCGCGCGGTCGCCTGGCTGACCGCTCACGGCCGGCATCCGTATTTCCTGATCGAGGATTGGGAACGGCCGATCTTCGAGAAGCGCTTCGCGGCGATGAACTCGCTCGGCCGGCTCGCGACTGTCTCCCGTGCTCGCCTACCGCGCCTATCGGCATTCCCGGCACCGTCTATCTCTTCGACCCGGCAAGACCCTCGGCCGACACGCTCGCGCCGGCCCCAATCCGCTCGCCTCAACCCCGGTGTCCGTTGCCGGCCACGCCACCGCCGCTGGCCCTCGGCCATCGCAAAGGATGATGTTCATAGGACAGCCGCGGCGGTAGGATCACCCACGTGGAGCTGACGCCCGGTACGCGACTCGGCCCATACGAGGTTCTGGCACCGCTCGGCAGCGGCGGGATGGGTGAGGTCTACGCCGCGCGCGACACACGGCTTGATCGCAAGGTCGCGATCAAGATCTCCAAGGCACAGTTTTCTGAGCGCTTCGAACGTGAGGCTCGCGCCGTCGCGGCCCTGAACCACACGCACATCTGCCAGCTGTACGACGTCGGCCCGAACTATCTGGTCATGGAGCTCGTCGAGGGCGCACCGGTCGGACCTGTGGCCGATGTTCGCCAGTTGCTGGAACTGGCGACGCAGATGGCCGACGGCCTTGCCGCCGCCCACGCGGTGGGCATCGTGCATCGCGACATCAAACCGTCCAACCTGCTGGTCACCTCGTCCGGGCACGTCAAGATTCTCGACTTCGGGCTGGCCACGGTGACACCACCGGCGACCGCGGCATCCGACGTCACGCGCGAGGCAGTCGTCACCGAAGCCGGAACGCTGATCGGCACGGCTGCGTACATGTCACCGGAGCAGGCGCGCGGCGAAACGCTCGATGCGCGAACCGATCTCTGGTCCCTCGGCGTCGTGCTGTACGAGATGTCCACTGGCACGCGTCCATTCGACGGTCCAACATCGGCGGTAGTCTTCGAGGAGCTGCTGTCGAAGACACCAACCCGGTTCGACAGCGGAACCCGAAGATCCCTGCCGATCTCGAGCGCGTCATCGAACGGCTGCTCGAGAAAGATCGTGAGACACGCTATCAGTCGGCCGTCGACGTGCGCGCCGATCTGAAACGAGTCGGTCGCGACACCAGCGACGGTCGGCCCGTGATGTCTCCCACTCACGCACGGGCGTCCGCATCAACACGGAGAAAGACTGCTGTCGCCATGGCGGGCGCGTTGGCGCTGGTCGCGTCGCTGGCAGTGCTGTGGCAGGTCGCACAGCCTGGCGCGCCAACGATCGGCGCGCCGTCCGAATACATTCAGCTGACGAACCTCTCCGACTCGGTGATCGACCCCAGCCTCTCGCCCGACGGTCGTATGGTCACGTTCATCCGATCCGACTCGGCGTTCCCCTGGGTCGGCGACGTCTACGTGAAATTGCTATCGGGGGGCGATGCCGTGCGCCTCACCAACGGCGCAGCCCCACGCTACGCGCCGGTGTTCACCCCTGACCGGTCTCGAGTTGCGTATACGCAACGCTCGCCCAGCGCGGCGGGACGCTCCACATGGGACACGTGGACGGTGCCGATCGGCGGCGGCGAGCCGACGCGGATGCTGCCGAACGCCGCCGGCCTCGTCTGGATCGACAACCAGCATGTGCTCTTCTCCGAAATCAAGGGCACTGGTCTGCACATGGGGGTCGTCACGGCGACGGTCAGTCGATCCGAACAGCGCGAGATCTACTTCCCCGAGCACGAGCGCGCCATGGCTCACTACTCGTACCTGTCGCCGGATCGTCGCTGGCTCCTCATTTCAGAGATGGACCGAACAGGTACCTTTCAACCCTGTCGCCTGACGCCCTTCGATGGCAGCTCGCCGGGAAAGCAGGTCGGACCTCCTGGGATATGCACGGCAACGGCGTGGTCTCCGGACGGACAGTGGATGTACTTCAGCGCCGCCGTTGGCGGATCCTCGCATCTCTGGCGACAACGCTTTCCCGACGGACAGCCGGAACAATTGACGTTCGGGCCTGGCGAGGAATTCGGCGTCAGTATCGCGTCGGACGGCCGATCGCTGGTCACGGCCGTGGGGCAGCAGCGAAGCGCGATCTGGCTCCATGACAGCCACGGTGAACGCCAGATCACGACCGAAGGTGCGGCCTTCGCTCCGTCCCTCTCAGTCGACGGCCAGCGCCTGTACTACCTCCTTCAACAGACGTCCGACTCCGCTTCCAGTGAGTTGCGTTCCATAGAGCTGACGTCGGGAAGAAATGACCGGCTGCTGCCCGACCGAACGGTGACGCAATTCGACATCTCGAGCGATCAACGGGAAGTCGCTTTCACGACAATGACCTCCGGTGGTGTGCCGGAGATCTGGCTGGCGGCGCTCGATCGAAGCGTAGCTCCGCGACGCATCACACAGAGCGCCGATTCGGTGTCCTTTGCCGGATCCGAACTGATCTTCCGCTCGCTCGAGAACACGGCCAACTTCATCACGCGTGTACGGAGGGACGGCAGCGAACCACGGCGGGTCATGGAGACTCCCGTCCTCGGCATTGCCGATGTCTCACCGAACGGCAGATGGGCCATCGTGTTCCCATCCGGCACGGGTGAGTCGAACCCTTTCGGTGCCGCCCTAGTGGTGTCGCTGGACACCGGAACGCCCAGACCCCTGTGTACGGGCTGCCGAGCGATTCTGGGCCCCTGATGGGACGTGGCTGTATGCCGCCCTCGCGCCCGATGCCGCCCTCGCGGCCGCTGGCGGCCAGGCGCCGCTGCGAGCCTTGGCCGTTCCGTTGGGGGCCACGCAAGAGCCACCCGATTCGCTCGACGACATGCTCAATCAGGCGGCCAAGGGAACCCCTCCACCTGGAGGACGCCTCGTCGGCATTTTTCCGACGGGCAGCCGGGTATTATCTCCGGGCTCGGCCGTGTTACTCGGCCCCGGACGCGATCCGTCGATCTACGCGTTTACCAAGCGGGACATGCAGCGCAATCTCTACCGCATACCGCTTCATTAGCAACGCCCCACTCCCAACCCCCAACTCTCCCAACCATTCCCAAATCCCAATCCCCAAGCTGCCTTGGTAGTTGGGGGTTGGAGGTGGTTGGGCGTTGGGAATTGGGAAGCCAACCTTCACCCAGCTTCCCTCGTCCAAGCACTCGTTACCAAGAGAGTCTTGGTATCCGTAGGGCCCGTCCTTTCGGACGGGCCCTGTGGAGGCGCATGCCCGCAAAGACCCCGAACGCCCTGCTGCACGGAACCCTCGATGCCTTGATTCTCAAGACCTTGGCCGGCGGTCCGCGGCACGGCTACGCCATCGCCAAGTTCATCGAGGACGCCTCGGACGAGACGGTCATCGTCGAGGAAGGGTCGCTCTACCCCGCGCTCTACCGCATGGAGCGCAAGGGCTGGATCGAAGCCGAGTGGGGCGAATCGGAGCTGGGCCGCCAGGCCAAGTTGTATCGGCTCACCCGCGAGGGTCGGCGCAGCTCGCGGCCGAGACGGCAGCCTGGCGTCAGTTCGCCGCCGGCGTGTCGAGAATCTTGTTGGCGCAGTGAGGCCACGAGTTGAGGGTCGGTGATGGTGGGAGTTCGGGATCGTTCGGTGTCTTTCGGCTCGGGACGTTCGGGACGCTTTAATGATCGTACGATTTCGATACGATTTCTCCTTGCTACGATGCTGAACCCGTTTCCGCCGACGTCTCCGTACGGTCCGAACGACACTTATGAAACGTTCCCTACGTTCGTGGCTGTGGCGCGTGCCCTGATCAGGAAGTGGACGAGGAGTTCGCCCTCCACGTGGAACTGCGCGCACGCGAGCTCGTCGAGCGCGGCCTCGATCCGCGATCCCGCGCGCGACATCGTGCTGTCGCGCATCGGAGATTTGGACACCTCAAACGCACGTGTGTGGACCTGGGCAGAAAGCGAGATTGCGAGATGCGCCTGACACAGCGGCTCGACGAACGCGTCGGGTGACGTGAAGTTTGCAATCCGCCAGTTGAGAGCGGCGCCGGCATTCACAGCGGTTGCCGCGCTGACACTCGCA
>CAVSKE010000035.1:0-41893 GCA_963728305.1 uncultured Acidobacteriota bacterium
GTGGGCACGAGCAACTCGGTGTATTTGAGCTCCACGAGAATGGTGTCGCCGGGCATCACGTTGGCGACGTTCATCGTGAACACATTTGGACGGCTCTGCTCGAGCAGCGACGCGCTCTTCCCCTCCTTCTTGGCGGCCTCGAACTCGGTCTTCGCCTGTTCGCGCTCCTTGATCTTCGCGACGATGCGCACATCGCCGATGGTCATGGTCATGCCGGAGACGGCTGCTCGTGTCGATGCCGGGAACACGTAGCGGGCGTGCAGCGGCCGCTGTCCACGGTTCTCATAGACCTGGCGTACGGTGACGTCGGCAATCACGCCGGCGATTGCCACGTCCACACGCGTGTCCTTGAGCGGCAGGCGATCGACACCGGTATCGCCGCCTTCGACGATGAAGTACGGCGACAGTGTTTTGTCGTCCTTGGCCCGAGCGAAGTCGAGGGCCGGTGGCGATCGGCTGCGGACGGACGCTGCGCCGCGGCCTCGATCGGCAGCAGCGACGCACAGATAACGGCGAGGATGAGAGTGCGAGTCGAGAGTGTCATGCCGCACCAGCAGGGCAAGCGCACTGCCGGGCGCGACGGGGAAGAGCAATGCGCGAAAAGTGGCCTATTTCAGCGGAGGATCACATGTTGGGAGCATTGCGAGCAGGCCCGACCAGTGTTCGCACGTCCACGGTCGTGTTGGCCCGGACACGCCTACAGCATCTCTGATTGGGGATCTTTGATTGCGTGATCCGTTGTTGATTGCGGATTGTCGATCGTTGATTGGATCTTGCTCCGGTGAGCGCTGGCCGCCGCTCTCAATCGACCATCACCAGTCACCAATCAACAAGGAATCACAAATCACAAATCCTCAGTCAGCCAATAATCTATTCCTCACATATTCGTGAGGCCTCGGAGTTCGGCCTCCGCAGTGAAGACATTGCCTGCCGCGTCCACGGCGATGCCTTCGCCCATGGCGCCGTCCGACGAATTCGGCACTGCGTGCGGTGGGACGAAGACGGTCACCTTCCCGTCCCTGAGACTGCCGATGCGGATGCCGCTGCCAGCCTGGATGCACGCGCTCATTGGACTCGGAGTCAGCCGTATAGATCACGTCACTCGCATCGATGGCCAGGCCGCTGGTCCGCCCGAATTCGGAATACGCGGTGACGAACTTCCCTTCCTTCGTCAGGATCTGGATGCGATGGTTGTGGCGATCGGCCACCACGAGACGGCCTTGCGAGTCGAACTCGATCGCATGCGGCGTGCGGAACTCTCCCGGACCGGCTCCGGTCTTCCCGATGACACGCAGAACTGCCACCCCGGTCGAACACTCAGATGCGCCCGACCAGCGTGGCATCTGTCACGTCCGTATGGCTCTCTCGCGACGTAGACATCGCCGTTGCCGGGATCGGTCACGACGTCGGCTGGATCGGTCAGCGCCTCGGGAGGATCGCCTCTGACACCCGGCTTGCCCAGCGTCAACAGGATCTTCCCGTCGGGACTGAACTTGACGACGATGCTGCCCTTGCCGTCGGCGCCACGTGAGTCAGCAACCCAGACATTGCCGTCGCGATCGACGTGAATGCCATGCCGGCCATACGAACAGGCCGCTCCCGAAGCTGCGTATCTCGCGACCCGCCTCGTCGAAGTGGTGCACCGGGTTCGCCGTGCTGCCGAGACAGCCCGGCGTGGTGCCCGGAGAGCATCGGTCCACGGCCCAGACCGTCTTGCCATCCTTGTCGATGGCGACGCCGTTCGAACCACCCACGGCCGCTTCTCGACGGTGAGCTGCGCCCAGTCGCGAATGACGCGATACGGGTTGGCGCCGTTGTTGACCGGCGGCTGCTGGTCGGTCTGCGGAGTGCCACCACGCTGCTGCGCAAACACGGCGACGCCCGCGGCACACAGCGCGACGCCGTAGAGGCGCACGCTCAGCGTGCGCGTGAGGCCGGTCATTTCCAGCTCAATCGCCTTGGCGTGGAGCGAGTCCGGCGGCAGCTCCGCGAGCTCGATGCGGCCCATGTAGGGATCGGTGATGTTGGCCAGCACCGCTTTCGTGTCGCTGCGGTTCGGGTCGGTGACCTTCAGGCCATTTTTCCTGAAACGCGCGACGGCCTCGGCCACGTTCTCGACATGCAGACCGTAATGCGTGAAGCCCGCCGGCCGCTGCGCGTTGGCCGGGTTCAGCTCGAGGAACGTGTTCTTGCTGATCTGCAAGTAGACCAGCCGCGGCTGTCCCTTGTCGTCGAAGACGCGGAACGCCTCGCGATAGCCCATCTTCTGTGTGTAGTAGGTCACCGCCTCGTCGATGTTGGGGACGTTGATGCCGACGTGATTCATCATCACCACGCCGTCCGCGGCGCTCACGCCGTCCGCGGCGCCCACGCCGTTCGCGGCGCCCCCAACGGCCGCGCTCTGCGCCAATCCCACATGCACCGCCACGCCGACGAGCAGGCCGGCCGAGAACAGCATTGCACCGCGCATATAGCCTCCTTGCGCGACACATTCTGCACCACCTCGCTTCGCGCTGCCGTTCCTCCGCGCTGGGATTTCCGCTCCTCGATCGAGGCATAGCGGTTGCTCAGGCGCACCGACGGTGCTCGCCTTGGTGCTACCGCTCATGATTCTCGGGTGCCGTCCTCCTGCACCCGTCCTGACCCTCCCTTTCCGTTTTGATCGCGCGTGTCCAATCACGACACACCGGCGACGCATGAGCTGGCGCAAAACATCAATAAACAGCTCTATATCAAGAACTTGAGACAGGCCAACCGTCTGGTCATGGCCTTGCCTCCCACCTCTAGATCGATCAGGCACCGTGTGCGCAGTTTGGAATAAATGGGTACGTTTCCACGTCACTCCGGCTTGTTCGTCTTCGCGGCGACCGCGACCACGGCAGTCGTGCTCCTGGGATTCCTGGGCTGGCCGCAGCCCAATCGCGCCCTCGAGTTCTCGGGACTGATCGTTGCCGCGATCCTGACGTCGGTGCTTGCCGTCCAGCGGCCGGCGGCCGAAGACCGCGGCATGATGCCGCTCGCCTTCGTCGTCCACTTCGCGACCCTGCTCCTCTTCGGTCCTCACGTCGCGGTGATCGTCGTCGCCGCGGGAGCGGTGGCGTACCTGCTGGCCGATTCGCAGCGAACGCGGCCGATCGAACGCACGGTGCTGAACGCTGCGACGACGATGGCGGCCATTCAGTCTGCCGGCATCGTGCACGGGCTGCTCGGCGGGACACTCGGCCACTTCGCGTGGCCGTGGCAGGGACTGCCCATTGCCTTTGCGATCGCGACCTATGCGATCGTCCACAGCGCCGTGGCGGAGCTCGTGCTGCCGCTCGTTACGGGCCAGCCGTTCAACCGGTGGTGGCCGACGACGGTGCTTCGCGACGGGCCGCATCACGTGATCGGCGCAGGCCTGGCCATCGGACTCATCGAGATCATCAACTACGAGTTGTGGGAGGTCCTGCCGGTCGCCGCAGTGCCGCTCTTCTTCGCGCACCGCGCCTACTGCTCCCACGTGAGCCAGATCGAATACGAGCACCGCAGCCTGGAGGCGATCGAGTCGCTGGACGAAGGCATCGCGGTCATCGACTCCCGCGGGTTGATCACGCTCTGGAATCACGCGCTCGAGCATATGGTGGACTGCTCGCGCGAGCGGGCGCTCGGTCGTGGGCTGCTCGATGCGGTGCCGGTACTGCGGACACAGCGGCGTGCAGCGAACACTCGACGATGCGATCGAGCATCAGAGTCCGCGAACGCAGCTGCTCTACGGCGTGCTGTCGGCAGCGGGGCCGCGGGTCCTGCAGGTGACCATCCGCCCTGCCGATGGCAGCGCGACGCTGCTGTGGCGGGACGTGACCGAGCAGAAGCGTTCGGAGTACGCCGTCAAGCGCAGTGAAGAACGGCTCGCCCTTGCCGCCGAAGGCGCCAGCGACGGGTTGTGGGAGTGGGATCTGCGCAGTCAGGAGTTCTATGTCTCGGCGCGGTGGCGCGCGATGGTCGGCCTGCCCGCGACCGAGGCCATCGGCCGGCTCGAGGACTGGACCGACCGCGTCCACCCGGATGAGATCACGCCGCTCAAGGAGGCGTTACACGCGCATCTCTCTGGCAAGACCGACCACTTCCAGTACGAGCACCGCGTCCGTCACGAGGGCGGCACGTATCGCCTGTTCCTCTGCCGCGGCGTCGCCGTGCGCGGTGCCGCGAAGCGTGCGATTCGCATCGCCGGGTCGCTGACCGACACCACGGGGCGCTCGCTCGCACGTGAATGGGTGCTGAGCGCCGGCTTCCTCGATCCGTTGACCGGCCTGTCGAACCGATCGGTGTTCGTCGAGAAGCTCGGACGCCGCCTCGAAGAGCTGAAGCAGCGGCGCGGCGAGCGCTTCGCGGCGCTGTACATCGACCTCGATCGCTTCAAGATCGTCAACGACAGCCTTGGCCACCTGGTCGGCGACGCCTTGCTGATCGCCGTCTCGCGTCGTCTCGAGTCGTGTTTGCGCCAGGACGACGCGCTGGCCCGCCTGGGTGGCGACGAGTTTGCGATCCTCCTCAACGAGCTCGGCGACGAGCAGCAGGCCAACGCCATCGCATTCCGGATCCAGCACGCGCTCAGCGCGCCGTTCTCGATCGGCGGCAAGGAAGTGTTCACGTCAGCCAGCATCGGCATCGCGTTCGGCCGCATGCAGTACGACAACCCCGAAGAGATCATGCGCGACGCCGACACGGCGATGTACCACGCCAAGGCCCGCGGCAAGGCGCGGCACGAGCTCTTCGACGCCGACATGCACGCGCGCGTGCGGGATCGCCTCGGCCTCGAGAACGACCTGCGTCACGCGGTCGCCAGCCGCGCCTTCGAGGTCCACTACCAGCCGATCGTGTCGCTGAGCACCGGCATGTGCATCGGATTCGAGTCGCTGGTGCGCTGGAAACGGAATGGCGAACCGGTGCCGCCGGCCACGTTCATCCCGATCGCGGAGGAACTCGGACTGATCGAACCGCTCGGCACCTGGGTGCTGCAGCAGGCCTGCCGCACGTTTGCCGACTGGCAGCAGCGATTCGGACATGCCGGCCTCGAGTGCATCACGGTCAACGTGTCAAACCGTCAGCTGGTGGAGCAGAACTTCCTGTTGATCGTCGAGGAAGCCGTGCACAGTGCGGGACTCGCACCATGCGATCTACGCCTCGAGATTACCGAGACGGCGTTGATGGACAGCCCGAATGTCGTCGCCGAGGTGCTGCGCGAGCTGCGCGACTTCGGCGTGAAGATCTATCTCGACGACTTCGGCACCGGCTATTCGTCGCTGAGCCACCTGCACAAGCTGCCGGTGGACGCGCTGAAGATCGACCACTCGTTCGTGAAGAGCCTGCTGCTGCCCGACCGCCCGGCCATCGTCGAAAGCATTCTTGCGCTCGCCCGCACGCTCAACACCAGCGTCGTCGCCGAAGGTATCGAGAGCGAGGTGCAGGCGCGCGAACTGGAACGTCTCGGCTGCACGCACGCCCAGGGCTACCTCTTCTCACGGCCGCTGACGGTCGAGGATGCCGAAGGCGTGCTCCTGGCGAATCAGCCGCTCGGTCCGAAGCGCCAGCATCCACAGCTCGTGGGAACAGCCGATCCCGATCGCGAGCGCCGCGACCCGCCGGCTCGCTTCACCTGGTCGTAGACCACACAAATCTCTGGCCGTCGAGCCGGTGGTCACGCCAGTCAGCAATGGGACAGGTTGCGTGCGGCCGATGCCAGTAGCTCAGTCTGGCGGTGATATGCAGGCGCCGCAGGCCGCATTCTGAAGCCGGCGCGCCGTTCGACGCCGTGGAAAAACGGGCCCTCGCACCGTGGCTTCGGCGACCCGCGCAACTCGCGTGAGTTGCGCGTGCCGTCACGCTGCGAGCCCGTTTTACCTCGCTGCGCGCGTAGTCACGGCGCTCACAGGCGCGCCCACGTCAGAATGCGCCCGGCGACGCCGGAGTGCCAAGCGGGCTGTGATGACGATCCAACCGTACCGGCAGCGGGAGGCATGCTGCGGCAGCGAGCCTGCGAGCGGCGCGTCGCAAGCGGCAGATGGGAAACCGCGCGCGCAGGGCCGAGTCCGGCGCAGGTCACGGACCTGCGCCTGCTGTACCCATAACCCGGAGCCGCGGTTTCCCGCGCCGTCGAGCGGTTCGCAGAGCAGCATGTGTCGCGCTGCCGTTCCATGTCGCGCACTCGCACATGTGCTCTCGCAGGATCGGGGCAAGTCGAAACTGACCACTACCCGCCAGGCTGCCCGCACAGGCGCCGGCACACTGATATACGATATGCGCGCACCGACCGAGTCCAGTGAGCAGCAGGGGGAACACCGTCTCTGGCGTTGGCATGACCGTGTTCCTCGTCACGGTTGCCGCGCTCTGCGCAGCGGCACTGCCTGCCGCTGCACAATCAGTCAGCCTGTATGCGGATGCACCGGCGGAGCCGGTCGCGCCCGACGTCATCACCCGCGACGGTGAAGGCCGCGCGACGCTCCGTGCCGTCCGCGTCGCTCAGCCCCTCCGCATCGACGGCGCGCTCGACGAAGCGCTCTATCGCGACGAACGGCCGATCACCGACTTCATCCAGGTCGAGCCCGAGGCCGGACAAGCCGCCACCGAACGCACCGAGACCTG
Source organism: uncultured Acidobacteriota bacterium (assembly GCA_963728305.1). GTDB lineage: Bacteria > Acidobacteriota > Vicinamibacteria > Vicinamibacterales > UBA2999 > Gp6-AA40. The sequence goes on from CAVSKE010000035.1 coordinate 6,622, forward strand.
GGTCGCCTTCGACGACGACTACATCTACGTGTCGTTCAGAGCCTGGGACAGCCGCATGGACGATCTGATCGCGACCGAAATGCGGCGCGACAGCACCACCAGCTGGCAGGGCAACGACCTCGTCTCGTTCATCTTCGACACCTTCTACGACCGCCGGACCGCCTTCACCTTCACGATGAACCCGCTCGGCGGCCGCTCCGACGGGACGATGGTGAACAACCAGTACAGCAGCGACTGGAATCCGGTGTGGGAAACCAAAGCCGGCCGTTTCGATGGCGGCTGGACCGTTGAAGCGGCGGTGCCGTTCAAGTCGCTGCGGTATCAGCGCGGGGCCACGCAGATCTGGGGCTTCAACGCGATGCGCGTGAAGCGCTCGAAGAACGAGGTCTCGACGCTGACGCGCGTGCCTCCGGCGCGAGGACAGCAGGGCTTCCAGCAACCGCAGTTCGCCGCCACGCTGGTCGGGATCGTGGCGCCGCCGGCCGGCGCCAACCTCGACGTCAAGCCCTACGGAATCTCGAGCCTGACGACCGATCGACTCGGGACGCCGCAACGCTCGAACGATCCGGAGGCCGAGGCCGGTCTCGACGTGAAGTACGCGGTCACGCAGGGGCTCGTCGCCGATCTCACGATCAATACCGACTTCGCGCAGGTCGAGGCCGACGAGCAGCAGATCAACCTCACGCGATTCAATCTGTTCTTTCCCGAGAAGCGCGACTTCTTCCTGGAGAACCAGGGCACGTTTGCCTTCGGCGGCATCGCCGTCAACAGTGCCGGCGGCAATTTCGGCGGCGGCTTCATCGGCAGCAGCGGTGCCGCGCCGATCATGTTCTACAGCCGGCGGATCGGGCTCCACGGGAACCAGCAGGTTCCGCTCAACGTGGGTGGACGACTCACCGGCCGGGCCGGCAAGTACAGCGTCGGCGTCCTCAACATACAGACCGGCGACCAGGCGGAGCTCGGTGCGCCGGCGACCAACTTCAGCGTGGTTCGCCTCAAGCGCGACGTGTTGCGGCGGAGCAGCATCGGGCTGCTGTTCACGAATCGCTCGGAGTCCACCCTCGGCTCCGGCGGCAATCGCTCGTATGGCATCGACGGCACGTTCGGCTTTTACGAGAACCTGTCGATCAACACCTACTGGGCCGCGACCGACACCGACGGACTGAGCGCACGCGACAACGACAGCTATCGCGGCCAGCTCGATTACTCGGGCGACCGCTACACCGTGCAACTCGAGCGGCTGAAGATTGGCGACAACTTCAATCCGGAAATGGGCTTCGTCCGCCGCGACGACATGCGCCGCGACTATGCGCGCTTCAAGTTCAGCCCACGTCCTGGCACGCGCAGCGCGATCCGCAAGTACGTCTACGACGCGGCCATCGAGTACATCGAGAACGGCGCCGGACAGCTCGAGTCGCGCGAGCGCGCGGCGGAGTTCGCGCTGGAGTTCCAGAGCAGCGATCGTCTCAGCCTGAACTACACCAACTCGTTCGAGTTCCTCACCCGGCCGTTCCTGATCGGCGGCCTCATCCTGCCAGCCGGCGGCACCTATCAGTTCGACACCGTCCGGGTCGGCTACAACATCGGGCAGCAGCGCCGCGCCGCCGCCAACCTGACCGCGGAGTTCGGCACCTTCTACAGCGGCCGCAAGACGACGTTCAGCGCCTCGCGGGGGCGGGTCCCGATCACCAATCAGCTGTCGGTGGAACCGACCTATTCGTTCAACGACGTCACGCTGGACGAGGGCGAGTTCACCACGCACCTCGTCGGATCGCGCGTGACCTACTCGATGACGCCGCTGATGTTCGTCAGCGCGCTGATTCAGTACAACTCCGGCATCAACGCGGTCTCGACCAACGCGCGATTCCGTTGGGAGTACCGCCCCGGCAGCGAGCTCTTCGTCGTCTACAACGAGGAGCGCAACACGCTCACCCGCAGTTTCCCGGGACTCAACAATCGCGCGTTCATCGTCAAGATCAATCGGTTGTTTCGAGTCTAGGGCGACCCATGCGTCGCCCCTACACTGCGCGACACGTGCCTCGCCCGTACGTGGCGTCGGTCGCGGCTGCGACTTGACAGGCGCCACGTCTCCATAGCTACGATAGGCATAGGTAACGCTATGCCTAGGGACACTGGCCTGCCGCCCGGCACACTGATGATGGTCGTGCTGCGCGTGCTGATGCGCCAGCCGCTGCACGGCTACGCCATCGCCCAGACGATTCGTCGCTCTCCCGCGACGAGCTCTCCGTGGAAGAAGGGTCGCTCTACCCTGCGCTCCAGAAGCTGCTGCTCAAGGGCTGGGTGAAGGCGTCGTGGCGCGAGTCCGAATCGGGACGTCAGGTGCGCGAATACCGCATCACCGCCAGTGGACGACGGCAGCTCGAGGAAGAGATGGCCGAGTACCGGCGGATGTCGAGCGCGATCGACGTCCTGCTGAAGGAGGCGTGAGGACCGCATGGGCATCATCGGCGAATGGTTCCGTCGTCTCACCTTCCTGCTCCGGCGCAGGGCCGTGGAGGACGAGTTGCGCCGCGAGATGGAGACGTCACCGCGCGATGATGGACGACCCGCGCGCGTTCGGGAACACGCTGCGGCTGCGCGACGAGGCGCGCGATGCGTGGGGATGGCGCTGGCTCGACGAACTCGCCCAGGACATGCCGCTTCGCGTGGCGGACGCTGCGCCGGAGTCCCGGATTCACGCTGACCGCGATTCTGACGCTGGCGTTCGGCATCGGCGTCAACATCGGCATGTTTCGCTTCGTCAACGGACTGCTGCTGCGGCCGCTCTACGAACGCCCCGAGGAAGTGATTGGCGTGTCGTCGCGCAGCACGAAGCCGGACGGCGGCTGTCGAGGCCTCTCGTACCCGAACTACCTCGATCTCCGCGAGGGCACGACGAGCGTCTTCGCCGATCTGTCTGCGACGTACACCCTCTTCGTCGGCCTGGACGTCGGCGCAGGGCCTCGACGCACCATGGCGTCGGCGGTGACGGCCAACTACTTCGATGTCTTCGGCGTGCCGCTGGCGCTTGGACGTCCGTTCACCAGCGACGAGGAGCGGCCCGGCGCCAATATCCGCGTCGCCATCATCAGCCATCGACTCTGGCAGCAACGAGGGGCCGGCGCGACGATCATCGGACAAACGGTACGAGTCAACGGCGAACCGTTCACCATAACCGGCGTCGCCGCAGAGGGATTTACGGGGACCTCTACTCCCGGACCAGAGTTGTGGCTGCCACTCGGCGCTCACGACACCCTCAATACGGAGCCAGCGTCGGCGACGCGCGGGCTGAGCGCACGCGATGTGCACGAGTTGACGGTCGTCGGGCGCTTGCGCGCCGGTGTACCGGTCGAGAGCGCCGCGCCGGCACTGGCCACGGTCGCGCGACGTCTCGAACAATCGTTCCCGGACGTCAACGCCGGTTATACGTTCGAGGCGTCGGCACCCATGCGCCTGTTGTTCATGCCGGGGGCCGGAGGCGGCACGTTCACGCTGCTCGCGCTGACGCTGATGATCATGCCGACGACCGTGCTGCTCGTCGCATGCCTCAACCTCGCCGACCTGCTCCTGGCGCGCGGTCACGTACGGCGGCAGGAGCTGGCGATCAGGTCGTCGCTCGGCGGAGGCCGATGGCGCATCACGCGGCAACTGCTCACCGAGAGCCTGCTGCTGGCGTGTGCTGGCGGCGCCGCGGGTCTGGTGCTGTCCTCATGGGCGACCGAGGCGTTGATGACGTCGATCGGTCCTCTGTTGCCCGTCGCGGTCAACCTCCCGGCGCTCGATCTCGACTGGCGGGTCCTCGCCGGCACGGTCGGCTTCTGTGTGGCGGCCTCTCTGGTGTTCGGCGCCTGGCCCGCCTGGACGTTGACGGGGCGCGCGGTCGTGGCCGATCTCAAGCGGCACGTCGGCGATCAGGGCCGTCAGCCGGGAGGGATCCGCATCGGCAACGCGCTGGTCATCGGCCAGGTCGCGCTCTCGGTGCTCCTCCTCGCGACCGGAGGACTGTTCCTGATGAGCGCGATCACGGCCGTCACCGCCGATCCCGGCTTTTCTCTCGATGGCGGCGTGGTCGCGCAGATCGATCCCGGTCTCGCCGGATACGACGAGGCACGCGGCAGACAGGCGCAGATCGCGCTTGTCGATCGGCTGCGCACGACGCCGGGCGTGGAAGCAGCGAGCATCGGTTCGGGCTTTCCGTTCACGTCCGGCGACAGCCGTCTGCGTCGCGCCCGCCGGCGGCGCAGATGCGGAATCGAGATCCGTGGACTCGGTCTTCATGGTCACCGGCCGTGACTTCGCGCGAGTCCTCGGACTGTCACTGCTGACGGGCCGTGACTTCACCGACGCGGAATTGCTGCCCGGCTCGGAGCGGGTCGCCATCATCGACGATGCACTGGCCCAGCGGCTCTGGCCAGGCGCCAACGCGCTCGGACAGCTGATTCAGTTTCTCGACGAAGAAACGCCTGATGCCAGGCAGCCGATCAGAGTGATCGGCATCATCCCCGCGACTCAAACACTCGATCAACAACCCGCGGCCGTTTCCTCATGTGTACGTGCCGCTCGGACAGCATTACTCGAGCGCCATGCTGTTGCATGTTCGCGGCCGTGGCAAGGACGCGGAGCGTGCCTTGCTGGGAACAGTGGCTCGTGTGATCAGGGATACAGATCCGCGCGTGCCGGTTCTCGGTCTCGAGACGTGGGGGGAGCATCTCGACAACACGATCGACGTCCTGCTGTTACGCGTCGCGGCGCAGGTGTTCTCGGCGTTCGGGCTCATCGCGCTCCTGCTGGCGGTGATCGGCGTCTATGGAGTGAAGTCGTACGTCGTGTCGCGCCGCACGCGCGAGTTCGGCATCCGGATCGCGGCGGGGGCGCATCCCCGTCTGCTGTTGTGGCACGTGCTGCGGGAAGGGACCCGCACGACCGCCATCGGAATCGGGATCGGCCTGCTGCTGGCGCTTGGCGCCGGGCAGTTCCTCCAAGGCCTCCTGTACGGCATCAACAGCGTTGAACCGCTCGTGCTCACCGCGGCGCCGCTGATCCTCTTCGCCGCGTCGCTGCTCGCTTCCTTCTTCCCGGCGCTTCGGGCGACCAGAGTCGATCCCACGATAGCCTTGCGCTCCGAATAGAAAGCCGGTCCGACAGCCTTCGCTCTTCGAGCTTCGGCGGTCCGCCGTAGCCTTGGCGAAGGCGGAAAGGACCGGCCCGAACCTGTGCCGGCGCGCTGATACTGTAGGGCCGGTCCTTTCGGACCGGCCGATACTGTAGGCCGGTCCGCGACCGGCTGATACTGCAGGCCGGTCCGACCGGCCGCAGATGTCTCCAACCCGCTCGGAAGTCCTCATCGTCGGCGCCGGTCCGACCGGACTCGTCCTCGCACTCTGGCTGACGCGGATGGGCGTCACCGTTCGCATCGTCGACAAGAACCCGCAGCCATCGACGACGTCTCGCGCCCTTGCGGTGCAGGCGCGCACGCTCGAGTTCTATCGCCAGATGGGACTGGCCGAGGCGCTGCATTCGCGAGGACGCAAAGTCCCAGCCGCACATCTCTGGGTCTCCGGCCGCGAGATCGCCCATATCAGGCTCGGCGACATCGGCCGCGGTCTCAGTCCGTACCCCTATGCTTTCATCTTTCCCCAGGACGAGCACGAGCGGATGCTGATCGAGCTACCTGCGCGACGCTGCCGTAAACGTCGAGCGGGATACCGAACTGACCGGATTCGAGGAGCACGGCGATCATGTCATCGCGCAGCTGCGCCGAGGCGACGGTCGGACTGAATCCTGCGAGGCCGCATTCATCGCCGGCTGTGACGGCGCGCATTCACGTGTCCGTGAGACGCTCACCATCGGCTTCGCCGGTGGCACGTACGAGCATCTGTTCTACGTTGCCGACGTCGAAGCGCGCGGTCGGGTGATGAACGGCGACATTCACGTCGGGCTCGACCGGACGGATTTTCTCGCCGTGTTTCCCCTGAAGGACCCGGCTCGCGCGCGTCTGGTCGGGACCGTGAGAGACGCGTCCAGCAGCGACGGACTGACGTGGAACGACGTCGGCACGCGCGTGATCGAGTGGATGCGAATCGACGTGGCACAGGTGAATTGGTTCTCGACGTATCGTGTCCACCATCGCGTGGCCGATCACTTCCGGCGCGGACGCGCATTCCTGCTCGGCGACGCCGCACATATCCACAGCCCGGTCGGCGGCCAGGGGATGAACACCGGCATCGGCGACGCGGTGAATCTGGCGTGGAAGCTGGCCGGCGTCCTCCGCGGACGTCTGGTCGCCGCCGTCCTCGACAGCTATGAGCCGGAGCGGATCGCCTTCGCCCGGCGGCTCGTGGCGACAACCGATTCCGCGTTCACCGGCGTGACCAGTTCGTCCGCGCTCGCCCGTGCGCTGCGTCTGCACGTCGTGCCGCGACTGCTGCCCCCGCTGTCGGCGTTGCGGGCTGTGCGGCGGTTTCTGTTTCGAACCGTGTCGCAGACGGCCATCACGTATCGCGGCAGCGCGTTGAGCGAAGGAGCAGCCGGCACAGTCCACAGCGGCGATCGGCTGCCATGGGTACGTGATCAATCCCGGTTCGGGCGCGGACAACTTCGCGCCACTCACGTCCCTCGACTGGCAGGTCCACGTTTACGGCGACGCACTGCCGGACACGAGACGCACGTGCGAGGAGCGCCAGCTCCTGCTGCACGAATTCGCGTGGCAACCGGCGATGGCGGACACCGGCCTTCGCCGCGACGCGCTGTATCTCGTTCGCCCGGATGGCTATGTCGCGCTCGCGTCGAGTGAGCAGTCTGTCGCGCGGCTGACCCAATATCTGAACGCGTGGCTGCGGTGACAGAGCTGGACTTCGTTTCAGCCGCGAACCTCGTCACGCCGCTCCGCGTCTGATTCACATGGCCAGCCTTGGTCACCTCGCGGTCGGCATGGCCGCCGCTCGTCGCTCTCGCGGCCGCTACTTCTTCTTGCCCTTCGAATAATCCAGGAACCCGAGCTCCTTGCAGGGATCGGGCTTGTACGGCAGGTCGGCCACACCGATGACATCGGAGCCGGTGAACTGGCCCTTGAAGTACACGGGATCCTCCGCTGTGTAGCTGCGGGTCAGCAGCATCTTCTCCGGGTCCAGCGAAAAGCGTTCGACGACGCGCAGCTGATCGCTGTTCAAAATCGGCGGCGACAGCACCCCTGGCGAGAAGCCGACGGTGTCGACGATCAGCACGTCCTTCTCCCATCGCCCGATCGAATGCCCCGCGCGACTTGGCTTGATGGTCGCCGGATGTGCCTTCATGTTCATGTGAATCGTCCGCGTGAACCCGAGCTGCCCGTATTGCAGGACGATGGTGTCGCGGTTCTGGGTGATGCGATTGACCGGGCCGTCGAACGCCCAGTCGAAGGTGATGCTCGTCGTCTCGCAACGCATGCGAGGGTTGTTCTTGTCGAAGAGCACGCCGAACTGTTCGGCCCCCTTCTCGCCGGCTGGCGTGAGCTCGGCGCCCTGAATGACGCGAGGCCCGGTACCACGGCCGCCGCCCCGGGGACCGCCAATCCGTCCTTCGCCCGGCTTGAAGCGATCGACGGTGCTCAACGGCACGAGCGCACCGCCGCGCCCGCGCGGATCGGTCATCACGAGCTGCTCGGGCGCCCAGTCGCCGGAGATGTTCGGTTCGCCCGTTGGGCGCCGCGCCGGTCGCTTCGCTGCGATGGCCGGGGCTGGAGCGCCGGTCGTGAGCTGTCCATACCGGTCCACACGCTTGCCATCCGCGAACACGATCGTGTTCAGGTAACACGAGGTCGGATCGTTGCGGTCGGGCGATCCTTCGAAGGTCAGCTGCTCGCCCTTCTTGAACATCTCCGGCCGCCAACCCGATCGTCGCAGCACCGTTGCGGCGCGCATCTCACAGCGATACTTCGTGACCTTGCCGTCGGAACCGGTCGCGTCGAAGTAGATCCACGAGTGAGGGTTGATGAGATCGAGTCCGGTGAACGTGCCGGTGAGCTTGATCTCCTTCGACCCGTCGAACGTGCCGCCGCCATGGTGGGCCTCGGCAGGGGCGACCACGGCAATGAGGACGGCCGTCGTCAGTGCAGCTCGAATCACGGACGCCCCTGCGCCTCCTTGAGGATCGTGTTGTCGATGAAGCCGGCAAGCTCCGCTCGGCTTCGCGGCGCGCGTTTCTGCTGCGACGCCACCCACTTCTCTTCCTCCGTGATCAGGTCCAGCAGATCCGGCGCCACGCGAAGCGGGAAGTCGTGGTGCTCCCAGCTGCGCGCGATCTGGTCCTGCGGGTGCTTGGTCATCTCGCTGATCAACGGGAAATAGCGCTTCGGATCCTTCTGAAGGTCCGCCGCGCCCACGAGCGTCGCGCGCACGAACGCGACAAGCTCTTTCCGCCGGCGCGGATCGTTCATCACGTCGGTGGTCGAATACACGCTGTACAGCTCGCGATAGACCTTGTTGTCCTGGAAGATGATCGCGTCCTTGCCGATCGCCTGAACCGCGTTCTCCGACTCCGGCTCCCACATCGAGATCGCGTCGGCCTCACCCTTCACCATCGCTGCCGCCATCGCCGTGGCGGGCGCCGACACCAGCGTCACGTCCGATTCCTGCAGCCCTGCCGAGCGCAGCATCGCCACCAGGTAGTAGTTGGCCGACGTGTCGCGCGGCACGACGACGCGCTTGCCTTTCAGGTCGGCGAGACGGTTGATACCGGCCGAGCGCTTGGCGACGATCCGGTAGTTGCCGTTGACGAGCGTGAAGAGAAGACGCACATTCGGGTTGTCGCCGAGCACACGCAGCATCTGCGTGGTGGCATTGCCGGCGGCATGGGCGCCCTTGAGCGCGACCGTCCTCACGCCGCCGTTGATGACCTGGAACCCGGCGCCAGCCGGGCTTCGATCGGCGATGTGGATGGGTGCGGCCTCAACGACCGGCATGGCGACGGCGATGGTGAACATCGCGTCGGGCGCGAGCGGCGTAATTGCCCCCTGACCAGCGGGAGCCGGCGCGGGCGCTTGCCCGCCCTGTGCAAGGAGCGCGATCGGAGCCACAAGAACGATCAAGAGCAAGAAACGGAACGCGATGAATATCCGCACGGCGCCTCCAGACGAAGGTGAATGTGCGGATTGTAGTCGGAACCTGCGTCCCGCGGCGGTCTGATGGCTTCCCGGCTAACGAATGGCTTCGAACAACTGGCTCATGATCTGTTTCAACGGGATCTGCGCGGTAATCACCACAATCGATGGCAGGGCCAGAGCGGCCAGAAACGCGACGATGGCGCCTTTGCGGAATGGATAGACGGACATCTGCTCGACGTTCTTGAAGGCGCTGGACGCATCAGCCAGCGAGCTGATGTCGGGACTGCCGACCAGTTCATTGAGGTGCTCGTTTCGGTGCCGCACCCATTTCCGGCGGAACTCCAGTGACAGGAGATGCTGAAGTCCGCCGTAGTTGAGCGTGCTGTCCCGCTTTTCCCGGAGCAACGCCGGGGAGAACAACGCCAACGGCGCAAAGAAGATCAGCACGACCAGCACCGTATACACCACAGCGGCGAGTTTGAGCGTGTCCAACGTCTGCTGCCCCGAGAGCAGCAGCGACCGCCAGTTGGCGGCAACCACCGCGGACAGCGCCAGCACCATCGGCACGAACGCTCTCGGGACCTCGCCCAGGAAGCCGAGGCCGCCATTCAGGTCACCATTGGTCGCATCCAGTTGCAGATTCAGTCGTGACAGCCGCCACAAGACCGAGACCCAGATGGCCCACTTCCAGAAGGCGGCTAACAGCAATCCCAGGAACAAGGCCTGCGTGACCAGCATCGAGTAGAAGCCGGCGGGCGTGAGCGAGTTGGACGCTGTATCGACCGCCCACGAGGCCTGTCGCAGCCGGCCTGACGCCAGGACATCGATCGACTGTGCGTACACGATGAGGACGATGATCAGTTCGGGAAAGTAGGCGTCACGCAGCCGACGCGTCTTCTGCATGATCGCCCGAAAGCGCGACAGGTCCTCGAGACGGACAATGTTCGCGTCGAGGAAGTGTTGAGCCATGACACGAAACTGCGTGTCCATGGTCACTTGTGCGAGAAGTAGCGACGGCGTCGCGACGAACGCGAACGCATAGACGCGGTAGTCGCCGAGCACCGCGCGCACGTCGGCGGCTCCCCCGTGAACAGCCGCAAGAGCCACCAGCGGCGGCCAGGCGACGGCAATCGCCAACGGTATCCTGAGCTGCAGGTTCCACTCGCGCGGGCGAATCAGTCTCGCCTTTTCCTGGACCCAATAGAACATGCCGCCCCGAATCAGCGAGATCGGGATTTTCAATGTGGGCGCAGCAGCGGAGTGTGGCGTCATCGGCGCGCGAGGACTCGATAAATCCTTCGCAACCCGCGGTCTGTCGTGGGACTGCGAAGCCTTTCGGGAAAGACAAGGCGTCAGCCTACGTCGGCTTTTTCATCAGGCGCACGACACCGGATGTCACCGAGATCTCATTGCCAGCGGCGTCCTTCCCGCTGAATCTCGACTCAGCCGTGTGTTCAGCGCTCGTCGTGCTGCACCACCGCGTTCTCAACGTGATCGACCCGTTGGCTGGCACCTCGATGTTCAGGTCGCTCCGGTCATTGGTTCTCGTGTTGTCGAACAGATCGATTCGTGAGTTGAACGTGACCGTCGACCCGCCGGTCTCCGTCAGAATCTGGTCGTAGAACCATGTGTTCTGAGAAGACACACACGCGGGCACGTCTGAGATCCGGTCCCCACTGTAGGGGACGGGGTTCGGAACGACGCTCACGGCGACCTGTCCTCGCGCCGCCGGCGGCGGTGGGGGTGGTGGTGTAACGACGGGTGGCGGCGTCTCCGTTGGCGCGGTTGGAGGGGAAGACTCGCCACCGCAGCCGATGGCGACGAATGCAGCGACGCCGGTCAACAGCTTGAGCAGGAACCTATCCGACATCTGTGCCTCCGCTTCGGCGTCAGTCACGGTCCTCGGTCATATGCGTGCGCTGGCCGCGCGGAATCGTGACTTCTCGACGCGGCCGCGTGTTGTCGTGACTTCGGGGCGCATTCAGCGGCCTCGTGACGCGTGACAATCCGCGTCACGCGCTGCCGCCGTTTCCTCAGTCGTTTCTTCGTCTGCGCCGGTGCAAGTCGCGAACCACGCGAATCGCCGGAGTGAGCGCCAGAAAGCCACCCGCCACCGCGTTGACCCGCTGCAAAGCACGGCCCTTTCGCACGAGCACTCTTTATCCACACAGGCCCGGGTTGTGTGAACGGTTTATGCATCGCTGCCGGGTGCGATTCCGGTGAGCCGGATCGCGGCAGGCAGTCGGGGGTCAACATCCCAACCTCGACCGGCCCTCGTCGCGTTCCTCACGCGTCGTGGTGCACCGACCTGAGTGAAGCGGTGACTCGGTGCTGTCCATCAAACCGAAGGGGGCGAAGCCTTGCCAAATGCCGACAGCCCAGCAGCGGACGGGGCGTGGTACGCAGTCTGGACCCACAGTCACTGCGAACACCAGGTGCGCCAGCAGCTCGCCGCCAGGGGGTTTCACTCATTTCTTCCGGAAGTGCAGACATGGTCGAAACGGCTGGGTTCGATGCACCTGATTCGCACACCGATGTTCCCGGGCTATCTCTTTGTGCGCGACACCATGGAAAGACAGCGCTATCTCACCGCGTTGCAAGTCCGCGGCATCGTCCGGATTCTCGAGCAGGGATGGGACAAGCTCACACCAGTTCCCGACGATGAGATCGATGCGATTCAACGCCTCGCACACGCAGACGTACCGGTGCTGCCATGCGCGCACCTGCGGCAAGGCGATCGCGTGCGCGTGCGCGAAGGGGCCCTCATGGGACTCGAAGGGTTCTTCGTGCAGGACAAGCCAACCAAGGGCCGGCTCGTCGTGTCGGTGACGATGCTCGGCCGAAGTGTCGCCGTCGACGTCGAATGCACGTCCGTCGAATCCTGTGCTGCTCCATCGGCGAGGCCGCGGTAGAGATGCTCACCAGAGCCGCGCTCGTCGCAGGCGCCGCGCTGACGATGGTCTCCGAGAGTTATGCACAGTCCGCGTACCTGGTTCGTGCCCGCAGTGTCACTGAGCGTGTCGCACGACAGCAACCTGTTCGTGGTGCCGGACAGCGCCGGGGACACGCTGGCGCACGTCAGGCCCTCGTTTGACGCCGCCTATGAATCGCCGAACCGAGAACTTCATGGCTTCGTGGCGTTCGAGGCTCAGCGGTCGGCAAAGTATCCGGCCCTCAATATGCTCGGCGCACAGCGGACTGCGGTCGTCGACGCGCGCGTCCGTACATCGCCGCGGACGTCCATCGGTCTCGGCGGTCGTCACGATCGAACGGATTCGCCCTCCGAACTCAGCCTCGAGAGCGGCATTCTGCTGGGCCGCCAGATCGCGGCGCGTACGCAGGTCACGCCGTCGGCATCGTATCGCCTGAGATCACGCACGACGCTGACGGCGCAATACGACGGGACGAGGGAGTCACTCTCGGGCTATCCAGGGCAGACGCTCCATGCCGCGCGTGCGGGAATGGACTACGCCTGGTCGGCGCGGACACAGTGGGGTGGACGTTACGTGGCCCGGTCCTTCGTGGCCTCTCCGCTCGACCGGGAGTATTCCCACATGCTCCTCGCATCGTGGTCGCGTCAGTTCACGCCGGGCGCGAACGCGTCGGTACAACTGGGGCCGCGATTCAGCTCGTACAGTGGAGTCAGACCGGAACTGCTGGCTTCGTTTCTCCATCGCACACCACGTCAGCGGTTTCTGGTCGACTACTGGCAGGGCGAGACGATCGTGCTCGGCGTGCCCGGGCCGGTCGGCATCCACAGCGGCACGACCAGGACGGCTTGGCGGCTACGCAACCACGTCGAGATCAGCACGCTGATCGGAGTGTTTCGAAGCCTGTCGCTCGCCGACCTGCGGGCCATCGTCTACCACGGAGGCGTCGGCGGTGCGTGGACGGTTCGAGAGATGTACACGTTGACGGCCGCCTACCGCGCCGACTACCAGCGCGGTGATCTGCGAGGCCAGCTGCCACCCGATGGACATGTGACTCGCGGCGTCGTTCTGGTCGGCGTCACCATCGCCCCGAGGCTGCAACGAACCTTCTCACCACTCAAGCGCGATCCGGCTCTCCCGATGACTGGAGTGCTGTGGCCATGAGACGTGTGCTGGCATTCACAACTATCTGTCTGTTCGTCGCTGGGCTCGTATCGGCGCAGGAGGGGGCGCGAGTCGACCCGGCTCCACCCGAGCGACCTGCAACGGCGACGGTGCCGACTGCCACGGCTCGTGTCGCTGATGACACCGGCTACAAGATCGGTCCCGAAGACGTGCTCGACATCTCCGTCTGGAAGAGCCCGGAGTTGAGCCGCTCCGTGCCGGTTCGGCCGGACGGCAAGGTGTCGCTGCCGCTGGTCAACGACATCAAGGCCGCCGGCCTGACGCCGGACCAGTTGCGACAAGAGCTCACGATGCGGTTGTCCGAGTTCATCCCCGCGCCGGAGGTGGCGGTGATCGTTCGCGAAGTGCACAGCGCGAAGGTCGCCGTCGTAGGCGCCGTGCGCTCACCGGGCCGCTTTGAGCTGCGCAGCCCGGCCACCGTGCTCGAGATGATCGCCATGGCGCAGGGATTCACCGACTTCGCCGAGCGCGACCGCATCGTGGTGCTGCGCCAGAACGGCCGCACGACGGTCCGCATCCCCTTCCGATACTCGAAGGTGGAGATCGGCACCGAGCAGGACAATTTCTTCGTCGAGTCCGGCGACATCATCGTCGTTCCCTGAGGTGTAGCATGGTCCGACACACCCTCGACGACAGCAGACGAATCCTTACTCCTGAAGGCAGCGGACATCCTCCGACGACGCTGGTCGATGGCGGTCGTGGTGTTCACCACGGGTCTGGTCACGTGCTCTCTCTCGTGCTGTTCCTGCCGGATCTCTTTCGCGCATCGTCTGTCGTGCTCGTCGAGCGGCAACTGCCTGACGCACTGGTGCGATCGGCTCCAGGCGGCGAGCTCGAGACCCGGCTGCACGTCATCCAGCAGGAGGTTCTGAGCCGGGCCAACCTCACCGAGTCTGCTCGAACGGTTCAATCTCTACCCTGCTCTACGAGCGCGCGGCGATCGCGACTCGGCTCTCGCGCAGTTGCGAGACGACATCAGGATCGACTTGACGGGACCGGAGCAGGTGAGCGGTCGCAGCAAGACCGTCGCGTTTCGGCTGACGGTGACGGGCGAGGATCCGGAGACCGTCGCCGGAGTGACGAATGCGATTGCCGACTTCTACGTTGCGCAGAACGTGCAGATGCGAGCGAACGAAGCCACACGCACGACGCGAGTTCCTGAAGGTTCAGCTCGACGAGGCCCGACAGCAGCTGACCGGCCGTGAACGTGACGTCGCGACCTACACCACACGGCACGCCGGCGGTTTGCCTCAACAGGCCGAAATGAACCTGGCGGCGCTCGAGCGGCTCAACGTGCAACTCCGACTGAACGGCGAGCGGCTGCTCCGCGCGCTCGACCAACGCACGGCGCTCATGGCCGACATGCCCCCGGATGCGACGGTTCCTCTCGGCGATGCGGAATCGGCGACCGCCCGCCGATTGAATCAGTTGCGGCGCGACCTCGCCCAGTGGGAAGGGTTTCCGGAGAGATATCCCGACATCAAACGAATCAAGGAAGAAATCGCCGCGTTGGAGTCGCAATCGTCCCCAGCCAGACCAGCGACATCAGCTGCCGCCGAGCTCCGACCCGGTACGCGAACGCTCGAAGGTCTCAACACAGAGATCGACAGGCTGAAACTGGAGGACGAGAGTCTCCGCAAGTTGATCGCCACCGCCGAGCAGCGGCTCGAGGAGGTTCCGTACCGGGAGAACGAGCTCGCCCTGATCCTGCGCGACCGTCAGTCGGCCAAAGAGCTCTACGACTCGCTGCTCAAACGCTACGAGGAGGCTCAGCTCGCGCAGAGCATAGAAGCCGCGAATCAGGGCGAGCGCTTTCGGGTTCTCGAGCCAGCGGTGGCGCCGATGGGACCCAACGCGCCCAACCGCTTTCGTCTGCTCGTGATGGGCCTCCTGCTCGCCGGCCTGCTCGCCAGCATCGCCGTGCTGATTCGCGAACAGCTCGATACGTCTTTCCATAGCGTGGATGATGTGCGCCAGTTCACAAACGTTCCGATCCTCGCATCGATCCCGTCCATCGAGATGCCGGCATCCAAGCGTCTGCCGCGTGCGTTGGGCCTGACCGCCTGTGTCATCGGCGGGCTGGCGCTCGTGGCCGCGTTCTCGGCATATGTCGCGAGCGGCAACGAGCAGCTGGTCCGCTTCCTTGTTCGAGGTGCGTGATGCGATCAGGACTTGATAACACGCTGGTCAGTCTTCGCGCGCCAGCGTCTTTCGCCGCCGAACAGTACCAGGCGCTGCGTCTGCAGGTAGAGCGGCTCCGGTCCGTGCGTGACGTACGCGTGCTGGCCATCAGCAGCCCGGGACTGGGAGACGGCAAGACCGTGACGGCGATCAATCTGGCCGCCGCACATGCCGAAAGCGAGCGCGTGCTGCTCATCGACGCCGACCTCCGGCGTCCGTCGATCGGTGCTCAGCTTCGTCTCACTGACGTGAGCGGGCCGGGCCTCGCCGATGCGCTCTCGGACGAGCGGCTCGAGCTGACGAATCTCGTTCGTGAGGTGGACGACATTCCTTTCGCCGTCATCCTGGCCGGCGTTCCTTCCGCCCCGGTACACGAACTGCTCCGATCGCCTCGACTCGATCACCTCCTGCAGGAAGCCCGTCGTCGGTTCGATCTCGTCATCGTCGACACGCCGCCGCTGCTCCCCGTCACCGACCCGGTCGTACGTGGCGCGGGCGCTCGACGGCATTGTCATTGTCGTCGCGGCCAACGATACGCCGCGCAAGCTGCTCGAAGAGTCGCTCAATCTCCTCGAGTCATCGAAAGTCCTGGGCATTGTCTTCAATAGGGACCACCGCCCGTTGTATGGGTACTACAACGGCGACTACCGCACCCGCTTCACGAAACGGCCGGCCTGATCGCCCGTCGCCTGAGCCGAAGGGCACTTGTCTGGGCGTTGGAATTGCCGCGCTGCGAACTCATCGCACGCGAAACGCGGTGCGGGACTGTATGTCCGGAGCGAACCGTGGGAAGTGTATTGGCACACCTCGTTGATCGATGGCGAAGCTGCGATGCGTGGATCAAGTCGGTTCGCGGAGTGACATACAGTCCAGCACCGCGTAAGCAAGGTATCGCCCTGACCTCCACACGGATTCGCGACGCCAACACAAGTGCCTCCCGGAATAAAGGCTGGACCCGACCGATGTCGCGGCGGCATACGCGACACACGGCAACGTGACATGAAAGCGCGTTCACTCGACGTGTTCGTGTGTCCCGCGTGCCACGGATCGTTGCGGCTTCGCAGGACGGGACACGGTGCGGAGATCCTCGAGGGCGACCTGACCTGCCTGACCTGCGGCGCTTCGTATCTGATCACCAACGGGATTCCGCGATTCGTGCGCACGGAGCCCTACGCGCAAAGCTTTGCCTTCCAATGGCAGTGGTTTCGTACGGTGCAGATAGACTCGATCAACGGAACGTCCACGTCCGACGCGACGCTCAGTGCCACGACCGGCTGGCGTGATGAAGAGTACACAGGCCGTCGACTCCTCGACGCCGGGGTAGGTGCCGGGCGCTTCGCCGAGAGAGCGGCCGCGAAAGGTGCCGAGGTCTTCGGCATCGATGTCACGACGGCGATCGATGCCACGTACCGCAATATCGGCGGTCTCGACAACGTGCATCTCGCCCAGGCCGACGTATTCGCGTTACCGTTCCGCGACAATACGTTCGATCTCGCCTATTCGATCGGCGTCCTGCATCACACGCCTGACCCGCCGGCGGCCTTTGCCTCGATGGCCCGCGCCGTCGCACCAGGCGGCAAGCTCGCGATCTATGTCTATGCGCGATACGGGCCGTCTCATCGCATGTCTGATGCGCTTCGTCTCGTCACGACTCGTCTCCCTCTGAGGGTGACGTGGGTGCTGAGCTCGGTGGCGGTTCCTCTGTACTGGCTGTATCGCGTCCCCGTCATGGGACGGTTGCTCAGCGTGGCGCTGCCGATCTCGATGGAGCCGAAGTGGCGCTGGCGATGGCTTGACACGTTCGACTGGTACTCGCCGACGCATCAGTCGAAATACCTCTACCCGGAAGTCTTTCGCTGGTTCAGGGAGAACGGCTTGACGGTGGTCGACATTCTTGACGGCCCGATCCGGATGTCGGGCGTGAAGAATCAGGAACAGGCACATGCACGTACTCGACGCGACACCGACCTGGTGGCGTCCTGAGCCCGTCACGAGCCGTCCGTCCGGCTCGCAGGGAAGCGTCGCATTCGCGGCACTGGTCACGTTCACCGCAATCCTGTTGCTGTCGCCGCAGGCGTGGTTCCCGGTGCTCCAGCAATTCCGCATTGCGTTTCTCGCGGCGGGCATCGCGATCGTCGTGTACCTGCTCGAATGCAGTGTTGGTCGGCCGGCGGTTGGTCCGTTACGCCCGGAATTCGTGATCACGCTGGTCCTGGTGCTGTGGGCGGCGCTGACAGCGCCGCTCTCGTATTGGCCCGGCGGCAGCGTCGAGCAACTCATCGATCCGTTCCTCAAGGTCGTGGTCTTCTTCTGGCTGGTTGCCTCACTGGTGACGTCTTACCGGCGATTGCGCCTCTTCATGTGGGTGCTGGTGCTCTGCTCGATTCCCCTCTCGGTGTCGGCACTTCAGAGCTACTGGGCCGGCGACTTTCTCATCTCACCGGACGCCTCCACGCCGCGGATCACCGGCTTCAACGACGGCGGGTCCGGCCTCGCAGGAAATCCCAATGATCTGGCGCTGACGTTGAATCTCATGATTCCCCTCGCGGTTGCGCTGTTGACCATGGAGCGGGCGATTGCTGCACGGGCAGTCGCCGCGTTGGCGCTGCTGCTCGCGGTCGGTGGCGTCATCGTGACGTTCTCTCGAGCCGGCTTCCTGACGCTGGTCATCGTCGCGCTGTTGTCAGCAGTCCCGATGCTCCGTCGTGCTCCGGCCGCTGCGATGCTCCTCCTGCTCGGACTGGTGGTCAGCACCCCGTGGATGCTGCCGACGGGTTATACGCAGCGGCTCACCACGATCACCGACATCGCGAGCGACCCGACCGGATCAGCACAGGGACGATGGGTGGACCTGGCTGTCGCCGCCGATATCGTGACTCGCACGCCTGTGGTCGGCGTGGGACTGGGACAGAACGTGCTGGCGCTCAACCGCGAGCGTGGACCCACGTGGCGCATGGTGCATAACGTCTACTTGCAATATGCGGTCGATCTGGGCGTACCCGGTCTGCTCCTCTTCCTGTGGCTGTTCGTGACCGTATTCCGTCGCGTCCGTCGTGTGCGACGTCTGTCAGCACGGATAGCAACACTGAACCAGGTCGGAGTCGCCGCCCGAGGCGTGCAGGTTGCGTTATATGCGTTCGCGGTGTCTGCGCTGTTCTATCCGGTGGCGTATCAGTTCTACTTTTTCCTGATCGCGGGCCTGGCAATGGCCGTCGACAACGTGTGGCGCGCGACGGTCGCTGCTCACCCGGTCCGGCTGAAGCCGGACACTACGTCTCACCGGTCCGGCTAAAGCCGGACACTACATGACGTCGAATGGATCGATCCGGCTACTCAAGGTCCTGCCGACACTGCACTGTGGCGGCACCGAGAATCAGGTCACGACTCTCAGTCGCGCACTCGCAGACGACGGCTTCGATCTGGAAGTCGCCTGCATGCGACGTGTAGGGCCGCTGGTGAACGCGATCACCGAGCGAAATGTTCCGTTGCGCGAATACCCGATCTCCTCGTTCTGGAACCCACGTTCGATCGGCCAACAACTGCGTCTGGCTCGTCACATCGTCGGCCAGCGTATGCACATCGTGCACACCTACAGCTTCTATGGCAATGTCTTCGCCATTCCGCCTGCCGCGGCCGTGGGCGTTCCAGTGATCATCGCCTCAGTGCGCGACTGCGGTGTGTATCTCACACCGCGCCAGACGCGCGCGCAGAAATACGTCTGTCACCTGGCGGACTGCATTCTCGTCAACGCCGAGGCGGTCAAGGAATGGCTTCTCGAACAGAGATACCCCCTGAACAAGATCGTCGTCATTCGCAACGGCGTCGACGTGGACCGCTTCGACGCACCTCCAGATTCCAACCGGCTCCGTCAGCAGCTTGGTCTCACCGCCGGTGAACGCATGGTGACGGTCGTCTCCCGTATCGCCCGGCAGAAGGGCCTCGAACAGTTCATCGATGCGGCATCTCTGCTGGCGTCCTGGTTTCCAACCGTGCGGTTTCTCATCGCTGGTGATGCGAGCGAGGGTGACGGTGATTACCTGGCCGCGCTCAAGCAGCGCGCCGAACATCTGGGCGTCGGGCATCGCGTGCTCTTCACAGGGCACCGCGTCGACGTTCCGACCGTGTTGGGAAGCGCCGCTGTATCGGTCATGCCCTCGCTGAACGAGGCGCTGTCGAACGTACTGCTCGAATCCATGGCTGCCGGAGCACCCATTGTCGCGACGCGGGTAGGCGGCACGCCGGAGGCAATCACCGACGGCCACACCGGTCTGCTCGTGCCAGCGGGCGATCCCAAGGCGCTCAGCGAGGCCATCGCCCGATTGCTGAAGGAACCGGCTCTCGCCGCCGCGCTCGGGCGCGCGGCGCGCCGGGCTGCGGAGTCGAGCTTCTCCCTCTCTCGAATGGTCGCGGCAACCGAACAGCTGTACCGGGACCTGCTGGCCCGGAAGAGAACGCCCCTGCAATACCGTGCCACAGCCAGCGTTCAGACACGCCGCTGAACAGATCGCCGTGCCCCCGAGGGCCGCCTTCAGGCGGCCCGTACCGTACATCTCGTAGCGACAGTCGATGCTGCCCGCTCTATCTCTCACCCGATCTCTAACCCGGCCAGCCCTTATTCGCGCTGTCGAAGCGCTGTGGCAACGCCCGCAGTGTCGATCGTGATTGGACGATCGGTCGGGTTCACCGCAGCGTTTGCGATCCCGATCGTCTTGTCGCGGATGCTCGATCAAGCCGAGTTCGGAACCTACAAGCAGTTGTTCCTCATCTACGCCACGCTGTTCGGCGTGGCGCAGCTCGGCATAGCCGAGAGCCTCTATTACTTCATTCCACGGGATTCCGGCCGTGCCGGTCCGCACATTGCCAATGCCGTGTTGACGCTGGCCGCGGCCGGTATCGCATGCCTCACGATCCTGCTGCTCTCCTCGGACGCGATCGCCGGATGGCTGTCCAATCCGGACATCAGGGCCGGTCTGTTGCCGCTGGGCGTGTTTCTGAGCGTGACGCTCCTGACCGCCCCGTTCGAGATCGTGCTGGTATCGAGGGGACGTTACAACGGCGCCGCACTCGCGTACGCCGCCTCCGATCTGGGGCGGGTGGTCTGCATTGTCGTACCGGCGCTTGTGATCGGGACGATTGCGGCCGTGATGTGGGGAGTCGTGGCATTTGCACTCGCCCGTCTTGGCGCGATGCTCTGGGTACTTCGACGGGACGTCGTGACCGGCTTCCGACCACAGCTCAGCCTGTGGCGTGGCCAGCTGACCTATGCCCTCCCGTTCGCGCTTGCGGTTGGCGTCGAGATCGTTCAGGCGAACTTCCATCAGTACGTCGTCGCCACGCGTTTCGACGCCGCAACGTTCGCGATATTTGCCGTCGGCGTCCTTCAGATGCCGCTGGTTGACATCATCGCGACGTCTGCGGCGAGCGTCATGATGGTGAAGATCAGTGCCGGAGGCGACCGTGACACGCGCGCCGCCCTGGCCCTCTGGCACGACACCATCGTGCGACTGTCGCTGGTGGTGTTCCCGCTCGTCGCGTTCATGCTCATCGCCGCACGCGATCTCATCGTGCTCGTCTTTACCGATGCCTATGCGGCGAGTGTTCCAATTTTCCAGCTATCGACCGTCGCGATCCTGCCCGCCTGCCTGTGCGTCGACGCCGTGTTCCGCGCGCACGCTCAGACGCGAGTGCTTCTGGTCCTGAATCTGGTTCGACTGGCGGCCGTCGCGCTCCTCATCGGAGGATTCCTGACCGCGTTCGGCTTGCGCGGAGCGGTGGCAGCGACGTTGTGCGCGACCGTGCTCGCCCGGGCGCTCGGGCTCGCGCGAATCGGCCGACTCCTGAACGTACGGCTCGTCGAGTTGCTGCCGTGGCGGCAGCTGACGACGACCGCCGCATTCGCCGCCGTGGCGGCGCTGCCAGCCGTGTGGGTTCACCGCGTCATGCCGAACCCCGGGCCCGTCGTGCTGGTGATCATGGCAGGCGTGTACGGCATCACGTTCATGGTGCTCAGTCTGTGGAAAGGTTCGACACCAGGTGTCCTCATGTTCCGAAGGCGAGTCGTCTGATGTGCGGAATCGCCGGCATCGTCCGGCCGGATGGACGTCCGATTCACGAAGGCGAGCTCCGGGACATGTGCCGCGTCATGGTCCACCGCGGGCCAGACGATGAAGGCGTGCATCTCGGTGAGGGGATCGGGCTGGCGATGCGGAGGCTGAGCATCATCGACCTTCACAGCGGCCATCAGCCTGTGGCGAACGAGGATCGGTCCGTCTGGGTGGTCTTCAACGGCGAGATCTACAACTATCGTCAGCTGCGCAAGGAGCTCGAAGGGCGCGGGCACAGGTTTCGCACCTCGAGCGACACCGAAACGATCGTGCACCTGTACGAGGAATTCGGGACGCGCGCCGTCGAGCGACTACGCGGCATGTTCGCCTTTGCGGTGTGGGACGGTCGTCTCCGGCAGCTGCTGCTGGCACGCGACCGGCTCGGCATCAAACCGCTCTACTACGCCGAACGAAACGGCGAGCTCGTGTTCGCTTCTGAGCTCAAGTCGATCCTCCAGCTGCCCCACATCGAGCGGACGCTGAACTGGGAAGCCGTCCGGCACCTGTTCACGTTCCTCGCGACGCCGGCGACTCACAGCATCGTTGACGGGGTGAAGAAGCTCGAGCCAGGTCACATCGCCATCCTCCGGGAGGGGTGCCAGCTGCACACAGAGCGCTACTGGGATGTGACGTTCACCCCTGACGAGACCGCCACCGAACAGGATCTGCTCCAGCAGCTTCGCGACCTGCTCGTCGATACCATTGCCGCGCATCAGATCAGCGATGTGCCGATCGGCGCGTTTCTCAGTGGCGGTATCGATTCGAGTGCGGTCGTCGCGTTGATGGCGCAGCAGTCGTCCACGCGGGTCAAGACGTTCTCGGTCGGATTCCATGAAGACGGTTTCGACGAACTCGGGTATGCGCGGAAGGTCGCGGCACGATTCGGCACCGAGCATCACGAGATCGTGCTCGAGCCGAGTGTCATCCCGAACGTGGAGGACCTCGTCTGGTACCTGGACGAGCCGTTCGGTGACACATCAGCCATCCCGACGTACGTGGTCTCGAAGCTCGCGGCCACGCAGGTCAAAGTGGTGCTCACCGGCGATGGCGGCGATGAGTTGTTTGCCGGCTATGACAAGTACGTTGTCGAGGGCCGGGAGCGCCGCTACGACAGGGTGCCGCACGGGATCAGGCGTCTGACGAGCGCCGTCGGCGCTGCGCTACCCGAAGGGGTGCGCGGGCGAAGATTTCTGCGCCACCTGGGACTACATGGATCCAGGCGTTACCTCGACGCCTCCACCCTGGTCCCGGCTGAGGAACTGCCCAACCTGTTTCGGCACACGGCGTTCGCGGAGATGAAACCGTACGATCCCTGGGCCGCCTCGCTGGCCTATCTCGAGCGAGGCAACGATTGGGTATCGACCCTGCAGTACCGGGATCTCCACACCTACCTGCCCCTGGACATTCTTACCAAGTTGGATCGCATGACGATGGCGCACTCGATCGAGGCGCGTCCGCCGCTCCTCGATCATCACCTCGTCGAGTTCGCCGCAACAGTGCCGTCACACCTCCGGTTGCGCGACGGCACCACGAAGTACTTGTTCAAGCAAGCCATGCGGGGACTGCTGCCAGCGGACATCATCGACCGGCCGAAGCGTGGATTCGCCGTGCCACTGGCGCGATGGTTCAGAGGACAGCTCGCCGGGTTCGCGCGCGACATCCTGCTGTCGGACACGACCCGGCAGCGTCAGTATCTCAACACCCACTACCTCGAACGGCTGATCGAGCGACACATGCAGGGCCGCGATCTCGATCTCCAGCTGTGGACGACGATGTCGTTCGAGCTCTGGTGCCGGCGGTTTCTCGACAGCCCCGCGCGCCGCCACTCATAGCCATGCGATCAGCCCACCCGCGAATCGTCGTCGTTGCCGCGAGTCTCGATATTCTCGGCGGCCACGGAGTACAGGCCACCAGTCTCGTCGGAGCACTCGCCAGCGACGGCATGCCGGTCGCGTTCCTGCCGATCAATCCACTCTTCCCTCCGGGGCTGCGATGGGTTCGTCGCTGGCCCTATCTTCGAACGCTCGTCAACCAGGCGCTTTATCTGCCAAGCCTCCTGCGGTTGCGTCACGCCGATGTCGTGCATGCCTTCTCCGCCTCGTACGCGTCCTTTCTCCTCGCGCCCATGCCCGCGATGCTGATGGGTCGGCTGATGCGACGACGCGTGATCCTTCACTACCACAGCGGTGAAGCGGCCGATCACCTGGCCCGGTGGGGGGTGTTCGTGCATCCATGGCTGAAGCTCGCGGACGAGATCGTCGTGCCGTCCCACTACCTCGCGAGCATCTTCGCGGCGCACGGCCATACGACGCGCGTGATCCCAAACGTGGTGAGCCTGACACGCTTCCGGTATCGCGACCGCAGTCCCCTTCGTCCGCGGCTGCTGTCGACACGCAACCTGGAACCGTACTATCGGGTCGACGTCATCCTCGAGGCGTTCGCGCGCCTGAAGGTGCGCCTGCCAGAAGCGACTCTGACCGTGGCTGGCTACGGAAGCGAAGAGGCGCGACTGAAGCAGAAGGCGACGCGAGGTGTGCGTTTCGTCGGTCGAGTCGAGCCTGCAGAGATGCCGAGCTTGATGGAATCTGCGGACGTCTTCCTGAATGCGTCCGTTGTCGACAACCAGCCCGTCTCTATTCTCGAAGCGTTCGCCGCGGGACTTCCGGTCGTCTCGACGCCAACCGGTGATATCTCAGCGCTCGTTCGCCATGGCCAGACGGGACTGCTCGTTCCCGAAAACGATCCAGACACACTGGCCGCCGCCGTGCTGGCCTTGTTCGAGCGTCCGTCCGAAGCGCTGGAAATGGCGCGTGCGGCGCGGCGCGACGTGCGGCGGTTCACCTGGGCCGCCGTGCGCAGCGACTGGCTCGACGTGTACACCGGCGCCGACAACCGCCACGTCGCGCGCGACGCCCAACGCAAGCCAGCGACGTTGGCCGCCACCGCTCGGCCTGACCACGAGGGTGCGAGGTGAGTTCATTCCGATGACCGCGCACACGCTGACGCGACTGCGCACCATGACGGTGGGGGACCTGGCCGATCGCGGCCGGCAGGAACTGCTGAAACGCGTCGACCGGTTGCCGTCGCGCAGGCACCAATCGGGCCCGCGGGCACTGCTCGAGCGATGGGGGCCGGCGCTCGCCAACCCGGAGTCAGCTCTCGAGGCCCTGCGAACGACACTTCCTCGCCGCTTCTTCGCCGGGCTTTCTGAGCCAGGCATCGAGCGAGTGATCGATACACGCGCCGTCGAAGAACGGCGCGAGGTCGTCGCGGCTGCCACACGACTGATCGAGCGGCGCTTCGACCTGCTGGGATACCGTGCGCTGTCCTTCGGTGACCCAGTCGACTGGCATCTGGATCCGATCTCGTCTCGACGCGCACCACTCGTGCACTGGAGCCGTCTCGATCCACTGGACTCGGCGGTCGTGGGCGACAGCAAGGTCGTGTGGGAGCTCAATCGT
The DNA here is from genome assembly GCA_963728305.1 of uncultured Acidobacteriota bacterium. Taxonomy (GTDB): domain Bacteria; phylum Acidobacteriota; class Vicinamibacteria; order Vicinamibacterales; family UBA2999; genus Gp6-AA40. The sequence continues at coordinate 31,562 of CAVSKE010000035.1, forward strand.
CACCAATGGATCGTCCACCTCGCACAGGCATGGGCCCTGACGCGCGACGAGCGTTATGCCGCCGAATGCGTGTCGACGATCGAGTCGTGGATCCGCGCCAACCCGAGCGGCTACGGGATCAATTGGGCCAGCAGTCTCGAAGTCGCGCATCGCCTGATGTCGTGGTGTTGGGTGGCCGCGCTCATTCGCCATGCGCCCGTGGTCACCGGCTCGTGGGCCATGACACTGCTGGCAGCGGTCTGGGCGCACGCCCATCACGTGCGGCGGTATCTATCACGCTCGTTTTCACCCAACACGCACCTGACCGGGGAAGCACTTGGACTCTTCTACGCCGGCGTGCTGTTCCCGGACTTTCGCGACGCGCCGCTGTGGCGTGCAGCTCGGAATGCGAGTCTTACTCGATCAGAGCTCCGCGCAGTTGTCGTCGGACGGCGTTCATCTCGAGCTCTCCACCTGTTATCACCGCTACACCGTCGAGACGTACGTGCAGTTCGCCATCCTCTGCGAGCGCAATGGCGTCACAATCCCCGCCGCCCTCCACGGTCGGCTCGAGCGGATGATCGAGTTTCTGATCGCCATCCGCAGGCCAGACGGATCGCTTCCGTCGATCGGTGACGCCGACGGGGGAACACTGTGCCCCCTGGTTCGACGTTCTCGGCATGATGCCGGAGCACTGTGTGGCGTCGCCGCATCGCTGTTCAAGCGCTCCGACTTCGCCTGGGCTGCTGGTGGCGATCTGTCCCATCTGATGTGGATCATGGGCGCTGGCGGTCTTCACGCCTTCGACGCCGTCCGTTGCGCACCTCCGTCATCGGACGCCTCCCGTGTGTTCCAGGCGGGCGGCTACGCCGTGATGCGATCGGGATGGGATGTGAATGCCCATCAGTTGATCATGGACGTCGGTCCGCTCGGTTGTCCGATCAGTGGCGGTCATGGTCACGCTGACTTGTTGAGCGTCCAGTGCGTCGCGTTCGGCGAGCCGATTCTCATCGACGCCGGAACGCATAGCTATACGGTCGATGCGCGGTGGCGCAATTACTTTCGCAGCACCGCGGCTCACAGCACGGTGCGCGTGGATCGACGAGACCACGCGCAACCGGCCGGTCCCTTCAAGTGGCACTCGCGTCCTCGAGCGACGCTGCGGAAGTGGCAATCCGACGCCTCGCTCGATGTCGTGGACGCCGAGCACGACGCGTACAGCGGCCTCGCTGAGCCAGTGTCGTGCCGCCGGCGCGTGGTCTTCGTGAAGCCCCACTACTGGCTCGTCATCGATGACGTCGAGGGGCGCGCGCGACATCACATCGAAGTCGCGTTTCAGTTCGCTCCGATCACTGTCACCCGTGGACCACACCCGTGGGTTCGTGCCGATACACCGGGAGGCCGCGTCTTCTGGGTTGCGGCCTTTGCCTCCGAGCCGCTGGAAGCGAACCTGGCCAGCGGCGAGCTCGCACCGATTCGTGGATGGACGTCGGTCGAGTACGGCCAGCGGGAGCCGGCGCCGATGTTGACCTACTCCTCGACGGCGACGCTGCCGTGGCGATGCCTGACACTGTTGTTTCCCCAGGCTGCGCCGTCGACATCACCGCCGCCCGTGTGTCCGATCGTCGACGACGCGCGCCGACCGCGAGGGCTCAGGTTCCAAGACTCAGGCACGTCAGTGGTCATCGACGATCACGCCGGCGTGACAACGATCGAAATGTAAGGCGCCAGCAGGCGCCCACCGACCTCAGTCTCCGCCATGTGCGGCATTGCCGGCATCTTCAACAACGATCCGAGTGTTCCAGTCGACACTGCGCGACTGCTGCGCATGCGCGACGTCCTCGTCCACCGGGGTCCCGATGGCCAGGGTCACCTGACAGACGGCCCGGTCGGCCTTGCGCACACACGGCTGGCCATCATCGACGTCTCTGGTGGCCAGCAGCCGATGTGCAATGAGGACGGGACCATCCACATCGTCTACAACGGCGAAATCTACAACCACGCGACGCTCCGAGCTGGCTTGCAGGCTCGCGGCCACACCTACCGAACCAGGTGCGACACCGAAAGCATCCTTCACTTGTACGAGGAACAAGGGGACCGCGTCGTCAATCAGCTTCAGGGCATGTTCGCCTTCGCGATCTGGGACCGTCGGCGCGGCCGGCTGCTGCTGGCGCGGGACCGCCTCGGCATCAAGCCGCTGTACTACGCCGTGACTGACACCGGCCTCGTGTTCGCCTCCGAGATCAAGGCCGTGCTGGCCAGCGGCCTCGTTCGCGCGGCGTTCGACGAGAGCGTCCTCCCCGAGTACCTGGCGATGCGCTTCGTCGCTGGCGAGCGCACGTTCTTCCGGGGGGTGCGGAAGGTGCTTCCAGGCACCGTGCTCACCTGGACGGCGGGTGATCGCGTGCAGACGCAGCGCTACTGGCATCTGCCACCGCCGACCGACGCGCCGGCGGGGAATGCACGACAGGCGGCCGCCCAGACACGCGCTCTTCTCGAGACAGCGGTCAAGAGTCACCTGATGAGCGATGTCCCTCTGGGTGTGTTTCTTTCCGGCGGCATCGACTCGACCGTCTTGACGGCACTGGTGGCGCGTGCCGCGACGAGTCGCGTCAAGACCTTCTCTGTCGGATTCCATGAACGTGGCGCCAATGAATTGCCGTACGCGCGTCTTGCCGCCGATCGTCTCGGCACCGAGCACCACGATGTCACCCTGACGGCCGCAGCGTTCGTGGCTGCGCTACCCAGGTTGCTCTGGCACGAAGACGAGCCGATCGCGTTCCCATCGAGCATTCCGCTTCACTTCGTTGCGCGCCTGGCAAGCGACCACGTGAAGGTCGTGCTCACTGGCGAGGGCGCCGACGAACTCTTCCTCGGTTACAACCGCTACCGGGTGACGCACTGGAATGCGCGCCTCGGGCGACCGTACTGGGCGGCCGTTCCGCGCGCCATACGTCGTGAGGTGCGTGCAGCCGTTTGCGCCCTGCCTCGGCGGCTGGGTCGAATCGCTCGCCGAACCTTCGTCGCACTGGAACCGGACATTCGCGATCTGTATTTCGAGAACTTCGCGGTGTTTCCGTTGAGCGTGCAGCAGCAGATGCTCCGGCGCGACATACTCGACGCCGACGATCCGTACACGGTCGAACTGCGCTGTTTCAGCGAGGCCCCTGGCGGCCTGCTCGATCGGATCTGCCGCGTCGATCTCCAGACCTACCTGCACGAGCTCCTGATGAAACAAGATCAGATGAGCATGGCGGCGTCGATCGAAAGCCGCGTGCCGTTTCTCGACGAACGGCTGGTCGAGCACCTCGTCACGATGCCCGGTGACGTCAAGTTGCGCGGGTGGCAGACCAAGGCGCTCCTGCGTGACGCGGTTGGCGATCTCATCCCGGCTGAGATCATGAATCGCCCCAAGATGGGGTTCCCCGTCCCAATCGACCAGTGGTTCCGCGGCGAACTCGACACCTTCGTCGACGAGTTCGTCCTCGGACCTCGTACAACGGCGCGAGGCTACTTCGATCGGGCATCGCTGCAGCGGCTCGTGAACGAGCATCGCACTGGACGGGCGCGCCACGGCGACCGTCTCTGGCTGCTGATCAATCTCGAAATCTGGTTACGAACTTTCATCGACGGAGAGGGGCCGGCTGACCTGATACGCCCCGCTCCTTCCGACCATGCGACTGCTGTGGATCAAGATGGGCGGGCTATGGCCCGCCACCTCGGGCGGGCGGATTCGTAGTCTGCAGACGCTGTCGCATCTGTCGACGCGCCATCAGGTGACCGTGCTCACGACACATGGGCCTGACGACGATCCGACGGGACTGGCGCGTCGCCTTCCGGACTGTCGACGCGTGCTGTCGTTGCCGTTTGCCGCGCCGAAGTCCGGATCGCCTGCGTTCGTTCGCGCATTGGCGGGCTCGTGGTTGTCTCGCGATCCAGTCGATCTCTGGAAGTGGCGGCTGCCGGCGATGCGCGAACAGGTCCACAGGCTTCTCGCACAGGAGCCGGTCGACATTTGCGTGGCCGACTTCCTGGTTGCCGCCGCCAACCTTCCACGGGGCAACCAGGTCCCGGTCGTCTTGTTCGAGCACAACGTGGAATACCTGATCTGGCAGCGGCTGGCGACGCTCGAGCGGCGGGTGGCGCGCAGGACCTTGCTCGAAATCGAGTGGCGAAAGCTGCGTCGTAGTGAGGCGGCAGCGTGCACCGCCGCCGACCTGACGATCGCCGTCTCGGAGGAGGACCGAAAGGCACTCGAGGCTGTCGCGCGCGGCGCGCGGATCACGTCAGTCCCCACTGGTGTCGACACCGCGTACTTCTCACCCGGCGGACGCCGCGAGGTCCCCTGCCGGCTCGTATTCACCGGCTCCATGGACTGGTACCCGAATCAAGACGCCGTGCTCTACTTCAGCGAAGCGATCCTGCCGCGCATTCGCGCCCGGATCCCCGAGGTCTCCTTCAGCGTCGTCGGCCGCGATCCTGGTCCGCCCCTCGCCTCGCTCGCGCGGCTAGGGGTGACCGTGACCGGCACAGTACCAGACGTTCGCCCGTATATCGACGAGGCTGCGCTCTATGTTGTGCCGCTCCGTGCTGGTGGCGGCACGCGCCTGAAGATTTTCGAAGCCTTCGCCATGGCCAAAGCCGTGGTCTCCACGACGATCGGCGCCGAAGGCCTTGGCGTCACGTCCGGTCGAGACATCGTCCTGGCCGACGATCCCGATGCGTTCGCGCACGCCGTTGTCTCGCTGCTCCGAGACGAGCAGGCGCGGCAGCGCCTCGGACGCGCCGGCCGGGCGCTGGTCGAATCGGCGTACACGTGGGGCCACACCGTGCAGGCGTTCGAAGCGCATTGTGAAGCGGTCATTCACGAGAAGACCTCGGGGGCCAGGAGTCAGGAATCAAGGCTGGGCCAGTCGAGCGGCCCAACCCCTGGCCCTGCTCTGAGGCCTGAGGCCTGAGCCCTGGGGTCTGTAGGTATCCATATGAATGTCAGCGTCTTCGGCTTGGGATATGTGGGATGCGTGACGGCAGCGTGCCTGGCGCGTGACGGACATCACGTGATCGGCGTCGATGTGAACGCCGACAAGGTCGGCGCCATCAACGATGGCGTGTCGCCCATCGTCGAACCAGGGCTCGGCGACATTGTCGCGCGCGTCGTGCGAGAGGGCCGGCTCCGAGCCACGCTGTCGGCGGATGAGGCCGTCGAGCGAAGTGAAGTCGCGCTCATCTGCGTGGGCACCCCGGACCTCGGACACGGCGTGCCGAACCTGGGCGCGTTGCTCGACGTGGTCGACGCCATCATCGAGCGCTGCTTGGCTGGCCGCACACACCCGCTGACCGTGGTCATCCGCAGCACCGTATTACCCGGAACGACGGCGCGCGTGTTCGAGCACGTCATGCCTGACGGATTGCCGCGACCGTCGATGATCCGGCTCGCGATGAACCCCGAGTTCATGCGGGAAGGATCGTCGGTGGAGGACTTCGAGCACCCGCCTTTGATTCTCGTCGGCTGTGACGACGTCGACACGGCCGATCAGTTGCGCAGGCTCTATGCGGGGATCGAGGCACCGTTCGTCCATACCTCGATCCGGACGGCGGAGATGGTGAAGTACGCCAGCAACGCCTTTCACGCGCTGAAAGTATGTTTCGCCAATGAGATCGCCAGCGTGTGCGACGCGCTCGGCGTCGACGCGCAGGAGGTGATGGCGATCGTCCGGCAGGACCGGAAACTCAACATCGCGCCGAGCTACCTGAAACCTGGATTCGCTTTTGGCGGATCGTGTCTGCCTAAAGATTTGCGAGCCCTGCTCCACGCCGGGCGCATGGCCGACGTGTCGATTCCGATGCTGGACGCCGTGGTGACCTCGAACGAGTTGCTTATTCGTCACGGCATCGAACGCGTACTTCAGACGCGGGCGCGCCGCGTCGGTGTCGTCGGGCTGGCGTTCAAGCCAACGACCGATGATTTGCGTGAAAGCCCGATGGTGGCGGTCGTCGAGGCGCTCATCGGCAAAGGGTGCGACGTACGCGTCTACGACTCGAACATCGTTCCGTCGCGGTTGACGGGCGCCAATCGTCGCTACATCGACATCGAGATTCCCCACATTGCGTCGCTCCTGTGCGACAGCCCGGAAGCACTTGCCGTTCATGCACAGGTCCTGGTCATTGGAACCTCAGGCGCCGACGCGTTACGTGCAATCGCGGCAGCCAGCTCGAAGCACACCATCATCGACCTGACACGTGGGTCGGCACCGCCGGTCGCGCGACAGGTGGAGCCTGTCGCGCGACAGGCGGCCCCCGTCTTCAGCGCAACGGACCGCTCAATGAAGAGCGCCAAGAGTCGTTAACACAGGGATCGACGGGACCATGCGTCTCCTCGTCATCGGCGTCACGTGCGTCATCTGTCTCGTCGCCTCGGCGACACCCCGGGTCGAGCTCGCGGCCAGACCTCCGGGCGATGCCGCTGCGCCGCAGATACCGGCGCGTCCTCGACGCACTGTTGACATCTCGGAGATACGGCGGACGGGTCGACTCATTCCGGTTCCGGCTGAGGGCAATCTCCAGAGCGCGCTCGACGAGGCACGTCCGGGTGACGAGATCGTGCTCGAAGCTGGCGCCACGTACCAGGGACCGTTCCGGCTTCCCAAGAAAGAGGGCGACGGGTGGATTCTCGTCTCCTCCAGCGGCCTCGACAGGTTGCCTGCGCCGGGGCAGCGTGTGCATCCGTCTGACTCACCGCACATGCCCAAACTGCGCGCTCCCCCGCCATCAGTCATCGTCGCTGCGGCCGGCGCCCACCACTACCGATTCGTCGGCATCGACGTGGCTCCCGACGAAGGGGCCGCTGTCGTCACTCTGGTGCAGCTTGGCCACGACGAATCAGATCCGGACGATCTTCCGCACCACATCATCATCGACCGCTCGTTCCTGCATGGTGACAACCGCGTCGGCACACGACGCGGCATCGCGATGAACGCGCGCCATGCAGCCGTGATCAACTCCTACCTGTCCAATTTCAAGGATGCCAGCGCCGATTCGCAGAGCATCGCCGGCTGGAACGGTGACGGGCCATTCGTCATCGCCAACAACTATCTGGAGGCCGCTGGAGAGAACGTGATGTTCGGCGGGGCCGATCCGTCAATCCCGGCGCTCGTGCCGGCAGACATCGAGATCTCCGGAAACCATCTCGCCAAGCCACTGCGGTGGCGGCCGGGGCTGCCCGAGTTCGAAGGTGCACGCTGGAGCGTGAAGAACCTGCTCGAGCTGAAGAACGCGCGCCGAGTGATCATCGACGGCAACCTGTTCGAGCACAACTGGCCCGACAGTCAGAACGGCTTCGCGATCCTGTTCACGGTGAGAAACCAGGACGGCGGAGCGCCCTGGTCGGTCGTCGAAGACGTCGTCTTCGCCAACAACGTGGTCCGGCGGGTGGGAAGCGGCATCAACATCCTGGGGCACGACGATAACCACACCAGCCAGCAGACCAGCCGCATCTCTGTCCGCAACAACCTGTTCGTGGACGTCGGAGGAACCTGGGGATCAGGGCGACTCTTTCAACTGCTCGATCGTACGAGGGACATCACCATCGATCACAACACCGCTCTTCAGAGCGGTACGCTGCTCACGGCCGATGGAGGCCCGCATACAGGATTCGTGTTCGAGAACAACATCGCACTGCACAACGACTACGGCATCCATGGCACTGGAACAGGAAGCGGCATTCAGGCACTCGAGAAGTTCTTTCCACGCTTCGTGGTCCGGCGCAATCTGCTGGTCGGCGCCGACGGGAACAAATACCCGGGTGACAATTTCTTCCCGAAACGGCTGTCGGACGTCGGCGTCGTCAATCTGTCTGGCGAAACGTATCGCGTCAGCCTTGCGGCCCCCTATGCAGGCACAGCCACCGACGGTCGCGACCCTGGCGCAGACATGTCGTCGCTGGCGCAGGTCGTCAATCGCGCGGCGAGCGCGCCGTGGCACGTCCAGGAAACTGCTGGCCGATCGGTCACCGGTGCCGACATCCGGTTTCAGATCACAGACGGTGGGCGCGAACACTCGGTCGCCGCGATGGTGCTCTGGACCGCGCTCCTCACCTTGGTCTACGTCTACGTCGGTTACCCGCTCCTGGCGTGGTTGTCGGCGACGCTGAGACCGACACGGCATGCTCGGGCACCCGTGCAGCCATGCGTGACGGTGATCGTGGTCGCTCACGACGAAGCCGATCGGATCGAGGCGCGGATCGAGAACCTGCTGGCGCTCGCCTACCCACGCCATCGACTCCAGATCATCGTCGGCTCTGACGGGTCGAGCGATGGCACCGTCGAGCGGGCACGACGTTTCGCCGGCGCCGGCGTAACCGTGGTTGACTACCCCACGCGTCGTGGCAAGTCAGCGGTTCTCAATGAGCTCGTCCCTCTCGCCTCGGGCGACATCGTCATTTTCGCCGACGCCAGGCAGCGCTTTGCGTCGAATGTCGCACAGGTGCTCGTGTCGCACTTTGCGGATCCGACAGTCGGCGCTGTGAGCGGTGAACTGGTGATCATGACGGACGACGCCGGGACGTCGGCGGCCAAGGGGACCGGCTTTTACTGGAAGTACGAAAAGTTCATCCGGTTGCAGGAAAGCCGCGTGACGTCGACCGTTGGTGCGTCGGGGTCGATCTACGCGATCCGGCGATCACTGTTCGAGCCCGTTCCCCCTGACACGGTGCTCGATGACGTCGTGATCCCCATGCGAATCGTGCGTCGCGGGTACGCCGTCCTGTTCGAGCCCGACGCCAAGGCGTATGACCGCGCGTCTCAGACTGCCCGCCAGGAGTTTGTGCGGAAGGTACGGACGATTGCCGGCACATTCCAACTGCTGGCCCGGGAACGATGGCTGTGGAACCCGGCGCGAAATCCCCTGTGGCTGGAGACGATTTCACACAAGGCGCTGCGGCTGACGATACCGCTGCTGCATACAGCGCTGCTGATCGCCAACATTGTGTTGGTGAGCGAGGGCTCTTTCTATCAAATCCTGATGGGCGCTCAGGTGATGTTTGCTGCCGCCGCTCTGACGTGTCACCTGTTCCGTCACGCGCGCTGGCGTCCCCTCATCGTTGCCGTCCCGTACGCGATGTGCCTGATGTGTTGGGCGACGGTCGTCGGCTTCGTTCGGTTCGCAACTCATCGCCAGTACGCAGCCTGGGAGGCTGCTTATCCTCACGCGGCGGCTAAAGCCGCCGTGAGATCCGTGGAGCGCACGCTGTAGCATGCGCGGCGACGCGTGAACGACGCGATCACCGGCCAGGCTCTGACAACGTATTCCAGGGCACTCGAACAATGAAGGCATCCAGGCGATCGCTGCCAGCATTCGTCGTCCAGATGAAGTACTCGCCTGTCGGATCGAGATTGCCTTTGGGCAGCTTCGAATAGTCGTCGCTGCCGCCGCCCGGTGCATTCAGGTCGGTCAGGTTCGGAGCGACCACCAACGTCTTCAGCGATCCGTCCAGTGTGAAGCAGACGATCTCGTTCACCCTCGGCAGGTTGTCCCGATGGGCGTTGCTCACACACGCCGCCTGCTGGGCAAGGGACGTCGCCCGCTGGGCGCTTCCGACGGTGATGTGGCCGACCCCTGACGTCCACGACGAGAGCTGATACACGAGCTCGCCCTGCCCCCGTACCGTTGCCGGCTGTCCGCCGGTGACGTCCATCTCGAAATCCCACCGCCGCACCGCCCCTGGCAGCGAATTGAAGTTGTCTTCGGCGATCATCGAGCCGAACCCGACGTCGGAATGCCCGGCGGCGCCGTTGGAGTCGATGAGCAGACGTTCCTCACCCGACTGCAGATCGATAATGCGGTTGTCCTCTCCGTGGCGGCCGTCCACGTTGTCCTTGATCACCAGCCATCGGCCGCTCCTGTCAATCTGACATTCGTCGAAGTCGCCCTTCTTCGCATAGAACGCGAGGCGCCCGGCGGCCTCGTCGTAGACGACGCAGCCGAGCATTTCGTACGAGCCGTCCTGGCGGAGCGTTGCCGAATGGACGCGGTCATCGGCACTCGAGTGCATCTGCCAGATGAACGTGTCGCTACCGAACCGATCGCGCACGTCAAAGACCGTCTCGAACGTGCGCTGCTGGACGTCGTAGCGGAGCATGCGGCCGCCCTCGTTCACATAGAGAGCCGTCGGCCTCGTGGCGCTGAAATACCAGCCTTCTGCCGCACTCCAGCTATATGGACTGTCGGCGGAAAACAGCGGTCCCGCATTGCGGGTCTCACCGGTGCGTTTGTTGTAGGTGAACAGCGTGGGACCGCCGCCGCCGCGCCGGCGATCGAGTCCGAGCACGATGAGCATCGTGTCACTGTTCGCATGGT
>CAVSKE010000036.1:0-164965 GCA_963728305.1 uncultured Acidobacteriota bacterium
GATGCACACGTTGCAACGCGTGCAAAGCGTAAGGAACGGACGTGCACGTGCGTTCCTTCATCGAGATCACATGGAGTCGGCGTCTTCTTCGGCAAGCTCCTCTTCGGCAAGTTCACTCACCACGAGGGCAAACCCGAGTGCCCTCCTGATCTTGGAGGTCGCCGAGACGATGCGCGCGGTGCCAACCACGGGCGCAAGCGTCACCAGAACCTGCTGGGCATCCTCCAACGTCAACCCCTGTTCGGCGCCGGCGCCGAAGTGGAAGAGATAGGAAGCGGGTGCCGCGTCCAAGGCGACGAGTGCAGCGAATCGCAACAGAATCTGCGCAGCTGGGTCGAGCTCGCTAGCTTCCACCGCTGCCTCGGTCATGATGGCGAGTACATCGAGGACGGGCGTAGCAGCCTCATCATCGAAAACGGGCGCAGCCTCATCGGTCATAGGGGTGCCTCCTTCTGCAGAAGTCGTCATGTGCATCTGAACCGTCGGTTTCGGCCGAGGGGCCGACGGTATCGCCATACGGCGGCGCTCCACATCGCCCAGAACGGGTGATCTGGCAAGGGGTCGAGTTGGCAACGGTCTCCTATGGTTCACCCATAGCTAATATGGGCGCGTGCCAGACGCTGTCGCCCGCAAGTCCAGACGAGGCTACGTGTCGGGAACGCGTACCGCGCAAGCCCAGAAGACCCGCAGCCGAGTGATCAAAGCTGCGACCCGGCTGTTTGTCGAGCAGGGCTACGCCACGACGACCATCCGGGCCATCGCGGCCGAGGCCGGCGTGTCCGTGCCCACGGTTGAGCTGCTCTTCGGCACCAAGGCGCAGCTACTGCACGTCGTGATCGATGTGGCTGTCGCGGGCGATGACGAGCCGGTGCCAGTACTGAGCCGGGCGTGGGCGGCCGATGCGCAAGCGGTACGCGACCTCGCGGACTTTCTCTCAGTTGTGGCCCAGGTACTGTCCGAGGCCCAGGCTCGATCTGCTGGGGTGATACTTGCCGCGTACGAGGCGGCCGCTTTCGATCCCGACATCCAGCTCTTGATCTTGGATCGAGAATCTCAACGGGAGCGCACCACAGCCTGGATCGTTGACAGCGTGCTCGAGCGTGCTGCGCTTCGCCCAGCGCTCGACAGGGCCGGCGCCATTGACACGGTGTGGATGCTGATGGATCCGGTGATCTTCAATCGCCTTACCCGGCATCGAGGTTGGAGCGCGGACCGCTACGCATCGTGGTTTGCTGACAGTGTTACCCGGCTGCTGACTTCAGAGCTTCCCTAGCCCCAGCCGTCCCCTGCTCTGAGGCTATTGTGCGGACACGGAGCGCAACCAGAATCAGCCAGCCTGAGATGGCGGTTATCAATAGGCGTTGCATGATTCCGACCCAGGGTCCCTCCGACTGCACGAACAGCAAGGCCAGTGCCGCGCCGGCCAGAAGAGACAACCACACAATGAGCGACCGCCACCGCGGATAATGCGCGAAGGTCCAGGTCAGAACCAACATGCCGACGATGGCACCGAGATAACTGACCAATGCGGTAAGGCTGTGAATCCAGCCACCGGTGGACTGAGACCAGACATCTGCTGGGCTGTCGATTCGGTCGGTGGAAAGATCGCGACAACCACAGCACCTGCGCCGTAGATCCCGATGAGCAGTGAACCGACCAGTGACCCTCGGCTTCCCGCGGTCAGCTGCCGGATCGCATAGGCAAGGCCGACCACACCCAGGCCGGATAGGACGAAGGCCACAACCAGAATGAATCCCCATCGAGCCAGCGCCAGCTCGCTGATGTTGTCACCAACCAAGCGGTACTCGGAAGCAAGAGGCAAGAACCATGCGCTTGCCAGGAGCACGACCTGGCCAAGAATTGCGAAGAGTGCGAGTCGAGATAGACGTTTCATTGCCGGGCCACCTTTCGTAGGCCGCAGAATGCGTGTACTAATGCAATCATTGCAGATAGCTTAGTACGCGAGTCCCCACGGCCGGTCCCCGGACCAAGCCCGGTTAGGCTGACACGGCATCCGGTGGGCTGGTGGCGGCTGCGCGCCAGTGTTGCCACCAGCTCGACTCCGGCACCTCGCCCGCCGCTTCGACGAAGGCGTTCAGCATCAGAGTGCAAGCCTCCGGGTCTTCGATGGTCGTGGACCGGACCAGCCTGGCGATCGCCGTACGACGGTTGCGCATGACCTGACCAACGAGGTCTTGACCCGACTTGGTCAATCCCACCCAGGTCGCTCGCCGGTCAGCTGCCCGGCGGAATCGCTGTACCAAACCCTTACGGGCAAGGCGATCACACATCCGCGTCACCGTCGAGGGCGCGATTCCCAATGTGTCCGCCAGGTCGGTGGTGCGTTGTGGGCCACGAGAGGCTAAGACGACCAGCGTTCGGAACTGGACGAGGGTCACGTCTGGATCATGCTGAGCGAGCGACTGTGCAGCCAGCGCCACCAGGACCCGACTGGTCCCCAGAAGAGAGTCAATGAGTGGGCTCGTAGCTGTGCGATGCTGGCCACCCGGCATGAAGCAATGGTTGCACAACTGCACGCTTCGGCGGTTCGATCAGCGCCCCGTTGAGATCATGTATTGCCCGTGCCCCGGTTCTGCATCACCAGTGAGCGAAGGCAGGCGCCATTAGGTGCGGTTTCAGCTCACTGGTGATGCGTATTCAGGGGGTCTCAGCTCTGCGGCGGGACGACGTCTACCATCCAGGGCACACCGAACCGGTCGGTGCACATGCCGAACAGGTCGCCCCACATTTGCTTCTCGAATGGCATGGTGACAGTGCCACCCTCGGCGAGCTTGTCCCAGTAGCCGCGTAACTCCTGCTCGTCATCTCCGCTCAGGCTGATGGTGATATTGCCGGCAGGACTGACCTCTCCCATTTCCGGCGGGGTATCCGACGCCATCAGCGTGAAGCCGTTATCGGTCTGAAGCTGCGCATGCATGATGTTGTCGGCCCCGGGCGCGTTCGGATCGCCGTACTCACCGAACGTGTTGATGGTCAAGTTGCCGCATTCCGTACCCGCAGCGACACGGAAGTCATCGTTCACGCCTACGAAGAATGGGGAGCCGAGGCGTTTCGCCGCTTCAACGGTCAGTGGGCGGTCGCGCTCTGGGATTCGGATCGTCAGCGTCTCGTCCTTGCGCGTGACCCGTTCGGTGTGCGGCCTCTCTTTGTCTGCATCCATGACGGCCGCTTGTACTTCGCCAGCGAGGTCAAGGCGATCTTCGCCGCGAACCCGTCGATTCCGCGACGGTTTGACCCACGCGGTCTCGCCCAGGCGTTCACGTTCTGGACAAGCGTCGCGCCGGTCACGGTGTTCAGCGGCGTTGAAGAGATTCGACCGGGTACGGTTCGCACCTACGAAAACGGGCGAGTCCAGGACACCGCGTCGTACACGCCCGCATTCCCGGAAGACGGCGCCGGCGGTTTCATCGGCTCGCTGGACGATGCCGTCGATGCCGTACGAGGCGCGCTCGAGCAGGCGACCAGCTTGCGCATGCTTCGCGCGGACGTGCCGGTGGGCAGCTATCTGTCCGGCGGGCTCGACAGCTCGCTCGTGTCGGCGCTCGCGTTGCGCGCGAAGGGGCAGAGGTTCCATACCTTCTCACTACGTTTCACCGACGCCGAGTACGACGAGACGGAGTTTCAGCATGTGATGGCCAGGCATCTCGGCACGGATCACCACGAGGTGCTGGTCAGCCGCGCGGACATCGCACGCGTCTTTCCGGATGTCGTGATGCACGCCGAGCGGCCGATCCTGCGGACGGCGCCGGCCCCTCTGTACCTGCTGTCGCGTCTCGTTCGAGAGCACGGAATCAAGGTCGTGCTCACCGGCGAGGGGGCGGACGAGATGTTTGCGGGGTACGACCTATTCCGGGAGGCGAAGATCCGCCGCTTCTGGGGGAGACAGCCCGCATCGAGGTGGCGTCCGAGCTTGCTTCGCCGGCTGTATCCGTATCTGCAGCGATCACCGGTCTCGCAGTTGGCGATGGCGCAATCGTTCTTCGGTCACAACTTGAGCGCGATGCGCACGCCAGGGTTCGGTCACGACATACGGTGGCGTTCCACGAGCGCGCTGCAGCGACTCTTCGATCCCGCGGTGACCGACGCCGTGGGTCCGGACGTCGTAGAAGAGTTGCTGGCCAGTCTCCCGGGTGCGTTCCACCGATGGTCGCCGCTGGCGCAGGATCAGCACGTCGAAGTGCGAACGTTGATGTCGGGGTATTTGCTGTCAGCGCAGGGCGATCGCATGCTCATGGCACACTCGGTCGAGGGGCGGTTTCCATTTCTCGATCGCAACGTCGCCGCCCTCGCCGAATCGCTGCCAGATTCGTTCAAACTGAGAGTGCTCGACGAGAAGCACGTGTTGAAGCGTGCGGCCGTAGATCTCGTGCCTGTTGAGGTTAGAAACCGAAAGAAACAGCCCTATCGCGCGCCCGACGCCCTTGCACTCGCAGCGCCGGAGGCTGAATCGTGGATTGAGAACGTCGCGAATCCCAGGGCCCTCAAAGAGGCGGGTGTTTTCCGGGTCGACGCTGCGCGTCACTTGATCCTCAAATGCCGCCGGCTCCAGGAGAACGGGCAGTTCTCGAATGCCGACAACATGGCATTAGTTGGGATGTTGTCCACTCAACTGTTGCACGAGAGTTTCATCCGCCGCGCCCCGGCGTTGGTTCCCGCCGCGCCGATCAAGACGTTAGTGGACCGGGTCGCGGTCCCGACGAAGCCCTAAAACCCAGTCCGTTTTTTGCAGACGAGTTCCCGGGGACATCCACAAGGGGAAGTCTTCGCGATCGGACCGATGGGGTCGCGGCGGTCAGTCCCCGCGCAGGTAGAGCATCTAAGTAGTTGATTTGTCGAGAGATGTGGTTTCAGTCCGGAGAGCCGTCGGCCGGAAACCGCTTTGCTCGACTCGCCGTTGAGCCGCCACGATTGGGAACCGATTTAAGGGACGAGGGAAGGGAAGGATGCCTGTCACGCTGGACACAACCACGATCGAGCAAAACATCCGCGATTTCATCGTCAGCAATTTCCTGTTCGGTGTCGACGATTGTTCCCTGAAGCGCGAGGACTCGTTCTTGCAAAACGGTGTGATCGACTCCACCGGTGTGCTCGAACTGGTCGGGTTCCTGGAGCAGTCGTTCAAGATTGGAGTCACTGACCACGAAATCAGCGCGGTGAATCTCGATTCGATTCAGAAGGTGGCGGCATACGTCAGCCGGAAGCTCGGCAGCTGAACTGGACGACGCGAGTCGCGACATCGCGATTGAGTCGTCACCTGCACGGTCAGATAACGCCACGGTGAACCTCACACCCCGGTCCTCGATGGCACTCTGGGCCTCCGCCCTCGCCCTGGCGCTGTGCTATTGGGACGTCATCTACATGCTTGTGAATCAGTGGTGGTCCAACAGCATGTACACCCACGGTTTCCTCATTCCAATCATTGCGGGATACGTCTGTTGGGCGACGCGGGCCAAGCTGCCTGCTGTCTGCGAGCCGTCGTTCGCGTGGGGGCTGCCTGTCCTCTTCGGTGGCCTGCTGGTGCTGACGATCGGGCGGGCCGGCAGTCTCGGGGCGCTGCAGGAACTGTCGCTGCTCCCGGTCATGTCCGGTGTCGCGCTTCTTGTAGGCGGCCTCTCACTCCTTCGCGCGCTGGCGCTGCCGATTCTGTATTTGTTGCTGATGATCCCGGTGTGGGAGGTCTTCACCGATCGGCTTCACGGGCCGTTCCAGCTGTTTTCAGCGAGCCTCGGTACCTCGTTGCTGCGCGCTATCGGGATTCCCGTTCATCGCGACGGAACGTTCATCTATCTTCCCCACCAGACGCTCGAGGTCGCGGAGGTTTGTAGCGGCGTGAACTACCTCGTGGCGATTGCGGCAATCGGCATTCCGCTCGCTTATTTGTCGCGCTCGTCTCCGGCTCGCCGCACCGCGCTCGTCCTGTTTGGCGTGCTCGTCGCCGTGATCGCCAACGGTGTGCGTGTCGCGCTGATCGGCTTCACCGCGTACCACGGACTGGTGACCGGCGATCTCCACGGGCCAGGTCACGTCTTCCACGGAATGTTCGTCGCAGTCGCCGGCTACGTCGCGCTGTTTCTTGGAGCGCCGCGCATCGTCGGGACCTCATTGGTCGGACCGGAGATGTCGGACTCGCAGGCGCGCGGGACGCGTTTGGCGATGGGGCCGGCGTCGAAACGCGGTCTGGGTGCCGCACTCGCGCTGATTCTCTTGAGCGTGACCGTGCAGCACGTCGTCGCCGCCGGTCCGACACCTCGTGAGCTCGACGCTGAGGTGATTCCGCTGGAGCTGCAGGGCTGGAAGGCGACGGCGAGTCGCCTCGATGCGTCGGCCATGCGCCCAGTGGGTGTGGACGAAGAAGTCTTCAGGTCCTACGAATGGCCCGGGACCGGCCGGGTTCAGCTCTATGTCGGGTACTACCGTCGGCAGCAGCAAGGGAAGGAATTGACCGGCGAAGCTGCCGCAGCACTGCGCGCCGAGGCGACTGACATCGACATTCCACTAGAGTCGGGCGAGCGTGTACGCATCGGCGAGGTTCGGCGTGATGCCAACGCATCTCGACACGTCCTGTTCTGGTTCGACGTCAACGGACATGTCACTGCCGATCCAAATGAGGTCCGGCTCATGACTATCCGCGACGTGATGCTTCGCCGCCGTTCGAACGGCGCAATCGTTGTCGTGACACTGGAGCCGGCTCCGGGTGTCTCGTCGTCTGCAGCCGCCGAGACAGCGCGGGGGTTTGCGCGCGTCGCGCTGCCTGCGTTGCGGCAGTACCTCGATTCGGGCCATTAAAGACATGCCGGTCCGACGACTGACGCAGCTGGACGAGGGGCGCTGGGATGCGTACGTCGACGCGCATCCCCGGGCGCACCAGTATCACCGCTCCGCCTGGAAGCGCATCATCGAGCGCGCTTTCGATCACGACACGCACTATCTGTTTTCGGAGTCGAGCAGCGGTGCGATCAATGGCGTCCTGCCGCTGGCGCGCCTGCGCAGCCGGATGTTTGGCGACTTTCTCGTCTCCCTGCCATACGTGAACTACGGAGGCTGCTGCGCCGACAGTGACGCGGTCGAACAGGAGCTGCTTCGCGAAGGCGTGCGCGTCGCGAACGAGCTTGGTGTCGATCACCTCGAGGTGCGTACAGAAACGCCGCGCGACATGGGCCTGCAGGTTCGATCCGCGAAGGCGTCGATGCGCTTGCCTCTTGCCGGCTCGTCGGACCGTTTGTGGGAGCAGTTTCCGGCGAAGCTGCGCAGTCAGATCAAGCGTGCGCAAAAAGAAGGCATGGACGTGCGCGTCGGCCGAGAAGAAGAGCTCGAGGCCTTTTACCGCGTCTTCGCCGTCAACATGCGCGACCTCGGCACGCCTGTCTACGGAGTGGACTTCTTCAGCACCGTGTTGCAGGCGCTTCCCGATTCGAGCTGGGTCGTCACCGTGAACCTCGGTCGTGAGCCGGTTGCCGCATCCATCCTGCTCGGCTTTCGCGATCGGATTGAGATTCCGTGGGCATCGTCGCTCCGCGAGTACAACAAGCTGAGTCCGAATATGCTGTTGTATTGGCACTCGCTGAAATTCGCCGCCGATAGCGGGTACCAGGTGTTCGACTTCGGCCGTTCGACACCCGACAGCGGTCCGTATCGTTTCAAGGCGCAATGGGGAGCACGTCCAATTTCGCTGCATTGGCACTACTGGGTGCGCGGGAACAGTTCACCGCCGGAGCTGAATCCCAATAACCCGAAGTACCGTCTCGCGATCAAGGTCTGGCAACATTTGCCTGTCTCGTTGACCCGGTTGATTGGGCCATCGATCGTGAAGAATCTCCCATGACCTGGCGGCACCTCCCCCCGGCCGCAGCGCCCGTGTTGGCGGCCGATCTTCTTGCCGGCCTGACTGGTGCGGCGCGATCGTCTCAGACGCTCCGCGCGTTCGAAGAAGACTTCGCGGATGCGCAAGGCGTGTCACGAGCCTGGGGAGTCTCGAGCGGACGCGCAGCGATGACGCTCGTATTACGAGCGCTGCGACAGTTGTCACCGCGAAGGTCGGTCGTCATCCCGGCGTTTACGTGCTTCTCGGTCCCAGCCGCCATCGTACGCGCCGGCCTCGATGTCGCTGGCTGTGACATCGACTCAGCGACGCTGGATTTCGACTATGAGCAACTGGCGCGCGTACTGGATCGCGAGCGGCCGCTCGCCGTGGTCGCCACACATCTGTTCGGGCTGCCCTGTTCGGTTCAGCGCCTCAGATCACTTTGCGACCGTTACGGTGCGTTCGTCATCGACGATGCCGCGCAAGCGCTGGGTACGACAGTCGACGGGCGACCTGCGGGTACCACAGGTCACGTCGGCTTCTACAGTTTTGGTCGTGGCAAGTCCGTGACCTGCGGCAGCGGCGGCGTCATTGTCGCCTCGTCGCCCGACATCGTCGCAGCGGTGGATCGTCAACTGGCTGCCGTCGATGAACCGGGGCCAGTGCAGGCGGCAACCGCGCTGGCGGAGGCCGCAGTGCTGGCGGTCTTTCTGCGACCGTCGCTGTATCGCATCCCGGCATCCGTGCCTGGACTGCATCTTGGTGAGACCATTTATTCCGTGGACTTTGCACTGCGCCGGATGTCGGGGGCGCAGGCCGGTCTGTTGAAACACTGGCGCCTCCGCCTGGCGGAATGGAACGAGGCGCGCCGTGAGAATGTGTCGTACTTCCGGCGCGCGTTTCCAGGACTCGTCCCGTCACGGGCCGATACCTGCATTCGGCTGCCCCTCGTCTGTGAGTCGCGCGACGTCCGTGACTGGCTCGTCAGCGTCGGACGCGAACAGCGACTTGGCGTCAGCCTCATGTACCCGACGGCGGTGAATGGCATTTCAGAGTTGCGTGGAACGCTGGGACGGCACGCATTTTCGTCCGCCGAGCGTGTCGCCGAGCGGCTTCTCACCGTGCCGGTGCATCCCTGGATCAGCCGGCGCGATCGCGAGCGAGTCGAGCGCCTGCTGTCGAATCAGCCAGTGACGGGAACCACGTCGATGACGCCGCAGGCCCGCGTGACGCCCTCGCGATGATCGCGCTCGAGACGCTGTTTGCGCTGTCGGTGTTGTTCGTGTTCTATGCGTACTTCGGATACGCGCTCATCCTGTACGGGATCTCACTCGTACGATCGCGCCCGGTCCAGTTTGCGGACTGCACACCGACGGTCGCGTTCATCATCACCGTCCACAACGAGGAAGTTCGGATCCGCGAGAAGCTCGAGAACACGCTGCGTCTCTCATATCCGGCAGAACGACTCGATGTGGTCGTCGCGTCCGATCGCTCGACCGATCGTACGCACGACATCGTGGCCGAGTACGCCGACAAGGGCGTGCGTCTCGTTGTAGCACCGGAGCGGCGCGGCAAAGAGTTCGCACAGAAGACCGCGATCGAGGCCACGTCCAGTCAGGTGCTGGTGTTTACCGACGTTGCGGCGCGCCTCGATCCAGCCGGCCTGCGAGCCATTCTTCGCGCCTTTGCCGATCCGACGGTCGGCTGCGTGAGCAGCGCCGATCGGTTGATCGATGCGGACGGCCGTGTCAGTGGTGAGGGCGCGTACGTGCGCTACGAGATGTTCCTGCGCGAACTCGAATCACGGGTTGGGTCGGTCGCCGGATTGAGCGGTTCGTTCTTCGCGGCGCGGCGCGACGTCTGCCAGCCGTGGGAGACCGATATCCCCAGCGACTTCACGACGCTGCTCAACACGTTGAAGCACGGCTGGCGCGGCATCTCCGATCGCGAGGCGATCGCCTACTACAAGAACATCGCCGACGAGCGGCGCGAATACGCGCGAAAGGTGCGAACCATCGTTCGAGGGATATCAGGACTCTTGCGGCATCTTGCGTTGCTGAATCCGTTTCGCTACGGGCTGGCTGCCTGGCAACTGTTCAGTCACAAACTGTGCAGATGGCTCGTGCCGTTCGCGCTGCTGAGCGCGCTGGTGACGAGTGTTGTGCTCGCGCTGTGGAGCCCAGTCTACGCAGTGCTGGCGGTTCTTCAAGTCGGCGCGTATGCCGCCGCGGCGATCGGCATGCACCGCGTCGGCCGCCTTTCGGGCGTCCATCGGCTGGTGACCTTTCTCGTGTCGTCGAACCTCTCGATCCTTCATGCCTGGTTTCATGTGGCGCGTGGACGGCGCGTAGTCTTGTGGGAACCCTCTCGCCGATAGCCGTGAAAGCCGCCGCATGAACGAACAACGCCTGGACCGCGGCAAGCACCTCGACAATGGCACGCCGTAGAGATGGCATCTCGAGTGAATGTTCCATCGGACGACGTGGTCGCGGGTGAGCGAGATGCGCACGTTCTTTGCTCATCAGTCGGTCGGCGGCACCCTGCTAGCGGGAATTAGGAACTGCAGCAGCGAGACCGGCCGCGTCGCTGCCCATCGTGGACATCGGGAGACATCACTTCCGGATGGACCAGTACTGGCGCACCTGTATGTCGGTCAGAACGGTGATCCGATGGCGAAGATCCGCGGATTTCGTCAAGCGCTCGAGGCCGGTCTTGGCCGCACGATCGACGTGGCGGCGTTGAAGTGTTGTTTCTGGGACGTTCTTACGGACACCGCCCTCGACACACGGTTCGACGCATACGCGCGGACGATTGCACAGTTGCAGACCCGATTTCCTCGAATCACATTCGTCCACGTGACCGTTCTACTGTTCACGCGCGATGGTGATTGGCGAGCCGGCGTCAGTCCATACCTTTGCGACGACTACACCGACGACGGCGGCTACCTGAACGAAGCAGCTTGCGCCGGTGCGGCCGCCCTGAATGTCGTAGCGCACGTATCCAACCGGCCCGCGAGGGCATCCGGACTTCGGGGATGGCCAGCCAATTACTGGGTTGTTGTGGAGAAAATCCACTATTCCGGAGATATACGTGCTTACGGCAGTGCCGCGAGTGGTCGTGGGCGCTGCAATCGGTTGACAAATAAAAGGTTATAGACAGGACCTGGGCCGAGGCAGTGCGGAGAGGCCTTTGCTCGCAGCGGGGTGGTCCGTTACTACTGAGACTTCACACCATGATGCGCACCTCTTCCAGTCCAGTCGAATCAGCCACGGGCATTTCAGTGTTCGAGCGGTTCGCGCTCAACGTGCGGCGACGGGAGACGCGTCTTTACGACTGGATCTATCGCACGGGCAAATCCATCAAAGGGTTCGAAATGCCAACCCTGCGCCCGCTATTCAAGGTGCTCTACTACGAGCGCAAAGCGCGCCTGGCGATCTGGCGGAACCTGATCCGGATCCTGTATCAGGAGCCGATGTTCAAATCCCGCTGCGACAGCGTCGGGCGTCGCTTCATGCTTCGCGACGGAGGCATTCCGCTGGTCCTCGGACACCTCCGGCTTCGAATCGGCAGTCAGTGTGTCATCTCAGGGGTCACGACGCTTGCGGCCAGCAAGCTCGCTGATGACCCGGTCCTCGAGCTCGGCGACGGTACTCGCATCGGCTACCAGTCGGTGATTCTCGTCGGCGAGCGCGTCACTATCGGCCGGCACGTGATGATTGCGAATCGGTGCTTCATCGCAGGTGCCGACAACCATCATCCGGATCCGATCAAGCGCCGAACCGAGCCGGAGCCGAAGTCGTCGCTGCGTCCGCTCACCATCGAAGACGATGTCTTCGTGGCGACCGGCTCGACGATCTACAAGGGAGTCACGATTGGGCGCGGCTCAATCGTTTCGGCAGGTAGTGTCGTGACCCGGAACGTGCCGCCGTTCACTGTCGTGGCCGGCAATCCTGCAAGAGTCGTCTGGCGGATGGCGCCTCCGTCGTCGGCGGTGTAGTCAGCGCGAGACGCCCGAGCATGGACTTCAACTGGACCGCTGAACAACTCGAATTCCGCAAATCGGTTGTTGCGTTCGCGAAGAACGAGCTGGACTCCCCTTCGCCTGAGGCACGTGGGTTCAGCCGCGATCTCTGGCGCAAATGCGCCACTTTCGGCATACAGGGCCTCAGCGTTCCTGAGGAGTTTGGCGGCAGCAGCGCCGATGTGCTGACGACGATCCTGGCGATGGAGGCGCTCGGCTACGGATGTCGCGACGCCGGCTTGCTGTTTTCGCTCCACGCCCACATGTGGGCGGTGATCACGCCGTTGCTGAAGTTTGCGACGAAGGAACAGAAGGAACGCTGGCTTCGGCCGCTGTGCGACGGCACCCTGGTCGGCGCCCATGCCATCACCGAACCTGATTCCGGCTCCGACACGTTCGCGATGCGCACGCGTGCGGATCGCTGCGAGGGCGGATACATCCTGAACGGCACCAAGACGTTCGTCACCAATGCGCCGGTCGCGGATGTGCTCGTCGTGTTTGGCACCGTCGATAAGGCCAAGGGGATGTGGGGGGTCACCGGCTTTTTGATTCCCCGCGAGACGCCGGGCCTCACCATCGGCAACCCGATTCACAAGATGGGTTTGAAGACGTCGCCGATGGCCGAAGTGATTCTCGAGGAGTGCCGCGTCGACGAGAACTGTCGGCTGGGGCGTGAAGGTCAAGGCTCGGCCATCTTCAACCACTCGATGACGTGGGAACGCAGCTCGATCCTGGCGAGCGCCGTGGGCGGAATGGAGCGCGAGCTCGAAACCTCGCTGCACCATGCGAAGAACCGCCAGCAGTTCGGCAAGCCGATTGGTGGACATCAGCTGGTCGCCTCGCGATTGGTTGATATGAAGGTGCGTCTCGAGACCTCGCGCCTCCTGCTCTATCGCCTGGCGTGGTCGCATTCGCAGGGGCAGGTCACTGCTCTCGAGGCGGCGATGGCGAAGCTGTACATCAGCGAGAGCATGGTCGCGTCGTCGCTGGACGCGATACAGGTGCATGGCGGGTGGGGCTACACCGAGGAGTATGGCGTCGAGCGCGGGCTGCGCGACGCTGTCGGCAGTCGTCTCTATTCCGGAACTTCCGAGATCCAGCGGCTGATCGTCGCGCGTGGACTCGGACTCACCGTGTGAGTTCAGGGAGCGACGATGTCGTATTTGCTTTGGCACTATCTGACCGAGAGCGCCCGACGGTTCCCCGATCGGCCCGCCGTGCAACGGCGCGCTATCGTGCTGACCTACGCCACGCTCGATGCGCGATCGACGGGATTGGCGAACCTGCTGGCCGCGACGGGCATCGGCGCCGGCATGCGCGTCGGGCTCTATATGGACAAGTCGCCGGACAGCATCATTGCGATGCACGGCATCATGAAGGCCGGCGCTGCGTACGTGCCGATCGATCCGGCCGCTCCCCCCGCCCGCGCCGCGTACATTCTCAGCGACTGCGCCGTGAGCGGGGTGGTGACGACGTCGCCGCGTCTCAAGTCGCTGCTCGCCGCGGCTCCGCTTCAGTCGTTGAAGGCTGTGGTGCTTCTCGATCAGGAGGCGTCACCGGCGCCGACGCACATCGACGTGATTCGCTGGTCGGCGATCGGGCACGCGCCGCAGGACGCGATTGTCGCGCCCGCGGCAATCGAGACCGACCCCGCCTATCTGCTCTACACGTCAGGATCGACAGGCAACCCCAAAGGCGTGATTCTCACCCACCGCAACGCGATGGCATTTGTCGAATGGGGGGTCGCGCTGTTCGGGGTGAGCGAGACCGATCGGCTGTCGAGCCACGCCCCGCTTCATTTCGATCTCTCGGTGTTCGATACGTATGCGGCACTGAAGTCAGGTGCCTGCGTCGATCAGGTGCCGGAGGAGATTGCGCCGTTCCCGAGTCAGCTCGCGCAGTGGATCGCCACCGAACAGATCACCATCTGGTACTCCGTTCCCTCGGCCCTCGTGCGAATGCTCTTGCACGGACGGTTCGATCGGTTTCAGTTTCCGTCGCTACGGCATCTGCTCTTCGCCGGCGAGGTCTTTCCGGTGAAGTACCTGCGCCTGCTGCAGGTTCGTCTGCCGAAGACTGAACTGTGGAACCTCTACGGTCCGACCGAGACCAATGTCTGCACCTACTATCGGGTGCCCGTCCTCCCCGAAGATCAAACAGCAGATATTCCTATCGGTCGCGCCTGCGAGAACACGGCTGTGTTCGCACTTACTGACCAGGGCACTGTGGCACGACCGGGTGAGGTCGGAGAGCTCATCGTTCGCGGTCCGACGGTCATGCCCGGATATTGGGGGCTGCCCGAGCGAACGGCCAAGGCGCTGGTCAAGAACCCCGTGCAGCCCGCCTATGGCGAGCCCGCCTATCTCACGGGCGACTATGTACGCCTGCGGGAGGACGGGAACTACGACTTCATCGGCCGGCGCGACAACCAGGTCAAGTCACGCGGCTATCGCATCGAGCTGGGCGAGATTGAGCAGGTCGTCTATCGGCACGATGGTGTGCGCGAGGCGGCGGTCGTCGCGATTCCCGATCAGGAAGTCGGCGCCCGTCTGAGGCTGGTCGTGGCGGCGCAGCCCGGAGTGGTCCTAACGCGCATGGATATCGAGACGTTCTGTCAGGCGCATCTGCCGCGTTACATGGTCCCCGAGATGATCGACTTCATGGCCGATCTCCCTCGCACGTCGACCGGCAAAACCGATCGAGTGGCGTTGGTTCGCGAAGCATCCATGACGGGAGCTGGGGAATGAGTTTCGAACAGACGTTAAAGCGTTTCATTGAAGAGAACCTGGTGCGGGACAAATCCTCTGGTCCAATTGCGGCCGACGAGTCGCTCATGGAACGGGGTGTGCTGGACTCTCTGGGGTTGATGAATCTGATCGCGTTCATCGAAGAGAAGACCGGTGTTCGCATCGGCGACGATGAAGTGATGCTGGAAAATTTCGAAACGATCAACGCGATCGTCGCGACGATCGATCGCGTGCGCAGCGACCGCGGTGCAGGATCGATGTAGGCGTAGGTAATGTTCACGCGGCTCTACGACAAGATTCGTGAAACACCGATGTGGTTGTCGACGTCGAACGGCGACCTCTATGCGGTCGAGTACGCACCGCAGGGGGGAGCTTCGCGACCGCCGGTCGTCATTGCCGCCCCGGATGGAGAAGAGCACGCGTGGGCAGCGCGCACGTTGGTGACGGCAGCACGAGCGCTGGCCCACCACGGCTCGGTGGTCTACAGGTTCGATCATCTGGGCCAGGGCGAGAGTGAAGGTGAATACGAGGCGACGACCTGGGGCAGCCGTCTGGCTGACTTGGACGCCGCGCTTCAGATAGCGCATCGGCGGACAGAGCGGACGCCAATCGTGCTGGGGGTCAGGTTAGGAGCCATGCTGGCACTGGCGGCCGTCAAGCGAGGAACGGCGCTGGGTGGGCTCGTGGCCTGGGAGCCGGTCGTGGACGCGGCCCAATATGTGCATCAGTTGTTGAGGGTCAACGTGTCGACCCAGATGGTGGCGTTGGGAAGGATTGAGCGAGATCGCTCCGAGCTTATTGCCGATGCACGCCGGGGCGCTGTCGTCAGCGTCAATGGTTTCGGGCTATCTGGGCCGTTCATCGATTCGTTGCTCGCCCTCGATTTCGATTCGAAGATAGAGAAGCTGTGCATTCCGACGCTATGGCTGAGCACGATGCCGGCCGACCAGACAGTGACATCGAATCCCTCAGTTGTTGTAAGGCGCGTGTCGACTTTTCCCTTCTGGAAGGAGCCGAAAGTACATCGCACCGCGCCGCCATCGTTTCTCCCGGAAACCGTGGACTGGCTGGCCGCCGGACGTCACAGTCGAGGTGTGACGCAGTGAGACGATCGACTCACGAAACCGTGTCGTTCCCCTGCGAGGGCTATCAACTCCGCGGGTCGCTTCATCGACCTGTTGATCCGGGGAAGAGCGACACAGCCATCGTCATCCTCAACCAGGGTCCGCTCGATCGCTCGGGCGCTCATCGCCTGTCCATCAAGTGCGCAAGGCGCTGGGCGGCCCACGGATTCCCGGTGCTGAGATTCGACGCCCGAGGCGTCGGCGACAGCGAAGGCGACTGGGCGATTCCGGAAGACGGTGCGTCCATCAAGAAGCTCTACAAGAACATCGAGGAAGGTGCCTGGGCACTCGACGCCCGCGCCGGTGTCGACTATGTGTGTGCGGCGACCTCGGCTCGCAATGTCGTGCTGACCGGCGTCTGCGGCGGAGCGGTGTCCGCGCTTCATGCGGCCGCCGATCACCAGTCCGTCGTCGGCGTCATGATGGTCGGCATGCCGGTTCGCCCATGGGGCGAAATCGGCATCGATAGCATTGTCACCAGTCAGGTCGAGCAGGAAGCCAAGGGCTACGCCAAGAAGTTGGGCAGGTGGTATGCGTGGCGGCGCTTCTTCACCGGCGAGAGCGATTACCGCCTGCTGTGGGGCATCGGCTCACGCTATATCCGGTCTCGCGTCACCGGGGAGCACGACGATCAGTTCACGTCACTCAACCCCAGCATGCTCAGGAGCTTCCACGCCGTCGAGGCGTCAGGCAAGCGCATGTTGTTCGTGTTCCCCGAAAACGACTACCTGTGGGTCGAATTCCGCGATCTATTTCTGCCGACGTTCACGAATCGGCCGCCGTTCGATCTGCACATCATCCCGGACGCCAATCACACGTTCACCGAGGCGCAATGGCAGGAGCAACTCTTCTCGATACTGGAAAACTGGCTTCAGACGCTCATGTCCACGGTCCCCACGTGACATCGCGATCCGACAAGCGGATTCACATCATGCAGGTGACCTTCGGCATGTCGATCGGCGGCATGGAGCGGGTCATCATGGAGCTGTGCCGCTATGTCGACCCGTCGCGATACAAGCTGTCAATCTGCTGCACCAGCAACCGGGGGCCGCTCGCCGACATCATGGAGAGCGAAGGCATTCCCGTGTACCTCTGCGAGAACCAGTCGAAGATGGGCAAGTATCTGCGCGGCTTCGAGCTGGCGCGGGTGTTTGCCGACCAGAAGGTCGATCTGCTGCACACGCATCACATGCCGGCCTTCGTCGACAGTACGGTTGGCGCACGACTCGCGCGCGTGCCGATTCTGATCAACACCGATCACTGTAAGCAATATCCGATTGAGCGGCACTGGCAGGTGCTCGAGAAGGGTGCCTCGAGATTCGCCGATACCATCGTCGCGGTGTCACATCACACCCGCAACGATCTGATTCAGTATCAGCGGATTGCGCCGGAGAAGATTCAGGTGATCTACAACGGCATCGACATCAAGCTGAGACGCCAGGAGAAGCCGGCCGACATTCGCCGCGAGCTCGGTTTGCAGCCTGATGACATCGTCTTCGGGACAGTAGCGCGGCTCGAGGCGCAGAAGGGGCTCGACCTCCTGATCGACGCGGCCCCATTGGTGCTGAAGCGTATTCCCACGGCGCGGTTTCTCATCGTCGGCGGTGGCTCTCTCGAAAGCGATCTCCGTCAGCGTGCGGCCGCGCTCGGCCTGAAACAGCAGGTGATCGTTACGGGGTATCGGACCGACGCCGTCGATTTGATGCAGACCTTCGATTGCTTCGTGCAGACCTCGTTTTTCGAGGGCATGCCGATGGCATTGCTCGAGGCGATGGCGCTGAACAAACCGATCGTGGCCACGGCGGTCGGTGGCGTCCCCGAGGTGGTGGAGGATGGCGTCTGCGCGAGGTTGATTTCGTCACGCGATCCACAGGATCTGACCGACGCACTCGTGAATGTTGCCGCCGATCCGATCGTGCGGCAGCGCATCGGCGGCGCTGGCCGGGAGCGCTACGAGCGCAACTTCACGGCTGCCGCGATGGTGTCGCAGTACGAGCGGCTGTACGACCACTATCTCGCCAGAAAGAGTGCGGGAGTCCACTGATGCTGCAGAGGCTCGAATCGGTCCGGGAATTTTTTGATTCGGACGCAGAACGCTACCGCACGGATCGGTATCCCGAGCATCCCGCGACCTGTGAGCAGTTGTCGTATCTGGTGCGACGCCAGCATGTGCTGGCGCTGCTGGAAGCAGGCGCGCCGACACCCGGGAAGGTTCTCGACGTCGGCTGCGGCCCGGGTGTCTATACCAGCGCGCTGCTCGATCGCCAGTGGAAGGTCTGGGGCACCGACCTGTCTTCACGGATGCTGGTTGTCGCGCAAGGACGGCGTGCGCCATCGAGCGGGTGCTGAATTCGCCGTCGGGCAGACGACGTCGCTGCCATTCGCCGACGCGGCATTCGACGCGATCATCTGCATCGGCGTCATGGCCTACGTAGAGAACGACGACGAGACTGTCGCGGAGATTGCACGCGTGCTGAAGCCCGGAGGGTGCGCGGTGATCCAGCTCGCGAACCGCTACGCGCCGATTAGGCTCGAGCAGAGGCTCAGGTGGATTGTGAGCCGTTGGGTGTTGCGTCGCACACCCGACGAAGAAGATCGTCTGCGTCAGGCGGTCACGCTTGCCGTGCACGAGCCACAGCCCTTTGGCGAATTATGTCGTCGCTTCGGGCTGACGGCGCGCAGCTCGCGTTTCTATGACTTCAGGACACCAGGTCTGGTCCGCCTGTGGCCGCGGGCGGCGGTTGCCATCGGACGTGCGTTTGAAACGGTGGGTGACCGCGGCTGGCTGGCGTGGTGGGGATCCGGCTATCTGGTGCGCCTGGAGAAGGCCCGCCCTACGTGAGCGAGCAGGCCGCTCGTCCCCGATCCCTGGCCCAGCGGGCGACCTTGTTCGCAGCAGGTCTCGCCGTCAGCCCTTTGCTCGTGGCGTGGCGCATCGGCGCCCTTCGGGGACGTGGCCCGGTACTGTTCGCTAGTTGTTCACAGGTGCTGAGTCTCTTTCCGGGCCGAACAGGATCGTACTTGCGGAGGGCCTTCTATCGTCGGACGCTGCTCGCGTGCGCCGACGACGCGCACATCGGGTTTGGAACAACGCTTGCGCATCGAGAAGTGTCGATCGGCCGAGGCGTCTACATCGGCACGTCCTGCTCGTTGGGTAAAGTGACCATCGGCGAGAACGCGATGATTGGGAGCAATGTCGACATCCTGAGTTCGCGGCACCAGCATCGGCGTGTCGATGGACGTCTCCTGGGGTCGGAAAGCGGCTCGTTCTCGGCGGTGGAGATTGGCGCGAACACCTGGATCGGGAACAGCGCGGTGATCATGGCGTCGGTCGGCGAGGGTTGCACTGTCGGGGCCGGAACGGTCGTGGTGAAATCCGTTCGGGACGGCGCAACGGTCGTGGGGAACCCCGGACGGGAGATCACGCCGCGCGCCGTTGATTCCGACGTGGTCGGGGCACCTGAGCCATGAAGGAGATCCGCACCATCATCAGGCACTCCGCGGTGTATGGCTCGGCCGTGCTGCTGACCAGAGCCGTCGGGTTTCTGCTTCTTCCCCTCTACACCCGGTATCTCTCTCTCCAGGATTACGGCGTCATCGAGCTGCTGGATCTGACTGGCTATGTGCTGGCGGAGTTCATCGCGCTGGGCATCGACCCGGCGCTGATGAAGTACTACCACGCCTATCCCGACGAGGCCGATCGCCACAAGACGATTTCGACCGCCGTGATCTTCAGCGTGGTGAGTGGATTGCTCTTCGTCGCGCTGCTTATTCCGGCCAGGTACATTTTTGCGCGCGAGATCCTCGGCGACGATTCATACGGCAATCTGTTCCTGCTCTCGTTCATGGCGCTGTTCGTCTCGTCGGTGTGGCGAATCGAGCGAGACACGCTGCGCGTGCAGAACCGATCGACGCTGTTCACGCAGCTCTCGGTTGCGTATACAGCCATTGCCATTCTGTTCAACATCTACTTCGTGGCGTATGCGCAGAAGGGCGCCGAGGGCATCTTCTATTCCACGCTGATCACCGCGTCGGCGTTCACGGCGTATCTCTCGTGGCGGATCTTTCGTGAGACCGGCGTGCACTTCGATCTCACGAAGCTGCGTCCGATGCTCGCGTTCGGGCTG
The DNA here is from genome assembly GCA_963728305.1 of uncultured Acidobacteriota bacterium. Lineage (GTDB taxonomy): Bacteria > Acidobacteriota > Vicinamibacteria > Vicinamibacterales > UBA2999 > Gp6-AA40. Next base: position 19,842 of record CAVSKE010000036.1, read on the forward strand.
TTCTTCGTTCCCGTGGGACTGGCGTCGTTCGTGCTGAACTTTGCCGACCGCTATTTCCTGCGCGCCTTCTCGACCCTCGAAGAGGTGGGTCTCTACGCGCTGGCCTACAAGATCGCGATGATCGTGACGATGCTCGTCGCCGTGCCATTCAATCAGGTGTGGCACTCGTATCTCTTCGAGATTCGTAATCAGCCCAATGCGAAGGAGGTCTACTCGAGGGTCGCGACGTATTTTCTCACCGTCTTGATTGCCGTGGCACTTGGTCTGGCCGTGCTGTCGAGAGAGATCATCGCGATCATGGCGGCCCCCTCGTATCTTCCAGCGCATACCGTGCTGCCGATCCTGCTCGTGGCGATGGTGTTCTTCTGTTCCGACAACGTCTACCAGGTTGGCTTGTGGCTGACCGGCAAGAGCGGACAGCTCTCGACAATCAAGTGGGTGGCGGCCATCGCCAACCTCGGGCTTGAACGCAGCATTGATCCCGACTCTCGGAATGAGAGGCGCGGCGATCGCGACCGTCGTGTCCTTCGCGTTGTCGGCGCTGCTCATTCTCCTGCGCGCGCAGCGCGTGTACTGGATTCCCTTCGAGTATGGCCGGACCCTGCACGTTGGCGCCGTCGCGATGGTCACGTATCTCGTGGCGAGCCAGCTGCCGGATGCTCCGTTATGGCTGGCGCTGGTGACCAAGAGTCTCGCCTGGTTGCTCTTCCCGGCACTCTTGTGGGTGACTGGCTTCCTGAGCCCGGTGGAGCGTCAGAAGCTTCAATCGCTGATGGCGTCGGCGCGAGCACGGCTCGGATGGGCGGGCGAGACAGACAGCCGCGCCAGTGCGGAAGCGACGCCGGCGCGGAAGCGAATTCTGTTCGTCGAGCAGAACCAGGACGGCACAATCGGCGGTTCGCACCACTCGCTCCTGCTGCTGGTGAAACACCTCGATCGGACGCGTTTCGAACCGGTCGTGGCGTTCTACCAGCACCACTCGCTGGTTGAAGAGTACGAGCGCTGCGCGCGGGTCGTGATGTTGCCCGCCTACTTACCGATGAAGTTGTCGATCGCGCGCGGCAATCATCCATTGAATGTGCTCGCCTTGCCGGTCCAGAAGCTGTTGAACCTGATCGGCGCGCTGCAATTCAGCACGGCGCGTGTGGTCGCGGTGTTCTTGATTCGCCCGCATCTGATTCACCTGAACAACTGTGTCGTGACCGGCGCCGAATGGCCGCTGGTCGCCTGGCTGTGCAAGGCGCCCACGGTCGTGCATCAGCGCGGACATGCACCGCCGCCGTGGTATACGCACTTCTTCGATCGGGTGATCTGTATCTCGCGCGACGTCCAGGCGGCGCTCGAACGCGACGACCCGTGGATGGCGAAGCGGATCGTGCAGGTTCACAACGGCATCGATCTCCAGGCCTACCAAGCGCTCTCGCTGGAGCGCAGTCCCCAGGAGGTGCGGGACGAGTTTGGGCTGCGCGAGGGCGAACTGCTCATCGCCATGGTGGGCAATGTGCATGAATGGAAGGGCCAGGAGGTCCTGTTGCGCGCCTTACCGCTGTTGCCGCCGTCGTTGCGTTGGCGATGCCTGTTCGTCGGCGGTGTGCCGACCAATGCCGACAACCAGGCCTATTACGCCCGTCTGCTCGAACTTCAGCGCGAGTATCGGCTGGAGGATCGCACCTCGTTCGTCGGCTACCGTTCCGACGTGTCGGCCATCGTGCGCGCCTGCGATGTGCTCGTCCATACGTCGATCACGCCGGAGCCGATGGGTCGCGTCGTCCTTGAAGGGATGACGCTGAGGAGGCCGACGATCGCTACCGATCACGGTGGACCGACCGAGATCATCGAGCACGGGATCTCCGGTTTCCTGGTCGAGCCTGGCAATCCGCAGGCGCTCGCCGACTGTATGGCCGAGGTCCTCGAGTCGCCGTCGTTGCGAAGCCCGCATCGGTGATGCCGCCCAGGAGCGGATTCGATCGCTCTTTGACGTGCACGGATATGTGACACGCGTCGAAGGCGTGTATCTGTCGTTCTGGCCTGAGATGGAACGGGCGTGGCAGACGTCGGAGTCACCATCATGAGTTCGAACGTGCTTTCGCGTCACGGTGTCTCACCCACGCTGACCACGGCGTCGTCGGCGTCGACGACCGCAGGCATCTATTCGTTGCCCTTCGTGCTGGTCCTCGGCTATGTGCTCGTCGACTTCGGCCGTCCGCACAGCTGGCTACCGATCCTGGGCTACCTGCGACCGGGCGTGATCGTCCTCGGCGGCGGGATCCTCGCAATGTTGATCAAGCGGCCGGCGATCCCGCCGCTGGGCAAATACGTCCTCGCTTTCCTCGGCTTGATGCTGCTACTGGCGCCCTTCGCCTACAACAATGGCAGGGCAGTTGCCACCACCAGGGACTTCGGGCTGATGACGGTCGGCGCGATTCTTCCCATGATGGTGTTCGTGGACACCTTCGAACGATTCAGGAAGTTGCTCCGCTTCTGGGTCTGGATTCATGTGCCGCTGGCGATCTACAGTCTCACCAACCGTGGCGTCGGCGTCGGCTCCTTTCTCGCCGACGAGAACGACTTCGCCATGGCGATGAACATGTCGATCCCGTATGCGTTTGCACTGCTGGCAGTGGAGAAGGGAGCGGCACGGCGCTTCTGTCTGTTCGGCGCACTCGGGATTCTCGTGCTGGCGACGGCCGCCACGATGTCGCGTGGCGGCTTCGTCGGACTCGCGGCGTTGCTGTTCATGCTGTGGGTGAGGTCACCGCGAAAGCTCGCCTCGCTGGTCCTGGTTGTCGTGCTGGCAGTGACGCTTTCCGTCCTGGCTCCCGCCACCTACTGGAAGGAAATCAGCACGATCTCGAGATCCACGGATGAGAACGACACCGGGTACCAGCGTTTGTACTTGTGGAAGATCGCGTGGCGGATATTTCTCGATCACCCGGTCCTCGGCGTTGGCCCGGCCAACTATCAATACCACAACTACTTCTACGAGGACGAGAAGGAAACGTCGCGCGGCTACCATGTCTGGGGACGCGTGTCGCATTCGGTGTACTTCACGGTTCTCCCCGAATACGGCATCGTCGGAACCGCGTTGTTCCTGGTGATCGTCTTCAAAGGGATCTCTGCGCGCAGGCGATCCCTGAGGACATGCCGCACGCAACTGGCTCGTCAGGACCTTTCCTCTGAAGAACGCGAGCGTGTCCGCTTCTACCAGCACATGCTTGCAGGCATGGACGGCGCCGTCGTGACGTTCCTGGTGACCGGCGCGTTCATCGCGGTGCTTTACTATCCGCACCTCTGGGTGCTGACCGCCTTCACCGCCGCGGCGGTACGACTGGTCGACAGCGAAGCGGCAACAATCGCGTCGGGGCAGACGGTTGCGCCTGCGCCCGGTCCTGTCATGCACCCGGCCATGGCTGCCGTGTTGAGAGCGTTCCAGGACGCCGGCATGAGGACGCTGGCGCGGCGAGCAGTTTCAGCGGCGGCGTACTACACCGGACTCGAGGAGCGGCGCCATCGCCTCGCGACGCAGGATCGCGGCGTCGTGCTCATGTATCACCGTGTGTTGCCCGACGCTGACCCAGGCGTAAGCCCGGGCATGTACGTGACCGCCGCCGCCTTCGAAAGCCATTTACGCCTGTTGACGATCACGCTACGAACTCGTGACGATCGACGCGTTCGGCGATTGGATGGCCGGCCGGCGTCAGTGCGCGCGGCCACCGTGTGCGATTACGTTCGATGACGGCTGGCGCGACAACTACGACGTGGCTTTTCCACTGCTGCAACGCTACGACGCGCCGGCCACGGTGTTTCTGGTTACGAGCTGGATCGGGCGTGACGACATGCTCGATGCCGACCGTATCGCCCGCATGGAGGCGTCAGGAGTCGTGTTCGGATCGCACACCGTCACTCACGCGCTGCTTGGAGAAGTCGATCGTCCGACGATGCAGTCGGAGCTGGCCGACTCCAGAGCGGCGCTCGAGCGATACGTGCGGCGTCCGTCACGCTGGTTCTGCTTTCCCAAGGGCTCGCACAATCAGGAGGCCTGCGAGCTGGCCCGCCGGTTCTATGCCGGAGCCGTGACGGTGCGCGGAGGCCTGGTCGACAAGCAGGACAATCGTTTCACGGTCAAGCGTGTCGGCGTCCATAACGATGTGGCTGGAACGGCCAGCGATGCTGGCGAGTCGGATTACGTTTCTGCGCTGAACATGGCGGGCCCCATCCGGGTTCTCTACCTGCGCGACACCACCTTCATCTGTGGGCCTGGCAAGACGATCCTCAATACGTTTCGCACCGCCGATCGTGGCAAAGTATCGATCGCGCTCGGCATCCCTGGTTGGACGTCGGCTCCACACGCGTTGATCGCCGCGGCTCAATCCATCGGTCTTCCCGTCGTCCCGCTGCCGGATAACGGCCGCCTCGATATCATGGCCGGCAAACGGCTGGCGCGAGCGATCACTGAGGGTGAGTTCGACCTGGTGCAGACTCACGACTTCCGGACGCGGCGCCTGGCGACGCTTGCCTGCGCGATCGCGCACGTACCGCACGTGACGTCCGTGCACGGGTGGATCGTCAATTCGCGTCGTCAGCGGCTGGCGAAGGTCGTTGACAAGGCCCTGATCAGGCGCGCGCGCCGGATCATCGCGGTGTCGAATCGTCTCGTCCACGATCTGGTCGAATCAGGGGCACCGCCGGATCGTATTGCGCTCTGTCCGAATGCTGTCTTGCTGGACGACTACGCGCCGGCGATGCCGGCCGAGCAGGCGCGGCAAGAGCTCGGGCTGCCGTCATCGAGCAAGTGTATCGGCATTGTCGGCAGGCTCAGTGCGGAGAAACGGCACGACTTGTTCCTCGAGATGGCGGCGGAGCTCGCATCGAGCGACCCTGACGTCCGTTTCCTCATCGTCGGACACGGCCCATTGCAGCCAGATCGTGCGGCGTCTCGTGGACCGACTGAAGATCGCCGATCGCGTGGCGTTTCTCGGTCACCGCACCGACATGCACCGGATATATGCAGCACTGAACCTGCTGGTGCTGTGCTCCGACACCGAAGGCATGCCCAATGTCGTGCTCGAGGCTTTTGCCTATAGCCGACCGGTAGTCGCGACTCGGGTTGGAGGGGTGCCGGAGGTCGTCACCGAGGGTCAGAACGGATTGATCGTCTCCCCCCGGGCAGCGAGCGCCGCTTGTGGAGGCGGTGCGATCGATTCTAAACGACCCCGATGTGCAATCCCGTCTCGGACGGTGTGGCCGGAACACCATCGAAGCCCGCTTTGACTTCCGCCGGCGGACCCAGGCGCTCGAAGCGTTGTACGCAATCCATCCTGTGATGTCACATCGCAACGAGGCTTCGTCGCCAGCGCGATCCACCGCTCAGACGCGAGTCTCAGGCGCTGCCTGGATTACCTGGGAGCATCAACGACGCAACATCGGCGTCTCGAGCGGGCTGGGTGTGCCGCTGTTCGAGCTCGCGTTCAAGGGCGGACGTCTCACGCGCTACATGAAGTCTCTGCTCGCGACAGCCCGCGTGCTGGCGACGAAGAAGCCTGCGGTGTTGTTCGTCCAGAATCCCTCGATCGTTCTCGCGCTGATGGCTGTCGTCTGGGGTCGCATCCGTGGACGTCCGGTGATCGTCGATGCCCACAACGCCGGCTTGACGCCACTCGAGGGTCGTAGCTGGCTGCTCACGCGCGCCGCAGCCTTTGTATCCAGACAGGCCAGCCTGACCATCGTCAGTAACGAGGCGCTGGCACCTGTCGTCGATAGGTACGGCGGCCGGCCATTCGTGCTCCCGGACCCGATTCCGGAACTACCTGCGGGTGTCGCCCCCAACGACGCGGCAGGCAAGCTGCGAGTGCTGTTCATCTGCACGTACGCATCCGATGAGCCGTATTCGGCGGTCGTGCAGGCGGCTCGCGCGTTTGCTGACGATGCGGATTTCTACGTCACCGGCCGGTTGAAGGCCGAACATGAAGCGCTGCGACGGGCCGCGCCGGCCAATGTGTTCTTTACCGGGTTCGTGCCGGAGGACCGATTTATCGGGCTGCTGCACGCCGCCGACGTCGTGATGGATCTCACGACGCGCGACAACTGTCTGGTGTGTGGGGCGTACGAAGGAGTCGCCGCCGGGAAGCCGCTGATTCTTTCCGACTCGCGAGCAACCCGTGAGTACTTTTCCCGGGGTGTTGTCTATACCGACAACACCCCGGAAAGCATCGAGCAGTGTCTGCGTGAGGCGTTAGCTCAGCGCGATCGGCTGTCGCAGGAGATCGCGCAGCTGCGCACGCGGCTTGTCGACGACTGGAGCCGGCGCGGCGAAGCCCTCAAACGGGAGATCGTGAAGCTCCGAGGAAAGGATGCGCAGGTTCTGCGGTGACGCAGGCGCTCCCCCGGTCGGCGGAGGCGCCTGCGCACCACCCGTGCAGGTGGATCCGACGCACGTCGTCACCCCGTACGCGCCGAGGTCGACCAGGGAACCGCTGGTCGATCCACCGAGTCGTCCCTGCCCGACGCACGACGTCTGAGACAGACGGAAGTCGATGCCCGCGGAAACGAACCCACAGTTCGCCTCACGCGAACGATCGTCGAAGTTCGTGCCGCTGACCACGTCGGCCAGCGTGCTGCGCCAGGTGCCGCCCAGGAGATAGCGCGGCGTCGACGCACTCGGCGAATAGGCATTGAAGTCCAGGAGGGTCGGGTCCTGATACGCTTCGATGTTGTTGTCAGAGATGTTCGAGAAAATGTTGTTGTAGGCGCGCACGTTGGTGATCGAGCCTTCCCGCATGATTTCGAGCCCGACGCGATAGTTGTAGCAGGTGTTGTTGTAGATATCGATGCCGTTGATCAGCGTGATCAGCCGGAAGCACGTGTTGGTGCCGCTGCTGAGGTTCGAGCCGATGCAGACGTTGCCGTAAATCCTCACGCCAGACGAGTTCAGCTGGTTGTTGACACGGATGCACATCGGTGTGTCCTGAATCCAGTTGAACCGGTGAATGTTGCGAACCGCTTCGGCCTTGTCGTCAATGCCGCCCGCCTGACTCTCCGCGATGCGCGTGCTGCGGCAGGTGTTGTACTCGACGATCGTATCGGTGTTCTGATACAGCTTGATGCACGAACCCGAGGACTGCTGACCGCCGCCTGAGATCGTGGAGATGTCGTGGATGGTGTTGCCGACAATGTGCGCGCCCGTCTGATCCTGCAGGAAGATCGCCGCCCAGTTCCCGTCGTCCACTTCACCCCAACCCTGTGAGATGTCGTTGTTGCGGATGACGACGCCGCGGGAGTGATTCGACATGTCCGGTCCATACAGCCAGAGTCCGCCGCGAATCCTCAGACCCTCAATGACGTAGTAGTTTCTCTGATACGCGGTGATCGTCGGGTTCGCGCATTGACTGTACGAAGTCGCGCTGCTTGGACAGTTCTGAAGCAGCGGCGAATGTCCGGGATAGTTTGTGATGGTGATTGGCGCCGAGGCGGTGCCGCTGTTGGCGAGCGCGAAGCCGCCGGTCACACTGGGATCCCCGGCCCTGTTGTTCGAGGTGTACGTGCCGTTTTTGATATAGCACGTGTCGCCGGCACGAACCGTAGAGAAGCAGCTCTGAAGACTGCGAAACGCTCCTGCACCACCAGCGGTGGACGCGCACTGATTCGCCGCGCCGTTACCTTCCACGGAGCAATTCGCATCTACATAGAGATCGAGAGCGTCCGCTTTCTCAGCCCTTACCAGGACAACAAGGGCACATGCCAAAAACACGACGAACGTACACCGGGACACCATAGGCTTCCTCCCACTTACTCCGCGACTTATAGGGTAGTACCCGGGGCGTCTGTGAAACCAAGCCCCGAGATGGTCGGAAGTGTGCAACCGTGGTGCCACGACCGAGGAGGGTTTCAGCGCAGGGTCACGCGTCATCAAACACCGCGTTTTCAGCGAGTTAGATATTCGAGTCTACAAATGCGCCTAGTGACTGGGCCGAAAAAACGACTCAACTGACGACGGGATGACACTTTTGTCAATCGGCGCGCCCGAAGGCCGATTGTCGGAGTTTGACGCGCGTCAAACTGCAAAGACTCGATTGGGCGAACCAGGTGTCTCCGAAAAGCCGTAACCCAGTGAACGCAAATAGTCACTGACTGGTTGTGCTTGCCCTTCGACGATCAGCACCGGACGGTCACGTGTGAGCAGGTTCTCCATGCCCTTGAGGGCGGCGAGTTCGTGGCCTTCGACGTCAATCTTCGCCAGGCTGATTCGCGACGGAAATCGCACGGAGTCAATCGGCATTGCGATTACCGATAGCGGTGCCGCCCCGGGTGTCACGCTGGCCATGTAGTAGTTCTGAAGGCCGGTTTCGAACTGGGGGATGCTCATGCCAACGGTGGTCATCACATCGGAGGCCGCGACATTGAACAGCGTCACGTTGCTCAACGGGCAACACGCCATGTTTGCCGCCAGGATCTCGAATGTCTGCGGCACGGGCTCGAATGCAAACACCCGTCCGTGGGGGCCCACCAGTTCCGACAGCTTGCTGGAGTAGTGGCCGACGTTCGCGCCGACGTCGAATACCCAATCACCCGGTTTGATCCACTGGCCGAGCTTGGCGTATTCGGCCTCGTCGGTCTCGAAGGTTCCTTTGCGGATTTGCCGTCCGAAGTGCAGCCGCTTCAACTCCTGCTGGAACCGAAGGGGGAAGCGACTCGACGCCCGCTTGAGTAGTGTGATCACGATGGGCCTAGAAGAAATCGGGATCGTGCCAGTCGTCTGCTGGTGTCGTGCGCAGCGAATCCACCCATTGGCGCATGCCGACGTGTCCGACGCCGTTGACGATCGGCGCCAGCAGTGTGCGGAGCAATCGTTGCGCCGTCGTGGGCTGAACGATCAGCGTTTCCTGAATGATCCGCCGATCGTCGGTCGAAAGCTTGCGGGACGTCGAATGTGTCTCGAGCAAGTGCAGGACGAAGTCTGATTGACGGTACGCGCCCAGGAGCAGCAGCCACGCGACCAGGTCTCGTATCGTCAGCGGCTGCGCGGGCTCGAGCTGCGCAGCGTTGTAGTACAACACGTCGCCATGGACGAGGTGCCCGCCGCCAGCGCTCTTGCCGCGATCGACGCTTTCGCGATGACGCCAGAATGACCGTCGAAGTCCCAGCAGCGAGTAACCGTGCTTGCGCAGGAAAAGGTCGATGTCACTGAAGAGAGCCTGCCCCTTGTACTGGTGGTTGAACTCCACCTCGAGCTCGATGAGCTTCAGATCCTTCAGCACACTCGTACCGCCCCGAAGCACGTCGAGCTCGGCGCCCTGAACATCCACCTTCAGGCAATCCGGTCGCAGCTTTTCGCGGGCGGCCACTTCGTCGAGTGGCACCACGTCGAACTCGGCGACGCTCTTCAGCGACATCATTGAACGGATCGCGTCCGAGAACTTGCCCGCAAACTCCTCGTTCGGCGGGTAGAGGCTGGAGCAGCCGGGTGATTCACACACGTGAAACGGCAGACGCTGATGCGCGCCGCCGAGTGCGTATGGAAGGAAACGGCGTCGTCCGCCGTTGGCGGTCGCCGACAAACGTTTGAACTCGTCCGGGTCTGGTTCGAAACCGACGGCGTCGAGCACGTCGGCGAACGGACGCCAGCGTGGCTGCAGGCCGCCGCGTGCCCCGACGTCGAGAATCTGTACGGGCTGATTCCCAAGGAGCGGCTTGAACACGGACACGTCACGCAGGCGTGTCCAGGCTTCATCATTGACGAGACGCTGAAACATGCTGAATCACTGAATCGAAGGAGCCGGTAACGCGGATCGCTCGTGGAGCACGTCCGCGAGAGGTGCGAATCTGAAATCCGCGAGCAGACGACGGAGCCGGTTCTCCGCTTTGTCGAGGTTTGTGTAGTGCCGAAACCTGCTCAGTCGTGATGCCGGAAGCCGGGGCTGATCCGGATCGATCTCCCATGGGTGCAAATAGAAGATTGCGGGACTCTGCTCGGTCTCGTTCAGATGGGACATCCCCCATCTCGTCCACCAGTACGGAAGCAGACGGAAATAGCCGCCGCCGGCGACCGGAAGGTTCGTGCCGGCGACCCGCACCGTCGACCCGGGGCATTCCCAGAGCGTGCCGGAGGTGCGCTCGATGGGATAAAAGTGCCGTGGTGCTGACGGCAGTCCGTACCGATCGTGCCGGATCGGAAACACGCTCGCGTCGTAGGTGAAGCCTTCCTCGAGAATGATGTCCAGGGCCCACAGCGAGCGTGGCGTTACCGAAAAGCTCGGCGCTCGATATCCGTTGACGGGGCCATCGTGAGCGGCCCCCAGGGCCTCTCGTGCCCGTCGCAGGTCGCTCCGGAATTCCTGCGGGTTCTGGTCGTAGATCAGCCGGTGCGCATATCCGTGTGAGGCGATCTCGTGGTTGGCGCTGGCGATGCGTCTCACGAGATCCGGATAACGTTCCGCCACCCAGCCCAGCACGAAGAACGTGGCGCGTACCTGAGCATCGTGGAAGATCTCGAGCAGCCGATCAGTATTGCGACACACGCGGCTCTCGTGGGCGTCCCAATCATTCGGCGACACGACTGATGCGAACGCCGAGACGTGAAAGTAGTCTTCCACGTCGACGGTCATCGCATTCGTGACCCGGTCCGGGACGTGTGGACCGAGCGCAGGACTAGGAACCACGGCGTGTGATCACGGTCTTCATCGTTTCGAGGATGACGAACAAGTCGAACGCGATCGACAGATGCTTGATGTAGAACAGGTCGTACTGAAGCTTTTCGAGCGAATCCTCGACGGTGTTTCCGTAGCGATGTCGGACCTGAGCCCAGCCGGTCACGCCCGGTCGCACCGCATGGCGCTGGCCGTAAAAGGGAATCTTGGTCGCGAGGTCGTCGACGAACTCAGGCCGTTCCGGACGAGGGCCCACGAAGCTCATATGACCGCGCAGCACATTCCACAACTGCGGCAGTTCGTCGAGTCGTGTCCGTCGAAGGAACCGGCCGACCGGTGTCACGCGCGGGTCGCCGATGGAGGCCCAAACAGCACCGGTCTGCGCTTCGGCGTCGACGCGCATCGATCGAAACTTGTGAATCGTAAAGAGGTGGCCGTCCTTGCCGACCCGCTGCTGCTGATAGACGGCGGGACCTGGTGATGTGATTCGAATCGCGAGCGCGACCACCGCCATCACCGGACTCGCCACGAAAAGTCCCATCGCTGCCACGATGAGGTCAAGGCTACGCTTGGCGAGCATCAGCAAGCGGCCCTTTCGGAAGCCACCTGAGAAGATGAACCAGCTTGGCCGCAAGTTCTCGACGGCGATCTTGCCGGTGTATTCCTCGTACAGCGACGCAAGATGATCGAAACGGACACCTTTGTGGAGCCGCATCTCGAGCAGGGCATCCATCGAGAGCATGCCGCGAGCGTCGGCGAGGCTGACGACCACGCGATCGACTTTGTGCTGCTTGACGATGTCGGGAATGTCGCTGACCGACCCGATGATTCCTGGATTGATCAGCGGTGTACCGACCTTGCTGGGGTCGGGGTCGACGAAACCGACCAATTCCACGCCCAGCTCTCCGCGGCGCTCGAACAGCTCACGCGCCAGCGTCACCGCTGCTCCGTTCGTGCCGACGATCAGCAGCCGCTCGGCGGGACCTACCCAGAGCGACAGGTAATCGAACGCGACGCGCCAGCCGACGATCACCACGATGATCAGTGCCGACGCGACCACGAATACGCCGCGGCCGATGATGAGGCTCGGCAGCCAGTAGTAGAGCAACGCGAGCACGACCGACGTGGCGCCGAGCGCTTGAAGCAGGCGGATCACCAGGTCGCGCCGGTCGCGCACGGTCTGCAGGTCATACAGGTCCGCGTAATGCAGGCTGATCTGAAGTACCGCCGCAATCAACACTCCGCGCCAGAGCAGACCGAGATCGAAGAGCACTCTCGAGTAGCCGAGACGCACCGCTGCTGCGACCACGACCGCCACGAGCACGAGTGCGTGCTCCATGACGACGAGCAGAAGCGAGCGAGGTGTCACGCGGAGAAGGAGCTGTCGCATCCCTATTCCAGCTCGCGGTCCCGGTAGTAGTAGCTGTCTTCCCAGTCGCCGACGCCGTTGAGGATCACGCCGAGAATTCGTTCGTGACCGAGCGTCTGCATGGCCTTCTTGACCGCTGGGTACTGTGACTGGCCGGCGCGAACGACAAAAACGATTCCGTCAGTAAGCGTCGCCAGCACGCTGGCATCGGCGACCGAATCCACGGGCGCCGAATCGATGATGACCCAGTCGAAGCGCTGCGAGGCTTCCTGGATGACGCGTTTCATCCGCGCGGAACTCAGACTGCGCAGCGGATCCGGATCGGCTGGCCCGGCGGGCAATAACGTGACGGTGTCCGTGATTGAAACCACTTCGAGCCTCACGTCCGACCGCGCCAGAAGCGCGTCCGCTAGCCCAGAACGGTTGCCGACACCGACCACTCGATGCAGCGACGGACGACGGAGGTCGCCGTCAATGAGAAGTACCCGGCGCCCATACGACCGGCCGAGGACGAGCGCGAGGTTGAGCGCGGTCAGCGTCTTACCGTCGCCCGGACTCGCGCTGGCGACCAGCAGAACCTTCAGATTTCCGCCGGCTGCCGCTGCCTGCGCTTCGATGAGCGACGCGGACGCACGGCGAAATTGCTCGACAAAGATCGGCGACTCGATGGCCTTGGCCGCGCGCTCCTCGAGATGCGTCTCGACGCGACGGTCGTCGAGCCGCGGCTCGCTGGTTGGCTTCGGCTCCGCCGCAGGTGGTGGGCTGGCCACCGGACCCTGCCGCACCGGTTCCGGGACGATACGCCGGGGCGTGTCCTCGGCATCCCACGCGGAGCGGAACACCTCTTGGTCGCTTCTGGCTGTGGAGACACGGCCCAGCGGCGATCCGGCCCGGCGCAGTGCCGCCTCGAGACGGCCTTCGACTTTCTGCTCGCCAGTACTCAAACGATGTACCTCCACAGATGAAGCGTCCACGCGCCTATTCCGGCGGCGACACACAGCCCGACCGTGACTGTCGAATAGACCCGCCGGCGATGGCGCTGCTTGTTGAGATCGCTCTGTGTCACGACGAGCGGTACCTGCGCAAGAATCGGAAAATTCATCACGCCGCTGAGGTCCGCCTCGGACCGGAAGCTTGAATCGAGAACTTCGAGCAGGCCGACGATCAGCAGTCCGAGCAGCAAACCGATTGCCGCACCGATAGCGTTGATCAGCAGCCGTATAGGACTGATCGGACGCTCCGGGACACGCGCCGGGTCGAGTACGCGGAATTGCTCACCAATCTGGCGACGCTCCAAATCCATGGCGACCTTTGATTCCTCGGACTTCGCGAGCAGCTCTTTGTAGGCGGTCTGCTGTGTTTCGTAGTCGCGCGAGAGTGAAACCCATTCGGACTCGAGTCCGGGGATCGACTCGATGCGCCCCTGGTACTCGGAGACCGTGCCGCGGATTCGCGACTCCTGGGCCTCTTTGAACTGAATCTGTCGATCGAGGCTTTCCACCTCCGCGCGCAGCTGGCGCACGCGTTCGCGAATGAGCTGATCCTGCGCGGACACGACGAAGGCCGCCGGCGCTTTGCCCGATTCGACCGCCGCCGCTTCCGCAGCCGCTTTTTTCTCGAGATCGCCGATAACGCGCTTGGTCCTGGCAATGTCGGGATGGTCTTGCGTGCGGCTCAGTTCCAGGCGCGCCAGCTCCCCCCTGGCCATTTCCAGTTGGCGTTTGGTGGTTGCACCCGCCGCGACCGCTGTGGCGAGGTCGCTGTTCGCCGGCACTGAAATGGGTGTCGCGATCACCTGCTCGGCCTGGGCGTCTTTGAGAAGTTGCTCAACGGTGAGCCGACGATCGCGATCGCGCGCCAGCGACTCAGTCAACTGCTGCAGCTGGAGCTGCGCGTTCTGAATCGCCTGCATGTTGAAGTCCAGCTGGGTCGGCAGTCGTCCGGCGTTACGCTCGCGGAAGACCTCAAGCCTTCGCTCCTGTTCCTCGAGACGCGCGCGCGCTTCCTCGAGCTGGGCCTGCAGGAAGCTGTCAGTGGCCTGGGCGAGCACGCCGCGATCACGCGCGTTTTGATCGATGAAGAGCAGCGCCAATCGCTCCGTCACTTTTGCCGTTGTGATCGCGTCGGAGTAGGTGAAGCGCAGATAGAACGAATCCACGGGCCGATCGGGCGCCGCGCGTACCAGCTGCTTGGTGATGCTGGCGCGCATACGGTCGACGACGTCCTGCATCGGATAGCGTTGGCGCTCGCGGGGATAGAGGTCGTATTCCTTGATCAACCGCTCGAGCTCGGTCCGACTCATGACCTGGGCCGAGAGCGCCTCGAGCCGGTCCTCGGTCTTCAACGTCACCGTCGAGCGGACGTAGGCGTCAGGCACGCGCTGCGGCACCACCTGGATCAGCGTCTCGGCGCGGTACACGTTCGGGAGCCAAGCCGAGATCACCAGCGCCGCGTATGTGCACGCAGCGAGGGCGACCCCGATGATCCAGCCGCGGGTCTTGATGATGCGAAGAATGTCCTGAGGACCGTACGATTTGCCTGGCAGCATGTTTCAGAGGTCTCCGGTCGGGCCGTTCGGCCGTTCAACGAACCCGCCAAACAGTGGTAGCCACAGCGACAAGCCAAATCGCACAGCGTGTCGATCGAAACTGGCCGGTATCGTGGTCAAAATCGCGCCGGGGGGGAATGTCAGCGCGTCGAGCTGGTAATTGAAGTAGTTGTAGTTGACGATAGCCGCCGCCCATCGCGCGACGCCGACACGGATTTGCGCCGTCCCGGTGTACGTGCCGTAGTAGCCGGACGTGATCGAGTCGCCAGTTCGTCCGTTCGCGTAGCCGGTCGCGAACGTCAGTTCGGTCCGCGAGTTCAGATGACCACCTGCACGCAACACCAGCGCGTCGGTGATGAATGCTTCGGTCGTGATCCCGTCGAGGACGGCGAGGCCGCGCCGGTAGTCGGCACTGAACGCCCACGAACGATTGAAATCGACGCGCACGGTACCGCTGCCGGACGGTGTCCAGTATTCGAGCGGCAGATTGGTGATCGTGCTGGTCGTTCGCACGTGAGTCGCACCACCCGTTGCTCCGAACGAGATCCGCCGCGTGCGCGAGACGTTCCTGTTGTACGTGAAGCCACCGTCAATCGAATCGTCCGTGATTGGTCGCGTGCGATTCGGCTCGATGAGCGTCGTGGTCGAATGCCGATAGGTGGCTCGCCAACTTACTGTCTGGTTGAGATTTTGCTCGAAGGACGCCAGGGCTGACTGCGAGTGGCCATCGAAACCGGGGCCCCGGATGTACTCACGACGCGTATAGTCGTAGCTCGCGGAGGTGCGTACGCGACGCGTCCACTCGCGAGTGACGGAGGCAATCGCCGTTCGCGACCATGAGAGCCCGGAGGTCAGACCATTGGCGGGATTCGCGAACGCCGCGGCCTCGATCGCTGGCAGCGCATCGTATCCACCAAACCCAAGAAACGGGTCGCGTGTCAGATACGCGTTGCCTTCCAGCCGCGTTCGTTGGTCGAACAACGTCTGACCACGCACGCGGATGTTCTGGCCAACCAGCGGTTGAATCCCGCTCAGGTTGTAGGCAGTGACGTAGCCTCGACCCTCGATCTCGATGTGTCGGGCTGTACGGCCCCGCCAGTAGCGGACGAGCAGATCGCCGAGGCCGGTGTAGCCACTGGTCGGAATGGTGCTGCGCTGGACCAGCGAGGCATTTTCGGGCGCCAGGTTGCTGTCGTATCCGCCCAGGATGTCGGCGAACAGTGTCAACTCCTGACGCGTCCGGTTCGGATTTGGCACGGAAGCCTCGCCGAACACGCCTCGAAACGGTCTCTCCGGCCGGTCGAGAATCTGTGCCTCCGACACCGCGGCTGTCACCGCGAGCAGGACAAAGACGACGAATGGAACGCGAAGAGAAGGTGCCACTATCGCATCTCACGGCACGAGGATGGTGTCGTCGGGTTGGAGCTGAATGTTTTGTTCGAGACTGCGCCCGCGCTGGACTTCCTTGTAATTGAACTTGAACGTGGTGGAGCCTCGGATGATTTGAATGTCTTCCGATTTCGCGTACTCCGTCAGGCCTCCGGCGAGCGCGATCGCTTGCAGCACCGTACGGCGTCCGATGAGCGGGTAGGCGCCCGACTGACCGACCTGACCCGTCACGAACACCTTGCGGCTGTTGATCTGCCGGACGACGACAGTCACGTTCGCGTCAGTGAGAAACTTTGAGGCGTTCTTCTGGAGAACGTCTTTCAATTGATCAGTCGTCAGTCCGACAGCTCGCACATCACCGAGCAACGGGAGCGTGATTATCCCGTCGGGCCGAACCGTGACGTCACCGCTCATCTCCATTTCGCGCCAGAACAGCACGCCGAGGACATCCTCTGTTCCGATGCGATAGTCGCTCGGCAATGTCGGGCCTGGGGGCTGTGTGGCCGGAGCGGCTGGAGCGGCGGGAGAAGTCGGAGCAGGTGGCTTTGCTGTACTCGGAGCAGGTGGTTTCGCCGTGCTCGGAGCTGTCGCGGCACCCGCACTTGGCGCGGGCTGACGTGTGGAGGCCTGGGCCCACGCAATGTGCGGGGCGAGAGTGATCACCGTGACGAGAGTCACACAGCGGAATGTCATGACGCGCTCTGAAAGAAAGAAGACCTCTTCTTGGGACGGAACGCTCCGAAATTTACGCTGCTGGAGACATCCGCGCCCGCCTCCGACGCACCAAGATCTGGCGATGGTCCATGCGCAGGGATGAGGACCGGCGACGCGTGATCCGTCGGGGTCGGCCGAGTTGTGGAGCGGAAGTCGAAATCGCGGCACACGTCGTCGATGAGAGCCGTCGTGACCGGCTTCGTGCGCGCCGCAAACCCGCCGATCAATGCGTTGTCGCAGATCACGTTGATGACGCGCGGAACGCCGTTCGACAACCGATGAATCGCTCCAATGGCGTCGCGCGTAAATACCTCGGCAGGTAGTCCGCCGGCGATTCGGAGACGGCCGGCGATGTAGGCCGCCGTCTCGGACAGTGAAAACGTACGAATCTCCCAGCGAAGCGCAATTCGTTGCTTGAGCTGGCGGAGCCCCGCCTCGTTGAGGCGATCCGCGAGCTCAGGCTGCCCGATCAGGAGCACGTTGAGCAGTTTGTGCGTCGGCGCCTCGATGTTGCTCAGCAGGCGTACCTCCTCCAGTAGCTCTGACGGGAGGCTTTGGGCCTCATCAAGCAATAGCGCCGTGACCTCTCCACGGTGGTGGCGCTCCTCGAGGTGCTCACGAAAATCGAAAAGGAACCTGGTTTTCGATCCGCCGCTACCGTTCATACCGAATGCGCTCGACAGGAACTCGTAGAACTCGGTTTTGCTGAGCGTCGGGTTGCTCAGTAGCACGCACTGTGCCGTGTCGGTCCCGATCTCCGACAGAACCGTTTGCAGCAGCGTCGTCTTTCCGGTGCCGGCCTCTCCAAGCAGCAGCGTGATTCCCCGGCCTGACGTCAGGCCATAGCGAAGCGTGCTCAGAGCCTCCTGTTGCGTGGGCGCAAGGAAGAGGTATTTCGGGTTCGGCGACAGGTCGAACGGCCGCTCCTTTAAGCCAAAGAAGGTCTCGTACATGACCGAGCGCCTATCTGCTAAGGGTTTTCGGAGAGGACGCACCATCGCCCTCTTGCCGGTCATCAGCCTGCCAATTCTGCAGGCCAAACGTTTCCGTAAAGCGAATCAAGCGGTGCCGCCTGTGCAAGGCAACCGCCAAGCGCGAGTGGACCCGGCCAACGAGGACCGAACGCTGCTTCGGCGCGAGCGCTGCGTCATCGAGCGCGCGGTAGTTCGACGGTCGCACATCAGCTGAATCGCTCATGCTGCCCAACTTATGAGTGGCCTCGCGCGATGCGTTTAATGGCCCTCGCCCCGCGCACACCGAAGTGCGACAACTGGTGCGCCAGCCGCTTCAATCCCTTTCGTTCGACGATGAGACGTGAGATCGGATACTCGTCGGTGGTGTATTGCGCCTTGTTCCGCCCATACCCAAGCAGATAGTCGTAGTGCGTCACGCCGGTATCGAACAGGTGCGACTTGAGTCGCAGGTGCGCGGCGATCCCGGGACTCTTGATGGGCGAATGGTCCGAATCGAGCGCCGTGCCGG
Organism: uncultured Acidobacteriota bacterium; assembly: GCA_963728305.1. Taxonomy (GTDB): domain Bacteria; phylum Acidobacteriota; class Vicinamibacteria; order Vicinamibacterales; family UBA2999; genus Gp6-AA40. The sequence goes on from CAVSKE010000036.1 coordinate 37,987, forward strand.
CCAGGTAATAGTCGAACTTGCGTCCTGCCCTGTAGCCCTGAATCACCGCGAGCGGACGCCCTTCATGTGTCAGTCGCGCCAGCACCGCCTCCCCTGTTGGCACAAGCTGCTCGGCGAGCGAGCGATGGAATTCGCTGAAGCGGGGTGATGCGAAGCATCCGGGCTGCCCCACGTGTGCCCATCGCGCCTGGTGCAGTCCGACGAGTTGGTCGTAGAACTCGTCGACGGTGTCGGGCGTGGCCAGTTCGAAATTCACGCTGGCCGTATCGACAGCCCTCAGAAGCCGCCGCGCCTGCGCTCGTGAATTGGACGACAGGCGGCCGAGATATTCGTCGAGGCCTCCGGAAAGGTTCGCGATACAGCAGGGAGCCTGTTCCTCGGGGACCCAGTGATGCTCGTGGGCGGTGTCCGACAACAGACCGGCAATCGGCGAGGCTCCGGGCATGTAGGCCAGTTCGAGCCTTTCCCAGTCGGAGTTGTGCCGACTCGCCAGCGCTCGTTCGATCGCGGTGACGCATGCCTTCTCCTCGCCCGGCTTGTGCAGCAGGTCCAGATACGCGGCGCAGGTTTCCTCCTCACTCGATTCGCCCGTGGAAATGAATCGCAACGGGCGTGGGGCGAAAGGGATTGGCGCAGGATGACCTACGTATAACGGCAGCGCGCCGATGATCTCAGAGCCCCGTTTGACGATGAGGATCCTCATCGCGCTCTGTCCGGCGCCGTACTTCGCACCGTAGACGCGCCACCACGTGCTCAGCCATTCCCAACGGAGAGGCGGTGACGCGGTCGGGCTGACCTTCCATAGCGCCTTCCAGGCCTTCTCGAGCGCCAGCAACTCGGTGAACTCTTGTACGACCAGGACGTTACACGCGGCCTTGCAGGGGACATCGCTCCTCGAGTCCCTGAGGGCACCAACGGTCGAAAGCATGCTTGAGTGATGAGGTTCGGCAGTCAAAGCGTGGGAGTTATGCAAGCGTCGCTATCCCCAGAAAAATATGAACGTCAGCCCTATGAGACCCAGCAATACTAGTGCCGCGTATCGGAGGTCACAAGGGCCGGCAAAACCATGCGTTTTGGTCGAGCAGGAGCGCTCATCAGAGGTAGGGGAAGGCCCACACTTACCGCGATTTTTCGCTGGTCCGGATGATGCTGTAAGCAGAACCCTGGACATCATGAAGTCGACCGGCTGGACAACGCTCGCGCTTCTGTTGTTCCTCGCTTTACCACTTTCGGGACCTGCTGCTGGACAGGGCCGGTCTCCCGACAAGCCGGCCTCCATCGTCCTTCTAGGGCACTCGCACGTGGAGCGCTGGAACGTAACGTCGCTGGCGGGTTTTCCGACCGTCAATCGCGGCCGGGGCGGCGATCGTACGCAGGACCTGGTCGCACGGTTCGAGCGCGATGTCGTGTCCAACCGACCACGCGCGGTGGTGTTCTGGGCATTCGACAACGACATCATGGATGCGCCCAACGGTGACACTGCTGCCGCCACGAAGAACGCTGAGGCGAATCTGTTGAAGCTGATCGAAATGGCCAGGGCTCAGTCGATTGAGCCGATCCTTACGACCGAAGTGACAATCCGGCCGGGTGGTTCTCCGATCCGGTTGCCGACAGACTGCTCTCCTTGATCGGCAAGACTCCTTACCACGAGCGCATCAACGGCCGAATCGTCGAATGGAACAGATGGGTGCGGGACCAGGTCCAGCGCCGTCGTCTTCTGCTGTTGGATTTTCAGCGTGCGCTCGCGGACTCGTCGGACCAGCGGCGTCCCCAGTACGCCGGTCCCGACGGTGTGCACTTGACCAAGGAGGCGTACGCCGTGATCACCGCGCAGGCTGAAGCGACATTGAGCGCCAGCCTGCGACGATGACCGCGACGCGATCGCTGATTCAGCGCTGCTGAGCCCGACCGTTTGCGCGTCGGCGCCAGAAGAACCCAAAACATGCGCCGGCACCGGCGAGAAGAATCGTCGTTGGCTCCGGCACGCCGACGGGCGCCCCGCTGACGGGGGCCCCGCCGACGGCGTAGGCCTCGAGACGGCCGATCGAAAAATCAGTTCTGTCCACTCTGGCCGAAGATGTTGAAGCCGGACGAGCTCCCGTATTGCTCGGTGGCTATCGCCCATCCCGACGAAAAGAAGTTGCTTGAGGAGCCCGAGAAGAACGTCAGGTCGCCTCCTCCCATCTGGATGCCCAGACCCGAATCGACGAGCCACGCCAACGAGCCGGTCTGCTGAATGGCGGTGTTCGTCGTGAGATTCATGATCAGCGCATCCCGCTCGGCGGGATCGTTGGCGAAGTACCGTCCTGCAGAGCCTTGACCAGGCCCCGGCACAACGACGTTCCGATCGAACTCCCAAGGGGTGAACGCGCCGAGTAGATGGGTCGCGTTTCCGACCGTCGCTTCCGCAACCACAAGCGTCGGACCGTTGATGGCCTCCAGTGCCAGCCAGAACGAATTCGTATTGGGCTGGTTCTTGTCGACCACGAGGGTGAACGCAGAGGGTAAACCGATCGAGCTGCCGAGAAACGTCTCGTCCAGCGGTCGTCAGCAACGGTGCCGCCTTCGCAGAACTGACGAACACAGAACTGACGACGACAGCCAAGACAGCAGCGCGGATACCCATGGTTCGATCCCCTTTTGTTTCTTCGAGCGCGCCGAGTTGTTTCGACTGCAGTACCTTGTCAACACCGAGAGCTGCAAGCGTTCGCTTCTACTGCGGGCTCGCGACGTCCTCGCGAGCAAGCGAGCGCGAACGACAACGACTCTGCAGTAACACGCCTGCAATCGTTCCCGCCGTGTTCACCACGACATCCAGAAGAGCCGGAGTGCGTGTGTGCGAAAACACCTGTATCAGTTCGGTCGTCAGTGAGCACGCGAACCCGATTGCAATGATGACACCAGCCTGTTGAAAACTTCGGCCGAGCATTCCGAATGGCACGTAGAACGCAAAATTCAGGATGGCATCGTCGATCGATCGCGCCGGTGGAATCAGCGACCATCGAATTACGTTCCAGTGAGCGTGGTTGGTCATTCCAGTCCACGGAATTCCGAATACCCCCCATGTCAGACCCCACGCGATCAGGAGCGCTACGCGCAGCCGTGATGGCAATTTGTATGTAATATCCCTGAGCTGGAGCGGCAAGCTGGGTCAGAATTGTGGCACACGCTCACACAGCTCCACTGTAGGTTTCAATCGAGTTATGCCCATTGCTCCTGACGTCGTCCTCGGCGAGAGCGTTGTGATCTTTCACAAGGACCTCGTCAATCTGTACGGGTGCCGAATTGGCGCCTCGACCAAAATAGGAACATTCGTGGAAATCCAGAAAGGCGCAGTCGTTGGTCAGCGCTGCAAGATCTCGTCGCATACCTTCGTCTGCGAGGGCGTCACAATCGAGGATGATGTATTCGTCGGGCACGGCGTCGTCTTCATCAACGACCCGCGTCCCCGCGCGACCATCCACGGCCGGCCGCAGACCGAGGCTGACTGGACTGTCGTGCCGACGCACGTCGGACGCGGCGCGTCGATCGGTAGCGGGGCCACGATTATGTGCGGGCTGACGATCGGCGAGGGCGCATTGATTGGGGCGGGCGCCGTCGTCACAAAGGATGTCGCGCCGGGAACGACGGTCGCGGGCGTGCCGGCGCGCGTGCTCGCGCGGAGCCGACGGGGATGAGGCCGTCAGTGATACGGATCGGTGTGATCGGGTACGGCTACTGGGGTCCGAACCTCGTTCGCAATTTCGCCGACTGCAAGGACGCCGTGGTGCGGATGGTCTGCGATCCGCGGCAGGAGCGTCTCGCGCAGGCGGAGCGGCGCTATCCAGGCATCAGGACCACGACTGTCGCCGCGGAGTTGTACAACGATCCGCAGGTGGATGCCGTTGTCATCGCCACGCCCGTGGAGACGCACTTCGACCTGGCGCTGGCGTCGCTGCGCGCCGGCAAGCACGTGCTGGTGGAGAAGCCGATCACGGCGAGTAGCGATGAAGCCAGCCGTCTGATCGACGAGGCGCAGGCGCGCAACCTGGTGCTGATGGTCGGCCACACCTTTGTCTACACTGGCGCGGTTCGCAAGATGAGAGAGCTCTCCGAGACCGGTGAGCTCGGCGAGATTTACTATTACGATTCCGTCCGCATCAACCTCGGTCTGTTCCAGAAAGACGTCAACGTCCTCTGGGATCTCGCCGTCCACGATCTCGCCATCATGGACTACGTGCTGCGCCAGCGTCCGCTCTCGGTGTCGTGTACGGGGCTCGCGCATCTGCAGGGCCGTCCCGAGAACATCGCCTACATGACGATGTTCTTCGAGGGCAGCTTGATCGCACACGTCCACGTGAACTGGATGTCGCCGGTCAAGGTGCGGCGCACGCTACTCGGTGGCAGTCGGCGCATGGTAATGTTCGACGACCTCGAGGGCAGCGAGAAGATCAAGGTCTACGACCGTGGCATCTCGGTCAATCCAAGCCCGGAAAACGTCTATCAAATGTTGATTGGATACCGCACCGGCGACATGTGGGCGCCGCAGTTGGCCGTTACCGAAGCGCTCAGCGTGGAGGCCGCGCACTTCGTCGACTGCATCGGTCAGAGCAGCCGGCCCACCACCGATGGCGAGGCCGGACTTCGCGTCGTCAGACTGCTCGAGGCGGCGAGTGAATCGATGGCGGCCAAAGGCCGTCTCGTCGGCGTAGGGAGCACGGTCGGCGCATGATTCCTTTTGTAGATTTGCCGGCGCAGTACCGCGCGCTGAAGCCCGAGATCGACGCTGCGGTTGCCAAGGTCTTCGAGAACGCGCAGTTCATTCTGGGTCCGGCCGTCGCGGCCTTCGAGCGCGACTTCGCCGCGTTCTGTCATACCTCCGAAGCGATCGGCGTCAACAGCGGCACGAGCGCGCTGCACCTCTCGCTGCTCGCAGCGGGTGTTGGACCTGGCGACGAGGTGATCACCGTGCCGTTCACGTTCGTCGCAACGGTCGCGGCGATCGAGTACGCGGGTGCGAAGCCAGTGCTCGTCGATGTCGAGCCCGAGTTCCTGACGATGGATCCGGCGAAACTCGAGGCGGCGATCACACCGCGCACGAAGGCCATCATCCCTGTGCACCTGTTCGGGCAGCCTGCGGATATGGACCCGATCATGGCCGTCGCGCGCAAGCACAACCTGGTGGTGATCGAGGACGCCTGTCAGGCCCACGGCTCCGAGTACAAAGGCCAGCGCTGTGGATCGATCGGACATCTTGGTTGTTTCAGTTTTTATCCCGGCAAGAATCTCGGCGCCTACGGCGAAGGCGGCGCGGTCGTGACGAGCGATCCGGATTTCGCGAAGAAGATTCGGCTGCTGCGTGCTTGGGGTGAGGAGACGCGCTACGAGCACAAGTACCGCGCCTTCAACTACCGCATGGACGGCGTCCAGGGCGCGGTTCTCGGCGTGAAGCTTCGCCACCTCGACGCATGGACTGAAGCGCGGCGGCGCAATGCAGTGGAGTATGGGCGGCGTCTTGCCGAGACGTCCGTCACGCTGCCACGCGAACGGCGCGACGTGCGGCACGTGTATCACCTGTACGTCGTGCGTCTCCAGCAGCGCGACGCCTGGCGCGACCGGTTGAATGACGCTGGCGTGCAGACCGGCGTGCACTATCCGATTCCCGTACACCTGCAGCCCGCCTATCGCGATCTTGGCTATTCGGCCGGCGACTTTCCGGTGTGCGAGCAGGCCAGCCGCGAAGTGCTGTCGCTGCCAATGTTTCCCGAGCTCACCAGCGCCCAGATTGGCGAGGTCGCGCTCGCGCTCCGCTCGAGCGTCGGCGTCGGCAGCTAGCGCCATCCTGCGCGAACGCCATTCACGGAAGGGATTCGGCGTTTCGCGGAGTGCGTCCGGCAGCCACAGGCTCCTGGCTCGCCGGTATAACCATCCATCCGATCAGATAAGCGATCACACCCCCGATGATCGCGCCCGGATAGATCGCCAGCACCGCACTGACGATGCGCACAACGCTGGCGTCGATACCGAGATACTCGGCCAGGCCGCCGCACACGCCGGCGATCTGACGATCGGCGACCGCTCGCGTGAGTCGTGGCCCGCGATAGACATGCCGTTCTTCCGGCCTGGCAGCAGGCAGCAGCATCCAGCAGAATGCGTACACGAGAACGCCGCCAAGCAGCAGTCCGGGGACGATTGACAGAATGACCCACGCCAGCCGGATGAGGGTGACGTCCGCATCGACGTAGGCAGCGAGGCCAGCACACACGCCGCCGACCTGGCCTTCCTCAGGGATGCGGGCAATGCGGTGGACACGTGGCGCCGCGCCGGCGGCGGCGCCGCAGAAGCGGCAATACGAGGAGCCGTCCTCGAGCGCTTTGAAGCACCGGGCGCAGGTCATGACATTGTCCCCCGCTAGATCGATACGAAGAACCCCACCCGGCGGGTTTCAGCGGCCGAATTGCTCGAGAAGTCCTTTGAGGCGCCGCTCGACCTCGTTGCGGAGTCCGCGTTTGGCCGCGGCGGCGGCGTCGATAGTCAAGCGAGGCGCCGCCATCGTGCCGCCGATTCGTGCCGGCAACACCACGCGATTACCCTCGCGCGTGAACCGGATGAGATCGGTTCCAGCCTGCTTCGACAGTTCCTCCGACAGCGACAGATCCAGCGCCCCGTCCAGCGCCTGCGTGTCCAGGTTCAGCGTGACAGAGCCGACGATGTCCACGTCGCGTGAGCGCATGGCGAAGGGTTCGGCGCGGAGGATCTGGTTGGCGAGCGAGAAGCCGGCATCGATCCGTTGGAACTGGTCGGTGCCCTCGGCGGTGTCGGGCGCAGGTCGTCCGAAGAACAGCACGACCGTGCGAACGAGGTTCAATCGGCGAATCGCGCCGTTGGTGATCGTCGCGGTCCCCGTGCCGCGCAATGACTTCAGCACCCCGGCGACATCCGGGCCTGAGCCGCTGAGGGTCTCCGCCGCGGTGAGCGTGCCACTGATCGTGTCAGGCGCCCCGCCAAACGCCGCCAGTTGCGCCACGTTGAGATCCTGAAGTCGTGACGTGATGCTGAGCGAGAGCGCCTTTCCGAGCTGCGCTGTGACGGCGCCCTGATAGCGCCCACCGAATAGCTGAAAGGTCAGCGGCGACAGCACGACGCGATCGCCGTTCACTTCGAGGTCGGTGGCAAACTGGCGTACCTCGATACCTCCGGCGGTTGCCGTTTCGGAGCTCACTCGAGCCGCGATCTTCATTGGCGCCGGTGGTGTCGTGGCGGTGCGGCTGCTCGGCTGCGGCGGTGGCGTAAACGCGTCGGCGAGGGCGAGCAGTTCATCGACATCCAGCCTGTTCGCCTTCGCTCTGACTCGCGCCTCGACGCTGGGTGCAAGATCGACCTCACCTTCAGCATCGAGCGTCGTGGTGCCGGAGCGTGCCGCAAAGCGGCGAATCGTCAAACGATTCCCGTCGAGTGAGGACTCCGCCGAGACGCGCACATCCTTGCCGCGACTGACGACGACGATGTCATCGAGAGCGATCGTCTGAATTGAGACGATCTCGACCGCGCGGTTCGATGCGCTGCCTGACGTGTCTACAGGCGTCCCTTCGTCGCCGCTGGCGGGAATCGTGAACGGCAGTGGCATCTCGATGCGGCTGTTGGCGATCGTGATCGCGGCATCCTGGATGCGGCGTGACAGCAGTTCACGAAAGTCCGTCGAGACGTTCACGTCCGCGAGCGTCACGCGGGCCGGCTCGCCGATGCGTACGTCGCTGAGAAAAATCGCCGTACGCGGCAGTATCGCGGCGCGGGCGCGGCCGATCCTTACCGGTTGACCGAGCCACGCCGTGGCCTGCTGCTCGATCGCACGACGGAGTCCGTCGCCGGAGAAAAACCAGTACACGAAGGCCGTGGCAGAAACCGCCACCACGACGACTGCAATCACCAGATAGAGCAGGAGCTTGCGCATAGGCCGGCCTCGACGCCGAACGTAAGATTAGCGGAGAAATGCCTGAACTGCCCGACATCCTGCTTTACCTCCACGCACTTCGTCCCCGCGTGGTCGGGCATCAGTTGCAGCGCGTTCGCCTGGTCTCGCCCTTTCTCCTGCGCTCGGTCGATCCGCCGCTGACCGCGGTTGACGGGCGCACGATCGTGGACCTCCATCGTCTGGGCAAGCGGATCGTGTTCGAGGCTGAGGGCGAGCTGTTCCTCGTCTTTCATCTGATGATCGCCGGCCGCTTTCGCTGGAAGGCGGCGGGTGCGCCGGTGCCCGGCAAAGTCGGATTGCTGGCCATGGATTTCGCGCACGGCACGCTGGTGATGACCGAGGCGGGTACGCAGCGACGGGCATCGTTGACTGTCGTGCAGGGCCGTGATGCGCTCGCGCGTCACAACCCTGGCGGCCTCGAAGTCCTCGAGGCGAGCCTGCCCTCGTTCGCCGAAGCGCTCACCGAAGAGAATCACACGTTGAAGCGCGCGCTCACGGATCCGCATCTGTTCAGCGGGATCGGCAACGCCTACTCGGATGAGATTCTGCACGCGGCACGGCTCTCGCCCTTCAAGCAGACGTCGACTCTTACCGACGAAGAGACTCGTCGGCTGTTTGAGGCCACACGGGCGACGCTGACCACCTGGACGCAAGCGGCTGCAGGAGGAGACCGGTGAGAACTTCCCGGAGAAGGTCACCGCGTTCCGTGAGGGTATGGCCGTGCACGGCCGCTTCGGCAAACCGTGTCCCGTCTGCGGTTCTCCCGTCCAGCGCATCGTCTACGCCGCGAACGAAGCGAACTACTGCGTGAACTGCCAGACCGGCGGCCGCTTGCTCGCCGACCGGTCGCTATCGCGTTTGCTGCGTGAGGATTGGCCGCGGACCCTTGACGAGCTCGAACGCCGCCGCAAGGGTCAGGATGGCTAGTCCCGCCTACTCTGGCACAATTGCTTTTCTTCCGAATGTGATGGCTCACCAGTGGCGATCGCGAATCGTCGTGACGATCGGTGTGTCTGTTGCGGTGCTGGTCGCCGCGACTGCGGCGGCGCAGACCCCTGAGCTGCGCTGGGGCGGCGACGCCGAAGGCGGCGCGCCATTTGTCGAGGCTGACCCTGTCGATCCCTCGCGCGTTGTCGGCTTCGAGGTGGACATCGCGCAGATGCTGGCGGCAGGTCTCGGCCGCACACCGCGATTCATCCAGACCGGCTTCACGACCATCGACGCATCGGTCGCACGCGGCGACTTCGACATCGGGCTGAGCGGCATCGAAGACAGCTTCGCGCGACGCACGCGTCTCGCGGTCACGGTGCCGTATTACCGCTTTCAAGAGATTCTCACCGTGCGCGCGGCGGATGCGCCGCGCTATCGCACGCTCGCGGATCTGCGCGGCCGCCGCGTCGCGACGCTCGCCTCGACGCTGGCGTTCGATCTGTTGACAGCCGCCGAAAAGGAACACGGTCTCGTCGTCGTGCCCTACGAAGACGATGTGCACCCGTATACGGACCTCGCGGTCGGACGGGTGGATGCGGTGTTGCTCGACGAAGTGCTTGCCGAGCGTGGCGTTCGTCGTCATCCCGGGCTGACCAACCAGCCGGCCAGTGCCGGAGTCGGTTACTACGTCGGGATCCTCGCGCCGGAGAATACCGGGCTTCGCAATCAGATCGACGCCATCCTCAAGCAGGGGATGCGCGACGGCCGGCTCGAGGCGATCTTCCGGCGGTGGAAGATGTGGAACGACGACCAGCGGAATCTCTATGCGCGTGTGACCGCAGACGAATCGGGATCGGCACCGCAGATGGAGAGCGCCGCGGCCGAACTGTCGGTGTGGGACGCGACGTGGCGATACCTGCCGTCGCTGCTGACGGCCACTGTCATCACACTCGTGCTGTCGGTCCTGTCGATGGCGCTGGCAGTCGTCGTCGGCGTGTTGATTGCGAGCGGACGCGTGTATGGGCCGGGGCCGGTGAGGGCCATGCTGACCGGCTGGGTCGAGTTGATTCGAGGGACGCCGCTCCTGCTGCAGCTGTTCGTGATCTACTACGGACTGGCGACCGTCGTGCAGTTGCCAGCGTTCCTGGCGGCGCTCATCGGTCTGGGTCTGAACTACGGCGCCTATGAGAGCGAGATCTACCGCAGCGCGCTTGAATCGGTTCCGCGCGGGCAGCTCGATGCGGCGCGCACGCTGGGGTTCAGCGATCGGCAGACGTTGATGCTCATTCGCGGTCCTCAGGCGCTTCGCCTGGCGCTGGCGCCGATGACCAATGACTTCGTCGCGCTTCTCAAGGACAGCTCACTCGTCTCACTCATCACCGTCGTCGAGCTCACCAAACAGACGACGATCTTCGCGTCGAATATCGGCACTTGGTTCGTGCCCGGACTGCTGTGCGCGGCGTTGTATCTGGTGCTGTCGCTGCCGGTCTCGCACCTGGCGCGGCGGCTGGAGCGGAGATGGCGGCGAACGTGAGCGTGCTCGCCATCCGCGATCTCGAAGTGCGGCGCGGCGCAAGGCACGTCGTGCGGGGTGTCTCGCTGGACGTCGGCCGCGGCGAGATCCTCGCGGTGATGGGGGCGTCCGGTGCCGGCAAAACCAGCGTGCTGCGCGCGGTGGCGGGCCTCGATCCGATTGCCGCAGGAACCGTGAACGTCGATGGCCTGCAGCTGTCCACCGGACCCCTGCCGCGCGGCGACGCGCTGCGAGAGCTGCACCGGCGCGTCGGCATGGTCTTTCAGTTCCACCATCTGTTCGAGCATCTCACCGCGCTGCATAACGTCTGGCTGGCACTGGTGCATGTGCAGCGTCAGCCGCAGCCGGAGGCCGAGCGCACAGCCCGCGCGCTGCTCGAACACCTGGGTGTCGGCGACAGAGCGGATGCGGTGCCGCGCGAGCTGTCCGGCGGCGAGGCTCAGCGTGTGGCGATTGCTCGCGCGCTGGCCGTCGGCCCACCGCTGCTGCTGATGGACGAACCGACGGCATCGCTCGATCCGGCGCGCCGCGGCGAGCTGGCGGCCACGCTGCGGCAGCTCGCCTCCGAGGGGCGCACGCTCGTCGTCGCGACGCACGACGAGGAGTTCGCTCGCGCGTGCGCGCACCGCGTGCTGATCATGGACGAGGGCCGGGCCGCCCGCTGATAAGATTCCGACTGCTGATGTCTACGGAACCACAGATTGCCACCGACTCCCTGTACATCGAACGCGACGTCGATCGGAAGATTCGCTACCGGAACAAGCTGTATTACCGGTTCAACCATTGGCCGATCTGGATCTTCGTGTTCTTCATCGCCCCGGGACCGCTCACCTTCGATCTCTTCGAGCGCGGCTTCGACTCGCGGCTGCTGACGTGGCTCGCAGTCGGTGCTGATCGGCACCGCGATCGCAGGCCTGCGCGGCAGCCTGCCGGGCTGCGAGCCCCGGCCGTACATCATTCGCTTCACCGAAGACCGCCCGAACCCTCTCTATCGCCGCGTCTGCTACACGACCGCCTGGGGCGAGGTGATTGCGTTCGCGGTCCTGAACACCGCTGGCCTGGCCTACGCCGTGGTGACTGGCGAGTGGCGATTGAAACAGATGTACGACGTCGCGTATTTTCCGATCGCCGGGACGATGTGGCTGCTCGGCGCGCTCGGCTACTTGCCGCGCGTCAAGGCATCGACCAAGGGAGAAGGGCACGAGCGCCGCTATTTCTACGGGTCGGTTTGGGCCGTCACGATCGCACAGCCGATTCTCTGGTTGATGTGGAAGACGCTGCCGCAGACTCGCACGGGCGACAGCATCAAGCTCCTGGTCTTCGTTGGCATCCTCGCTGTCGTCGGCCACATGTCGCGGCTCGGGATGCTGCCGCGCACTCGCCCGATTGTCCCGGGTGAGCTCGCCGTTTCCGACTGAACCACGCATGACCGCCGCAATCGATTCGCTGCAATCCGCCACGCTCAAGCACCTCCGTGAAGCCTGGTGGGACGACGTGTTCACCGAATTTCTCGCGGAGACGCTTGCGCCACGCCCCGGCAATCGGATTCTCGACGTTGGCTGCGGCGAGGGGCTCGCTGAAGTCGCGATCGGCCGGCTGCACATTTCGCAGTTGCGGCTGTTTGGAGTGGACCTCGTGCCGTCGAAGGTCGCGGCAGCCCGGCAGGAAACGCTGTCGCACAACCAGCGTGTGGGATTTGCCGCGGCCGATGCGTGCCGGTTGCCCTTCACGAACGGCGCGTTCGATTCGATCTACAGCGTCGCGGTCCTGCAGCACATCCCCCAGGTGGACGCAGCGGTCGCCGAATTCGCTCGCGTGACGGCACCCAGGGGACGGGTGGTTGCCGTCGAGCCTGACAACACCGCACGCTACGGCTTCAGCTCGACTCCAATGGGACGACGCGCCTTCGAGTTGTCGGCGGAGTTCTTCATCGCCCTGGACGGCCTGCGAGGCGAACGTTCGGCCATCGGTCCGAATCTTCCGGAACTGTTCATGCGCCACGCCATCGAGCCGCTTTCGGTACGGCTGTTTCCCGTATCGCAGACGATTCTCGGTCCGCCGCCGCAGCCGGTGTGGCAGGCGCGGCGTGCTGCGGTCGAGAGCGCGCTCCGAACCGCCAAATCTGACGCCGCGGCGTGGCTCGGCCGCGAATATCTCGATGTGCTCACGGCGTACGAGCGCGAAGCGAATGCGGCGGGGTCCCCTTTCGTTGAGATTCAGAACACGATGCTGTTCGCCACCGTCGGCCAGAAGGCGTGATGGAAGGTCATGAGGGCTGGGACGACTACGCGCCGTTTTATGACTGGGAGAACGCGCGCACGCTGGGCCGGCGGGACGTGCCCTTCTGGCGAAATCTGGCGCTGCAGGCCGGTGGTCCGGTCCTCGAGCTGGGTTGCGGCACTGGTCGTGTGTCGCTGCCGCTTGGCCGCGCCGGCGTACGTCTCGTCGGCATCGATCGATCCGAACGGATGCTCGCGCGTGCCCGGGCGCGCACGACGCGCGCGCGCCTCTCGAATACGATCGCACTGATCCGCGGCGACATCAGATTCACGCCGTTTCCGGGAGCCAGTTTCCCGATGGTGATGGCACCGTACGGCATCCTGCAGTCGCTGCTGCGTGAGCGCGACCTGAAGGCGACGCTGAGCGAGGTGCATCGGGTGCTCGAGCCGGGCGGCACCCTCGGCATCGAGCTCGTCGCCGACCTGCCATCGTGGAAGGAATACAAGAAGCGGTTAAGTCTGAAGGGATGGCGTGGGCGCAGCGGCGGCGCGCATCTCACCCTCCTGGAGACAGTGCGTCAGGATCCCACCCGCCATCTGACCATCTTCAATCAGGAGTTCATCGAGCGGCGGGGCAGCACGAAACGCGTCCACCGCTTTGCGCTGACCTTCCGCACGCTCTCAGTGCCGCAGATGGTCCGCCGTCTTGAAAAGTGCGGGTTTGAGATCACGGCGCTCCTGGGCGATTACCGGGGCCGCGCCTGGGATCCGCGAGCGGATGTCTGGGTGATCCTGGCCAGGAAACCTCGAGTGAAACCGCGTGGTAGAATAACCGGTCCGGGTTTCCCCGAATTTGCTGGAGTTTTAGCCCATGTCTGGCCATTCCAAGTGGCACACAATCAAGCACAAGAAGGGTGCCGCCGATGCCAAGCGCGGCAAGATCTTCACTCGCCTCATCAAAGAGCTGACCGTCGCTGCTCGAGGCGGTGGCGGCGACCCTGACATGAACCCTCGCCTGCGGACCATCATCGCCGAAGCCAAGGCGAACAACATGCCCCGCGAGAACATCGAGCGCGCCATCCGACGTGGCACGGGCGAGGAGCCTGGCGTCTCGTACGAAGAGATCACCTACGAGGGTTATGGTCCCGGCGGCGTGGCGCTCCTGATTCAGTCACTGACCGACAACAAGAACCGCACCGTCGGCGAGATTCGCCACATGCTCGGGAAATACAACGGCAATCTGGCGGCGGAGAACAGCGTCGCGTGGATGTTCCATCGCAAGGGCCAGGTTCTGGTCGAAAAAGAGAAGGCCGACGAGGAGAAACTGCTCGACGTGGCGCTTGAAGCCGGCGCCGACGATATGAGTGACGACGGTGGAGTCTGGGAGATCGTGTGCGCACCTGAAAGCTTTGAAAGCGTGCGGGATGCGGTGAAAGCGCTCGGTGTCGAGCCGGCCAGCGCTGAAGTGGCGATGATCCCGCAGAACTACGTGAAGCTGACGGGTAAGGATGCGTCGGTCATGCTGAAGTTAATGGAAGCCCTCGACGACCACGACGACGTGCAGCACGTGTGGGCCAACTTCGACATCGAAGAGAAGGAGATCGAGGCTTCCCTGGCGTGAGAATTGTCGGCATCGATCCCGGCTCCGAGCGCACCGGCTACGGCTGCGTGGAGACGGACGGACGCCGTCATCGCCTCGTGACCTGCGGCGCCATCACCGCCGCCACCGGAGACGCGTTCCCCGACCGTCTCGCCCGCATTCACCGCGAGCTGGTTGCGCTGTTCGCGAAGACTCGGCCCGACTGCGTCGCGGTCGAAAGTGTCTTTCATGCCGTCAACGCGCGCAGTGCGCTGAAGCTCGGACACGCGCGCGGTGTCGCGCTGCTCGCGGCTGTGGAGGCGGGCTGCACGATCGTCGAGTACACACCAGCGGAAGTGAAGCGCGCCGTCGTCGGCTATGGCCGCGCGGAGAAGCGTCAGGTGCAGCAGATGGTCAAGCTGCTGCTCGGGCTGGCGCAGCCGCCGACGCCGTTCGACGCGTCGGATGCACTGGCCGTGGCGATCTGTCATCTGCATTCCGGCGCCTTCAAGGTATCCGTCGCAGCGAGTCAGACCCGTCTCGAGAAGACTCGCCTTCCCCGGTCGTGGAGGCAGTACCGTCCTCCCGCGCACGGATGATTTCGTTCCTCCGAGGTCTCGTTCACGATAAGCAACCGAACACGGTCACCGTCGATGTCGGTGGTGTTGGCTATCAAGTGCACGTGCCGCTCTCCACGTTCTACAACGTCGGCGACGAAGGCGCCGAGGTCTCGCTGCGCGTGTACACGCACGTTCGTGAAGATGCGCTGCAGTTGTATGGATTTCTCACCGAGCTCGAGCGGCAGCTCTTCGAGCGGCTGATCGCCATCAGCGGCATCGGTCCGAAGCTGGCCATCGTCGTGTTGTCAGGCATGGAGACGCGCGATCTGGTGGCCGCCGTTCAGCGCGCTGATGTCGCCCGTCTCACGACCATGCCTGGCATCGGCAAGAAAACCGCTGAACGAATCGTCCTCGAGCTCAAGGATCGCCTGACGCAGATTGCGGTACCCGCTGCGGCCGGCGCTCAGGCGGCCGCGTCGCCGGCGGACCAGCTGCGAACCGACCTGCTCTCGGCGCTTCTCAACCTCGGCTATCATCGGCAACAGGCCGAGAAGGCTATCGACGCGACCGTGAATGCCAACCCGAACGCTACTCTCGAGCACGCCGTGCGCGCGGCGCTTCGCGAGCTGATGCGGTGATCGGGTGCGCAGCGACATGACGACGAGCGTGAACGCCGCAGAGTACCTCGAGGCCGAGATCGCCGAGCACACGGCTGTCGCCGCGCGTACGCGCGAATCGATGGCGGCCGAGTTCCCGGGCTCGTGGCTGCGTGCGGCCAGGCGCTGCGCTCGGGCCACAAGCTGCTGATCTTCGGGAATGGCGGCGCGGCCGCAGCCGCACAGCACATCGCGACCGAACTCGTGGTGCGATACAACCGCGAGAGCGGTCATCGGCGGCCGATGGCGGCGATCGCGTTGACGACCGACACCTCGGCGCTCACGGCGATCGGCAACGACTTCGGCTTCGACGATCTGTTCGCGTCAGATCGAGGCGCTGTGCCGCGCCGGTGACGTCGCGATCGGCATCTCGACCTCAGGCACCAGCGAGAACGTGATTCGCGGAGTCGTGGCGGCGCGCGCAGCGGGCGCCGTGACCGTCGGGTTTGCGGGAGAGGGTGGCGGCCGGCTCGCCGAGCTGGTCGACCACCGCATCTTCGTGCCGTCGACGAGCACGGCTCGAGTGCAGGAGATGCACATGGTCCTTGGCCACGCGCTGTGCGCGCTGCTCGAGAAGGAAGCGGGCCGGTGACCGATCGGTTCGTCACCTCGCGTCCGTCGGACGATGACGCTCAGTACGAAGCCGGGCTGCGTCCGCGTTCTCTCGCCGAATACATCGGGCAGGACCGGCTGAGGGACAACCTGCACGTGGCCATTGCGGCGGCGCGCGGACGCCGCGAAGCTCTGGATCACGTCCTGCTCTATGGTCCACCTGGTCTCGGCAAGACGACGCTGGCCTACGTCATCGCCAACGAGATGGGCGTCCCAATCCGGGCAACGGCAGGTCCGGTCATCGAGCGTCCCGGTGATCTCGCAGGCATGCTCACCGATGTCCAGGAGCACGCGGTTCTGTTCATCGACGAGATCCACCGGATGGCGCCGGCGATCGAAGAGATCCTCTATCCGGCGATGGAGGACTACGAGCTCGACATCGTCATCGGGCAGGGACCCAGCGCCCGCTCGGTCAAGGTGCCGCTGCAGAAATTCACGCTGATCGGCGCCACGACCCGCGCTGGCCTGCTGACCGCGCCGCTGCGTGCGCGCTTCGGGATCGTGCATCGCCTCGACTTCTACAACGAGACCGACGTCGAGGAGATCGTCCGCCGCTCGGCGCGCATTCTCGGCGTCACGGTGCTGCCCGATGCGGCGATCGAGATCGCGCGGCGCTCACGCGGAACGCCGCGCATCGCCAACCGCCTGCTGCGCCGGGTCCGCGACTACGCGCAGGTGCGGGCCGATGGACGCATCAGTGGCGATGTCGCGCGCGCCGCGATGGAGATGCTCGAAGTGGACGACCATGGCTTCGACGAGGTCGATCGCAAGCTGCTGCGGACGATCATCGACAAGTTCAGCGGCGGCCCGGTGGGCGTCAACAGCATTGCCGCGGCGATCAACGAAGAGAAGGACGCGATAGAAGACATCTACGAACCGTTCCTGATTCAGGCCGGTTTTCTCGATCGCACGCCGCGTGGCCGCGTCGCTACGTCGCGTGCCTACGAGTATTTCGGGCTCACTGCCCCCGGAAGGGATTCTCGCCTGTGGTAAACGCTTCGCCGCGCACGATGTGCCGTGCGCGCATCTCCAGTCTCGCCACCTACGTGCCGCCGAAAGTCCTCACCAACGCCGACCTGGAGAAGATGGTCGAGACGAGCGACGAGTGGATTCTCCAGCGCACCGGCATTCGTGAGCGGCACATCGTGGAGCCGGGCGTGGCCACGTCCGATCTGGCGACTGAAGCTGCAAAGAAAGCCATTGCACGCGCTGGGCTCACACCCGACGACATCGACTTCATCGTCGTCGGCACGACGACGCCCGACATGCTGTTTCCGAGCACGGCGTGCCTGGTGCAGCACAAGATTGGCGCCTCGCGGGCCTGGGGCTACGACCTCTTTGCGGCCTGTTCGGGATTCACCTACGCGCTGACCACGGCGGCGCAGATGGTGTCGACCGGTGCCAGCAAGCACGCGCTGGTCATTGGCGCCGACGTCATGTCGAGCATCATCGACTACACCGATCGGACGACGTGCGTGATCTTTGGTGACGGTGCCGGTGCGGCGGTCGTCGAAGCCAGCGACGATCCCGAGATCGGCATCATCGATTTCGAGAATTACGTTGACGGCAGCGGCGGCGACGCGCTCTGCATGCCGGCCGGCGGCAGCCGTATGCCAGCGTCGCTCGAGACCGTTCAGCAGCGCCTGCACTACGTGAAGCAGGACGGCGGAACGGTGTTCAAGTTTGCTGTGCGCAACACCGAGGAGGCGTGTCAACGCATTCTCACGCGCAACAATCTCACCGCTGGCTGCATCGATTTGATGGTCTCTCATCAGGCGAACCGGCGCATCATCCTGTCGGCGGCCGAGAAGCTCGGCGTGCCCGAAGAGAAGGTCGTCATCAACATCGAGAAATTCGGCAACACGACCGCCGCGACGATTCCCCTCGCGCTCAGCGACGCCGTGGACAGCAACCGGCTCAAGCGTGGCGACACGCTGCTGATGGTGTCGGTCGGCGCCGGCTTCACCGTTGGCGCGCTGCTGATCAAATGGGGGCTTAAGTAAATTCCCAACTGCCAACGCCCAACTCCCAACGTCGGATAACGTATTGCCGTGGGATCGGGCGTGATTGGGCGTTGGGCGTTGGGCGTGGTGTGGCGTTGGGAGTTGGGCGTTGGGAGTTGACTCAACAACGCGTCTCCGTGCGCTGACGGCGGCACAGGAGCAGCGCCTCAAGGCGTTGCGGCACATCTCTCGTCTGCTCGACTCGGCCTTCGTCGTTCCAGGTACTGAATACCGCATCGGACTCGACCCGATCCTGGGTCTGGTGCCTGGCCTCGGCGATCTGACGTCGCCGCTCTTCGCGATGGCGCTGCTCTGGCAAAGCCGCGATCTCGGCATCCCGCGCGTTGTCCAGCTCCGGATGATTTTCAACGTGGCGATTGACGCGCTCGTCGGGCTGCTGCCGGTGGTCGGAGATTTCTTCGACTTTGCCTGGAAGGCCAACGACCGCAACATCGCACTGCTCGAGCGTCACGCCTATGAGCAACGTCGATCCGTCTGCGGGTGACTGGCTGTTCGTCACGGCCCTGATCGTGCTGTTGATGGTGATTGCGGCGGTTCCGTTTCTCCTGGCTGGGTGGTTGATCAGTGTTGTCGCGAGCCTCCTGAGTCGATGACCGCGGCACGGGTTGTCATCCCCACCACGACCGACAACGTCATCCTGAAGGTTCAGGACCGCGAAGTCCGTCTGACGAACCTCCGCAAGATGTTCTGGCCGGAGCGGAACATCACCAAGGGGAATCTGATTCAGTACCTACGCCGACGTCGCCGACGTGCTGCTGCCGCACATCCGCGATCGCGCGATGGTGATGCGGCGCTATCCGAATGGTGCGGCGGGAAGCCAGTTTTTCATGAAGGAAGCTCCGACCCCGCGTCCGGTGTGGATTCGGACCTGTGCGATCTCCCACAACGGCGACAAGGTTGTGAACTTCCCGGTCATCGATGATCTGCCGTCGCTGCTGTGGGTGATCAATCTTGGATGCATCGATCTCAACCAATGGTACGCACGCTGCGACGATTACAATCGGCCCGACTACGTACATTTCGATCTGGATCCCAGTGAGGGGACATCCTTCGAGCTCGTCCGCGAGTGCGGCCTGATCGTCCGCGACGCGCTCGAGTCGCTGGGCATGAAGCCCTACGTCAAGACCACCGGGTCGCGCGGGTTGCACGTCTACGTGCCGATCGTGCGCGACCCAACGCAGGACACGGTGCTGACATTCGCCAAGACGCTCGCCACGGAGCTGGCGTCGAGGAATCCGAAGTTGATGACGCTCGACTATCGCGTCGCTCGTCGTCCACGTAATCGCGTGCTGGTGGACTACAAGCAGAACGCGTGGGGACAAACGCTGGCGAGCATCTACTCGGTAAGGCCGAAGCCGCTCGCCACCGTCTCCGTGCCGCTGACGTGGAAAGAGGTCGAGAAGAGGCGCGCGTATCGAGGACTTCAGACTGGACAACGTGCGCCGGCGAATCGACAAGGTCGGCGATCTCTGGAAGGGGCTTCTCGCCAAGCGCGGCCGCACCGACCTCGGACGCTTCTTCGGATCGTGAACCTCAGCGACTTCGACTTCGAGCTTCCCGAGGAGCTGATCGCGCAACATCCACCTGCCGAGCGCGGCGGCTCGCGGCTGGTCGTGTTCGATCGCGCGACGGGGCAATCGCAGCACACCACCTTCGATCGATTGCCGGCGTATCTGTCTCGGGGCGACCTGCTCGTCGTCAACGACACGCGGGTCTTCCCGGCGCGATTGCTCGGTCATCGTGTGCCGAGCGGCGGCGCGGTCGAATGTCTCCTGATTCGGCGATTGGGAGTTGGCGCGTTGGGAGATGGGCGTTCCGAGGCGCGTGGTGGCAACGCCGAGGAGTGGGACGCGTTGATGCATCCGGGACAGAAGCTCAAGCCCGGTGCGCAGGTCCGCTTCGAACGGAACGGCGTGTATCTGGTTGGCGAAGTGCTCGAGCGGCACTTCTTCGGCCGCCGCTCGATTCGGCTCGAATCGCCGTCCGGCGAATCCGTGGCGGACCTCATCGAACGAATCGGACACGTCCCGCTTCCGCCGTACATCAAACGCGACGATGACGCGTCCGATCGGGACAGGTATCAGACGATATATGCGCGACGCGTCCGGATCGGTGGCGGCGCCGACGGCTGGCCTGCATTTCACGCAGCCACTGCTCGAGGAGCTCCAGTCACTCGGCATCGAGCGGACCACGATCACCTTGCACGTGGGATACGGGACGTTCAAGCCGGTGCGAGTGGAGCACGTCGAGGACCATGAAGTCGATCCCGAGCGCTACTCGGTGAGCCGCGACGCCGCTGATGCCCTGACCAGGGCGCTGCGCGATCGACGCCGCATCATCGCCGTCGGCACGACAACGACGCGCGCGCTCGAATCACTACACCCGGACGAGGGAATCGTGCGGGCGGGAGATGGTGAGACGCGCCTGTTCATTCGCCCCGGTCATCGCTTCGAGCTCGTGTCCGGCCTGGTCACCAACTTCCATCTGCCGAAGTCGTCGCTGCTGATCCTCACGGCGGCGTTTGCGGGCCGCGAGGAGATCCTCGCCGTCTATCGAGATGCCGTGCGGCGGCGGTATCGGTTCTACAGCTACGGCGACGCGATGCTCATTCTTTAGGGAACGCTCAATGCGGCGTTCGGTATCGGGCATTGTGCCTTCGTTCAAGAACAATCTGTCTGTGCGGTTCACGTCCTTGTCCATTCCCGTAGTGTCGTGCGCCGGGATTTCGTTGCTGACTCGGTCGTGTAAATTCTCGCGTTCGTTCTGACAGCTCATTCCGTTATCTCAAATGTTGCCGGACCCAACACCCAAGAAACATCGGGAAAATCCCACCTGAAACGGATCCGGCAGTCGATGCACTAAGCCGACGAACAACGGCGTTAGCGGAGGTTACGGAGATGTTGGACAAGTCGACCGTCATGCTGGGAACCAGTGCTGCGATGCGCGCCATCGAGCGTGAAATCAACGTCGCCGCGGCGTGCAGCGCCAAGGTGCTCATCACCGGCGAGAGCGGGGTTGGCAAAGAGCTGGTGGCGCGCCTGATTCACGAGGACGGCGTCCGGCGAGCCAGCAAGTTCGTGGCGATCAACTGCGCGGGTCTGCCCGACTCGCTGCTCGAATCGGAGTTGTTCGGCCATGTGCGCGGCAGCTTCACGGGTGCCTATCGCGACAAGAAGGGGTGGCTCGAGGCCGCACACGGCGGCACCATTTTCCTGGATGAGGTGGGCGAGATGAGCCTGCGAATGCAGGCGATGCTGCTGCGCTTCCTGGAGACCGGCGAGATTCAGCGGGTGGGCTCGGAACGTGCGCTGCCGCCGCTCGACGTGCGCGTGATCGCAGCGACCCATCGGAACCTGGCCGAGTGTGTGAAGGAGCGGACGTTCCGTGAGGACCTGTATTACCGGCTGAACGTCGTGCACATCGAGGTGCCGCCTCTGCGCGACCGCCGCGGCGACATTCCGGTGCTGTTGAAGCACTTCCTGTCGATGTTCTCGACTGCGCATCGCCTTCCGCAGCCCGAGGTCGCCGTCGACGCCATGGAGCGTCTCGCCAGCTACGACTGGCCGGGCAACGTGCGCGAGCTGAAGAACGTGGCCGAGCGCCTGGTTGTCGGCTCTCGATCGGGCCGTATCGAGACGACGTCACTCCCCTCGGACCTGGCTCGCGTCAGCCAGAGTGCCCCGCGATTGGACACCGCCCTGATCGCCTCGTCCGCGGTATCAACCGCGCCGGCCTCATCCACGCTTGCCGCGTCATCGGCGGCGCTGCAGCAGCGTCTCGACCGCCTCATGAAGGATCGGGTGTCGTTCTGGTCGGAGGTGCACGAGCCGTTCATGAACCACGACATCACCCGCGAAGACGTGCGGCAGCTCGTGCGGGAGGGTCTGGCTCACACGCGCGGCAACTACAAGATGCTGGTCAGGGCCTTCAACATGGATCCGCGCGATTACAAGCGATTTCTCAGCTTTCTGCGGACCTACGAGTGCCACGTCTCGTTCCGTCCGTTCCGCATGATGGGCGACGTGTGGCGAGGAGGCCAGCGCACGGATGGCGTGCGCGTAGAGCGATGAGTGACCTCTACGGCCGCGGTGTCAGAGCGGTCAGCCTTGCGCGTCGGAAGACGGCAAGCGTACGATTTGCTCGCGTGTCACGCGAAGGGCGATTTGAGTTCGACCGTGCGTACCTCGATCGGCTTACGTCGGGAGACCCGGAGACCGAGCGCCACTTTACGCGCTATTTCGGGGATCTGCTGTCGATCAAGCTGCGATCGCGCCTGCGTTCGCCAGCGCAGGTCGAGGACGCGCGGCAGGAGACGTTTTTTCGCGTCATGAAGGCGCTTCGCCAGCCAGGGGGCATTCAGTCCCCGGGCGGTTTCGGCGCGTTCGTCAACACCGTCTGCAACAACGTCCTGTTCGAGATGTATCGCTCCCACTCGAAGACCACGCCGCTCGAGGAGGAGGCCGGAGCCGCATTGCCCGACCCCGGCATGGATGCGGAGAGTGCCGTCGGCCTGGACGAGGACCGTGCGCATGTGCGCTCGGTGATGGAAACCCTGCCGCAGAAGGAGCGACAGCTCCTCCACTGGTTGTTCTTCGAGGAATGCGACAAGGACGAGGTCTGCCGACGCCTCGGCATCGACCGGAATTACCTGCGAGTGCTGCTGCATCGGGCCAAACAGCGGTTCAAGACTGAATTTGTCGGGTCATGAAACGTCTAGGGACATTCCCGCACTAAGGTGCAGAACGCCATGACGCATCAACAAGCACTCGACGGACTTGCCTCGGAACGTTATCTCCTCGACGAGATGACCGAGGTCGAACGCTTCGAATTCGAAGAGCACTATTTCGACTGCGCGGAATGCGCCGAGGATGTGAGGCTCGGCGACACGATCCGGCAGGAAGCCCGGCGGGCCGGAGCGGCGATGGCCGCCGACCCCCAGGCGGGTCGCCCTGCCGTCGTCCTGACCAGCGCGAAGTGGTGGCGCCGGCCGATGGTGGCCGCGCCGTGGGCAGTGGCCGCGACGCTGGCGCTGGTGGTGAGCTATCAGTCTCTGGTGACGGTACCCGGTCTTCGCGACGCGGCCGGGCCGCAAGTCGATCGAGCCCGTCATGCTCCGCGGCGCGACGCGCGGGGCTGCGACGACGGTTGCGATCGCGCCGGGTCAGCGGTTCGTTGCGCTGTCGGCCGATCTGATGACATCGCCGCAGTCGTCGACGCTGTGCTTCGAGATTCTCGATGCCAACCGCACGGCCGTCGCGTCCGGCCGAGCGGCAGCCCCTTCCTCCGGAGCGCCCCTGATGCTGCTCGTTCCTGTGGATGAGCTGCAGCCGGCGGGCCGTTACACGCTCACACTTCGCGACAGCGATCAGAACACCGTCATCGGCGAGTACCAGTTCGAAGTATCCTACTGAGCCGAATCGTTCACTCTTCTCGGTGCTCACTTCTCAGTTCGTGTTCAGGTTCACGTTCGTACGGAGCTGACTCCAGCTCCGTTCGCTGAACAGCAGAGGAACCTCGAACCCCGAACGCGAACGATCGAACCGAACATGACCTCGAACTCGAACACGAACTGAGAAGCGAGCACCAAGAAGCGTGAACGACAGAGAGACTCTATGGATTTGACACGACGGTTCGTGTTCCGTGGCAATGCGTCTGCCATTGCCGGCCAGATCTATCGACCCAAGACGATCATCGTTGACGTGAATTGCGGCGGCAGTTCGCTGGGCGTCTCGGGCGGACGCTCGCAGTCGCAGATCGAAGGTCAGTCGTTCGGCGACATCATCAAGTTCGGTTCCGCCTTCACGCTCGCGGAAGGATTGTTCGACGACGAGAAGCAGGCGGCGGCGGTCACCGATCACAAGGGCAAGCAGTCGCGATCTCGATTCGACGACGACAGTGACCGCGGAAACGCGCGAGGTGTCGGTGGGCGTCAAGCCGGTCGTCACGCTGAAGCGCGTGCGCGGCACGCTCGTCAGCCGCGCGCCGCAGCGGCAGCGGAGAGCCGTCGATTGCGCCGGCCCGCGACACCACGATTCAGGGCGTCGATGATCGGCGGCAACGCGCTCGATCGTCGAATCTGAACGTCGGCTTTTTCCAGAAGTACGACACGCGATCGAAGGTCCTCGCGGCGGCTGACGATCCGAAGGTCTTCGAGAAGAACGCGAGCCACTTCGTGACCGGCGCGACGGTCGAGGGGCAACGCCAGGGCCGGGGCCTGATTCAGCGCGACGGCGTCCTCTACACGACGATCGTCAAGGAGCTGCGTGGGAGAGAAGCCGCATCCCGGCGCGAGATCGACGGGCACAGCGTCATCGTCCCGGACTTCGGCACGGTCTATTTCGGCGAGCTGTTCATCGCACAGCTCCGAGCGCCGGATGACGATGGTGCGGTTCGAGCTCGGGCTCGCCGATCGGCGGCTATGCGACGTCGTCGACGTGTCGAGTCGAACGGGAGCGGGTTCCCGTGAGACACGCGGCGCTGGCCGGCCTGCTGCTCGTCAGCATCGCCGCGTGCTCGCCGCGCCCCGAAGAACGTCTCTCGCAACTGTACGATTCCACCACCAGTCAACTCTGGCGCGGCGAGCTCACGGCAGCGTCGACCGGAGCAGGAGAGGGCGCCGCGCTCGCCGCTCGCGAAGCCTCGCCGGCGTGGACCTGGCGATTCAAGCTGCTCACGGCCGAGATCCATCTGGTCAGCCGCGATCTTCCTGCCGCCGCCGCACTCCTCAATGGATCGCCCCCGTCAGATGCCGGTGACCACTGGAGAGCGGCGAGGCATCGCTACCTTCAGGGACAACTCGCGTTCCTACGCGGCAAGCCGGTCGAGGCGAACGCGATCCTGGATGACGCCGAGCGGCTGACGACGGACGCGTCGTCCGATGTGCGTCTCGATATCGGAGCGATGAAGGGACAGGCGCTGATTGCCCAGCGCAAGTGGGACGAGGCTGAAGCCGTCCTCCAAAGGACGATCGATCTGGCCCGGACCCGTCGTGACCGGTATCACGAAGCGGTTGCGCTCGTGAACCTCGGGAACGTGCATCTCTTCCGCAATCGGTTCGACCACGCGCTGCAGTTCCTCGAGCGCGTCATCGAGCTCAAAGACCTGGAGTCCCAACTGGTGTATTCCGTCGCGCTGACGAACGCCGGCATCTGTTATCAGCGCCTGGGCGAGGTCGATCGAGCCATCGATGCGCAGAGCAGCGGCCGTGGCAAGCCACGAGCGCCCTGGTCGTCCTCGCGTGTATTACGAGCGGGCGCTCGGAGAGCTCGGTACGACATATCTCGTGAAAGGAGACACGCGGGCGGCCATCCCGAATCTTCGCCGTGCGATGAAGGTGGCGCAGGAGGCCGACCTGACGGCCGACGCCGGACGTTGGGCCTCGCACCTGGCGCTCGCGCACATCCGCCTTGGTGAGTGGGACGAGGCAGACGGATTGAACGACGAATCGAAACGCCTGGCCGGCAGCCTGTCCGACCTGGCCGGCTACAACGCGTCGTACAGCGCCGAGATTGCGCTTGGCCGCGGACGTTCGGACGAAGCCGCGCGGCTGTTTCGCGAAACGCTTGCGCTGGCCACGGAACGACCCTCGCTTCAATGGTCGTCGTACGAGGGACTGGGCCGTCTGGCGGTGGCGCAAGCAACAAGCTGAAGGACGCCGAGCGTCACTACGAGAGCAACGCTCGGCGTCATCGAGCAGACGTAGATCGGATCTGCTCAAAGCCGACTATCGACTGTCCTTCCTGTCGCGGCTGCTGGGGTTCTATCAGTTGTATGTCGACCTGCTCGTTCAGCAGGGGCAAGCCGAGCGCGCCCTGGCGATCGCAGACTCGAGTCGGGCGCGTGTGCTGGCCGAGCGACATGGGATCGGCGCGCCTCTCCGCACCACACCTGCCGCACTCAAGAATGTTGCCGCGCAACTGCAGGCGACAGTGCTGTTCTACTGGCTCGGCGATCGTTCGTACGCGTGGCAGGTCACCGCCGAATCGCATCCGTCTGGTGCCGCTGTCCGTCACCGCGTCACAGGTCGCCGCGCTCGTGCAGTCGTATCAGCAATCGATCGTGACTGCGCTCGCCGATCCTCTGAACAGCGGGTCGTCGCCGGGTGACGAGATCTACGCGAAGCTGATCGCTCCTGTGGCACAAGGTGTCCCTGCCGGCTCACGCGTCGTGATCGTGCCAGACGGAGCACTGACGCGGATCAACTTCGAGTCGCTGCCGGTGCCAGGCCCGACGCGCCACTACTGGATCGAGGACGTCGAGGTCGCGGTCGCCCCGTCGCTTGGCACGCTGAGCGCGCGGGCGCAGCCGCGCGGCCGGAAGCAGAGTGATTCGGTGCTGCTGATCGGCGATCCGGTATCGAGCGATCCGTCGTTCCCGCAACTGCGCTACGCATCGGCGGAGATGAGCGCCGTGTCGAAAGCGTTTGCGGGACGTAGCGCGGTCTATCGCGCCGATCAGGCGACGCCAGCTCGCTACCGCGACGCGATGCCCGAGCAGTTCGGCGTCGTGCACTTCACCGCCCACGCTGCGGCGAATGCGGAAAGCCCGCTCGACTCCGCGGTGATCCTCTCGAAGGACGGCTCCGGGTACAAGCTCTATGCGCGCGATGTCGCCGATCAGCCGCTCTCGGCCGACCTCGTCACCATCTCCGCGTGTCGCAGCGCCGGTGAGCGCACGTATGCCGGCGAAGGCCTGGTTGGCTTCGCGTGGGCGTTTCTCCGCGCCGGCGCGCAGCGCGTGATTGCCGGACTGTGGGACGTGGACGACCGATCGACGGCCGATCTGATGGGCCACGTCTACGCCGAGATCGCCCGGGGACGCACGCCGTCGGCGGCGCTCCGCCACGCCAAGCTCGCGATGATCGCCCGCGGCGGCGCCGCGGCGAAGCCGTACTACTGGGCGCCCTTCCAGTTGTTCATCGGCTCGCGAGTCACTCCGTAAGATCGTTTCTGAGTTACGTTAGTCACCGCATGCCTTTTCCGTACGAAGAGTTCGATCTCTCCGGCGTACGCACGTATCCGCTGTCGTCACGACATTCGAAGGCGCGCGCCGAAGACTTCGCGCGCCCGGTTCAGCGCGGCGCGTCGTTCGCCGCATGGTTCGACTCACTGCCCGCGATTCTCGGCGCTGCGGATCTCCGCCGCGTCGTGCGCGCGATCGTCGAGGCGCGCCAACGCAATGCCGGTGTGATGTGGGGCATCGGCGCGCATGTGATCAAGACCGGCGTCTCTCCGGTGCTCATCGATCTCATGGAGCGCGGTTACGTGTCGGCGCTGGCGATGAACGGCGCCGGCGTCATCCACGACTTCGAGATCGCACTGTCTGGCGCGACATCCGAGGACGTGGACGAAGCGCTCGGTCCGGGACGCTTCGGGATGGCGGAAGAGACCGGACGCCTGCTCAACGAGATCGTCGGCAGCGCATCGGCGCGCGGACTGGGATTCGGCCAGGCCGTCGCGGCGTATCTCGCCGAGGTGAAGCCCGCCCACGCTGGCCGCAGCCTGCTCGTTGCCGCACACCGTCATCGGTGTGCCGGTCTCCGTGCACGTTGCGCTCGGCACCGACATCGTCCACATGCACCCGGATGCATCGGGCGCCGCGATCGGCGACGCCAGTCTCCGCGACTTCCGCTACTTCACATCGTCAGTCGCCCGCTTGACTGGCGGCGTGTACTTGAATTGCGGCTCGGCGGTCGTGCTGCCTGAAGTGTTTCTGAAGGCGGTCGCGCTGGCCAGAAACCAGGGAGTCTCCCTCGACGGCTTGACGACGGTGAATATCGATTTCGTGCGGCTATACCGGCCGCAGACGAACGTGGTGTCGAGGCCGGTGGCAGGAACGGGCGGGACCGGAATCAATCTGGTTGGACATCACGAGATACTGATTCCTTTGATAGCAGCCGCCGTGATCGAACAGGAATCAGGAACCAGGAAGCGGGAACCAGAGCCAGCCAACCCTTGAGGAACCGGTGCGCAGGACTCAAGCTGGGCTAGGACTGTTAGAATGAACGTTTGTGCCGGAGTAGCTCAGCCGGTTAGAGCACGCGTCTCATAAGCGCGGGGTCGGCAGTTCGAGTCTGCCCTCCGGCACCAACCTTCGCTCACGCTTGCGGCATCCGTGAGCGACGGTTGGCAAGCCAGTCCACATCGCCGCAAGCCCGAGCGAAGGTTGTCCACCGTAGCGCGCCGCGCGAAGGTGGACCTCAGCACCAGTTGAACGCGGTCCTGCAACAGGTTCGCCGCACGATCCGCCGACACGCGTTGAGTCCGCCGGGGAGCCGTGTGCTCGTCGGCCTGTCAGGCGGGTCGGATTCAGTGGCACTGACGCTCTTGCTGCGCGAGCTGTCCGAGCACGGCGGCTTCAGCGTGGTGGCCCTGGCGCACATCAATCACCAGCTGCGGCCGGAAGCGGGACGCGACGAGGAGTTCTGCCGCGAATTCGCGGCGCGACTCGGTCTGACCATTCACGTCGAGTCCGTTGACGTTCGGTCGTATGCCGCGTCACAACGGTTGTCGATCGAAGACGCGGCGCGGCGGCTGCGTTACGAGTCGCTGCGTCGCTGCGCGGTGGAGATCCGTGCTGATCGGGTGGCGGTCGGCCACACACGCGACGATCAGGCCGAGACGTTTCTGCTCAAGCTGATTCGGGGTGCGGGGATGACGGGGCTGGGCGGGGTCTATCCGCGGCGAGGGGACGTGATTCGGCCGTTGCTCGAGGTATCTCGGGAGGAGCTTCGTGAGTATCTGAAAGGAGCCGGCCAGGCCTGGGTCGAGGACGGCACCAACACCGACCTCAAGAATCCCCGCAACCGCATCCGCCACCGGGTGCTCCCGGAACTGAACCAGGCCGCAGGAACCGATACCACTTATGCCATCGCCCGCGCCGCCGGGCTGGCCCGCGACGACAGCCAGTGGCTCGACGAACTGGCAGATGCGCCGGTTCAGGATCCTGGCTCGGGAGGTGCCCCAGGGCCTCGAAATTGACGCCGCCGCCCTCGATGAGGAACCGCCGCCGCTCCAGCGGCGCATCGTGTTGACGAGGGTTGCGAATGGTGGCCGATGGTCGCGAAATCGGCCTGGAACACGTCGAATCTGCACTTGGCGTTGCGGCCGGGCTGTCGGGCGGCGCCGACGTCCCGGGGGGCCGAGTGGAACTTCGGCGGGGAAAACTGGTCTTACTCAGTAGGCCTGAAACGTGCGTCACCGAAGTGTTAATCTTATAAGGGTTTCCCCAGACAGCTGGTTGGAGGGTGGTTTTGAATTCAACGCTTCGTAGCTTGGTGTTCTGGATGGTCATGGCCGTCATCGCGGTCCTCGTCTGGAACTTTTCGACCAAGTTCCAAACCGCCGCCAAAGTCGTTAATTTCACTCAATTTCTTACCGCGGTCGAAAGCGGGCAAATCGCCTCGGTCACGATCACCGGCAACGAGATTACCGGCGTTCGCAAGGATGGCGAAACCTTCCGCAGCTATGCGCCGCCCCAGTACGAGGGACTCGGCAATCGGCTCTTCGAAAAGGGCGTCGATGTCACCGGACGGGAAGCGACGACCAGTCCCTGGGCAGCGCTGCTCTACAACTGGGCTCCCATCCTGCTGATGATCGGGTTCTGGGTCTTCATCATGCGGCAGATGCAGAGCGGCGGGAACAAGGCCCTGTCGTTCGGCAAGAGCAAGGCGAAGCTGTCGTCGAGCGCCCAGAAGAAGGTGACGTTCAAGGACGTCGCCGGCGTCGACGAAGCCAAGGAAGAACTGCAGGAGATCATCGACTTCCTGCGCGAGCCGCAGAAGTTCCAGAAGCTGGGTGGCCGCATCCCCAAGGGCGTTCTGCTCATGGGACCCCCGGGAACGGGTAAGACGCTCCTCGCCCGCGCCGTTGCCGGCGAAGCAAACGTTCCGTTCTTCTCGATCAGCGGCTCCGATTTCGTCGAGATGTTCGTCGGTGTGGGTGCCTCGCGCGTCCGCGACCTGTTCGAGCAGGGCAAGAAGAACGCTCCCTGTATCGTCTTCATTGACGAGATCGACGCCGTTGGCCGTCATCGCGGCGCCGGCCTCGGTGGCGGACACGACGAGCGCGAGCAGACGCTCAATCAGTTGCTCGTCGAGATGGACGGTTTCGAATCGAACGAGGGTGTCATCCTCGTGGCGGCAACCAATCGTCCCGACGTGCTCGATCCGGCGTTGCTGCGTCCCGGCCGTTTCGATCGCCGCATCGTGGTCAATCGTCCGGACGTCAAGGGCCGTGAAGGCATCCTGCTGGTGCACACGAAGAAGATTCCGCTCTCCGACGATGTGGATGTGGCTGTGCTTGCTCGCGGCACGTCGGGATTCTCCGGTGCGGATCTGGCGAACCTGGTGAACGAGGCGGCGCTCAACGCCGCGCGCTACAACCAGAAAGTCGTGCGCATGCACGACTTCGAGTTCGCGAAGGACAAGGTGCTGATGGGCGCCGAGCGCCGCTCGATGATCATCAGCGAGGAAGAGAAGCGCGTCACGGCGATTCACGAGGCCGGCCACGCGCTGCTCACGGTGATGCTGCCGCACGCCGATCCGATCCACAAGGTGACGATCATCCCGCGCGGCATGGCACTCGGCCTGACGCAGCAGCTGCCGATGGACGAGAAGCACAACTACTCGCGTGAGTACCTCGAGGACCAGATCGCGATTCTGTGCGGCGGGCGCATCGCGGAAGAGGTCACGATCGGCAGCATTACGACCGGTGCGGGCAACGATCTCGAGCGCGCGACCGACCTGGCGCGGCGGATGGTCTGCGAGTGGGGCATGAGCACCACCATGGGCCCGCTGACGTTCGGCAAGAAGGAAGAGCAGATCTTCCTCGGTCGCGAGATCGCGCAGCACCAGGATTACAGCGAGGACACAGCGCTTCGCATCGATCAGGAAGTGAAGCGCTTCGTGACCGACAATTACGACCGCGCGCAGGCGATCATCACCGAGCACAAGCAGCGGATCCTCGACATGGCCGATGCGTTGCTCGCGCGCGAGACGCTCGATGCCGATCAGGTGAAGCGTCTGTGCGCCGGACTGCCGCTCGACGAGCCGGCGTCGGCGACCGGGTCGTCAACGCCGCCGGCGCCGCGAGAGCCCAGGGCAGCCGCGAAGGAGCGTCCGGCGCCGTCAATCGTGCCGTCGATTCCTCCGCGGCCCGTGACGCAGGAATAGTAACGAAGGTCAACGGGCAAAGGCAAAGGTCAAAAGTCAGGTATAGGTCAGCAACGCCCACCTAAGGTGGGCGTTGTTGCGTACGGACCTGAACACTAGACGTTGCCCTTACCTGGCCTTTGACCCTTGCCTTTGACCTTTGACATTTGACCTTTGACCTGACAAGGATTCGATTCCGTGTATCCCCGCCGTCGATTTACGATTCCGCTGCGGGGCGGCCAGTCGTTGGTGCTGGGCGAGCGCACGTTGGTGATGGGCATCATCAACGTGACCCCCGACTCGTTCTCGGACGGCGGGCAACTGCTCGATCCCAAGGCCGCCATCGACGCCGGGCTGCGAATGGCTGAGGACGGCGCCGATCTGCTGGACATTGGCGGCGAGTCCACCCGGCCTGGAGCGCAGCCCACGCCTGAAGGTGAAGAGCGCAGCCGGATCCTCCCGGTCATCGAAGCGCTCGCCGGCCGCGTCCAGGTGCCGATCTCCGTCGATACCTACAAAGCGTCCACCGCCGACGCCGCGCTCTCGGCGGGCGCGTCGCTCGTCAACGACGTGAGCGGGCTGCGATACGAACCTGACCTGGCCTCGGTCGTCGCCAAGCATGGCGTGCCGATTGTGCTGATGCACACGCGCGGACGGTCGCGGGACATGTATCAGCAGGCGGTGTACTCGGAGGTCGTGGACGAAGTGCTCGACGAAGTGCGCGAGAGCATGGCGTTTGCCGCCGGCGCCGGCATCCCGAAAGAGCACATGCTCGTCGACCCTGGCCTGGGGTTCGCGAAGGAAGCGCCACACAGCTTCGAGGTGCTGTCGCGTCTCCATCAGTTTGCCGAGCTCGGTCGGCCCATCGTCATTGGCGCGTCTCGCAAGACATTCCTCACCAAGCCGCTGCTGCGGCGCGACGGTGATGCCGGGTCGCGCGACTGGGCGACCAGTGCGGCGGTGACCGCGGCCGTCCTCTGCGGCGCGCACATCGTCCGCGTTCATGCCGTCAAAGAACTCGCCGAAGTCGTCCGCGTCGCGGATGAAATCCGGAAGTATCATCGCGATGTCTGAATGATGGACTGGCTCATCGAGTTGCTGCGCCGCCGGCCCGCCGTGACGTGGTGGGATCTGCTCGACGTGGTGCTCGTCTCGATCCTGATCTACGAGCTGTTGCTGCTGATCCGCGGCACCCGCGCGATGCAGATGGCGCTGAGCGGCGGCTTTCTGATCGCGCTCTTCTTCATCTCGCAGTGGCTCGATCTCGAGACCGTCAACTGGGTGATTCGCAATCTCGCCACCTACATGGTGTTCGCGATCATCGTGCTGTTCCAGGCCGATATCCGCCGGGCGCTGGCGCACTTCGGCCGTGGGCCGTTCTTCAAGTACTTCGAACGCTCGTCGAGCGACGATGAGACCGTCGAGGAGCTGGTCGTGGCGGCGACCACGCTCGCGGCGCGACGCATCGGCGCGATCATCGTGATCGAGCGGCAGATCGGGTTGCGCAACTACATCGAGGGCGGCATCCCGCTCGACGCCACCGTTACCTACGACCTGTTGACGAGCATCTTCCAGCCGAATTCACCGCTGCACGACGGCGCGGTGATCGTCCAGGGGAACCGCATCGCTGCAGCGGCGTGCTTCCTTCCGCTCTCCGTCAACCCGCGCGTCAGCAGAGAGCTCGGCACACGTCACCGCGCGGCGCTCGGTCTCACCGAGGAGAACGACGCCGTTGCCATCGTCGTGTCCGAGGAGAGCGGGACGATTTCTCTGGCGATCGGAGGAGGCCTGGAGCGAGGCCTCGAAGCAGCGATGCTGCGGCGGCGACTGGAGTCGCTGCTGCGGGTACGGGCCCGCCACGATACGCGTCGTCGTGAAGCGCGAAGCCGGATCGCCTGATGACCATCCGGCTGTTTCAGAATCTCGCGCTCAAGGTCGTCTCCGTCGTGCTGGCCGCGCTGCTGTGGCTGATCGTGTCCGGCGAGCAGACGGTGGAACGCGTGCTGCGGATTCCGCTGGAGTACACCAACATTCCCGCCCAACTCGAGCTCGTCGGCGACCCGACGACCGTCGTGGATGTCCGCGTGCGCGGCTCGTCAGGCGCATTGGGCCGGTTGTCCTCGGGCGAGCTGGCTGCGGTGCTCGACGTCCGCTCGCCGCGCCCCGGGCAGCGCCTCTATCACCTGACCGGCTCCGACGTGCGGGCGCCGTTTGGCGTCGACATCGTGCAGGTGACGCCCTCGTCCATTGCGTTGTTCTTCGAGCGATCGTCCGCCAAGACTGTGCCGGTGCTGCCGGTGCTCGAAGGACAACCGGCTGAGGGGTATCATGGTCGACACGGTCACGGCGGACCCACCCAGGGTGGAGATTGTCGGTCCGGCCAGCTCACTCAAGTCGCTCTCGAGCGCCGTGACCGAGGCAGTATCCGTTGAGGGAGCCACCAAGAGCGTGGTCGAGACAGTGACCGTGGGCCCCGCCGATCCCACGGTCCGCCTGCGAGGGCCGCAGACGACCGCGCGTGTAACAGTGGCAATCGTTCCGGTCCGATAGATCGAAGCAATGCGCAAGGCTCAAGGCACAATGCAGAATGCCCAACTTGTCTGCGTTGTGCATTGAGCATTCGGCATTCAGCATTGGGCATTGTCGAGAAACGATGAAGCAGCTATTTGGTACTGATGGTGTGCGTGGGAAAGCCGGGGATCCGCCGCTCGACGTTCCGACGATCCGGCGGCTTGGTGCGGCGCTGGTGCGCGTGCTTCGACCGGCGTTGAGCGAGCGCGAGTCGAACGGGCATGACGAGGCCGCGCCGGGCAGTGCATCGCGTTCAGTCATTCGCTTTCTGGCCGGCCGCGACACGCGCGAATCGGGTGGCTGGATCGAGCGGGAGCTGGCGTTCGGAATCAGGAGCCAGGGTGGGACACTGACCAGCGCTGGCATTATTCCGACGCCGGCGGTGGCGTATCTCACGCCGCGCATGGGCTATACAGCCGGCGTCGTGATCTCCGCGTCACACAATCCGTTCGACGACAACGGCATCAAGGTATTCTCGGGTGCCGGCGAGAAGTTCACCGAGACGCTCGAGCGCGCCGTTGAAGCTGTAGTGGCCGATTCCTCGTGGTCGGTGAATGACGGAGAAGCCGGTCCCGTCGAGCAGGTCGATCTCCGCTCGGAATATATGGCGCACCTGCGCGAGATCCTGCCGCCGGATGCGCGAACCGCAGGCATGCGTCTGGCGATCGATTGCGCCAACGGCGCAACGACGACGGTGGCGCCGCGGCTCTTCGAGGATCTCGGCTTCGACGTGCGTCACATCGGGAGTCAGCCTGACGGCAGGAACATCAACCGCGGGTGTGGCTCGACGGCGCCGGAGCCGCTGGCGAAAATGGTCGTCGAGGGACGCTATCCGATCGGTGTGGCGTTCGACGGCGACGGCGATCGCGCGATCTTCGTAGACGCGGCCGGCAAGGTCGTGGACGGCGACGCCGTGATGCTGATGTGCGCGAAGCGGATGCAGGCAGAGGGGCGGCTGAAGGGCGATGCGATTGTCGCCACCGTGATGAGCAACATCGGCCTGGAGATCGCGTTGAAGAACGCCGGCATCGGCATCGTCCGCTGCGCGGTCGGCGACAAGTATGTGATGGAGGAGATGATGCGCCGCGATCTGTCGCTCGGCGGCGAGCAGTCGGGACACATCATCTTCTCGGACTACCTCTTCACGGGCGACGGCCTGGCCACAGCGTTGAACGTGCTGCGAACCATGGCCACCACTGGCCGCCCACTCGCCGATCTCGCCGCCGAGCTCACGACCTACCCGCAGGTCCTGATGAACCTGCGCGTAAAGCAGAAGGTCGATCTCAAAACACTGCCCCGCGTCGCCGAGGTGATGTCCAACGTCGAGAGCCGCCTCGCCGGCAACGGACGCCTGCTGGTGCGCTACTCCGGCACTGAGCCGCTGCTGCGTGTGATGCTCGAAGGACAGAACGAGGCCGAGATCCGAAAGTGGGGACAGGAAATTGTCGATGCGGTGAGAGAAGCGCTGGCG
Source organism: uncultured Acidobacteriota bacterium (assembly GCA_963728305.1). Classification (GTDB taxonomy): domain Bacteria; phylum Acidobacteriota; class Vicinamibacteria; order Vicinamibacterales; family UBA2999; genus Gp6-AA40. The sequence continues at coordinate 73,244 of CAVSKE010000036.1, forward strand.
TAACTCAAAATTCAAAGCGCAAAACTCAAACACTGCACGAGTCTGCTGAGGGCGGCGGTGCCGGGTTCGCGCGTCAAGTCATTGTTTGAGTTTCGCGTTTTGAGTCTTGAGTTACAGAATTCTTGAATGATCCGTCTGTCAGTCAACGTCAACAAGGTCGCGACGGTTCGGAATTCACGTGGCGGCTCAGTGCCGTCAGTGCTCGACGCCGTGCGGGTGTGTGTCGAGGCGGGTGCGCCGGGGATTACCCTCCACCCACGGGCGGATGCGCGGCACATCACGAGTGCTGACGTGCACGACGTCTCGGCGTGGCTCCGGACGCTGGAGGGCGTCGAATTCAACATCGAGGGCGACCCGCGTCCTGACTTGTTGCGGATGGTCCACGCGGTGAAGCCAACGCAGTGCACGCTCGTGCCCGTGAAGGCGGGTGAGATTACCAGTCAGGCCGGATGGTCCCCGGATACACCGCGTGAGGAGATGCTGGCCGTCGTGCGCGGCCTGAAGAGCGACGGCATCCGCGTCTGCATCTTCGTTGACCCTGAAGAGGCGCCGATTCGATGGGCTGCGGACATTGGCGCGGATCGCGTCGAGCTCTACACCGAGCCCTTCGCCCGCGCGTTCGAGCGCGGTGATGCAGCGGGCCGCGCCTCATTCGAGACCTACGCCGCTGCCGCTCGCCTGGCCGCCTCAGTCGGCCTTGGGGTCAACGCCGGGCACGATCTCGACCTCCGGAATCTCGGCCTGTTCCGTCGCCTCCCGCACCTCGACGAGGTCTCCATCGGCCATGCGCTCATCAGCCACGCGCTCTTCGTGGGTCTCGAGCGCAGCGTCCGCGACTACCTGGAAGCGCTGGCGGTGAACTAAAATTCGGCTGTGGGCTTTCGGCTTCGGGCTCTCGGCCTGGAGGTGCCAAAGCCCCTAGCCCAAAGCCAAAGAGTTAAGCCCAAAGTCGAATGAAAGCCGATTCCATCGCGTACGTCATCGCCGGCATCTGCTTTGGCGTGATCCTCGGCTGGATCATCGGCACGCAGCAAGCCCGTCGTCCTGCGCCTGTACCAGCGGCTCAGGCGACCGCCGCCGAAGGTCAGTCGGCGGGCAATCCGCAGCAGGCTCCACCGCTCAACGAGGGCCGGGTCCAGGCACTCACCACGATCATCAAGAGCGACCCGAAGAATCTGGACGCCCTTGTTCAGCTTGGGAACACCTACTTCGACGCGGAGCAGTTCGACGAGGCGATCCAGTGGTACAGGCGCGCGGTCGAGGTCGATCCCAAGAATGCGGATGCGAGCACCGACCTCGGCATCAGCCTCTACTATACGAATCGAACAGACGAGGCACTGACACAGTTCGAGCACTCGCTGAAGGTCAGCCCGCAGCACACCAAGACCCTGCTGAACAAAGGCATCGTCCTCGCGTTCGGCAAACGAGACCTCAAGGCGGCTGCGGTGGAGTGGGAGAAGGTCGTCAGCCTCGCGCCCGACAGTCCCGAGGGGCAGGCCGCCCGGCGCGCGCTCGAGGGCGTCGCTGCCGCACATGCCGGAGGCGGCGCGACGAGCAACCAGTGACGAGACTTCTTCTCCTCTCGATTTTCCTGCTGTTGATCGCCTGGGCGTTCTGGAAAGTCGTTGATGGCGTTATCGAAGCGTTCGGCGGTCTGCCGGCGTCCAAAGGCAGGTCACCGGTAAAGCTGGTACGCGACCCGGTGTGCGGTACGTGGGTCTCGCCAAAGGAATCGCTCGGCCTGCGCGCCGGGGAGACGACGCACTACTTCTGCTCCGACGCATGTCGGGCCAAATTCGCGAAGGGATCGTCAGGCTCGGTCCTTCGGACCGGCCTGGCGCGTCCGGAAGGACGCGCCCGACCAATGGCATGAGCACTCGCCTCGAAGAACAGACGCGCGCCGAGATCGTCGAAGCCGGCCGCCGCATGTATGCGCGCGGATACGTCGCATCCAACGACGGCAACATCAGCGCGCGTCTCGACGAGTCGCGGATTCTCACCACCCCGAAGAGCGTCTCGAAGGGGTTCATGACGCCGGACATGATGGTGATCGTGGACTACGAGGGCAAGAAGCTCTCGGGTGACCGCGATCCCTCGTCTGAGCTGCCGATGCACCTCGAGATCTATCGCAACCGTCCCGACGTCAACGCCGTCGTTCACGCGCATCCGCCGCTCGCGACAGGTTTCGCCGTCGCCGGGATCCCGCTGACGCGCGCCGTGCTCGCAGAGGTCGTGACGACGCTGGGCAGCATTCCGATCGCGGAATACGGCACGCCGTCTACAGCGGAACTGCCGGCCGCGGTCCGCAAGTACATCAAGGCGCATGACGGTCTGCTGCTGGCGAACCACGGCGCGGTGACGTGCTGCCGAACGGTGATGACGGCGTACTACAAGATGGAAACCATCGAGCACTTCGCCAAGATCAGCCTGGTGGCGAGGTTGCTCGGTGGCGAGAATCTCATCTCGCGAGGGGAAGTGGAGCGTCTGCAGGGGCTTCGCGGGATGTACGGGATCGCCGCGCCGGCGCCGCTCTGCGCCGATCCGTCGGAGCTTGCCGCGACCGACCAGATCCTGTGTCAGGTGCTCGAAGCGCCAGAAGCGGGCTCGGCGAGACTCGTGCCCGACGTCGCGTCGACGCTGCGGCAAGCGAGCAGAGACGGGGAAATTCGGCTAACATACGGCGAACTCACGGCGCTCATTGCCGACGCCGTCAAGAATCTCAGAGAGTAGAGTAAAGCATGGGAGAAGCGCTGGGCATGGTAGAGACCAAGGGTCTGGTCGCGATGATTGAAGCGGCCGACGCGATGGTCAAAGCCGCGAAAGTCACGCTGGTCGGCTGGGAGAAAATCGGCGCCGGCTACGTGACCGCGATCGTGCGCGGCGACGTGGCCGCGGTCAAGGCCGCCACCGACGCCGGCGCGGCCGCAGCCCGACGAGTGGGCGAGCTCGTGTCCGTGCACGTCATTCCGCGCCCGCACGCTAACCTCGAGGACGCGCTTCCGATCGGCAAGTCGAACGCCGTCAAGGCCTGAGCGCCTGTACTCCGCATGATCCTGGCCCGCATCGTCGGGACGGTTGTCGCTACGCGGAAGGATCCGCGGCTGGTCAGCAACAAGCTGCTTGTGGCGCGCCCGATGGACCCGCACGGCAAAGCCGAAGGCAACTATCTGGTGGCGGTTGACACTGTGGACGCCGGCGTTGGTGAGACAGTGCTCATCGTGAGCGGCAGCTCGGCGCGCATGGCGTCGGGCATGAAGGATTGTCCGATCGACGCCGCGATCGTCGGCATCGTCGATGCCGTCGAAGTCGCCGCCGGCGACTAACACGTAGGGCGCGTCCGTTGGGACGCGCCGGGATTGACCAGCGGCAACCACATGCAACTCGCAAAGGTCATTGGCGACGTCGTCGTCACACGGAAGGACGAGGCGCTACACGGGATCAAGTTGATGGTCCTTCAGCCGTTGGCTCCCGATGGCAGCGCCGTGGGCCGCACGCTCGTCGCCGTGGATGCCGTTGGCGCAGGTGTGGGGGAGACGGTGTTCTTCGTGCGCGGCAAGGAAGCGTCGTTCCCCTTCTATCCGACCGAAGTGCCGACCGATGCGGGTATCGTCGGCATCGTTGACCAGGTAGACGTACCGTAGGGCGCGTCCTTTCGGACGCGCCAGGCCGTCCAAAGGGACGGCCCTACGAGTAACCAATGCAAATCGCCCGAGTGGTTGGCACGGTCGTCGCTACGCAGAAGGACGCCAAGTTCACTGGCGCCAAGCTGCTGCTGGTCCAGCCGATCGGTCTCGACGACAAACCGCGCGGAACGCCCTTGCTGGCCGTCGATTCGGTCGGTGCCGGCGTTCACGAGAAGGTGCTGGTGGTGATCGAGGGCCGCGCGGCGGGCGAAGCGCTCGGCCGAAAGGGCGCGCCGGTGGATGCCGCAATCATCGGGATCATCGACCATGTGGACGCGCAGGAATGACCGAGCAGGAGCTTCGCGCCCTCGTCCGTGACGCGATCGCGAAACACGCCGGCGCGCACGCCGCGGACCCGGCGCCAGCACGGACGGCGTCGGCGCGCATGCACCCCAGTCACGCGTTGATTGCCCTACCTGCCGGTGCAGACAGTGACGAGGGGGTCTGCATCATTGAACCGGCAGTGGCCTGCAATCACTGCGGCTACTGCAAGTCTGTCGGCCATTAGTCGTGTCCAAGCCTCGCGTTCTCGTCACACGACGGATCCCCTCGTCTGTGCTCACCCGGCTCGAAGAGGCCGTGGATGTCGAGCTTCACAATCGCGGCGAACTGCCGCATGACGAGCTGATCGCCCGCATTCCAGGCAAGCAGGGTCTGCTCTCGGTCGTCACAGACTCCATCGATGGTGCGGTGCTGGAGGCTGGCAGCGATCTGAAGATCGTCTCCACCATAGCGGTCGGCTACAACAACATCGACATCGCCGCTGCGCGCGAGCGCAACATCATCGTCACCAACACGCCGGACGTGCTGACCGAATCGACCGCGGATCTCACGTGGTCGCTCATTCTCGGAGTCATGCGCCGCATCGTCGAAGGCGATCGACTGGTGCGTCGCGCGCAGTGGAAAGGGTTCGCGCTCGACTTCATGCTTGGATCGGATCTGCGCGGAAAGCAGCTCGGCATCATCGGGTTCGGGCGCATTGGCCAGGCGGTTGCGGCGCGCGCGCCGGCGTTCGGGATGCGCGTGGCCTACACCGGTCGCGGAGCGAAGCCCGGCGTCGACGGTGAGTTCATGCCGCTGGACCGTCTGCTGTCCACGTCGGACGTCGTGTCGCTGCACTGCCCGCTCACGCCCGAGACCAAGCATCTGATCAACCAGACGACGCTGGCGCGGATGAAGCGAAGCGCGTATCTCATCAGCGCGGCACGCGGTCCGGTCGTGGACGAAGCGGCGCTGGTGTGGGCGCTGGAGAACCGGTTGATCGCCGGGGCCGCGCTCGACGTCTACGAGAAGGAGCCCGAGATCCACAAAGGGCTGCTCGGCTTCGAGAACGTCGTCTTGTCACCGCATCTCGGAAGCTCGGCGATCGAAACGCGCACGACGATGATTCAGCTGGCCGCGCAGAACATCATCGCGGTGCTGTCGGGCCAGCCGCCACTCACGCCGATTTCGTAGGTCACCCGTGCGCCGCGGCCACGGTCAGCCCACAGAATGACGAAAAATCTGATGACGCTGAAATCTTCATCGCTGACCCGTGGACTGACTTACTCGGGATCTCGATGCACGGTGTCCATCGAGAACGCCGGCAGGCACACCGCGATGTATTCGGCGCCGCCGTGCGGCGTGCTGTAGCGGATCCACTCGCCGGGCGACGTGACGATGGCCTGTCCAGCGTTGACGTCGACCACACCGCCGTCGTGCTCGACGCGAACCGTGCCCTTCAACACGACGGTGATCTCCTCGAACTGCGGACGCTGTCCCGGTTCCCTCCATCCGGGCGGCGACACCATTCGTGCGACGCTGACCGCTGAATGGCCGGAGTTGACGCGGCCGGTGTACTCCTCGATCCGTTTCGGAGGCGTGCCGGCGGCCTGAACGATCGTTGGGCTCTCGATGAGTCTGGGCATGGTCTGTTACCGCAGCTTGATGACCGGATCGCGCCGCGGCGGCGGCACGTACACGCTGATGAGGCTCTCGTGGCCGCCCGGTCCGACGGCCGCGACGCCAAAAATGAAGTTGTCGATCGAGAGCTTTGGCAGCACGAACTCGGTGACGTCTCCGGCGACCTGCGTGTGCTGCCAGTCGGGAGCCCAGGCCTCACGCCAGTAGATGCGGTACGCCGAAGCGCCAGGCGAGGCGTTCCACCGCAGATTCGCGTCGTAGCCAGAAGGCTGCCTGCCGATCATCATCTGGCCGCGTGGGTTGGTCACCACTGGCGCCGCAGGCGCGAGCGCCAGCGAAGCCACGCCCGATGCGTTCACCCGCGCGTTCCGCGCGAGGTAGCGAACATCGACTCCGTCAACCGTGTCTGTGGCGGCATGCTGTCTGGAGAAGTCTTCCTTCGACTCGCGGAACGCCACAGCGGGGAAGCCGTACTGCGTAAACGCTGTATGGTCGCTGCCGCGGCTGAACCGATCCTGCCGGGCCATGAGGCGGACCTTGTGCGACGGCACATACACGGCCGCCGTCCGTGCGATGTGGCGCGCCAGTGACCGCGACGTCGAGTCTTCGGGACCTTCCGAATACAGCCGTACCGACTCCGCATCCGTCGTGCCGTCGCCGCCGCGTGAGTTGCCGACGATGTCGTTGTTGAAGTTGGCTTCGACCGCGACCTTGTCCTTGAACAGCTCCATCGCGTGCGCACGCGCGCCGATGAGGCCCTGCTCTTCGCCGGCCCACAGCACGAAGGCGAGGGTGGCCTCGAATTCGAGGCCGCTGTCCGCGAACACGCGCGCCAGCTCCATCGTCAGCGCTGTGCCGCTGCCGTTGTCGTTGGCGCCCGGAGCGTCCACGTTGTAGTCCTGGTCGCGGCGGAGCTGCGGATCGGGCCGCGGTGTGTTTGACGGTGCACGCGTGTTGGCACTGATCTGCCCTTCTTCGCCGATGTTCACCGTGTCGTAGTGCGCGGTGATGTAGATGCGCCGGAGGCTCTTGCCGGGCAGGAGCGCGACGATGTTTCGGATATCGACGTTGCGAGTGATGCGGCCCTGGCGCGCCAGCTTGTGCGTGTCGAAGCCGACCTGCAGTCGCGGGCTCGATCGCGTGAGCTCGTCGAAGAATCCATTGCCGGGCCGCGCCGATGCCACGCGTCGGCGAGTCGGTGTCCGACAGCGTGTGGCGGGTTCCGAAGCCCGCCAGTTTCTGCACGAGGGCCGAGAGCCGCTCCTCCGAGATGCTGGCGACGATCTTTTGAATGCGCGGATCGGCGTCAGGCGGAGTGATTCCCTGGGCGTTCAACCCGAAAGGGGCGGCGAGCACGACGACGAGCAGCACCGTCGACAGCCTACGCATCGTGGCCGAATGCTAGCATCAGTCGGAGGGTCCGGCGAAAGCCTGACCCTACATGGCGGACGCTACGAATGCCACAGAATGTCGAGCGCGTGATGCGCACGCTGGGCCACGCCATCACCGGGATGGACCTGCCGGCGGTCGAGAAGATCTCGGAGTCGCAGTCCGAGGATCCGTTTCAGATCCTCATTGCGACGCTGCTCTCCGCGCGTACGCAGGATGCGACGACGCATGCGGCGTCGACGCGGCTGTTCAAGCGGGCCCGCACGCCACGCACGATGGCACGGCTCGATGTCAAGGAGATCGAGACGCTCATCTACCCGGTCAGCTTCTACCGCAACAAGGCGCAGCACGTGAAAGCCTCTTGCGAGATGCTCGTCGGGCGTTTCCGGGGCCGCGTCCCGGCGACGATGGAGGAGTTGGTGATGCTGCCTGGCGTTGGCCGCAAGACGGCGAACCTGGTGCTGATTCTCGGCTTCAAGAGCGGCCAGAACATCTGCGTGGACACGCACGTGCATCGGATCTCGAATCGTCTCGGCTGGGTGAGGACGCGGCAGCCTGAAGAGACCGAGCAGGCGCTCTATCGATCGACCGAGTCGCGATGGTGGCCGCTGCTCAATCTCTACCTCGTCACGTGGGGCCAGAACGTGTGCCGGCCCGTCCATCCGCGCTGCGGGGATTGCGCCATCGCAGCCGATTGTCGAAGAATTGGCGTGCGAAGGAGGACTCGATGAGAACCGTAGCGTGTGCGCTGGTGATGGCGATGGCGGTGGCAACCCAGCCAACCGGAGCAGCAGGTCAGGCAAGTACCACCAAGCCCGCGCCGACCGGCGCGAAGCCTGCCGCGCCGGCGGCTCCCACACGCTCGCCCGGTGCCGGTCCGGTGATCGTGTTCGATACAGCGAAGGGCTCGTTCGAAGTAGAGACCTATCCGAACGAAGCACCAAAGACAGTGGCGCTGGTGCTCGAGCTCGTGAAGCGCAACTTCTACAACGGGTTGCGTGTGCATCGCTTCGAGCCCGGCATGCTCGTGCAGTGGGGCGATCCGCAGACGCGTGACATGACGAAGAAAGAGGATTGGGGAACGCGAGGCAGCGGGAACCAGGTGGGTGTCTCGGAAGTAAGCCCGAAGCGTCCGCACCGGGTTGGCGCCGTTGGCGCGGCGTGGGCGCGCGACCCGCGCTCGTTCGATGGGCAGATCTACGTCGTGTTTGCTCCGCAACCGCAGCTGAACAGCCGCTACACGGTGTGGGGTCAGGTCGTATCGGGGCTGGACGTGATCGAGAAGCTGCGCGTCCCCGACGTGATCAAACGGGCAACCGTGAAGCAGAGCGCGAAGTAGAGGCCCCCTTGTCGAGGCCACCTTGAGGTGGCCTTTCGACAGCAGATCCGCGATATCGGGATACCGTTCGATCAGCTCGGGCGGATACTCGCCCTCGATCGGCTCACCGAGTTGCGCTTTCAGCATCACCGCGTTCACCACCGACTTCGACGCGAAGTGATTGTTCGTGTAGAGGTACGACTTCCGCACGAGCGCTTTCGCTGCTCCAGCGATGTCGGCGAACTCCTGCAGCTCTTTGCCTGAGTACAGATAGTTGTAGCGGTCTTCGCTGGCATCGTGGCGCCACCACTGCTTGGCGTTCCGCCCGTGCAGCCGCATGTAATAGAAGGTCTGCACGTTGGGCAGATAGTTCTGGCGGATTGAGAACTGGAATTTCGGTTCGTCGATCTGCACCCATGCGGCACCGAACGCATTCAGCATCGTCAGAGTGTCGCCGACCGCGTCGCTCCAGCTCTTGTGACGGAGCTCGACGGCAACGGGATAGTCGTCGAACACGCGCAGGAGCTGCGCGAGATACTCGCGTGACTCGGGCGTGTCTGTGAAGCTGGCCGGGAACTGCGCGAGCAGCGCGCCCAAGCGGCCTGATTCGGCAAGCGGCCCGATGCCGGCCCTGAATTCGTCGATGTCGGCCTGCGTCACCTGCGCGAGCAGATCGAGGAGCGGCCCCTCGGAGCCGGGCGCGCGCTTGAGCGCAGCTTCTCGAAACATCTTCGGGTGTGTGAACTTCTGATAGAGCTTCAACGAAAATTCGAAGTCTGACGGTGTGCGATCGACCCAGCCGCGCGTGACGTCGGGGCGCGGCTGACCGTAGAAGGTCGAGTTCACCTCGACAGTGTTGAAGTGTTCGGCGTAGAAGCGCAGCTCGTCGAAGCCGGCGGTCCCGGCGCGCTTCGAGCGGGTGGCCGGGTAGAAGAGCCCGTTCCACTTTCCCTTGCCGGTGGGGTAGTTCCAGCCGGAGGTTCCGATGCGCAAGCTCACGTTAGTACAATAACCATTTGTCCGGTCCGGCTAAAGCCGGACACACTGGTCTGTCCGGCTGGACACTACGACGATGCTCACCATCAACGAGATCTTTCATTCGGTGCAGGGCGAGTCCACATACGCCGGGCGGCCGTGTGTGTTCGTGCGCCTGACCGCATGCGATCTGCGTTGCAGCTGGTGTGACACGCCGTACGCCTTCCACGAGGGCAGCAAGCGATCCCTGGACGAGGTCATCGGTGAAGTCGATCGATACGAGTGTTCGCTGGTCGAGGTAACCGGCGGCGAACCGCTGCTGCAGGAGGACGTGTATCCGCTCATGCAGCGACTGCTCGCGAGTGGCAAGACCGTGCTGCTCGAGACCGGCGGTCATCGCAGCACCGAGCGTGTCCCCGGTGACGTCGTGACGATCCTCGACGTGAAGTGCCCGGGCAGCGGTGAGGTCGCGAAGAACGACTGGAAGAACCTCGGGCGGCTGCGCCCTCGGGACGAGGTGAAGTTCGTCGTCAAGGATCGCGCCGACTATGAGTTCGCCCGCGAGGTGATTGCGCAGCACGATCTGGTCGGGCGCGCCGCCGCGATTCATCTGTCGCCCGTGCACGGAGTGCTCGACCCGAAGACGCTGTCTGAATGGGTGCTCGCCGACAGGCTGTCGGTCCGCGTGCAGCTGCAGCTGCACAAGTACATCTGGAGTCCTGACACGCGCGGTGTCTGACGCTGTCGTTCTGCTCAGCGGAGGGCTCGACTCGTATACCGCCGCGGCGATAACGCGAGCGGACGGCTTCCGGCTGTCTGCGTTGACGATCCGCTACGGTCAGCGGCATGTCAGGGAGCTGGATGCGGCTCGCGCCGTTGCCTCGTCGCTGGGTGTCGCGCGCCACATCGAGCTCGATGTCGATCTGTCCACGTTCGGCGGCTCGTCTCTGACCACCGACGCCCCGGTACCGAAGGATCGCCCGATCGATCCCGACGAGATCCCCTCCACTTACGTGCCGGCCAGGAACACCGTCTTCCTCTCGCTGGCACTCGGCTGGGCCGAAGTCCTCGGCGCCCACGACATCGTTATTGGCGTGAACGCCCTCGACTACTCGGGGTATCCCGACTGCCGCCCGGAATTCATCGCCGCATTCGAGCATCTGGCGACGCTGGCGACGGCGAGGGGCGTGCACGGCGAGCGCTTTCGCATTCACGCGCCGCTGCAGATGATGACCAAGGCCGACATCATCAGACGCGGTGTTGCGCTCGGCCTCGACTACTCGATTACGCACAGCTGCTACGATCCCGGCCCGAGCGGGGCCTGCGGCCGCTGCGACAGCTGCGTGCTCCGTGCGGCAGGCTTTGCCGAAGCCGGTGTGCCCGATCCCGCGCTGCGCCTTGCCACGCCAAAGCCCGCAGGCGACGGCGGGCTATGACTGAGCGCATCTACTACAACGAGCCTGCGCGCCGTTCGTTCGACGCTGTCGTGACGGCGGTCGTTGAACATGAAGGCTCACCGGCAATCATTCTCGACCGCACGGCGTTCTATCCCACGTCGGGCGGCCAGCCGTTTGACACCGGGCGTCTCGGCACAACCGACGTGCTCAATACAATCGACGATGGCCAGCGCGTACTGCACGTCGTGAGCGCGCCGGCGCGCGGCGACCGGCTGGACGTCGGCGAGGCGGTGCACGGGCGAGATCGACTGGGTGCGGCGCTTCGACCACATGCAGCAGCACACCGGGCAGCATGTCCTGTCGGCTGCGTTCGATCGCATCCTCGACAACCGCACCACGAGCTTTCACATGGGCAGCGAGTCCTCGACGATCGACCTTGCGCGCGAAGCGTCGTCAGCGGACGTCGAGCGATGCGTGGACGAGGCCAATCGCGTGGTGTGGGAAGACCGTCCGGTGACCATCAGGTTCGCCTCGCCCGAGGAGGCCGCGCGTCTGCCGCTGCGCAAGGAACCTGTGCGTGAGGGACCATTGCGGTTGATCGAGGTCGCCGACTTCGATGTGTCTGCCTGCGGCGGCACGCATGTCGCACGCACCGGTGAGATCGGGCTGATTGCGGCGACCGCCGCCGAGAAGTGTCGCGGCGGCACGCGGCTCACGTTTGTGTGCGGCGGCCGGGCGCTGCGCGCCTTGCGCGCGTATCGTGATGCGGTCGCCGGTAGTGTCCGCTCGTTCTCGGTGCTGCCACACGAGCTGCCGGCCGCCGTCGAGCGGATGCAGGCGGACGGCAAGCAGGCGCGCAAGACGATCGCGCGTCTGCAAACGGAGCTGGCCGTCCATGAAGCCGCGCGCCTCATCGCTGCGTCGCCTGTCGTCGACGGCGTGCGCCGTGGCGCGCATGTCATCGATGGCTGGGACGCCGCAGGGCTGAAGGCGATCGCCTCGTCCATGAGCGCTCAGTCGGGTGTTGCGGCGGCGCTCGTGAACACATCGGCGCCCCTCGCCATCGTTGTGGCGCGATCCACGGATGTCGCGCTCGATGCGAACGCGGTGCTGCAGCAGCTGCTGAAACGCTTCGGCGGACGAGGCGGCGGCAAGCCCGAGCTCGCTCAGGGCGCAGGCCTCACCGGGGATCCGCAGGAGATCGCCGCTGCGGTGCGCGAGTTGATTCGTACGTAGTGTCCGGCTTCAGCCGGACTGACTGTAGTGTCCGGCTTCAGCCGGACCTGGAGATCGCCAGTGAGTGCCGTTGTCCGCAAGCTGAACACCGATGAAGAGATCCTCTCGGCGCGCCGGGTGATGCGCCAGCTGCGTCCGCAGATCCCCGAGGACGCATATCTGGCCACCGTCCGCCGCATGATGCAGACCGACGGCTACCTGCAGGCGGCGGTCTTCGATGGCGAGACCGTCGTCGCCGTCGCCGGCTACCGCTTCATGGAAATGCTGTACGCCGGCAAGACGCTCTACGTGGACGACCTCAATACAGACGAGACGAGCCGCTCACGCGGTCATGGCAAGACGCTGATGGATTGGCTGAAGCGCGAGGCCAGCGAGCGGGGCTGCGTCCAGCTGCAGCTCGACTCGGGCGTCCAGCGTGAGCAGACGCACCGCTTCTACTTCCGCGAAGGCTTGACGATCAACTGCTACCACTTCCGGGTCGATTTGTAGGCCGGGTCCTGCTCTTTGGACCCGCGTCGTCACGGCGGGTCTACACGAGCAAGACCCGCCCTACGGCGTCCGTGAGAATGACGCAAGTCCAACGGCGATCGCGTCGAGCGCGTCATTGGCGTTTGCGCCCGTCCCCTCGAAGTTGTTGATCAGAATCACGAACGCCAGGCGTTCGCCGTCGCGCGTCGTGACGTAACCGGCGAGCGTGCGGATGTTCGACATCGTGCCGGTCTTCGCGCGCACATTGTTGTCAGCTGGCGTTCCCTTCATGCGCGTCGAGAGCGATCCATCGACGCCGGCAATCGGCAAGCCGGTGACGAACGGCGACTTGCCAGACGGATCCGCCATCCGCTCGAGCAGGAGCAGGACGGCTTCCGCGGAGATCGCATCGCGGCGTGACAGGCCGGAGCCGTCCACGAGCTGGTAGCTCGCATTCGAGATTCCCCAGGCGTCGAGCCGCTTGCGCAGGCCCTCGAGCGCGGCGTCGTTGGTCGGAAACGCACCCGGCGCGGCATTGAGGCGCATCAATGCCTCCGCGTAGAGGTTGATGCTGTCCTTGAGCAGCGGTTGTGCGATCTCGGCGAGCGTGCGCGAACGATGCGTGTGGATTACGGTTGCCGCCTCGCGTGCCGGGCGGCGGCGCCACATCGTCGATATCGACGGCATCGCCGCTGACCTCGATGCCGTCGCGAACCAGGCGGCTTTTGAGCGCGCTCGCGAACCACAGCGTCGGGTTGCCGACCGCAACCGACGAGCGACGCTGGCGGCGCACCGACTGGAATGGAACCGGCGACGGTGAGCGACGGATCACCGGGACGCTGCTCGGGCCAGATGAGCTGAGCAGAGCCCGGCGTGCCCGTCGCGACCCGATTCGTCACGACACGAAAGGCGAGCCGCGGATCGACGGTGACGACTGCCGGCGCGCCTGCGGCTGGCCCCGGCGCGATCGTGACCGTCGTGCGGTTCTCCGCCAGGTTCAGCGCACCGAACAGCGCGCCCGTCGTGTAGCCGAGATCGTCCCACGCCCACGCCAGTTGCGGCCGCGGCTCGTCAATCGAATCGTCATCGCCGATGATGCGCCCCTCGATGCGCCGGATGCCTGCTGCCTTGAGTGCTTCGACCCAGCTCGAGAGATCGTCACCGGCGCGTCCGCCGATCGACGGATCGCCGGACCCGACGACGAGCAGATCGCCGCGAAGGACGCCGTCCACGATCGGACCGGTGGCGCGCAGCGTGGTCGTGTATCGATGTTCCCAGCCCACGGCATCGGCCGCGGTGGCGACCGTCACGAGCTTGGCCACCGACGCCGGCACGAGCAGCGTGCCCGCGTTCAACGTGAACAGCCGCTCGCGCCGATCGAGCGACTGCACGGCGATGCCCCACGCCGCGCGGCTGACGCCAGGCATGCGCGTCGCGGCTGAGGATGCTCTGCTGAAGTTGTGCGACCGGATCAGGGGCGGGTGAGGGGGCTGGTGACTGGAGGAGTCTTGGCGCAACGCGACTACTGCAAGATGAAAGATGCAAAATGCAAATGCCTGCCCATCGCGCACCGTTGGCATTTTGCATTGTGAATTTCGCATTACAGGTTACTTCACCCCGTCCAGCAGTTTCATGGCTTCGTCCAGCGCCGCGGTGCCATCGATCTTCGCGGACCCGGGCTCATCGGATCGCGCCGCGTAGACGTCGGTGGCGGTGCGGCCGAAGGTGACCGTCTCTGTCTTGTTGTCGTTCGAGCGGACGGTGACGACGAGCGCCGGTGTCTTGAGCGATGCGTGCGCCTGATCCTCGAACGAGCTGGCGCGAAGACCGGTCACGCTGTTCACCAGGTCCTCGGCTTTCTGCAGCTCGATCTCCTTGCCGGCGCCGTTCTTCCAGACTTCCTTGTCGTCCTTGCCTTTGCTCTTGTCGAGGACGATTGTCTCGCTGCCGCGTTTGAGTTCGATGTGCGTCGTGGTGAAGGCGCGCGCATCGAACAGTTCCTTGCGACGCAGGTCCGCGACCGGCTTGATGACGTCGGTCTTCAGCGTCGGCGCGACGGTGAACACCATCGGCCGCGACGCATCCTTCGCGATAGACGACGGCGTTCTCGGTCTTGCCGAGCAGCAGCGTCGCGCGCGAGCTGCCCATCGACGACGGTGATCGTCGCCGTCGGCTTGTCCAGCCCGTACTTCGCGAGGTCGCTGGCGTTCTCGTCGGTGATGCCGACCATCTGCGCCGACGCCGACGCGCTCGAGCGCGCTCTCGACGACGGCGAAGTCGGCGCGCGCCGGCAAGCGGCTTCACGAGCATCCAGTCGCTGCCTTTCTTGGCCAGCTGAACGTTCGTCGGCACCCTCGGCGAGGTCGAGGCCGTCCGCCTTCTGCCGGTCGATCTTCAGGATGACTTTGTCGCGCAGCGCGAACGGCGTCTTGTTGAACGTCGAGTCGAGGAACGACGACACCAGGAAGACGCGCTTCTCGCCGGGAATGCGCGGCGTAGAGGTCGCCGCCGGTTGGCGTCTTCTCGCCGAACTCGATGCGCCGGACATCCTTCTGTCCCTTGCTGCGGAACGCGACCGAGATGCGCGCGGGATCGAGTCCGTACTGCTTGACGTCGCCGGCATTGGCGTCGACGACGACGCTGTATCTCGAGCCCGGCAAGACTGCTGGTGATCGACGTCATTTCCGTCTCGTCGGCAGGAGCCTTCGCCGGTTCGACGATCTGCCAGGCGCCGTCGGTCTTCTGCACCTTGGCCGTCTCGCCCTCGGCGAGCGTGATCTCGACCTCCTCCATGTCGTCGGAGGCCAGCGTGCCGCCCCAGACTTTTTCCTTGACCTCTGGCGCGTTCGGCTCGGTCTTGGAATCGACGAAGTAGATATAGCCGACGAGACCGCCCAGAACGACGATGGATGCGACGAGGGACCAGACGCTGCGCACGGCTATCGCCTCCGCCACCACGAATAGACGCCCGCGCCGAGCACCACTCCCGGAATCACGAAGATCGACAGCAGCAGAATCGCCGTCGTCTTGTTTTCCGTGAGCGTCATTCGGCGATCGGCAGGCTCGCGCGGACGGATGGCGATCAGGTTCTCCTGCTGGGCCAGCCAGTTCACCGCGTTCATGAACAGGTCGCGGTTGCCTTCGACGCCCAGATACGCGTTGGAGATGAAGTCCGAGTCGCCAATCGCGGCGACGCGCGTCTCCGGTTTCTTGGGCTCGTCTTGCGGCTTCGTCGTGTTAGCCGCTGCAGCGGCGTGGGCTCGGGCGTGGACGCTGGCACCGCCGTCGCGACGCCGATCGACACCGGTCCCGGAATGTCACCTTGGGCCGGGTCCGCCGACACGGGATTCTTCTGGTCCGTCAGGGACGCCAGCGACTTTTCTGCCCAGCTGCGCGGCCCGGTCTGCAGGAAGGTCTGTCCAGAGCGCTTCTGCGGCGACGTCTCGGCCTGCAGCGCGCGCACGAGCGGAAACGCCGTGACGAAGCCGAAGTTGTTCGTGATCGCGTGCGCGGGTAGGGCGGCGACCGCGACCGGCGCCGTGGGATTGGAGGTGAGACCGCTCACGTCGAGCACAACGGTGTCAGTCGCCTGGATACCCCATTCGTCGAGCAGTCCCGCGAGCCCAGGCATCGGCGCCGGCTCCTTGAGGTTCTCCGGCGGATCGAAGAGCACCAGCAGCTTGCCGCTGCGCATCGTGAGGTAGTTGTTGATCAGCGGCACCTCCTGCTCGAGCAGGTCGGTGCGCGGTCCGGCAATCACGAGGACCGTCGCGTCCATCGGGATCTCGCTGGTCTGCGCCAGGGCAAGCGTCGCGAACTCGAAGTTGTCGCGCTTCAGCGAATCGGCGATGCTGCTGTAGCCAATCTTGCGGTCCGAGTTGCCCGGATCCTTCTCGCCGTGTCCGCTGAGGAAGTAGACCTTTTTCGCGGTCGGGTTGACCACCTTGATCAGCGCGTTGGTGATGTCCTGCTCGGAGTCGGTCGTCACTCGCTCGGTGCGGCCCATGTACTCGACGACGATCGTGCCGTAAGTGTCGACCTTGTATTCCTTCGTCCGCAGCGGATCCTTGTCCACGTCGATGTATTCGACGTCCACCTGTCTTGAGCCGTATCTGTAGGATTCGAGGCGAGGACGGAACCGCTCGAGGTTGTTCGCCTGATCGAACACCATGAACTTCGTCGGCGCGGTCAGGCTTCCCAGCAGCTTCGTCGACTGATCGGAGAGGCTGTACTGCCTGTTCTCCGTCAGGTCCCACCGCTTGTTGCGCCGCTCCGACAAGTAGTTGAGTGCGACGAGGATGCCGAGCACGACGACGACGCTGGCCGCGGCGATCGTGCCGTAGCGGGCATTCCGTCGCCGGAAGAAGGCCACGATCTCGCGCCACTGTCCGAGCGTGTAGAGCAGGACCAGCGCCAGACCGGCATAGGCGCCGTAGGTCGCGTACTGATCCCATTCCGGCTTGGTGAAACGAACGACCAGCGCGCCGAAGACAAGGGCGACGCCAACCCAACTCAGGATGCTCAGAATCCGCTGCACCATGCTCAGCCTCTCCACCGCTCGACGTCCACCGATCGGGCCGTGAGGAACAGCCCGAATGCGATGAAGCTGAGGTAATAGACGACATGTCTCGTGTCGATCACTCCACCCATGAAGTCCTCGAGGTGACCAGTGATCGACAGGTAGTTCAGGATGGCCTGCGACGTCGGCGACATGAACTGGGCGATCCAGTTGATCATCCAGAGCATCATGAACACGGCAAACGTTGCGACGACGGCGACGATCTGGTTCTTGGTCAGGCTCGAGATGAGCAGGCCAACCGCCATGAAACAGCCGCCCATGAGCAGCATCCCCAGATAGGAGGTCAGGATCGGCATCCACTCCGGTTCGCTGACCCAGAAGAGCAGGGCCATGTGAATCAGCGTCACGCCGAGCATCGACGCGTAGAGACCCATGGCGCCGAGGAACTTGCCCATGATGATCTGGAAGTCGGTGATCGGCGAGGTGAGCAGCAACTCCATCGTGCCCGTTCGCTTCTCTTCTGAGTACGTGCGCATCGTGATCATCGGGAGGACGATCAGGAACACGACCATCGAGAACTGGAACACCGGTCGAATGAGCTGCTCGTTGATGTTGACCGACGGCGACCCGGCGCCCAGGCCCGCCATCTGCATACTCTGACGTTCGAAGAAGTTTACCGCCGCGTAGAAGTAGTAGCCGTAGACGAGGGCATACAGGCCAATCACCACGTAGGCGATGGGCGACGCGAAGTAGCTCTTGAGCTCCTTGTTGGTGATCGCGAGGATGTTGTTCATTGCACTGCCTCCCCCGCAGACGCGGCGTCCGTCGCCGGCGCAGGGCTCTCTGTTTCCTCGGTCGTCAGACTGAGGAAGATCTCTTCCAGGCTCATACGCATGGGGCGCAACTCCAGCAGACCCCAGCCGCGGCCGACCACCGTTGATGCGAGCTCGCGGCGCACGTCGCGATCCGGTGCCATGGCGACTTCATAGGCGGTCGCGGCGCCTCGCTTCTCGGACACGGTCACGCCCGTCACGCCGGCGACCGACGCGAGCGCCGACTGCGCGTCTGCACCCAGGCTGTCGACCTCGATGTAGAGCGAACCCGCGCCCTGCAGCCGTGACGTCAGGTTCTCGGGTGTGTCGACGGCGACCACGCGGCCCTTGTTGATGATGACGACGCGCTGGCACGTCTGGCTGACTTCCGGAAGGATGTGGGTGCTGAGAATCACCGTGTGTTCGCCGCCCAGCTCCTTGATCAGTCGCCGTGTCTCGATGATCTGCTTCGGGTCGAGGCCGGCAGTCGGCTCGTCGAGGATCAAGACGTCCGGGTTGTGTAACAAGGCTTGGGCGAGGCCGACTCGCTGCCGGTAGCCCTTCGAAAGCTTTGCGCACTGACGCGTGGCCACGTCCGCTATACGCGTCCGATCCATCGTCGTCTTTACCCGGTTTGTGCGATCGGCGCGCGGGACGCCTTTGATTCGGGCGCAGAACATCAGGTAATCCCTGACGGTCATGTCCGGATAGAGCGGCGGCGTCTCGGGCAGGTAGCCGGTCCGGCGCTTGGCCTCGATGGGTTGTTCGATGACGTCGTAGCCGGCGACGATGGCCTTGCCGTCGGTCGGCGGCATGTAGCCGGTGAGGACCCGCATCGTCGTCGTCTTGCCCGCGCCGTTGGGACCGAGGAAGCCCAGGATCTCCCCACGCTCGGCCTTGAAGCTGACGTCTTGTACGGCCGTGAAGGGGCCGTATTGCTTGGTGAGGTGTTGAACTTCGATCACCGCGGTTTCTCCGTAGGGGCCACACTCGGGCCCCGTATTAAGCCGGTATTAATAGAAAAGCGCCGCCGTGAGCCGGCACAACCGGCGATAGTACCCAACCAAGGGCTCCACTCTCAACATCCTGCAGAGCCCTCGGTGGGGGTGCCAGTATCTCTTGGCGCGCTCCGCGCGCCTAGGACCGCCATGTGGGCGGCAAAAGGGCCGAGATTTACCACGAGCCGCATCGCGGTCCAGGCCGGGTGGGTCCGGCCAAGCCATTGTGTTAACATATGAACAGTTGTTCATATGTCTCATCTTGACCCGCACACCGTTGACGGCCTGACCGAGATTTTTCGCGTGCTGGGGGACCCGACGCGGGTCCGGATTCTCGATGCCCTGTCGCGGACGGAGCTGTGTGTCGGCGATCTTGCGAGTCAGCTCGGGGTCACCGAGTCGGCTGTGTCGCACCAGCTCCGCCTCTTGCGGAATACCCGTATCGTGCGGGCGCGGCGAGAGGGCCGGATGATCTTCTACGCCCTCGACGACAAGCATGTGCTCGCCCTGTTCCGGCAGGGACTGCGCCACGTGCAGGAGGGCGGCCGCTAGGCGGCTCGCCATGCCTTCGACTTCGCTCAGGCCAGGGGCGACCCAGTCCAAAGTGACGTGCGCGACGTGCGAGTTGCACGCCGAGGCGGTCTTCCGTGTGGAAGGCATGGATTGCCACGAAGAGGTCGTCATTCTGGAGCGCCGGCTCAAGCCTCTAACGGGTTTAGAGGCGATGTCGGCCGATGTGATCGGCCGGCGCCTGCACGTTCAGTATGACGCTGCAAAGCTGACGACGGCCGACATGGTCGATGCGGTCGGGCAGACCGGCATGCGCATGTGGCTGGAGCACGAGGAGCCGCGAGCGTCAGGGCCGGATGTCCGGGCCCGGTTCTGGCTCACGGTTGCCTCCGGCGCCACCCTCACAGCCGGGCTAGCCGCGACGGCCTTCGAACGGTCGCTTCCGGCTGCGCTGTGTTTCGCGGCGGGGGCGCTGGTCGGAGGGATCTACCCGGCGCGTCGCGCGGTGACCGCCCTTCGCACCCGCACGGTAGACATCAACGTGCTGATGGTCATAGCTGTTGCGGGCGCGCTGTCCCTCGGCGAATGGCTCGAAGCAGCGAGCGTCGTGTTTCTCTTTGCGCTGGCGCAGTGGCTCGAGGCGCGAACCCTGGAGCGTGCCCGGCAGGCGATTCGCGCGCTGGTCGATCTGACGCCGCGTGATGCCATCGTCAAGCGCGGCGGCGTCGAGCAGCGGGCGGCTGTCGAGTCAATCGCCGTCGGCGACGTGGTCGTCGTTCGACCCGGTGACAAGGTGCCGCTCGACGGCACGATCGTCGCCGGGCACAGCGACGTCAACGAAGCGCCGATGACCGGCGAGTCGCTCCCGGTGGACAAGGGGCCGGGCGACGACGCGTACGCCGGAACGATCAACGGCCGTGGATCGCTCGAGCTCGAAGTCACGCGCATCGGGCCCGATACCAGGCTGGCGCGCATCATTCACCTGGTCGAGGCGGCGCAATCGCGCCGCGCGCCGGTGCAGTCGTTCGTCGATCGCTTCGCGCGAATCTATACACCTGCGGTGATTGCTCTGTCGGTTCTCGTTGCCGTTCTCCCTCCACTCGTTGGCGGCGCCGACGCCGGGACGTGGCTCTATCGATCGCTCGTCCTCCTCGTTATCGCCTGCCCATGCGCCCTCGTGATCTCGACGCCGGTGTCGATCGTGTCTGCACTCTCGGCCGCGGCACGCAATGGTGTGCTGATCAAGGGCGGCGCCCATCTCGAGCGGCTCGCGGCTGTCCGGGCGGTCGCATTCGACAAGACCGGCACTCTGACCCGCGGTGAGCCGGACGTTGCTGACATCGTTGCCGTCGGTTCCGCCTCGCCGCAGGATGTGCTGCGGCTGGCGGCGGCAGTCGAGACGCGCTCCGAACACCACATTGCGCGAGCCATTGCGGCTCGTGCTCGTCTCGACGGAATAGCTGTGCCTGACGCGACGGGATTCATGTCCCTGCCCGGCATGGGTGTGGAAGCGCTCGTCGGGGGGCGCACGACGGCCGTCGGCAACGAAGCGCTCATGAAGCTGCGCAACGTCTCTGCGCCGGCGGACCTCGCCGCGCTCCATCGCGACGGACAGACGCTCGTGTTCGTGGCCGTGGATCGCGTGCTGCTCGGCGCGATTGCCGTCGCCGACCCGGTGCGCGAGACAGCGCGCGAGATGCTGGAGCTGCTTCGCTCGCACGGGATTCGGCATGTGGCCATGCTTACCGGCGATCACGAATCCAGCGCACGCAAGGTGGCTGAGGCGTTGACGCTCGACGAGCATCACGCGGGACTGCTTCCACAGGAGAAGCACGATCGCGTGGTAGCCCTGCGCGAGGCGCACGGACCGACGCTGATGGTTGGCGACGGCGTCAACGACGCGCCGGCCCTTGCGGCGGCGGACGTGGGTGTCGCCATGGGCGCCGCCGGCTCCGACGCAGCACTGGAAACAGCGGACATTGCGCTGATGTCTGATGAGCTGCTGAAGATCCCCTACGCGCTGCGTCTCGCACGCGCCACGCTCTTCAACGTCAAGACCAACGTCATCGTCTCGCTCGTGCTGAAGGCGGCGTTTCTGGTGATGGCCATCACCGGCACGGCGACACTGTGGATGGCGGTGCTGGCTGATACCGGTGCGTCAGTGATCGTCGTTGCCAATGCGCTGCGCCTGCTTCGCGCACGCTGAGGCTGTCCGCGCACGAGTAGAGGCGGGTCTTCAGACCCGCCTGCCACCTACGCTTTCCGGTTCGAGAAGAAGTGCCCCTGAATGAAATCGTCGATGTGGGCCTGATCGGGTGGAACCAGTTTCGTGAACTGCAGCCCCATACCCACACGACGATCGGTCCACGCAATCGCTGCCTCGGCATCGACGTCCTTCTTCACCGTCGGCAGACGGAAGCGAACCTTCACCGCCGTGCCAACCGCCAGAAGGCTGGTCGTGCGAATCGCCAGACCACCGCGGCTGATGTTCAGCGTGAGCGCGGCGGCGATGGTATTTCCGAACCGGTAGGCGACCGGAATGCCTAGCACGACCCGCGGACTCGAACGCCGATTGGAGCTGTCTGGAAACAGGTGCGGCACGAGCGCGGGTACGATGTGCTGCACGGCCATGTATTCGTTCACGTAACCGGTGACGCCGAGCGTCCCCAGCTCACGGACCTCATCGGCGCTCTTGATCGTGCCGCTGAAGACCATGACCGGCGGGTGCTCCTGGTCCACCTTGCGGAGGGCGCGCAGCATCGCCACGCCATTGCCCTGTGGCAGCCGCAGGTCGAGCACAATCAGGTCAATCTCTGCCTTGGACATCTGCATGCGGCCGAGCAGCTCTGGTCCGTTCTGCGCAGTCAATGCTTTGTGCCCGGCCCCTTCGATCGCCACTCTGAACCGATCGCGCACGAATGCCGTGTCGTCGGCGACGAGCACAGTCTTCGCGGCAAGCGTCTGACTGTTCGGCACGCGTGGTCTGCCCGTCACACTTGCCCGCGGCCGCTCGGTTGTTGCGGCCGACTTCTGGCTCCTGTCGACGACCGGAACTGATTGGCGGTGTCTCGGCACTCTGGACCTTTAGATCAATATCGGAACGGGACGGGTGCGGCGTTAACCCGCCGTCGCTGAGGCTGCGGAGAGGCAGGTGCGCTGGTTCCCAAATCGGGGGGGCCTCGATATAATCCGAAATCTTGGCCCGGGAATGTCAGCTCCGCTGGCGGTGCGGACTCGGTTCCCGGATCTTCGAGCGCGGCCGATCCGCTGCATGGAGCCCGTATGGCGACCTGCCCAGAGTGCGAATTCGACGAGATTGACACAGAGGACTTCGAGGAGGGTGACAATTTGAGTTGTCCGGAGTGCGGGAAGAGCCTTGTGCTGGTAGGCGCGGACGAGCTCGAGTCCGCCACCGATGACGATGAGGACCTCGACGACGATGATGATGATATCGAGGAGGAGGAAGCCGACGACGAGGACGACCTGGACGACGAAGACGAGGCCGATGACGAGGAGGACTTGGACGAGTGAGTGAGTGGACGCCTCCGCAGGTCGACGGGGAGGCGGCACGGGAACACGCCGTTCTGGAAGACGCCATTCTGGAAGATAAGGCGCGCGCGCTTCGCGACGCGCTGGCCAGCTGTGAATCGCTGTTGATTGCGTTCAGTGGCGGCGCCGACAGCGCGTATCTCGCCTGGGAAGCCACCTCGGTTCTCGGTCCCTCGGCGCTCTGCGTCACCGCCGACAGCCCCAGTTATCCCGATCATCACCGCCAGCTCGCGCTACGCATCGCGCGCGAGTTCGGGCTGCACCACGAGATCATTCATACGGCGGAGCTCGAGCGACCGGAGTATCGGGCCAATCCAACCAACCGTTGCTACTACTGCAAGCACGAGCTCTACACGGCGCTGACTCGGATTGGCACGGCTCGCGGCTTCGCCGTCATCGCCGATGGCAGCAATGCCGACGATCGCGGCGACTATCGCCCCGGCCGCCAGGCGGCGCGCGAGTTCGGCGTCCGCAGCCCGCTCGATGAAGTGGGGCTCACCAAACCGGAGATTCGCGAGCTGTCGAGACGAGCCGGCCTGCCCACGTGGGATGAGCCAGCCTCGGCCTGCCTCTCGTCGCGCATCCCGTATCACTCGGAAGTGACCGCCGAGAAGTTGCACATCATCGAGCGTGCCGAAGCCGCGGTCCGTGCGATGGGCTTCCGTGTGTGCCGCGTGCGGCATCACGATCTCGGTGCCGCCGGCGGACGCACGACGGCACTGGCCCGGCTCGAGATCGGCCGCGACGAGCTGCCGCGCGCCCTCGAGGCCGAGATCAGCGAGCGTCTGGTGCGCGAGTTGCGCGCCATCGGCTATCAGCACGTGACCATCGATCTCCAGGGTTACCGGATGGGCAGCCTCAACGAAGGTGTTCCCCTCCGTGTCGTCTGAGAGCTCGCGAATTCCCAAATCTGTTCTGGCAATCGCCGCGGTCTATCTGGCGGCCCACCTCGCGTTTCTCGCACCGTCGCTCGAGGACATCGACTCGATCAACTTTGCACTCGGGCTGCGGCACTATGACGTGGCGCAGCATCAGCCGCACCCGCCGGGCTACCCGGTCTACATCGCCCTGGGGAGAACGGCGAAGGCGATGCTGCACGTCATCGCGCCGTCGCTGGGATCCCCGCGCATCGAGTCTCTGGCGCTGGCGCTCTGGTCACCGATTGCCGGTGCAGTGGCGTTGATCGCGGTCTACGCGATCTTCAGGCTGCTCTCCACGCCGTCGATGGCGCTGTGGGCCACGGCGCTGCTCGCCGCCAGCCCACTCTTCTGGCTCGCCGGGTCGCGCCCGATGAGCGACATGCCTGGCCTGGCGCTGGCGCTCGCCGCTCAGGCACTCTTGCTCACGGGCGCAACCGAGAGACGCGCGCTCGTGATTGGCGCGTTGATCGCGGGTCTTGCCGCCGGCGTCCGCGTCCAGACCGCGTGTCTGACGCTGCCCCTGCTGGCGTTTGCCCTGTTTCACCAGCGGCGCGAAGGTGTGCTCTGGATTGCAACGAGGCCGCTGGCGGCGCTGGCGGCGGGTGGACTCGCCTGGGCGATCCCGCTCATCGTGCTGTCGGGTGGAATCGACCGCTATCTCGTCGCGCTGGGCACGCAGGCTGGTGAGGATTTCGCGTGGACGGGCATGTTGTGGACGACGCCGACGCCACGACGCCTCGTCTTCGCGTTGTGGGAGACGTTCGTGCTCCCCTGGGATTCGGTGCCACTGGGGATCGTCGTCGGCCTGTTGGCGCTGGCTGGCCTACTGATTGGGTTGTTGCGTCAGCGGCGCGCGGTGCTGCTCCTCGCGCTGGCATTCGGGCCCTACGCGATTTTCCACCTGCTCTTTCAGGAAACCATTCACGCCAGGTATGCCATGCCCACGCTGCCAGCGATGGCCTGGCTGGCTGTCTGTTCGACCTCACTCGCCCGGCGGGCTGCGCCGGCTGTGAGTGCCGCGATAGTGGCCGCGGCGCTCGGATTCGCCGTCCCGGTTGGTGTCGCCTACAGCGGCGAAGCCCATCCTGCGTTCCGTGCGATCGCCGCCATGGACGAGAGCCGCGCCACGCACCCGGGCGCTTCGACCTTTGCGCATTTCTCGATGCTCAGGCCGCTTGAGGCGGCGTCACCGACCGGGATGCCGAACGTCGCCGTGAAGCCGCGGCGCAGCCGCGAGTGGCTCGGTCCGGTGGAGTACTGGCGTGGAGGCGGACGCGGAATGGTGTGGTTCCTGGCGGATCCGAAGCGCACGGATCTGGCGCTCATCGACCCGCAGAGCCGTCGCGATGTCACGCGCTACCGTTGGACTGTCGCGGACCGTCCCGTCCTGAGCGGAACCAGGCCATTGGCGGCGGATTGGTATCGCATCGCCCCGCCAGGCTGGTTTGTCGGGGAAGGGTGGGGGTTGACCCCGGAGACCGGCGGCATCGCGCAGAGCACCGGAGCTGGCGTCGATAAGAAGCCGATTGAGGGGTTTGTGCGGCGGCAGCCAGGTCCAATGCATCTCCTGATTGGCGGACGCCATTTCGGCGCCGCAGGCGATCCGCGGGTGGTGTTCACCGCGTCGATCGATGGCACCGCGGTCGAAACGTGGACGGTCGAGCCCGGGCCGGCTGGCGTGAGCTTCCTGCGATTTGTCGATCTGCCGGGCGGCCTGCCGCCAGGCCCGGACGATTACGCCCATTTGATCGTCAGTGCACGCGCCGAGCCGCCGTCGCGGCCCACGCCGCCTGTGGCCATCCGCCAGTTCGATATTCAGCCAGGTGGGACCGTGATCTATGGATTCGGCGAAGGGTGGCACGAAGCCGAGTACGACAACGCGACGGGTGTGTCCTGGCGGTGGACCAGCGGCCGCTCCGTCCTGCGCGTTTCGCCGCCGCAGGACGTCGTCATCCGCATGCGGGGGGAGTCGCCGCTGAAGTATTTCAGGGAAGTGCCGACAGTAAAGATCAGGGCCGGCGACCGGATCGTCGAGGAGCTACGTCCTGATGCCGACTTCGAGTGGGCGGTGAAGGTGTCAGCCGACGCGATCCGGAATGGAGAGGGCGCGATCGAGATCGAAACCGATCGCATCTATCTTCCGGGACAGGTCGAGGGCACGTCTGATGCGCGCCAACTCGGACTCCGGTTCTACGAGATCACTGTCAATCCTGTTACACCTTGATTGACAGTGGATCGATCGGACGTTAATCTCGACCCGGGAATCCGGTCGACAAGTCAACGTAAAGAAGGTGGCGTTTCACACGCTACCCAGGAGAAGGAGCCGATGAAATTGCGCCGGTGCGCGTGGTTGATTGCAACCATATTGCTGATCGTGCTGACAGTGTCGGCATGCTCGAAGAAGGTACCGCCGCCTCCACCGCCTCCGCCGGAGCCGCCCGCTGCGCCTGCTCCGCCACCGCCACCACCGCCGCCACCGCCTCCGGCACCGGCACCGCCGGCGCCGCCGAAGCCGCTGACGGAAGAAGAGCTGTTCTCGAAGAAAACGCTCGATCAGCTCAACGCGGAGATGCCGCTCGCCGACGTGATGTTCGACTACGACATGTCGGCCATCAAGGACGATCAGCGCGCGCTATTGCAGAAGAACGCCGACTGGATGCGCCGCTGGACGACGACTCGCGTGACGATCGAAGGTCACGCCGACGCGCGCGGCACGAACGAGTACAACCTGGCGCTCGGTGAGCGCCGCGGTAACGCCGTGAAGGACTACATGGTGAGCCTGGGGATTGCGGCCGATCGGATGACCGTGATCAGCAAGGGTGAAGAAGCGCAGGTCTGCTCGGAGATGACCGACCCGTGCTACGCGAGAAACCGGCGCGGGCACTTCATCATCACCGCGAAGTAACGTCGGCGCCGTAGGGCCGGTCCTTTCGGACCGGCCTACGCGTTGACCGCGTTCAATTCCTCGATGATTGCTGCCGCCGCTCCTCTGGGATCGGCGGCGGCGATAATCGGCCTTCCCACCACAATGTAGCTGGCGCCCGCCTTGATGGCCTCGGCGGGTCCCATGGTCCGCGACTGATCGTTCTTGGCGGTTCCTGCGGATGCGCCGCGAATGCCTGGGGTGACGATCGAAAAATCAGGACCGCACGCAGCGCGGATTGCCGCTGTTTCCTGGGGCGAGGCGACGACACCGTCGAGTCCCGCGTCCTGAGCCATCCGCGCCAGTGTCACGACCTGTTCGAGCAGGGGCCGCGGCACGCCGACGCTGGCGAGCGTCCCATCGTCCATGCTCGTGAGCACCGTGACGCCGATCACGATCGGCCGGCGACGCCCTTCCTTTGCCGCCGTCTCTGCCGCGGCGCGGGCCGCCGCCTGCATCATCGGGATGCCACCAGAGGCGTGGACGTTCAGCATCCACACACCGGTTGAAACTGCCGCTTCGACCGCCTGCGCCACCGTGTTGGGGATGTCGTGGAATTTGAGGTCGAGGAAGACCGGGGCGCCGGTCACCACGATGCGCCTCACGAGATCGGGACCCTCGGCGGTGAAGAGACGGCTTCCGATCTTGAACCCGCCGGCGAGATCGCGAAGCCCGGTGGCGAGCTCGAGTGCCCGCGTCCCCGAGTCGACGTCGAGCGCGACTAGGAGCTGACCCACTGTTTCTCCCGGGCGCTGGTATCGATGGTGCCCACCAGATCGGCGAGCCGTGAGAGGCGATGGCGGTGTCATGTACTCCTGAATGCCGTTCATGAGCTTTGTCCAGATGAAGGGATCGACGAAGTTGGCCGTGCCCACCTGGACTGCCGCAGCCCCTGCGATCATGAACTCGAGCACGTCGGTCGCCGTGGCAATCCCGCCCATGCCGATGACCGGAATCTTCACGGCCCGCCGACACTCGTAGACCATGCGCACGGCGATCGGTCTGATCGCCGGACCGCTCAACCCGCCAACGATGTTCGACAGCTTGGGCCGCCGGGTTTCGACGTCGATGGCCATGGCCAGGAACGTGTTGACGAGGGAAACGGCATCGGCGCCGGCGTCCTCGGCGGCCTTGGCAATCGAGGCGACATCGGTGACGTTCGGCGTGAGCTTTGGAATGACCGGCAGGTGCGTCACTTTCTTGACAGCGTTGACGACATCGAAGGTGCCGTGCAGGCTGCAGCCGAACGTGATGCCGCCCTCTTTGATGTTCGGGCAGGAGATGTTGAGCTCGAGCGCGTGCACGCCCTCGGCGTCCGACAAGATGCGGGCGAGCTCCACGTACTCGTCGAGCGTACTGCCGCAGATGTTGATGACGTTGGTGGCGCCGAGCCGGCGCAGCTCGGGAAGCTTTTCGGCGATGTAGCGGTGCACGCCGATCCCCTGCAGGCCGATCGCGTTGAGCATCCCCGACGGCGTCTCGACGATGCGCTCGGGCGGATGTCCTTCGCGCGGCTTGAGGAAGAGACCCTTGGAGACGACCGCACCGAGCGATCGCAGGTCGACGGCGTCGGCGTACTCGACGCCGTAGCCGTAGCAGCCGCTTGCCGCCATCAGCGGATTGGCGAGCTTCAGCGATCCGATTTGAACTGAAAGATCCACGTCAACTCCCAACGACCAATTCCCAACGCCCAACCACTCCCAACTCCCAACGTCAGGCACGAACCCAAGCACCAACCACTAACTACCAACCACCAACCACCAACCAGCCCTAGTCCCAGACGAGATCGGCACCGTTGAAGACCGGGTCCGCCGATACAGGAGCGCACGTAGTGGTGGCCGCCGGTCTTGTCTTTCACCGGAATCACGCAGCTGTAGCAGCCGCCCATGCCGCATCCCATGACACGTTCCACCGAGACCTGCGAGCGCCGCCCATATTTCGCCGAGACGTGCGCGACGGCTTCGAGCATCGGCTCCGGCCCGCACGCATAGATCGTGACGCTGCCGTCGGCGCGCTGCAACTCGCGCTCGAGCGGGACCGTGACGCGTCCGCGTTCGCCCGTGCTGCCGTCTTCAGTGGTGAGAACGAGCCGGACGCCGCGCGATGCGAACCAGTCGAGGTAAAAGAGCTCGCGTCCGCTGCGCGCGCCGTAGAAGAGCGTCGTTGGAGTGCCGCGCTCTACGAGCACTTCGGTCAGCGTGGCAAAGGGCGCGAGACCGACGCCGCCCGCGACCATCCAGGCCTCTGCCGGTGGATCGACCAGCTCGAACGGTTTGCCCAGCGGACCGAGGCACGATACGACATCGCCTTCGACGGCCTCGAGCAGCATACGCGTCGTGACGCCGACGCGCTTGCTGAGCAACGTGAGACCTGACGATGCGGCCGTTCTCGCGCAGGATTTCGAAGACCGAGAACGGACGACGCAGCAGCGGATCGTTGCAGCGGCCTGGTTTGACCATCACGAACTGGCCTGGAGCGACCGCAGCGGCGATCTCGGGAGCGGCGAGTGCGATGACGTTGTAATCGGAGGAGAGGTGCGTATTCCGAATGACCTTCGCCTCGATGTCGACGGGCATTCGAACGAGTATACCTTTGGTTCCGTGGGAACTCATGGAACCATAGGAACCTCTTTCCGATGCGATACCTGAGGATGCTGAGCAACTCCGTCTTCGCGGGGTTGCTGGCCTCGGTCTACCTGACGATACTGCTGTTGCATCTCAATCCGTCGGTGCCGATGACCGTTCGCGCGGCAGGTCCGCTCGTCATCGTCATCACGGTGTCGTACGGACTGCACATCGCCGTGGTGTCGTACGCGCTGTATGTCCTCAGGCTGGCCATCGTCGAGCCCTCGTCGCCCGGATGGATCAGCCTGCGTCTGCTGACGTGGAGCGCCGCAGCGTTGAGCGGCACGGCGGCGGTCATCACCTGGCTCCATGCCTCTGGTCTGCAGAACGCGCTCGACTCGCGCGCGCTGCCGGCCATCGTCTATGCCGCGACGGCATTTGCGGCAGCGACGCTCGCCTTTCTGGTGCTCGGGTTCGCGCAGATCGCCGCACGCCGACGCCATCGCGCGACGGTCGCCATCCTGTTCACGATTGCGACGATCGCCTCGATTGTCATTCCGCTGTGGCTGCGCTCCGGAAGCCGTCCGGCGCCCGGCGGACGCGGCGGCGCGCGCCGCACTCGATCCTGAGAGTGAGTCCGGCTCCCGCGTCGTGGTGCTCTGTCTGGACGGCGCCTCGCTCGACGTGATCTCTCCGGCAGTTGCCGCTGGCCGGCTGCCGAACTTCGGCCGGCTGCTCGATCGTGGCGCGTCGATGCACCTGGCCACGACGCGGCCGACGCAGCCCGAGCCGGTGTGGGCATCGGTGATGACTGGCATGTGGCCGTCGCATCACGGTGTTCGTGGCACCGCAAGATATCGTCCGTTCAACGGCGATGTGGCCGTCGACGTGCTGCCCGACTATCTCTTTTCACAGGCGCTCATTCGTCTCGGTCTGCTCATCGAAGAGCCGTACTCGTCGGCGAGCCTGGAGAGCTTGCCGCTCTGGCAGATCGCCAGCCGCTACGGCGTGCCCACGGGTCTGATCGGGCTGCCGTTGACGCATCCCGCCGACTCCCGGGCCGGCTTCATCGTCAGCGATCGTTTTCACCGGCGGAGCGACAGCGCAGCCGTCCTCGATGCGCGGCCGGCCATCTCGCCTGCCCGCATCGACGATGTAGCGAGAGCCGTGCTGGCGGCGAGGCTGGCGACCGCTGACAGCGATACCCCCCTGCCGCTCGAACTTCTGCCGCAGACCGGCGAGAGTGGATCGACTGTCGAAGCCGATCGCCTGCATCACCAGCTCGCCATGCGGCTCGGATCGACCGAGCAGGTGCGTCTGCTCGCCGTCCGCTACGCCGGGCTCGACGCCGTTGGCCATTACTACTTGCGCTACGCCAACCCGGATGCCTTCGGTGATGTATCCGAAGAGGAACGCCGTCAGTTCGGCCGTGTGCTCGACGACTACTACGCCTACGTCGATTCCCTCGTTGGCGATGCGCTGCTGTCGCTGGGCGAGAACGATCTGCTGCTCGTCGTGTCAGGTTTTGGTATGGAGCCGCTGACGTTCGGTAAGCGCCTGCTCGAGCGCGCGATCGGCGATCCACGCTTCACTGGCACGCACGAACGTGCGCCGGACGGTTTCCTGCTCGCCTACGGTGCCGCCGGTCGCCCCGTCGCGCCAGTCACGTGGCGCCGTCGTGGACGTTGCGCCGACCCTGCTGTACTTCCTCGGGCTTCCCGTTGCTCGTGACATGGACGGGTTTGTCCGCACCGACCTCTTCACTCGGGCATTCAACGAACAGCGGACGATTACGTTCATTCCGTCTTACCGAACCCAATGAAGTCTGAACCCTCCGGAACCTACGGAACCGCTATAATAGGTTCGTCTCTTTAAACGCGGTCCTGAGAGGCCGCGAAGAGGTGTTCATGCCTGCACATTCGTCCCCTGACAATCGAATCACGAGGTCCGCATGCCCGTTGTGATGGATGCGGATCGCATCGGTCGTACGCTGGCGCGTATCGCCCACGAAATCGTCGAGCGCAACAAGGGCGTTGACGACCTTGCCCTGGTCGGCGTGCGCACACGCGGCGTCCCTATCGCCAAGCGGCTGGCCCGCGCGATCCTGGAGATCACCGGTCACGAGGTGCCGACCGGCGCGCTCGACATCACGCTCTACCGTGACGATCTGATGCGCCACGCGGTCGGACCGCAGCCGCAGGTCCGGCGCACCGAGATTCAGTTCTCGATCGACAACCGCAAGATCTTGCTCGTCGATGATGTGCTCTATACCGGTCGCACGACCCGGGCCGCGCTCGATGCGCTCATCGACTATGGCCGCCCGAAAGGCATTCAACTCATCGTGCTCGTGGACCGCGGTCATCGCGAGCTGCCAATCAAAGCCGATTACGTCGGCAAGAATCTGCCGACGTCGCCCGAGGAAAGCGTGCAGGTGCGTTTGCTGGAGATCGACGGTCAGGACGAAGTGGTCCTGGAGGGAGGTAGGGCATGACGACGGCGAGCACGGAAGTCGATAAGAAAACCGCTGTCACGGCGCTGCGCCACAAGGATCTGCTCGGCATCGTCGATCTCACGCCGGACGAGATTGCGCTGATTCTCGATACCGCAGAAGCGATGAAGGAAGTCGGCACCCGGCCGATCAAGAAAGTGCCGGCGCTGCGCGGCAAGACCGTGGTGAATCTGTTCTACGAGCCGAGCACGCGGACGCGCACGTCGTTCGAAATCGCCGAGAAGCGCCTCAGCGCCGACACCCTGAACATCGCCATTGGCACGTCCAGCGTCGTGAAGGGCGAGACGCTGGCGGACACGGCGCTCAATCTCGAGGCGATGGCGCCAGACATGATCGTGCTGCGCCACTCCTCGTCCGGCGCGTGCCATCTGCTGTCGCGCATCTGCCGGTCGGCGATTATCAACGCCGGCGACGGGATGCACGAGCATCCGACGCAGGCGCTGCTCGACGCGTTCACGATTCGGGAGCGGAAGAAGCAGTTGAAAGGCCTGAAGGTCGCCATCATCGGCGACCTGCTGCACAGCCGCGTGCTGCGGTCGAACATCCAGTTGCTGACCAAGATGGGCGCGCAGGTGTGGGTGTGCGGACCGCCGACGCTGATTCCGACCGACATCCGGCGATTCGGCGTGACGGCGACGAGCAACGTGGACGAGGCGGTCACCGACGCCGACGTCGTGATGCTGCTGCGGATTCAGCTGGAACGCATGGAGGGCGCCTACTTCCCGTCGCTGCGGGAGTACTTTCGCGTCTTCGGCATGACCGAGGCGCGGCTACGGCAGGCGAGGCCCGACGTGATGATCATGCACCCGGGTCCGATGAACCGCGGCGTGGAAATCGCCTCGGAGGTTGCCGACGGCCCCTATTCGGTCATCCTCGACCAGGTGGCCAACGGCGTGGCGGTGCGGATGGCGGTGCTGTATCTGCTGGCGGGCGGGGCCGAACATGAAGAAGCTGCTTAAGGGCGGGCGGGTGATCGATCCTGTCAACGGGATCGACGGCGTGCACGACGTGCTGATCGACGGCGATCGCATCGCGCGCGTCGGTCGCGACCTGCCGGTCGACGGCGCCACGGTCGTCGAGATCCCGGCGGGGCTCGTCGTGTGCCCCGGCTTCATCGACATGCACGTGCACCTGCGCGAGCCGGGTCAGGAGCACAAGGAAACCGTGGCGACCGGCACGGCCTCGGCTGTCGTCGGAGGATTCACGGCCGTCGCCTGCATGCCGAACACGTCGCCGGTCAACGACAATGCGAACGTCACGTCGCTGATTCTGGCCAAGGCCGCCGCAGGCCGGACAGGCACGCGTCTATCCGATTGGCGCGGTGTCGAAGGGATCAAAAGGCGAGCTGCTCGCCGACATCGCCGAGCTGAAGGAAGCCGGCTGCGTCGCGATCACCGACGACGGCCATCCGGTGGCAACGGCGCTGCTGCTGCGGCGCGCGCTCGAATACGCCGGCATGTTCGGCATGCCGGTGATCGAGCACTGCGAGGATCAGAGCCTCAAGGGCGACGGCGTGGCACACGAAGGATTTCATGCCGCATCGCTCGGCCTGCGCGGGATTCCCGGCGCGGCGGAGGCGCTCGGCGCCGAGCGCGGCATCCTGCTGTCGGAGCTCACCGGCTCGGCGTTTCACGTCGCGCACATGAGCGCGCGCGCGTCCCTGCGCGCGGTGCGAAAAGGCAAGGAAAACGGCGTGCGCGTGACCTGCGAAGTGGCGCCGCACCATTTCACGCTGACCGACGAAGCGCTCGCGGCGCCGGTTCCTTACGACACGAACGTCAAGATGAATCCGCCGCTGCGCGAGGCGGTCGATCGCGATGCGATGCTGGCCGGCATCGCCGACGGCACGGTCGATGTCATCGCCACCGACCACGCGCCGCACCATTACGATGAGAAGAACGTCGAATTCGATCGCGCGCCGTTCGGCATCGTCGGGCTCGAGACGGCGATATCGCTTGCGCTCGATCGGCTGGTGCACAGCGGCCTGATTCGCCTGCCACGGCTGGTGGAGCTGATGTCGACCAATCCGGCGCGCATCCTGCGCGTGCCGGGCGGATCGCTGGCCGAAGGGCGCGCCGGCGGACATCACCATCATCGCCCCGGATCTGCGTGTCCGCGTGACGGCGGCGGCGATGCGGTCGCGGTCGAAGAATACGCCGTTCGATGGTTGGGAGCTGCGTGGTGGCGTCGCGGCGACGGTGGTTGGCGGACGCACGCTGTTCGTCAATCCGGATGCACCGCTCGCGCTGTGAATGGACCGTGAGTTGGGGGAAGGATGGCACGCATTCGAATCGTTCCTGCGAAGGCGACGGATGTCCCGGTGATCCTCCAGATGATCAAGTCGCTCGCCGAATACGAGCAGCTCACCCATGAGGTGTCGGCGACCGAGGACGATCTGCGCCAGTCGCTCTTCGGGCCGCATCCGGCCGGTGAAGTTGTCCTCGCCTACTCGGGCGAGACGCCGATCGGCTTCGCACTCTTCTTCCACAACTTCTCGACGTTCCTTGGCCGTCGCGGTCTCTACCTCGAAGATCTGTTCGTCGTTCCGGAGTGGCGCGGCAAAGGCGTTGGCAAGCAGCTGCTCGCGCACGTAGCCGCCATCGCGGAGAGCCGGAGCTGCGGCCGCCTGGAGTGGGCGGTGCTCGACTGGAACGAGTCGGCGATCGCCTTCTACCGGAGCATGGGTGCGCATGTACTCGACGAGTGGCGCATCTGCCGTCTTACGGGATCGGAGCTTCGGGCCGTCGCCACGCGCGCATGAGATGCGGCGTCTGCTCCTTGCGGTTGCGGCGTCGCTGCTGGTCGTCCTCGGCGCGCCGTACACCGGTCAGATTCGCGGCGCGATCCAGGACGCGCTGCCAGGGCAATACCGGCTGGTCATCGGCGGCATCGTTGTCGCCGCCGTCGCGATCGCCGTCGCCTCCGGCGCTGCTGCGCATCAGAGAACAGCGGGCGATGCGATACGGCCTGCTGGCGCTCGCCGTCGGCAGCGGTGCGCTCTATGCCTGGGCGACTGCGACAGGCAATGCCAACGTCGATGTCGTCGAGCGCTTCCACCTCGTCGAGTACGGCGCGCTGACGTGGTTGTATTACCGGGCCTGGCACGGCCGCGGAGACATCACCGCGCTGGTATTTCCCGCGCTGGCAGCGTTCACGGTCGGCATCTTCGATGAGGCACTGCAGTGGCTGGTGCCGGCCCGGGTCGGCGAGCTTCGTGACGTCCTGCTGAACGCGGTGTCCATCGCCTGTGGCCTGATCTTCAGCCTCGGGCTCGCCCCATTGAGCACGGTGAGCTGGTGGCCCGCTCGGCAGGGGCGACGCACGCTCGCGATCGTCGCGTCTGCCGTGATTGTGGCGCTCGCGGTGTTCTTTCACGCCGTGCATCTGGGCCACGAGATCAACGACCCGCGGGCTGGCGACTTCCTGTCGCGGTACTCGGCAGAAGAACTCCTGGCCGCGTCGCGCGAACGCGCCGCGAGGTGGCAGTCGGCGCCGCCGCGCGAGCTGCATCGGACCTCGCTCGAGGACCACTATCTCGCCGAAGGCGTCTGGCACGTGCAGCGGCGCAACGAGGTCGAGGACCCGCAGCGCGTGTGGCACGAGAACCTGATCCTCGAAAAGTACTTTCCGCCGGTGCTGGATTTTCCAACCTACTCGACAGGGGCTGGCGCGAAGTGGCCGCCGGAGCAGCGGGCGAATGCGGAGGCGCGGGCCGGGACAGCAGCGAGCGCCTATCGCAGCACGGCGAATCCCTATCCCATTTACACCTGGAGTCCGGTGTGGTTCTGGGTGGCGGTGATCGTACTGGTGACGATGATCGCGCTGCTTCTGGTCCGGCCTGACGATCGAGGTGTCCGGCCTGACGATCGTAGTGTCCGGCTTTAGCCGGACCAACAGCAGATAATCATCGAGTGACTACGACCGCCGAGCGGCTCGAAGATCTCTACAAGGCCTTCGACCATGTGACTTCGGCCACCGACCCTGTGCACATCGTCCGGCGTTTCCGCACGCCTGAAGATCGCGAGATCGTCGGGTTCTGTGCGGCGGGGCTGGCCTTCGGCCGCGTGGCCAGCGTGCTTCAGTCGATCGAGTCGCTGCTCGCCGTGATGGGTCCGCATCCCGCGAGATTCGTGCGCGACTTCGATCCGGCGCAGGAACGCGATCGGCTCGCGCCGCTGGTACATCGATGGATTCGCGGCCGCGATCTCATGGCGCTGCTGCTGATCCTGCAGCGCATGTTGCGCGAGTCGGGATCGATCGAAGGGTTCTTCCTCGCCGGCGACGATCCGAGCCAGCCGCACGTCGGCGCCGCGCTCGACTCGTTCTCGACTCGCGCGCTCGCTACGGATCTGCGCGAGGCCTACGGCCGCCGCGTGCCGAAGCAGCGCGGTGTGTCGTACTTCTTTCCGCGACCGTCAGCGGGCAGCGCGTGCAAACGGCTCAATCTGTTCCTGCGGTGGATGGTCCGCCGCGACGAGATCGACCTGGGCGTGTGGACGCGGCTTTCCCCGGCCCGGCTCATCGTCCCGCTCGACACGCACGTCATCCGGCTGGGGCGCTGTCTGCGTTTGACCCGCTACACCAGTCCCGGCTGGAAGATGGCCTCTGAAATCACCGCATCGCTCCAAAAGGTCGATGCCGTCGACCCCGTCCGCTACGACTTCGCCCTCTGCCATGTCGGGATGATGAACGCCTGCGGTTTCGGCAAGCCCCAGCGGGACGCACAGTGCCCGCTGAGGGGCCTGTGTTTCCCGAAGCCCAGAAAGAAAAATAGGTAGGGCCGGTCCTGTGGGACCTGCCGATCGCGATGTCGAATTCGGGCTTCCCGAACGACTATCCAGTGTTCACGCAGTTTTCACCTGACTTCGGAGGGAGCCATGAAGTATCTGTGCCTGATTTACGACGATGAGAAGAAGTGGGAGACGATGTCCAAGGCTGAGGCTGATGCCTACATGGGCGAGTACTTTGCGTTCACCGACGGCATCAAGGCCAGCGGCCATTACATCGCCGGCGAGGCGCTTCAGCCCGTGCAGACCGCAACGACCGTGCGGTCCAGGAACGGCAAGCTCTCCACGACCGATGGCCCCTTCGCCGAAACGAAGGAACAGCTGGGCGGCTACTACCTGATCGAGGCCCGCGACCTGAACGACGCCCTGCAGGTCGCTCAGAAGATCCCCTCGGTGCGTACCGGCAGCATCGAAGTGCGGCCCATCCAGGAGTTCAACTGAACGACGCATCGCGTGAGACCGCCGACGATCAGGCGCGCCAGAGGGTTGAGGCCGTCTATCGCGCCGAGTCGCGGCGTGTCCTCGCGACGCTGATTCGCCTCCTCGGCGACTTCGATCGCGCCGAAGAAGCGATGCACGATGCGTTCATCGCCGCGGTCGAGCGATGGCCGCGCGACGGCGTGCCCGAGAATCCGCGGGCCTGGCTGGTCTCGACCGGCCGTTTCAAGGCGATCGACGCGATGCGCCGGCGCGCGCGCTTCGACGCCGCGCTCGGCGAGCTGGCTCTGCAGATCGAAACGGCAACGAGCGACGCCTCGTCCTGGGACGACGAGACCGTCGAAGACGATCGCCTGCGGTTGATTTTCACCTGCTGCCACCCGGCGTTGACGCCGGACGCGCAGGTGGCGCTGACGCTGCGCGAGGTCTGCGGTCTCACCACTGAGGAGATCGCCCGCGCATTCCTGACCTCGCCGTCCACGGTGGCGCAGCGCATCGTTCGGGCCAAGGCCAAGATTCGAGATGCGCGGATTCCGTATCAGGTGCCGGCGCGCGCAGACATCCCGGCCCGGCTCGATACCGTTCTGCACGTGATCTATCTGGTCTTCAACGAAGGCTATTCGGCGTCGGCAGGCGAGTCGCTCACCCGACACGATCTGTCGGGTGAAGCCATCCGGCTGGGTCGTCTCCTCGCGGAGCTGCTTTCCGAAGCGGAAGTCATCGGCCTACTCGCGTTGATGCTGCTTCACGAGTCGCGTCGGGCAGCCCGGACGAGGGAGGCGGGCGAGCTGGTGTTGCTCGACGAACAGGACCGCACGCGCTGGAATCGCGAACAGATCGCCGAAGGCTGCACCCTTGTCGAGCGGGCGCTGACCGGCCGCCGATTTGGACCGTACACGCTGCAGGCCGCGATTGCTGCGGTTCATGCCGAAGCCCGGACGGCGGCGGACACCGACTGGGCGCAAATTGTTGGCTTGTACGACGTGCTGCTGCGCGCCGATCCGTCGCCGATCGTCGAGTTGAATCGCGCCGCAGCGATGGCCATGCGCGATGGTCCGGCTGCCGGCCTGGCGCTCGTCGACGCGATTCTCGGCCGCGGTGATCTCGACGAGTACCACCTCGCGCACTCGGCGCGCGCCGATTTATGCCGTCGTCTTGGATTGATGGCGGACGCCCGCGCCTCGTACCAGCGGGCGCTGTCTCTCACCAGGCAAGAGCCCGAACGCCGTTTTCTCGAGAAGAGGCTCCGCGACCTGACTGCTAGCTGACTTTCCGCTGGGCTGAGAAAAGCGACTCGTAGACGGCCTGCGTGCCGTCGACCATACGTTCCACGGTGAACCTGTCGCGCGCACGTTCGAGCGCGGCTTCTCCCATGCGCGCTCGCAGCTTGGGGTTCTTGAGCAGCTGCACGATGCGCGCGGCCATCGCCTGATGGTCGCGAATCGGAACAAGGAAACCGGTCTCGCCATCGACCATGACTTCGGGGATCGCGCCGGCGTCAGTGGTCACTGCCGCTTTCGAAGCTGCCATCGCGTCGACCAGCGCCGTACACATGCCTTCGCTGGTCGAGCTCATGGCGAACAGGTCGAACCCCTTGGTCAGCTCGAGCGCATCGTCACGGAACCCGGCAAGGAACACGTGCCGCTCGAGATGTTTGTGCCGGATGTGTTCCTCGAGCGCGTGGCGGAGCTCGCCGTCGCCGACGATGACGAATCGCGCGTCGGGAACCTGACGCACCGTGATGGCGGCGGCGTCGATGAGAGAGTGCTGGCCCTTGTGCGGAACCAGCGCGGCGACGTTGCCGACGACCGGCGCCTGCATCGGCAGGTAGAACGCCGCTCGCACGTTGGCGGGCTGCAGCTTGACAATCCGATCGACGTCCACGCCCTCGTTGACGATCGTGATCTTCGCGCGCGGGACACCGTCGGTGATCAGGCGATCGCCGATCACCCGGCTGTTGGCGATGAATCCATCCACCTGCGCGTAGGTCCAGCGTGAGAAGGACGATGCTTGAGACGGAACTCCGTCCGACGGGACGCGATCAGTACCGGCTTCGGTTGTGGCTCGGCGATCGACAGTGCCGTCGCCGCCATTGTGACAGCCAACGGATCGTGCGCGTGAATGAGGTCAGGCTTGAGTTGCTTGATGACTCGCGACAGCCGCCATGAGGCGCCGAGGTCGATCTCGTGATCGGGTGCGAGAGGAATGAGGTCGGTACCCTCCGACATGCGGCGGAACAACTCACCATCGGGATGCGCGACCAGCGCTGCACGCTCGCGACGCGCGCGGAGACCCATCACGGTGTACATCACCTGGTTGGACCCGCCGGTCCAGTTCCGCGATGTATCGATGTGCAGGGAGAACACTATTCAAACTCCCAATTCCCACCTTCCAACTCCCAACCACGCCCGATGCCCAAGTCCCAAGCACTCCCCAACGCCCAACTCCCCAAGGACTCCCAACCCTAAACTCTCAAAGACTCCCCACGCTCAAGGTTGGGCGTTGGGAGTTGGAGGTGGTTGGGAATTAGAAGTTGGCAGTTGGGGGTTGTGTTGCAACTCCCACAGCTTGGCGAATTTCAGGAACACGGAATACGAGTTCATCAGCGAAATCGTGAGGCCCACGGTTCCATCGATGAAGCCGCGGCGCAGCAGGTAGTTCCTCAGAAAGGCTGCCGGCGGGTGTGCGACGATCGCCAGCGGCCCGGTACGTTGCCCGCGCTCGTACATCTGCCGCGCGGCGAGCGTGGTGTAGTGATTGATCCGATCGAGCTGATCCCGCAGATCGCGAAACGAATAGTGCTGAAGCTCGTTGGTGAGTTGTCCGGGTCCGCCGTCCACGTTGACTGATTCGTGGACGTGCAGCCCGGTCCATCGCGCGGCGCGGCGGTCGTACAGCCTGGTTTGGTAGTCCGGATAGAAGTCCGTCGTCCGGATCCAGCGACCAAGGTGATACGCGACGCGCGGTACGCGATACCCCTTTCGCGGCGGATCGGCGGCGAGCAGCGCAAGGACCTCGCCAGCGAGCGCCGGTGTGATTCGCTCGTCGGCATCGAGCGAGAAGATCCAGTCGTTCGACGCCAGGCTGTGCGCGAAGTTCTTTTGATCGATGTAGCCGGCCCAGTTGCGTGTCTCGACACGCGCGCCCCTGGCTCGCGCGATGGCGACGGTATCGTCTGCGCTCCCCGCGTCCACGACGATGACCTCGTCGGCCCAGGAGGCGCTGTCGATAGCGGCGGCGATGTGTTCTGCCTCGTCGAGAGTGATGATGGTGACCGAAACCTTCGGCACACCGGAATCTTATGGCAAGGCGGACGCGTCGGGCCGGTCCTTTCGGACCGGCCCCGGTCTTACGGCTGCGACAGGGTGGAGACCGTCGTTGCCGTGACGCCACCGCCGCCGGCACCGATCGGCACTTCCTGCACGGTTTCGAAGTCCACGACCGACTGGTTGTAGTCGAGAATCGCGCGCAGTTCGTTGTTGCGGGCCTGCGAGAGATCGCGCTGTGCCTGGAAGACGAAGAAGCTGGTGGAGGTGCCGGCCTGGAACTTCCGCTGCTCGGCCTCGAGGCGACGCTCGGCGAGCAGCCGCGACGCGCGCGTGCTCTGGACGCGCTGCTGGTTGGTCTGGACGTTGCGGGCCTGCTGCCGCACCTGCGTCGTCACTTGGAGCTGCTGGTTCTTGAGGCTCGTCTGTGACTGGCTGTATTGCAGTCGCGTCCGGGCGAGGTTCGCCTCAGCCTGCGAGGTGCCGATCGGGTAGCTGATGTTCAGCGCCGCGGTCCAACTCGGGCTGTTCGAGCCGAGCAGATCGCTCAGCACGCTCGCATAGCCTTTTTGAACGGTCCGGTCGGCACAGTGGGATCGACCGGAAGACCTGGAATGACGCCAGTGCTCTGTCGGGAGCCGCGTGCCACCAAGCGCCGACAGGCCGTAGTTCACCTGGGCCTGTACGTCCGGCAGCGTCTGGTTGCGGAAGAATCGGATGTTGATCTCGGTGGCCTCCATCGAACGCTGCGTCTGCTGCAGATCGGTCCGCCGCTCGAGCGCGTTGCGTACCGCAGCGTCGGTATCGACGTTCAGCGGTTGAAACGGCGGAAGCTCTGTCGGCTCGATGCGGATGTTCCAGAAGTCGGGCATCGCCGGATCGAACACGAGCGCGCGCAGCGTGTCTTCGGCCGTGGCAATTTGTGCCTGGGCGACGATGACCGACTCTTCGCGCGCCGCCACTTCGGATTCCGCTTCGACAATGTTGATCGGAGGCTCGGTGCCGATCTCGACGCGCGAGCGCGTGTTACGCAGCGACTCCTGTGCGAGATCGAGCGACTGCTGCTGCACCGCGAGCGAGGCGACGGCGTAGGCAAGATTCCAATACGAATTGCGCACCGTGCGCGTCGTCGAGGCGAGCGTCTGCCGGAGACCGACGTCAGCGATCTCGCGATTCTTCTGACTGACCCAGAGCTGCTGGCGGGTGTTGTCGATCGACCAGCCGCGCATCAGCGACTGCTGGTAGTTGAGCGACGAGCGTAGGAGTTGAGCTGCGGCTTCCAGGTGGTTGCCGGAGTTGTTGTCTTGTCGTCGCAGAGTTGTCCCAGCCGATGTCGTAGATGCCGCCCCAGGGCAGGTTCTGCGTGACGCCGAAGTTGCTCGTAAACGTGTCCTGCTTGAAGTTGGCTTCCTGGCTGCCGGTGAAGATGTTGGCCGACGGCCGCTGAATGCTGTTGTTCTGAAACAGCGTGTGAACGCCGGCGCCCAGGCGCTTCGCGCGCGCAGCGACATTGAGGTCCTCGATTTGCGGATCGAGTCGCGAGATCTGAATTCCGAGGTTGTTTTCGACGGCCAGCTTCACCGCTTCGTCGGCCGTCAGGCGACGGACCGGCCGTCCGTCGGCTGCCGGCGCCGGCTGCTGCGCGCTGTTGGCCTGTTGGGTGGCCGCCTGCTGGGCGGCAGCGAGCAGACTGACGCGGCCTCGCGCACTTCCACCCACGGCGGACGAGACGAACGCCTCTGGCCCTGTCGACTGAGCCTGTGCGGAAACGGACACCTGCGTTCCGAAAGCGACCGCAAACAGGGCCATGAAGCAGGTTGTGGTGACAATCGTACAGCATCTTTCCTGACTCCAAAATTGGGATAACCGGCGACGGACTTTCCGCGAGATACGCCCTTGCTAGGACGGATGGCCGTGGCCGGATGTTCTGATCCTGCAAAAGGTATACTCGGCCCAGATGTCTCCAGTCACTGCTGATTTGGTGCTCGACCGCTTTCGACAGGCTGGTGCCCTTCTCGACGGTCATTTTCGGCTGACCTCTGGACTGCACAGCCCAGGGTATCTGCAATGCGCCCTGGTCCTGCAGCACCCGGCCCACGCCGAGGCCTGCGGAGCAGATATAGCCGACCGCGTGCGCAGCCTGGCTGCGCAGGTCGTCCTCTCGCCGGCGCTCGGTGGCATTGTGATTGGCCAGGAGGTCGGACGTGCCCTCGGCGTCCGCGCCATTTTCGCTGAACGGCAGGACGGCGCGCTGGTGCTGCGCCGTGGATTCGCGCTCGCGCCCGGTGAAAAAGTTCTGGTCGTCGAGGACGTTGTCACAACCGGAGGGTCGACGCGCGAGACGATCGATGTCGCGCGAGCGGCCGGAGCACAGGTGGTCGGCGCGGCGTCAATCATCGACCGCAGCGGCGGCCAGCAGCGCCTCGATGTGCCGTATCACGCGCTGGCCACACTCTCCGTGCCGACCTATCAGCCCGATGCCTGCCCGCTTTGCGCAGCGGGGCAGCCTGTTGTGAAGCCGGGGTCCCGCACGTAGCTCGCCGGCGGGTCCAGAGAACAGGACCCGCCCTGCGCCTGTTATAAACGCGCGTTCGATGCGCAACCTCAAGCTCACGCTCGCGTACGACGGTACGCATCTCGTCGGCTGGCAGCGGCAAACCGAAGGCGATTCGGTGCAGGGCCTGCTCGAAGACGCGCTCGCGCGATTTGAGGGCGCACCCGTCGCCGTGCACGGCGCAGGACGCACGGATGCCGGCGTTCACGCGCTGGGCCAAGTCGCGAGTGCACAGGTCTCTTTCTCGCATGATGTCGCGACGCTGACGCGCGCGCTCAACGCCCAGCTTCCTGAAGACGTGCGGGTGCTCGCCGTCGAAGAGGTGTCTCCGGAGTTTCACGCGCGCTTCAAGGCTCGCTCGAAGACCTATCGCTATCAGATTCGGC
The DNA here is from genome assembly GCA_963728305.1 of uncultured Acidobacteriota bacterium. GTDB lineage: Bacteria > Acidobacteriota > Vicinamibacteria > Vicinamibacterales > UBA2999 > Gp6-AA40. The sequence continues at coordinate 116,347 of CAVSKE010000036.1, forward strand.
ACGGGACGATCGCCGATCCATTCGAGCGCGCCTACGTGTGGCACATGCCCGAGCCGCTCAGGGTTGATGCGATGCGCGCGGCGACCGGGGTGCTCATCGGCACGCATGACTTCGCTGCCTTCCAGAGCATCGGCAGTCCGACTCGGGACAGCGTGCGGACGATCACGCAGTCCGTTCTCACGGATGTGGACGGCCGGATGGCCTATCGAGATCTCCGGCGACGGCTTCCTTCGTCACATGGTGCGGGCGATCGTCGGCACTCTGGTAGAGATTGGGCGAGGATTTCGCACGCCCGAGTCAATGGCGTCAGTGTTGCGGGGTTCTGCACGCGCCGACGCAGGCCCCACGGCCCCTCCCCAGGGCCTCTTCCTGGTCCGTGTGGATTATCATTAGTGGTCCGTAAACGCTGAGGAGGTTACAGTTACAACCAGCCTCCGACCGAGGGTTTCCGGCCGCGACAAACCGGGGTCCCCGTGGCGCGGAATGCGCGCGATGGGGTGGGAGCGGAGCGGCCGCTCGCAAGTCACGAAGGACACACCACGACCTTGAGTAATGAGGGATTGCGACGTGTCGCTTGAGGATCTCCTGGCGTGGATTCCGCCCGGACATGCCGACGCGACGCTCGCCCGCGAGATCCAGTTCGACCGTCTTCCGGCACACGTCGCCATCATCATGGACGGCAACGGCCGGTGGGCCGCGCAGCGGCATCTGCCGCGGGTTGAAGGACACCGCGCCGGCATCGATGCCGTACGTGATTCGGTCGAGACTGCGGCTCGCCTCGGCATCGGCGTCCTGACCCTGTATGCGTTCTCCATCGAGAACTGGAAGCGTCCGCCCAGCGAGGTCGGCACGCTCATGCGGCTCCTCAAGCGCTATCTGCGGTCCGAGCTGAACACGCTCCTGCGCAACGACATCCGTTTTCGCGTCATCGGCCGGATGGAGGAGCTGGCGCCCGACATTCAGGACGAGCTGAACGTCGCGATCGAACGTACGAAGAACAGCCAGGGGATGCTCTTCAACATCGCGCTGAACTATGGCGGGCGCGCCGAGATCGTCGATGCAGCGCGGCGCGCGATCGAGTCTGGCGTGCGTCCAGAAGATCTCGACGAACAGCGTTTCGCGAGCTTTCTCTACACGGCCGGTCAGCCGGATCCGGATCTCCTCATTCGGACCAGTGGCGAGATGCGCGTCAGCAATTACCTGCTCTGGCAGATTGCGTACTCGGAGATCTACGTGACCGACACGCTGTGGCCGGACTTCCGTCGCCGGCATCTCATCGAGTCGGTGCTCGCGTATCAGAAGCGCGAGCGCCGGTACGGCGGAATCAGCGCGCGGGCAGTCATCGGCGCGCAATGACCCTTCGAGTGGCCCTCAGGGTCATTCTGAGCGGAGTCGAAGGATGACGCGTCATCCTGGCGGAATCGAGGGGATGACCCGCCTCGTCAGCGGTGTCGCGCTCGCGGCAGCCGTACTCGTGGCCATTCGATTCCTGCCCCTGCTCCCGCTCCGCGTGCTGGCCTGTGTCGTCGCCGCGCTGGCCGCGAAGGAGTATCTCGAGATCGTGGACAGCCCGATTCGAGCCGTCGTGCTGGTGATTGCGCTGTGCTGGGTCGTGTCAGGGGCCACGGTCGTCGCAGCGCTCGTGTTGTTGACGATGGCCCTGTTGTGGGTCGCGGCCGAAGTGCTGATCTCGAATCACAGTATCCAGCAGGCCTCCACCGGGATCTTTGCGGCCGTGTATATCGGGATGCCGCTCGGAATGCTGGTCGCCGTGCATGGTCTGCCTCGGCTGGCGCGCGACACTCCTCCTCATCGGCACCGTCGTGGTCAGCGACTCGATGCAGTTCTACACGGGCCGGCTGCTCGGCCGTCATCCACTGGCGCCGGCGATTAGCCCGAAGAAGACCATTGAAGGCGCGATCGGGGGCGTCATTTTCGGCACCGCGTTCATGACGCTCGTCGGCGCTAGAGTCCTGCCGTTCTCCGGCTATGGCCCCCTGGTGACGCTTGGGCTGCTGGTCGTCACGCTGGGCATTTGTGGCGACCTGTTCGAGTCGCGATTGAAGCGCACGGCCGGCATGAAAGACAGTTCCGCGCTGATTCCCGGCCACGGTGGCGTACTCGATCGCATCGATGCCCTGCTGTTTGCCGCTGCGCCGTTCTACCTCTACATCCGAAACGTCACGTGAAGCGACTGGCCATTCTCGGTTCGACGGGGTCGATCGGCCGGAGCGCGCTGGCCGTCGTGGATGCGCACCCGGCGCGACTCAAGGTCGTGGCGCTCGCCGCTGGCGACAACGCGGAACTGCTCGCCGAGCAGGTGCATCGCTACGTGCCTGACGTTGTCGCGATGGCCACAGCCGCGGGCGTGGATCGTCTGCGAGCGGCATGTGGCGCCGACGTGCGCGCGACGATGACCAGTGGCGCCGAAGGGCTGGTTGCGGTGGCCACGCACCCGTCCGTGGACGTCGTGATCTGTGCGTCCTCGGGTACGGCGGGCCTCGAGGCTGTGCTTGCCGCCATCGCTGCCGGCAAGACGATCGCACTGGCGAACAAAGAAGTGCTGGTGATGGCCGGGGCACTCGTCACGACCGCCGCCCGGCGGCACAACGTGTCGATTCTTCCCGTGGACAGCGAGCACAACGCGGTTCACCAGTGTCTGCATGGACGAACGCCAGGTGAGATGCGACGGCTGATTCTCACCGCCTCGGGTGGACCCTTCCGGGATTTCACGGCGGCGCAACTGCAGCGGGTCACGCCCGATCAGGCGCTTCGTCATCCGACCTGGCAGATGGGCCGGAAGATCACCATCGATTCGGCGACGCTGATGAACAAGGGTCTCGAGGTGATCGAGGCGCACTGGTTGTTCGGTGTAGGGGCCGATCAGATCGAGGTGGTCATCCATCCGCAGTCGATCGTTCATTCCCTGGTGGAACTCGTGGATGGCTCGGTCATTGCACAACTGGGCGTGACCGATATGCGGCTGCCCATTCAGTACGCCTGCTCATACCCCGAACGGTGGGACGGAGCGCTTCCATCGCTCGACCTGAGCAAGTTGGGGCGGCTCGATTTTCATCCACCGGATCAGCAACGATTCCCCTGCCTGGCCCTCGCGTACCGGGCGCTTCGAGCCGAGGGGACCCTCGCGGTTGTGCTGAACGCTGCGAACGAGGTCGCCGTGGCCGCGTTTCTCGAGGAGCGGCTAGCATTTACTGCCATTCCCATGGTGATCGAGCGGACAATGAACGCGCATGCAGTTGAAGCCGTCTCAACGGTGGAGACGGTCCGGCGCGTCGACACGTGGGGCCGGGATTACGCCCGCGAAATGGCCGCCGAGTTAGAATTGACAGTCTGAGGTTCTGGTTTTGATCACGTTACTAGCGTTCCTTTTCGTGCTCGGCGTCCTGATCTTCGTCCACGAGCTGGGACATTTCCTCGCGGCGCGCCGGCACGGTGTTCGGGTCCTGACGTTCTCCCTGGGCTTTGGCCCGAAGATCTTGAAGGTCAAGCGCGGCGACACCGAGTATTGCGTCAGCGCGATCCCGCTCGGCGGCTACGTGAAGATGGCGGGCGAAAATCCCGAAGACCCGCGTTCCGGCCAGCCGGACGAGTTTCTTTCAAAGACCAAGTGGCAGCGCTTCCAGATCCTCTTCGCCGGTCCGGCGATGAACATCCTGCTCGCTGTCGTGGTCACGGCTTTCGTGCTCGGCATTCAAGGTGTGCGGCAGCCGGTCTACTTCGATCAGCCAGCGCTCATCGGGTCGGTCATCACTGGATCGCCGGCCGAGAAGGCGGGCATCCAACGCGGCGACCGCGTCATCACCATCTCGGGCGATCAGATTGGGACGTGGAAGGACCTCGAGCTCGCGATTGGCCTCCGGCGGCCGAACCGTGACATGAGCGTGACGGTTCTGCGAAACAGCCAGAACGTGACGATGAACGTGGTGCCGGTGGCCGAGGGCAGGTACGAGGTGAGCGACATCGGCGTCCTGCCCGATGCGAACCCCATCATCACGCGAGTGCTCTCGGGCGACCAGGCCGAAAAGGCCGGATTGAAGGCCGGCGACATCATCCTGGCGGTGAACGGCGAGCGGATGGCGACGCGGATGCAACTGATCGACGTCATCTCGCGCAGCGCCAACAAGACCATTCAGGTGACGGTCCGCCGCGATGGCGGCGAGACGACCGTGACCGCGACACCGGACCAGCGCGGTTCGCGCGGCTGGCTCGGCGTCGAGTTGTCCGAGCCAACGAAGTCGTTCACCCCGGGGCCCTTCGAGGCGGTCAAGCTGAGCGTCGAGCACAACATCGAGTCGTCCGGGATCATCTTCAGGACGCTGGGCGGACTCTTCACCGGCGAGACCTCGGTCCGGCAGCTGCAGGGCCCGGTCGGGATTGCGCAGCTCTCGGGCGAGTCCGCGCAGGAGGGGTTCATCACGCTGCTGTCGTTGATGGCGATGTTGAGCATCAACCTCGGCATCCTCAACCTGATGCCCGTCCCGGTGCTCGACGGCGGTCACATTCTCATCATGGCGCTCGAAGGCATCGCACGCCGCGACTTCAGCATGCAGGTCAAAGAGAAGATGCTGCTGGCCGGCTTCGTGGTGCTGATGATGCTGATGGTGACGGTCATCTACAACGACCTCACACGGATCAGCTGGATCGAGGGCCTCATGCCGTGGCGTAATTAAGCAAGGGTAGTCGAGCTCGAGCATCGAGCGCATGCGTCACGCGTGCGCAGTTCAAAAGAGAGAGGCACCATGATGTCGATTCGTCGCGGGCTCCTCCTGGGAGTCATCATTACCGGTCTGGCCGCACCGGTTGCTGCTCAGCAGAGCACGACGGTGACGCAGGCGGACATTCAGCGCCTGCAGGACAACGTCTATCTCGCGGATCGTGATCTGTCGCAGGCCCGCAGCCGCGACGCCGCGCGCGCGACGCAACTCCAGACCGAGCTCGACGATCTGCGCGACGAAGTCGTCTATCTCAAAGTGAAGCTGCGCAAAGAGCGCACGCTCTCGCGCAGCGAATACGCTGACGTGCGCGATCGCATCGACGATCTCCGCTCGCGCGCTCGCGGCGAGTCGCCGAGCCCCGTTTCATCCTCCTCTTCATCGTCGTCATCGTCTTCGGCGGCAGCGGCTGCGCCCGCACCGCGACCGACGAGTCCCTCGCCAGCCCCCGTGTCGCCCGCGCCCGCCTCGTCGTCAACTTCCTCGTCATCCACGTCAACGGCTTCGACGCGCACGACAGCGCCCGCTGGAACTGTGGAGATTCCCGTCGGTACTGAGATCGATGTGCGTCTGCAGAGCGCGCTCAACTCGGGCACCAATCAGGTCGAGGATCGCTTCGAGGCGACGACGCTCGTCGATGTGGGTGTGAACAGCCGGGTCGTGATTCCGGCCGGGTCGGTGATGCGAGGCGTGATCACGCAGGTCGAAGCTGCGACGCGCACCAATCGCACCGCCCGCATGACGGTCAGCTTCGATCAGGTCACAGTGAATGGCCAGGCGTATGCCATTCGCGGCACCGTCAGTCAGGCCATCGAAGGCGAAGGAATCAGAGGTGAGACCGCGCGCATTGGCACCGGCGCGGGTGTCGGCGCCATCATCGGCGGCATCCTCGGCGGGTTCAAGGGCGCGATGGCCGGTATCCTGATCGGCGGCGGTGGCACCATCGCGGCCACCGAAGGCAAGGAAGTGCAGATCCCGCAGGGCTCGGTTCTGCGCGTGCGCCTCGATTCGCCGGCCTACATCACTCCGCCGGCTCGCTGACGGCGAATTAAGTTAGGACGTCGCTTTAGCGACGTCCTTGAACGCCCCGCGCGCGGCGGCGATTGTTTTCCGGACGTGTGCGTCGGTGTGCGCGGCAGACAGGAACCACGCCTCGAACTGCGAGGGCGGCGGATAGACGCCGCGCTTCAGCATGCCTCTGAAGAATGTGGCGTACGCCGCGGTGTCGGCGGCCAATGCCGTCTGGTAATCCCGCACCGCCGTTGAGGTGAAAAACGGCGTCAGCAACGAGCCGAAGGCGTTGACCTGCAGGGCAACGCCTGCCTCGCGCGCCGCCTCGGCCAGACCGGCGGCCAGCATCGATCCCCGCGCGGCGAGATCCCGATACAACCGTGGCGAGAGCCGCTTCAACGCCCAGAGTCCAGCGGTCATCGCTACCGGGTTCCCCGAGAGCGTGCCCGCCTGATAGACCGGACCCGCTGGCGCCACCATCTCCATGACGGCCGCGCGTCCGCCGTACGCGCCGACCGGAAGGCCACCGCCGATGATCTTGCCGAGGCAGGTCAGGTCCGGCTGTACGCCGAAGATCGCCTGCGCACCACCGGAGCGGGCGCGAAAGCCGGAGATGACCTCGTCGAAAATCAGCAGGCTGCCGCTGCGGGTGCACCGCTCGCGCAGTCCCGTCAGGAAGTCGTCCGACGGCGGAACGACGCCGATGTTGCCGGCGATCGGTTCGACGATGACCGCCGCTATGCGTGCCCTCGTGCTCGCTGAGTAACGCGTCGACCGACGACAGATCGTTGTAGCGGGCGAGCAGCGTGTCGGCGGCGACCGGAGCTGGCACACCCGGGCTCGTCGGGATGCCCAGTGTCAGCGCTCCGGACCCTGCCTTCACGAGAAAGGCATCCGCGTGCCCGTGGTAGCAGCCTTCGAACTTGATGATCTTGTCGCGGCGCGTATAGGCGCGTGCGACGCGAATCGCGCTCATCGCCGCTTCGGTGCCGGAGCTCACGAAGCGAATCCGCTCGAGCGACGGCATCAGCGCGCTGCACCAGCTCGCCGAGCTCATGCTCGAGCGGCGATGGCGCGCCGAAGCTGGTGCCGCGGCGCGCTGCGGCGCTGATCGCCTGCACCAGCCCGCGTGGCGCGTGGCCATGAATCAACGGACCCCACGACATCACATAGTCGATGAAGCGGTTGCCGTCGACGTCCTGAATGATCGCGCCGGTGCCGCTCTTGATGAACAGCGGTGAGCCGCCGACGGCACGAAATGCCCGGACCGGGCTATCGACTCCGCCGGGAAGGATCTGGGTGGCGCGGGCGAAGAGCTTCTTTGATCGTGAGAGGTGTCTTCATCAATGCTCGCGCGGCGTCACGCGCGTAGTACGTGATGATCATGTCCGCTCCGGCGCGCTTGATGCCGATGAGCGACTCCATCATGACGCGCGGCTCGTCCAGCCATCCGCGCTGTGCGGCGGCCTTCAGCATCGAGTACTCGCCGCTGACGTGATACGCCGCCGTCGGATAGCCGAAGTGCTCCTTGACCTTCGCCAGCACATCCAGGTACGGCAGCGCCGGCTTCACCATGACGATGTCGGCGCCTTCCTCGATGTCGATCTCCACTTCGCGGAGCGCCTCGGCGACGTTGCCGGGATCCATCTGATGGCTGCGACGATCGCCAAACTGCGGCGTGGACTCCGCCGCTTCACGAAACGGACCGTAGAACCCCGAGCAGTACTTGGCAGCGTAGGACATGATCGCAGTCCGGTCGAAGCCGCGCTCGTCGAGCGCCTTGCGGATCGCACCCACGCGCCCGTCCATCATGTCCGACGGCGCCACGACGTCGGCGCCGGCCACGGCGTGCGAGAGCGCCGCTCGGACGAGTTGATCGACCGTGATGTCGTTGACGATCTCGTCGCCGTCGACGATGCCGCAGTGGCCGTGCGAGGTGTACTCGCACAGGCAGACGTCGGTCATGACGAGCAGGTCGGGGACCTCGCGTTTGAGCGCGCGCACGGCGCTCTGCACCGGAGCATCCGGGTCGTACGCCGCTGAGCCTTCGGCATCCTTCTTCTCGGGCAGGCCGAACAGAATCACCGCCGGCACGCCGTCGCCCTTCGCTGCGGCCGCTTCCTTGACGGCTTCGTCCACCGAGAGCTGGAACACGCCAGGCATCGAGCCGATCTCGCGTCGAACGCCCTGGCCGGCGCAGATGAACAGCGGGTAAATGAAGCAGTCCGGCGTCAGCCGCGTCTCGCGCACCAGCGCGCGAATGGCCTCGGTGCGGCGGAGCCGGCGCGGACGGCGCGTCAGCGAGAGCGATGTCCGGGTGGTGACAGCCATAAGCGGATCTTGCCACGAAGTCCGGCTGCCGCCTCCGCCCTGCGGGCTACGGCGGCCGGGAAAGCCGGAACTACGCCGGCGAGGGCTTCCCGCTGCCGGCGTGCACGGCGATCGCATCGACCAGCGCCGGGATCGTCGAGACGGCGGGCACCACCGTCACCTCGAGACCGAGTTGCGTCGCGGCATCCGCGGTCACCGGCCCGATCGCGGCGACCACTGTGCTCTTGAGCAGGTCGATGGTCTGCTCGGCGCCGTAGATGGCGGAGAAGTTGCGAACCGCCGACGGGCTGGTGAACGTCACGACGTCGATACGGCCGTCGAGCAGCATGCGATAGATGTCTGGACCGCCGTCCTGCTGCGCCTCTTCGAGCACCGTCCGATAGGCGACGACGTCGGTGATCATCGCGCCCGCGGCGCGCAGTCCCTCGGCGATCACGTCACGGCCGATGTCGGCGCGCGGCACCAGCACCGACGCGCCGTTGATGCTGCCGTCCTGCGTCATCGCCTCAACCACGGCCTCGGCCTTGAATTCGTCGGGAATCAGATCCACCTTGATGCCGTAGCGTGCCAGCCGCTCCGCCGTGCCGCTGCCGACGGTGCACAACCGCGGGCCATTGAGCGATCGGATATCGCGTGTGCCGTCGAGGAACGCGGTCATGAACGACTCGACCGCGTTGGCGCTCGTGAACACGATCCAGTCGAAGGCGCTGGCGTTGGCCGCCGCGTGCAGCAGCGGATCCGGATCGTTGGGCGGCATGATGCGGATCATCGGCGCTTCGATGGCTTCGGCGCCGAGCACGGTCAGCCGATCGACCATCTCGGCCGCCTGATCGCGCGGTCGCGTCACGAGCACGCGCTTGCCAAACAGCGGACGCGCGTCGAACCAGCGCAGGTGATCGCGGAATCCGACGACTCGGCCGACGACGAGAATCGCCGGGCCGCGCCGCGGCTGCTCGCGCGCCCGGCCGAGCAGCTCCATGAGGGTGCCGGACACGGTCTCCTGGCTGGTGAGCGTACCGTCGTAGACGATGACGCCTCGATCGTCACCGGGCCAGCCATTGGCCTGCATCGCGTCGAGCATGCGCGGCAGCTGCTGCGCGCCGGCATAGCAGACGATCGTGCCTTCGAGCTTGGCGAGGCTCGCCCAGTCGATGTCGGGCGGTGTGCGGCTCTCGTCCTCGTAGCCGCGGACCAGCGTGATCGTGTCGCCGCCACCCGGATACGTGATCGGCACACCGGCATAGGCCGGCACGCCGATGCCGAGCGGGATGCCAGGCACCACCTCGAACGGGATGCCGTTCTCGTGCAGGAACAACGCTTCCTCGCCGCCGCGATCGAACACGAACGGATCGCCGCGCTTCAACCGCGCCACCAGGCTGCCTTCGCGCGCTTTCTCCGCGAGCAGCAGGCTGATCGCCTCCTGCGCCATCGGCTGGCGCGCCGCGCTGCCGACGTTGATCAGCTCGGCGCCCGGCCTCGCGTGCTTCAACAATCGCGGCGGCACCAGCTGGTCGTGAATCACCACATCGGCGCTGCGCAGACACTCGAGCCCGTGCACCGTGATGAGCCCGGGATCGCCCGGGCCGGTGCCAATCAGATAGACGGCCGGATTTTTCATGGTTGCTCGCTCGTCTCCCTCGACACCTGCTGGGCGTCGGCGAGGATCGTGTCCGCACCGCGAGCCAGCAGCGAATCCGCGACGCGGATGCCCACTGCGTTCGGTTCACGCACCGACGCCCGCTGCAGTGGCGCGGACCTCGCGGCTGCCGTCGAGCGCGATCACGATCGCCGCCAGCGTCATCGTCTCGCCCTCGACCGTCGCATATGCGCCGATCGGCATCTGGCACCCCCCGCCGAGACGGGTGACCACCGCCCGCTCCGCCTCGAGTGCCACGCCCGTCGTTGTGTCATTGATCGTTCCCACCAGTTCGCGCGTCCGTGGCTCGTCTTCACGAATTTCGATGGCGATGATGCCCTGACCCGGCGCCGGCACACAGGTGTCGGCCGGCAGCGCGGTCGAAATCCGATGCGCGTGCTCGAGACGACGGAGGCCGGCGGCCGCCAGGACCAGCGCATCATAATCGCCCGAGTCGAGCTTCCGCAGCCGCGTATCGAGATTGCCGCGGATTGGCGCGAAGCTGGCGCCGGGAAACAGTGTCAGGAGCTGGGCGATTCGCCGGACGCTGCTGGTGCCAATCTTCGGCGCGGGCCCGAGGAGCGCTCTCACTGCATCGACGCTCGATGTGGTCTGTGCCTGCGGGCAACACGATGGCGTCGCGCGGATCCTCGCGGGGCAGCACCGCGCCGAGCGTCAGTCCGGGCGGGAGAACAGCCGGAAGATCCTTGCTGCTGTGCACCGCGAGATCGATCTCACCGGCGAGCAGGCTGTCTTCGATTTCCTTGACGAACAGTCGCTTCCCGCCGATTTCCGAGAGCGGCGCCTCAGACAGGCGATCGCCTGACGTCTTGATGACGACGATCTCGCAGTCGATCCCGGCGTGCGTCTTGAGCAGCGCGGCGGTGGTGTTTGCTTGGAAGAGCGCGAGCTGACTGCCGCGGGTTCCCAGCTTGAGTGTGGCCATCGAGCTCTACTTTCGACGATCGGCTGACGTCGGATCAGCCGCCGCGTCGGTAGAGCTCGATGCAGACTCGCCGGTGCGCAGGCGGAACAAGCGGTTGACCGCTTCGGTGTACGCGACCTGCGTCTCTTCGTCGGGCAGCGCTTTGAGCTGTTCGGTGGGTTCGAGCAGCAGCTTCTCGACGATGAGACGCGTCACTTCGTCGACGCGTGCTCGATCCTCGGACGACAGGCTGGTCAACTTGCTCTCGAGTCGCTGCAGCTCGGCGCGGCGAATGGCTTCGAAGCGCTGCCGCAGCGCCACGATCGTCGGCACGGCCCCTCGCGACCGTTGCCACGTGGCGAACTTGAGCAGTTCCTCGGCGACGATGGTCTCGGCGTGCGCGATCTCACGGCTGCGGCGCGAGAGATTCTCCTGCACGACGCTCTGCAGGTCGTCGACGTTGTAGAGAAACACCTGCTCGATGTCGCCGACGGAGGCTTCGACGTCGCGAGGCACGGCGAGGTCGATGATGAACAGCGGGTCGGGACGATGCCGGGCGGTGGTGGCTTCGACCTGTGCCCGACCCAGAATCGGCCGCTGCGATCCGGTTGCAGTGATCACGATGTCGGCGGCGGCGAGGAACGATGCGACGTCCTCCCATGGCGCCGCGCGTCCGCCGACCGATGCGGCGAGGGCCTCAGCGTGCCCTGCGGTGCGGCTGGTGATCACGATCTCGCCGACGCCCTGCGCGCGCAGATGTTCAGCGGTGAGGCTGCTGATCTCGCCGGCGCCAATCACCAGTACGCGCCGGCCGTCGAGACGGCCAAAGATCTTCCGCGCCAGTCTGACCGCGGCATAACTGATCGAGACCGCGCCCTCGCCGAGCGCCGTCTCGGTGCGGACGCGTTTGCCGACGCCGAACGACCAGTGAAACAGCTTGCTCAGCATCGGCCCGGCGCAGCGGCGTCCAGACGCCGTCTCGAACGCATCTTTCACCTGGCCGAGAATCTGCGGCTCCCCGACGACCAGCGAATCCAGGCCAGCGGCGACGCGGAAGAGATGCTTGGCCGCGGCATCGTCGCCCAGCGAGAACACGTGCGGCGTGAAGGTGTCGGGCGGCAGCGCATGATAGTGGCTGAGGAAGTCGATGATCTCGTCGCGCGCTCGCGCGGGATTCTCGCAGGCGACGTAGACCTCGGATCGGTTGCACGTCGACAGCACGACCGACTCGGCCGTCGAGGGCCGCGTGGCCAGCGCTTCGACCGCGGCGCCGAGGTCGCGGCTCGAGAAATCGAGACGCTCTCGCACGTCCACGGGCGCCGTCTTGTGACTGACGCCGAGGAGCAGCAGATGCATTACTGAAAGGTGTGGCTCGTGGTCACGAAATAGCTGACCGGCAGGAAATTCAGCAGCACGATGACGAAGCCCACTGCCGAGAGCCACGCCGCCCGCCGTCCGGTCCATCCCATCGTCGAACGCGCGAAGACCTCGAACGAGTAGACCGCCCAGGTGAGCAGGGCGATGAGAATCTTCGGATCGTTCAACGACATCGCCTGCAGGTTGGAGTTGCCGGGCGCCAGGGCGCGCGCCTGCGCCGTCCAGACCACGCCGACCACGACGCCGATCGTCAAGAACAGCCAGCCGACCACCACCGCACGCGAGTTCATCGCGTCGAGCACGTGCAGCGAGGGGAGCCGAGCGTAGAAATAGCCGAGATGCTTCTTCTTGATCTCCTTGAACTGCAGCATGTAGGTGAGCCCCAGCATGCCGGCCAGCGCGAATGTGGCATACGAGAACATCAGCGATAGCAGGTGTACCCAGAACCACGGACTGTCGAGCACTGGATCAGCGTTCTCAACGCCGGGTGAGAACGCGGGAATCATCTGCAGACCGACGGCGATGGGCAGGATGAACACGCCCATGGCCCGCTCGTCAGTGGTCAGCTCGAGATAAATGTACGACAGCCCCAGGAGCCAGACGAATGTGGAAATGGCGTGAGATCGGCTCGCAAACGGCACATGCCGCACCTCCATCGTCTGCATGCCGATGACGAAGGTGTGCGAAAGCGCGGCGAGCAGCAGGAGCGTCGTCGCCATGCGACCGACGCTTGGCTGTCGCCTGGCGAAGTGGACCGCGTAGACGATGGCGGCGGCGGCGTACAGGACGAGTGGGATCGCGTTCAACGGGCAGTCGGGGCGTAGTAGCCCTTCTTCGTGCGCGGCGTGATATTGGCTCGCGACACCTGAACAACGAGGCGGCGCCAGGCCCCGTCACGACGCTGGTTGGCTGATGTGTAGCCGAGTGTGTACTGGCTGGCCAGTTCGTCGGCAATCTGCGCGTACACACCGGAGAGGTCCTCGATGCGCGCCGGGAAGAATGCGCGGCCGCCGGTTTCCTGGGCGAGCGTACGCATCACGAACTCCGCCTCGCGGAAGCCCTTGGCCTGGACGTCGCTTCCGCGCAGCGCAATCGCGTAGATCGCCGTCTCGGACCGCTTGGCCAGATCGAGCACTTCTTCGAACGAGACGAGACTCGAGGTGTCTTCGCCGTCGGAGAAGACGATCAGCGCCTGCCGCCGCACGTCTTCTTCGCTGACCGCCTTGACCTTCCGAAGCTCCTTCAGCGCGATGTAGATCGCGTTGTGCAGCGAGGTCGAGCCGCCGGCGTTGGTCTGTTCGATCGCTGCCTCGAGGTCGGCCTGGTTTCCGGTGAAGCCCTGGCGGATCTCGACGCGGCTGTCGAAGTCGATCACCTGCGCGAGGTCGTTCGGCTTCAGCTTCTTGATGAAATTCGTGGCCGCCGTCTGGAGCGTGCCGAGGTGCTGCTCCATGCTGGCGCTGCTGTCGAGCAGAAGCGACATGGCGATCGGCTGCTGCCGCCGCGAGAAGAACGTGATGTTCTGCTTGACGCCGTCCTCGAACACCGAGAAATCGTTCTCCCCGAGATCGGTTACGTAGTGGTTCGAGCCGTCGGTCGCTGTGACATTGAGCGACACGATGTCGATGCCGGCCCGGAACGACGGCCGCTGCCGATCGGCCGCAGTCGAAGGTGCGGTCTGGGCCGGTGCCTGCTGCGGTGGAGGAGTCGCTGGAGCTGTAGAAGGTGGAACCTGCGCGGTCGGCTGCGCAGGCGACGCTGTCTGCTGCGGCGACGACGCCGGCGGCGGGGACGCCGTCTGCTGAGCCGATGATCCGGCCGTAAACCCCGCGAGAACGAATGCGACGACGATCGAAAAACGTCTCACCTCAAGCTCCCGACTCCCCGCGTGCTGGTGCCCCCCGCATCGTCACGCCCGTCTTCGCGGAAGACACCTCTGTCCGCGACGGCGGGATGAGCGACTGCGGCCTCCCGTAGATCACTTTGTACTGCGACGACAGCTCACGCGCCAGCCGCTGCATGGCCGGATCGAGGCCGTGCGGGCTCAACAGCGTGATCTGCTGGCCTCCACTCTTCGAAGGCCCGTTGCTGAGGAGGAACGAGCGCTCGCGGATACCGTGCTCTTCGCTATAGATGAACTGGCCGATCCCGACGATATGCAGCGCGGCGTCCACACGTTCGAGAGCGGCGACGACGTCGTTGGAATACCGGTTCGTGAACTCGACGCCGTCGGTGATCACCGGGACGATGACGGCGCGCGGGGTCTCTCTGCGCGCCAACCCCTGCGAGGTTTCGAGGATGCCATCGAGCAGTGTCATGCCGCTCTGGGGCATCGGGAACAGGCGGCCGACGGTATCCGAAAGACGCTTGGTGTCGTTCGTATAGTCCACGAGGATCGTCGGCCGATCGGCCAGGGCGATCACGGCCATGTTGTTGCCCGGCGACATCTTGGCGACGAACTTCGAGAGGGCCTCGCGGAAGAACGTGATCTCCTCGCTGATGGCTGTGCTGTTGTCGACGAGCAACGCGATGTCGATCGGTTCGGTGGCGCGAGACACGCGAAGGACTTCGCGGCGGACGCCGTCTTCGCGAACGATGAACGCATCAGGGCCGAGGCCGCTCACCGGTTCGCCATCTTTGTCGACGGCGCTGACAAAGAGCGTGCGCTCGCGTGCACCGCCGGTTTGCTCTGCGCTGATGCGAAGTCCGAACCCGGCGAGTGCAGTTGCACACACCAACGCGAGGATCAGAATGGGCCGGGGCGAAATGCGCATAGGGTGAGTCCGTGGCGCGACGCTGGGTATCGCGCAGTATAGGTCTCGCCTGGAGGGAGCGTCAAGGCCGCAGATTGACCGAAAGCTATTGATAACACTGGACTTGATCCGTTGAGGGCGAGCGGGCAGCTGATCCGGATGAGCACGCCGCTCATAGGCTGGTGAAGTTTTTCACAAAGCAGGGTTATACTGGTGGGCGGTCCGGGACTGCGTGGACGTACCCGTGCGTTTACGTCGGAACGGCCGGTCCGCGTCAAGCATTTAGCGAGAGGGCGGGTCCTCGGCGCGCGTAATATCGCGATGGGGTGCCGGTGGCCAAGAAGGACTCACGCTTCTCGTTTGGGCGGTCCATCCAGGTGTTCCAGGAAAACGTCAGCCGGGCGGGTCCGGCCGCAACCGCCAGCTACTCCCTCGTCGGCGCCATCGTCGTGCTGGGTGGGCTGGGCTACGCGGCGGATCGCTGGCTCGGTTCGGAGCCCTGGGGTGCGTTTGCCGGCCTTATGCTCGGCCTGGTCGTCGGGTTTTACGAGCTCGTGAAAGCGGTTCGGCGGTGAAGCCGGTCGCGTGGATGGTGGCTGCAAGCGCGGCTGTCTGGGCCCTTGTGACGGCCTTACTGGGTGACCGTGTGAATCCGGAAGCGGCGTGGGGGATTGCCGGGCCGCTGACGGGCGCCGCCCTGAGTTGGGTGGCATATGTCCGGGCACACGAGGCAGCGCCGGAGCGCCTCACCCGGGTGATGATTACGGCGTTTGCGCTGAAGCTGATCTTCTTCAGCGTCTTCGTCACGGTGGCGATTCGGTTGGTCGATTTGAAGCCGGCGCCGTTCGTGGTGAGTTTTACGAGTGCGTTCATCGCGCTGCATGCGATGGAAGCATTCAGTTTGCGGCGCCTGGTCATGGGCGCGATGCGTTCGCCGAGTCGCGAGCGCATTTAGAGTCCGGCTCAAGCCGGAGACTACAAAGCGTCCGGCTCACGCCGGACACTACGGAACCGTCCGGCTGAGGCCGGACAATACGGACGCGATGTTTCAGCCCGAGCACATTGTCGAGACGCCCGGCGCCCAGGAGGCCGTCGAGAAATTCAATCCTGGCCAGACGATCATCGAGCACGTCTCGAATACCTCGCTCGATCATCCGCTGATCCACCTGCCCAAGGTGTTGGGCATCGACCTCTCGGTGACCAAGCACGTGCTGATGGTGTGGATCGTCGCGGCGATCGTGCTGGTCCTGGTCACCGTTACGGTTCGCCGCTATCTGCGCCAGGAGCGTCACGTTCCCTCGGGCTTCATGAACGCGCTCGAGTTCCTGGTCGTCTACCTGCGCGACAACATCGTCGAGCCGAACGTCGGCAAGAAGTGGGTCAACACCTACGCGCCGCTGCTGCTCACGTTCTTCCTGTTCATCCTGACGGCGAATCTGATCGGCATCATTCCGATCTTCGACGTGCTCTCGCTCCTCAATCACACGGTGATTCACGCGCCGGAGGAGTCGTTTTTCGCTCGCGTGCTGCACGGTGGCGTCACGGCGACTGGCAACTACAACGTGACCGCGGCGCTGGCGACCGTAACGTTCCTGGCGATCATCGTCGCCGGCTCGCGCGCGCACGGCTTCGTGCAGCACTGGAAGAATCTCGTCCCGCATGCGCCGGTCTGGCTGTATCCGCTGCTGATTCCTCTCGAGATCATCGGCATGCTGGTTCGGCCGTTCGCGTTGACCATGCGACTTGCCGCCAACATGACCGGCGGACACATCGCGATTCTCGCGATCCTGTCGTTTGTGTTTATCTTCTTCGAGCTGTTCGGCCAGGCTGCGGCGATGGGTATCGGCTTGATCCTGTCGCTGCCCGTCGGTGTCGGCCTGTCAGGGCTCGAGCTGATCGTGATTCTGGTGCAGGCATACGTGTTCACGCTGTTGTCGGCCGTGTTCATCGGGATGGCTATTCACGCGCATCACTGAGCACGCCGGTCCGAAAGGACCGGCTCTACGGATAGAGGACGGCCGGTCAAGAAGGACCGGCCCTACGGGCAGAGAACGGCCGGTCGACAGAGCCGGCCTTACGGAGGGAAGGACGAAATGGAACTGCAGTTCGCATACATGGGCGCCGGCATCGGCGTGGGTCTCGCGGTGATTGGCGCCGGGCTGGGCATCGGCCGGCTGGCAGCGGGCGCCGCCGAAGCGATCGGTCGTCAGCCGAGCGCGAGCGCGCAGATCAACGGCGCCGTCCAGCTGCCGCTGTTCCTGCTCGAAGGCGTCGCCGTGCTGGCCGTGGTCTGCGGCCTCATGATCGTCTTCAAATAAGCGCTGACACCGAAAGGGACGCGTCATGAATAACCCGTTGGTCCAGCCCGATCCCGGGCTCTATATCTGGACCATCGCGACGTTCCTCGTCCTGCTGTGGCTGCTGGCAAAGTTTGCCTGGCGGCCGCTGCTGGCGGCGCTCGAACGGCGTCAGGAGGCGATCCGCAAGTCGCTCGACGATGCGCAGCAGGCGAGGCAGGAGCTGGAGCGGCTGAATGTCGAGTCGCGGAAGATCCTCGCCGAGGCACGCGTGCAGGCGGATGAGATCCTCTCGCAAACGCGCTCGGATGCCAGCCGGCTGCGCGATGAGCTGAAGCAGAAGGCGCAAGCCGAAGCCGCCGGCGTGATCAAGAACGCCGAGCGCCAGATCGAGATGGAGACGCAGCGCGCGTTGCAGCAGATTCGTAACGAAGCTGTGGACCTGTCGGTCACTATCGCTTCGAAGGTGCTCGAACGCAACGTGACCAAGGAAGACAACGAGCGCCTCATCGAGGAAACCTTCAAGCAGATCGAAGCCCGTCGGCCAAGCTGACGGGGTAATGCAAAATGCAAAAGGCAAGATGCAAACAGCGGGGAATAACAGTTTGCGTTTTGAATTCTGCCTTTTGAATTACAGGTAACCAATGGCCATCCGAAGTCGCCATGTCTTGACCGTGCTGGCGGCGGTGGGTGGCCTGGTGCTGTTCGCCTACTCCGTCCGCCGTGCCGGCGTCAGCGACATCCTCACCGGCATCCGTCAGGTCGGCTGGGGCCTCTTACCCATCCTCGGACTCGCCGGCGCGCGCTTTCTGATTCGCGCGTCCGCGTGGCGCCTGTGCATGCCGCCGCACGGGCGGCTCCCGATTGGTCAAGCGTTCACGGCATTCGTGGCTGGCGATGCGATCGGCAACTTGACGCCGCTCGGCATGGTGGCCAGCGAGCCGACCAAAGTCTTTCTCACCCGGCATCGGCTCGCCACCCGCGAATCGGTGGCATCGCTCGCCACCGACAACCTGCTCTATGCCGTCTCGATCGCCGCGATGGTGGCACTCGGCGTCGTCGTCGCGCTGGTCACGATTCCGCTCTCGCTCGAGTGGCGTGAAGGGGCGATCGTCGCGCTGCTCGCGGGCGTGGTCGGGATGGTCATCACCGCCCGGTTGATGCGCGGGACGTGGCGTGAGGAAAGCGGGGCACGGCCGCCGTGGCGGGAGATGCTGGCCGGACTCCGCCGCTCGGTGCTGGCGTTTTCAACCGAACAGCCGGGACGGCTGCTGCAGGTGTTCCTGCTGGATCTGTCATTTCACGTGCTTGCCGTCTTGGAGATCTTCCTGACGCTGCGATGGCTGCTCGGGGATCGCAGTCCGACACTCGCGCAAGCGATCGTCTTCGAGGCGCTGAATCGTGTCGTCACCGTGGCGTTCAAGTTCGTGCCGTTCCGCGTCGGCATCGATGAGGCCCTGTCAGGCGGACTGGCGTCGGTGATCGCGGTTCAACCCGTGGCGGGCGTGACGCTCGCCGTGGTGCGCAAGGTGAGGAATCTGGTCTGGACCGGGATCGGTCTGTTGTTTATCGCCGCCCATCCTGCTCACGCTGAGCCAGGGACGGATCGCCGCGAAAACGTGCCCGCGCATCGGACCTGAGTGCCTCGGCGCGCGAGCGCTCGCCGAGAATCGTCCACAGCTTGGCCGCGACGGCGTAGCCTTCGGGCGTCGGCGTTGCGGCGACGAGCTCGTTCAGCACGTCTTCCACGTCTGCGTCGCGGTTGCTGGCGCGATAGAGCATCGCCAGGCTCGTATACGCCTGCACGTTGCGCGGAAACGCGTGCAGTTCCTCGCGGAACTGCGCTTCGGCATCGGGATACCGATCGAGTCGCGCCAGCGACTCGCCAAAATACAGGTGCAGGTCGGCCATCGTGCTGCCGTGTTCGCGCACTGTCGCCTCTGCCTCTTTGAACTGTGCGGCCGCCTCTTCGTACTTGCCTTCGTCGTGGAGCAGGCGGCCGCGTACGAACTGCGGCACCGGCAGTGTGGCGTCCGCGGTGTGGGCGGCCTCGGCGTGATGCGTCGCCGCCTCGGGATCCTTCTCGGCCAGCGCGACACGCGCCGCCATTTCGTGCGCCGCCGCAAGCACGCGCCTGTCTTCGTGCTCGGCCAGCGCAATTGCGACGTCCGCCTGCTCCCGCGCCGGCAGTGTCCGGCCCGCGCGCATCAGCGCGTCGGCGATGGCCAGCGCGCCGGCCGCGGCATCGGGACGCAGCTCGCGCACCGTACCGAACGACTGGATCGCTTCGTCGAGCCGTCCCATGCGGAGCAGCTGCGCACCGAGTTGATAGTGGACCGCCGCAAGCGGCGCATGCGCGTGAACGATCGCCTGCAGCGCACGAATGCCGGCTGAATACTTTTTCTGCCCGATGAGAGTCGCCGCCGCGCGGTGCGCGTCAACCGTGGTCTTCTGCGTACTGGCGTCGAGCTTCGTCTCGACAGAGGCGGCGTGCGGGAACGCGCTCAGATACCCGAGCAGCGCGTAGCGTTCTTCGTCAGCAGGCGGGATCGGTGCGGGCGCCATCACCGTGTTCGAGGCCAGCATGCGATCGAGTGCGGCGCGCAACCGGCCGGCTTCCGTCGATTCGCCGCCGGCGACCTCATCAACGGGCGGAGCAACCGCGACAAGTTCCTCACTCACGCCCCGCACGTAGCGATAGTGTTTGCCGGTCAGGGCAAACATCGGCGTGCCGCCGAACCGGAAGTACGCCGCAAACGATTCGGCGTAAATCGGCTGCTCGGCCAGGACGGCCTCCTCGTCATCGAGAACGCCGCGCAGTGAGCGGCCGCGCAGGCCACCGGGCTCCGGGGCGCGAACGAGATCGAGAATCGTCGGAACCAGATCGATGTGCTGCACAGGCGCCAGCACGCGGCGGCCGGCACCCTCGCCGTTCGGCTGCTTGACGATCAGCGGTACGCGCAGCGCGGTGTCGTCGAGCGACATGCCCGACCCCGCTTCGCCGTGATCGCCGACGACCAGAATCGTCGCCCCGTCGTACAGACGATGCTGCTTCAACGCAGCCGAGAGTCTGGCGACCGCTGTATCCGCATCGCGTCCATCGATCTGCACGAACAGGAAGAAGCGCTGACCGCTGCGCATCTGGATCCAGCGCTCGGCCGCATCAACAGTCAGCGCGCCCTCGCGCTCGAGTGCCGGCATCTCGTCCCCGTCGGGTGCGGGGATCTCCGCGTCGAAGAAGGAGAAGCCCTGCGACAATCCCGACTGCGCACGAAGCAGGAACGACGACACCGCCGCACCGGTCGTAAAGCCGCGGTTGCGAAGCAGTTCAGCAAGCGTGCGCGCGGTGGCCGGCAGCGTGAAACCACTTTCGTCGCGCACGCCGTGCTCGGGAGGAAGCTGGCCGGTCAGGATGGACACGTGCGCGGGCAGCGTCTGCGGCGAGTGCGCGTACGCCCGATCGAAGATGATCGACTCTCGTGCCAGGGCGTCGATCGCCGGCGTGTCAGTGCGCTCGGCGTCGTATGAGGCGAGCTCCGCCGCCGGCAGGCCGCCGATCGAGATCAACAGGATTGGCCCCTGATGCGCCGGGGATTCGCGCGCGTACCACCAGCCTACCGCCGCCGAGCCAGCGACCGCGGCAAAGAAGAGCGTGATGATAATCGCGGCGTGCCATCGGCGGATGGCCCTCGCCGGCGCGTGCGTGGGCATGGTTATCGGCTACTTGCGGCTTCCGTGCGCGTCGATTCGATCTCGGCCTTCGCGCGCTCGCTGGACGAGTCGTCGGTCAGCATCGTCGTGTACGAGGCGATCGCGCGATCGAAGAGCGCGCGTCTCGCGGTGGGATCGGCCTCGAGCGCCGCCTTCTTGCGATACACGCCGCCGACGATGAGATTCACTGCCGTGAGCTTCGGGTTCTGTTCGCGGATCTGCTCGTAGGCGGTGAGCGCCTGATCGAGCTGACCTTTGTCGCGCAAGGCGTTGGCAGCCGCCAGCTGCTGCTGCACGTTCTTGGTCAGCGCGCCGGGAATCGGTCCCAGGTCACGGGCCAGAACGAAGTGCATTGGGACGGTGCCGGCGACGCGCACGGGCCACTGCGCTTCCTGCTTCGCATACCCCGGCGCCTCGACGATGAACGTCCATGTGCCGGTCCTCAGGCCGATCATCGCCCAGCGTCCTTTGTCGTCAGTGCTGGACGTAATCTGCGGCGGATAGGCGTCCTTGTTCGTCGCCCGGACCGTGGCGCCCTTCATCGACTTCCCGGAGGTGTCCTTCACCGTGCCGGTTGCCCTCGCGGTTTGCGCGAGTGCAGGAACAGCAAGGCAGATGACGATGACGGTGGCAAGGGCAAGTGAGGCGCGTCGCATCGATATCCTCCTCAAACGTGGCCGTCGCGTCCCCGTCACGCTGAGGCGCCTAGTATCTTAGCCCATAGTCCCAGAAGGAGTTACACGCCGGATTCCGGGACCTTGTCGCCGTACATCTGGCTGTCGGCCTCGCGAATCGCGGCGCGAAGGCCCTCTTCGGGGGAGACCGCGGCGACCCCGACGCTGATGCCCAGATAGGTGGGAAGTGCGGCACCGATACGCTCCTGCTCGAAGGCCGCCTTGAGATTGGCCGCCTTCGTTCTGGCCTCGTCCTCTCCGCAGGAAAGCAGGAGCAGGAACTCGTCGCCGCCCCAGCGGATCGCATAGTCCGATTGACGGACCTGACCTTTGAGCAAGTTGCCGATCATCCACAGCACGGCATCGCCCCGGTCGTGGCCGAGTGTGTCGTTGAGCCGCTTGAAGTGGTTCACGTCGATGAAGATGACCGACAAGGCCGCACCATACCGGCGATGGCGCTCGAGCTCGCGGCGCTCCACCTCATCGAAGAAGCGCCGGTTGTGACAGCCGGTCAAGGCATCGGTGATCGCCAGACGCCGTACTTCCTCGTTGGCGCCGGCAAGACGGCGGTTGGTGAGGCGCAGCTCGTCGGTCATGTCCTCGAAGACGAGGATGTGCATGCCCAGCGCAACGAACAGCGTCGTGATGACCGTTACGCGCTGACAGCCGCTGGCCAGGGCCGAACTCCATGAAGAGCGACATGACGCTCGCGATGAGATGGCTGCTGGCGATCAGCGTCAGACCGATGCCCATGACCAGCGATCCGGCTGAACGCAGCCTGTCTGCGCAAGATACAGATACCCGGCTCCTGACCATGCGAGCAGCGCAGCGGTCGCCAGCGTGCCGGTGAACACGATAGCGGAGAGCGGGCACGGCAAACGGCGCGACGAGAAACCACAATGTCGCCGCTGACATCACGGTGATTCGTCGCCCGCTCCAGCGCACGGAATGTTGCGGGAACGATTCAACGGACAAGCGCATCAATCCTGCGGCCGACACCGTGAAGAGCAAAGCCAGGCCGGTGAGCACGCCGCGCAATGTCTGGTCGGAGTAGGAACGCGAGACGACGCCCAAGCGCCCGCGACGAGCAGCCACGCGCCAATCCAATAGACGACAAACGATCGCCCTCGATAAAGGTAGAGGAGGCTCAGCATGGCCGCGGCGAGCAGTGCCGCGTAGGCAGAGATCAGCCGCGGATGGATCGTGACTGGCGTCGCCAGCGGAATCCCGGGGAGGACGGCCGATACGGTTGATGAGCCGGCAGTCGAGCCTTGCGCGTAAACGGCAGTTACTGGGAAGAACGAGAGCAGGACGATCGACTATCAGTACAGCTGATAGAGCATCAGATAGACGATGACGCCGGTGACCGAGACGTACAGCCAGAGTGGCAGCGTCCATCGAGCAATCCTGACATGTCGGTCGAATTGCGACCGGAGGCCGCGCGTGGCCGTCATGAGAACCAGCGGCAGGATCACCGCCGCGAGCACGACGTGCGTGATGAGGATAGCGAAATATATGCCACGAATTGCGCCGGTTCCGGTGAACGGTCGCGATCCTGCGTGCAGGTGATAGATGACGTAGCTCGTCAGGAACGCGGCTGAACAAACGAGTGCCGCGATCATGCACCGCTTGTGGGCCACTTCATGACCACCGCGGATCAGTACATAGCCGGTGATCAGAAATACCGCAGAGGTAGCGTTGAGCAGCGCGTTGAGGTGGGGAAGCAGGCTAATGCTCAAGGCTCAATGCCGAATGCCAAATGTCGTATACCAAGTGCTCGTCGTTGAGCCTTGAGCCTTCTCAGATCCACAGACGATCGGCGACGAGCGCGCCCCAGAGCAGCGGCAGGTAGGTGATCGAGAACAGGAAGAGTCGCGCGTGCGCTGGCGATCGATCGCTCGCGCGCGAAGAGCGCGCTCAGCCCGATGAACACGAAGCCCGAGCGCCGGTCGCCACGATGCTGTACGGAGCGTCCGCCAGTCCGACCAGCGCCGGCAGCAGGCTGACCGGCCACAGCGCCGCGGCATAGAGCAGCGCCTGCTGACCGGTGCGGCGGCCGTCGGGCTCGAGCACCGGCAGCAGCGGAATGCCCGCGCGCGCGTAGTCGTCGCGGTACATCCACGCAATCGCCAGGAAGTGCGGCATCTGCCAGAAGAAGACGATGCCGAAGAGGACGAGCGCCGGCAGCGAGATGTCGCCCGTCGCCGCGGCCCAGCCGATCACCGGCGGCAGCGCGCCCGGAATCGCGCCGACGAGCGTGGCGAGCGAGGTCCGCGTCTTGAGCGGCGTGTAGACCAGCACGTAGCTGACCGACGTGGCGAGCGCGACGGCCGCGGCGGTCGACGTTGGCGCCGAACGTCAGCTCGATGAGGCCGATCGCACGAGAGCAGCACGCCGAACCACGTGCCTTCGTCGACGCCGAGACGGCCCTGCGGCAGCGGCCTCCGCTCGTGCGCCGCATCAGGCGGTCGGTGTCGCGCTCCCACACCTGATTGAGCGCCGCGGCGCCGCCGGCGACGAGCGCCGTGCCGAGCAGCGTGTGCACGAGCAGCGACGTCGCGCACGCCGTCCGGCGACGCGAGATACAGCCCGCCGAGCGTCGTGACGAGGACGAGCAGATTGAGCCGTGGCTTCGTCAGCGTGACGAAGTCCGCCGCCCGCGACCGTGGTGCCGGCAACGGCGTGCCGATCGACCGCCGCGTTGGCGGTGCGTCACGCGTGATCTCCGGCCGGGACGCCGTCGGCGCGGGTACGCTGTGTCCGTGCGACGCGGCGTCGAGAGCCGGTCACGCCGTGACCCGGCGTCCGCTCCGCGCGAAACGCGCGCGATGCGCGCGCAGCGTCAGCACGAGCGACGTCACCAGCACCGACGCGCCGGTCACGACGTGCAGCGAGTTGATGATGAACTGCTTGCCGACTCAGCACCGTGAGCGCGCCGAGCGTGATCTGCGTGGCCAGCAGCGCGAGCAGCAGCAGCGACGGCCGACGCAGTTCGCGCCGCGTCCGATGGTGGTAGAAGACGTGCCCGGTCGTCGCGAGGATCGCCAGGCTCACGATCAGCGCGCCGACACGATGCGCGAAGTGGATCGGCGATCTTCGGCATCCCAGTGCGGCGGAATCAGCTGACCGAACATGAGCGGGAAGTCCGGAATCGCCAGCCCGCGCCGGTGTGCCGCATCGTCGCGCCGATGACGATCTGCAGGTAGATGAGCCCGGTCGTCACCGCGGCGACTCGCTGCAGCATCAGATCGTCGGGCGCCGGTCCGGTTGGCCGCGTACGCGCGCTTCCAGCCGGGCGACGTGACGAGCGCGATCGTCATCGTCAGGCAGAAGACGATCTGCGCCAGGCTGGCGTGCGCGATCGAGATCGGATCCGGCAGATACCAGAGCACCGTGATGCCGCCGAGGATGCCCTGGGTGATGACGGCGGCCAGCGCGATGTAGCCGAGCCGTCGAACCCAGCGGCGCGGCTCCGAGCGCCAGAGCCAGACCGCGAGCACGAGGATGAGAAAGCCGACCGTGCTGGCGATCAGGCGATGCGTGTGCTCGTAGCGGATCCCGCCGACCATCTTGTCGAGCGGGAAGAAGAACATGAAGTAGCCGTAGGTGTTCGGCCAGTCGGGTACCGACAGCCCCGACTCCGTGCTCGTGACCAGCCCGCCCGCGAAGATGAGGATGCCGGTCGACGCCGCGACGAGCACCGCGAAGAGGTGAAGCATCAGACCTTGAACGCGAACGTGATCGTCTTCGATTCCTTCGCGCCGATCGTGACCTTCTGCGTCTGCGTGCCGAGCTTCTCGTGCCAGGCTTCGATCGTGTACGTGCCCGGCGGCAGCCCGGCGAGCGCGAACGCGCCGCCCTTGCCGCTGACCGCGTAGAACGGATGCTCGAGCACGCCGACCCAGGCGTTCATCCACTTGTGCACGTCGCACTTGAACGGCACCATGACTTCCGGCGTCGGTGAAGGTCGTCGTGTATTTCATCCCCTGCAGCGCCTGCCCGCGATTGAACTCGCGGTTGGCCATCGGCAGCGCGTGAATGTTGTGCAGCGTCTCGTCGCTGTTCACGATGTCGAGCGACTGGCCGACCTGAATGCCGAACACGCGCGGCGTGTACGGCAGCCCTTCTGGTCGAGCACGACCGGCGTTGGACGGCACCGGGAACTTCAGCGTTGCCCAGACCATCCTTCACGTAGACGAACACGTTCTCGAGCCCGCCGTCGTCGAGACGACGAACGTCGGGCGTCGTCGCCGCGCCGAGCTTCATGCAGTACGGATCGGAGCCCATGTTGATCGACGGGTTCGGCGGCGGCGTGCCCTGAAGCGTGATCGTGCCGGTGATGGCGCTCGACCGTGGCCGGATCGACCGGATTGGTGACCGGCGCGCCGGTGGCGCCGGCGCGGTCGTTCCGTCGCCGTGCCACCGCCGCCGCAGGCGGCGCTGGACAGCGGCCAGCGCAGAGCGCGGCGCACGCGAGTACGCGAACCATGGGATGCATCGGATGACTCCGGAATCCTCAATTATTGACACGCCGCCCGCGGCGGTGATCTTGCGCAGCACGCGGTCCTGCATCCACTGCGCGCTCCACCAGTCCACGGGCGTGACCTGCTGGCCGCCGACGAGCATCGTGAAGTGCAGGTGATCGCCGCCGGCCAGTCCGGTCATGCCGCTGCGGCCGAGCTCCTGACCCTTCTCGACCTTGTCGCCGACCTTGACGCCAATCGACGAGAGGTGGCCGTAGAGCGACTGCACGCCCATGCCGTGATCGATGACGACGCAGTTGCCGTAGATGCCGAGGTCGGACGCGTGGACGACGCGGCCGCGCTGTGACGCGACGATCGACACGTTCGCCGTCTTCGCGAGGTCGAATCCGAGATGCACCTGCTTGTCCACGTCCTTGCCCTTGTAGGTGTAGGTGCGCGTGTCGGCGAACTTCGCCTCGACCTGCGAGTTGCCGAGTTGCTGGAACGCGTCCTTGAAGAACAGCTCCGGCGCGCTCTTCTTCGAGAGATCCGTCAGGTACTGATTGTTCTTCCGCCGCAGGTCGCCGTTGATCTTCAGGAAGCCCGTGAGCACGTCGTCGGTCGGGATCTTCTCGTCCGGCGAGTTGCTGGCGATGGCCGGCACGACGCGCTGCAGGAACGATCGTCGAGTGGAATCGTGCTCTTCCCGTAGGGCTTCGGGAAGACCTGATGGTCGACGGGCACGACGACCTCGTTGCCCGCCGGATCGCGCGCGAACACCTGCATGGTGCGAGCGCGGATCCTGATCGAAGAGCAGCGCGAAGAAGGCGACGCGCAGCGCGGGATCGCTGCGAGATGCCGGCACCCTTCGCCGGGTAGCCCGGGATACTCGATGTTGCCCGACCCGTACGCCCGACTCCACGTCGTCGGGGTCACGCGGTACACGACGAACTCGCTGCCGCCGAGGTTGATGTAGTGGAAGGTGGAGACGACCGATGCGCGCGGCGGCTCGAGCCGGACCTGCACGTCGTGCGTCGCCGTCGATTCCGCCTGCCGCAGTCCGTAGACGACCGGACGCGACGCGCGGACGACGATGCGCGCCGGGCCGGCCTGCAGGTCCGGGATGGCCTGCTTGCCGATCGGCCGCATCACGTACATCTTTTCCGCGCTGTCGGCCTTGGTGGCGTCGGGCTTCTGCGCGTCGAGCGCGTAGACCGGGAACGTCTTGCCGTTCTGTTCGACGGCGACATCGACGCGGAGAACCGGCCGTCTGGCGCCTGCACCATCAGCTCGACGGTGCCGTTTCGTCCGAGGAACTTGTCCTGGCTGACGGATTTCGATCGTCGGCCCAGCCTGGCGCCCGGCCCAGACCCACGCGCCGCCGACGACGATCGCCGCCAGGACGACGAGAAAGACGAGGAATTTCAGGAGTGCGCGCATCCTTCGAATCATAGCGCGCGGGCCGGTGGGTTGCCGCCTTTACTCGGCGCGCAGCGCCACTGCTGCGTCCACGCGTGTGGCGCGGCGGACAGGGATGACCAGCGCGAGCGTCGCGCAGGTCACGAGGGTCCCCACCGAGACGCCGACCGTCGCCGGATCGAACGGCTCGACCTGATAGAGCAGATCGCGCACCAGCCGCGTCACGATCAGCGATGCCGAATGCGCCCATCGCAAGGCCGGCCACGATCCATCCGATGCCCTGGCGCAGTACGAGTGCGGCGATCGCCCGAGGCCGCGAGCCGAGTGCCATCCTTACGCCGAACTCGCGTTCACGCGCGGCGGTCATGCTGGCAAACAGCGAGTAGACGCCGACCGTCGCCAGCAACAGCGTTAGCATCCCGAACCCCGCCATCAGCAGCACAGGCAGCCGGCGGCTGGCGAGGCCGTCGCCGAGCCGTGCCGGCAGGGTCATGACCTGTTGGAGCGGAAGTCCGCGATCGAGTGCGGCCAGCTCGCGCTCGAGTGGTTTGACGAGCGCAAGCGGATCGCCTTGTGCGCGAATCAGGAACGTGACGATGGGTGCGGGAACCTGCCGCGTTGTTCCATACGCCATCGGCTCCGCGTCCGGCCGTGTGGGATCGTTGCGCACGTCGCCGACGATGCCGACCACTTCGGTGAGGCGTGAGTTGCGGTCGGGGCCGAGGCGAAGCCGAGAGCCGATCGCGTTTCCATTCGGCCAGAAACGGCGGGCCATGCTTTCGCTGACGACGATGACGGGCGGCGAGTCAGGGCGATCCTGCGGGCTGAAAGTACGGCCCTGGCGGAGCGGAATCCGCAGCGTGCGGAAGTAGTCGTCGGAGACGATGGTGCTCAGCACGAACGGCTGCGCCTCGGTGTCTGGGGTACCCTCCGGGCTCACGCCCATTCGTTGCCGCACCGCGGTCGGTATCGATGTCGCGGTGGCGACTGATTCGACGCCGGGCAGCGCGCGGATCCGTTCTTCGAACTGCTGGCGGAATCGGAACCGCGCCTGCGGGTCGCTGTAATCGCGGGCCGATAGCTGCACGACGCCGCTGAGCAGGTGCTCCGGTTCGAAGCCGAGCGACGCGCCGGTCATCGCCCACAGGCTGCGCGTCAGGAGTCCCGCGCCGACCAGCAGGCTGACGCACAGCGCGAGCTGCGCTGCGACGAGCGTGCCACGCAGCCGCCGGGAGTGTGGTCCCTCGCTCGAGCCGCGCGACTCGTCGCGCAGCGTGAGCTGCGTATCTGTCCGGCCGATCGACATCGCGGGTGCGATGCCGAACAGGAGACCGGTACCGATCGCGAGTGCCGTCGTCACCAGCATTGCGCCCCAATCAAGCGACGGACTGGCGAACACCGGCAGTGTTCCCGTGGCCAGATCGCGGACCGCATCGAGCGCCAGCATCGCGAGCAGCACCCCCGCGGCGCCGCCGGCTATCGCCAGCACGGTGCTCTCGGTGAGCAGCTGTCGTACGATCCGCGCCCGCCCGGCACCGAGTGCAGCACGCACGGCGAACTCCTTCCGCCGCGAGAGAGCTCGCGAGAGCATCGACGCAGCGAGGTTCGCGCACGTGACGAGCAGTACGAGCGAGGCACTCGCCATGAGCACGAGCAGCGGTGCGCGCCTGTCGCCGACCATCGACGCACGGAGCGGCATCGCGCTGGTGCGCAACGTGCCGTTATCGGCCGGGTACTCGCGGGCGAGATCCGCCCAGATGCGTTCGACCTCGCGCATGGCGGCGTCCTGGCTGATGCCGGGTTTCAGCCGGCCGACCGTCCCCAGCCACTGTGCCCGACGCGCGGCGACGGGATTGGCCACGACCGGCCCGCGATCGAATGCAAAGTAGAAGTCCACCTGGCCCATCGGACCGATGAAGCCGTCCGGCAGGACGCCGATGACGTTGCGCGGCACACCATTGATGCGCACCTCTCGCCCGATGACGTTCACATCGGTGCCGAACAGCCGCACCAGCGCGGGATGAGAAAGAATGACCGGCCCGCCCGATTCCTGAGCCGCTTGTCCGCCAGTCAGCGGGACAAGGCCACTGATCGCGTCATCGGGACGGAAGGTCCGCCCGACTCGCACCGGCACGCCGAGCGTCTCAAAGAACTGTGGCTCGACCCAGCTGATCGTCGTCACTTGTGGCCCGGTGTCGCTCCCGTACGTCGCTTCGATTGGCAACGACGTGAACGCGGCGAGGCTCGTGAATGATTGCTGCCGCTCGACAATGTCATTCACGGTACCGGCACTCATCGGCCCTCGTCCCGGCTGGTTCGCCGCCCCTCCATACATGCGGACCAGGCGATCCGAGTCCGGGTACGGCAGCGCGTCGAGCAGCACGGACTTCACGACGGCAAACACCGCGGCATTGACCCCGATGCCGAGCGCGAGCGTGACGACGGCCACGAACGCGAAGCCGCGGGCGTTCACCAACTGGCGGAATCCCGATTTCACGTCGTCCGCGAGTTGATCGAGGTGAGCGGTGCGCACATCGTGCCCCGCCTCTCTGTGGCGGAGCACGCTGCCGAACTGCTGGCGTGCCGCGCGGACGGCATCGCCCTCGCCCATGCCAGAGCGCATGTAGTCGCGCGCGATGGCGTCGATGTGGAACGCCATCTCCTGGTCCATCTCCGTGTCCTGCGTGTTCCAGCGAAAGACGGCCATCACGCGGCGAAGAAGTCGCGGTAGACGAAGCTTCATGTCAGGCTCCCTGCTCCATCGCGCGGAGCACACGGGTCACGGCTTTCGAGAGTCGGAGCCAGCTGTCGAGCTCGGCGTCGGCCACCGTCCGGCCCTTGCGCGTGAGAGAGTAGAACTTGGCTCGGCGGTTGTTCTCGGTGACGCCCCATTCAGACTCGATGAGGCCCTTCTCCTCCATTCGGTAGAGCGCCGGATACAGCGACCCCTCTTCGATCCGAAGGGCATCGTCCGAGAGCTGGTGAATGCGTTGGGCGATGCCGTAGCCGTGATTGGCTGCAGTGCTGAGGCACTTGAGGACCAGCAGGTCCAACGTACCTTGAATGAGATCGAAGTCTCTGACGGCCATAGTCTTGTGCCCGGTTCCTTAGACGATCTAAGGAAGCGGACAGTTGCCGCTCGGTTGCCGCCGTTCCCCAGACGGTCCAGGGAAGCCGGGCGTCCTGTGGCGGGGCGCCAAACGTTCCACCGGTCGGCCGCGTCAAAGACCCGTGCGGATGGTCTGGAGGATGTGATGTGGGCGGAAACGTGGCGGGATGTGCGGCTTGCGGTGCGGACCCTGACGGGCAGCCCGATGTTCACGCTGACCGCGGTGCTGTCGCTCGCCATCGGGATCGGCGGCACCGCCGTCATCTTCGGCGTCGCCGACGCCTACCTGTTCCGCCCCTGGCCTGGCATCGCTGATCCAGATCGGCTGGTCGAGATCGGCCGCACCGACGCCGACGGTCCAGGTGCTCCCACCGAGGCCGTCTTCGACACGTTCTCGTATCCCAATTACCAGGACTACCTGCAGCGGCAGACGGTATTTCAGAGTCTTGCCGCGAACCGCACCGGCGACGCAGTCGGCCTGGGGGACGGAACCAGCGCACGACGCGTGGCGGGCGCGTATGTCACGACGAACTATTTCTCGGTGCTCGGTACGCCCATGGCGCTCGGCCGCACGTTTGTGACCGACGACATGGTGCCCAGCGTGCCCGCCGCTGTCGCCATCATCAGTCATCGGCTGTGGCGGTCTCAGTTCGGTGGCGACCCAACGATCGTTGGCAAGACCGTCCAGTTGAATGGCCGGCCGTTCACCATCGTCGGTGTCGCCGCGGCAGGGTTCAACGGGCACAACATCGACAACACCAGCATCTGGATGCCGCTGACGGCCTTTCCCGATGGCGACGTGCAGCGGTTTGCCCGGCGTGGCCAGCAGTGGCTCCAGGGAATCGGCCGCCTGAAGGACGATGTCAGCGCAGCGCAGGCACGAGCCGAGATGTCGCGCATCGCAAGCGAGCTCGCCCGCGAGTACCCGGACGTCAATCGCCGGCACGGTCTCGGCGTGGAGTCCGCAGCGGCGCTGCCGGTGGAGGCGCGATCGCCGATCTCCCGATACCTCGTGCTGGTGGCCGCGTTGACTGGCCTGGTGCTGCTCATCGCCTGCACGAATGTCGGCGGCATGGCACTGGCGCGTGGCGTGAATCGCGCGCGGGAGATGTCCCTACGCCTGGCGCTCGGCGCCGATCGCGGCCGTCTCGTCCGGCTGCTCATCGCCGAGAGTGTCGTGGTCACCGTCGCTGGCGCGTCGCTCGGCCTGCTCTTCGCGTGGTGGGGTGTCACACTGCTCGGACAGCTTGCGCCGATGTTCCGCGTCGAGCTGATCTACGACGTGCACGTGGATTGGCGGGTGACGATGTTCTCGATCGGCGTGGCCGGAATGACGGTGATCGCGTGCGGTCTGATGCCGGCCATGCAGGCGACACGTATCGATCTGTCGACCGCCATGAAGAGAACGAGCAGCAGCGGACCGAAGCGTCTGCGCGTGCGCCAGGTCCTGCTGACCGCGCAGGTGGCGCTGTCGATGCTGCTGGTCGTGACCGCGATACTGCTTGGACGGTCGCTCAGCAACGCACAACGCCATCGATCCAGGCTTCACGCTCGCCGGCGTGGAGGTTGCCGACTTCGATCTGCGGCTTGGCGAGACGGCGTCGCCACGCGCGTTCTTCGACGAGCTGATGACACGCGTGCAACAACTGCCTGGGCTCGAGTCAGCAGCGCTTGCGCGGGTGGCGCCGCTGACCCGCGAGCGCGAGGGTGGTCGTGTCTGGCGGCTCGACGAACAGGGTGACGATCGCGCGATCACGGTCAGCCGAAACTTTGTCTCGCCCGATTACTTCCGTGTGCTGCGCATTCCGCTCCTGCGCGGCCGCGTGTTTGACGAGCGCGATCGCGCTGGCGCTCCGCCGGTGGCGATCGTCAACGAGACGATGGCGAGACGCGCCTGGCCCGGGCAGGATCCCGTCGGACAGTTGCTGCAGCCCCGCACCGGCCGGCCCCTGCTTGTCGTCGGCCTCGTCCGGGATACGAAGTATCGAACCATCGGTGAAGACCCGACGCCGTTCGTCTACATCTCGGCGGCGCAGACCAATGAAGCCATCATGCGAGTGTTGTTGCGCCCGAGCGGCGCGAGTCTGCTTCCGCAGGTCCGCGCGATCGTTGCCGGAATGAATCCCAACCTGCCTATGGAGGGATCCACGCTCACCGATCTGACCGCCGTGGTGCTGCTCCCGCATCGGCTGGCCTCGTGGCTCGCGGCGGGTGTCGCGCTGGTCGGGGCGTTCCTCGCCGCCATCGGCATCTACGGTCTCGCGTCGTACACCGTGTCACAGCGCACCCGCGAGATCGGTGTTCGCGTCGCACTCGGTGCATTACGCACGCAGGTCGTCGGCGTGATCCTCGCGACAGCCACGCGCCCCGTCGTCATGGGCGCGGCACTCGGTCTGTTCGCCTCGTCGCTGGCGACGAGGTTGCTCGCCGGCATGCTCTATGGTGTTCAGCCGCTCGATCCGCTGTCGTTCTTCGGCGGCGCGGTGGTCTTCATGACGGTGGCCGCGCTCGCCAGTGTCATACCGGCACGACGTGCGGCATCGGTGAATCCCGTGGACGCCCTTCGCGCTGAGTAGTGGTGTCTAGGGTTGCGCAGCCGACGTCGCTGGACGCCGCCACAGCCCTCGCCAGGCGTCCAGATGCAGCGTTCGCCAGTCGATCGTCAGGCCTTCGTTGGGCCGGCACAGGACCATCGCTGCACACGGCAGATAGACGAGCCACACCATCCACTGGCCGTTGATGGCCATCCAGGTGTAGTAGTCCGCGCCCTGCGCCGTCCTTTCCACGACGGTGCCCATGATGCCCGTCACGACGACCATCAGCGCGGCTTCTCTGAACGTCCGCACGAGGAGAAACAACGGGACGACCTCATAGAGAACGGGCGTCTGCGGCACGCAGGCCAAAGCCGCGAGCAAGCGCGCGTCGGCGCGTCGCCATTTGAGCAGGACGAGCAGAATGAGCGGTCCGCCCCATCGCATCACCGGCGCGCTCATGTGCGTCACCGACGGTAAAGTCGCCAGCCACGCGGGGATCCACCACGGCCAGAGCACCACGGTCGCCAGCGTCAACACCGTCGCACCGAGGATCGCCAACCGTGAAGGGTATGCGACCATCATCGCCAGCCCGATCGAGGGCTTGGCGGCGAACACAAACCCGAGCCATGGCATCAGCGCCGCCGCCATGAGCCAGGGCGACCACTGGACAGTCTGCGCGGCGACCATCATGGCAAACGACGCGAAGACCCATAGTTGGGGATTCGCCAGTGTGCGTCTGGTGAGTGCCCAGGCCAGGAGCGCCGCTCCCAGTCCGATGAACAACGCATCGGCCAGACGAGAGGGCATCCACGCGAACGGCATGGCCGCGGCCGCCGCTGTGGCCGGATAGATCAGCAGGAACTGATGCTCGAACGGACGTCCGGGACCGATCAGGTCGTACGGATTCTGCCCGTGCGCGAGCATGCGCGCGGCAGCCCACGGCTGCACGAAGTCAGAGTGCTGCGTCCGCGGATGGCTCCAGAACCAGTCCGCATAGAACGCGGTCGCGATGCCGAGCACCGCCGCGCACGCCAACCTCGCGAGCCGTCCTGGCGCACCTGGCATTGCGTCAGCGTCAGCAGTCGTTGTGCCAACAACCTTGCCCTGCGTGTGGCGGCCTCGCCTGGACTACCACCTGGTCGTCATTACACTCTTGGCAGACCAACGACCGCTCCCGAGCAGCGCCGGTGCCCGAGCCGAGCACTCGGCATCGCGACGAAACGGTCTCGCACGGTGAAGTCGACTGTCGCTGCGTGAGCCGCTGACCTCGGCGCTCGATGCTGACCGGGACCAGACGACCTGTACGGCACCAGGCAGATCCGTCGCGGCCTCACGAATGTCCATTCTTACTTGACCGTCCGGTTGGGTCGCCGAGGTCTCGCCTGAACGCCTTCATAGGCCACGCTATTTCAGGGCGCTCCTTTGAGATCGGAGAGAAGCCCACGGTTCCGGAACGTGTTGAATCGATATAGGGCAATGATCACGCGCCCTGCGTTTGGCACACGACGTGCCTAAACTGCGCAGCACTAGGAGCCCGCCGCTCTCGCGTCCTCTTGAGGAGGGCCATGGAGGCCCAGCATGAGATACGCACGCGAATTCGTCACCAGCACGCTCGTTGGTGGGTTGTTCGTCCTCGTGCCCGTCTACCTGGCGGTACTGCTGCTGCTCAAGGGCATGCAGTCAGTCGGGAGTGTCGTTCGGCCACTCGCAGCGTTGCTTCCTGACTGGATCCCTGCTGAGGGTTTGCTCTCTCTGTTGCTGGTGCTGGTCTTGTGTTTTCTCGTCGGTGTCGCCGTGCGAACTCCGTCAGGGCGCGCGGTTCGCGAGCGCCTGGAGAAGCGGTTTTTCGAAAGGCTTCCCGGGTACGCCCTGGTGCGGAGTCTGACGCAGCGATTGGCAGGGGACACTGACGAGGAAGCATGGAAGCCCGCGCTGGTTGAAATCGAGGACGCGCTCGTCCCGGGATTCATCATCGAAGAGCACGACGACGGCCAATTCACGGTCTTCGTGCCATCGGTGCCGACACCGCTCGCCGGAGCCGTATATGTCCTCCCCCGTGAACGCGTGCACATCCTCGACGTCCCGTTCACGCAAGCCATCAGGACCATCTCGCAGTGGGGCTCAGGGTCGAGAGACCTCGTCGCAGCGATGCGAAAGAGTGACCACTTGGTTTCGGCGACTCCGCAGCGCAAGCTTGGCTGACTAATCGCTTGGCGCGCCTTCGTTGTCTCCGAGGACAGTTCTGACGAATCAGAACGTCGTTGTCGCCAACCTAATCGGAGAAGGGGCGCTATGGACTACTTCGTACGGTCGCTGCAACAGAACCCCGAGTTGGCAATCTTCCTCACACTCGCGGTTGGTTTTCTGATCGGTCGCGTCAAGTTCGGCAGCTTCAGCCTCGGGATCGTCGTCGGGACGCTCCTGGCCGGGGTCTTGATCGGGCAACTCGACATCAAGGTTCCGGCGATCGTGAAGACGGTCTTCTTCGACCTCTTCCTGTTCACCACGGGGTATAAGGTGGGGCCGCAGTTCTTTCGAGGACTGAAGGGCGATGCGGTTCCCCAGGTGCTGCTCACCGTCGTGCTATGCGTCACCTGCCTGCTCACGGCGCTCGCGGCCGCATGGCTATTCGGTTACGACATGGGGACAGCTGCCGGGCTCCTCGCAGGGGCGTTCTCGGAGTCCACGGTGATCGGCACCGCGGGCGAGGCGATTCAGCGCCTGGCGCTGCCCGCCGAGGAAAAGACCGCGCTGGTGAACAACATTCCGGTCGCCTACGCCGTCACGTATCTCATCGGCACCGCCAGTCTTGTGTGGTTCCTTCCGACAATCGGGCCGAAGCTGATGGGGATCACGCTGCGCGAGGAAGCGGAACGTATGCAGTCGAGCCCGCGGGCGCCGCCGATCTGGGGCTCGGAATCGTCTCCGCCGCCAAGTTCTTCGACGCTCGTGCCTACCGTGTCACCAACCCGGCTTTCGTGAACAAGACGATCGCGCAGTTGGAGGCGCTCCCCGCGGACAGCCGGGTTTTCATCTCGCGCATCCGTAGCGGGGGCGAAATCATCGAGTCCACGCCGGCCACGGTCGTTCGCCAAGACGACGTGGTTGCGATCCTCGCCCGGCAAGAGGCGCACGTGAAGGGCGGGAGCAAGGTCGGGCCCGAAGTGGACGACAAGCCCCTGCTCGACATTCCGATCGAAACCGTGGACGTGGTCGTCACGCAGCGGTCCGTGGCCGGGAAAACGTTGATGGACCTGGGAAAGCGAGAGAGCATGCGCGGGGGGTTTCTCCGCCGCTTCATGCGGGCGGGGCAGGAGATGCCCATCACTTCGCAGGATCCGTGATCGATCGAGGAGACGTGCTGCAACTGGTCGGCAGCAAGCCGGATGTCGAGCGAGCGGCGAAGGAATTGGGCTACCCGGATCGCCCCACAACCTCGACCGACATGGTGTTCGTCGGCACCGGAATCGTGCTCGGCGGGTTCGTCGGCCTGCTCTCGGTCACCATTGGAAATATTCCGCTCACACTCACCGCGAGCGGCGGCGCCCTGGTCATGGGACTCGTGTTCGGCTGGCTGCGCTCGGTGTATCCGTTTTTTGGCCGCATTCCGGAGCCGGCGATCTGGATCTTCGATACCGTCGGACTGTGCATGTTCATCGGCGTGGTCGGTCTGAGCGCGGGACCAAGTTTCGTCGCCGGGCTGCAGAAGACCGGCATCAGCCTGGTGTTCGTCGGGCTGGTGTCAGCCCTGCTGCCTCACACCATTGGGATTCTCTTTGGACGTTTCGTATTGAGGATGGAACCGCTCATCGTGCTCGGCGCCTGCGCCGGAGCCGGGACGATTACCGCGGCCCTGCGCGCCATTCAGGACGAGGCGCGCAGCAGCATTCCGGCGCTTGGCTATACCGTGCCCTACGCGATCGGCAACATTCTGCTGACGGCCTGGGGGCCAGTCCTCATAGCGTTGATGTCGAAAACACAGTGAGTCTACGAAGTGACCGCGCCGATTGGCGTCGGGCGGCACGGCGCTCCGCTGCCGCGCGGGTTCCTGGATTAGCGACCGCGTTTGTATCGGCTATCCGCGCAGCGACTCCGACGACGCGAACGAGAATGTTCTATTCGTCGGCATCGCTGCGTTGCGCCACCCAATGATGGAGAACTCCAGGTCGCGTCAGTTCGCGAAGCAGTAGAAGTATCCGTTTCCACCCGTGGCGACGAGATTCTGCTGCGAGCAGCCTTTCGAACTGTGCGCCGCGTTCCATGAGGTCGGCGCCGCACCACCGCCCTGCTTGTTGTGATGGCCGACCATCGCCCCGCCGCTCGACTCGGCGCTGGTCCAGTTGCCGCATGGCGCATCACCAGTCTGCAAGGTTCCATCCGCTTGCGAGCCGGTAAGGATGTCGTGCTGGTTACCAGGAACTGGCGCGCCTTTCTCGGTCAGCGATGTTTCGCCGCCGAGATTGTTGGCATCGGAATGGAGATCCGGAACGGACTTGGCGACCACCACACCCTTCGCATTCATCCACGGCCCCTTGCCGATTCGATCGCGTGCGTTGACCGCCGGCTGCCCGGCCGCGGCCGCGGCGCTCAAATACGCGCGCCACGTGCGATTGCCCGCTCCGGCGGCCGCGGCGAGCGTTTGACAGGTTTTATCGGCGCCGGCGAGTCCACCGAGATTCGCCCCGTTGCCAGGTCCGGCGCTCGTGATGAAGAAACTCGTTTGATTCTGCTGCGCGGTGACGCGCAGAGAAGAGACGGATGCGACGGTCGCAAGCAGTGCTATCCCGATTGCGCCTGAAATCAATTTCGTCATGAGAAGCGCTCCTATTCGAATCGCCGGCATCATAGCGCGACGGCTCACGGCTGCGTGGTACCATCCGGCCGCCATGACCAGGGTCCTCGCTCCCGTTTCGCTCGCACTCGCTCTCGTCGCTGCGGCGGTGCTGTGGGCCCAGGAGTCCCCGCCGCCGCTGACTCCGCCGCAAGCGCCGTCCGGGCCCACGCCCATGCCGGCCGTGCTCCGCAACTACACGCCGGTCACCGAGGCGCGGTTGCGGAGTCCGAACGACGGCGACTGGATGATGAACCGTCGGACGTACGACGGGTGGGGCTATAGCCCCCTCACGCAGATCACGCCTGCCAACGTCGCCCGGCTGAAGCCGGTGTGGTCGTTTTCCACGGGCGCGGTCAACGGGCACGAGGCTGCGCCCATCGTGCACGACGGCGTGATGTTCGTCGCCACACCCGGCAGCCAGGTCATCGCCATCGAGGCCGCGACGGGCACGGTGCTGTGGCGCTATCGTCGCCCGCTCGCGCCGACGGTCATCAATCGGCATCCGACGACGCGCGGCGTCGGCCTTCTCGGGGACAAGGTGTTCCTGGCCGCCAGCGACGCCGTGCTGATGGCCCTGGACGCGCGCACGGGACGCACGGTGTGGTCCACCACCGTCGCCGACAATCGCGCCGGCCACTACATGAGCCTCGCGCCGCTCGTGGCGAATGGCAAAGTGCTCGTCGGTACATCTGGCGGCGAGCTCGGCATCCGCGGGTTCATCGCCGCCTACGATCCGGACACCGGCAAGGAGCTGTGGCGCACCTACACCGTTCCGGCGCCAGGCGAGCCCGGGAGCGAGACGTGGCCCAAGGGCGGCGAGCAGTGGAAGACCGGCGGCGGCTCGGTGTGGGTGACGGGCAACTACGATCCCGAGACCAACCTGGCGTATTGGGGCACGGGCAACGGCGGACCGTGGATGGGCGACCAGCGTCCTGGTGACAACCTCTACACCGCCTCGACGATTGCCGTGGACGTGGCCTCGGGGCAGATCAAGGGCCACTTCCAGTACACGCCCAACGAGTCGTTCGATTGGGACGAGGTGTCGCCGCCCATTCTGGTGGACTTCCAGCGAAACGGCCGGACGGTGAAGGGACTGATCGACGTCGCCCGCAATGGCTACCTGTGGTTCCTGGAGCGCGGGACCGGACCGATCCGGTTCGTCCAGGGCGTGCCCCACGTGCGACAGACGGTGTTTCGCAGTCTGGATCCCGTGACCGGCAGACCCGACCTGGATCCCGCACGCAAGCCAGGCACTGGCAAGGTCGCGGACTTCTGCCCCTCGCATTGGGGAGGGAAGAACTGGCCGCCCATCGCCTACAGCCCGCAGACGCGTCTCGTCTACGTACCGGCGAACGAGAACCTGTGCGCGTCGATGGAAGGGCTGCCCGTGAAGTACTCGCCCGGTTCGTCCTTCACCGGCGCGAGGACCGTGATGTCGATCGTGCCGGGTACCGATCACATCGGAGAAGTGCAGGCGTGGAACGTGGACACGGGCGCGCGCGTGTGGACCCACACCTTCGCCAAGTCGTCGAACTGGGGACCGCTGCTCGCGACCGGTGGTGGGCTGGTCTTTGGCGGCGGAACCTCGGACCGCATGTTCCGCGCGTTCGACGCACGGACTGGAAAGGTCCTGTGGGAGTACCCCACCAACTCCGGCGTCATCGGCCAGGCCTCGTCGTTCACCCTCAACGGACGTCAGTACATCGCGGTGCAGTCCGGGTGGGGCATCGACGCGCGCGGGATGCAGAACCGGCTCAACGCCATCCGCCCGGGCGAGTTTCCCGAGGTGCCAGAAGGTGGCGCGGTGTGGGTGTTCGCGCTCGGCGACTGACGTCCGTGTGACGCTACTGAACGACAACCGGTGCGAAGCAGTCGACTGACGGATCCGCGCGTAGCGGCATCCACCGGCTGAAGGTCCCATCCAGATCGGCGGCAATGAGAACCGGCGACAACGCCATCGGATCGAAGAGCGACGGATCGCGGCCGGCGGCCCCCAGACGCTGGGCAATCTGCTCGCGGAACTTGGAGAACGCCGGTACCTCGAAGACGACGAAGAAGACAGCCTGCACGACACCCGGAGAACTGTTGCGCCTCTGGGCCATGCATCGTGGCTGCGGTATCGCCGATTCGAGTCCCGCGTCCCGCGCCGCACTGAGCAGCGTCTCCGGGGTGAGGACGCCGGCCATCGCGCGCGTGAACTCGCTGCGCAGGACGAGTGGCATTGCTGCTTGCGGATAGTGCAGCGATTCTCCCATTCGGGCGAAGAGCTCACGGGAGAGCGGCCGCAGCAACGTCTCCTTCGGCGTGAGCGAGAGCAACGAGCCGAACGAGTCACCATCCGACGCTACAGTCAGGGTCCACCCGGTGAGGTCTTGTCGTGCGATCGTGAAAGGCTGTGAGCGTGTACTTCGCGCCGAGCGCACGAACAGCACGGCGAGAATGCCCACGACGACGAGCGCGATGATTACCTTGAATAGTGTCTTCATCAGCAGATATCAGCGCAGACCAGATAGCCGTTGGACCTGTTTGCCGCATGCTCGCTGGCGTGCATCCGTAGCTCGCTCACCTTCAGGCGAGCAGAGAAGAATGATACCGGTACGGGGTCGCGCGGTGACCGGCGTCTTCGCGGCGCCGCGCGCCCCGATTTAGTTGGACCGCAACTCGCCGACCGTGCGGACGGGCGTGGCGACGGCCAGAGGCTCCGCATATCTGATCACGGGCATCAGCGGCGTCACGGCAAACGGCACCTTCTCGCGAACCGACATCAGAGGCACGGCGGGCGAGCGATCGAGCGCCACCCTGCCGCTCCACGCATCGACAACGAGCCGCGCGCCGAGCTGGAGGGCGGCGATCTGTTCGAGGTTGTCGGGCATCAGCGCCGGGGCCTGTTTCATGAGCTCGGCAAGCCGGGTCATCTGCCCGTTGGCCGCCATGTAGTCTCCGATGTGCGGCTGGATGAGCCGAGGCAACTGCTTGGCCTGCTCCGAGAGCGTACGAAGAAACAGGCCGGCGTCGGCCAGCTTGTCGCGATAGGGCGACTTGCCGAGCAGCTCGATGACCTTCTCGTCAGCCGCGGCCTCCTCCTTGGGCGTGCGGCGGAACCGCAGCGTCTCCAGCAGCTCGGCGTCGGACACCATCAGACGATCGGCGAACGAGAACTTCGTGTCGATCAGCTGGTGGCCGAGCGCCACGTGGCTCAACTCGTGCGCGAGCATCGTCGCAAGGCTCGCTTCGTCGGGCAGCACGTCGATGAGGCCGCGGCTCATCACGATCGTGTGGCCGACCGTGAACGACTCGAACGGCGAGGTCAGCAGGATCCGGGCGTGCAGCGGCCGTTGGACGTTCACCTTGTTGGTGACGACGAGGTTGTTGAGGACGGTCTCGAGGACCTTGTCCGCTTCGCCCGCCGGCGCGAGCAGGCCGATCGCCTCGAGTCTCTCGAGGACGTTCGCCTCGGCCTCCTGTTCCCATCGGCGCTGGCTGAGCACGGGCGACAGCTGCGCGCCCCCATCGGCGGTGTCGGCGACATTGGGCTCGTCGATCCGGATCGTCGTCAACGAGCCGGTCCGGTCGGCGTTTTGAGCCTCGTATCCCCAGATCCGTGTCTGGCTCTTGAACCGGGCTTGCTTCTTCGAGGACGACTTGGAGGACGATGCGGTGTTCAGATCCGTTTCTTCCGAGTAGACGTACGACGGCACCCACACGCCGGGCGCGGCGTTCACACGCCAGCCGTCCATATGGAACGACAGCTTCCGCTTGAGCACGCCTGACAACGTCTCTTCCGATCCGCGGCTGGCGCCGTTGAAGCGGACGAGGTTGTAGTCGCGATCCTCGATCCAGATCCGGCCGACGAAGCCGTCCTTGCCGTCGCGAAGCGGCTTGACGTCGAAGACGAAGCAGCGCGATTCGCCGAGGAACTCCCGGCGGACGTACGTGAATTCGTATCGCTTTCGCTCGAACCCCCGCCAGTCGGGCGCCACCATCGCGGCGAAGGCATTCCCCAGGTTGGGCGAGTTCGAGATGAGGCGCAGCATCACTCCGCGCTCTTCCCTTTGTCCGAACGGACGAAGCGTGGGCCCGTTATCGAACTGGAGTTGGCCGAGGAAGTAGTTGTCGTCGGTGGGGACCCAGCCGCGCGCCTCGTCCGGCGCCACATTCTGGATGTACACCTCCATCAACGGGTGGGCAGTCCTCAGCCGCTCGAGCACCGCGCGTTCCGCCTTGCTCATCCGGTCGATGATGGCGTCGGCTGTGGCCTGTCCTGCGCGGCCTGGCGTCTGGGCCGCTGAAACTTTCTGATTTTTTGCCTGCGCACTGGCGATCGACGCCGTAAAGGCGGGCGCGAGCAGTGCAGCGAGCAGCAAGGGAAGACGTGACAAGTCGCATAGGTGCCTCTGGCTAGGACAAGCGGAACGTGATGTGAACCGTGGCGCGGGAATCGACGGGCCGGCCGTCCGACTGCGCGGGCTTGAAACGCATGCGGAGTGCCGCCCGCTGGGCCGCTTCGTCGAGGCCGTGGCCGAGTCCGCGCACGACGCGCAGCACGCGGACCTCGCCGGCGGCGGTGAATTCGAGCTCGAGCGACACGGTGCCTTCGATGCGGGCGCTGCGCGCTTCGTCGGTGTACTCCGGCGTGGGCTTGAAGACGATCTCGACCGGCCGATCGATGGGCTTCGTCGCTGCCACGGAGGGCTGCGCGGGCGCACTCGCCCGTTGATCGAACCCCGCTGTCTGCACCTCGCCGTTTGCGACCCGACGCGGCGCGGGCGCCTCGCTGCCGAATCCACCTGTCTTGACGGCGCCGGTTGCGGCGTCGCGCGGCGAGGCCGCCGTACTTCCGAATCCACCTGTCTTGACAGCGCCGATTGCGGCGTCGCGCGGCGAGGCCGCCGTGCTTCCGAATCCGCCGGTCGTGACGACAGCTGCGGCCTGGCTCGTTCGCGCGACGTTCGTCCGATCGAAGAGGCCGGTCTCAGGAGGACGCTGGATCACGGGCTTTTCGATGGGCCGTTCCGGGGCCGCCGCGGGCACGAGCGGTGCCGGCGCCGGCTCGACCAGCTTGGCGACGATTGGCGCGACAGGAAGCAGTTTGGGCACTTCCGCTCTGGCGACTTCGCGCACCGGCCGCGGCGGGGCCGGCGGAGGAGGAAGGCGCGGCGCCACTAGAGGGGCCGACGGCAACTTCACCAGTGCGGTCGCCGGCATGACGAACACCATCCTCGATCGCGTGCTCGGCGCCGACGGTTCCTCAGACGCACCAATCGGGACGACGATCAGGACGACCACGACGATGGCGTGCAACCCGACACTGAGCCACAGGCCGGTGGTCCAGCGGCCGTGCGGGCGCGTGCTCAATCGTGCGTCGTCGAACAGAATTGACATGTGTCGTACAGAACTGAAATGCCGGAAGCGTGCTGCTCCAGCGGCAATGCTGTTTGGCGAGGTCTTACAGCAAGCGAAGTGCCGCCGCGATCGGGGACATCGCTTCCTCCAAACTAGACAGCGCTTTGAGTTTCATGCGCTCGGCTCAAGCCGCTATGCATGGAGCCGTCGGCCTTCACGCGATTTTCGCGCGGCAAATCGAGCGGTTTACCGGGCCCGAGCCGGTCATCATCTGAAGGCGACTGCTTCCACGACGACGAGGCTGCTCGGTGGGGGGAGGCCGTCGGCCCGGCGCGACCAGCTGTGGCCGACATCAGTGGATACGTAGAGGTTGCCCTTCCGATCAGCGATTGCGGCTGCCGAACCGTGCGCGGCGATGCAACCGGTGTCGGCGATGCCGTCGATCCATGCAGGCAGGCCGCCGGCGATAGCCATCAGCGGGCCTTCGCCATCGACCTTCCGTCTGTAGATCGCTCCCTGCGCCGCGAAGTGGTCTACCGATGCGGACACGAGCACGTCGTCGCCCGCAAACGCGACCGCGGAGCAATACGAGGCGTGCAGGCCGGCCTGTTCGACAGTCCATGTCGCCCCACCGTCGCGGCTGGCGCAGAGCCCGATCGCGGCTGCGGCCATCACAATGCCTGGACGGTTCGGGTGGGCGCGGACCTCATGGACGTCGCTGTCGATGGCGATGGTCGGATGCCAGGTTGCACCGCCGTTCGTCGACCGGGGGACACCGCCGACGTGGACGTTGGCGAGGAGCACCGCACCGTCCGAGGTGGCGGTTATCGAACGGATCCCAAGCGGAGGTCCGACGCGCTTCCCGTCAATCAGTGCCGAGCCTGCGTACCATGTTTCGCGGCCGGCGACCGCGTCGAAGCCACGGAGCTGCTCGAGTTCTCCGTCTCCGCCGACGCGCAAAACGCGCGCATCGTCACTTCCGACATAGATGACGTCGCCAACTGCCACGCAGCAGTCCAACTCCAACTCCGTCGTCGCGATCGTGCTCCACACGCCGTCCGGCGCGCGCCGGCGAAGTGAGCGTCCGTTGACGATCGCGAGAGCGCCGCCACGCCCGTCGGGTGCGAGGGTTCTGACCGACTCATTGCGGAGCTCTTGGTCGAGGGTTTCGCCCGTGACGATGAACAGGCCGTCTTGCCACGTGGCGACCAGCACTGTTGGAGTCGTCACGACGGCATTCTATGCGCGAGGCCATCGCGCCGATCGCGACATGACAATCCTTCGAGGGACTTTGACAGGTCGCCTATGGAGGAGTAGTGTCGCAGCAGCTTTCTGACCGCTTCCTCATCCGGGGCAGCTCTCACCAAGCCTGTGAGGCTGCCGATGTTGAAGCATCTTTCGATCTGCCTGATCCCCGTCGTCTTCATCGGCTGTGGGGGCCCGACACCGGTTTCGAGTCCAATGTCCACGACACCGTTACCGGCGACATCTGCGCCTGTTCCTGTTCCGACTGCGCCGCGTCAGACGTTCACGCTGTCCGGCATCGTCTTCGAAGTAACCTCGGCTGGCGAAGGACCCGTGGAAGGCGTGGAAGTCTACTGTGATTCGTGCGGCGTGCCCGATGGCCACTCTTTCAGGTATACGGACAGTAGCGGGTTCTACAGCTTCGACGGCGTCTATGACGGTAACAATCCGCTGT
The DNA here is from genome assembly GCA_963728305.1 of uncultured Acidobacteriota bacterium. Taxonomy (GTDB): domain Bacteria; phylum Acidobacteriota; class Vicinamibacteria; order Vicinamibacterales; family UBA2999; genus Gp6-AA40. The sequence goes on from CAVSKE010000036.1 coordinate 161,196, forward strand.
TGGTCCGTAAGGCCGGGTACCGCGTAATCGATCCGGTCCGGACGTTTCCAGATGGTACCGGCGTCAGGAATGCGGTGGTCAGCGGCAACACCAGCTACAACATCGCCGTCGAGCGGTAATCCGGAGATCGACTCGGTCGGGCCGACGCCCCCGCTCACCCCGTCCGTGAGACTTTTGACGCGCACTCTGATCGCGCCGGCACGGGCCCAGCGAGGTCGGGCCGTCGAAGGTATAGACTCTTTATTCCGTTATTCCCGCGTAACTATCGGGTCCATCGCCGGCATGGGCTCGAGGGTCCGACGTCGATACATCGTTGACGTGCCCGACAGGAGATAACGACATGCGACGGTTCTTCCGGATCGTGAGCGTGGTCTTGGGTCTCGCCGTGTTCGGCGACTTTGCTCACGCGCATCACAGTCAGGCGGGTATCTTCGATTCAAGAAAGACCATCGAAGTCACCGGCGTCGTCAAGTCCGTGTCGTGGCGCAACCCGCATGGACAGATCCTTCTGTCCGTGAGGGACGAGAAGGGCGTGGAGACCATCTGGGATGCTGAAACAGCGTCGATCAGCATCCTGCGGAATCGCGGCGTAGACGGGAGCCCGGTTCGCGTCGGCGATCGTGTGACGATCGCGGGCTCGCCTTCGATGCGCGCCCGCCCCGAGATTCTTGCGCGCAGCCTGCTGCTGCCGAACGGCACCGAGTTCAATTTCGGGTCAGCCACCGCCTACTTCCCAGCCGGGAAAGCCGGGCGTCTGGCCACGGGTGCCAAGATCGCCGGCGATATCGCTGCCGCGAAAGCCAAGGCCGACGGTCTGTTCCGCGTCTGGTCGACGATCATGAGCGACCCCGCCGCGTTTCCGATGTTCAAAGGCGGGTATCCCCTGACCGCCGCCGGAAAGGCCGGGCTTGCGAAATGGAATCCGCGCAACAACGTCCTCCTGAAGTGCGGCACGAAGGGCACGCCGCTCATCATGATTTCTCCGCTGCCGATGGATTTCAGCAAGGCAGGGTGACACAGATCATCATGCGGCTCGAAGAGTACGACTCGGTGCGCACGATCCACATGAATCCGAAGGCGGTGGCGCCTGCGGCGCACACATTGTTCGGCTTTTCGCGCGGACGTTGGGAAGGCACGACGTTGGTCGTCGAGACCGATCACATTGCGGCTGGCTACTTCGATCACGAGGGCACGCCACAGAGCGATCAGATCAAGACGGTCGAGCGCTTCATCCCGAATGCGGATTACAGCCGTCTCGACTACGTCCTGACGACAACGGATCCCGTCAACTTCACGAAGCCCTTCGACCTCAAGCGGTACTTCGTGTGGAAGCCTGAGAACCGGGTCAACCCGTATGAATGCCTCGATCGCTTCGAGCCCGGCAAGTAATTGTCGGGCCGAAGCGACCGTCGTTGACACGAACGGGCGGCAGAGCCATCATCGGCGTCGTCCTTGCGACTGCGTGATGGCATCCGTTGCCGATCACGACTTTTCAGGAGCGCGAAATGACCAAGCGATTTTTGGCAGGTGTCGTCGTATTCGGGGTCCTGTTGGCGGTCGGTTCGCTGCAGGCTCATCATTCCCTGGCCGGCGTGTACGACTTGAAGAAGGTAGAGCGGGCGACCGGCGTGGTTCAGAAGTTTGCCTTTACGAACCCGCACGGAGCGCTGCATATCGCCATCAAGAATGCGCAGGGCGAGGTCAAGGTGTGGCAGCTGACGACGGGTTCGGCCAACGTCCTGACCAACGCCGGGGTGTCCGCTACCGGCCCGAATCGGATCAAGTCGGGCGATGAGATCACCGTCACCTTCAATCCGGCGGTCAGCGGCGCCACCATCGGCTTTCTCAGATCGATGGTATTGCCAGACAAGAAAGAAGTTGAGTTTGTCCCCAACTGACAGCGCGACGAGCCGACGATAGGAGACTACTCATGGTGTCTCGACACGGAATGATTCGTGACAACGTATCGCGCTGGGGATCGCGTTGACGCTCGGCGCCCCGCTGACTGCCAGTGCACAAGGCGGCGGAGGGGGCGCGCAACCAGCTGCCCCTGCACAAGGCGCCGGCGGTGGTGCAGGCGCTCAAGCCGGTGGGGGTGGACAAGGTGGCCGCGGTCGGGGCGGCCCACCACCGTACACGCCCGCGGCAGGTGCCCGGGACCTCCGCTCGGTGCTTTTTAACTGGGGCTGGCATCTGGGCATGCTGCGCGGCGAGGCGGAAATCGATCTGATCGCATCGCTCGAATATAAGGGAACGGGCACCATGCTCGTGGACGGGCAGCCCTGCAAGCTGACGGCCTATCGCATCAGCACCAACTACATGATTTCGGGTCAGCGGACTCAGATCACATGCACGCGGCCCAATGGACAGACGTATTCCAACATCGAAGTCCTCAATGGAGCGTACGCATGGAACGAAGATATTCCCGGCGCGGAGCTCATCAAGGGAAAAGGTAAAGCGACTCCGATGGCGGCTGCCACCGAGGAGCGGATGATTCGCCTCTGGGCAAGTCCGCAGGGCGCGCTCAAGTCCGCGCTGGCGGGGATCGAGGATCCCCCGATATTTTCGGTCAGGCCAGGCACCCAGGTGCCCGAGAATGTCGCCACCGCAGGTAAGACGTCGGTCGTGTGGGAGGGCGGGAAAGCCTGTCGTGACGTTCCCGATTCCGGGGGTCCCCGGGGCAACTGGCGACCGCGACGCTCGACGCGAAGTTCATGGCGGAGCGCGTTGTGGTCCGGCATGGAACGAACACCACCGAGTTCGTCTATAGCGACTATCGGGACTGGAACAATCCGCTGCACCCGGCCGAGGCGTTTGTCGCTGGCAGGATGACGGAACGCCGAAATGGTACGGTCGTTCGCGATATCACGACCACGTGGACGGAAACAGGGCAGATGTATGTCGTGATGCCCGTGCCCGCCAGCGTCAAGGCGGCGATCAAGCCAACGCTGCAGCCTCCCGCCTGGGTTTCCGCGTTTGGTCCATCACGTTCCTCTGGCTGGCCCACCGGCGCCGGCGCCAATTCCCGCGGCTCAGGTCGTAACGCCGAGGCTTGCCAACGGAAAACCAGACATGACGGGTAGCTGGACTGTGGTTGCAGGCCCTGGCCAGGGTGGTGCGGCAGCTTATAACCCGCCGTTTCCCGCGAACCGCCGATGTGGCCCAACGCAGAAACGTTGCTTCGTCCCTAACGACAACTTTGTGGTGGATTATGCGTGGATCTCACCCTCGCGGTATTGGATGGGGCTCAACGGGCCCGTGTACAAGCCCGAGTTCTGGGACAAAGTCCAAGAGCTGGACATGTGGACGAACAAGGAAGATCCGATCATGACGTGCCAGCCGATGGGGATTCCGCGCCAGGGTGAGCCCCGCCGGATCTTCCACACGGTCGACGACATCACCTTGTTCTATACGTTCAGCGACTACGGAGGCGGAAACAGGGAATATCGCATGATCCCCACCGACGGCCGTAAGCACGACCCGAATCAGGCGAGACAGGCGACCTATCTTGGCTACTCCGTGGGAACGTGGGAGGGCGACACGCTGGTGGTCGACTCCATTTCGTTCGTCGACTCGACCTGGCTGGGACGCGGCGGTCTTTTCCACTCCGGCGACATGCGGATCGTGGAGAAGTTCACGCGCAAGGGCAATGAAATCCTCCACGAAATGACCATCCACGACCCCGAGTCGTTCGTCGAACCCTGGGTCGCGCCGGCGCGTACTCTGACTCTGGGCAATGGCAACGCGTTCATTCCGGAGCGCGCGCATTG
>CAVSKE010000037.1:0-62293 GCA_963728305.1 uncultured Acidobacteriota bacterium
CCACGGGACATCGCCCGCCGGTGGAAGTTCCGCTACGACCTGCTTTACGTGCGTCGGCAATCGTTCTGGCTGGACGTCCGCCTGATCCTGATGTCGTTCTGGATCACCTTCCGCGGCACCTGGGAGACGAGAGGCTCGAAGCTGTAGTGGCGAAGCCCGAGGCTCTCGTGCACGTCCGGCCGGCGTTCGACCGCCTTCGCTTGCGCGCCTGGCGTTTCCGTGATGCGCTGCAGCATCGCGTACGCGGCCGCGCGCATCGCCGCCACATCTTCGAGCGGATTTACGACCAGAACCTCTGGGGCGATCCCGAGTCCGCTTCGGGCGGCGGGTCGGGAACCGCAGCCACCGATGCCATTCGACGGGAGTTGCCGGCGCTCTTCGAGCAATATGGCATCAGGTCGCTGCTCGATGCGCCCTGCGGTGACTTCCACTGGATGAAGCACCTCGCCGGCTCCCTGGAGCGCTACGTTGGCGTGGACATCGTTCGCGATCTCGTCGATCGGAACGAACGCCTCTATGCCACTGATCGGATCCGCTTTCTGTGCGCCGACATCGTGGCCGACCGTTTGCCGTCGGCTGACGCGGTGCTGTGTCGCGACTGCTTCATTCACCTGCCCACGAAGCTAATCCGCTCGGCGCTGGCCAACTTCCGCGCCAGCGGCATCCGCTACCTGCTGCTGACCAACGATCGCGACGTCGAGAGTTACCACGACATCCCGATCGGCAGCTTCCGCCGCGTGAACTTCGAGCGCCCGCCGTTCTCGTTTCCGACGCCGCTCCATGTCGTGAACGAGGCCCGCAGCGGCGATCGGCAGCTCTGTCTCTGGAAGCTCGACTCCCTCTTTCCGCCGCACTCGATCACGTCCGAGTAGTACGCGTCGCTCTCTGTCAACGTTGACAGTACAGCTGGCGATGTGGAAACTCGTGACTAGATGTATGACGCGGCCGTCATTGGCGCTGGCCCGGCGGGATTGCAGGCAGCACGTGATCTGGCGACGCGCGGATTCAGCGTCGCGATCCTCGAAGAGCATCAGGTCGTCGGCGATCCGGTGCACTGCACCGGCGTCCTCGCTCGAGAGGCCTTCGGCGAGTTCGACCTCTCCACAGAATCCGTCCTCAACGAGCTAACCACCGCTCGGTTCATCTCCCCCTCAGGGCAGGACATCGTCTACAGGACTCGCGTGGTCGAGGCCGTGGTCGTCGACCGCGCACTCCTGGACCGCTGTCTGGCAGACGAAGCCGTCCGTGCCGGCGCCGAGCTCATACGCGGCGCTCGCGTGCACAGGGTGGCGTCTTCGGCCGACCGGGTGACGATTCACGTCGCCGGTCAGCCACCGATCCACGCGCGCTCGTGCGTCCTCGCCTGCGGAGGCCGGTATGCGCTGCACCGGCAATTGGGACTGGACGTGCCGTCGTTGCTGCTCCATACCGCGCAACGGGAGCTGCCAGCCAGCACTCCCGGCGATGTCGAGGTCCATTTCGGCAGCGAAGTCGCCCCGCGCGGGTTCGCGTGGGTGGTGCCGGTGTGGCGCGATGGCCGCTCGTTTGCGCGCATCGGCGTGATGGCCGAGGCCGATGCCCCGACGTATTTCATGCGCATGGTGGACCGTGTGGCTACCCGCTGGGGCGTCGAACTGCCTCTCCCGGGACCGCCTCGTCTCAAGATCCTTCCACTCAGCCGGATCTCGCGTACCTACGGCGACCGGTTTATCGCGGTCGGCGACGCCGCAGGTCTGGTCAAGCCGACGACCGGCGGGGGGATTTACTACAGCCTGGTCTCGGCGTCGATTGGTGCCGGTGTTCTGGCTGCCGCCCTGCAGGAAGACGACGTCTCGGCGACGCGTTTGTCGGACTACGAGCGGCGCTGGCGCGCCCGTCTCGAGACCGAGCTCGACACGCAGCTGTCGTTCCGGCTGCTGGCGCAGCGCATGCCGGACGAAGACATCGAGGGACTCTTCACGCTGGCTCGCACCGATGGCGTCATGCCCATCGTCAGAAAGACGGCATCATTCAACCGGCACCGCAAGTTGATTGTCGCGCTCCTCAAGCACGCGCCGGCGCGTCAGATGTTCTTCCGATCGGTTTTGGGGTAAATCGATTGACGATTGACGAGAAGCGATTGACTCATTTGGGGAGCCCAATCTGTCAATCGTCCCCCGTCAACCGTCGATCGCAGGATCATGCACGTGCCGCCGATCCGGCCATGGTGCTCACCGATGCGGTCCGGGTTCGCGAGCTCACGACCGTGCTCGGCACGTTGGAGGCCGCCGGCGCAAGGCCGCTGGTTTTCAAAGGCGCCGCGCTCGCGCACACCCACTACGCGGAGTCGTGGCACCGGCCGCGTCTCGACGCCGACATCCTGATCGCGCCGGACAGCCGTGAGCGTGTCTTCGCGCGTCTCGCCGGGCTCGGCTATGAACGCCTGCCGCTGATCTCCGGGGATCTGGTCATGTACCAGGCGCCGTTCGGGCGCATCGACCACCTCGGGATCGAGCATGCCCTCGATATCCACTGGCGCGTCGTCAATCCGCAAGTCGTTTCGCAGGCGCTGACGCATGACGAGCTCGTTGAACGAAGTCAGACGGTGCTCGTGCAGGACCATCCGATGCGCGTGCCGTCGTCTGTGGACGCGCTGCTCATCGCCTGCCTCCATCGAGTCCATCACCCGGACTCCGAACAACCGTGCTGGATCGAAGACATCCACCTGCTGGCCAGCCGGCTCGACCCGTCCGAGTGGCAGGCATTCACCAGACGCGCGGCACGCCGTTCGATCCGTGCGATTTGCTTACAGGGATTGAATCGGGCGGAGGAACAGTTTCAGACTGCGCTGCCTTTCGACGTGTTGCGTGCGCTGTCAGGACACGCCGCGGAGCCGTCGGCGGTTCTCCTGCGCACGGATCTGCGCCCGGTCGATCGGCTGAGGGCGGATCTGCGTGCGCTCGGGCCGCGTGCCGCGGCACGTCTGATACGCGAGCATCTGTTTCCGCCTGCGGATTACATGCAGGCCAAGTACGGCGTCAGAAGCCGCGCCTGGCTTCCGGCCTACTATGCGATTCGTGTCTTGAATGGGATGTCGAGGTGGCTTAAGGCCGCCTGAAGGCGGCGTCTCCGGCCGCTACGTTTCAGCGACGAGGTAACGGTTCCCATAGCCGTAGTGCCTCGCGTAGTAGTACTTGTTGCGCGAGACATCCACGCGGTTGAGCACCGCGCCCAGGATGCGCGGCCGCCCGGCCGCGAGCGTCTCGATGGCTCGCTCGGCCAGCCTCCGGCGTGTCATCTCGGATCCCACCACAAACGCGACTCCCGATACCCACTGCGTGAGAATCGAGGCATCGGTGACTGCCAGGACCGGAGGTGTATCGACGATCACCCAGTCGAACGGGCCGTTCTGCACCTGACCGAGCAGCGCTTCCATCCGGCCCGATGCGAGAAGCTCGGACGGGTTGGGCGGCGTTAACCCGGCGGACATGATCCACAGGTCCGGCTCGGCGAGCCGTTGTACGGCCTGTGTGAGGTGCGCCTGTCCGTTCAGGAGCTCCGACAGCCCACACCGGTTCTCGAGTCCGAAATTGCGATGCACGCCGGGCCGGCGCATGTCGGCGTCGATGAGCAGCACTTTCGCGCCACCGTAGGCGAGCGCCGTCGCCAGGTTGCAGGCGGTGGTCGTCTTGCCTTCGAGCGGCTGCGCGCTCGTCACCAGGACGATGCTGCCGCCCTGACGTGTGCTGAGCGCGATCGACGTCCGCAGCGAACGGATCGCCTCGCTGAAATCGTTGTGGCCGGAGAGCGTGGGGCGATCGCGACCCGACCGCACGGCAGGAATCAGCGCCAGGAAGGGCAGTCCGAGACGGGTGATGTCTTCGGGCGTCTTGATCGTGTCGTCGAGATAGTCGAGGCCAAGGACCAGGCCGACGGCGACGAGGAACGCGACAATCGTGCCCAGCATCATCGCCCGCCGCAGGTTGGGGCTGAACGGCACCTGCGGGATTGCGGCGCGCTCGACGAGGCGTACGTTGTTGCCACGACTGTTGGCCAGTACCTGAAGCTCCTTCTCGCGGCGGAGCAGGGTCAGATACAGCTCGCGGTTGCTCTCCGCATCGCGCTGCAGCACGGTGTAGGTCACGCTCTTGCGATCGAGGTCGGTGGCAAGCCCCTTCTGTTCTTCGAGCGCGCTCACCAGCGTCCGCTCTTCGAGCATCGCCGACTCGTAATCATGGCGAATCGAATCGACGGCCTTGGCGATTTCGAGATTCAGCTGCCGCGTCGCGTCCTGGATCGACGCGTTGACGGTCAGCATCTCGGGGTGCTTGTCGCCGTAGCGTTCCGAGAGCAGTGCCTTGCGCCGCTCGAGCTCGGCCAGCTGTGCCTTCAGCGACTGGATGTACGGGTTCTGCAGGATCTCGGGGATCGAGTCCGGCATCAATTTCGGGCCGAGGCCTTCAAGACGGCGGTAGAGCGATTCCTTCTGCGCGCGGTTGGTTCTCGCCCGGGTCGCCGCTTCGTTCAACTGGTTCAGCCGTGAGATGACGATGTTCTGGCGATCTTCCAGCGAGAGGGCGTTCTGCTCTTCCCGATACTGCGCCATGGCGCGCTCGCTCGCTTCGACGATCGTCTTCTGACGCGCCAGTTCCTGCGAGAGCCACTCCAGACTGCGCTCCATGTTCAGCCGGCGCAACTCGAGGTTCTGCTGCACGTACTCTTCGGCGAGGGTGTTGGCCGAGTTGGCCGCCAGCGACGGGTCCGCCGAGATGAACACGACATCGACGAGACGGCTGGCGCGGACCGGCTCCACCGAGACTCGCGACGAGAAGTCGCCGATCTGCCCGTCGTTCACGGCCTCAGAACCGTTCATCCTCGCGACCACGCGGCGCGCGAGATCGCGGCCGGTCAGGATCCGGTACTGCGTCTGGAAGTACGGCTCGGGATCCTGCAGGTAGTTCGAGTTGTTGGTGGTGCTCACGCCCTCCATGGCCAGCGAGCGTTCGTCTTCGAGATCGATCAGCAGGCGTACGCTGGATCGATAGAGCGGCGTCTGCGAGTAGGCACGCAGTCCGGCGACGCCAAGGACGACGATGAAGGCCAGGATCGCAACGTAGCGATAGCGATAGAAGACACTGAGCCGGTCGCGGAGATGGATCTCCGCCGGCCGCGGCCGTACGAGTGGGCCGCTTGAGTCACGAATTGGCCGTTGGGTTTCCGTGGTTTGCATGCGTACGTCGAGCCCGTCGAAGCGCCCCGTTGACCGTGTATCGGTTGGCGCTTCGGCACGGTGTAGGACGCAGAATTGCGCAGCAATGCAGACATCCGGCCGGAAATGCCCTTATCGAGCCGGGCCCACCCGCCTTCGCTTCTCCGTCAGCGCGCCTCGGCGAGCCGGTGCCTGGCGATTCGTCCGGCCCTGTCGAGCCGTCCTTTCGGACCGGCCGCCCGCGCTGAGGCAAAAGCGGCGGGCCTGTCATGGCAGGCGGTGAGCGCCGATAGATGCCTAAGATATGAGCCAGTGGAAGGGCTATGACCCCGACAACGTGCTCCCTTCGGATGCCGGCGTCGCAGACGGTCCGCAGACCGCTGCCACGTCTGGCGCTCTGACCTACGAGCCGTACTTCGGGCTCAAGGCGAAGCCGTTCAGCCTCTCCACCGATCCACGCGCACTGTATAAGAGCCCGGCCCACCGCGCGGTGCTCGATGATCTGCTCTCCGGTATCCGCCGCCGCGAGGGCATCGTCGTGCTTACCGGCGAGATGGGGACGGGGAAGACCACACTGTGCCGCGCCGCGCTCTATCAGCTTGATCGCAAGACCTTCACCACGTTCGTGCCCGACCCGCACCTGTCGCGTGAAGACCTGCTGCGGATGCTGCTTGTGGACTTCGGCGAGGTCTCGGTGGATGACTTGCGCCGCGGACGATTGTCAGCCGCGTCGCGACCGGATCTGAGCTACCAGCTCTACGGGTTTCTCACCTCGCTTGAATCAGTGGACGCCTTCGCCGTGCTCGTCATCGACGAGGCGCAGCATCTCGCGCAGCCGCTGCTCGAGGAGATCCGGGCGTTGTCAGAGCTCGAAGCCGGCCGCCGGCTGCTCCAGATCGTTCTGGTCGGACAGCCCGAGCTGCAGTCGCGGCTCAAGCAGTTCCAGATGCGGCAGATCGATCAGCGCGTGACGATGCGCTGCGAGCTGCGGCCGCTGACCAAGGAAGATGTCGCCGGTTACGTTGCACATCGCCTGGCGGCCGTGGGTGGTACGCAAGAGCGCATCGCTTTTGCGTCGGCAGCGATCGACATGATCCATGCGGCGTCCAGTGGTGTGCCGCGTCTCGTCAACATCATTTGCGATCGCGCGATGTCGCTCGCCCATGTCGATTCTGTGTCCGTCGTCGGGCCGCCGCTGGTGGCTGAAGCGATTGACGAACTACAGTTCGTCGCCGGGCAGGTGTCGATGGGTGGCCAGGTCGTCGATCGAATTGCCGTGAGAGCGGCTGCACCGGAGCCACCGCCAGTGGCTGCGGCAGCGCCCCCAGCCGCGGTGGCAGTCCCGGCACCCGCGCCGCCGGTCGCCGCTCCGGCGTCGCCAGAGTCAGCGCCTGCGGCGAATCGCACCGGCTTGTTCGATCGACGGCGTGCGCCAGAAGGGTCCGACACCACATCCGAACTGCATGCGCTGCTCGATCTTCCGACCACAGCTCCGAAGCGTGACTTCGAAGCGGCTTCTGATCAGGAGCGCGTTGGTGCGTCAGCAGCCCCGGTCTGGAAGTGGCGCATGGACAGCGAAGTGCGCCGCGAGTCCCGGCTTGCCTGGCTGAAGACCGCCGGTCTTGCCGTTCTCGCGATGGCGGTGGTGCTGATCGCCGGTGGCATCGCGGTCACCGCGCAGCGTTCCCGCGCCGTGCCGGCACAGACTGCAGCGCCGGCGCCAACGGCGCCGACCGCACCAGCTGCCGCATCGACCGCACCGGCTGCGACCACACCGGCTGCCGCGGCGGCAGCGATCTCACCCGTGGTCTCCGAACCCGCTGAGACCGCCGCGGGTGAGGAGTCAGCGCCGGAGTCCGTGGCCCCGAATGGAGCCGCCACACCCGCATCGGCGGATACCTGGGTCGTGCAGGTCGGCGCCTTCTCCGGTCACGATCGATCGCAGTCGCTGGTGCAGCGTCTGAAGGAGTCCGGATTCGCCGCGTTCGAGGTGCCGACCGAAGCGTCGCGCGGTCTCATGTATCTCGTGCGCGTCGGACCGTTCAAGACCGCTGGCGAGGCAGACGAATCGCGCGTGAAGCTGCAGCAGCTCACCGAGCTCGAGAACGCCTTCGTCCGAAGCGTCACTTCCGTTCCGTGATACCGTGACATCCGCATGGATGTCGCCCCGACCGATCAGCTCGCCGCACACCCGTCGGTGATCTGTCGCGAGCTCTCCGGCGAAACCGTCCTCCTCAATCTCGAATCCGGCGTCTACTATGGTCTCGACACCGTCGGCACGCGAGTATGGCAGCTGCTGATGCAGGGCTGTACGATCGCCGCCGTGTGCGAGACGATGGCCGAGGAATACGACGTGGCGTCAGACGTCCTGCGCGACGACGTGATGCGTCTGGTCGGTGAGCTGCACGAGCAGGGCATTGTCGCGCCGCGCGAGCCCGTGCAGGCCTGACGGATGCGCCAATGGGTCGACCGCGTTCGCCGGATGCGCGCGCAAGACTACGTCACGGCCGTCGAAGTCATCTCGCTGGCGATCTGGGTTGAACTCGCACTTCGAGTGATGCCGTTCTCGCGGCTGCGCGATCGTTTGAAACGCCCTTCACCTCCTGTCGCCGTTGCCGGTGACGAGTGTCAGCGACTCCTCAGATTCGTGGCGGTCGCGTACGACGTCCTGCCGTTCCCGGCGACGTGTCTGCGTCAGAGCGTCGTGCTGTACGGGTTGCTCGAGCGACGTGGCGTGCCATCGCGTGTGTGCTTCGGTGTGGCCAAGCACGGCCCTGCACTCGCCGCTCACGCGTGGATCGAATGCGACGGTGTCGCTCCCGATGCGACAGCTGCGGCATTTGGCGAGCTCCAGACATATCGCAGTTAGCGCGTACATCCAAACCGCTGCGCATCGCGCTTTCTGCGCGACTCGCACTCCCTTACACGTGTTTCTTCGACACTCGCTGCGGCACTCTTGCAGATCTTCGCGTCGCCGTCAGCGCCGCCCGCGAAAGAACTTCCGGACGTCCTCCACAAGCAGTTGCGGTTCCTCGAGCGCCGCGAAATGACCGCCGCGCGGCATCTCGGTCAGCTGCTGCACGTTGTACTGCGCCTCGATCCACTTCGTCGGGACGATGGCAAACATCTCGCGCGGGAAGCGCGCGCACGCGAACGGCACCTCGACGCGTCCGGGCTGACCGGGATCGAGACGGTTCTCGAAGTAGATGCGCACCGAGGACGGCGCGCTCTCGGTGACCCAATAGATCATCACGTTGGTGAGCAGTTCGTCCTTGGTGAACGGCTTCTCGACGTTCCCGTCCGAGTCCGACCACGCGCGGAACTTCTCGACGATCCATGCGGCAAGGCCGGCGGGCGAGTCGTTCAGACCGTAGCCGACGGTCATCGGCCGCGTGGATTGGATCTGGAAGTAACCGAGCTCATTCGCGCTGCGTGCCTGCGCGGCCTGCACCCGCTTCAGTTCCACCTCGGGCACGCCCTCATTGGGATTCGGCCCGGGCGGCGCGTTGGCCACACACATATTGCTGTGCAGCCCGATCAGATGCTCACGATCGACCAGCCCGAGCTGCCGAACGATTGCCGCGCCCCAGTCACCGCCCTGTGCACCGTAGCGCGTGTAGCCGAGGCGCGCCATCAACTGCGCGACGATGCGCGCCATGCGCGCGGGACTGTAGCCACCGGTGCGCGGCTTGCCCGAGAAGCCGTAGCCAGGCAGCGAAAGCGCGACGACGTGAAAGGCGTCAGAGGCGTTGCCGCCGTGCTTTACCGGCTCGGTGAGCGGTCCGATCACTTTGGTGAACTCGAAGAACGAGCCCGGCCAGCCGTGAATCATCACCAGCGGCGTGGCGTTGGGCTGGCTCGATCGCTGGTGCACGAAGTGAATGACGATGCCATCGATCGTGGTTGTGAACTGCGGCAGCTGATTGAGCGTGCGTTCCTGTGCACGCCAGTCGTATGTCGTGCGCCAGTAGGTGACCAGCTCCCTGAGATAGGCGAGGTTGGTCCCGTATTCCCATCCCGACTGCTCGATCTCGCTGGGGAACCGCGTTCCGGCCAGCCGCTCTTTGAGATCCTTGAGAGTGGCTTCGGACACATTGATCCGGAACGGAACGATCGCCTGGCTGGCAGTCTGGTGACGGTCGCGCCGGAGCGCAGATGCCGGTGCCGCAGCCGTCGGACGAGTAAGGCTCGCATGTGGCGCATGCGAGGAAGAGCTCGAAGCTGATCCGGTCGCATCGTCCGCGTGGAATCCGTCAACTCTGATTCCTCGATCTCCTGATTCAGTCCGTCGTCCACAGCGTCAGCGATCGACACGTCCTTCACGAAGATGCGATTCCCCGAGATGACCGGCTGGGTCCACGTGGCGGTCGTCGCCAGACCCGGATAGCGGATGATCGGCTCGAAGCGCGTGCGGTTGTGCCGCAGCACGATCAGCTCGCTGTCCTCTTCGAGCGAGAAGATGGTGTTGCCGGCGCGGACGATGGCGGCGTGCGCAGCCTGCCTCGGTTCGCTCTTCCACAGCACTTTGCCGGTCTCGAGGTCGAGCGCGAAGTATTCGCCGCTGTTCAGATGCGAGAGACCGTAGAGCACGCCGTCGATCGCGACGGCGTCGCTCATGTGCATCGAGACCTCGTCAGTGTGCCAGATGTTTTCGGTCGTCCACTTGCCATCGCGCGGCGCGGCGACGAACGCTGTCACGCCGTTGCCGCGGCCCATTTCGATCACCATGTTCTTGTACAGGATCGGCGTCTGCGAGGTCGTCGTCGACGGCGTGGTGAAGGGGCGCTGCCAGAGAAGCTGGCCAGTGGCCGCGGAGACGCCGACGAAATACTTCTGCGTGAACGTGACCACCTGGCGCGTGCCGGACAGGTTGAAGAGCAGGGGAGAGCCGTAGGCGGGGCCATCGCCGTTCCAGTTCCATCGCACGTCGCCGGTCGCGACGTCGAAGGCCGTGATCGCGCCGTTGTCGTGACCGCCGACGTGCACGATCACGTTGTTACCGTCGACGAGCGGCGACATGGCCGTGTGAAAGAGCGGTTCAACCGGCGGCGACGGCTTCTGCCAGAGTTGCTTGCCGGTCGCCGCATCGAACGCCGTCACCTTGCCGCTCATACCGAGGGTGAAGATCCGGTTGTCAGCAAGCGTAGGAGTGGACTTGGGTCCCGGTCCATGCGCCGCCGTTGACGGATTCATCTTGAACGGCGCGGGATAGCTCGTTCGCCAGATGGTCTTGCCGGACCGGCCATCGAGGGCCATCATCACCTCGTCTTCGTTCTGGCGCGTGAAGACGTAGATGCGGTCGCCGACGACCAGCGGCGTCGCGTAGCCGGTGCCAAGCTCGACCTGCCACCGTTTGGTGAGCGCCTTGGGCCACGTGGCCGGCTCGCGGAATGACGTCGCCGCGCCGTCGCGGGCCGGCCCGCGCCACTGCGGCCAGTCCTGCGCCGCCGCCGACGATACACAGACGACCACTGCCACCGCCGTCCACGCCGCGGCAGCCCTGATCGAGCGAAGCGAGTCGAAGAGTCTCGGAAAGGTCATGCGCTAGATCATATTCAGGTCGGTCTCGGTGTATAAGGTGGCCCATGGCACTCCATCCACAATGCAAAAGCTTTCTCGACATGCTGGCGGCAGCCGGTGGTCCCGGCCTGAACGAGCTTCCGCTGGACGAGGCACGCAAGGTGCCTTACCAGATGATCGAGCTGGGCGGCCCTGAAGAACCGGTGGCGCAGGTCGATACCCGGGTCATCCCAGGAGCGGTGGAGATCCCGGTGCGCGTGTATCGCCCGTCGCTCGCGACGGATCTGCCCGCGCTCATGTTCTTTCACGGTGGCGGGTTCGTGATCTGCAATCTCGACACCCACGACCGCGCCTGTCGCATGCTCGCCAACGCGTCGGGCTGCGTGGTGGTCTCGGTGGACTATCGGCTCGCGCCCGAGCACAAGTTCCCCGCCGCCGCCGAGGACGCCTACAGCGCGACGCGCTACGTCGCCGAGCACGCCAGCGAGTTGGGAATCGACCCGGGCCGGATCGCCGTCGGCGGCGACAGTGCAGGCGCCAACCTCGCGACCGTCGTCGCCTTGATGGCTCGCGACCGCGGCGGCCCGGCGTTGAAGTTCCAGCTGCTGATCTATCCCGTGACCGACTTTACCGAGCACGCGACACCAGTCGGAGCGCGAGTACGGGAAAGGCTATTTTCTCGATGAAGAGCTGATGGACTGGTTCGCCGACCAGTATTTCGCAACCGAGGCCGATCGCCATCTGCCGTATGGCTCGCCGTTGAAAGCGTCAGACGTGCGGCACCTTCCGCCGGCGATGGTCATCACCGGCGAATGCGATCCGTTGCGTGATCAGGGTGAGGCATACGCCGACAAGCTGCGCAGCGCCGGCGTCGCCGTCGTGCTCAAGCGTTACGACGGCATGATCCATCCGTTCGTCAGCCTGGCTGGCATCGTGGATGCGGGGCGGGAGGCGATCAACGATGCGGCGGCTGCCGTACGTCAGGCGCTGAACGTCACCGCGCCGGCCGGCGTCTGAACGCGTCTCGCTCGTGGCCACGGCATTCTCCGCCTCCGGATCCGGGCGTCATCCTCGACGCCCTCTGCTGCGTTCCAGCTCACCGAGGCGCTCAAAGGCGCCATCGAGCTGGACGTGTTCACCCACATCGCCGCGGCGCTGTCACGGCGTCGGCGATCGCCGAGCGCGCCGACGCGTCGGAGCGTGGCATCCGAATCCTCTGCGACTATCTGACGATTCGCGGCTTCCTTGGCAAGGAAGCCGACCGCTACAGTCTGCTCACCAACTGCGGCAGCCTTCCTCGACTCGCGTTCGCCGTCGTACATCGGATCGATCGCCAACTTCCTCGCCCACGATCGCATCGTCACGTCGTACCGCGACCTCGCGGGTGCCGTGCGCAAGGGAGGCACGGTGGCGACGAGCACGGTGAGCCCCAACGACCCGGTGTGGGTGGAGTTCGCGCGATCGATGGCGCCGTTCCTCGGGATGGTCGCCGGACTGCTGGCCCCGATCGTGGCGACGCCAGGCCGCGCGCAGAAGGTGCTCGATGTCGCTGCCGGTCATGGACTGTTCGGCCTGCGCGTTGCGCAGGCCAATCCGTCGGCGACGGTGTTCGGCACCGATTGGGCGGACGTGCTGCAGGTCGCGGTCGAGAACGCCGGCGCTCTGGGCGTCGCCGATCGCTATCACACGATCCCGGGCAGCGTGTTCGAGGCGGAGCTGGGCACAGGCTACGACCTCGTTCTCGTGCCGAATTTCCTGCACCACTTCGATCCGCCGACGAACACGTCGTTGCTGGCGACGCTGCGTCGAGCGATGACGCCAGGCGGCACGATCGCCGTCGTCGAGTTCGTGCCCAACGAGGATCGCGTGTCGCCGCCGATCGCGGCATCGTTCAGTCTGCAGATGCTCGGCGCGACAGACGGTGGCGAGGCGTACACCTTCAGCGATCTCGATGCGATGCTGGCGGGGGCTGGATTCTCGAACCGGCGAGCCCAGGCGCTGCAACCCACGCCGCAGACGCTGGTGACAGCTATCGCATGACATTGACGATTGACCAGGGTCCCGTCAATCGAACTTCGTCGATCGTCAATTCAGCCGAGACGCACCAGTCCGCGGCGTGTCGCGATCTTCACCGCTTCGGTGCGGCTGGTGACGCCAAGCTTCTCGAACAGATGACCGAGGTGGGTCTTCACCGTCCGCTCGCTGATGCCGAGCGCGGTGGCGATCTCCTTGTTCGCCTTGCCGTCGGCCAGCAGCCGCAGCGTCGCCAGCTCGCGCGGCGTGAGCTGCACGCGCGTGACGCCTTCGGCGAGCTTCGCCGCGGCTGCCGGAGCCAGGTAGGTCTTGCCGGCGAGCACGTCGCGGATGCAGGCGATCAGGGCGTCGGCGGCGATGTCCTTCAGCACATACGCCTTTGCACCCGCCTTGAGCGCGCGTGAGATCTCCTCGTCGGTGTCGTAGGTCGTCAGGATGATCACCCGCGCCCGCGGGTCGCGCTCGCGCAGGCGCTGCACGACCTCGACGCCTTCCATCACCGGCATCCGCAGATCGAGCAGCGTCACATCGGGATGGTGACGGTCGTAGGCGGCGAGCGCTTCCACGCCGTTGCCGGCTTCGGCGACGACGCGCAGATCGGATTCCTGATTGATGATGTTCGCGACACCCGTCCTGAGCAGGGCGTGATCGTCCACGAGCAGGACGCTGGCGGGTTGGTCGTCTGCGGGACGGCTTCAGTTGACGGCATAGACCTGCGTCGGCAGTGACGAGGGCTCCCACGCGAGCACGACTTCGGTGCCGCTGCGCGGCGCCGTGACGATGGTCAGCGACGCGCCGATGCGATCGGCGCGCTCCTGCATGCTGGTCAGCCCGAATCCGCTGGTCGGCCGCTCGCGCGGGATGCCGCGGCCATCGTCGGCGACCGACAGGCGCAGGCCGAGCGAGTTGACGGTCGAGGCCTTGATGGTGATGCGGCCGGCGCGCGAATGCCGGACCGCGTTCGTCAGCGCTTCCTGCACGATGCTGAGGATCTCGCGCTCGACGCCGTCGCCGAATCGCGGCAGCTCGTCGAGCTGCACGTCGATGGGCACCGTCGTCGTCCGCTGACCGAGCTCGGCGAGCCGTTTGATCGCGCGGCTGACGTCCTCGCCCGTGCCGACGTTCGGACGCAGCGTGCCGACCGAGCGTCGCGCCTCGGTGAGATGCGTGCGCGCCAGATCGACGGCGGTCTCGATGCTGCGCGCCACCGACGGCGGCAGCGTGCAGGCTTCGCGCTGCGCACCCTGAAGCTGCATCAGGATCGCGGCGAAGCCCTGCGCGAGGTTGTCGTGAATGTCGCGCGCGAGGCGGTTGCGCTCTTCGAGGATCGCCTTGCGTCGTTCCTCGACTCGCTTCTGTTCGACGATCCGGCTGTGATGCAGCGCGAGCGCCGCCTGCCTGGCGATCGCCTCGATCAGGGCGATGCGCCACCACTGTCCTTCGCCGCAGTCGTTCATCTCGCGCGTGCACAGCGTGAGCCACCCGAGGTTCTTGTCACTGACCAGGAGCGGGGCCACCAGCGTCACGCTGAGCCCCTGCTTGCCGGATGAAGTCGCGCACGTTGGCAGGCATCCGCTCGTCGTCGGTGGCGTATTCGACTGTCTGGTGCCAGCCCGGCTCGTACGAAAACAGGTGACGCGCCGAAGCGTCTGACGCGGGAACTCCGTCGTCTTCCACTCGGGGCTGTTGACGGTGAACACCTCGCCGTCGATGTGCGCCATCCAGACGTCGCAGCCCTTCTGGTCCTCGTCGATCAGCCAGACGCGTCACCTTGTGGCTCTCGCCCTCCTCGGCCAGCGTCTTGAGGAGCGCGCGGAAGAAGCCGTCGATATCCGGCTCACGCACCAGGAGATCGACAGCGAACTTCACGACGTTCGTCTGAATCTTGGCCAGGCACTCGGCGCGCCGTCGCTCGAGATTCTCGCGGGTCAGCGCGGCGCGCAAGCGCGTCGACGTCGCGCGCGTCAACCGCCGGTGGGCTCGCCTCATGTGCATCGCAGACGACGAGATCGGTGTCCATCGATTCACCCTTCATCACTCCCCATTATCGAGCAGGTGCAATCCCGATGGGAGAGGCCCACACGGCCGAGTGGCACATCGTCCAAAAGTCGTAGTCCCTCCTCTGTAGGACGACGGTCCTGTGACCTGATGCGCAAGCGCGAGGCAGATATGCGCCCACTGCCCGATTGTTTGGCGCAGCGTGCGACAGACAGACTGCCAGGTATGAAACGCTTCGTCTCTCGCATCGTTCGCCGCTGCTGTTCTCGCTGCCGGCTGCTCGCAGACCGCCGCGCAGCAGGGTCCGCCCCCGCCGCCCCAGGTCACCGTCGCGCCGGTGATCGAGCGCGACGTGACCGAATGGGATGAATTCACCGGACGGTTGCAGGCCGTGGATTCGGTTGAAGTCCGTCCGCGCGTGTCGGGTCTGGTCTCCGCCGTTCGCTTCGACGAAGGCGCCATCGTGCGCCGGGGCGATCCTGCTCTTCCAGATCGACCCGCGTCCGTTCCAGGCCGAGGTCGATCGACTGCGCGCCGAGCTCGCTCGCACGCGTGCCACGGGTCAGCGTGCCGCTTCGGAGCTCCAGACCGCCGAGAAGCTGCGCGCCGAGAACGCCATCGCGAAGGAGGAGCACGACCGTCGTGCGGCGTTCGCGCAGGAATCGACGGCGCAGTCGGCGGCCGTCGAGGCTGCGCTCCGCGCGGCGGAGTTGAACCTCGAGTTCACGCAGGTCACATCGCCGATCGACGGCCGCGTCGGCCGCGCCATCGTCACCGAAGGCAATCTGGTCTCGAGCGGGCCCGGCGAGGCCACGCTGCTCACGACCGTCGTGTCGCTCGATCCCGTCTACGCGTACTTCGATGCCGACGAGCAGATCTTTCTGAAGTACACGCGGCAGCGGCCGGTCCAAAGGCGGCCGGCCAAAGGATCGGCCCTACGGGCGGCCGGTCCGGTTCAGAGCTGCCGATTCGCATGGCGCTGGCCAACGACGAGGGCTTCCCTCGCGCCGGTCATCTGGACTTTCTCGACAACCAGCTCGATGGCGCCACCGGCACGATTCGCGGGCGAGCGGTCTTCCGGAACACCGACGGTCAGCTCACGCCCGGGACTCTTCGTGCGGCTGCGTCTCGCCGGCACCGCGTCCTATCGCGGCCTTCTCATTCAGGACCGCGCGGTCGGTACCGACCTCAGTAAGAAGTTCGTCTACGTCGTCGGGCCGAAGAACGAGATTCAGTACCGGAGCGTGACGCTCGGTCCGATCGTGGACGGTCTTCGCGTCGTTCGCAGCGGCCTCGAGGCCGGCGAGTCGGTCGTCGTCAACGGTCTGCAGCGTGTTCGTCCAGGAGTGCAGGTCACTCCCGTCGTCGAGGCGACGGATCACTCGTCATGAGATTCTCGAAGTTCTTCATCGACCGGCCGATCTTCGCGGCCGTGCTGTCGCTGGTGATCGTCGTGGCCGGAGCGTCTGGCGCTGTTCCGGCTGCCGATCAGCGAGTACCCGCAGGTGGTGCCGCCGACGGTGGTCGTGCGCGCGACTTACCCGGGCGCGAATCCGAAGGTCATTGCCGAGACCGTCGCGTCGCCGCTCGAGCAGCAGATCAACGGCGTCGAGGACATGCTCTACATGTTCTCGCAGGCGACATCCGACGGCCGGATGCAGCTCACCGTCACCTTCGCGCTCGGCACCGATCTCGACAACGCCCAGGTGCAGGTGCAGAACCGCGTCGCGCAGGCGCTGCCGCGACTGCCGTCGGAAGTGCAACGCATCGGCGTGGTCACGGAGAAGTCCTCGCCGGACTTCATCATGGTCGTGCACCTGGTCTCGCCCGACGCGCGCTACGACCAGCTGTATCTGTCGAACTTCGCCACCCTGCGTGTGAGGGACGAGCTCGCGCGAATCGCCGGCGTCGGCAGTGCGCAGGTCTTCGGCGCGGGCGAATACAGCATGCGCGTCTGGCTCGACCCCGATCGGCTGGCCTCGCGCCGGCTGACGACGTCGGATGTCGTCCGAGCCATCCGTGAGCAGAACGTGCAGGTGGCGGCCGGCGTCCTCGGCGCGCCACCTGCGCCGGTGGACACGACCTTCCAACTCTCGGTCAACACACGCGGACGGCTGACCACGGAAGACGAGTTCGCGGACGTCGTCGTGCGTGCGACCCCCGACGGGCAGATCACCCGCGTGCGCGACGTCGGGCGGGTCGAGCTCGGCGCGAACCAGTACTCGTTGCGCGCCCTGCTCGACAACCAGCAGGCAGTCGCGATCGGCATCTTCCAGCGGCCAGGCACCAACGCCATCGAGGCGTCCAACCAGGTGCACGAGACGATGGAGAGACTGAAGCAGTCGTTTCCGGACGGCGTGGACTACAAGATCGTCTACGACCCCACGGTCTTCGTCCGCAACTCGATCACGGCCGTCGTCGAGACGCTGTTCGAGGCGATTCTGCTCGTCGTGATCGTCGTCATGGTCTTCCTGCAGACCTGGCGCGCGTCGATCATCCCGCTCGTCGCCGTGCCTGTGTCGCTGATCGGCACGTTCGCCGTGATGCTGGCGATGGGCTTCTCGCTCAACACGCTATCGCTCTTCGGCCTGGTGTTGTCGATCGGCATCGTCGTCGACGATGCGATCGTCGTCGTCGAGAACGTCGAGCGACATATCGAGCTCGGGTTGCCGCCGCTCGAAGCCACTCGCAAGGCGATGGAAGAAGTGTCCGGGCCGATCATCGCGATCGCGCTCGTGCTCTGCGCGGTGTTCATCCCGACGGCGTTCGTCAGCGGCCTGACCGGACAGTTCTATCGCCAGTTCGCGCTGACGATCGCCATCTCGACGGTCATCTCGGCGTTCAACTCGCTGACGCTGAGCCCGGCGCTGGCGTCGCGGCTGCTCAAGCCGCGCGAGTCGTCGCGCGACATCGTGCAGCGCACGGCCGATCGGCTGTTCGGGTGGTTCTTCCGCGGGTTCAATCGGGTCTTCTCGCGTGGCTCGGATGCCTATACAGCGGGAGTCGGGCGCGTCCTCCGCGTGTCGGCGGTGGCGATCGTGCTCTACGTCGGTCTCGATCGGACTGACGGCCGCGGGGTTCTCGCGCGTGCCGCCGGGATTCGTGCCGACGCAGGACAAGGAGTATCTCGTCGCGTTCGCGCAGTTGCCTGACGGCTCGACGCTCGATCGCACCGACGCCGTCATTCGCAAGATGTCGTCGATTGCGATGAAGCATCCCGGGCGTCAGCAGCTCGGTCGCCTTCCCTGGTCTGTCGATCAACGGATTCGTGAACGCACCCAATGCCGGGATCGCGTTCGTCATCCTGAAGCCGGCAGAGGAGCGGACGAGCCGCGACCTCAGGGCCGACGCGATCGTGCAACAGCTGAATGGCCAGTTCTTCGGCGAGATCCAGGAGGCCATCGTCGCGATCTTCCCGCCGCCGCCCGTGCAGGGGCTGGGACAGGTCGGCGGCTTCAAGCTCTACGTCGAGGATCGCGCCGGCACCGGGTTCGAGGACCTCTATGCGCAGCTGCAGAACGGCATGGCAAAGGCGCAGAAGCAGCCGTCGCTGGCCGGACTGTTCTCGAGCTTCCAGGTGAGCGTGCCGCAGATCCAGGCGGACGTCGATCGCGAGCGCGTGAAGAGCTACGGCGTCGAGCTGACGGACGTCTTCGAGACGCTGCAGGTCTACCTCGGTTCGCTCTACGTCAACGACTTCAACCGGTTCGGACGCACGTATCAGGTCAACGCGCAGGCGGAATCGGCAGTTCCGGCTGCAGCCCGAGCAGATTCGCCGGCTCGAGACGCGCAACGCGCGCGGCGACATGGTGCCGCTCGGATCGCTGGTGACGGTGTCGCGCAGCTACGGCCCCGATCAGGTGATGCACTACAACGGCTACCCGGCCGCCGAGATCAACGGCGGCCCGGCGCCGGGCTTCAGCTCGGGCCAGGCGCAGACGGCGATTGCCGACACGCTGCGCGCCGAGCTGCCGCCCGGCATGACCTTCGAGTGGACAGAGCTGGCGTATCAGGAATTGCTCGCGGGCAACACGATGCTGCTGGTGTTCCCGCTGTGCGTGCTGCTCGTCTACGTCGTGCTCGCCGCGCAGTACGAGAGCTGGACGCTGCCGCTGTCGGTGATCCTGATCGTCCCGATGACGTTGTTCTCGGCGATTGCCGGCGTCTGGCTGACCGGCGGCGACAACAACGTGTTCACGCAAATCAGCTTCCTCGTGCTCGCCGGGCTCGCGTGCAAGAACGCGATTCTGATCGTCGAGTTCGCGAAGCAGCGCGAGGAGGAAGGGGAGTCCACGCTCGACGCCATCCTGGCGGCGTGCCGCATCCGACTGCGCCCGATTCTGATGACGTCGATGGCGTTCATCATGGGCGTGGTGCCGCTGGTCTTCTCGTCGGGCGCGGGCTTCGAGATTCGTCAGGCCATGGGCATCGCCGTGTTCGCCGGCATGCTCGGCGTGACGCTGTTCGGGCTCTTCCTGACCCCGGTGTTCTACGTCGTCATCTCCAAGCTGACTCGCCGCACTGCGCACGTTCGAGAGGCGGCTCGTTGAGCCGCCTGACCGGCGCGGCGCCGGCGGAGGGGAATTGATCATGCGTTCGCATCTTCACGCGCGGTGTGAAGACCGCGCTCTACGGAACTCTCGTCGTGATGTCAGCGGCGTGCGGCGTGCGCAGACCGTACGTCGCGCCCGATGTGCCGCCGGCGGCGCTGAGCCACGTGGACACGGCGCTGGTCGTCCAGCAGCCGTTCGATCCGCGCTGGTGGCAGCAGTTCGAGGATCCAGTGCTCGACGAGCTCGTCGGCAAGACACTGGCGGCAAATCACGATGTGCGGATGGCCGTTGCCCGGGTCGATCAGGCGCGCGCGTTCTTCGATGACGTCGCGCTCGATCGCTTTCCAACGGCCGTAGCCGGCGCGAGCGTCGATCGAAGGGATCAGGCGATTCCAGGCTTTTCGGAACGACCCCGTCCCATCACGACGTATCGCGCCGGCTTCGATGCGTTCTGGGAGATCGACGTGTTCGGCCGCGTCCGCTCGCAGGTGCGGGCGGCTGCGGCCAACGCCGAGAGCTTCGAGGCCGAGGCCGATGACGTGCGCGTGAGCGTGGCCGCGGAGGTGGCGCGCAACTACTTCGAGCTGCGCGGCCTCCAGCAGCAGCTCGCGGTGGCCGAGCGGAGTCTCGTCAACCAGCGCGAGACGCTGCGCCTCACGCAGGTCCGGCGCGATGCCGGCATCGGCGAGGAGCAGGACGTCGCCAGCGCCGCGGCGCGTGTCGCGGCCATCGAAGCGAGCATCCCGCCGATCCGCAGCGCGATCGCGC
Organism: uncultured Acidobacteriota bacterium; assembly: GCA_963728305.1. Lineage (GTDB taxonomy): Bacteria > Acidobacteriota > Vicinamibacteria > Vicinamibacterales > UBA2999 > Gp6-AA40. The sequence goes on from CAVSKE010000037.1 coordinate 20,062, forward strand.
AGCGTGAGCATCACATCGCGGTGCTGATCGGCGTCAGGCCCGGAGCGCTGGGTGTCGATCTCTCACCGCGGTCCTATCCACCGCTGACGAAGGCGCTGGCCATCGGCGAACCGGGATCGCTGCTGCGCCGCCGGCCCGATGTGCGCGCGGCGGAACGGCGGCTGGCGTCGGCGACGGCGCGCGAAGGCGTGGCCGCGGCTGAACTGTTTCCGCAGATCAGCATCACCGGTTTCCTCGGACTGCTGGCCGGGCCGCGGCAGCGCTTCGTTCAACGTCTCCGACACGCGGGCGTGGGCGGTGACGCCGGCGCTCACCTGGGCGGCCTTCGATATCGGCAGCGCTCGCGCCCGCCTGCGCGGCGCCGAGGGCGCGACGCGCGAGTCGATCGCCGAGTTCGAGCAGGTCGTCCTGCGCGCGATCGAGGAGACGGAGAACGCGCTCGTGAACTATCGCGAAGAGCAGGAGCGGCTGGTGACGGCTGGCCGACCAGGCTCGCGAGAGCACGCGCGCCGCGACCATCGCGCGCGTGCGGTATCAGGCGGGCGTCGTCGATTTCCTGGCGCTGCTCGACGCCGAGCGCACGCAGCTGCAGGCAGAAGACGCCGTGGCGCAGGCCGAGGCCGGCGTCTTCACCGGCGTCATCGCGGTCTACAAGGCCCTCGGCGGAATTCCGATCTCATGACGACTGCCATGCTCAATGTCCAATGCGCAACGCCCCATGCCCACTGCGGAAGACCCATGTTCACCACACTGAAGGACACGATGTCCTTTCGTAAGCTCGTGCAGTGGATTCGAGAAGAGTTCGAGGCCGCTCCAGATCTCCGGCTCACCACGCGTGAAGCGGCGGCGTTCCTCGGGCTCGAACTCGCCACGTGCGAGCGCGTGCTCTCGCAGCTGTTTCGTGCCGGAGTCCTGCGCCGGTACGCGGATAACAGGTACGGTGCAGTCGCGACCGCCTGATCTGAAGATCGACACAGAGGTCACAGAGAAACAGAGAGGCTGCATGGTGGCTCGCGCGAGGTCGGCGCCACCAGCTACTGCCTCTGTGATCTCTGCGATCTCGCGTGTCAATTTCTCGTGACGTCAGGCCAAGGAACGTGCGCAGGCGATCGAGTTCCTCGTCGAGCGCGCGCCGGAACGCTCGGTCGCGTGGACGTGAGCCGACGTAGCCGATGTCCGGGCGCAGCGTCGCCGTCCTTCACCGACACGTTGCCCCAGCCGATGACGCGGTCGCGCCACAGCAGCGGCAGCGCGTAGTATCCGAGCTTCCGCTTCGGCACCGGCGTGTAGGCCTCGAAGCGGTAGGCCCAGCCCCACAGCATCTCGAAGCGGCGGCGGTCCCAGACGACCGGATCGAACGGCGCAAGCAGACGGACCTGATCGTCGACCGCCGCGGCGGCTGGGTCTTCTGCGGCCGGCCAATACCAGTCCACGCCGTCCACGCGCGCGTGCGCGAGCCGGCGTTTCGCGCGCTGAAGCGCGCGCCCGAGCTCGCCTCTCCATTGCGGCACGGCGTAGCGCAGACGTCGCACCAGCATCGAGAGGCTCGACGCCGGCAACGGCGCGTACTTGCCGACGATCGACGTCGACCAGCGCGTCGAGGTGCGCCGTGCGTGTGGCGGCATCGCGCGGTCCAGGCGCGTGCTCGTGAACCGCGTAGATGCGGATTCCTGCCTCGCGCCGCACGACGCGCAGCAGGCCTCGATAGTGCATCGCGTCCAGCAGGTGAGTCGTCGCGCTCGAGGAGCCGCCCCAGTAGTTGACGACGGTGCCGTGCGAGAAGTGCGCGTCCACGTCGCGCGGATGCACGGTCCCGTGCGTGCGAACGAAGTCGAGCAGCGCGCGCACGTGCCGTCCGCGCGCCGCGCTCCACGGCACCGGCCCGCCGCGCGGGTGCATCAGCGCCTGCACGGCGCTCGGTGACGAACCCGTAGTTGACGAAGAAGTCCTCGTGGACGTCGAGGCGGCCGTAGAGCCGCTCGAGATCGCCGGCGCGATAGCCGCGTCACGCGGTGGCGGAGCGTCAGATCCTGGGCGCGGGCCGGCGCGCGGATCGGATCGGCCTGCACGAAGGCCAGTGTGTCGAGTGCGCGTTGAAGAGTCGTGGGAGGAAACAGGCTGCGCGCGACGCCGAATCGCCGCAGCTCGTCGAGGGTCACGCGGGCGGAGCGCTACTTCGCGGCGCTCATCGACTGCACCTGAATCGCCCGGGTCTTGGCGTTCAGCGTGCCGGTGACCCGGACGCGCTGCCCGGCGAACTTCTCAGGTGTCTTCTGATCGCTGAGCGTATAGACGTTCGCGCCGTCGGCCAGCACGTACTCGGCGCCGTGCGCGGCGACGCACGCGGTCGTGCACTCGGCGTCGGTCGGGCCCATGCGCATCGACGCATGGCCCTCCTTGGCGCACATCTCGTCGGTGATCGTGCCGACGAACGTCTGGGTGCTTTGCGCCGCAACCGGCACGTGCGTGCTCTGGGCGGCCAGCGCCGCTACGCCGAACACGCTCGCGATCAGCAGCGGCTTGATTCGCACGTGCTCAGTAACCCGGGATCATCAGATGCGCTGTGGAGGTCCCGGCGTTCATGATCCAGGTGCCCCCCTGCTTCGGATTGTCGGGTAGGCCCATTGACTGTGCCGTCGCACCAGGTACCGCCACGGTGGTGTGCGGCCGCGCCGTCGCCTTGATCCTTGCCCTGCAGGCGGTACCACACCGATCCGAACTCCGGCTTGACGCGCGAACCGTCCTTCTCGGCGGCGTCGAGCGCCGCCTGACGCTTGGCCTTGTCGGGCTCGGCCTCGAACTTCAGGTTCTGGGCGACACGGTCGAGGTTACGGAGGCTGGTGCATTCCACCGAGAACGGCTGCTGCCCTGGCAGGCCGGACCGGTCGAAGCAGACCAGATTGTTCGCGCCCTTCTTGACCGTTTCGTAGGTGTAATCGGGCTTGAACGCGACCACGGTCGCGTCATTTTTCAGATTGGCCGGCGCGGCGAGCAGGGCCTTGTCGATCCCCTCCGCCGGCGCCTGCGCCCACGCGGAAGATGAAACAACCACGGCACCGAAGACGGCAAGGGCGAGACGTGTCATGCGAGACCTCCAACGAGTATAGGGGCCAAATCTTACCTCGGACTGGCACGAGGTGGCCGGTGCGCGAGCGGTGCGCTCGGACTAGCCCGAGCGGTGGCCGATGGAGCATGATCGGGCCCATGCATTCATCACGCTATCTCCCGGAACGCCTTCGCGGCGTTTCCTGCTGGATTGGCCTCTTCACTGTCGTCACCGCTGCGTCCCTCGCTGCCCAGGTTCCGCTTTCGAAGGAGCCGCGCCATCGTGCAACCTTCGAGAACCCGCAGTTGCGCATCCTTGATGTGAACATCCCGCCCGGTGACAAGTCGCTCGACCACCGCCACGACCTCGACATCGCGACGGTCTCGATGTCGGCCGGAACGAACACCCGCATTCAAACCGGCAGTCAGCCCGCCGCCGATCGTCCGTCGCGGCCGCTTGGTGACGCGACAATCGCGGAGTACGCCGGTAAGGCGCAGAGCCACACCATCGAGAACCTCGGCAAAGGCGCCTACCAGCTGTTTGCCGTCGAGAACCTGAAGACGAGCGGCTGGTCCACCGCACCCGCGGCCAGCGGCCTGGCGACGAAGATGACACGGGAAGCGCGCTCCTTCAGGCTGTATGACGTGAATCTGACCCGCGACACCTCACAGACGTCGCACACGCACGCTGTGCCGACGGTCGCCGTGCTGATCAGCGGCACGGTGATGTCCGACGGTCCCGACACCCACGCCAAGGCCAACCCGGGTGCGCCGATCGGTCTGAAGCAGTTGACGCAGCCAGGGCAGTGGATCCTGGTTCCCAGCGGCGACACGCACCACATCGTCCGTCTTGGTGTCGGTGACGCGCGCGTCGTCGAGATCGAAGTGCGCTGAACCGGTTTCGCGTACGAGGTCGTGATGACGCACCTGGTCCGTTTGGGATCAGTGCTGGCGTTGGGCGTTTTGATGTGGTCGTGTTCGGGCGACTCAGGAACTCGCGCCCCCGCCTCGCCGTCACCGGTCGCTTCGCCACGCCGCATCCTCGTCGTCACGCATACCGAAGGGTTCAGGCACAGCTCCATCCCGATCGCCGAGTCCACGATCAGCGCGCTTGGTCAGCGATCGGGACTCTTTTCCACCACGTTCTGCCGCACGGCTGACGATGTCTCCAGGATGCTGACGCGTTCGGGCCTCGCCGGCGTCGACGCCATCGTATTCGCCAATACGACGGGCAGTCTTCCGATACCCGATGTGGCCGCGGTGCTCGAGTGGCTTCAGGATGGCCATGGCTTCGCCGGCATGCACAGCGCGTCCGACACTTATCACGACAATCCGGCCTATCTCGAGATGCTGGGCAACGAGTTTCTGACACATGGCGATCAGGCGACGGTGGATGCCATCGTGGAGAACGCTTCGCATCCGGCGTCGAGTCCGCTGGGGCAGCGATTCCGCGTGTTCGACGAGATCTACAAGTTCACGAAATCCAATCGAGACAGCGTCACGATGCTGCTGTCGTTGGATCGACATCCTGCTGACGGCCTCCCGCAGGCCGGGCAGCCCGGCGATCTGCCGCTCGCCTGGGCAAAGAGCTATGGACGCGGTCGTGTGTTCTACACCGCCCTCGGCCATCGCGAGGACGTGTGGCAGAACTCGCAGTATCAGGCGCACATCCTCGGCGGCATTCGCTGGGTGCTCGAGATGTAGCGACGGCCGTCTGCGTTGCATCCCGACCGGCGACTGATATGGCTGTCACCATCAGAGCGGTGCCGGCGCGAGCGGGAGTGGCGTCTATTCACCGTCACGCCTGCGATGCTACGCTACCGGCCATGGGAACACTCACACGGTCGATCGCGGTCCTGGCCCTGCTGTCGGCGAGCGTGCTGGCGCAGGCGCAGAACATCGCCGGCAATTGGCAAGGCACGCTGCAGGTCGGCAAGGACCTGCGGGTCGTGGTGGCCATCGCCAACACCGACGGCCTGAGGGCGATGATGTACCTCATCGACCAGAGTGGTCAGGGTATTCCCGCCTCCTCGGTGACGCATCAGGGCACGACTCTGCGAATGTCGTTCGACGGCATCGGCGTGATCTTCGACGGCAATGTGAGCGCCGATGGCAAGACGGTTACCGGCACGTTCACACAGGGCAACAAGCCGATCCCGATGACGCTCGAACGTGCTACACCCGACACGGCATGGACGATACCGGCGCCGCCCAAACCGATGGCGGCCGACGCCCCAGCGGTCTTCGAGGTGGCGACCATCAAACCGAGCAACCCCGAACGTCAGGGCAAGGTGATGACGATCAAGGGACGGCAGGTCATCACCATCAACACCACGCTCAACGATCTCATCGTCTTTGCTTACGGCGTCCACGCCAAGCAGATCATCGGCGGACCATCGTGGATGGAGTCGGACAAGTACGACGTCACTGGCCAGCCGGAAGGGCAGGGCATGCCGAACGAGCGCCAGCTCCGAGGGATGCTGCAGAAGCTGATCCAGGATCGCTTCAAGCTGACGACGCATAGCGAGACGCGGGAGCTGCCGGCGTACGTGCTGGTTGTCGCCAATGGCGGCCCCAAGCTCACGAGGAACGACAGCAATCCCGATGGCTTGCCTGGTCTCTTCTTCAGGGGACTCGGCGTACTCCCCGTGACGAACGCGACCATGGGGGATTTCGCCGGGGTCATGCAGCTGGCAGTCCTCGATCGGCCGGTCGTGGACAAAACCGGCCTGAAGGGCCGTTTCGACTTCACGCTCACGTGGACGCCAGACGAGACGCAGTTCGCCGGCTTTGGGGTCAGGATTCCGCCGCCCTCGACCGACCCGAACGCTCCGCCGGTGCTCTTCACGGCGATCCAGGAGCAGCTCGGGTTGAGGTTCGACTCTCAGAGAGCGCCGGTCGATGTGATGGTCGTCGATCGCGTCGAGAGACCCACGGAGAATTAGCGCGACCGCTTCGCAGCGCGCGTAGGTGGTTCGTGGTCCGTTGTCCTGGTACTGGTCCGTTCCTGGTCCAATAGTCCTCGGTCCTGCGCAGGACGAGGACCCAGGACTACGGCCCCAGGACTCTGGACGGACCGGGTTACCAAGGCCCAAGGCCTAAGGACTCTCGATCACCCGCACCGTGCAATGGTCTGCTTGAGGAAGGCCGCCGCCTCGCGTGCCGACGGCAGCGCCGGTCCGGTTCGGGTGGTCAGCCACGACTCGAGCTCCGCGGCCGAATGCTTGCCGTCGAAACGATCCAGGAGTTCCCGTTCCACCGTGCCGAGCGGAGTCAGCCGCGGGCGATAGTCGTTCGAATGCTTGCGCAGCGTCGGCACGGACAGGCTCATGGCGTGCAGCGTCGAGTGTTCGAACCTGGCGATCGACTCGGTGCTTCGCATCACATCAACCTGCCAGCGGGCCGCGGCCGCGTCGTGCGTCTCGAGACGAATCGTGACACGGTCACCGGCGCGAACGGCGACCGGTGAGTCAATCGGGAAAAACGCCTGCGCAAAGTTCGTCGTGCCGGATTCGCCGGGCACGTTTCCCATCTGCACATCGTCGGCCAGCGTCGTGACGAAGCACCCGCACACGCCGTGCAGCACGCCGCCTCGCGCGACCTCGCACACCACCGCCCCGCCGGCATGAGGTTGCGTGACGCGCATCAGATCGATGGTGGCGAGCCGCGCCGGCTCAGACAGCAATTGCGACCGGTCGATGCGCGCGGCGATGGGCTGATTGACGGCCAGCGATCGCAGCGGCGAGACATCCACGCCGTGAACGCGGCTCGTCCAGATCTCGATGGTCTTTTGATAGAGGGTCGGGGCTTCAACAGGCGCCGCCATCAGGTGAATGCCGCTCGGGATGAGGACGCCTCCCGGCGCGAGGAATCGATCTCGCGCGTCCATCATCGCCGCCAGGCCGTGCGCCTGGAGTCCGAACGTGTCGTGAATGTCGCCGACGACCGCGTTCACGGGCTCGGGCAGGACGACCTGGGTCGAAGGTTTGTTGATGAATTCGATGCGATCGAGAAAGCCGTTCTGCGCCGCGAGCAGGCGCGCGAACTCCAGAGATTCGCCGGCTTCGATGGCGTACACCCGCCGTGCGCCGGCGCGGCAGGCGAGAAACGACAAGATGCCCGACCCGGCACCGAGATCGACGACCGTGTCGCCCGGTGTGACGCGTGCGGCGATCGCGGCGGCGAACTGGTCGAGACGTGAACCGGTGTGAGTCAGGCAGAACGCGTGAAACTCGAGGTCGCCGTTGATCATGCGCTGCTGATCCTACTGCGTGACCGGCGGGTCTCGAGCGTCGACGCCCGCCTCGAGCGCAGTGCGAGGGGCCCTTACAATAGTTCCGCGATGGCTGGCTTCGTCGCGATCGTCGATCGCAGTGGAACCGCGCTTGACCGACGGCTGGTGCCGTCCCTGCTGGACGTGCCGCCGTACGACGGCGCCCGCACCGCCGTGTGGACGGCGAACGGCATAGGACTCGGGGCCGCTGCGCTTCGATCGTCGCGTACCGCGTCGCCGCTCGCCCTCACTCGCGATCAGCGCGTCGTCATTGTCATGGACGGACGTCTCGACGATCGCGCGGCTCTCGTCCGCCAGCTCGAAGCGGATCTGGAACGTCACATCAACACCGCCTCAGACGCCGAACTCGTGCTCACGGCGTACGAGCGATGGGGCAGTGACTGCGTCCGTCACCTGCTCGGCGATTTCTCTTTCTGCGTGTGGGACGCGGGTCGCCGGCAGTTGCTCGGCGCGCGCGATCACTTCGGCGTGAAGCCGCTCTACTACGCGTCTGCCGGTGACACGCTGCTGGTGAGTAATGTGTTGCGCAGTCTCAGGCGCCACCCCGGCGTATCGGATCGGCTCGATGACCGTGCGATCTGCGACGTCCTTCTGGCCGGCGCGGTGATGGATCAGTCACGAACATCGTTTGCCGACGTGGCGCGCGTCCCGCCGGCGCACACGCTGACCACGGCCGACACAGCGGTACGGCTCGAGCGCTTCTGGTCGTTCCAGGCTGGCGGCGAGCTTCGGTTGCGAGACCCGCGCGAGTACGTCGAGCGGTATACGAGCGTCCTCAACACCGTTGTGGCCGACCGGGTGGGCGACGGGCCGTTCGGTGTGTTGATGAGTGGAGGTCTGGATTCTTCGAGCGTCGCAGCGACAGCTGCCGACGTGCTCGGTCCCGACCTGACAGCAGCAGGGATGCGCGCCTATACCCTGGTCTACGACTCCGCCGACGACCGTGAGGGCGGCTACGCAGCGCTGGTGTCCCGTCGGCTCGGGATCGAGCTCGAGCATCACCGCACCGACGACTACGCCTGGTTCGCTCGTTGGGACGCCGGACTGCTGCCTCCGGAGCCCACCACCGAGCCGATGACCGCGATCACCGCCGATGTTCTTGAACGCGCATCACGACATGGTGCTGTGGTCCTGACCGGCGACGGCGGTGATCCGGCGCTGCTTCCGTCAACGCTGGTGAGCCTGATCGGTCACAAGCGGCTTGGCGCGCTGGCCAAAGACTTCTGGCAGTCTGGATGGCGGACGCGGACGCTCCCGCCGCTTGGTCTTCGCGCGATGATGCGCCAGTGGTTCTCCCGTAAGTCGGAGGTGCCGGTCTGGCTGTCGCGCTCGTTCGTCCGCGACTGCGACCCCCACGCGCGGCTGAGGGAGATCGCCGCGATGCGCGCGCCGGCCGCCGGCCCGCGCGGACTCGCGGTGAGCTCTGTTGTCGATCCCTGGTGGACGTCGATGTTCGAGACCTACGATCCCGGCGCGACACAGCGGCCGGTGGAATTGAGATATCCGCTCTTCGATGTGCGCCTGCTGTCTCTGGCCGTCACGCTTCCCACGCATCCGTGGTGCGTGAACAAGGAAATCGTCCGCCGTGCGATGGCCGGGCGCCTGCCCGCCGAGGTCTGCGCGCGCCCGAAGCGGCCGCTGGGTGTGGACCTCCAGCAGGTGCATGGGCGCTGGCACGCGGCAGACGTCGCCGCCGCGATGGAGGCGCTGCCTCAACTCGCGCGATACGTGGACGTGCCGACGTTCAGGACGACATGCCAGTCCGAGCGGGCGCTCACTGGTGAGGAGCCCGGCATGTGGGCCCTCGTCTCGCTCGCGACATGGCTCCAGTGCTCTGCCGCGAGCACCGCCCGGTGACTGAAAGCACTCCGGCGCAGCGTTTCTACCAGGCCTGCGGCCTCTCGGTCGCCTCCGACACGCCCATTCCCGGGCTCCGTCCGATGCCCAGCAGTGCTGCCGTGGACCTGACGATCTCGATGTGCGGCGGGTCCGAGCGTGACAGGGGCGTCGAGGGAAAGAGCTCCTGGTACGTCAGCCCCGAGCTCGACTCCCGTGGCAGACCAGAAATGATGATCGAGACGGGTGATGGCGGCTACTGGCTCACCTACAACGATGCGGTCACATTTCTGATTGATGGAGCTGGTACCCGGGTCTCCGGCCACTGGTCGGCGCCGCTGAGTGCCGCCGACGCGGCGGGCTATCTCGCCGGATCCGTGTTGGCGTTTGTTCTGCGCCTCCGTGGCGCGGTTCCCCTCCATGCCAGCGCTGTTGCCGTCGATGGGCGAGCGCTGCTCTTTATCGGCGAGCCCTGGGCCGGTAAGTCATCCACTGCGGCCGCGTTCTCCACACTCGGATATCCCGTCCTCGCCGACGATATCGTGCGCATCGACGTCGACGCCGGCCATCGTGACGCTTTCGCCCACCTGGGGCATCCAGGGCTGGGCCTCTGGTCCGATGCGGCGGCGGCGCTCTTCGGAGAGCCGAGCGACGCGGGCGCGCTCTCTCAGGAGTACGAGAAGCGAGTGCTCGATCCTCAGGGCTCCAGCGCTCATTTCGAGGCTCGACTGGTCCCGATTGGCGCGATTTATCTGCTGGGGGAGCGTTTGAGGGAAGCGTCGTCGCCGTCGATCGAGCCCACCCCGTCGTCTGCTTCCCTTGTTGGCCTGGTCCGGCACGCCTTTGGCGGCTCTTATCTGGATCGCGCGATGCGCGCCCGCGAGTTCGACGTCCTGTGCCGGCTCGTCGATCGCGTGCCCGTGAGACAATTGCGATTCGGCGACGACCTCCGCGCGCTCCAGGCGAGCTGCGAGGTCCTGGCTGCCCTGCACCGACGATGAGTGACGAGAAACCGAAACGCGCGAAGCGGCCGTACGTGACGCCCCGGCTCGTCACTTACGGCAACATCACCACGCTGACCCAGGCCAACAAGTTCATCCTGGGCAAGGCCGACGGCGGCGGCAAGCTCAAGACGAAGACCCGCCCGAATTAGATCAGGCGGGTGACCCGCCTCTACGATCAGAATTTTGCCTTGGGACGGCCGCGCGGTTTCTTCGGCGGCTTGTCGAGCGCCTTCAGCAGAATGTCGGCCGCCACCTCGGCGCCATTCGTCTCCGGCTTCTTCTTCGGCTTCGACTGCCCGAGCAGCTTGTCGAGATGTGACTCCCACTTGCCGGCGAACAGATCGTCGTGGTTGATGAACGCCGAGCGCAGATACTTCGGCATCTCCTCGACGATCACGTCGTACTCAGGGAAGTGGCCGCGCGAGGTATAGAGGATCGCCGCCTCGTTTGCGATGCACTCGGAGACGATGCCGTAGCCGGGCTTGGTGACGACGGCATCGGCGGCGCCAACGAGATCTTCGTAGCGGACACCGGCTCCGTACATCGACTCTTCGTTGATGGTGATGACCGACCCTTTTTTCTCCGTCGCCGGTGAATCCCGCCGCCCTCGCGTCAGCGACGCGGTCACCGTCGTCACCACCGTGTACTTCTTGAACTTCGAAAGGACGTCGGTGTCGAGCGCGGTGAGGCCGTAGCCGCCGAACGAGGCGAGGACGATCGGCTTGTCGCCGGTAATCTTGAGGATCTTGCAGACTTCTTCGCGCGTCCGTGACGCATGTCGCGCGATGAACGGGATGTCGCGGACGTTCGAGAAGCTCTCGAAGCCGCCCGACATCGGCAGCCGCAGTGCCATCGACGCCTTTGCGTACGCGCCCCTGATCGTCGGCAGCAGCGACGGCGCCAGACGCACGCGCGGATAGTCGGCGTAGACCCAGTCCCACGTGAAGTTGCCAAGGCCGATCGACGGGATGCCGGCCGACGCGCCAACCGCGAAGGCGAGCGGCGGGATGTCGCCGACGATCAAGCCGGCGCCCAGTTCGCGGAGGGCACGCGTCTCGCTCGCCGCGCGGGTCACCATGTCGCTGTGGAACGACTGCGCACGGCGGATGCTGTCCGCTTCGTCGAGCGTCAGCGCATCGACCTGCACGACGCCGGTGTCGCATTCGAGCGTGCTGAATGTGACCTTGCCCTTGACGGTGAGATCGAACAACCACCGCGGCGCCGACGTGCGGACACCGACTCGCGTTTCAGGGCGTTGCGTCAGGATCGCGTTGATGACCTCGATGGTGCGTGAGGCATGACCGAATCCATGACCGGAAATGTAGAAGACGATCGCTTGTGCCAATGTGGGCGGGCCCTAACGCGCGGCTAAGGGGGCCGATCCGGCGGGATCGGTCCGTTCAGTGGTCCCCGGCTGATTATCCGAGAGTGCGATCTTGATGACCTGCTCCAACGTTTCAACTGGCACGAACGTCATGTCTCGACGAATCTCCTCGGCCAGTTCTGCCAGGTCGGGTTCGTTGAGCGCCGGCAGAATCACCGTCTTGATTCCCGAACGGCGTGCGGCCAGCGACTTCTCGCGGATCCCCCCGACCGGAAGGACCAGGCCGCTCAACGTGATCTCCCCGGTCATGGCGACGTCCTGTCTGACCGGGATATTTCGCGCCGCCGACAGAATCGCCGTCGCCATCGTCACACCGGCCGACGGCCCGTCCTTCGGGATCGCACCGGCGGGCACATGCACGTGGAGATCGTGTTTCGCCATGAATTCCGGCGAGACTCCGAGTTCTCCCGCGTTGGCCCGAATGTGACTGAGGGCAGCCCGGGCCGACTCCTGCATTACGTTCCCGAGTTGGCCCGTCAGAATGATGTTCTGGTTTCCGCCTGGAAGCAAGGTGGCTTCGATGAAAAGCACGTCGCCGCCGGCTTCGGTCCACGCCAAACCGGTCGCCACACCAGGCCGGGAGGTCCGGAACGCCATCTCCTTCTTGAACCGGGCCGGCCCCAGATAATCGTCCACCTGCTCGCGATCGACCACGGTTGTCGAGGGGTCGACCGGGCTGCCCATGGCCAGTCTTGCGGCCACCTTTCGCGAGATCGCGCCCAATTGACGCTCCAGATTGCGGACGCCGGCTTCCCGCGTGTATTCCGAGATGACCAGCCGCATGGCGGCGTCGCTCACCTCCATCGACCCCGGCGGCAGTCCGTGTTCGCTCATCTGCCTGGGCAGCAAATACTTGCGCGCGATATGGAGCTTCTCCTCCTCGCTGTAGCCACTCAGCTGGATGATCTCCATGCGGTCGAGGAGCGCGGGGTGGATCGTCCCGAGCTGATTGGCCGTGGCGATGAAGAGCACCTTCGACAAATCGACCGGCACTTCCAGGTAGTGGTCGCGGAACGAATGGTTCTGCGCCGGGTCGAGCACTTCGAGGAGGGCGGCAGCGGGATCGCCCTGGAAGCCGGCCGCCACCTTGTCGATCTCGTCGAGCATGAACACCGGGTTCATCGCGCCAGCCTGCTTGAGCGCCTGGACGATGCGGCCGGGAATCGAGCCGATGTAGGTGCGGCGATGCCCGCGGATTTCCGCCTCGTCGCGCACGCCGCCGAGCGAGATGCGCACGAACTTCCGCGACATCGCCCGAGCGATCGACTGGCCGAGCGAGGTCTTGCCGACCCCGGGCGGGCCCACGAAGCAGAGGATCGGGCCCTTCATGTCGCCTTTGAGCTTGCGGACGGCGAGGTATTCGACGATACGCTCTTTGACCTTGTCGAGGTCGTAGTGATCCTCGTCCAGAACCTTGCGCGCCTCGACCGGATCGATGCGATCTTGCGTGGACGTCGCCCACGGCACATCGAGCAGCCAGTCGATGTAGGTCCGGAGCATCTGATACTCCGGTGACGCCGCCGGCATGCGTTCGAGGCGATCGACCTCACGAAGGGCGATCATCGAGATCGGTTCGGGCAGGCCTGCGCTCTCGACGCGCCTGCGCAATTCCTGGAGCTCGTTGCCTTCGCCCTCGCCGAGCTCCTGCTGGATCGCCTTCATCTGTTGACGCAGGTAGTACTGACGCTGGGCGTCGGTCATCTCCTGCTGCGCCTGCGATTCGATCTTGCCCTTCAGCTCGAGCAGCGAGACTTCGCGTGTCAACGCCGTCGCCACAGCCTCGAGCTTCTTGAGCACGTCGTTCTCTTCGAGCAGCGCCTGCTTGTCGACCGGCTTCATGTCGATCAGCGTGGCGAGGACGTAGGCGAGCCGCACGGGATCGTCGATGTGCACGACGACGTCGCGCAGTTCCTCCGACATTCCGGTCGTGATCGACAGCGCCTTCTCGATGAGCTCCTGGATGCGCCGGACGTGCGCTTCGACCTCGATTGTCTTCTCGGTCGTGTCGGGCAGCGGCGTGATTTGCGCGCGCAGCGTGTTGCCGGAGCGAGTGAAGACGTCGGCGCGCACGCGCGCCAGTCCCTCGACGATGATGTTGACGCCGCCGGTCGGGGCCTTGGCCATCTGCCGGATGACGCCGACGGTGCCGACCCGTTTCAGGTTCTCGGCTGTCGGTTCGTCGGAATCGTCTTCCTGGAGCACGAGCAGCACCAGACGGTCGGAGGCGAGCGCGCGGTTCACCGTCTCGAGCGACACCGGTCGATTGACGGCGAGCGGCTGCAGCGTCTGCGGGAACACCACCGTGTGACGGAGCGGCAGGACCGGAAGCTCTGACGGCAGAGCAGGCGAGGGGGACGGAGTGTCAGCCAAAGCGCTCCACCCAGTTTATCAGCGTAGGGCCGGGTCCTTTTGCCTCGACGTGCGCGGGACAACCCTGAGCCTGTCGAAGGGTCGGACCGGCCACGCTGTGGTACGCTCGCCTCGTGGACGAGCGCCAGTTCTTCACCGAGAAACCTGAGCAGCGGCCGGCCCGTTTCCAGTGTCCGCGCTGCCGACGGACCAATGATTATTCGATGCGGTGGATACGGCGGACGAAGAAGACCCAGCTTCCGCCCGGCGCCAACGAGCGGGATCGCGCACTGTTCGGCAAGAGCAAAGACCACCTGATCCGGGTCGATGACGACGTCACGTGCCGGTCGTGCGGGAAGCGCTTCGAGATTCCGTCGCACCGGGGCCTCGTGTTTCTCGAGGAACTGGAAGGTCTGCCTCAGGACGTCGAGGAGGTGGAGGAGGAATGAGCTTCAACGCCCAACACCAACGCCCAACCACTCCCAATTCCCAATTCCCAACCACTCCAATTCCCAACTCCCAATCAATACACGCCCGGAATGAGTTTTCGGGTCACTCTCTGCATATAACGGTCGTACGCGCCGTTCGTCGAACGCCGCATTGATCGCTCTTCGAAGGGGATCGCCAGCAGGATGTAGGCGCAGCTGACCACCGCGAACACGAAGCGCGTCATCGTCATCGTCCCGACGCAGAAGACGATGAAGAACCATCCCAGATAAATCGGATGCCGTACCAGCCCGTATGGCCCGGTCGTCTTGAATTCAATCGTCGTTTGGGAATTGGACGTTGGGAGTGGTTGGGCGTTGGTCGTTGGCAGTTGGGAGTTCAGTTGCCGAATGCCAGCCAACTCCCAAATGTCGATCGCCGCGGCGCTATAGACGGAGAAGGCGATTCCTCCGATTTGGAGAAAGAGCAGGAGGAAACTGGCCGCTCCTTCCAGTTCCCACACGGTGCCCGGGAGCGGCAGCCACAGCTTGCACACCGCAATGAACAACAGGCTGGCGACCCACACGTAGAACGACCGTTCGAGGCGGCCCAATGCCTGAGTCAGCGCATGTCGTATCCGTTCGCGTGCAAACACGGTGTGATGCAGTGCAAACAGTGAAAAGAGCACCACATTCCAGACCACCACCGGCGGGCGCAGCGGGCCCTCGGCAGGCGTGCCGAACACCGTCCAATAGCTGTACACGAAGTAACTGAGTGACAGGACGAACAGGCCCGCTCCCATCCAGGCAAAGAGGTTCGCCGTAGGGGCTGCGGCGCGGCCTGGATCGTGCACGGCCCGGTATTATATGGGCCTCATGCCCTCGTCCGGGCCGCATCGCGTCGTCATCAGCGGCATCGGTGTGGTGTCGCCGTTCGGTGTTGGACGCGAGCGGTACTGGCAACACGTCAGCCGCGGCTGCAGCGGCACGCGTGCCATCACGCAGTTCGACGTCTCGACATACCCCTGCCAGGTCGCCGCGTGGGTGCCACCGGTGTCGATTGCCGATGCGCTCGATCTCGACGGCGATGGCGACCGAGAGGGGCGCGCCGATCCGAAACGCTATTCGCGTGCGGCGCTGTTCGGCGTGATTGCGGCGCGGGAAGCGTGGCGCGATGCGCGACTACGCGCCGGCCAGGCCGGTGCCGGGGTGCTCATTGGCAGCGGCGGCGGCGGCATCGACGTCGGCGAAAAGCAGTACGAAGACTTCTTCACATCGGGCGGACGGCATGTCACGCCGTACGCGATTGCCGTCGGCATCTGCGGGATGGTATCGAGCGAGATTTCGATCTCGCTCGGTCTGCGCGGGATGAGCCACGTGCTGTCGTGCGGGTGTACGAGCTCGACGGATGCGATCGGCTACGCCGACGTCGCTTATCCGCTCTGGTGAGTACGACGCGATTCTGTCCGGCGGCACCGACGGGTGCGTGCTGCCGGGAATGATCTTCGGCTTCTCCCGCATGCGCGCGGTGTCCACCCGCTACAACGATCGCCCGGCGGCGGCGTCGCGTCCCTTCGATCGCGGGCGCGACGGCTTCGTGCTCGGCGAAGGCGCCTGGATGCTGGTGCTCGAGCGTGAAGAGCGCGCGCGGGCCCGCGGTGCGCCGATCTACGCGTCGATCGACGGCTACGCCTCGACGTGCGACGCCTATCACCGCGTGCAGATGGATCCGGACGGCGTCGAGATCGTTCGCTGCATCGAGACGGCCTTGTGTCGCGCGCAGCGTGCGCCGGAAGAGATCGGCTACATCAACTATCACGGCACATCCACGCAGCTCAACGACCGCATCGAGGCGCAGTGCGTCCGCCGCGTGTTCGGCAGTCACGCTGATCGCGTGCCGGGATCCTCCACGAAATCGATGATCGGACACCCCCAGGGTGCAAGCGGCGCGGCTGGTGTCGCGACGACCGCGCTGGCGATGACGCACGGTGTGCTTCCGCCGACGATCAACCTCGACGATCAGGATCCGGAGTGCGAGATGGATTTCATCCCCAACGCCGCGCGGGCCGTCGACGTGGAGGCGGCGCTGTGCAACTGCCTCGGCTTCGGATCGAAGAACAGCGCGCTCGTACTGGGACGCGCGCGGTGAGTCGGGTGCGAAGGTGCGAGGGTGCGAGGGTGCGGCTCGGACCATGACGAGCCACATCGACGTCCTGGTCATTGGCGCAGGACCCGCGGGCAGTGCCGCTGCGCTGACGCTGGCCCGTGCCGGCGCACGTGTTCGCCTCATCGATCGCGCCGTGTTCCCACGCAACAAGTTGTGCGGCGATACGTTGAATCCGGGGTCGCTGTCGATCGTCGATCGGCTGGGCATTGGTGACGACGTCAGGGCGTGTGCGCTGCCGATCACCGGCATGACCGTCACCGGGCCAGGCGCGGAGGTGTCGGCCGAGTATCCCGATGGCCTGCGCGGCATGTCGTTGACTCGGCGGTGTCTCGACCAGCTGCTGCTCAACGCCGCTGCGGACGCCGGAGCGTGCGTGGAGACTGGCATCGGTGTGAGCGAGCCGGTCATCGACGGCGATCGGGTCGTCGGTGTGCGTCTGGCGCGGCGAGGCAGCGAGGTGCTGCGCGCGCCGATGGTCATTGCCGCCGACGGCCGCGGCTCGCGCCTCGCCGGCTGCGTGAAGCTCTCCTCGTACGCCAGCACGCCGCGGCGCTGGGCCTTTGGCGCGTACTTCTCGAACGTGTCGCAGATGAGCGCGCGCGGTGAAATGCACGTCCGACGTGGCGCCTATATCGGCGTTGCGCCGCTCCCGGGTGGGCTGACCAACGTCTCGGTCGTGCTCGATGACCTTCTGGCCGGGCGCGTCCAAAAGGACGCGCCCTACGGCAAGGCCGAGCAGCAGACGATCGTGCGACGCGCGCTCACCGCCGACGCCGTGCTGCGCGATCGATTTGCCGCCGCCACGCAGGTCTCGCCGGTGACGGTGCTCGGCCCGCTCGCGGTAAACGCGCGCGCCGCTGGATGTCCGGGTCTGCTGCTGGCCGGTGACGCGGCGGGTTTCGTCGATCCGATGACTGGCGACGGTCTTCGTTTTGCGCTGCGCGGCGGCGAGCTGGCGGCGCACGCGGCACTCGACGAGCTCGCGTCGGGCCGGCCGGCCCATGCCCGGTTGGCCGCTGCGCGCCGGCGCGAGTTCTCGATGAAGTGGCGCGTCAATCGCGCCCTGCGGATGATGGTCGGATCGCCCGGGGCCGTCGGACTCGCAGCCCTGGTGTCCACCTGGTGGTCCGGACCAGTCGAATTTCTGATTCAACTCGCCGGCGACGTGGGACTCGCACGCCAGCGCACGTAGCGCCGGAGGGTTAGCCCAGGCGTACGAGCATGACGATCGCGGTTACCGTTCCCCTCATCGTGCTGCTCGCCGTCGTGGTGATGATGCTCGGTGAGCTCTGGCTCTCGACGTCGAACGAACGCGTGCTCCTTGCCAACGGCGCCGTCGAGGCCGACGACCCGGTGTACTCGATGATGCGCATCGCCTATCCCGGCGTCTTCATCGCCATGGCCGTCGAAGGCGTCATCAGCGGAGTCGAGCTGGGCCCGCTCACCTTTGCCGGCGTCGCGCTGATGTTTCTCGCCAAGGCTCTGAAGTTCTGGGCGATTGCATCGCTCGGGGTGCGATGGACCTACAAGGTGCTCGTCATGCCGGCCCTGCCGCTCGTCTCGGCCGGGCCCTATCAGTGGATGCGCCATCCCAACTACGTGGCTGTGGTTGGCGAGCTGATTGCGATGGCGCTGATGACTCACGCGCGAGTCACCGGCCCGCTTGGTACGCTGTTGTTCGGGTGGCTGCTGTGGCGGCGGATCGCCGCGGAAGAACAGGCGATGGCACTATACTCAGGGCGGACGTGAGAAGGACGATTGACGAGTCACGATTGACGAATTTGTTAAGGAACGACGTCAATCCGACATTCGTTCCTCGTCCGTCGTCAATTCCACCGGGGCCTTGCGTCGTATGACAGACATGGCCGAGAGACCGCTTATGACCTTCCGCCGCGTATGCGTGGTGTTCGCCGTGATGCTGCTGTGCGCGGCTCAGGTTCCGCTGGCGCAGAGCCGTCCTCCCGCAGCGGCGACGCCAGCCGACGCCGCGCTGAAGGCGCTCAATGCCGGTCAGTACGATGAGGTCGAGAGTCTATTGCGTTCGGCGACCGATGCACGCTCGGTGGCCATTCGCGCCCGTGCCGACATCGAACGCGGGCGCTACGCCGAAGCCGAGAAGACGTTGACGCCGGTTGCCCAGGCCCAGCCGGGGAGCGACGCGGCGCTCGAACTGGGTCTTCTGCAGATGCAGCTCGGCCGCCGCAACGACGCCGTGCGCACCCTGAAGTTGATCGTGGCGCGCGTGGATGGACAGACCGCGTCTGAGAACCTGCGTCTGGGTCTGGCGGCGCGCGCGCTCGGCGCGTTTCAGGACGCCAACGGCTTCTTCCGGTCTGCCAATCGCCTGGCGCCTACCGACGTCTACGTCAACACCGCGTGGGGCGAGTTGTTCCTCGAGAAGTACAACCGCAAGGAAGCGATGCGATCGTTCCAGGATGCGCTGAAGGTGGACGAGAACCATGTGCCGGCCATCCTCGGCGTCGCCCGGATCGCGACGGAGGAGAACCCGCCAGCGGCGAAGCAGGCGATCGAGCGCGCCCTCAAGATCAACCCCAACTCGGTGCCCGCGCATCTGCTCGCGGCGGAGATGTCGCTCGACGACCGCAAGCGCGACGATGCTCGCGACAGCGCGCAGCGCGCGCTCAAGGTGAATCCGAACAGCCTCGAAGCACGCTCGCTCGTGGCGGCGATCGACTTCCTCGAAGGCAAAATCACCGCGTTCGACGCACAGGTCCAGCAGATTCTGAAGATCAACCCGGTCTACGGCGAGGTGTACCGCGTCGCTGGCGATCACCTCGCTCGCAACTACCGCTTCGATGAGGCCGTCGAACAGGTGCGCCGCGGTCTGGCCGTAGACGATGCGAACACGCGAGCGCATGCGGATCTCGGCAAGCACCTGCTGCGGACCGGCGATGAGCCCGGCGCCCGCCGTGCCCTCGAGCGCGCCTTCAAGGACGATGGCTTCGATCAGCAGACGTTCAACTCGCTGACGCTGCTCGACACGCTCGACAAGTTCGAGACCATCACCGACGGCGATCTGATCTTCCGCTTCGATCCGAGTGAAGCTGCGGTGATGCGCGAACACGCCATCCCGCTCGCCAAGGAAGCGATGGCCACGCTGTCGAAGCGCTACAACTTCACGCCGACCGGTCCGATCCTGATCGAGATGTTCCCGAAGCACGACGACTTCGCCGTGCGCACGATCGGTCTGCCGGGCATGATCGGCGCACTCGGCGCCTGCTTCGGTCGTGTCGTGACACTCGATTCGCCGAAGGCGCGGCCGCCAGGGGACTTCAACTGGGGCGAGACGCTGTGGCACGAGCTGGCGCACGTCTTCACGATCCAGATGTCCAAGCAACGCGTGCCGCGGTGGCTCACGGAAGGCACCTCGGTGTGGGAAGAACGGCGCGCGCGTCCCGAGTGGGGCCGCGAGATGGACATCACCTTCGCGCACGCCCTCAACGAGGGCAAGGTCATGAAGCTGGACGTGCTCAATCAAGGCTTCCAGGATCCGAAGATGATCTCGCTGGCCTACTACCAGGCCTCGCTGGTCGTCGAGCACATCGTCGAGACCTATGGCGAGCCGAAGCTCCATGCGCTGCTGCGCGCCTATGGGGAAGGCCTCGAGGACGAGACAGCGATCAAGGAGGGTCTGGGAGTGTCGCTGGCGCAGTTGCAGACAGGATTCGATGCGCGTCTCGAGAAGCAGTACGCCGGCCTTCGCCGTGCGCTGAAGGCGCCGGAGATGAAGGAGAAGATGTCGGTGGACGAGCTGAAGGCGCTCGCCGCTTCGAATCCCGACAGCTTCGCCGTACAGATGCGGCTCGCCCAGGCACTGCAGGAAGCGAAGGACAGTGCCGGCGCCATCGCCGCGCTCGAGCGCGCCGCGCAGATCATCCCAAGCGCCAACGGCGCCAACAACCCGAACGCGATGATCGCGAAGATCGCCCTCGAGCAGAAGGACACGGCCCGCGCGATCCAAGGCACTGGAAGCGGTGATGCGTGTGGACCACTCCGACGTGGAGTCAGCGCGCAAGCTCGCCGAGCTCGTCGACGCCGCTCAACGACCCGGCACGCGCCGAAGATGCCTATCGCCGGCTGGTGGCGATCGATCCCTTCGACGCGGCCGCCGAAGCCCAGCTCGGGCGCCTCGCGCTCAAGCGCAAGGACCCGTAACCGCCGTGCGCTCGTTCAAGAGCGTCCTCGGCGCGAATCCGCCCGACCGTGCCCAGGCACATGTCGAACTCGCCGAGGCGCATCTCGCGGCGGGTCAGTACGCGGAGGCGAAGAAGCAGACGCTGGCCGCGCTCGAAATCGCGCCGTCATTTGAACGCGCTCAGGATCTGCTGCTGAAGATCGCCGAGAAGAACTGAGACGGTCAGGTCAAAGGGCAAGAGGCAAAGGGCGAACGTCAGGGCAAAGAGATCAAGTGCAGGTGTAGGTGCGAGGTGTCAGGGACCGGTCCGAAGCTTGACCTTTGCCGTTTGACGTTTGACCTCGTGAGCGTTAGCGAACGTCGTTCCACCACTCGACCCGCTGCCGTTCGCGCTGCCGGAACACGAACACACCAACGAACCCCGCTGCGAAGCCGGCGACGTGGGCCCAGAACGCGACGCCGCCTGCCGGCTCGCCAGCGGTGGCACTGGCGATTGAGCCCACGCCGCTGAGGAGCTGCATCAGGAACCACACGCCGAGGAAGAAGATCGCCGGCACCTCGATGATCTGGATGAAGATGAACAGCGGCAGCAGCGTGACGATGCGGGAGTGGGGGTAGAGGACGAAGTAGGCGCCCATCACGCCGGCGACAGCGCCGCTGGCGCCGACCATCGGAATCTGCGAATCGGGGACGGTGACCGTCTGGCCGAGCGCCGCGGCAATGCCGCAGAGCAGATAGAAGGCCAGGAATCGGCCGTGTCCCATCCGGTCCTCGACGTTGTCGCCGAAGATCCACAGATAGAGCATGTTGCCGGCGACGTGCAGAATGCCGCCGTGGAGGAACATCGAGGTAAGCACCGATGTCCACGAGAAGAAGGCCGGGACCAGGCCGTAGGTGAAGACGAAGTTGTTGATGTAGTCGCCGAGCGAGAGCTGATAGAGAAATACCAGCGCATTGATGACGACCAACGAAACGGTGACGTATGGCGTCGTGCGCGAGGGAATGACGTCGCGAAGCGGAATCATCTCGGTCGGCGGTCTTGTGTCGAGTCTCAGTCTATGGTCTACGGTGGTACATTACCAACGTCAGAACTGACCGAAGACCGTAGACTAACGACAGCAGCCCAGACCCTACTCATGCAGTGCCGGAACTGCAAGACCGAAATCGCCGACAACGCGCTCATCTGTTATCGCTGCGGGCGAGCCACCAGCGACCCCAGGGTCAAGCCTCCGTCTGAGGGATCGATCTTCGAGCACCGCCGCCGCTCGAAATGGCCGATCGTGGTGATCGTTGTCATCCTGGCAATTCTGGCCGCGGCGTGGTTCATGCTCACCGGAATCTATAATTAAGAGGTGGGACGCCTTGCCGGGCTGGTCGTCCTCGCGGCCATTTTCACCTTCTGCCTCGTGCAGGACGCTGAGACCAGTGCCGGTGTGGGCCGGTATCTCACGGCACAGCGCGCGGCCCTGGCGGGGCAGGGTCCGTTTGTGACGGTTGACGAGATCATGGGTCCCGCGAATCGGCTCGCTGTCCGTGAAGGGATGGCGTGGAGCGGTCGCGTCGCGATGGCTGGCCTGATCGGTCTGCTGATCGTCAGACGAGTCCGCCTGAAGCCAGACACTGCATCGGTCCGGCTGAAGCCGGACACTACATCTGGTCCGGCTCGATCCGCCGAGCCGGACACTACGGGGGACCGTCGTGGATGATCTGATCTTCGACTGGAACCTCGAGTCGCCACCACCGAAGCCGCCGGTGGTTCAGCTCAACGACGAGACGCTGCGCGACGGCCTGCAGTCGCCGTCGGTGCGCGCGCCGTCGATCGACCAGAAGCTGCGCATCCTGCACCTGCTCGATCGCATCGGTATCGATACCGCCGCGATCGGCTTGCCCGGCGCCGGCCCGCACGTCGTGCGCGACGTCGAGCGTCTGGCCGCCGAGATCGTCGAGTGCCGTCTCAACGTGCAGGCCAACTGTGTGGCGCGCACGGTCATCGCTGACATTCAGCCCATCGCCGACATCGTGCAGCGGACCGGGCTACCGATCGAGTGCGGCTGCTTCATCGGCTCGAGTCCGATCCGTCAGTACGCGGAAGACTGGACGGTGGACTATCTGCAGCGCTGCACCGAGGAAGCGATCGGCTTTGGCGTACGTCAGGGCCTCAAGATGATGTACGTCACCGAAGACACCACGCGCTCGGATCCCGACACGCTGCGCCGCCTGTTCGAGACCGCGATCAATGCCGGTGCGCACCGGCTGTGCATCGCCGACACCGTCGGCCACGCCACGCCGGCTGGCGCGCGCGCCGTCGTCCGCTTTGCCAGGCGCGTCGTCGAGGCGACCGGCGCGGACGTGGGCATCGACTGGCACGGCCATCGTGACCGCGATATGGGCACGATCAACAGCCTCGCCGCACTCGAGGCGGGGGCCTCGCGCGTCCACGGCACGATGCTCGGCCTCGGCGAGCGCGTCGGCAACACGCCGATGGATCTGCTGATGGTCAACCTCGTGCTGATGGGATGGATCGAGCGCGACCTGACGCACCTGAACGATCTCGTGCGCGCGGTGTCCGAGGCCACTGGCGAGCCGATTCCCGACAACTATCCGGTGTTCGGCCGCGACGCCTTCCGCACCGCGACCGGCGTGCACGCCGCAGCGGTGGTCAAGGCCTTTCACAAGAACGACTCGGATCTCGCCGACACCGTGTACTCCGGTGTCCCGGCGCGGATGGTCGGGCGAGCGCAGCAGATCGAAGTGGGGCCGATGTCGGGCCGCTCGAACATCGTGTTCTGGCTCGAGCACCGTGGCTTTACCGCGGACGAGGAACTGATCGATCGCGTGTTTCGCCGCGCCAAGGGATCGGCGACCGTGCTCACCGAGCCGGAGATACTCCGGGAGATCGCGAAGTGGAAAAGTGAAAAAGTGGCTGAAGTGGAAAAGTAGGTGAGCGGACTCTGGTCAGGCGTCGCGGCCTATTCCATCTGGGGCCTTGTTCCTCTCTATTGGAAGCTGCTCAAGCACGTGCCGGCGATTCAGGTGCTCGGGCATCGGATCGTCTGGTCGCTGGCAGTCCTTCTCATTCTGGTCGCCGCGCTGCGACGACGCGGCCCGTCAGCGCTCTCCCTTTCTCGTCCGGTCGTCGGCCTGTACGCCATCGCGGCGGCGCTCATCGCCGCCAACTGGTTCCTCTACATCTACGCCGTCAACGCCGGGTTCATCGTCGAGACCAGCCTCGGCTACTACATTACGCCGCTCGTGAACGTCCTGTTCGGAGTGGTCGTGTTTCATGAGCGCATGCGACCGGCGCAGTGGGTGGCGATTGCGATTGCGACGGCGGGAGTGGTGCAGCTGACGTTCGCCTATGGTGCGCTGCCCTGGATTGCGTTCGGGCTGGCGGCGTCGTTTGGCAGCTATGGCCTGGCGAAGAAGAAGGCGCCGCTGGATCCGATCGAAGGGCTGACGCTCGAGACGGCGATTCTGGCGCCAGTGGCGATTCTCTATCTCGTGGTGCTGCATCTCACCGGCGAAGGAGCGTTTCTGCGGACCGGCGCGACCAGCGATGCGCTGATGATTGGCGGTGGGCTGGTCACGACTGTGCCGCTCCTGCTCTTTGCAGCGGCCGTCCGCACCGTACCGCTTTCGGTGATTGGCATCCTGCAATACATCGGGCCGACACTGCAGTTTCTTCTTGGCGTGTTCGTGTACGACGAGCCGTTTTCGCGCACGCAGCTGGTCGGGTTCTCGATTGTGTGGATCGCGCTGGCCATCTACGCCGGCGACAGCTGGCGCGCGCGGCGTGTGACGGCACCACGGATGCCGGCGCTCGACGAGGGCGCGGCTTGAGCGACGAACAATGGCCAATGCTCAATGCAGAACCTCACGTTAGACATTGTGCATTGGCCATTGTGCATTGTGCCTTGATGTAGTCATGACCCTCGCCATCCGCCAGGCGCAGCCGGCCGATGCCGCGATCGTCGACGCGATGCTGCTCGAAGCGGCGCAGTGGGTGGACGCGCTCGGCGAGGTGATGTGGGAAACCGGCGAGCTCGCGCCGGAGCGCATCGCTGCGGAGATTGCCGCCGGTCAGTTCTATCTCGCGGTGTCCGACGGAGACCCTGCCGGCGCCATCCGCTTTCAACTGCAGGACACGCTCTTCTGGCCGGATCTTCCTCCCGGCCACACGTCAGCGTTCGTGCATCGTCTTGTGGTCAGGCGGCGCTACAAGGGGCAGGGCATCTCGACCGCGCTGCTGCGATGGGCGGTCGAGCACGCCCGCGCGCTCGGCCGCTCGCATCTGCGTCTCGATTGCGACAAGTCACGGCCGAAGCTGATGGCCCTCTACGAAGCCTTCGGCTTTGAATTTCACAGCTTCCGTCAGGTCGGTCCGTACGACGTCGCGAGATACGAATATCCGCTGTCGTCGGCGGTCGCCTAGAATACGCCCGATGACCCGTAAGGAACTGCTGGCGTTCATGCGCAACGAGCGCTTCGCGGTCCAGGCGAGCGTCTCCCGTGACTACGCCGCCCAGGCTGCGGTCGTGGGCATCGCGGTCTCGGATGATTTCGAGATCGTGTTCGATACGCTGACCGATTCGCGGAAGGCGACGAACCTGCGCGCCAACCCCTCGGTCGCGTTCGCGATCGGCAGCACACGCGACGACGTCGAGCGCAGCGTGCAGTACGAAGGCGTCGCGGACTTTCCGTACGGGCGACGAGCTTCGCCGTGTGCAGGAGATCTACTTCGAGAGTGTTTCCAGACGGCCGCGATCGACTGCACTGGAAGGGCCTGATTCACGTCCGCGTCAAGCCGCTCTGGATCCGCTACAGCAACTACGGTCCGCTGCCGCCGCTGGTTCTCGAGTTCAACGCAGAGGCGTTGCGCGCGCTGTAAGGCGACGCATGCGAAACGTGTAAGGGCGAGGCATACCTCGCCCCTACGAACGTGAGTCTATTGCCGCCTACTGCACAACGAAAGAAGGGGAGGCTTCGCTTTGCGCGCTAGCCGGGTCACCCACAGCGGTGACTGTTGCGATCCAGAGTCCCGGCCAGAGCCCAGGGATGGTCGAGCCCAGGTCGTAAGTGCACTGTCCGTTGACGATGGCGGGCTTTCCAATATCGAGGCTCATGACTGGATTCGCAGCGGTCGGGTCTGATCCAGCGGGATAGAAGTCCAAGACATAGTGCAGCACCAATGAGTAGTGGTCCGGCGAGGGATTGAACACCGCCCGCCGAAGCTGACTCGCGGGGGGAACTGTTCCGCCGCCCGATCCCCCGCCCGAGGAACCGCCCGACGAACCGCTCGACGCGGTCCCCAGGACGTTGAGCTCCGCAAGGACGGTCCAAGGGTTTCCGTCGACCTCGGAAAGCGCACGAAACCTGATATACCGGCCCGTCCGGGCGCCAAAGCTCACCTCTTGCTGACCAATAGTGTTTGAAAACTCTCCAGAAGCGGCCGGCGACCCCCAGCTTGAGCCGTTGGTGCTGACGTAGAACTCGTATCGGGCCACGCGGCCGTACGACACTCCGTCTTGCCTAGACAGATATCGGAAGCCGGATATGTCGTAGACCGCTCCCAGGTCAATCTGGATTTCATGCGGAGGTCGAGGGGAAGTGGACACCCACTGCGTGACCCACACCGTATTGGGATTGCCATCGAAAGCGTTCGTCGCGTAGAAGCCTCCAACGAGCTCCTGGCTGTCGGTGTGCCTCAGGGTCCAATTCGCCTGAGAAATGGCGCCATTTCCGCCGGAGGACCCGCCACCGCCAGAGCCACCACCACCGCCGCCAGAGGACCCACCACCGCCAGAGGAGCCATCTCCACCCGCCAGCACATTCAGCTCCGCGATGGCTGTCATCGGCCCTCCGTACACTTCGGAGTTCACCCTCAAGCGGACGTACTGCCCGTTTCTCGCGTTGAACGAGATCAACTGTTCTTGGCTCGTGTTCTGGAGGGTTCCGGAGGCGACGGGCGATCCCCATGTCTCCCCGTCCAGGCTAACGAAAAACTGGTAGTCGGCGACTCGCCCCCACGGCGCCTCTTGCCGAGGCATGTATCTGAACCCGCTGATCGCATGCACGCCGCCCAGATTGATCTGAAGTTCGTGCGGTGGAGGCGGGGCCCCGTTCACCCATTCGGTCGCCCATATGCTGCCGGGTCTCCGTCGAAGGCGTTCGTTGCGGGGTAATAGCCACCGACCGTGTCCTGGCTGTCGGTGTAATGCAACGTCCAACTCCATTGCGGAATAGCCGATTGGGCCCTCGCAACAGTCGGGATCCACATCGAAACGCAAACGAGAACTATTGCGAGCCGCAGCGACGAAGTATCCATGTACACACGTCCAGTAATCGTGGCCTTGCGACCACGTGTCGTCTGTTCTTCAAAGGAAATTTCGGACGGTCTCCGGCGTGCTGGAATCGACACCCACGGGAACCCCGTGGAGGCGCCAATCCGCTAGATTGTTTTGCCTTGACCGTCGAACGTTAGGGACGGCGACCGACCAGCAACCAGCGTGCCGAACGCTGTCGCAGCGCAAATCGCGTGCAGATTCTTTTCGTTATTGCCGAACGCTGTCTGAAGTGCCGGCACTAAAGGCACTTACGGCTCGGAATGACTGGCTCGTACCTTTATGTAATCGCAGAACGAGTCGCGCTGGAGCGTACGTGAAGTGTGCAGCTGCGTAAAATCGACCTCCTACGCTGCACACTTTCTTCCCGCCGGGAAGTTGCTGCCCGCAACTCGCCAAGTTCTCGTGCGCTGTCAGAGACTCCTTCTACGACCGTTTGCTGCCGATAACCATGATCGATGTCAATTGAGCCGTGGATGGTGAGCACCGGCCTTGTGATATTGGGACTGACGCTTGTGAACGTCCTGCTGTACCGAGTGGCGGTCAGGCGCGAGCGTCGGCAGGTGGAAGCGATCGAAAGACGAATCGAGTCCGCTCGCAACATCCAGCCGATGCCACGTCGCGTGTCAGTTCGCGAAGACCGGGTCGCCTGAAGGTGTTTCGCGCGGCGCGCGCGTGACGCCAGGTCCGCCTGAAGACGGACGTGCAGGCGACGCATGCGTCGCCCCTACGAACGTGAGTCTATTGCCGCTTTCACCCGTTCGGGCGTGAACGGCACCTCGCGGATGCGGACCCCGGTCGCATCGAAGATGGCATTACCGATCGCCGCGGCGACCACCGTGATCGAGGTCTCACCGGTGCCGCAGGCGTCCTCGTCTGGCTGATTGATCAACACCGTCTCGATGCGCGGGATCGCGAAGCCGAGCGGCAGCGATCGATACGTGCGCCAGTCGATCGACGTCACCTTCTCCTCGTCCCACGTCACCATCTCGCCGAGCGCACGGCTCATGCCCTGCAGCGCGCCGCCTTCGATCTGGTTGCGCATGCCGTCGGGGTTGGAGATCGGTCCGCAATCCTGCGCGACCACGAGCCGCGTGACGTGGACCTGTCCGGTGCTCTGATTGACGTTCACGTCGGCCACCATCGCGACATAGCCGTTGTCGCCTTCGTAGCAGACGCAGGCAATGCCGCGGCCGCTGACCGTGGCGCTGCCGTTAGATGCCGGCGGGTCTTGGGAAGCAACACCCGCTCGACGATTCGGCGAGGGGCGTGCCTGCCAGTTGGCGGCCTTGGCGGCGGCGCGGATCGCTCCGCTCAGCCGCGCGTGATTCAGATGGCGCAGCCGGTACGCGACCGGATCGGCCTTCACGTGCGCTGCGATCTCGTCGATGAAACACTCGTGCGCGAACGTGTTCTGCAGGCGCTCGGGCGCGCGCAGCGGGCCGGTGAAGAACGGCGACCGGACGCGGTGCGAGAGCACACGTTCGCTGCGCACGACGCCGGCGCCATTCTGCGAGGCACCGACCCGTCCGGTGATGTACGACGGCGCCGTATTCAGATTGTTGTTGAGTGGCTGGGTCGGTGCAGGCGCCGGCGTCCGCGGGTTGAACGGAGCCGGATTCAAGCCAAGCAGCGTTCCGGTGACAACGTTGCCCGGCGTGTTGTAGCCGGGCCGTCCGCCTTTTGCGGCTGACCACGCCTCGTAGTCCCAGGCGACGATCGCGCCGCTCGCGTCGAGGCCCGCGCGCTGATCGATCGCGAACAGGTTGCCGTAGTTCTCCCAGGCCATTTCGTCTTTGCGCGAAAGCTGGACGCGCACCGGTTTGCCCACGGCCTGCGACAGCACCGCGGCGTCGTAGGTGACGGTGTCGGCGCCGTTGATCCCGTAGCAGCCGGCGCCGCGCGTGTAGATCACCCGCACCGACTCCGGCTTCAGTCCGAGAATCGCGGCCGTTGTGTTCCGCGTCGGGAAGGCGGACTGCGTCGCCGACCACAGGGTCGCCTTGTCGGCCTGCACATCGGCGACGGCGCACGAACTGCCGATCGAGCCGTGCATCTGATAGGGGTGGTGATACGTCGCGCGCAGGACGGTCGCGGCCGAAGCGAGCGTCTTGTCAACGTCGCCCGAGTCCACGAGCAGCGTGTCCGTGGCCGGTTCCTTCCTGATCTGCTGATACGCGTCGCGCTGTGGCGAGAGGCGCGGGCCTGGCGTCCATGTCACCCGCAGCTTCTCGGCGATCTGCATCGCCTGCCACGGCTTCTCGGCCACGACCCCGACGAAGTTGTTCTTCACAACGAGCTTCACGAAGCCTGGCATGGTGCGAACCGAGCTTTCGTCCGCGTTCATCAGCGCTGCGCCCGGTGAGGGCGGCCGCACGACGCGCCCGTGGAGCATGTTGGGGACGCGCACGTTGTGGACGAACTCGAACTGCCCGGTGACCATTGCCTGCATGTCCACTCGCGGCACCGAGGTGCCAAGCACGGTCCACTCGCGCGGGTGCCGGCGAGTGGCCTTCGGGTCGAGCGGGACATCGAACTTCCTGTCGCCGATCAGCACGCCGTAGGACACGCGTCGTGCAGGCGTCGCTCTCACGCTGACCGCGCCGTCTCTGGCGACGAGATCCTGCGGCGACGCACCGAGCTGCGTCGACGCCAGGCGGACCAGCGTTTCGCGAGCGGTGGCCGCGGCCAGCGCCAGATTCGTCCGGTTGAAGTTGGCCGGGTGCGACTGCTGTCCC
Source organism: uncultured Acidobacteriota bacterium (assembly GCA_963728305.1). Taxonomy (GTDB): domain Bacteria; phylum Acidobacteriota; class Vicinamibacteria; order Vicinamibacterales; family UBA2999; genus Gp6-AA40. Next base: position 49,801 of record CAVSKE010000037.1, read on the forward strand.
GACGTCGTGCCCTGATCCGGCGTCATCGACGTATCACACTGAATCAGGCGGACGCGGCTGAAAGGCACGCCGAGCTCTTCGGCCACCAGCTGCATCTGCGCCGTGTAGAGACCCTGCCCGAACTCGCATTTGCCGGTGTAGGCGGTCACGCTGCCGTCTGCGGCAATGGCGATCCACGAATCGAGCTGTGGGCTGCCGGTGCCGTTGAAGCCCTGTGCGAACACGCCGCTCATGCGGTCCATCACGCCTGCCGACGCAAACGTGACGATGACCGCACCGGAGCCGGTGAGGAACGAGCGCCGGGAGAAGCCCTTCAACGTCGTTCGGGACAAGCCGGCGAGGGTGAGCGCGCGGCGCGCGTCGCGGGTCAGCGTGCGCGTCATACCGCGGCCTCCTTCGCATACCGTCTGATCGCGTTGAGCATCCGCACGTTCCCGAAGCAGCGGCACAGCACGCCGGACAGCGCCTGCTGAATCTGCTCGTCTGTGGCGCGTGGGTTTCGGTCGAGGAAGGCCTTGGCGGTGAGCATGACGCCGCTCAGACAGAAGCCACACTGGGCGGCCTGCTCGTCGATGAACGCTCGTTGAATCGGATGCGGCTTCTCGGGGGTGCCGAGGCCTTCAAGCGTGGTGATCTCGGCGCTTGTGACAGAGCTCACCGGTGTCAGGCACGACCTGATCGCCTGGCCGTTGGACAGGACGGTGCACGATCCGCACTGGCCAAGGCCGCAACCGAACTTGGGGCCGCGCAGTTCGAGGTCGTCGCTCAGGACGAACAGCAGAGGCGTGGCCGGATCGACGTCCACGGTCCGCGTACGCCCATTCACGCGCAGGGTAAGAGCTGCCATGGGCGTGAGGATACCGCAGGTGACGTTTGTAGGGGCGACGCACGCGTCGCCCTGGACCGTGAAGTGGAAGGCATGTCTCGCGTCAGGGCGAGGCATGCCTCGCCCCTACGGTATCAACCGTTTTTCGATGTCTGGGAGGGCGGCGAGCACGACGTCGCCGACCGTCTGCAGACTGCGGGCGCTGACGAACTCGAGCGTGTCCTGCGGCGTGTGCCACGTCGGGTTGTCGAGGTCGATGAGGTCCACCGCGGGGACGCCGGCGCGCAGAAACGGGATGTGATCGTCTTCGATCGTCGTCAGCTCGTTCGAGAACGTGCGGGAATGACCGAGTCGTGCCGCCGCCGCCCATACGATGTCGACCAGCCACGGCGTCGAATTGGCGTCGCGGCGCAGTGTCAGGTCGCGGTCGCCGATCATGTCGAGGAGCACGAGTGCCTTCAGCGTGGCGAGCGACTTGTCTTTCTGCGCCGCTTGAACGTAGTGCCGGCTGCCGTAGGTGTTGTCGGTACCACGCCACTCCGGCATGCGGGCCTCTTCACCGTCGAGGAACAGCAGCTCGATCGTGAACTCGTTCCGACGCTGCTTCAGCACGCGCCCGAGCTCGAGCAGTGCTGCCGTCGATGAGGCGCCGTCGTTGGCCCCGACGAACCTGAATTCGCGATACAGCTTGGTGTCGAAGTGGCTGGCGAGCACGATGCGCTCGCGTCGCGTGCCGGGAATGGTCGCGATGACGTTGACCATCGACACTTCGCCGAGCGGCGTCATGCCAATGAACATCTGCTCGCGTGACTCGATGCCGGCGGCTTTCAACTGCTCGATGATGTAGCGCCGCGTCTCGACGATGGCCGGCGTGCCGGAGGGACGCGGGCCGAAGGCCACCTGCTTGCGCAGGTGTTCCCACGCGCTGTTGCTGTCAAAAGTCGGGGCGAGGGTGCGAGGTTGCGATGGTGCGACGGTGCCGGGGTTCGACGGTGCCGGAGTCGGCTTCGACTGCTCGGCCATGGTCGCCGCGGGACCCCTTTCAGTGGAGGCGGCACCTCGACACGCGAGCGCGAGCAGGGCGACGGCAACGAGGAGCCGTGCTGCGCCTCCGCACCCTCGCACCTTCGCACCTTCGCACCCTCGCACCATTACCCTCGCTTGTCGAGCGCGCACGTAATCTCGCCGCTTGTTGCCGATGTAGACCTGCTTCGGCCGTGCGATCTTCTGATCCGGGTCGAGCAGCATCTCCTCCCACTGCGCCACCCAGCCGGATGTTCTCGGAATCGCAAACAACACCGGGAACATCGTCACCGGGAAGCCCATCGCCTGGTAGATGAGCCCGGAGTAGAAGTCAACGTTCGGGTACAGCCTGCGGGTGATGAAGTATTCGTCCTGCAGCGCGATGCGTTCGAGCTCGAGCGCGATGTCGAGCAGCGGGTTCTTGCCGGTGACCTCGAAGACGGCGTCCGCTGTCTCCTTGATGATCTTCGCGCGCGGGTCGTACGACTTGTAGACCCGGTGGCCGAATCCCATCAGACGGCCTTCGCCCGCCTTCACGCGTTTGATGAAGCCGGGGATGTTCTGCACCGAGCCGATCTCGGTGAGCATGCGCAGCACCGCCTCGTTGGCGCCGCCGTGCAGCGGACCGTAGAGCGCGGCCGCCGCGCCGGCCATGGCCGAATACGGATCGACGTGCGAGCTGCCGATGCCGCGCATCGCGCTGGTGCTGCAGTTCTGTTCGTGATCGGCGTGCAGGATGAAGAGCACCTCGATCGCCCGCTCGAGCACCGGGTTCACCTGATACTTCAGCTCCGTCATGCGGAACAGCATGTTCAGGAAGTTGCCGGCGAAGCTCAGGTCGTTGTCGGGGTAGATGTAGGGGCGCCCGATGGAGTGGCGGTAGGCGTAGGCGCCGATACTCGGCACCTTGGCAATGAGCCGGTGAATCTGCTTCTTGCGCGACTGCTCGTCGAAGATCTTCTTGGCGTCGGGGTAGAACGTCGAGAACGCGCCGACCGTGGCCAGGAAGACGCCCATCGGGTGCGCGTCGTACTGGAAACCGTCCATCAGCTTCTTGATGTTCTCGTGCAGCATCGTGTGGAGGGTGATCTGCATCACCCACTCCTTGAGCTGCGTGTCGGTGGGAAGCTGGCCGAAGATGATCAGATACGCTGTTTCGAGATAGGTCGAATGCTCGGCGAGCTGCTCGATCGGATAGCCGCGGTACTCGAGGATGCCCTGGTCGCCGTCGATGTAGGTGATGCGGCTCCGGCAGGCCGCCGTGTTCATGAATGCGGGATCGTATGTGGCCAGCCCCTGATCGTCCGGCGCCGTCGTCTTGATCTGCCGGAGGTCGGTTGCGCGAATGACGCCGTCGGTGATGGGGATCTGGTACTGCTTGCCGGTCCTGTTATCAGTAATTGTGAGCGTATCGGCCATATGAACGTGAGCGCGTGGTATGCCGTTCGTCAGTTTAGCCGGCCGCTCCGTTGTCGCGGCCGGGAAGATCTCCGTCGGAGGCTTGTTGTGACTGATACCTCCTCGGTACATACGGACCGCTAGTCAACGTCTCGGTGCGGGGGATCGGCATCAGCCTCGCTGTCGTCATCGGGGACCGTCTCAGCGGCGGCTCGATATCGTCCATCCGCCCATCGGGCAAGGTCCTCGGTGCGGCAGCGTTCACTGCAGAACGGCCGCCAGCGCGCTTCGACCGGACGGATGCGACACAGGACGCACAGCCGGGCCTCGCCCATCCGAACAATCATAACTCCCAACGACCAAAACCCAACGACCAAGCACGCCCAATTTTCAACGCCAAACTCCCAAAACCTTCAATTCTGTTGGGAGTTCTGAACTTTATTGCGAGTTGGCGATTGGGAGTTGGGAGTGGCTGGGAATTGGGCGTTGGAAGTTGGGAATGACGCCGGCGCTCAGTCTTCAACCGGCGCCGGAGGATGATGCCGCACGTCGAGGGCCGAGACCATGAAGATCACGTCTTCGGCGATGTTCGTCGCGTGATCGCCAATCCGTTCGAGATGCCGGGAGACGAGAATCAGGTCCAGCGACGGTTCGACGGTGCCCTGGTCCTTCAGCATGTAGGTGAGGAGGTCGCGGAACACCTGCGTCTTCAGCGAGTCGAGCTGGTCGTCTTCGTTCAGGACCTGGTGGGCCAGCCTCGTGTCGCGCTTCACGAAGGCGTCGAGCGCGTCGCGCAGCATGGACTGCGCGATGTCGCCCATCCGCGGGATGTCGATCAGCTTCTTGACCGGCGGATGGCTGATGTAGCGGGTGCCGGCCTCGGCGATGTTCACCGCCAGATCGCCGACGCGCTCCAGATCGGTGTTGATCTTCACCGCCGCGACGATGGCGCGCAGGTCGGTGGCCATCGGCTGATGGAGAGCGAGCAACCGGAAGCAGCGGTTGTCCACCTCGATGTGCAGCTGATTGATCGGCTCGTCGCCGAGCAGCACCTTCTCGAAGAGGGAGGGCTCGCGCGTGACCAGGCCCTGGACGGCGGCGCGCACCCGTTCTTCGGCCAGACCGCCCATCTCGAGCAGGCGGCCCTGCAGGGCGTCGAGCTCCTCCCGGAAATGCGGTATCTGTCGCTCCACTAACCGAATCTCCCTGTCACATAGTCCTCGGTCAGCTTTTCGGCTGGTGCGGTGAAGATCTTTTCCGTCCGATCGTACTCGACGAGACGCCCGAGCCAGAAGAACGCCGTGTGGTCCGAGACGCGGGCGGCCTGCTGCATATTGTGCGTCACGATCACGATGGTATACGTCTGCTTCAGGTCGTAGACCAGCTCCTCGATGCGCTGCGTGGCAATCGGGTCGAGCGCCGATGCCGGTTCGTCCATGAGCAGAATCTCCGGCCGCACGGCAAGCGCGCGGGCAATACAGAGACGTTGCTGCTGACCGCCTGACAGCGCCAGCGCCGATTCATGCAGACGGTCCTTTACTTCGTCCCACAGCGCCGCCTGCTTCAGGCTTTCCTCGACGCGCGCGGCCAGCTCGGACTTGCTGCCGGCCATGCCGTTGATGCGCAGTCCGTAGGCAATGTTCTCGAAGATCGACTTGGGGAATGGGTTCGATTTCTGAAACACCATCCCGACGCGGCGGCGCAGCTGTACGACGTCCATGCCCGAGGTGTAGATGTCGACGTTGTCGATCAGGATCTTGCCGTCGGCGCGGGTGCCGGGAATGATGTCGTTCATGCGGTTGAGCGTGCGCAGGAACGTGCTCTTGCCGCAGCCCGAGGGGCCGATGAAGGCAGTGACGAGGTTCGGCTTGATGCGGATCGAGATGTCCTGCAGCGCGCGCTTGTCGCCGTAGTAGAAGTTCAGCTTCTCGACGTCGATCTTGCAGGGCGCGTTGCTGTCGGTCGAATCCGGCCGCTTCGATGCCAGCTCGCCGAGCGACGGCAGGGAGCGGGAGGTGGCGGTGCTCATGCCGCACCTCTCTTCTGATAGCGATCGCGCAGCCAGATGGCGGACGCGTTCATCGACAGCAATAGCAACACCAGCACGAGAATGCCGGCCGCCGCGTTCGTATGGAAGTCGACCTGCGGCCGCGAGACCCAGTTGAAGATCTGAATCGGCAGCACGGTAAACGGCGACCAGACGGAGTCGGGCGCGAACGTTGCGAACGTAACGGCGCCGGCGATGATGAGCGGCGCGGTCTCGCCAATCGCCCGCGAGAGCGCCAGGATCAGCCCGGTGAGGATCCCCGGTGCGGCCACCGGCAGCACCTGATGCCAGATCGTCTGCCACTTCGTCGCGCCAAGCGCATACGAGCCCTCACGCAGCGACCCCGGTACTGCACGGAGCGCCTCGCGCGTGGAGAGAATCACGACCGGGAGGACGAGCAGCGCGAGCGTCGATGCTCCGGCAAGGACGCTGCGTCCCATGCCCATCATCCGCACGAACAGGCCGAGCCCGAGCAGGCCGTAGATGATCGATGGCACCGCCGCGAGGTTGGTGATGTTCAACTCGATGATGCGCGCACGCCACACTGCGCCCGCCGTATTCCTCGAGGTAGATCGCCGCGGCGACGCCCACAGGTATCGCAAGCAACGCGGTCACGAGGATGATGAAGATGCTGCCCGTGAGCGCGGGCCAGATGCCCGCCTGCGACGCACGGCGCGACGAGAAGTTGGTGATGAAGCTCCACGACAGACGCCCGGCGCCGTCGGCGACGATGTCGTAGATCAGGGCGCCCAGGCAGGCGAGCGCGATGAGCAGCACGACCAGCGCGAGCACCTGGAAGGCCACGTCGGCAAATCGCCGCCACGCCAGCCCGCGGCCGGTACTGGCGGTCCCGAGTGCGACGGGTGCAGCCTGGCTCACGCGTACTCCTCTCGGAAGCGCTCGCGCAGCCACGCGCTCACCAGGTTCAGACCAAACGTGCCGATGAAGAGCAGCATGCCGACCGCGAAGATCGTCCGATATTCGAGCGTGCCCTGCGGCGTGTCGCCGAGGCTGATCTGCACGATGTACGCGGTCATCGTTTCGACCGGGACGGTGGGATCGAAGGTGAGCCGCGGCTGTTGTCCAGCGGCGATCGCCACGATCATCGTCTCGCCGATGGCGCGTGAGACGGCGAGGATAAAGGCCGCGGTGATCCCGGAGAACGCGGCCGGCACTACCACGCGCAGGCTGGTCTGCATCTTGGTCGCGCCCAGCGCGTACGACCCTTCACGAAGTCCGCGTGGCACTCCGCGCATGGCATCCTCAGCCAGCGACGACACCAGCGGCAGAATCATGATCCCCATGACGATGCCGGGACTGAGCGCGTTGAAGCCGGAGAGCGCGGGTACGAAGCGCTGCAGGAGCGGCGTCACGAAGAGCAGCGCGAAATAGCCGTAGACAACGGTGGGGATGCCGGCCAGCAGTTCGAGCACCGGCTTGACGACCCGGCGCACGCCGGCGCTGGCGTACTCGCTCAGGTAGATCGCGCTGAGCAGGCCCATCGGCAGCGCGACCACCATCGCGATCAGCGACACGAGCGCGGTGCCGAGGACCAGCGGGAGGACGCCGAATCGCGGAATCGCAAACAGCGGTGTCCACTCGGTGCCGGTGAGGAACTCGACAATCGACACTTCGCGGAGGAACGCCACCGTTTCGATGGTGAGGACCACGATGATGCCGATCGTGGTCCCGATCGAGAGCAGCGCGCAGAGAAAGAGGCCCCACTCGATCACGAATTCGAACCGCCGCAATACTCGCCGCGGTCCGTGGACGGTCGCTGGGGTCATTGCTCTCGGGCGAGCAGCTTTTCGAGTGTCAGTCCGACCTGAGATTCGCCTGAACCGAACGCGGTGCCGACCTTGCGATCGGCGAAGTGCTTCTTGGCGAGGTCGTAGATCTGCGGGGTCAGCTCGACGTAGCCGACCTCGCGCATGAGTGCTTGTGAGGCAAAATACGAGTCGACGAACTGCTGCACTTCGGGCCGCTCAGCGGCCTTGCGGCCGACATAAATGAACAGCGGTCGCGAGAGTGGCTGATACGTGCCGTCCCGTACGGTCTCGGCCGTCGGGGTGATCGCGCCGTCCCCGTTCTCCTTCTTCCCATCGTCGACGGGCACGACCTTCAGTGCCGACTTGTTCTGCTCGAGATATGCCAGTGGCAGGAATCCCAAAGAGAGCTCATCGCCGCCGACGCCCTGGACGAGCACGTTGTCGTCTTCGCTCGAGGTGAAGTCGCCGCGGCTGGCCTTGGCCTTGCCGACTGTCGCTTCCGTGAAGTAGTCGTAGGTCCCCGAGTCCACGCCGGCGCCGAACAGGTGGACTTCCCGGTCGGGCCAGCTGGCACGCACCTGGTTCCACTTGGTGATTTTTCCCTGGGCTTCCGGCGCCCAGAGCTTCTTCAACTCGGCGACGGTGATCGTCGAGGCCCAGGTGTTCTTGGGATTCACGACGACGGCGAGGCCGTCGTAGGCGATCGGCAGCTCGATGTACTCGATGCCGGCCTTCTTGCACGCGTCGATCTCGGTGGCGCTGATCGGGCGCGAGGCATCGCTGATGTCGGTCTCGCCGCGGCAGAACTTCTGGAATCCGCCGCCGGTGCCGGAGATGCCGACGGTCACCCGCACGGCCTGATTCGCCTTCTGGAACTCTTCGGCGACGGCTTCGGTGATCGGGAATACCGTGCTCGACCCGTCGATCTGAATCACGGATGGGGCAGCGCCACTCTTCGTGTCAGTGCCGGAATTCGCGGATCCGCAGCCGGCGAGGATGAGGACCACGAGCAGCACGAGCGCGTGCTTTGCCGAAGCCGGCAGCCGACGGCGGACGTAGCGTAAGAGCGTGTTGGTCACGCATCCACGCTATCGAATATGAATTTCGCGCCTGTTTCCTGGGTGTTAAATCGGTGTTACACGGCCTGCGCCGCCTTGGCTTTCGGCTTCGCGGATGGAGGTTTTGCGCGCCGCTTGCGGCGAGGGGGCGGCGCGCTTATCACGGCGGGCTGCGGGAATGTTTGCCGACTCGAGACGCACGGGCTTGCCGAGCAGCTTCTCGAACGGCTGCAGATGGCGATTGGTGGCCCAGACCTCGAGCTCGGCGTCGGTTCCCGTATGGACCAGCAGCAGCGCGTCGTCGCCGCGATCGCGTGAGCTCGAGGCCGGTGATCGCCTGTGCGTGGCTGCGGTCGAGGCTCTCGGCGACGCGCAGAATCGACGACAGCGTGCGGACCGTCCTGCGGAGCGACGAGGACAGCCGTGCGTACTCGTCGTGCGAGCGCTTCGGCGTGCCGCGCCGGTGGTAGCGGGCGACCAGGGCGATGACTTCGATCTCGTCCGGATCGAAGCCGCGCAGGTCGCCGTTCTTGATCAGGTAGTAGGAGTGCCGGTGATGGCGCGCATAGCTGATGAGCCCGCCGACATCGTGGAGCAGCGCGGCGTATTCGAGCCATTCGCGTTCACGATCGGTCGAGCCGTGCACCGCCCGGCTTTGATCGAAGAGCGCCAGCGCCAGCCGGATCACCTGCTGAGCATGCTCGGCGTAGTAGTTGCAGCGCTCGGCTAGTTCGAGCGACGCTGCGCCGGCGGACGTCGGGGATCTTGTCGACCTGGGCGATCTGGCGGCGGTTGCGTCGGATGTAGTCGAGGATCGAGGCCTTCGCGCAGCGCCAGGTCGCAGAGCGTCAGGTCCTCTGCGCCGAGCCGGCTCATGATCGTGTCGAGGAGCACGGCACCGGCGACCACGAGATCGGCGCGGCGCGGGATCGAGGCCGGGCACGGTCAGCCGCTGCTCGGGATTGAGCGCGACGATCTCCTTGCGCAGCGCGGCGAATCTGCTTGGCCGACACGCGCAGATTTCGCAGTTCGGCGGGTGTCGTGCCGCGAACGGCGGTTGCGGCGACCGCGCCGAGGCTGAGGATCGTGCCGGACGTGCCGATGACGCGGTCGAACCCGATCGACGTGATCTGGTCGCAGTGGCGGCCGATTTCCGAGAGGATGTGCTTCGTGAGCTTGCGCTCGTCGCGGCCCGAGAGAGGGTCGCTGTGAACGAAACGTTCGGTGAGGCGGATCACGCCAATCTTGAAGCTGCGCGCCGCCTGGATCGCCGTCGCCGTGCCGAGCGTGATCTCGGTGCTGCCGCCGCCGACGTCGATTACCACCGCCCGCGCGCTGCCGACGTCGACGCCGTACACCGCCGCCTGATGAATCAGGCGCGCCTCTTCCGTGCCGGTGATCACGCGCGGACGAATGCCGGTCTCGCGCTCGACGCGGGCGAGGAACTCGCCGCCGTTGCGCGCCTCGCGGGTCGCGCTGGTGGCCGCGGCGAGGATCTCATCGACGCGATGCGATTCGGCCAGGCGCTTGAACTTCGAGAGCGCCTGCAGCGCCGCGCTCATCGCGTCGCTCGTCAGCGCCTTGCCGTCGAGGCCACCGGCACCGAGACGGACCATCACCTTTTCGCGATCGATGACTTCGAACGAGAGATCCGGCCGAACTCGCACGACGATCATGTGGACGGAGTTGGTGCCGATGTCGATGGCCGCAATGCGCATGATGTGAGTCCGACTTATAGTAGGTCGAGTTCGCGTGAGCCCGTCATGAAGCGCACGAATCCCTCTGAGCTGATCATCCGCCAGCGTCTGACCGCATTGAGCCGGACACTCCCGGGTGCGCAGAAGGGCGACGTCCAGGCCGTCCACCAGGCGCGCGTCGCGACGCGGCGTATCCGCGAGGCCTTGCCGCTGGTCGCCCGCGGCCGCACCGGCAAGTCTCTCAAGAAGTCGGTGCGAAAGCTGACCCGCGTGCTGGGGCCGGTTCGCGAGCTCGACGTCGCGCTGATGAATCTCGACCAGCTACGCACGTCTGGGGACGTCTCCGAAGAGGCCATCGCCCGTCTGCGAGAACTGATCAGCGAAGAACGGCAGCGTCTGGGCGCGGAGATGGTCCGCCGCATCTCGCGATACAACCTGCCGAAGCTGCAGAAGAAGGCCGTGGACGCCGCCGCTCGCGGCCCCGTCAGCTCCGGCGCGCGCGATCCCGGACGCGTGACCGTGGCGCTCAGACGCGCCGCGCGCCGGGCCGAGGGCCTGAGCGTCGCGATGGACGATGCCGCAGGCATCTACCTGCCAGACCGGCTCCACCAAGTGCGCATTGCGGTCAAGAAACTACGCTACGCGCTCGAGATCGCGCAGGATCTCAGTGGATCCCGCGCCACGGCCCGCATCCGGACGCTGAAGCGTGTTCAGGATTTGCTGGGCCGCATGCATGATCTCGAGATGCTCATCGCGCGCACGCGGGCGATTCAGAGTCGCGCCGGGGCGCCGAATCTCCAGTTGTCGGCCGACCTCGATCGGCTGGTCCGGCGTCTGGAAAACGAGTGCCGGCGCTTACATGCCCGTTACATGAACGAGAGGAAATCGTTACAGAGGATCTGCGATTATGTCACCGCGCGTGAGGCACGGCTCGGACGTGCCTCTGCCGCGTAACCTCCAATGCCGCCATCAGGAATCTACCTCGTGCGCCACGCGATTGCCGCGGAACGCGGCGACGACTGGCCCGACGACAGTAAGCGGCCGCTGACCGAACGCGGCATCGACCGCTTCAAGGAATCGGTTGGCGGGTTGAAGGGACTCGACGCGACGATCGAAGAGATCTTCACCAGCCCCCTTGTCCGCGCCCGTCAGACTGCCGATCTGCTCGCCGCTGGTGTCGACGGACGTCCGAGCGTGAAGATACTCGATGCGCTCGCGCCGGGCCATCCGCCGGCGACGGTGATGGCGCAGCTCGCGAAGGCGGCCAAACGCCGTCGCATTGCCCTCGTCGGTCACGAGCCGGATCTGGGCGAGCTCGCCGCCTTCCTGATCGGCGCGCGGCGGCCGCTGCCGTTCAAGAAAGGCGGCATCTGCCGGGTCGACGTCGCCAGCCTCTCCACCAAAGCCGCCGGCACCCTTGTCTGGTTCGTCACGCCAAAGATTCTGAGGCGGTTGAGCTCATGACCGCCTGGTCGATTTCAGAATTCTGATCGCACTCAATCGACATTCACCCAATCTTCAGTCGACAATCCAATCGGATAGTCCCCGATCAACAATCATCAATTAACTTGGTCGCGGTCATCATCAACCCGATCTCCGGCACTGGCCGACGGCCGGACGTGGCGCGGCAGCGGGCTGCAATTTGCTACCTCGTTCCTGCACCGCCGCGGCGTGGACGGGGAAGTGTTCGTCACCGAACGCGGCGGCCACGCGCGCGAGCTCGCACGCGCGGCCATCGGGCGTGGCGCGTCGCTGTGCATCGCCTGGGGGCAGCGACGTAGCGCATCGACGAGACCGCATCCGCACTCGCGTTCACGAGTACGTCACTCGGGATCATTCCGAGCCGGATCCGGCAACGGATTCTCGCGTGAGCTGGGCATCCCGTTCGATTCACAGGCGGCCTTTGCAATCGCGCTTGGCGGACACGAACGAGTGATCGATGCTGGCGAGATCGAGGGCCGGCTCTTCTTCAATCTTGCCGGCGTCGGCCTCGACGCGCGCATCGCGCATCAATTTGCCGCCACCGGGCTGGCGCGCCGCGGCTTCCGACGCTATCTCGAGATCGCCAGCAATGAGATCTTCACACGCGCGCGGCACGAGTCCGCGATCACCGTGGACGGTCAGCTGCGTCGATATTCGCACCGTGCTGCTCGTCGCGATCGCCGACGGACGACAGTATGGGAACGGCGCGCTCATCGCGCCTTCGGCGCGCATCGACGACGTAAGCTCGACGTGGTCGTCGTCGACGATCGGTCACCGTCGGCGGTGATCAGACACGCGCCGAAACTCTCCGCGGCCGGCTCGCCGACGTTCCGGCGTGACGATGTCGCCGGCAACGCGTGTCGAGATCACCGCGCACGAGCCGCTCATCTATCACGTGGATCGCGAGCCCGTGAAAGTGGAACGACAGTGTCTGCGCACATCAGGCCGGCAGCTCTGCGCGTTCGGTCGGCGACCTATGTGCCTCGAAAAAATCTCAGCGGCTGCGCGGGTCACAGAAGATTTACAGGCGAACGTTTACAGGCGAGACGTTCGTGCGGAGGTATAGATCGCAGTAGCCAATGTACAACGAACGCTTCCGGAAGGCGGTACCAGACGCATCGCTTCGTCATTACCGACGCCGATGGCTTCGGGTGGGAGGTCCGGGAAGAGCAGGACAGCCGCGTCATTTCGCG
>CAVSKE010000038.1:0-128037 GCA_963728305.1 uncultured Acidobacteriota bacterium
CGGCGCCGCTCGGGTTCTTGAAGCAGCCGACCAATTCCGGCAGCAGGTGCTTTGGCAGCCATAACACGATTTCGGGGAAGAAGATGCAGAACGCGATTGCGAAGAAAAATACGAAATAGATCGGAAGCGACGCGAACATCGCCCTGCTGAAGCGCACGCCGACGAATTTCGACGCCATCAGCAGTGCCAATCCGTAAGGCGGGGTGATCAGCCCGAAGGCGAGCGTAACGATGATGACCACGCCCATATGCACCGGGTTGATGTCGGTGGTCTGGGTAAGGTCGGCGATGATCGGCATGAAGATGATGATCGCCGGAATGGCGTCGATGAAGTCGCCCACGATGACGAACAGCAGCACCAGCAGCAGCATGATCATGAACGGATCGCCGCCCGCGGCCGACGAGATCCAGCCCGAGACGACGGCCGGTCCGCGCAGATAGGCCAGCATCGGGCCGAATACTGAAGCCGCCCCGATGGTGATAAGCGGTATCGAATAGAGCAGGCCGGTCATCGCCATGTCGCGGGGCAGATGTTTGTAATGGCGAGGATTTAGTAGCGGGATCGCGACGAAGACGATGTAGGCCACGGCGATGATGCCGGCCTCCGTCGGTGTGAACTGCCCGCCGAGGATGCCACCCATGATGATGAGCGGGATCATCAGCGGGATGGCGGCTGCCTTGGTTGCCGTGCTGAACTGCGCGAACGTTGCACGCTTGCGCATGACGCCAACCGGCCCAAAAAAATAGCTGTAAATCATCAGCCCGATGCCGACGAGCACGCCGGGCACCACGCCGCCCAGGAACAGCCCGCCGATCGAGACGTTGCCGGTGGCACCGTACACCACGGCCATGATGCTGGGGGGAATGAGGTTCGCCATGGTCGAGGCGGAGGCGATTAGCGCGGCCGTGAAGGCGAGGTCATAGCCTTCGCGCTTCATCTCCGGCGCCAGCGTGCGTGACAGGATGGCGACGTCGGCCGCCGAAGAGCCTGAAATGCCGGCGAAGAACATGCTGAAGATCGTAACCACCTGGGCAAGACCGCCACGAAAATGACCGACCATGTTTGCGACAGCGTGATCATGCGAACGGGGACGTTCGCCGAGGTCATGAGATCGCCGACCAACAGGAAGAACGGGACCGCGAGCAGCGCTTCGGTGTCCGTGCCGTGGAGAAGCCGGGCCATCATCGAGGCGAGGCTGACGGGCGTGACGCCGTCACCACCCGCGCGCCGATTGACGCGAAGGCCACCGGCTCGCCCGTGTAGCCGAGGAGAAGGAACGGAAACGCGATCAGGAAGATGAGCCCACCATTGGCCGTCACAGCGATTTCCTCTTCTCATCCACGTGCGACGCACTGCCGAAACCATGAGTCCAGCCGTTGACCATCTGCTCGATGATGAAAATGGAGACCAGAATGCCGCACGACGGAATGGCCGCGTAGAGGCTCGACAGCGGCGTCATCGACGGCATCCGCAGGCTCTTGAAACCGTCGAGGAAATTCAGGTAGCCGAAATAGACCATGCTGAAGGCGACGCCGAGCACGACCAGGCGGTTGAAGATCTCGAAGAACAATCGCTTGTTGCCGGTCAGGGATTCCGCCAGCACGGCGAGATAGAGGTGGTCATTGCGGCGCGTCGCCGCGCTGACCCCGATGAAGATGCCGTAGATGAAGAAGGTCATCGTCGCTTCCTGGATCCACAGCCAGGGATGCCCTATGGTGCGAGTGACGATGTCGCACATCACCAGCACCGAGAAACCGGTGATGGCGACGCCGCACGGAATCATCAAGACCTGCTCCAAGGGATCCAGCACACGCCATTTCAGATGGCGCTGCTCCTGCAAGACCAGTCCATTGAAGCCACTCATGTTTTGAAATCCGGATATGGCCATGGCGGCGGGAAACTCCCGCCGCCACACCAACAGGTTATTTTACGTTGCGCACCATGCCGAGGACCTTCACCGCATTGGGTCCGAGGTGGGACGCAGCTTGTCCTGGATCGGCTTGCTGATCTGAGCAAAACCCGATTTGTCGACGGTCTTGACGACCTTGACGCCAATCTTCTCCAGCTTTGCCAGCGCTTCGTGCTCGAGCTTGAAGGCCGCGGCCGGTTCGTTGCGGCTAACCTCGTCGGCGGCCGCCTGAACCCATTTCTTCTGCTCGTCGGTAAGTGTGCTCCACACCTTGTCGCTGACGAACAGCGCGGGCATTCTTGGCCTCGTGCTCGGTGAGCGAGAGCACCGGCGCGGGCTCGTAGTGCTTGTTGACGAGGTAGTTGTTGATGCCGTTTTCGGCCATGTCGTCGACACCGGTCTGCAGCGAGGTGTAAACCTCGCCGAACGGCATGTGCACGACCTGTGCGCCGTAAGCCGGGAACAGCGTGTCTTCAGTGACGGTCGCCTGCACGCGAACCTTGACGCCCTTGATATCAGCGACCTTCTCCACGGCCTTCTTGCCGTACATATGCCGCAGGCCCTGCAGATCCCAGCCCAAGCATGTGCGCGCCCTTCATCTTGGCAGCGTACAGCTCCTTCATGGCGGCGATCACGGCGGGATCGCCGAGCACCTTGATGGCGTGGGCTTCGTCACGGAAGATGAAGTGAAGCGAGAATACGCCGGACTCCGGCTGCGCGGTCGAGGCGTTGGCGGTCGACAGCATCACGAAGTCGATGTCGCCGGTCTGTACTTTTTGCAGGGTCTGCGCCTCTGTGCCGAGCTGGGCGCCGGGATACTGATTTATCGAGAGCGTGCCTTTGCTGAGCTCGCCCAGTTTCTTATTGAACATTTCGGCGCCGATGCCGTAGCCGCTGTTCTTCGGCTGGTCATAGGCAAACGAGAACTCGCGCTTCTGCGCGTGCACGGCCGTCGAGGCCATTGCCAGCGCGGCTCCGAGCAGAATGCCGCGCGCGAGCGGTAGATACCGTGAAGCGGACATCGAATTCCTCCTGCTATCGCCGCTTATGCGGGCTGATGGTTCGCCGGGACACGTTCCCAGAGGCACCAATATCAACTGGTCTTGTGTTGTAAACAAGATGGTGTTAGATTGTATACTTTTTGCGGCGATGGCAAAGTGCGTTTATGGCGACCGCTAGAATTTCCAGAAATCTACCGTCCCGCAAGGACGCGGCGAACTCCCCCGAGGTGTCACCCGCGGTGACAGAGCCCAGGCCGCGCGAGCCATCGATCGCCGACCTAATCGTCCGAAAGCTCGAGGAAGATATCGTGCTCGGCCGGCGGCACCCGCGCGAGCGGCTGGTCGAGCACGACCTGTGCGCGGACTTCGATACCCATCGCGGCGACGTTCGCCTCGCACTCTTCGAGACTCGACGGAGAAAATGGGGATCGTCGAGCAAATCCCGAACCGCGGCGCAATCGTCCGCGATCTCAAGCCGCAGGAGGTTGAGCAGATCTACGATGTGCGCGAGGAACTCGAGGTCATGGCGGTACGCATCTTGCCATTTCCGGTGCCGGACGCTGACATAGCCAAGCTCGAAGCGATACAGCATGCGCACGGCAAGGCGGTCGATGCCGGCGACCTAGTGGCCGTGTTCCAGAGCAATGTCCTGTTCCATCGCGCTTTGTTCGGCCTGTGCGGCAACACGTGCCTGATCGAAACGATCGAAAGTCTGGCGCAGAAAGTCTCCGGCATCAGGTCTTATGCCCATGCCAAGCCGGAAGCCTTGAACGACGCCCGCCGCGACCATCTCGCGATGATCAAGGCGCTACGGAATTCGCGCCGTGACGACCTGATCAGCCTGACGCGCCGGCATCTCAAGCCGGCGGTACGGGCCTATATGTATGCCTACCGCCAGCGTTTCAGTGGAAGACGGGTCCGAAATTTGAACGCCTAGCGATTGGCGGCCGGGACGCGTGCGAGCGGTTCGTCGTCCACGACGAGCACGCGGAACTTCGTCACGGAAGCGCAGCCTCGGGACGACGGAAGACGCCGGTGTGGGCCGGAAGCCGGACGCGGGCGATGGTGCCTCCGCCGTGGGCCGGGCCGAGCTCGAATCCCGCGGCGCCCTCGTAGATCCGCTGCAGGCGGAGTGTGATGTTGCGAAGGCCGGTGCCGGCGTGGCTGTTCACGTCGAAGTCCGGCGGCAGCCCTGCGCCGTTGTCGCGTACGCAGACGTGCAGCTCGCCGTTCTCGACCGACGCCGATACTTCGAGGCGGCATGGTCCGGACTGTTTGGCGACGCCGTGCCGGAATGCGTTCTCTACCAGCGGCTGCAGCAGGAACGTCGGCACGGCACAGCGCTCTGATTCGGGAGAGATCGCGTATTGCACGTCGAGACGATCGCTGAACCGCACCTGCTGCAACTCGATGTAGCGCTTCACGAACTCGGTTTCGTCGCCGAGGGTGGTGGTGTGGCGACGGCCGTCAACCGTGGCTCGCAGGAGGTCACTCAGTCCGAGCAGCATCGACAGCGCCCGATCGGTGGACCGCGTGCGAATCAACGACGCAATCGAATTGAGCGTGTTGAAGAGGAAGTGCGGTTCGATCTCGAGGCGCAGCGCGTCCAGCTGGGCGCGCGCCAGGTCGGCCTCCAGACGCGACTCGCGAATCTCCAGAGTGCGTGCACGATGCGACACGGCCAGCGAGGACCCAATCAGCAGCAGGACGCCAAAGACCACCACATCCGCGGGTATCGACAGCACGTGAATGAGCGTCGCGCGTTGAAGGCTGAACGTTTCTACCGGCACGTACGGCTGCACGAGCACCGTCGACAGCGACGCCACGAGGACGTGAGCGGCGATGACGAGCGCCGCCATGCCGGCCACGGTTCCATACACGGCACGCGTCGGTCGATCGCTCAGTCGCTCACCGAGGCGCAGGAGCGTCGGCGTGGCCAGCGCCCACACGCTCCATGAGCACAGTTGCCAGACCATCATCCGGACGAACGAGTGCCCGTGGTCGAGCATCGAGAGATAGCTCTGCAAGGAGACGGTGAGGGCGAGAAGACCGGCTCCGATCGTGCCGAGAACCAGCGGGTGCATGACCGGACGAGCATATCGGGCCGGACGGCGACCGGCAATGCGGCTGCAGGGAATGCGGTGGAGCCTGCAGCGATCGGCGGCCGGCGTGCAGCGAGTGGAGCGCGCCCGTCTACCGGAGCAACTCGAGCAGTGCGGTGACTTCGGCGCGAATCGCGCCCTTCAGCGTCGGCTCGTGCTCGGGCGCCCATTCGGGCGAGTGAGGCGCCGGCACGGGAATGCCGGTCTCGACGAGACTCGTCGAGCTTCGCCGGATTGACCGCGCCGATGTGCAGGAGCGCGATCGGCACGCCGGCGGCGCCGTACTCCGCGAAGTCCTCCGACGTCATCTTCGCCGGCATCTCGACGACGTTCTGATCGCCGAGCGCGCGTCTTCAGCGCGCCGGCGAGACGCGAGATCAGGGCCGGATCGTTGACGACCGGCAGGCGGAGCGACCGCCGGCGCGGTGACGAGCGGCTCGCGCGGCGCGCCCGCCGCGTCGGCTTCGCCCTTCGCGATGCGGCGGATCGCCGCGAGCGTTCGCGTCCGCACCTGCGGCGTCAACGTGCGCACCGACAGCTCCAGCTTCACTTCGTCGGGAATGATGTTGGCCTGCGTGCCGCCGTGGATCGATCCGACGGTAATCACGACCGGATCGGCCGGATTGTTCTCGCGCGAGACGATCGTCTGCAGCGAGAGGACGATGCGCGAGGCGAGGACGACGGGATCGATCGTGTTGTGCGGCATCGCCGCGTGTCCGCCTCGCCCGTAGACGGTGATCTCCACGCGATCCGACATCGCGCGGAACAGGCCGGCGCGGTAGCCGATCGTTCCCGCCGGCATCGTGTCGTCGTCGTGGAGCGACGAGCGCGAAGTCCGGCCGCGGAAAGCGCGTGAAGAGCCCGTCGTCGAGCATCGCGGCGGCGCCGCTGAGCGTTTCCTCCGCCGGCTGGCCGACCAGCATCAGCGTGCCGCGCCAGCGATCCTTGTGCTCGGCCATGATCCGCGCCGTGCCCGCCCAGGCCGACATGTGAAGGTCGTGGCCGCAGGCGTGCATCACCGGCACGAGCTGACCCGCTGCGTTCTTCGTCGTCACAGTGCTGGCAAACGGCAGTCCTGTCTTCTCCGCGACGGGCAGCGCGTCGAGCTCCGTGCGCAGCATGACGGTCGGTCCCGCGCCGTTCTTCAGGATCGCGACGATGCCGGTCTTGCCGACGCCGGTCGTGACGTCGAAGCCGAGCGCCTTCAGGCGCGCGGCGAGCTTCGCGACCGTCTGCGTCTCCTGAAATGCGAGCTCCGGGTTGCGGTGGAGATCCTTGTAGAGCGTCTCGATGTCGGGATAGATCGCGTCGACGTCAGACGTCAGGCTTCGCTGAGCGCGAGAGGCTCACGTGAAGAGCGACGACAAGGACCGCGACCAGCCTGAGAGCCATGAGTCGTATATTCTGCCTGAGACTGATCCTGGCCTGAGTCCGGACTATTACGGGGGCCTGCCAGTGCGTATTGGCGCTCACATGTCCGTGGCCGGTGGCGTGGCCAATGCCGTCGAACGGGCGGTGCTCCACGGCTGCGAAGCACTCCAGATCTTCACCAAGAACTCGCGCCAGTTGCGCGGCAAGCCGCTCGATCCTGCCGACGTCCGCACGTTCCGCCGCCGGATCGACGAGACCGGAATCACGCCCGTCGTCTCGCACGCCAGCTACCTGATCAACCTGGCGACGGCGTCACCGGCGCTCCGGCCGCCGACGCTGGCCGCCTTCATCGACGAGCTCGATCGCGCGCACGCGCTCGGTCTGCTCGGCGTGGTGATTCACCCCGGCGTCTGCACGACGGGGACTGAAGACGCGGCGCTTCGTCTGATCGCCGACGCCATCCGCACTGCGTTCAAGGCACGACCGCGCCGCAAGACGATGGTGCTGCTCGAGCACACGGCGGGGCAGGGGCGGACGCTGGGATATCGCTTCGAGCATCTGGCGGCGATCATCGAGCGCCTGAACGGATCGCCGCGCGTCGGTGTGTGTCTCGATACCTGTCACCTCGTCGCATCCGGCTACGACATCGTGTCGGAGGCCGGCTATCGCGACACCTTCGCCGCCTTCGATCGCCTCGTCGGCTTCGATCGGCTGAGGGTGTTTCACGGCAACGACTCGAAGCGGCCGTGCGGCAGCCGCGTCGATCGCCACGAGCACATCGGCCAGGGCTGTCTCGGGCTCGAGCCGTTCCGGCGTCTGCTGCACGATCGCCGGTTCAGCCATCTGCCGATTCTGATCGAGACCGAGAAGGCGACCAGCGTCACCAAGCCGAACACGATCGCGGTCGATCGCTACGACATGCAGAACCTCGACACGCTGCGCAACCTGCGCTCGTAGAGGCGGGTCTTAGACCCGCCTGCAGCCCGCCTGGGGTATATTCGCGCGCATGAGCCGAGCGACGCTCCTTGGTCTCTTTGTCGCGGTGTTCGTGCTGCAGAGCGCGTGGGCGGTCTACACGCAGACGGCCGAAGCCGCCAGGACCGCTGCGCACCGAGCGGGTGAAGGGCGATCTGCACATGATCTCCGGCGAGGGCGGCAACGTTGCGCTCTATGCGACGAGCGACGGCGTGATCCTCGTCGACGACATGTTCGACCGCAACCACGCCGACATCCTCGCGCAGGTGAAGACGGTCACCGACAAGCCGCTGAAGTACGTGATCAACACGCATCAGCACGACGACCATGCCGGCGGCGATTTCAAGATGCTGCCGATCGCCGAGGTCATCGCGCACCGGAACGTCTACGCCAACCTGAAGGATCTGAAGCAGCCGTACTACGAGGACACGCCAGGCACGCCGATCGGGCTGCCGCGCATCACGTTCACCGATCAGCTCGACGTGCATCTCGGCGGGAAGGACGTGCAGGCGTACTACTTCGGCCGCGGTCACACGAGCGGTGACGCGATCATCTATTTCCCGAAGCTCGCACCATCCACACCGGCGATCTCTTTCTCGATGTCCGGAGGCGGTGGCCGTGGCGCGGCGCCGGCGCAGCCGCGGCCGCCGGGTGTGCCGATCTACGTGGACTACGTGCAGGGCGGCAGCTTCATCGAGTGGTCGAAGACGCTCGAGGGTGCGCTGAAGCTGGACTTCGACACGGTGATTCCCGGACACGGCCCGGTCTCGACGAAGGCGGATCTGGTGAAGTTCAAGTCGGATCTCGAGACGATGCGCGGTCGCCTGACCGGTCTGATCAAGCAGGGCAACACGAAGGCGCAGCTCGCGAAGATCCTCGAGGACGACTACGGCTGGCGATCGACCGGCTGCCCGCAGAGTCCGCCGACAGGCGGCTGCCTGCAGTATCAGCAGCTCGATGCGCTGATCGCGGAGCTCGGACGATGACTGTCGAGACGCACGGCTTGACCCACGTTGCGCTTTCTGTGCGTGACCCTCAGCGATCGCTTCGTTTCTATCAAGAGATTCTTGGCGTCGTCCCCGTGTACCAGAGCGACGACTTCGTCCAGGCGCAGACGCCTGGGAGCCGCGACGTGCTCGTCTTCGAGCGCAAGCCGCGTCAGGCAGGGAAGTCAGGCGGCGTCGTGCACTTCGGATTCCGTCTGCAGCGTGCCGGAAGACATCGAGCACGCCGAGGACGTCGATCCGCGAAGGCCGGCGGCACGATCAAGGAAACGTGGCGAGTTCGTGCCCGGCGAGCCGTACGTGTTCTTCAGCGACCCGACGGCTACGAGGTCGAGATCTGGTACGAGATCCCGACCCCGGTCGATCCGAAACCGTAACTACTTCGCGCCCTTCTGGACGTCGGCCTCCTCACACTTGCCGCCCTGGCAGCGGTTGTTCTCGGAGCAGGAATACTCGAACAGCTCGCCCTTTTCCAGCAGCACGAAGGTCCGCGAATTCTTGATCGGCTTTGTGTAGAACTTCGGATCCTCGATCGTGATGTCCCACGTCATGCGATCGTAGGCGGGCCGCGCCATCCGGATCGTGAGCTTCAGCGCATCGCTGTGAGGGTGCTGCGCTGTATCGAGCCAGGTGCGGCCGTTGAAGCCGGCTGTTTGAATGACGAGCGTGTCACCGTCCCAGCGGCCCACCGACGTTCCCATCCATGTGGGCTCCAGGTCCTTGGGAAGCTCGCGCCCGTCGGTCGGCACGAGGTGAAAACGGTTGTCCTGTTCCCAGAGGATCGCGAGACTGTTCGGATGGTGGACGTAGGCGTGCGGATACGGTGTGTTGTACGCGCGCACGAACCCCCACGGCTGGCAGTGCGCACCATAGTCGTAGGTCGTCGGCTTGTTGTTCTTGTCCCATTCGGCTTTGCCGGCGGGAGTGAACGAGAGCTCGCCGCTGACCACGCTGCTGCAGCCTCGACCTCCGGACGCGCACGCGTCCTTCACGGCGCTCGTAATGTCCCCGACGCGCGGGTGATCCCAGACGCCGGTGAAGTCGGGCTTGCCGTTGGACAGGCGTGGAACCGGCTTGCCGGACTGAGCGGTGACCACCATCACCGTCATGGCCACGAGGGCAACGGCGCACACCGACAATGCGAGGACACGAACTCTGCGGTCGTGGCGCTTCATGGCGACGCTCCTTCTCGACTCGGCTACTTGCTCACGGGGGTTTCGGGTGCGGCCGTAAACACCTGCCGGCCGTCCGAGAACGTCACGCCACGGCTCGCGGCGTTTGCCGAGCCGTCTTTCGCGCGGATGCCCTGCACTTTGACGGTGTCTCCGACCTTCAACGTGTCCCGCTCGATCCCTCTGCGCCTCAGGCTGTTCGGCGAGCCACCTGAGAAGCCCCACACGGCCATCTGGCCCGTGACCTCGTCTTTCCCTTCGACATAGAACCAGATGTGAGGATTCGTCCACTCCACTTTCTTCACGACGCCGGCGACTCTCACCGGCTTGGTGGCGTCGAACTCCGCAGCTTCAGAGTGATGGGCCACGAGAGGAACCGAGACGAAGACGAGTCCGATGGTGCCGAATAACGGCCGCAATCAAGTTCCGCGACATCAGCGTCCTCCCCGCGCGCGCACGCGCGCGCCGCAACAAGTTTACGGCAACGCGAACACCGAGATGGCCGCCGCCGTCGGGCGGCTCCGGCACCTTGCCCGGAAACAGACGGCCGAGTCGCGCCGTTCATCCCTCGCACGTCGCCGCCCCAGCCCGAGAGCACCGCGAGGTACTGCTTGCCGTCGACGGTGAACGTCGTCGGCGGCGCAACGATGCCGGAGTTGGTGACGAACTCCCAGAGCAGCTTGCCGGTCGTCGCGTCGAACGCGTGAACCTTGCGATCGTTGGTGCCGCCGCTGAACACGAGCCCGCCGGCCGTCGTCAGCATCGAGCCCCAGTTGGGCGTGAACTCGTAGTTGATGACGCCACACGCGCTGACCGGTGTCGACGTTCCACGCCTGCACTTCGCCGCCGACGTGATCGGCGCCCGGCGCTGAGATCGGCGGACCGCCGAACTGCGTGCCGGCGAAGCTCTTGCCGGCGATGTACGTCACGGGCATGCCGGTGAGCGCTCCGCACAGGTCGTTGTTGGCCGGGATGTAGATCATGCGCGTCTGCGGGTTGAAGGCGATCGGCGGCCAGTTCTTTCCGCCATGCGAGCCAGGACAGAACTCGGCGCGCTTGCCGGTGCCTGGCTTGCGCGCGGGATCGACCTCCGGCTTCCCGGTCTTCGGATCGAGGCCGCTTGAACACGTTCTGCATCGACGTACGGCTTGCCTTCGACGAACCTGATCGGGCCGGCGCTGCGCTCGAGGAACCAGAGATAGCCGTTGCGCGCGACGTTGATCAGTCCTTTGATGGTGCGGCCGTTGCGCTGATAGTCGATGAGCAGCGGCGGCGACACTTCGTCCCAGTCCCACGACTCGTTCGGGTTGTACTGGAAGTGACCCTTGATCTGTCCGGTCGCTGACGTCGATCGCCACCGTCGACGCGACGTAGAGGTTGTCGCCCGGACGCTGGTCGCCCATCCACGGGCCGCCGTTGCCGGTGCCCCAGAACGCGAGATTGGTTTCGGGATCGTAGTTGCCGGTCACCCAGACCGGTGCGCCGCCGGTCTTCCACTGATCGCCCTTCGGCCACGTCTCGCTGCCCGGCTCACCGGGCGCCGGCACCATGAAGCGTTCGCCACAGCTCCTTGCCCGAGTCGGGATCGAACGCCGCCACGAAGCCGCGCACGCCGAACTCTCCACCGGACGCGCCGATCATCACCTTGTTGTCCGCGACGAGCGGCGCCAGCGTGAGGTAGTAGGCCGACTTGTTGTCGGCGACCGTCGTTCGTCCACACTTCCTTGCCGGTGCTTCGCATCGAGCGCGACGAGCACCGCTTCGCCGGCGGCGAAGAAGACCTTGTCGCCGTAGAGCGCGACGCCGCGATTGGTGTCGTGCAGCACGAACGCGCCGGCCGGCCGCGGCCGCCGGTATCGCCACAGCACGTCGCCGGTCTTCGCGTTGAGCGCGATGCACCTGATTGTTGGGCGTGGTGATGAACATCACGCCGTTGTTGACGATCGGGCGCGGCCTCGTGGACGCGGCCTTCGCCGGTCGGGATGTTCCAGACCATGCGCAGTTGTCCGACGTTGGCGGTGGTGATCTGGTTGAGCGGGCTGTAGCCCCAGCCGTCGTAGGTGCGGCGGATCGCCAGCCAGTTGCCCGGCTCCGGGTTCTTGAGTCGCGCGGCCGTGACGCTCTGGATAGCTGCGAAGGATCGCCGGCACGTTCGGCCGTGGCTCAGGCTTTTGTTGAGCCTGCTCCGGCGACGCCGAGCCACGCCATCACGAAGATCAGTCCGCCCCGAGCGCGGTCAGCGAGCGCTTCGATGTCGACATGGGGGCGATTGTAAGTGGAAAGTAGAAGAAGTAGAAGAAGCCGCCGTCCAAACGTGCTCGCCCGGCGTCAAAGCGTCAATAGAGCGAGGCCGACATGCGATACCTGCTTGCGATTGTCCCATTCGCCCTGGTCGCGACCCTCTCGGCCCAGACGCTGCCGCACCGGCACAAGCGGTTTTCATCGGCGGCGGCCTGCAGCCCCCGGCGCCGCCTTGGGACGCGCCGCATCTCGAGTTCGAGGTGGCCTCGGTCAAGACCAACAAGTCCGGACCGAACGATGATGATGATGCGCACGCTGCCGACCAGCTTCAACGTGACGAATCTGCCGCTGCGCACTCTGATCATGCAGGCCTATCGTCTCTCGAACTATCAGCTCGTCGGCGCGTCCGAGCTGGATCGACTCCGAGCGCTTCGACATCGTCGCCAAAGCGCCAGAAGGCTCGACGCCGGATCAGACGACGCTGATGCTGCGCGGCCTGCTCGCGGATCGGTTCAAGCTGAAGGTGCACGGCGAAACGCGGGAGACGCAGATCTACGCGCTCGTGCTGGCGCGCGAGCGACGGCAAGCTCGGGCCGAAGCTGTCGAAGAGCACCGATGATTGCGAGAAGATTCTCGCGGAGCGTCGCGCGGCCGCGGCAGGCCGCGCGCGCGGGCGGATCGGGGCCTGTTCCCTTCACCATGCCCGGGCCGAACGAGAAGCCGGTCTGCACGATCAGCATGCGCCCGACGCCAGTCACCAATGGTCTGCCGGTGTTGATATTTCAGGGGCGGCGGCCAGCCGATGCAGGTCATCGTGAGTCAGATCTCCGCAGTTCCTCAACAAACGCGTCGTCGATCGCACGGGACTCACCGGTCTGTACGATTTCGAGCTGCAGTTCTCGATGGGCGGGCAGATGCCACTGATCACTCAAGCGCCAGGGGCCGGAGGGGACACGCCGACCGCGCCGATTGACGACGGGCCGACGATGTTCGATGCGGTGCGTGAGTTGGGATTGAAGCTGGAGTCAGAGCGAGGGCCTGTCGAGCACCTGGTGATCGACAGCGTCGAGCGACCGACGGAGGATTAGAGGAATCAGGGATCGAGCGGATCGGATCCTGGGTCCCTGATCCCGATCCCTGCTCCCTGAACCTGCTCTATTTACAAACGAAATTCGCGGCGTCGTCGGTGCTGCCCGAACCCTTGTAGGTCGCGACCTGCGGATACGGGCACAGCGGCCGCGTGCGCTCGACTTTGCCTTCGACCACGCGCGACGCGGGAATCTGACTCGGCGCCTGCTTCTTTTCCACCCACTGCTCGAGCGCGGCCAGCATGTCGAACGTCGTCGTGCCGGGGCCGCCGCCGCAGTGGTTCATGCCCGGCACCATGAACAGGCGATAGCTGTCCATCACCTTGCCGGCGCCGCCCATCGTGTCGACGCACGCTCTGGTAATACTGCGTGCTGCTCGGCGCGGGAATCTGCGGGTCGGCCCAGCCGTGATACTGAATCAGCTTGCCGCCGCGCGCCGTGAACTTCTTCAGGTCGGGATTGCGCGCGTTGATGAGACCGGCTTCGGCCTTGTCGACGGCGGCCATGTCGCTGTCGAAGTTCATCGTCTTGTAGTCCCAGTTCGGGTTGTTGAACACCATGATACTGGAACATCTGCGTGGCGATGCCGAACGGCTGCGGCGAACCGAACGTCGCCCAGCCCAGCTCGCTGCCGTAGGCGAGTCCCGGGAAGACCTCCTTCTTCGTCTGCGTGTTCATCGCCGGCTGATACATCTTCCGCGCGGCTTCGACCTGCGGCGGCGTCAGGCATGATGCTGAATCAGCGCCCGAGCAGGCCAGCACCTTCGGGTCGAACGTGCACTTGGTCGGATTCTCGATGACGCCGTCCTTCACGCCGTCGGTCGCGTCGCACGCCTGCAGCACGGCGTCGTGAATCGCCGGATACTTCGTCGCCGGGATGTACGCGGCTTCGTCCTTGTGGAGATTCTGCGCGACGTACATCGCGAACACCGCACGGCCGGTCGCGTTCAGCGCCGGCGCGCCGGCGACGATGCCGTCGAAGTCCTCGGGGTAACGCTGTGCGGCGATGAGCGCCCTGGCGTCCGCCGGCGGAGCAGCCGGTGAAGTAGGAGAGCCGCGCCTGGTTGCCGTAGAACGCGGCGGTGATCGCTTTGCCTTTCACCGTCATCTCGTGGACGGCGCGATAGCCGTAGTCGATCAGCTTCTCGCGATTCTGCATCCACGGGCCGCCGCCGCCCTGGTGGCCGGTGTCGGTGCTGGCGGTTGCGTAGCCGCGACGGACGCCGGCGGCCAGCGCGTTCACGTCGACGTTGCCGTTCCATCCGCCGTTGCCGGTTGCCTGGAACTTGCCGTTCCAGCCCGAGGCGGGGCAGCCACACTTCGATCTTGATGTCGGAGTCGGCCGACGGCTTGAGCGTCGCGGCCACGCGGCAGAAGGCCGGCAGGTCGGTGAACTGTGCGCCGCCGCCACGACCGCCGCCTTGCGGCGGCGTGAAGGCACCGGCGGCGACCGGCTGCGGCCATCGTGATCGTCGCGTCCGGCAGCTTGAGCGACGAGAGCATCTCACACGACTGCGCGGCCGCGGGCCGCGCGGTGAACGCCAGGAGTGCGGGAAGGATCGCGAAAAGAATGCGTGATCTCATCGACCTACCTCTTATCAGGCAACGCGAAGACATAGAGGGCTTGTCCGGTCGTCGGGACTCGAATCTCCGGCGCAAGCGTCGACGGCACGAGGCGCGGGCTGCCGCCGCCGAGACCGGTCGTGACGGCGATGTACTGTTTGCCGTCGACGCTGAACGACATGGGGAAGCCCTGGACCGACGTGCCGAGACGTGTCTGCCACAGGATCTTTCCGGTGCGCACGTCAACGGCCTTGAAGGATCGATCGAGGTCGCCGACAAACGCCACGCCACCAGCCGTGGAGAGCACGGCGGTCAGGAACGGCGCGCGCTGCTGCAACGACCAGAGCTCCTTCATGGTGTTGACGTCGTATGCGGCGAGCTTGCCGATGTTGCCGTCGGTGCCCGGCATCTCGTAGAAGCGCCGATCGGCGCCGCCGGCGCTGCCGCCGCCGGCTTTCTGCTCGATCTTCTGCGCGCGAATCGACAGGCAGCTCTGGCTGAGCGGGATGATCAGCGAGTTCGTGGCCCGGTTATGGCTCATCGCCTGCCAGTTGTGGCCGCCCTCGGTGCTCGGGCAGCGAGTCGATCCACTGGCCGACCTCGTGGTCGATGATGTCGGCGCGATACATCGGCGTGCCGGTCTGCGGATCGAACTTCTCCCACACGTTCTGGAACGTCGTCTCCTTGTGCCCGAGGTACTTGCCGGTCTTGCGATCGAGCTTCCACAGCACGCCGTCCTTGCCGGCTGTGAACACGAGATTCTGTCCACCTGAGTCCACCAGCACGCGTTCGAACACGACGTCCAGGTCGAGCGCTTCGCCAGGCGCGTGCGAGTAGTACCACGCCAGCTTGCCGGTGTCGGAGATCGAGCGCGACGGTGGAGCTCGTGTAGAGCGCCTTGTCGAGCGTATACATCCCGCGGCTGACCGGCATCCACGGCTTGGCCTGGGCCGTGCCCCAGTAGGTGAGGTTGAGATCGGGATCGTAGCTGCCGGTGATCCATGTCTCGCCGCCGGCGCGGAACAGGTTCGTCAGAGCTGCCCCACGAATCGCCGCCGGGTTCGCCTTCGCGGGCGATGGTGTGGAAGCGTCCACAGCTGCTTGCCGGTCTTCGCGTCGTAGGCGCTGATGAAGCACTTCTGCTCGACATACTGCGAGCAGCCGCCCATACCCTGGATGACCTTGCCTTTCGCGACGATCGGGCCGCTCGAACTGCCGCGGCCGTCCGGCATCACCACGTCCCAGGCAATCTTGCCGGTCTTGGCGTCGAGCGCCACGAGGTGCGCGTTGCTCATCGCGACGATACAGCTTGTCGTCGTACAACGAGATACCGCGCGACGCGGTGTTGCTGCCGAGACGCTGCTCCCAGATCAGGTCGCCGGTCTTGCCGTCGATCGCCTGAATGATCCCGCCGGTGTTGTTGATGAAGATCGTCCCGTTGCGCGCGAGCGGCGCCGGCTGATTGGTGCCGCCCTCGGCCATCGGCGACACCCACACCAGCTGCAGATCCTGTGCGTTGTCGCGCGTGATCTGATTGAGCGGGCTGTAGTTCGATGCGAAGAAATCGCGGCGGATCGTCAGCCAGTCGCCCGGCGGGGGATTGCGAAGCATCTCGTCGGTGATCGGCGCGAAGTTCTTCACTTCGCCCGCGACGGTGAGTCCGGTGACGGGCGCCTGCGGTTGACCGCGCCCGCCGCCTGCACCGCCGGCTGCGGCAGGTCCGGCCGCGCGTCCTCCCGGCGCTGGCGCTTGTGCGGCCTGGGCTGGTGCAGGTGCCGCCGCAGGAGGCTGCGCGGTCCCGCCAATGGCCACCGACGTCGCGGCCGTCAGCGGCTGGGTGCCCGGCGTGCGGCCATTCGACTGCAGGATGAACGCGACGATGTTCACGTAGGTGTCGGCGGGCAGCGCACCGGGCCTGTCGGTCGGCATCGTCGTCTGGATCAGCCCGAAGAGATCGCGTGTCGTGCGCGTTCCCCAGCTGCCGACGAAGGCGGCTCCCGCCAGTGGCGGATAGCCCATCAGATCCGCGCCGTGACAGCCGGCGCAGTTCGCCTGGAACGCGGCGCGGCCGGCGTTGGCCTGTTCCGCGGTGAATGGTCCAGCGGTGGACGGCTGCTGCCCGGTGACAATCAGCACGCTGCACGCGAGCGCTGTAGAGAAGAGGAAAAGGAAGGCTTTCATCGAACCACGCATGGTCACACCTCGCACTACCGAACGATCCGAACGATGCTCGAACGACCCGAACGATCATTTGAGGAACCAGCCCCAGAGATTGCTGCCATCTGGAGCGACGCCTTTCTCGCCGTGAACCTGGATATACAGCTTGCCCTGCCGCAGCGCTTCGACTTGTGGCGCGCTCAGGTCCACCGATCCGCTGAGCGTGCCGCTCGCGCCTTTGCTGATCGTGAGGTCAGTGATCGCGGCGCCGCGTGCGCCCTTGGCGATGCCCTGATGCAGGCGCGCGATCGTCGCCGACGCGGGAAGGCCTTCGAAGGTGCCACTGATCGTCAGCTTGCGTCCGTTGAGGGCGCCGGTTGCGGTGCCCTTACCGGTGACGTTGCCACGATCGTTCGGCCCCGCGATGGGCACTGCGGAGAGACGCGCTGTGAACTTCTCGCCGCCCTGCGCGATGAGCGGGACCGCGCTCGCCACGAGCGCGGCGGTAATCGCCACTGTCACGACGCACTGTCTCAGTGTCACGGTCGCTCCTCAGGAGGGTCTTTGCCGCGTGAGAGCTTATCATTGCGCCCCATGGACGCACCCCTCGATGCCGAGTTTTTGCAGATGGTCCGGCACCGGATGCTCGACGAGTTTCCCGGGCAGATTCGCGCCTGTCTGGACGCCCTGGGCGAGGACGACCTGTGGTGGCGTCCCAACGACCAGGCCAACGCTGTCGGCAACCTCGTGCTGCACCTGGCCGGGTCGAACCAGTTCTATCTCGGGCATGCGATTGGCGGCGGCCCCGACGTCCGCGACCGCGAGGCCGAGTTCGGGGCCCGCGGCCAGCGGTCGAGAGCCGAGGTGTTCGCCGTCTACGACGCCGCGCGGGCGACGGTGCAGCGCGTGATGGACACGTTGACACCGGCGCGCATGGTCGACACAACGATGGCCACCGGGCGGTCGAGCTCGTTTGCGCGGATCCTGATGCACGTCACGCATCACAACGCGCTGCACATCGGCCAGATCGTGTGGATTACGAAGGAACGCAAGCCGGGCGCCCTCAACGATCTGCTTCGCGGCGGGCCGCCTCGCTCGTAGGGGCGACGCATGCGTCGCCCTCCTTCCTATTGACATTCGATAGGAACAACGCAAGACTGGCTCTCGTATAGCCATTCGATACGAGAGGCAGTCCCGATGACCCAGCGCGCCAGTCTCCTGCAAGGCACACTCGATCTGCTCATTCTCAAGGCGCTCTCGACCGGCGAGCTGCACGGATTGGGCGTGTCGCGCCGGATCGAGCAGATGACGGGCGGGACGTTTGCGGTCCAGCCCGGTTCGTTGTTCCCAGCTCTGCACCGGCTCGAGGAGTCCGGATGGCTCACGTCGGAGTGGGAAGCCTCCGAGAACAACCGGCGCGCGAAGTACGACAAGCTGACCAAGGCAGGGAAGCGGCAGCTCGGTGAGGCCACCGACCAGTGGAATCGCATCGCGCTCGCGATGACCAAGGCACTCGAAGCCTAGGGCACCCGACATGGCTTTCCTCGCTCGCGTCGCCAGCCTGATTCGCAACCTGACGCGGCGGAGCCGCATCGAGCGTGAACTGGACGAGGAACTGCGCGCCACCGTGGAGATGCTGGCCGCAGAGAGGGTACGAGCCGGTTACGCGCCTGATGCCGCGCGCCGTGAGGCGCTCGTCGAGCTTGGCGCGATCGAGCCGATCAAAGAGCAGGTACGCGACGTCCGCTCGGGCGCCATGCTCGACACGCTCGGTCAGGACATTCGCTATGCGCTGCGGCTGCTGCGCCGCTATCCGCTGTTCGCGCTGATCGCTGCGCTGTCGCTGGCCGTCGGTATCGGCGCGAACACCGCGGTCTTCACGATCGGCAACAGCCTGCTGCGTTTTTCGCCCACTGCGGTGACCGACCCCGATCGGCTCGTCGATATCGGCCGCAGCTTCGAAGGGCTGCCCATTGGATTCAATCCGGCTTCGTATCCCGACTATCTCGATCTCCGCCGGCGCACGACGACGCTCGAGCATGTCTATGCGCATCTGTTGTTTCCGCGGGAAATGACGGTGGTGAGTGACGCCGCCGGCACGGAGAAGGCGCTCGCCGAGATCGTCACTACGAACTACTTCGCCGCCCTGGGAACACGCGCGGCCATCGGGCGGCTGTTCCTGCCTGACGAGAGCGATGCGCAAGGGGCCAGTCCGCTCGTTGTACTGAGTCATCGCTACTGGGTCCGCAGCTTCAAGTCGGATCCCGGCATCGTGGGTCAGACGGTTCGTCTGAATCGCCATCCCGTCACCGTGGTCGGTATCGCGCCCGAGGGGTTCCAGGGCACGACTGTGGTGACCGTTGATCTCTGGGTGCCGATGAGCATGGTGACGTCCGTCACCGGCGCCGTGCCGGCGTCACTCGAGGCCCGGCGGGCCAGCCTGTTCGTGATGGGCGCGCGGCTCACGGCGGGCGCGTCGATCGCGCAGGCGACTGCGGACGTGGCATCCATCGACCGTGCGCTTCGCGAAGAGTATCCAGACCAGCCGCAGCCGCGGCCGTTCCGTCTGCTGCCGGCGTCGCCGATGGCAGACAAGATGCCGATCGCGGCAGCGGCGTTGCTGCTCCTGGGTGCGATCGCGTCAACGGTGCTGGTGATTGCCTGCGCCAACGTTGCCGGTCTCTTGCTCGCGCGCGCCTCCGGACGCAGACGCGAGATGGCGCTGCGGCTGGCGGTCGGTGCGAACCGATCGCGCTTGATCCGGCAGCTGCTGACGGAGACCTTGCTGCTCTTTGCGCTCGGTGCCGGCGCCGGCATTGCGCTGGCACGGGCGATGACGACAGCGCTGATGGCGCTGTTGCCCGCGCTGCCCATGCCTGTTCATCTGTCGCTGGCGCTCGACTGGCCCGTGGTCGCGCTCACGTGCGGCCTGGCGCTCGTCGCTGCGCTGCTCTCGGGGCTGGCACCTGCGCTCAATGCCTCGAGAACCGACGTGTCCACGGTGCTCAAAGACGAAGGTCACGGGGCGTCGGCTCGATTCGCGCCTGCGCCATGCCTTTGTCGTGGCGCAAGTCGCGTTGAGTCTGGTGCTGGTCGTTCGTCGGCGGCCTGTTCATGCGCGCGCTGCAGCAGGCGAGCTCGACGGATGCGGGCTTCGATGCGCGTGGTGTCGAGGTCGCGTCGATCGATGCGTCGCTCGGAAGCGAGAGCGAGGCGGCGGGGATGACGTTCGCGCGCGATGTGGTCGATCGCGTTCGCCAGCTTCCCGGTGTGGCGTCGGTATCGATGGCGCACATGCTGCCGCTGGCCAACGAGGCCATGGGCATTGGATTGTCATTGCCCGGCGCGGTCCCGCTGCCTGGTCAGCGATCGTCGGAGATCGCGGGTAACGGCAACATCGTGACGCCCGGTTACTTCGCCGCGATGCACATTCCGCTGCTCACCGGGCGCGACTTCACCGATCAGGACGCGCTGGGCGCGCCACTGGTGGCCATCGTCGGCGACGCGGCCGCGCGGCGCCTCTGGCCCGGCGAGGATCCGATCGGCAAGCGGCTGATCGTGAACGGCGGCGAGCGGCTCGGGCGCGACAGTTCAGGTGGTGGGCGTCGCGCAGGACGTGCGCTATCGTGCGCTCGATTTTGGAACCGTACCGTTCGTCTACCTGCCTCTGCGTCAGCACTACGCCTCGAATCTGACGCTTGTCGTGCGCAGCGCCGACGGCCGATCGGTCGCCAGCCAGGTCAGGGCCGCCGTGGCAGCCGTCAGCGCATCGCCTCAGGCCGTCTCGGTGCGGCCCCTCGACGACGTCATCGCGGTGGCGTTGACGCCGCAGCGTGTGGGCGCGTTTGTCGCCGGCAGTCTCGGGCTCGTCGGCGTGCTCCTCGCCGCCATCGGTATCTACGGCGTCACGGCGTATGCCGTCTCGCGCCGCACTCGCGAGATCGCCATTCGGAGTGCGCTTGGTGCACAGCGTGGAGCCGTGGTGGGGCTCGTGCTTCGACAGGCGCTGTCGCTGACCGCGATCGGATGTGCGGTGGGGCTGGTGCTTGGCGCCGTTGCCGGACAGGTCCTGTCGATGCTGCTCGTCGGCGTGTCGCCGCTCGATCCGGCGACGTTGGCCGGAGCTGCCGGGTTGTGCATGGCTGTGGCGCTCGCGGGATGCGTGGTGCCGGTATCGAGAGCGATGCGCATCGAAGCCAGCGACGCCTTGAGGTCCGAATGATGCGCATCTTTTCACGCCGTGCGGAATCTCCTGAGACGCGCTCGGGTCGAGCGCGAGCTCGACAACGAAATGCGAGCGTCATTCGATCTGCTCGTGGACGAGAAGATCCGCGATGGCATGAGCGTCGAGGACGCGCGGCGCTTTGCCGGGACCGAGCTGCGCATCGAGTCTGTGAAGGAACAGGTGCGCGAGGCGCGCGCCGGCGCCTTCATCGAGACGCTCTTTCAGGATGTGCGATACGCGGCGCGCTTGCTACGGAGGAATCCGATCTTTGCTCTGACCGCCGCGTTGTCGCTGTCGATTGGCATCGGCGCCACGACGACAGTCTTCACGGTGGGGAACGGGCTGCTGCTCACGGTGCCGCCCGGTGTGTCGGAGCCCGATCGTGTCGTTGAGATCGCCTACGTCGAGGAAGGTGACGCGGGCGCTGACCCCGTTCCGTACCAGGACTATCTCGCGATGCGCGAGCGTGCCAAGAGCTTTGCCGGCGTGTACGGATACGAGCTCAATCTGGACGCACTCAGCCTGCGCGGCGATGACGGCAGCGAACGGATTTTCGGAATGTTCACGACACTGAATTACTTCAGTGTCCTTGGCGTGCACGCGGCCGCCGGCCGGCTGTTCGGGCCCAACGACTCCGAGCGCCAGGGCGAGGCTCCACTCCTGGTGCTGAGTCACGGCTTCTGGACACGCAGGTTCAACCGCGATCCCACGGTCGTCGGTCGGACGTTGAGCATCAGCGGAGCCCTCATGACGGTCGTCGGTGTTGCCGCGCCAGAGTTCCGCGGTGTGAGCGTGCTCGCGCCAGACGTGTGGGTGCCGGCGACGATGATTCCGGTCCTCAACCCGGAAAGCAAAGTGGACTTCAGCCCGACGAATCGACGGATCACCTGGAACCTCATGATGGGAGGCCGCCTGGCACCCGGCGTCTCCCGCCACCAAGCTGCCGCGGAAGTCGAGACGATTGGCCGGGTGCTCGAGCGTGAGCACGCGGCCACACGAGAGTTTCTCAGCCCGCTCGGAGTGCCGCTTCCCCGAGGCGCCATGGTCTGGCGCGTGGCCGCTGCGTCGCTGATTCCGTTTGGCATGCGCCTTCCGGCCTATGGGTTCCTGGCGCTGCTGATCGGGCTCGCGGCCGTCGTCCTGGTCATCGCCTGCACGAACCTCGCTGGCGTTCTTCTCGCGCGCGCGACCGTGCGCCGCCGCGAGATTGCGGTGCGCGTCGCAATCGGCGCTTCCAGGGGTCGCCTGATGCGACAGCTGCTGACCGAAACGGTGTTGCTGTTCGTCCTGGGTGGATCCGTGGGCCTCCTGCTCGCGCGCGGGGCGACGTCACTGCTGGTGTCTCTGTTACCGGAGTTTCCACTGCCGGTGAACCTGACCGTGCCGCTCGATGCGCGAGTCGTGATGTTCTCACTCGCGCTCTCGCTGCTGGCGGCGCTGCTGTCCGGCCTCGCCCCCGCGCTGCACGCGTCGAAGACGGATGTCGTTGCCTCACTCAAAGACGAAGCGCAAGGCATTTCCGATCGGCTTCGGCTGCGGAATGCCTTCGTCGTCGCGCAAGTGGCCTTCAGTCTCCTGTTGGTGGTCACCGCGGGCGTTCTCGCGAGTGGACTCGACCGCGTGCGGTCGATCGGACACGGATTCGAACCCGGCGGCGTCGATATGGCATCGGTCGATCTGTCGCTCGCCGGTTACACGCCAGTGACTGGCCGGGTCTTCGCACGTGAGCTCCTCGCTCGCGTGCGCGCGCTGCCTGGCGTCGAATCAGCGACGCTGGCCGATCGCGCGCCGGGACCAGGCGGGATGAGCTTTGGCGGGCTCACCGTGCCAGGCGTGACACCGCCGAACGGCCAGCAGTATTTCTTCGCAAACTGGACCATGGTGGAGCCAGGGTATTTCGGCACCTTGCGCATTCGAAGAATTGCTGGACGAGACTTCACCGATGACGACCGCGAAGGCACCGACGCGCCGTGGCGATCGTTGGTGAGGCGGCGGCACGGCGGCTGTGGCCGGGCAAGGACGCGGTCGGACAGACGCTGTTCGTGCACTCGCCAAGCCCCGATGGCGCCCCAACGTCGACGCCGCTTACCGTTATCGGCGTTGTCGGCGACGTGACGTACGGTGATTTCCGCGGCGTCGTCCCGACTGGGCTCTATGTGCCGATCCAGCAGCGATACGTGACGAGCATCGTCATCCTGGCGCGGAGAGCGGCGGGAGTCGGCTCGCGGGTGATCTGCGTTCGCTGGTGACCACCATGAACCCAGGTCTGCCCGTTCTCACGGCGCAGACACTCGAGAGTCAGCAGAGCGGGCCGATCGAGACGCAGCTGCGCATCGCCGCCATCGTTGCCGGGTCCCTTGGTCTGGTTGGTCTGCTCCTGGCTGCGATCGGCATCTACGGAGTCACCGCGTACACGGTGACTCGTCGCACACGCGAGATCGGTATCCGGCTGTCGCTTGGTGCGAACAGAGCGACCGTCGTGGCCATGGTCTTGCGGCAGGGCATGCTGCTCGTCGGGATCGGATCCGCCATCGGATTGCTGCTCGGCGCAGGCTCGGCGAAGCTGCTGTCGGGGCCACGCTTCAACGTGCCATGGCCCGATGCGCTGCTCTTCATTGGTGTGGCGGCGCTCTTCGCGATCGTCGGGCTCGTGGCGTGCTACGTCCCCGCTCGCCGCGCGACGCGGATCGGCGCGATGGAGGCGTTGCGGTACGAGTGACAGGCACTCACGGAGTTCCGAAGCTTCGAACGGACTGTCCTTCGGAACCCGTGAACCCGGTATTCAACGCGTAGATCCGGAACTGACTGTTCTCGTAGGCGACCGGTAAATCGAGACGCCCTTCGGTCACCAGGTAGTGCAGGTCGTACTTCGTCGCGAGTTCACGCGCGCGATCAGGCGTCATCGCCGTGAAGTCGCCGAGCGCGGCCGCGCGCTCGACGACCCGGTGCGCGACGTCGCGCGAGTAGATCGCAATCGCTGAATCCTTCACATCTTCCAGGAACACGTCACGCGTGGCGGACACCCGTACGCTGGTGCCGTACTTCCAGGAGTGTCCCGGATCGGCGAGCACGTGCGTGGCGATCGGCTGGCGCGACAGCCAGCGCATCGCGTCCTCCCATGGCGACTCGGTCAGGTGCACGGAGAACAGCGCGCGGTCGGGCCGCTCGACGAGCATGATGTACGCGCCGCGCGAGACTGAGACGAGCACCAGCGCGATCGCGACAGCCCTGGCGGCACGCCGATCGACGAGCAGCGAGAGCAGATAGATCGTCGCGAGCACGTCGACGAGCCAGAACACGCGCGAGATCTGCAACTGCACGGGGAAAGCAAGACGCGCGACGACCAGTGGCAGCGTGAGGAGGAAGAACGCGACCAGCGCCGTCGCGCCCCAGATCAGCGCGTCGTCCTCCGCGGTGGCCTGCCCCAAACGCTGGCGGCGACGGTGGGCCCACCACAACAGCGCGAGCAGGGCGAGGTTGGCCAGCCACGCCCACAGCGGCCACTGCGACGCAAACAACGAGTCCTTGCTCGCCACGGCCTGCAGCCAGACGGTGTCCATCTGCGTCAGCGACGTTCGAAGCGGACCAGCCGTGAGCGCCCAGGTGCCGGCGGCGATGACCACGATCGCGCCAGCCATCGCCAGGCGCCGCAAGGCCGGCTCCAGTCTCACCAGCGCGACGCCGATCAGCAGCGAGAACCACAGGCCTGTTGTGACATGAATCAGCGCCGCCGCTGCGACGAGCCCGATGCTGAGCCACGTCCGGCGCCGCAGCAACGCCGCCACCGCCAGCAGGCCGACTCCGAACGCCAGCATGCGCGGATGAAAGTACGGCTCGAAGGAGTTGGCGCTGGTGCGCGGAATGCGATGGCGCAGCGTCAACGCGGCGAGGATGGCAACCACGACCCACGGGGTTGCCGATACGCGCTGCCCGATGAGCACCAGTGCGATCCCGATCAACGCCACTGACAGCAGATAACCGGCCAGAAAGATGACATCGAGCGGAAGGGATGTGAGACGGGCGACACCGGCGATGATCTCGTCGGTGATCATCAACCGCCCTTGCGCGTCGATCAGCGACGCGTCGCGCGGAAATGTGTCAGGGGTGATGGCGTGCTCGACGACCGGAATGTAGAACGCCTGATCGGAGACACCGTAGCGATAGCCTGCACCATTCGCCGTCGCCAGCAGGAGGAAGAGAAGGCCTCCGCCCACCCATGCCACCGCCTGGTTGATTGGAGCGGTCGGGCGAGGGCGGGAAGGCGAGAGCGTTCCTGTCAGAGGCCGCCCTCATCAGCGCTCGGACCGTACGTCGATGGCACGGGCACATCGAGCAGTCGCAAATACACACCCAGCTGCGCGCGGTGATGAATCAGATGGCTGATCACGAACGATCGCCAGACGGCGTGCTTCGGCATCGAGAAGATGACGTGGCCGTCGCGCTTGAGCGCCCACTGGGTCTTGAGCTCGGCGTCGGACTTGCCGACGAGCGCGGCGCGTGCGCTCGCGGCGTGGCCGTCGAACAGCGCGAGGATGTCGCTCGGCGTCTGCAGCGGAGTGTTCGGCGGCAACAGTGCCGAGATCGACTTCGACCTGGCTCAGCGTCATCGTTCCCCACATCGGTATGGTGGCGAGATGCTGCGCCAGCTGGCCGACCGCGTACGACTTCGCATGCGGCTTCCAGCTCGAGTCGATCGTCCGGGCACCCGCTCGAGCACCCTGCGGGTGAGGCTCATCTCATGGTCGAACTCGGGCAGCAGCGTATCGACGAACGGCATCCGCGTCGACTGCTTACCCCGGCTTGTTGCCGAAGTTGACGCGAGGCACGCGCTCGGCTTCGGGAGGTGCGTTGAAGAGCGGGTGTTCCTTGAAGCCGAAGATGCCGGCGGTGACGTTCGACGGGAACGACCGGCGTGACGTGTTGTAGGCCTGCACGCGTTCGTTATACCGCATGCGCTCGACAGCGAGCCGGTTTTCGGTGCCGGCCAGTTCGTCCATCAACCGATTGAATGTCGCGTTCGACTTCAGCTCCGGGTAGTTCTCGACGACGACCAGCAGGCGCGAGAGTGCGGTGCTCTGCTCGTTCGCCGCCTGCATCCGCTGCTCAGGTGTCGTGGCGCCGGCGAGCTTGGCGCGCGAGTCGGCGATCTGTCCGAAGACGTCTTTCTCCTGCTGCGCGGTGCCTTTCACGGTCTCGACCAGGTTGGGGATCAAGTCGTTGCGTCGCTGCAACTGGTTCTCGACCTGCGCCCACTGCGTCTTGATGGCTTCGTCCTGGCTGACGAACGGTTGTACGAACAGCCCGAGAGACCGATCGACAGCGCCACGAGCAGCGCCACCACTCCGGCCTTGCGAATCAGCGTCATGGCATACTCCTCACGACAACTCCCAACGCCCAACTACCAACTTCCAAAACCTCAGCCTAACCCTTGCAAACCACCAACCACTGACCATTACGACACCAAAAGCCACAAACCTACCAGGATCCGCCAGCGCCACCTCCACCGCTGCGGCCGCCGCCGAATCCGCCGAACCCTCCGCCACCGCCGCCGCCGAATCCGCCAAATCCGCCACCGAACCCGCCGCCGCTCCCCGCGCCGCCGAATCCGCCGCCAAACGGCCCGACGCCGCTGTTCCAGCCGCTCCACGGCCGCCGCCCCAGCGCCGCCGCCGGCGTCGACCGAGCCGTCCGGCAATGACGTTGATCAGGATGAAGAGAACGATGACGCGAGGAAGAGGCTGCCACCCGAGCCGTTGCCTTGCGAGCGTCGCCGCTCCGGCGGTGCGCGGCGCTCCCTGGATCGCCACATTGCGGCCTTCGCCGATGCGCCCGATGATGCGCTGGCACGCCGGCGACGAGTCCGGGACCGTACGCCCCTTGCCTGAACCGCGGCGCCGATCTCCTGGCGGATCGTTTCGCCGGCGAATCCATCCGTGATGAACTGCTCGAGGTCGTAGCCGACTTCGATCTTGATCTGGCGGTCCTTCACGGCGACAAGCACGAGCAGCCCGTTGTCCTTTCCGGTCTTGACCGATGCCCTTGCCGCGATTGCGGAACATGCGCTCGGCGTACGGATTGAGGTCATCTCCCTCGAGCGAGTCCACGGTCGCCACCACGACCACGTCGCCCGTCGTCTCCTGCAGCGCGCGAATCAGCGAATCCAGCTGTCGCGCGCTCTCGGGATCGATCACGCTGGCGAAGTCGTTGACCGGCTGCGTCAGCTCCGGCGTCTCCGGCTGGGCATGGACAGCCAGCGGCGACGAAGAGCACAAGCACAGCGAGCCACGAACGAGCAACGCGGCTACGACACGCCAGGTGTCAACGGCATGCGCGAGCTGTTCGACGGCGGCGAGGTACTCGGGAAAGAGGCGGGCCGCATCGACGGCGACCATGCCGCGCGAGTGCTCGAGCGAGAGGAGGTCGGCACACCAGTTGCTCGGAGATCGCGAACGGTCTGTGCACCCAGCCGAGTCGCTTCGCCACGATCACTGGTAAGGACGCCGTTCAGCCGGGCGACGTTCCGCAGCAGCGCGGTGAACGCCGGTGCCGACGCCGCGACCAGGCTGGCCACCGCGCCAGGCCGGCCGCCGGATTCGATGAACGCCTCGCGCAAGTGAACGAGATGACTCTTGATCTGCGTTTCGCAGGCACGGCGCAGGTCGTCGGGCGCAATCGCGACACCGACGAGCGGGTCGTCTGACCGAAGACACGTGCCGATGGGTGCGGATGATCTCGCCGTACTCGAGCGGAAACGCGTCGAGTGACCGTCGGAACTCGGACTCGGGGAGGATGAGCGGCGTGGCGACGTTCGACCGCTCCCATCGCGGCGCCAGCTTCGCGCATCGCTGAACAGGTCGTCGGTCGTCAGGCTGCCGACCAGTGCCAGACAGGTCAGCGGCGCATTCGCGTCTCCCTCGACATGAGGATCCATAGGCGACGACCGAGCGCAGCCGGTCGCCGAACACGCCGCGAAGATCGCCGGCCAAGCGCATCTGCCGCTGTCTGCCACGAGGAGGCATCGCTAGACAGGTACAATGCCTCGATGCACCTGCGCGAGCTGAATGTCGGCTGTGTCGGCGGCGGCACCGGGTTGCCGAGTCTGCTCGGCGGATTGAAAGCCAACCCCTGGCTCAAGCTGAACGCCGTCGTCACGATGTTCGACAGCGGCGGCAGCTCAGGTCAGCTGCGCGACCAGCTCGGCGTGCTGCCGCCAGGCGACGTGCTCGAAGTGTGCGCTGGCGCTCGTCGCGCAACGAACGTGAAGCACGCAGCGTGCTGTTGGCGCGACTGCCCGCACTCGATCCACGCGATCGGCTCGGCGGACATACCGGCGGCAATCTGCTGTTGTCGATGATGGAGCGCTACAGCGGCGACTTCCTGTCGGCCGTCGACAGTCTCCGCGCGCTGCTCGGCTGCAAGGGCCGCGTGTGGCCGGTGACTGTGGAGCTGGCCTCCGTCTGTGCCGAATACGCCGACGGCACCCGCACGCGCGGCGAAGTCGAAGTCGATGCGGGCCAGTCTCGCGGCCA
Organism: uncultured Acidobacteriota bacterium; assembly: GCA_963728305.1. GTDB lineage: Bacteria > Acidobacteriota > Vicinamibacteria > Vicinamibacterales > UBA2999 > Gp6-AA40. The sequence continues at coordinate 28,338 of CAVSKE010000038.1, forward strand.
CGAGGTCCGTCGTCTGTGGCTCGAGCCGCAAGTGTCGATTCACCCTGGGGTCGCGCACGCGATTCGCTCGTTCGATGCGGTCATCATCGGTCCTGGCAGTTTCTTCACCAGCCTGCTGCCGCCGCTGCTCGTGCTCGGTGTCAAGGAAGCGATCGCCGATGTGCGGGGACCGATCATTCTCATCACCAATCTGCTGACAGAAGGCCGCGGCATGGAAGGGTTCACCGCTGCGGAGGCCGTACGCTGGGTCGAGCGGGCGATCGGCCGGCCCGTGGACGTGGTGATCGCCAACAACAGCCGTCCGTCAGACGGCGTGTTGAAGAACTACGCGGCCGAGCACAAGGCGCCGCTCGAACTCGGCAAGCTCGACGCCGGCGTCGACGCGGTGCTCGGGCCTTTCTGGAAGAGCGACATCGCGCGCCACGATCGCCGCCGGCTCGCGTTCGCGGTGTGGTCGGTGCTCAGTCAGCGGCTGATGACGAATAGTCCGGATGCCGTGAAGGCGTCGTAGTCACGCTCAAGTCGCCTTCAGCAGCAGTGCTGGGTTGACGCGCAGCGCGCGTCGCGCGGGAAGCCACGTCGCCAGCATCGCCACGACGATCACGATCAGGATCGGAATCACGAACGCCGGCCACGGCGGATCGTAGAGAGAGCCCGCGGCTCCCGCGGCGCGTACCAGCCTCGAGAGTCCGAACGTCAGCGCCGTTCCGAGTGCTACGCCAATCACGACCAGGCGCAGGCTGTGCGCGATGACCAGTCGAATCTGATTGCCGCGCGTCGGCGCCAACCGCGACGCGGATGGCCAGCTCACGCGTCCGACGCGAGACGGCGAACGCCAGGACACCGTAGATGCCGCTCGACGTCAGCATCATGCCGATGACGATGAGCGGGAAGAGCGGCGCGGTGCCGACCAGATATTCCTGCCCCACGATCGTGATCATTTGCCGCAGCGTGACGACGCCGTTGACGCTGATCCCGACCGACGCGTTGCGCAGCGCCCGGCGAACCGGCTCGACGAGCGGCGCCGGGTCGTGGTCGCGCGAACCAGGAATCGCAGATTCGTGGTGTCTTTTGCCTCAGCAGGCAGCGGAAGAAACACCTTCGGAGCCGCCAGGCGGCTCTCGACAGGAGTGCTGATGTAGTCCGCGACCACGCCGACGATGTCGTACGCAGTCTTGTCCATCCAGACCTGACGCCCGATCGGCGACGAATCGCCAAAGACCTGCGCGCGCAAACGACTCGCTCACGATCACGGCGCGGTTCTGCGGCGTGTCCAGACGGTAGAACGCGCGACCGGCGCGCAGCGGCACGCCAAGCGTGTTGAAGAAGTCAGGAGCGATCGAGATCTGTTCCGCCTGGACCGCATTCGTGCCGGTCGCCGTGGTGCTCACGGATTGACGGCGTCCGTCCACGTTCAGCGGGATCGATGTCGCTGGCGAGACCGCCTCGACGCCCGGCACGCGAGCGATGGCCTCGAGCAACTGTGCAGTCGGTATCCCATTGCTGCTCTGAACGGAGGCGGTCAGGAATGGGTTCAGGTCGAAGCCGATGTCCGCGCCCCGCGATCGCTGAATATCCACCAATCATCGACGAGGTGACGACGAGGAGGGCCAGCGTCAGCGTGATCTCGAGGACGACGAGCGTGTGGCTCCAGCGCTGGCGGACGCGATCCGAGGTGGCGATGCCGCGCAGCGGATCGAGCTGCAGGCGGCGGGTCTCGATCAGCGCCGGTCCGATTCCGGCGAGGATGCCGGCGAGCAGCGTGATCGAGATGGTCTTGATCAGGACGCCCTGGTGAATCGACAGATCGACGAACGTCTCCGCAAGCGGCGCATTGCGCAGCATGACCGCGCGAATCACATAGGTGCTGCCGATGCCGAGCACGCCGGCGCAGGAGGCCAGGAGCAGCGACTCGGCGACCATGGCCCGAATCAGCCGAGACCGGGACGCGCCGAGTGCCGCGCGCACCGCGGTTTCGGTTTCCCGACGCGTCCACTGCGCGATCATCAGAATCGCGACGTTGGCGCAGGCGATGAGCAGCGTCAGCAGCACCGCCGTGCCCAGGACGTAGGGCAGGATCAGGGACATCTGGTCGGCCATGGGCGTGCCCTTGATCTCCGACACGCGCATCTTCAGCGGGCCATCGCCCGGCGGGCAACTGGCGTGAGTACTCGTCGAGCGAGGCCGTGCAGCGTGGTTGCCAGCACCTCGGCGCTCGTGCCGTCTGGAGCGCCGCACGACGACATGAAGGGCCGCGGTCGGCCGTCCAGGCGCTCGGGCTCGAGCAGCGTCCACACGGGATCATTCATCTCGGAGAACCAGAACCGCCGCGGCATCACGCCGATCACGGTGTGCGGCTGGTTGTCGATCCAGACGGTCGCGCCGATCGCATCCTGCCGTCCCGCGAACCAGTCCTGCCAGAGCCGGTAGCTGAGAATGGCCTGCGGCTCTGTCGCGCTGCTCGCAGAAAACGCGCGTCCGGCTTCCGGCGCGACGCCGAGGACGCTGAACAAGTCGGCCGTGACCGCTCTGATTCGCGTCGGCTCGATGCGGTCACCGATGCGTACGTCGCTCACGCCTTCTCGTACGTCGGCGGCCGCGATCGACGGACCCATCGCGCTCCGCCATCTCGTGAAGAGATCGGCTGGCACGTAGCTGCCCATCGGCCTGATCGGCCGATCCTGGCGATTCACCTGAATCCTCGACAGCTGCTGCGGGTCTACGTAGAGCGGCGGCGGATTCTGGAAGATGACGTCGCGAATGGTGAGCGAGGCCGCCGTTGCACCGATCCCCGCACCGAGCGAGAGCACTGCGACGATGGCCACGACGGGGTAGCGGACGAGATTGCGGCGGGCGGCGTGAAAGTCCTGGCGCAGCTCGTCGAGCCAGAGCCGCCGTCGTGATTCGTAGAAGCGTTCGGTCGCAGCCGTCACGTTGCCGAACCGGCTGCGCGCGGTGCGCGCGGCCTCGTCCGGGTCTCATGCCTTCGGCAATCAGGCGGTCGGTTTCGAGGGCGATGTGTGCCCGGATTTCTTCGGAGAAGTCGTCGGTGGAACGTCGCGCCAGCCCATGAGTCGCCTCTCAGGTTGACATTCGACCAGAGCATACGCATACTCGGGTCGAATGTCTATCCGAAAGCGCAGCGACCGCGAGTACGCGGCGCATCTGCAGGGCACGCTCGACCTGCTCATCCTGCGCACGCTCGTCTTCGGCGCCGCAGCACGGCCAGGCCATCGCGCGCGCGATTCAAAGCCAGTCCGACAACGTGCTGATCGTCGATCACGGGTCGCTGTATCCGGCGCTGCAGCGACTGGAGGAGCGTGGATTCATCGAGGCGGACTGGGGCACGTCGGAGAACAACCGGAAGGCGCGGTTCTACACGCTGACCCGGACCGGCAGGAAAGAGCTCGTGCGCGAGGAGGGCGAATGGCGCCGCATCGCCGCCGCGATCATGCGCGTGCTCGATCCGTCGGTGGGTGGTTGACGGTAGGGGCGACCCGCCTTCGCCAGGCTCCGGCGGGCAGGCTGCATGCGTCGCTCGTGCTAGCGCTTCTTCCCTCGTGTCGCGCTGACCGTGGCTTTCTTTGCGGCGGCGCGAGGCGTCGCTGCGGATTTCGCGCGCGAGGCTTTGCCGCCGTCCTGGCCGCGGCTGCCGGTTTCGACGGCGCGGCGCGAAGCTCCAGCGCGCGTTTGACGATCCGCTCGAACATCGCACCGGTCTCGCCGCCCTTGGCAGGCCGGTTCGATCGCCACACGTCCGGATCGTCCTGCGACAGGATGTCGGCGAAGTCGCCCTCGCTCTTGACGCTCAGCGGCGCGAATTCGGCGATGTCGATCGGCCCCGACCAGTCGTCGCGGTGCTTGATGAGCAGCCAGGGGTCGCCGCCCTCGCCGATCCACCGGCGTAGCGCCCCTTGGTGCGGACCAGCACCCACGATCCCTTCAGCTTGTATCCGTCGAGCGTGAACTTGAGATCGCCCTTCTTCAGCGACGCTTCGACATCGTCGGTCTCAGGCGTCCACGTGCCGCGGTCCCAGAGCATGACGATGCCGGCGCCGTAGCCGGAGGGGATGACACCCTCGAATTCGCCGTAGTCGATCGGGTGATCCTCGACGTGCATCGCCAGCCGCTTGATCGAGGGATCGAGCGACGGGCCCTTCGGGACCGCCCACGACAGCAGCACGCCGTTGTGCTCGATGCGGAAGTCGTAATGAAGGTGACTGGCCAGGTGCTTCTGCACGCAGAAGAATCGCGGCTGCCGGCCGGACGGCGACTTGGCGATCTTCGTGCCGGCGGGCTCGGGCGACTTGGTGAAGTCGCGCTTGGCTTTGTATTTCTCGAGTGCCACGGGGATACACTACCACCGCCCATGCACCTGACTTCCGTTCTGATCTACCTCGGCGTGCTCGTCGTTGTTGGACTCTGGCAATCGCGGCGCGTCAAGACCGGCGAGGATTTCCTGGTCGCCGGCCGGACCCTTCCGGCCTCGGTCCTCGTGTTCACGCTGCTTTCGACGTGGGTGGGATCCGGCAGTCTCTTCGGCGGCGCGGGAAACGCCTATCGCGCCGGGTTCGCGTCGCTCTGGCAATCCGCCGGTGCGTGGGTGGGCATTGCGCTCGTGTTCTTTCTAGCGCATCGCGTCCGTCGCATCGAGAAATTCACGATGCCGGACATTCTCGAGCTCCGCTACGGTCAAACCGCGCGGCTGCTCGGCACGATTGTCATGGCGATCGCCTACACCACCATCGCGGCCTATCAATTCCGCGGGGGAGGCCGACTGCTCAATCTCATCGCGCCGATCGACGTCGGCACTGGCGCTCTGATGACGGCGGTGTTCTGCATCGCGTTCACGGCGCTGGCCGGAATGCTGTCGGTCGCCTATCTGGACGTCGGCAACGGCCTGATGATGCTCATCGGCGTTGGCGCGGCCGTCGTCTTCATGGTGTTCCAGCTCGGTGGGCCGGGCGAGTCGCTTGGCGCGCTGCGCCCCGATCAGATCGCGATCTTTGGCACGCTCGATCCGTGGCTCGATGCCGGAGCGCTGTTTCTGCCCACGATGCTCCTGCTGATGGGCGAAGCCAACATGTATCAGAAGTTCTTTTCGGCGAAGAACGAGCGCGCGGCGCGGACAGCGGTGATTGGCTGGATCATTGGAACGATTGTCGTCGAGACGTGCATCGCCGCCGTCGGCGCATTTGGCAGCATCTCCTTTCCCGGCCTCAGCACGACAGATTCCGAGGCGATCGTGATGCGCGTGGCCGTTGACGGGCTGCCCGGCATCCTCGGCATCGCCCTGATATGCGGAGCAGCGGCGATCATCATCTCGACGGCGAACAGCTTTCTGCTGACCCCGGCGAGCGCCCTGTGAGCGATGTCTACCAGCGGTACTTCAATCCCAGAGCATCCGATCGGCAGATCCTGCTCTGGACGAGGATCCTGGTCGTGCTGCTTGGCATCGTCGGATTCGTCGCGCTGCGGTTCTTCTCGACAATTCTTCAGATGGCGCTCTGGGCCTACACCATGTACGGCGCGGCGATCACGCCGGCGCTGCTCGCCGCGTTCTTCTGGCGACGTGCCACGCGCGCAGGCGGCGTGGCCTCGATTGCCACCGGGATGATCCTGACGCTCGGCTGGGAGATTTACGCCCGAAGCGCCGGAGGGCACTACCTGTTTGAAATGCCGACGGTGTATCCGGCGTTTGCCGGGTCGGTGCTCGCGCTGGTCATCGTGAGTCTCGCCACACCCGCACCCACCGAGCAGGAACTCGCCGCGGTTCGTTGACGTGCGGCAGCTTCCCTCGGGGGCGCGCTGGAACAATGAAGCCGTGCGGGCTCTATTGATTTCGACGTATGACCTCGGCCGCCAGCCGCTTGGCCTGGCCTCCCCGGCTGCGTCATTGCGCCAGGCCGGCGTGGACGTGGACTGTGTGGACACGTCGCGCGAGCCGCTCAACGATGAGCACATTCGCGCAGCAGTCTCTGGTGGCGTTCTATCTGCCCATGCACACGGCGACGCGGTTGGCAGCACCGCTGCTGCAGCGGGTGCGGTCGGTCAACCCGGACGCACAGCTGGCCGCGTACGGGCTTGTACGCGCCGCTCAATCGCGTATGGCTCGAGGAGCGCGGGGCGCGCGTGCTGGGCGCTGACGCCGAGCAGGAACTGGTGAGGCTGGTCAACGCCCAACTCGTCCAACGGCAACGTTCGTTCAACCGGACCGCTCGACGCTGCTCCCGCTGTCGCGCTATGCGATGCTCCAGATGCCCGATGGCACGCGTCGGGTGGTTGGCAGCACCGACGCGACGCGCGGGTGCAAGCATCTGTGCCGGCACTGTCCGATCGTGCCGGTGTATCAGGGGCGCTTCAAGGCGGTGCCGATCGACGTCGTGATGCAGGACATTCGCGCGCACGTCGCCGCCCGCGCCGAGCACATCACGTTTGGCGACCCGGATTTCTTCAACGGCCCGACGCATGCGCGTCGCCTCGTGGAGCGTCTCTCGGCAGAGTTCCCGCAGCTCACCTACGACGTGACGATCAAGATCGAGCATCTGCTCACGCACGCCGATCTGTTGCCGCTGCTGAAGAGCACGGGCTGTCTCTTCATCACCAGCGCCGTCGAGTCCATCGACGACGACGTGCTCGCCAAGCTGCAGAAGGGGCACACGCGGGCAGATTTCGAGCGCGCCGTCGAGCTGTGCCGCGAGGCCGGCGTCGCGCTCACGCCGACGTTCGTTCCGTTCACGCCGTGGACGACGGTCGACGGCTATGTCGATCTGATCGACGAGATTCGAGCGTCTGGAGCTGATTGAGTCCGTGGCGCCGATTCAGCTGGCGATCCGTCTGCTCGTGACCGCGGAGTCGAAGCTGCTCGAACTGCCTGATATCAGAGATCTCGTCGCGCCGTTCGATCCCTCGTCGCTGACGTGGCCCTGGCGTCACCGCGATGCGCGTGTGGACGCCCTGCAGACTGCGGTCATGCGCATCGCCGGTATGCAGATTCCGCGGGCCCAGGCGTTCGCCGCGCATCGCGGAAATCGCGTACTCGGTAGGGGGTCGGACCTCGTACTCGGCAGGGGGTCAGACCCCGCGTCTGACCCCACGCCTGACCCCACCCTATATGACCGAGGCGTGGTACTGCTGCGCGGAGCCGGGACCGGAGCAGACCGACCTGGTATGAAGCGCGTCCTGCTTCTGGCCACGACGACCGGCTATCAGATTCGATCGTTTGGCGAAGCTGCGGAGAGGCTGGGCGTGCGAACTGGTGTTCGCCAGCGATCGCTGCGATCAGCTCGATGATCCCTGGTCGGATCACGCCATTCCGGTGCGCTTCTGGGACGACGCGCAGTCGCTCGAGGCGATCCTCGACCGCGAGCCGCACCCGCGCCCATCGACGGCATCATCGCCGTTGGCGACCGACCGGCCGTCCTCGGCGCCCGTGTCGCGCACGCGCTCGGGCTTCCCGGCAATCCCCCCGACGCCGTCCGCGTCAGCCGCAACAAGCTCGCGAGCCGGCGTGCATTCGAGGCCGGCGGGTCTCCTGACGCCGGCATTCTTCGACGTCTCGATGACCGACGATCCGGCTGCCCTCGCCGAGCGATGCATCTATCCCGCCGTCCTCAAACCGCTAGCTCTCGCGGGTAGCCGCGGAGTGATGCGGGTGGATCGGCCCAGCGACTTCGTCTGGGCCTTCGAGCGCCTCACGCGTCTGCTGAAGTCGCCCGACATCCTCGAGCGAGCGTGACGAGGTCCACGGCCGCGCGCTCGTCGAGTCCTACATCCCGGGCAACGAGTTCGCGATCGAGGGCGTGATGACCGAGGGCGTCTTCACGGGCCTTCGTCATCTTCGACAAGCCGGATCCTCTCGTTGGCCCTTTCTTCGAGGAAACCATCTACGTTACGCCCTCGCGCGCGTCTCAGGTCGTCCAGCAGGCCATCGTAGACCAGGTGGCCGCGGCGGCCCGGGCCCTCGGTCTGCGACACGGTCCGATACACGCCGAGTGTCGCGTGAACACCAAGGGCGTCTACGTGCTCGAGGTCGCGGCTCGCCCGATTGGTGGCCTCTGTGCCCGCGCCGTGCGGTTCCAAACGCCGAAGGACTCGCGAGTTCCCTTCGAGGAGGTGCTTCTTCGACACTCGCTTGGTGAAGATATCCGCCGTGGACGCCATCGACCGACGCCTCGGGCGTGATGATGATTCCGATTCCGACGGCGCGGCGTGTATCGCGGTGTGCAAGGTGTGAACGAGGCTTCCGCTCGTTTCCGGCATCGACGACGTCCGCATCACCGCGAAGGCGGACGAACTCCTGCTGCCGCTTCCGGAAGGCCGCAGCTATCTCGGATTCATCTTCGCCAGCGGGAACGATCCCGCGCGCGTGGAGCAGACGCTCCGCGCCGCGCACGCGGCGCTCACTTTCGATATCGAGCGCGAAATCGAGCTGCGCCTCGCCAGCTGATCTACTTGGCTTGCTGCGGGACGAAGCCCGGAGGCAGCGCGGCGCCGGCACCAAAGAAGAAATCTTCCATGTGCCTGCGCGATCAGTCTCCTGGGCTTCCTTCTGCCACGGCATCAGACGGTACTCATTGAGAATCATCTTCTGCCGCTCTTCCCACAACTTCCAGGCCTGCGCGGATACGCTGTCGTAGATCCGTTGTCCGAGTGTCCCCTGGCCACGGCGGCGTGTCGAGGGCGGGCAGATCCTTTTGAAACTTCACGCAGTGCACCGTGCGGCCACTGGTGTTTCCGACCGGACGATCGGGAACGGGTGCAGCGCAATCGTCCATAAAACGGCATGTTACCTCCACACTCCTGGGACGCGAAATTGCGCTATACAAGAACCGATTTACACAACCGGGAACCTCGTCTGTCGGATTCCGCGTCACACGAGGCGGTTGAGCACCTTCGGAGACCCGGCCTGTTTAGCGCCTGATTTTTCAGCCGCGCTCTTGTGGATGAGCTGGTAATCACAATCCTGGCACAAGCTTGAACTTCAGGAGAACAGGCGAAATAATGCGCGACTTCGGAATTTGTCGCGCATGGGGACCGAATCACTCAGGAGGGTACTGTGGACGGAGCGCGCAAAGAACGTCGCGGATTTGCTTCAATGAGTCGCGAGAAGCAGCGCGAGATCGCCAGTAAGGGTGGTCGCGCCGCCCACGAAAAGGGGACGGCTCACGAGTGGACGCCGGACGAGGCACGTGCGGCTGGCCGCAAGGGTGGTCAGAGCAGCCGTGGTGGTCGTGGTCGGCTCGTACCCATTCCCGCGTCGAGCTTCAGGACATGAAGCTCCGCCGCCGGGTATGGTTCGCCGCGTGGACTGACCTTTAGCCCGCGCGGCCAGAACTTTGGCCGTCTGCCGACGAGATTCCCGATTCGCTGACCGGTCGCACGTCGACGCGGGCGTCGTTGAAGCACGCGCCGCCGCCCAGATCGGTCAGCGAGTCGGGGGCCAGGGCATTCGCGGTGTACCCGTTGGCTGTGTGCTTCCGCCACAGTCCCTTCGGCAAGCACCACCGTTCCTGGCCGGACCCATGTGCCAACCTGCAGGCCGCATCGCACTTCCCCCAGTGCATTGAAGATGCGGACCTCGTCACCGTCGCTCAAGTCCACGGACTGCGGCATCCTCGGGATGCATCAGCAGTCGGACTTCGGGCCGCGGCAACTCACTGAGCGTCGAACTGATCGTGCGCTCGCTGGCGGGTGAAATCAGCGCAAGGGGAAACTCGTTCGTCGCCGGATCCGGCTGATAGCCGTACAAGCCGGCGGGCGATCTGGGCGTCCAGGTGCTCGGGAAACAGATCGACCTTGCGGTCGGGTGTTCGTCGGGTGCACGTCGACGAACTGAATCGGGCGGCCACCGGCCATCGGGATCGCTGCGCCATGCTCGACTGAGCTCGTCTCCCGACGAGCCGGGCAGACGCGCGATCACGTGCAGCATCTCTTCGAGCTCTCCGTCGGGATCGGCGGGCTCGAGCGAGATCGAGCCGGTGCAGCAGCTCGCCGAAGACATCGGCGTTGGGCCGTGCCTCGCCGACGGCTTCGATCACCGGCTTGCCTAGTCGCAGGCTGATCGGACCGTAGCCGCGAACCAGGTCGTAGCCCTCGAGGAATGTCGTCGCCGGCAGGATCACGTCCGCGTAGCGCGCGGTGTCGGTCATCACCTGCTCGAAGACCACGGTGAAGAGATCGTCACGCTCGAGCCCGCGAATGATGCGCTGCTGATCCGGTGACGTCACCGCTGCGTTCGAGTTGTAGACGAACAGCACTCGAACCGGCGGATCGAGCTCGGTGAGCGCACGTCCGAGCTGGTTCATGTTGATCGAGGCGAGTCGCGGGCTCCTGCGCGCCGATCCAGGTGCGCTCGATGCCCCATGCCGCGGTGTTGCTCATCGCGTAGCCGCCGCCGCGGACGCCGAACTTTCCGGCCACCGCCGGCAGCGCCAGGATCGCCAGGCGACGAGTTGCCGCCGTTGCGGTTGCGCTCCTGTCCCCAGCCGCATCGGATGAGCGCGGGCTCGCCTCCGCGTACCGCCGGGCCACCATCTCGAGTGCGGCGGCGGACACGCCGGCTTCGGCCGCGGCGCGTTCGAACGTCCACGGGAGGGCTTTGGCGCGCAGCTGCTCGGCGTGGCGCGTGTGCGCGTCGAGGAACTGCGCGATCCGCCAGGCCCTCCTCGAAGAGGAACCGGTGAATCGAGAGCGCGACGGGCAGGTCCGTCCCTGGTCTGATGGCCAGGTGAATGTCGGCCTGCTTGGCGAGCGCCGTCGTCCGCGGATCGATGACGATGAGCGTGGCGCCGTTGCGCTGCGCCTCGCGAATGTACGGCACGAGGTGGATGCCGGATGCCGACGGGTTCACGCCCCACATGATGATGAGACGCGCCGCGGGATAGTCCTCGTAGGTGATCGACGGCATCTTGCCGTAGAGCGCTTCGTTGGCCGCGCCGGTCGGCGCGGCGCAGACCGTGCGCGCGAGCCGCGAGGCACCGAGCCGACGGAACAACGTGGCGTCGCTCGTGTCCTGCGTCAGCAGGCCGTTCGATCCGCCGTAGGAGTAGGGCAGGATCGATTCGCCACCCCACGTCTCCCGCGCTTCCTCCAGCCGTTGCGCGATGAGCGCCATCGCATCGTCCCACGAGGCGCGCTCGAAGAGTCCGTAGTCCTTTCGGTCCTCTGCGGATCGCGGGGTAGAGCAGACGGTCGCTTCCGTACACACGCTCGGTGAAGCGACGCACCTTGGCGCAGATGTAGCCGTTGGTCACGGTGTTGGCGGCGAGCCGTCGATGCTCGTGATCCGTCCATCCTGCAGCGTGACGTCCAGGCTGCACGCGTCGGGACAATCGAGCGGGCACACCGTGTCCACGACGTGCTCAGCAGTCAGTGGCGGGGCTGTCTTCACGTTCCTAGTGTAATCAAGGCACAATGCTCAGTGCTCAATGCCGAATGCCCAACGGATGCTGGGCCGTTGAGCATTGCGCATTGGGCATTATCAGTCGTGTCACGCCCACATGTGGTGATCGTCGGCGGCGGATTCGGCGGACTCTCGGCTGCGAAGGCGCTTCGGAACACCGATGTGCAGGTCACGCTGCTCGATCGGCGCAATCATCACGTCTTTCAACCACTGCTGTATCAGGTCGCCACGGCGACGCTCTCGCCCGGCGACATCGCTGCGCCGATCCGGTGGATCCTGCGCCGGGCGCCGGAACGTGCGCGTGCTGCTCGGCGAGGCAACGCGCGTGGATGTCGCCGCGCGACGGGTCGAGCTGGCCGACGGCGGCGCGCTCGACTACGACTATCTGATCGTCGCCAGCGGCTCGAGCCACGCCTATTTCGGTCACGAGGAGTGGGAGCCAGTACGCGCCGGGACTCAAGACGCTCGAGGACGCCATCACGATCCGGCGGCGCATTCTGATTGCGTTCGAGCAGGCGGAGCGCGAAACCGATCCGGCGCGCCAGCGCGAGCTGCTCACGTTCGTGCTCGTTGGCGGCGGACCGACCGGCGTTGAGCTCGCCGGCACGCTGGCCGAGATTGCCCGCCAGACGCTGCGCGACGAGTTCCGCTCGATCGACACGTCGCGCGCGCGCATCGTGCTCGTCGAGGCGAGCCGGATTCTGGCCACCTTCCCGGAGGAGCCTCCAGGCCGCCGCCCGTGCGTCGCTGACGCGGCTCGGCGTCGAGATCCGCGAAGGCGTGGCGGTGACGCACATCGATGCGCACGGCGTGATGCTCGGCAACGAGCGACTCGATGCGGGAACGATCGTGTGGGCAGCCGGCGTCGCCGCCTCGCCGCTGGTGGCAACACTCGGCGCCCCGCTCGATCGCGCCGGCCGCGTCCTGGTCGAGCCCGATCTTTCGATTCCCGGACATCCCGAGGTCTTCGTCGTCGGGGATGCCGCGGCCTTTCTGCACCAGGGCGGCAAGCTGCTTCCCGGCGTCGCGCAGACGGCGATGCAGGGCGCGGCGCATGCGGCGAAGAACATCCTGCGTCACGAGCGCGGGCAACCCTCGCTGCCGTTCGTCTATCGCAATCTCGGGCAACATGGCGATCGTCGGCCGCCTCTCCGCGATCGCCGACCTCCCGTGGGCACGCTTCAGCCGGCCTCATCGGCTGGCTCGCCTGGCTCTTCCTCCACATCGTCATGCTGATCGGCTTCCGCAATCGCGTCGTCGTGCTCTTCGAATGGGCGATCGCGTTTCTGACGTTCCAGCGCGGCGCACGGCTGATCACCGGAGCGATCGATCGCGACGTTCGTGACGTCGGATCGTTCGACGTCGGCGGTCACATCTCGCTCCGCGAAGCTTCTCGGCACGCCGGAAAGCGTTCGGACGGCCACACTCTGCCGCTGGACGCTCGCGTCGGCCGCGCTCCGCGCGTCCAATCTCGCTGATTCCCTGCGACGCCTCAGCGCTTTCCAGACCTCGATACGCGCTGTCGCGCTGCCGCGTAACTCTTCGCTCGCGACATGCCACCGGAAGTAGCAGGCACCGTGCCGGTGCGAAATGGCGGCGATCCAAGGGGGTGCCACGACGGGCGTTGCAATAACTCCAACGCCGACCGAGTTGACGCCGAACGGTTCGAACGTTCCGAACGTCCGAACGCCAACGTTCGAACGATCCGAACGATCTAGCGCTTGGCGTAACGCGTGGCGACGTAGTTGTCGACCAGCGCGCGGAAGCCTTCGGCGAGCTCGTCGTAGGTGCCGCGCAGCGTGGTGAAGTGTTCGCCGTCGATGAAGACCGGGCAGTTCGGCGCCTCGCCGGTGCCCGGCAGGCTGATGCCGATGTTCGCGGCCTTCGATTCGCCCGGCCCGTTGACGACGCAGCCCATGACCGCGAGGGTGAGGGTCTCGACGCCCTCGTAGGTGCGCTTCCAGGTCGGCATCTGCGCGCGAATGTAGTCCTGCGTGCGCTCGGCCAGCTCCTGGAACGTGCTGCTCGTGGTGCGGCCGCAGCCCGGGCAGGCGGTGACGCTCGGCGCGAACGCGCGGAGCCCGAGCGACTGCAGCAGCTCGCACGCGGCGTAGACCTCTTCGCGCCGATCGCCGCCGGGGCGCGGCGTCAGCGACACGCGGATGGTGTCGCCGATGCCTTCGTTGAGCAGGATGCCGATGGCCGATGCGGACCAGACCAGGCCCTTCGTCCCCATGCCCGCCTCGGTCAGCCCGAGGTGCAGCGGCTGATCGGTCTTGCGCGCGAGGTCGCGGTAGATCGCGATCAGATCGCGCGGGCGCGACACCTTGCACGAGATGATGATCTGGTCCTTCCGCAGTCCGGTCTCGATCGCGAGCGCCGTGGACTCGATCGCCGAGATCACCATGCACTCGTTGAGGATCTCTTCCGAGGTCCTGCCCAGATTGCGCGTGGTGTTCTCCTCCATCTTGGCGACGACGAGCTCCTGGTTGAGCGAGCCGCCGTTGACGCCGATGCGCACCGGCTTGCCGTGGTCGATCGCCACCTTGCAGATCGTGGAGAACTGCTCGTCGCGCCGCCGGCCGGTGCCGACGTTGCCGGGGTTGATGCGGTACTTGTCGAGCGCCGCCGCGCAGTCCGGAAAGCGCGTCAGCAGCAGATGGCCGTTGTAGTGGAAGTCGCCGATGAGCGGCGCCGTGCAGCCGGCGTCGAGCATCCGCTGCTTGATCTCGGGGACCGCGGCCGCCGCTTCCGGCAGGTTCACGGTGACGCGCACCAGCTCCGATCCGGCTTCGGCCAGCTCGATGCACTGTTGTGCCGTGGCCGCCGCGTCGGCCGTATCGGTCATCGTCATCGACTGGACGACGACCGGCGCGCCGCCGCCGACCTGGACGCGGCCGACGCGCACGCCGACGGTTCTGTGAAGCTTGGCTGTTGGCACTCTCGATGATCATAGACGTGGAACGACAGCCTCGGATCAGGCTTCCTTCCACCCGTCCCGCAGCAGGATGCCGCGGATCTCGTCGGCTCTGGCCATCGCCAGCTCGATCGAGTCGTACTGCTCGGCCCGATCCATCACGCCGTCGAAGAACCACGTGACGGTGTTGTTGAGCGTCGCCGGGAAGATCGTCGCATGCGCCACGAGCGGCCGCGCGTCATGCGCCACAGCACCGTCGGGATCAGTTCGGATCGTTCGGTCATCCCGTCCGTGAACGTTCGACTCGTTCGGATCGTTCGGGTCGTTCACGTTCATTCGGTCGGACGTTTTCGCGTCCGGGCATCACGACCGTGGCGTCCGGCGTATGCTCCTGACGAGCGCAGTCAGATCCGCGGGCGACGATCGTCGGGACGACACGGCCCAGGACGCGCGATACGTCTGTCCGCGGCAGCCGCAAGACAGCGCCTTCTGGTCATCCTCGCGACATGCCCGGTCGCGACGAACTGCGCGCTCCGAGTCGAACGATCCCCGAACGACTCGAACGATCCGAACGATTCGAACGATGAATATCGTCAGCGTCTCGTGGGGCGATCACCTCTCGTTCGGCGAGGGCGACGGCCGGCTCGACACGCCCGAGAAGCTGCGGCGCCGGCTGCCGGTGTGGCGGGACGAGCTTGGCGCCGGCGCCCTGCACTGGCGGATGCTGCGCTCGCGCATTCCAGGCACGTACTGCGGCGGCTCCCGGCTACCGTCATCCCGTCGGAGACGGCAGCGCGGACGTCTCGGCTGGGACGACTTCACGATCGTGCCGGCGATGGCTCGCGAGGCGGGACTGTCGCCGTGGCTCTACGTGACCGTGTTCGATGAGGGATGGCCGCTGGCATCTGCGAGCACGTGCGTCGCGTCAGCTATCACAACGAGATGCACGGGCAGCACGTCGCGTGGCAGAGCGATCTTGACGCGCGATCATCCGCAGTGGCTGGTGTCGATCGCGCCGGACGCGAGCGGCAGGAGGGCGTGGTCTCGCTGTCGTATCCCGAGGCGCGTCGTGCGTTCGTCGATCGATGGATGCGTCTCATCGAGCCGACGGAGTTCGACGGGCTTGTTCGTGTGCCTGCGATCACAGTCGCGGCCGGCCGACACCGCCGACCAGTTCGGATTCAACGAGCCCGCGCGGCGTGACTTTCTCGAGCGCTACGGCGTCGACGTCACGCGCGAGTCGTTCGACATCCAGGCGTGGCGCGACTTGCTCGGGTCGTATCTGACGGCGC
This sequence comes from uncultured Acidobacteriota bacterium, assembly GCA_963728305.1. GTDB lineage: Bacteria > Acidobacteriota > Vicinamibacteria > Vicinamibacterales > UBA2999 > Gp6-AA40. Next base: position 43,951 of record CAVSKE010000038.1, read on the forward strand.
TGGTGAGCGAGCTGCGCATCGCACTCGGACGCATCGGCAAGCGGTCTGGCGATCGGTTGCGCCCGCGGCGACGTGCTGGGCCCGCCGCTCGGCAACACGACGCTGCCGTGGCGCGACTGGGTGCGCCTCGACCTCGTCGATCGTCTCGTCATCGATCAGAACTCGTCGCAGTGCCCGTCGATGTGGCATCAGCTGTGGCCGATGCATCGCGGCACGGGCTACGTGCAGAACTATCTCGATGGCACCGGAATGCCGCCACTCGTCGAACACCTGTCATCGACGTATGCGCCCGCGCATCGCCGAGCAGCGCCGTGGAGCTGTTCGTCGCGCGACAGTGGTGCGAGCGGTCGCGCTGAGGATGGAAGCCTGTCTGTCCGCGACGCCTGGAGTGGCCGGACTCGTCTTCGGCTCGTTCCGCCACGACAACCCCGAGGCGGTGCAGCGCAGCGACTGGCGCGCCGGAAAGATTCGTACGTAGGTCCGGCTTCCAACGGCCCAGACTCCGCTAAGCTGGATCTAGCGCGCGATCAACAGTAGTCCCGCTGACAACACTGCGAGCGCCCACAGCACCCGGCCCACCTCTCGCGCTCGGCCGACGACCGCGTAGAGCAGCGCGTGAAGCAGGAAGCCCCACAGGATGCCCTGCGTGATCGACAGCGTCAGCGGGATCAGCACGATGGTCACGAAGGCCGGCAGGCTGTCCTCGAGCGACGCGAAGTCCAGCGTCGTCACCGACTGGAACATCGACAGCCCGACGAGCACCAGCACGGCAGCGGTCGCGTAGCCAGGCACGGCCGCCGCCAGCGGGCCGATGAAGAAGCACGGCAGAAAGCACAGCGCGGTCACCACCGACGCGCGGCCGGTGCGGCCGCCCATGCGGATGCCGGCGATGCTCTCGACGTAGGCCGTGCCCGACGACGTGCCGGCCAGGCCGGCGCCGAGCGTGGCGAACGCGTCCACGATCAGGCCGCGTTTGAGATTGAGCGGGCGTCCGTCCGGCTCGGTCAGGCCCGACGCGCTGGCGACGCCGATGAACGTCGAGAGCGAGTCGAAGAGATCGGTGAACAGGATCGACACGATGGCCGGCAGCAGCGCGAGCTGCAGCGCGCCCACGATGTCGAGCTTCAGGAACGCCGACGAGAAGTCAGGCGCGCTGACGACGCGTTCGGGCGGCAGCGCGTAGCCGAGGGTCCACGCGCCGGCGGTGACCGAGCACGATGGAGGCCAGGTAGGCGAGCGGGTTGTTGCGGCGCTGAAGCATGACCGCCACGAGCACGCCGACGAGCAGGAACGCGGCGCGGTGATCGAGCGTGCCCAGGCGCAGCAGCGTCGCCGGGATCGGCCTCGATCGAGTCCGGCGTTGCGCAGCCCGATGAGCGTCAGCAGCAGGCCGATGCCCGCGGCCGCGGCCAGGCGCAGGCCCGGCGGGATCGCCAGCGCGATCGCCTCGCGCAGCGGCGTCGCCGAGACCAGCAGGAACAGCACGCCGGCCCAGAACACCATGCCCGAGCGCCGTCTGCCACGGCACCTGCTGCTGCAGCACGATCGGTGAAGGCGAAGAACGCGTTCAGGCCCATGCCCGGCGCGACGGCGAAGGGCAGCCGCGCGTAGAGGCCCATGAGCAGCGTCATGCTGAACGCGATCAGCACCGTCGCGGTCATCGCGCCGGTGAAGGGCATGCCGGTGCCCGGTGTCGAGAGGATCGAGGGATTGACCACCACGATGTAGGCCATCGTGAAGAACGTGGTGATGCCGCCGATGATGTCGCCGTACAGAGTGGCTGGCCTGGTGGCCGCGTCTGCCATCTCGGGTATTCTGAACTGCCGACTCCCAGATCCCAACTTCCAAACGACATCGCGTGTCTTCGCATGATGTTGATGTCGTGATTGTCGGCGCAGGGGCAGCGGGCCTGGCGACGGCGATCTTCGCTGCCCGCGCCGCGCCGCATCTGCGCGTGCGGTGCCTCGACGGCGCACGCCGCGTCGGCGCCAAGATTCTGGTCAGCGGCGGCTCGCGCTGCAACGTCACCAATCGCGAGGTCACCGAGCGCGACTTCTGGGGCGGCTCGTCGCGCGTGGTCCGCAACGTGCTGCGCGCATTTCCAGCCGAACGCGCCGCGGCACTTCTTCGAGGAGCTGGGTGTCCGCCTGCACGAAGAAGAAGACGGCAAGCTGTTTCCGGACACGAATACGTCGCGCACGGTGCTCGATGCGCTGCTCAATGAGGCCGCACGCCTGGGTATCGCGATCGACACCAATCATCGCGTGACAGACGCTGCGCAATGATGGCGGGAGGTTCGGGATTCTGCGTCGGGGCCGGAACGTCGTCAGCGCACGCACGGTCGTCATTGCCACCGGCGGACGCTCGCTCCCGAAGACCGGCAGCGATGGCGCTGGCTACGACCTCGTGCGTCGGTCTCGGTCACGGCTACGTCGACACGACCCCCGCACTGGCGCCGCTCGTGCTCGACGGCGGTCGCCACGCGTCGCTCGCGGGCGTCTCGCACCGCGCGATCCTCAGCCTGCGCGTCAACGGCCGCGTCGCGACGCGTCTCGACGGCTCGCTGCTCTGGACCCACTTCGGTATGAGCGGTCCGGTGGTGTTGAACATGTCGCGCCACTGGCATCGCGCGACGCTCGATGGCGCGAGCGTCGACGTGCTGGTGAATCTCGTCCCCGGGCGAGACCTTCGAGTCACTCGAGACATGGTGGCTCGAGCAGGAGCGCGAGCGTCCGCGTGCGCAGGTCGCGACGATCCTCGCGACGCAGGTGCCGTCGGCTGTGGCTGAGGCGTGGCTCGACGCCGCGGGAATCGGAGCGGATGTGACGATGGCGCATGTGGCGCGCGACGATCGCCGACGGCTGGTGCGCGCGCTCGTCGAAACGCCCGTGGCGGTGCGTCGACAGTCGCGGCTATGGATACGCTGAAGTCACGGCCGGTGGCATTCCGCTCGACGAGATCGATTCGGCGACGATGCAGTCGCGCAGTGTGTCCCGGGCTGTATCTGGTCGGGGAGATTCTCGACGTGGACGGGCGATTGGGCGGCTTCAATTTTCAGTGGGCGTGGTCATCCGGCTGGGTGGCCGGACACGCGGTTGCAAAGGCGCTCTCATGAACTTACCGGCATCATGGCTCGTGCAGCATGCCGGATGGCTACCGCGTGAGGGGCGCGCGCTCGACGTCGCCAGCGGACGCGGGCGTCACGCGCTGTGGCTCGCGGAGCGCGGGCTGACGACGCTCGCTGTCGATCGTGATGCTGACACGATACGTGAGTTGAACGAGGCCGCGACCGAGCGCCAACTGCCGCTGCGTGGCCGAAGTCCGCGATCTCGAGAGCGGAGAGCATCCCTTCCGCGGCTCCGCGTTCGACGTCATCGTCGTCGTCCACTATCTCCATCGGCCGCTCTTTCCAGCGCTGATCGAGGCCGTCGCACCTGGTGGGCTGCTGGTCTACGAGACGTTCACCCGCGCGCAGGCGGCGCGCGGCAAGCCGACCAACCCTGACTTTCTGCTGGAAGCCGGTGAGCTGCTGGAGCTCGGTACGTCCCTGGAGGTGCTGGCGAGTCGCGAAGGCGATTACGACGGACGAATGATTGCGAGCGTCATTGCGCGTCGCAGGATGTAGACTCTGGCGTCCATCGGAAACATTGGAAGACGCGGCTTCGCCGCTGTGGAGTGTGTATGGACCTGATCGGGCGCGCAAAGAAGATCTGCCTCAATCCTCAGAGTGAATGGTCGGTCATTGCCGAAGAAAGTACGCCGGCGGCGGGTCTAATTACCCAGTACGTGCTGCCGCTTGCAGCTGTCGCCGCGGTTGCCGGGTTCATCGGCGGTTCGCTGATCGGCCACACGTTGCCGTACGTCGGGACTTACCGCGTGCCGCTGGCGACCGGCCTCGGGATGGCGGTGTTCAGCATCGTGACGGCGGTCATCGGCGTCGTCGTGATTGCGCTGATCATCGACGCGCTCGCTCCGACGTTCGGGGCTCAGAAAAACAGCGCCCAGGCATTCAAGGTGGCGGCGTACTCGTTCACTCCCGCCTGGGTCGCCGGTGTCTTGCAGATCATTCCGGCGCTGGCGATCCTGGCGTTGCTCGGCGGCCTGTACGGGATGTATCTGCTCTATCTCGGGCTTCCGCGATTGATGAAGTGTCCGGCTGATAAGGCCGTGGGCTACGCGGTCGTCGTCGTGATCAGCGCGGTGGTCGTGTCGGTGATCATGTCGACGGTCGGGGCCACGCTCATCGCGGGCCGGATCGGAGCCGGAGGCCTGGCCGGAGTGACCGGCGCCGCATCTGCATCGAGTGTGGCGGTGGATCCGAATAGTGCTCTCGGGAAGTTGGAGCAGCTTGGCAAGGCGCTCGAGAAAAGCGCAGACAAGGCTGCCGCGGCAGAAAAGGCGGGCGACCAGGCCGGCCAGGTGGCCGCCGGATTGGAGGGGCTCAGTACGCTGCTCGGTGGAGGTGCGCGCGTCGATCCTCTCGACATCACCCTGCTGAAGCCACTGGTACCGGACACATTTGCCGGCCTGCCACGAACGAGCACCAACGCGGAAAAGAACGGCATCGGCGCGATCATGGTGTCGAGGGCGGAGGCGACGTATGGTGACGGCGCTAATCGCGAGGTGCGGCTCGAGATCACCGACACCGGTGGTGTGAGCGGCCTCATGGGGCTTGCCTCGTGGACGGGCGTGCAAGAAGAGCGGGAGAGTGCCGACGGCTATAGCCGTACGCAGAAGGTCGATGGCCGTCTGACCCACATGGAGAGCTCGAAGAACGGCGACGATGAGTTCGCGGTGGTGATCGGCGAACGCTTCATGGTCTCCGCGAAGAGCGGCACGCTTGATGTGGATGCACTCAGAGCCGCGGTGTCAGCGCTCGATCTGGCCAAGCTCGAGTCGATGAAGAACGTCGGGATCAAGAAATAGATCGGATCTGCGCCTTGATCGCGGTCTCGAGCGCGCCGCCGGTCACACGGAAGTGTGAGGCGCTCCAGACGACGCGCCCTTCGTGGATGAGCAGCGCCTGGGGCGTCTCGTGCCGGACGCCCAGGCGCTTGGCGACCGCGGTGGAGAGCTCACGATGCGTTTGCACCGTGATCATCGCGTAGCGCGCCGGCAGGCGCTCCTCATTGAGGTGATCGATCAACTCGTCGAGCGCCTCGTAGCTCGTGCCGCACGAGAGGCTGTGCTTGAAGAGCAGCAGCGGCCGATCGCTGGACTCTGCGAGCAGCGCGTCGAGCTCCTCGAGGCGCTGCAGGTGGGTGAGGTCGGGATGCATCCAGTCTAGGCGCGTGCCGCCGTCTGACCGGCCTTGAATTGCGCCATCTTGCTGGCGATCGTACGGCGGCCCATGTCCACGCTGCCGGTGAAGCGAGCCCCGTCGGCAATCACCACGCGCTCGGCGCTGAGACTGCCGCTGACTTTCGAGTTCGCAGTCAACTCGATACGTTCAGCCGCGGCAATCGAGCCCTGCACGGTGCCTTGCACGATCACGTGTTTCGCACGGATGTCGGCCTCGACCGTGGCGCCGTCGCCAATGGTAAGGGTGGCATCGCGCACGTGCAGGTGGCCCTTCAGCGTGCCATCGAAGTGCAGGTCCTCGTTCGAGGTGAGCTCGCCGTCGAAGATGACGGATTTACCAATGTGAGTCATGTTCAGTCTGCAGGGAACCTTTCGATTCTATCTGATCGAAGCGGCTCGACTGATGTGCGGCGGGTGACGAGGACTCGCGAAGTAAACTGATCGTTCAGGCCAGAGTGACAGGCAGACCCTGCGCGGCTTAAGCGCTACTTCTTCGTGATGAAGATGCTGGTTGAGCTCGTTGAGCGGAACACGCCTGGCTTGACTTCGATTGCCTTCGAGGATGACGCCGGAGGTGCTGGAGGCGCTTCAGTTGGCATCGTTCTATCGCCCTGCTTTCAGCAATAACGCTATCACATCAGCGAAGCGTTCGGCCACGTCCCTTCGTTCAGGTCTATCGAACTGCATTTCCGTGAAGGTGAGGTCGCTGTCGATCTGTAGGGTGCCCTGGAGTTGACCCTTTTCAGGATTATCGGGATCAAGGATCGGAACGCTCAATATCGACTTCAGCGATGGCCGCACCTTGGCGAGTTCTTCAGGCTTCAGCCCCCAAGTCGGACCGCCGGCTTGGAGCGCAAGGGCTAAGTCTCCGTAGTACGTTGTTCTTTGGCTGTAGGCTTCGCCGCTTACTCCGGCTGTCGCATCGATCTCAAGGTCGCTATCCGGATCGTGGCTCATGTTGAAGGCTGTCGCGGAATCGACCTTTCTGCGCCCTTTCTTCGCCAGCATCACGTTTACTCGCACATGTCGGTTAGGGGCGCCATAGGCTGCGGCACACGCCTTCAGGGCATTTTTGATGCAGGTTTGAGCGGCCCCCTTTGTCTGATCAAGTCGATTGCGCCAGGTTGGAATCGTGGAAAGCGCGATAGAGATCACAAGTCCCAATCCCCACGCGATGCCCCCGAGAACGCTTCCTCGTTGCCACGCGTTCTCAACGCCGATGGCGCAGATGGCCGCGGCGAAGGTACCAGCAAGAGACAGAACGGCCGGGTTTGTCATGGCGGCGAATTTTAATGCGCGTCCGCAGAATCCTTATCGACAGGACTTGTCGCGGGGACAATTGGCAGGGACAATCGTGGCGTAGCAATCTCAAGGCCCGAACAGCAATCCTTGTAACGCTCTGATACGATTCAAGCAACAACCACTGGCCAGAGTGGCGGAATTGGCAGACGCAGGAGACTCAAAATCTCCCGCCGGTCACCCGGCGTGTGGGTTCGACCCCCTCCTCTGGCACTAATCCCTCGCTTCGCTCGGTCTGAGTGCCAGCGGAGGAACTCGGTCTTCTCGGCCGTCGCCGCTTTGCGCCTCGGCCGTCGAGAGCGACCCCCTCTGGTCCCTCGCTTCGCTCGGTCTGAGTGCCAGCGGAGGAACTCGGTCTTCTCGGCCGTCGCCGCTTCCCGGTCGTCGCCGCTTTGCGGCTCGGCCTTCGAGAGCGACTCCCTCTCCCTCGCTTAACTCTCGCATGCGATGTGATAGCTGACGTCGACGGTATACGCGACGTCCACATCAGCCGCGCCGATGACCTCGACGAGATACGTTTTGCCCGCCCATCCATCAACGAGCATTTCGACGAAGCCGGGAGGCCAGGGCTGAGGAATGGGTGACGGTCCGCCAGGACCAAAACTTGGTGTTGACGTGAGCATCGCGCAGCCAACGTGTCCACCGCAGTCGGTAATCGTCGCTCGCAGACCCAGGCGAGGATCGCGTGCACTCCAGCGTAGCCGCAGGATCAGATTAGACGACTTCGGCGATCGCACGCTGATCGCTGCGATCTCGCCCGCGCGCACGACACCGCTCGTGTTCAGCACCGGACCGTCTTCATTCACGCAGGACGGACCCAGCACCCCGCATCCCGAACCGCCGAGCGCGAGAATCGCCAGGAGCCCGCCGCGAAGCCAGAGCCTCATGCCCTGGAAGGTGCGAAATATGAGTCGAAGGGCTCAGATTAGGCTTCGATTGCCGACGACGACGTCATCGCTCGACTCGCCGAGGACAAATCAGCCTGTGTTACGAAGGAGTCGAGTAGCTAGTGCAGGAAGGCGCCGAATCGCCTCGCAGCGATGCCTCCTCGAATTGCGGCGCCTCCTGGTACGAGGTCCGGCTAAAGCCGGACACGACAAGAGACTTACTCGACGCGCAAGGCCTTCGACGGATCGATGCGCGCGGCGCGCAGCGAGGGCAGCAGTGCGGCCATCACCGTTGCCGTCAGCACGATCGCCGTGCCCGTGAGATACGCACGCGCGCCGAAAACGGGAATGAAAGGCAGCAATCCACTGAAATAGCCAGCCGCCAGTGCCGCCAGCGCCAGAGCGCAGACGAGTCCGACCAGCGCGATCCGTAGCGTCTCACCGATCATTCCCGACACGATGCCTTGAACAGTCGCACCGAGCGCCATGCGGATGCCGAGCTCTCTCGTGCGCTGCGTGATCAAGAACGCGACAACGGCATACGTCCCCGAGAACGCCAGCAGCAGACCGATCACGCCGAGGACCGACGCCGTGGTCGAGAATGCCTGGAAGATCCACCCCATCGCTCCCATCATCGACAGCAGGGTGAAGAACTGGAACGTCGCGTCCGGCTCGATTGCCTTGACGGCCGCCGTCACTGCGGCTCTCATGCTCGCCGCATCCTGCCGCCCGCGCACCAGCATCGTCTGAGCCTGAGCCCCGGGCGATCGAAGGCTGGTCGCGAAGTAGATGCACGTGTCGTCGATTCCGTCCAGCAGCATGCCGTTGATCACGTCCTCGGCGACGCCGATCACACGGACGTTGGTATGAGATGGACGCCGCGCGGCGCGCGTTCATGCTGTGCCGAGCGGGACGGTGTGATCTCGAGCGTCTGTCCGATCGGATCGAGGTTGGGCCACAGCAGACGCGCCGTGGCTTCGCTCACCACGACGACCGGAGCGTTCTGATCGGCCTCCTCTGCGGTAAACGCACGGCCGCGCACGACGCGGATGTCGAACATCGGAAAGTATTCCGGCGAGACGGCCGTGAAGCCGGCGGTCCGTTCGAGTCGCGTCGCCGACGCCACCACGCCAATCGATTCGAGCGGTCCCGCCAGGGGCGGCTTCATGGCCACGGCGACGCGCTCCACCGTCGGGTCGGCGGCGAGCCGCTCGGCAATCGCGGCACGAAGCTTCCCTGTCACCTGAACGTTCGCCACCCGCTCGTGGCTGAGACGGGTATCCGGATTGGCGATGTGGCGCGTCTGCTCGATCAATCCGCTTGCCCAGACGAGGAACAGCGTGCACGCGCCGATCTGCATCGCCACCAGTCCCGTGCGCAGCCGCGATCGACGCGGGTCGATCGCGGCACCACCTTTGGAGGCCTGCACCAGATCGGCGCGCGCGGCGCGAACGGCTGGTGCCAGCGTCACGAGCAGTGCCGACGTGACAGCGGCGGCGAACAGGACGGCGAGCACACGAGCGTCCGGATCGATCGGCAACACCAACATGTCGATCGCGATGACATCACGCGGCCATGTGGCGAGGATGAGCGCGGGAACGACCCGCGCGCTGACTATCGTGATCGCCAGGCCCACAGCCGACGCCGGAACAGCGAGCACGAGGCTTTCGATCGCCAGCTGTCGTGCGACCCGCCATCGGCCGGCGCCGAGCGACAGCCGGACGGCAATCTCACGCTGCCGTGCGAGCGCGCGGGCCAGCAGCAGATTGGTCACGTTCGCACACGCCACCAGCAGGACGAGGCTGAATGCCGCCACGATCAACGCGAACAGCGCGAGCACCGGTCCGTCGAGCGGCAGGCGCGTCGCGCGCGATTCCATGCGCACGGCGGTCGGGGCCGCGTCGGTGCCGGCCGGGAACCGCTGACGCAGCCACACCTCGAACGCCGCCCGTGCCTGCGTCTCGGTGGCGTCCGCTCGCAAACGGCCGACGACGAACAGCGAAGGCGGGCTCGCCGGGTTCCATGGATTCGCGACGCTGAACGCGCGCGCCATTGTCAGTGGTGCCCAGAACCCCACCAACTCCTCACCCGACAGCCCGAACCGAGGCGGCGTGACGCCGACGACCTCGAACCGCTGACGCCCGAGCTCAATCAAGGTGCCGACGATGTTCGCGTCAGCGCCGTATCGGCTTCGCCAGGCGTGATCGGAGAGCACGACGACGGGACGGTCGCCCGGGGCGGTGGCGTCGGCTGGAGTCAGCAGCCGGCCCAGGGCAGGAGTCGCTCCAAGCAAGGCGAAGTAGTTCCCGGTGACGAGCCCGCCGGCCATGAGGGCGTCGCCCTGCATCACCCACGTCTGCTGGCCTGCCGCGAGGCTCGAAAAATGCGGTGCATTCTCGCGGAGCGCGTCGAAATCCGCCAGCGTGAATGCGTGGCCTCTGACGTCAGCCGTATTCCAGCTGAGGCCGTACAAGGCGTACGGGTCGGGCAGCTCGACGGGCTTGAGAACGTATGCGTTGAGGAAGGTGACGGCAGAGCAGAGCACGCCGAGTCCCAGACCGATGGTTGCTGCGACGCTGGCGGCAAACAAGGGTGACCGGCGCAGTCCTCGAAAGGCGTAGCGGATGTCGGAGAGCATGCCGGCTGGGTAGACGGCTGAGCCGCATCATCTGGTTCCGCCATGAAAACGACACTGGATCTCCCGCGCGGCCGGGTGTAGAGTCCGCCGTATACCGCTCCCCGTTGAAGCGGCCGCTACCTCGCTCGGGAGAGAGACGATGGACCCACGCGCGGATCGGCGAATCGATGAGGATCTTCGGAAGGGCGCCGTCGAGGCTGACGTCTGGGGCGACCCGCACGCAGACGAGGCGGAGTGGCACACCAACGCCGTCGCGCTGACCGAGGACGTGATGAGCGCCGACACCCGGGACGTCAGGCACGCCGAAGCGGCACTCGGGGCTGACGATGACGGCACGCCGGGGTAGGTGCGACCGTGCGAAGGTGTCAAAGCCCTTCACCCTCGAGTGCCGATCACGAACATGCATTCGGTCCACTGAAAACGTAACCGCGAGATTCTCCGTTTTCGCACTCTCGCACCCTCGCACCCGCGCACCCTCGCATCTTTTCATCTTGTTTCACCGGCACAGCCATTGCGCTGCTCTCTCGTGGAGTGTGTCTGTGATTCGAGTGGGGCTTCGATCGATCGTGCTGCTCGCCGTGCTCACCGGCGCCTGCGCCAGCGGTGAGGACCCGAGTCCCGCGCCTACCGCTCCGACCACTCCGACGCCGCCGCCCTCCGCACCGCCAGCGCCGACACCGCCACCGAGCACCTCGTGTAAGCCGGGCGCCGCCTCGAATCTCAGTGTGACGCATACCGGCAGCACACGCGTGCTGACATGGACCGCAGGCGCGAACGCAACCGACTACGACGTTCAGATCGGAAACGCGTCGGGCGGATCAGAATTCGTGCGCGACAACACGACGCACACCAACTACACGTGGACCGGTGGCGGATCGGGAACCAGCGCCACCTTCTACGCGCGCGTGCATTCGCACAACTCATGCGGGTCGGGCCCGCCGTCAATCGAGTTGGTGTTCCATTGATCTGATTCCGGCGGGTCTCAAGATCACGACCCGCCCTGCGGCTGCCAGCGACACCCCGTCCGACGCGTGCCGTCAAGGCTAGAATCCTCCATGAGGCATCATTCATGCGGAAGATCATCGGACTCACGGCGCTCGCGCTCGCCGTCGCCGTCACGGCCGGCGGCGTCGAGGCTCAGAAACCTGTTCCCGTCCAGGTATTCAAGGACGCCGACTGCGGCTGCTGCGCCAACTGGGTGGAGCATCTGGACGCGCAAAGGATTTGCGGCGACCGCTCAGAATGTCGCCGACATGAACGCCGTGAAGGCAGAACTACGGCGTTCCGGCGCAGACGAGGTCGTGCCATACGGCGCTCGTCGGAGGCTATGTCATTGAAGGACACGTTCCCGCCGAGGACATTCAGCGTCTCTTGAAAGAGAAGCCGAAGGTCGCCGGTCTTGCCGTGCCAGGCATGCCGATCGGATCGCCTGGCATGGAAGGCCCGAACCCGCGTCCCTACGACGTGCTCTCGTTCGACAAGACGGGCAAGACGACGGTGTTCTCGACGCAGCGTCCGTAGGAGGCGAAGGCCAAGGCCGATGCCCAGGATTCTCCGTTTGGCATTGAGACGATTGAGCCTTGAAGGCGTATAACGCCTGCATGCACACGCGCGTTGCGCTGATCATCGCACTGCTGTCCTCGGTGCCGGCGGCTGCACAGACCTGGACGCCGCCTCGCACTCCCTGGGGCGATCCCGACCTGCAGGGCAACTACTCCAACAAGTACGAGCAAGGCACTCCGTTCGAACGTCCCGCCGAGTTCGAGGGCCGGATGATTCAGGACATCACAGGCGCGGAGCTCGCCGATCTGATTCGCGAGCGCGCCGTCGAGGTCCTGCTCAACTCGCCATTCAGCGGCGGCGATCCGATCGCCGGAAACTTCGGCGGGGCGCCGGCGTTCTACGATCGCTTCGAAGCGAACAAGGGAAGCCGGCCGTGGTTTGTCGTCGAGCCGAGCGATGGCAAAGTCCCGCCGATGACGCCAGAAGGCCGCCAGGCCGCGCAAGCGCGCGCCGCCGCGCGTGCGGCGCTCAGGCGAGGGCGCGGCACCGCAGACTCGCACGAGGACCGCAGCCTGTACGACCGCTGCATCACCCGCGGTCTGCCCGGCTCGATGATGCCGACCAACTACGGCAACTCCTATCGCATCGTCCAGGGGCCGGGGTTCGTGGCGATCTCCTATGAGATGGTGCATGAGACGCGCATCATCCCGCTCGACGACCGCCCCAAGATCGGCGACGCCATTCGTCACTACATGGGCGACGCGCGCGGATACTGGGACGGCAACACGCTCGTCGTGGAGACGACGAACTTCAAGGATGATCCGGTGTATCGCGGATCGAATCCGCGCACCCTGCAGCTGATCGAGCGGTTCACGCCAACCTCGCCAGACAAGATCGAGTGGTCGGTCACAGTGAACGATCCAACGAGCTGGAACCGGCCGTGGACGTTTGCGATGCCGCTGACTCGCAACGACAAGGAAGCGATCTTCGAGTACGCGTGTCACGAGGGGAATCGTGCGATGGAGAACCTGTTGAGCGCGGCCCGTGCGCAGGAAAAGGCGGAAGCCGAGGCAGCCGCAAAGGGGATCATCCTGAAGCGCGAGCGTGAAGACACCGTGACGGGCGACGCCAACTGATGCGCGCGTTTCTGATCGCTGTGACTGTCGTGATGGTCCTGTTCTGTGGACCCGCCATCGATGCGCAGACAGGATTCGCCGGCATGTGGACGCTCGATCCCCGGGGCGTGGCGGTCGCGGTAATTTCGCTGGTTACGCCACGGCGACGAGAATGGTCATCACCGAGTCGGCGAGCGAAGTGACGATTCAGACCAACACGGGCATAGAGAATCAGCCAGTGACGGCAACCTACAGGCTCGATGGATCCGAGAACCCGGTTCCCGGCCCACTCGGGTGGGACACGCGGGCGAGTGCGACGCGGCAGAACGGCACGCTCGTCGTGACGATCAAGCGGAGCATTGACGGACCCGACGGCAAGCTGAATTTCGAGATTCGCGATGTCTACAGCGTCGCTGGCAGCGTGTTGACTCTCGAGCGGTCGCAGGGAGCCCGTTCGCAGAAGATGGTCTATCAGCGAACACCGTAGCGCCTACATGTCGAACGTCGTCCGTCCGCCGTTCGTCGTCTGTGTGACGATGCCTGAAGGTGAGCGCTTCGCGATCATCTTCCCCGAGACGATGATCGCTCGGACATTTCCGCCGAAGCCGGGTGAGACGTGGCCCGAGGCGATGCGTCGCTATTTCGAAAGCAGCCAGCTGTTCACGGAAGACGTTCTGCGCGTAAAGCTCACCGAAATGGGGCTGGACGACACGGCCGTCTCGATGCAGATCCAGCGGGCCCGCACGCTCACCCAGTTCAACCAGCTCACGACGTGGGAGCACGTGACGACGATAGGGTTCCGGAATCGTGACGGGCAGCAAGTGACTCGCAAGACCGGGCGCGAAGGCAGCGCGCCGGGACAGCGCGTCTTCATCCTGCGCTGCACCGTCTGCGAGCACGAGTACGGCGCCGACGGTTGCGACATCTACGACCGCCTGTGCCCGAAGTGCCAGGACGGCCCGCCGGGTTTGCCGACATCACCGTAGTGTCCGCCTTCAGGCGGACCGTCCGGCTAAAGCCGGACACTACATCGTCCGGCTAAAGCCGGACACTACAACAGCCGCGCGCCTTCGATCGCCAGCAACTGCAGCTTCGTCGCCGTGCCGCCCGGTGCGGAGAAGCCGCCGGTTCCGCCGCGCGCGGCCAGCACACGGTGACATGGCACGATGATCGGAATTGGATTCCTGCCCAGCGCCTGACCGACGGCGCGAGCCGCATCTGGTTCACCGACGCGTTCCGCGATCTCACCATACGACAGCGTCGTTCCCGGCTTTATTGTCCGTGCCACGTCGTAGACGCGACGATGAAACTCCGGGACGGCGTCGTCGAAATCGAGCTGGATGTCAGTGAGGTCGCGCGTCTCACCCTGGAGCAGCGCAACGATGCCGTCAATCGCGTGTGAGACAAACGGCGGTGGAACGGACTCGATGCTGTGCGGGAAGCGACGGGCGACGCGGGCTCGCGTCTGAAGGTCGGTCTGTTCGGGGAGCCACACTGAGGTGACTCCCCGAACGGACCAGGCGATCGCGCAGGAGCCGATCGCCGTGGAAAAGAGGCAGAAGTTACTTCTGATCGAAGTTCCCGGGACCGCCATTGCCAGCCGGCGCCACGTTCGCGTTGACGTTGCCGTTGGTGGCCGGCGCGACGGCGTTCGGATCGACACGATTGAGCGCCTCCAGCGTCGGACCGTACTCGCCGCGAGGCAGCATGCTCGGGCCCGAGCGCAGGAACACTTTCTCCGGCGCAATGCTGCGATCGAAGAGCACGCCGATGAAGCAGTTGCTCATCTCATCCCAGTTCTGGGGCCCCCACACGACTTTCTTGGCCGGATCCGGGTTGAAGCGATTGGCCGTGGAGTTGTCGAAGTGGGTGACCAGCTGCAGCTTCGATCCCTTCGACATCGCGAGAGGCTCGGCGAACTGATAGCCCATCTGCCACTCGAAGTTCCAGACGCCTTTCAGCACGGTCTTCGACTCGCCGTGCGGATCGACGATGCGCAGCTCGAAGTCTTTGCCGCGCAGGTGCATGTGGGGCTGCGCGTAGACGAGGCGCGCGCTCTCGCCGAACGTGATTTCGCTGACCACTTCCGCCTTGCCGTCGCCGGCAGGGATGGCCAGGTTTAGAGCGGTTGGTCCGGCGTGGAAGAAGTAGCGCGTCTGCGGCGGTTCTTTCGCGAGCACGAGACCGAGCTTCGAGATGTCCGGAGCCGGCTTGCCCGAGGTCGTGTAGTGAAGCTCGAACACCAGGTCTGATCCCTTCGGGACGAACTTCGCGGCGCCATTGATGTCGAAGCGCTGCGCGCCGAGGCCCGGGTTGAACTTGCCGATGATGTCGTTGCCTTCCTCGATCGCGTTGTTGCCCATGATGGCGGCGTGACTCTCACGCTCGTAGGCCTCGCCGGGCACTGCCTTGGCCATCCACGTCGATCCGGGCGGCCGCACCCACACCTTGCCGTGGTGTAGCACCGCCGGATCACCGGGCCGCATCTCGGCAGCGGTCACCCACATGTCTTCCTTGAAGTCCGCTTTCACGACGATGTACTTGTAGTTCACCGTGCCGCGTGCCGGAACGTCGAACGGCTTCGGCATCTCGATGATGACGTCCGGCGTGAGGTTCCAGCCGCTCGCGAACTTCAGCGCGGGCGGTGCGGTTGCCGGGTCGCCTGCCGGTGCGCCGTTGTCGGCCCACGCCGCGAGAGTGGCGATCTCGCGCTCGACGAGCCGCCGCTCGTTCGCGAGGTGCGCGTAGCCCGGATCGGCAAACCAAGGCGGCATCTGCTTCGCGACCACCGCGTTCTTGATCGCGCGAGCCCACGGGCGTGCCTGCTCGTATGTCAGGAGCGACATCGGCGCGACTTCGCCAGGACGATGACAGTTCTGGCAATTCGCCTGCAGGATAGGCAGGACGTCTTTGTAGAACGTGGGTTCGTCCGCGGCTGACGCGGCCGACGCCATAACCAGGGATCCCAGAACAGCAATCAGGCTCGCTCTCATGACCGACGCCTCCACACACCATTGCCTACGCCGGTGTGCCGGAAAGGCCCACACAACGTTGTTCCAAGAGTATAGGGCCGATCGTATCCAGTTCAGCCCGGATGGCGGGTGAAGTGTCGCCATGGGAAAATGGCGATTTCGCGGCCGATTTCCGGCCCGGTCCTGACGGTCCGGCCGGAACGGTCTACCCGGGAGTCACGCAAAAATGCAGCAAGATCCGGTGCTCTCACGGCCTGGCCTGAGATTGTCGAAGGTCCTCGTCTCCGCCGCGCCGGCGGCAGCCACGATTGTCGTGCTGTCCTGGCAACTGGTCAGTGAGACTCAGAAACAGTCGCGGTGAATCAGGCGACCTTCCTGCGCAACGAGTTCGGCGTGCGCACGTTCGTCTACACCTCGTTCGTCGTCGAGCTTCTCGGGTCTCCAGAGCGATCACATTCAGGGAAATCGGCGGGGGGAAAAGTAAGCGTGGGAATGTCGCACGATCCTGACGGCGCCTATCGTTGTCCGAAGTGCGGCGCCACCTCGGCGCTGCTCCTGCGGGAGCCCGTCGCTCGCCAGAGTGACGTTGCGCTGAAGTGTCTGCAGTGCGCCCACGTTCTGCGCCTGCCGCGCCACTTGCTGGAAGGCGCCGGCAGCGCCCGGTTCGATTCCACCAGCTCGCTCGAGTGAGGTATCTTCCCGGAACATGGAGCCTGGACAGGATCAGGCTCCATTTCGCGGAGCGCCGGTGAACAACTTCTATCTGCTGCTCGCGCTCGTCACGGGCGCGGGCGTGGCCGCGCAGTCGGTCATCAACACGCGGTTGCGTCTGGTGCTCGGCGGTCCAATCTGGGCCGCCGCGGCACAATTCATCGTCGGCTTATTACTCCTGTTGCTGCTGGCCGCTGCGACGCGGCAACCGGCGCCGGTGACCACCGGCCTCGGCAGTGCGCCGTGGTGGATCTGGACAGGCGGCGCCTTCGGCGCGACATTCATAGTCGTGACCATCGTGCTGACCGCGAAGATCGGCGCCACGCTCACGCTGGCCTCGATCATCGTCGGACAGCTGACCGCCGCGCTGGTCGTCGATCACTATGGACTGTTCGGCGGCACCATCGTTCGTCTCACACCGCTGCGGGTGGCGGGTGTCGCGCTCCTGTTGCTGGGCGTGACGCTGATTCGCTGGAAGACGTCATGAAAGACTCGGATCGCCGGCTGCTGACGGAACTGCGCCGCGCGCTATTGCCACTGCACAAGACGCTGCTCGAATGGGAGCGCAAATCCTACGAACGGAAGCAGGGACGAAAGATGAGCGGCGGCGAGCTGCTGCGAATCATCGTCGCCGACCCGCAGTTCGCCTGGCTGCAGCCGATCTCGGGGCTGATCGTTCGCATCGATCAGACGCTCGACGAAGAAGCGCCAGACACCGCGGTGGACGTGGACGCGATCGTCGCCCAGGCGCGGCGGCTCGTCTTGCCCGATCAGACCGAGAAGCCCTACGCCGAACGCTACCTCGCCGCCTTGCAGGAGGTGCCGGACGTCGTCGTCGCGCACGGGAAGGTCACGGCGATCCTGAAAGAGAATCCCACCAAGGAAACGCTGCACTAAGTCCGTCGGACGGACCAAGCCCTACTGACCAAGGACTAGTTTTTTCCGGGCCAGCCGGCGGGCGGCACCCACGGCTTGCCGTTGGGGCCGACTTCGTCAGGACGTCCGGGCGGCAGCACTTTCTCGGTCCTGGCCCGCACGTACAGCTGTATCTCGGCGATCTGTTTCCGGTCGAGCAGCTTGTCCCACGCCTGCATCCCTTTGTCAGGGACGCCGTTGAGCACGATCTTCATGAACTCGGCGGAGGAGAGTTTTTGGTTGGGATCGATCAGGTTCGGCGCGTTGGTGGTGCCGATGGCATCGGTGCCGTGACAGCGATAACAGTACACATGCCACCACTTCCATCCGTCATAGACGCTCTTGTACGTATTCGGCGTCTGGGCGACGAGCTGCGCCGTACCGGGCCCCCCACCGTTCGACAGCACACCGAACGCCGTCACGGCAAACAGGAGTCCGGCGACACTCATGAGCCGACGTTGAGTGGTCATTTTGCGTGAGCCCGTCCAGTGTCCATCAATGGCACTCCGTATTCCTTGAGGATCGCTGTGATCTCGGCGGCGCGCTCGACGGCGCACGTTCTCCACGCGCGCCTTGAGCGCATCGTCGCCTTTCTTGACGCCCATCGAGATGTTGAAGCTGAATGGCAGGTCGCCCTGGTCCTGACGGCACGGGTACCAGTTCCAGCGGCACTCGCTGGCGGGCGGCGAAGTAGCCGGCGAACGGCCCCCACACGATCGCGAGGTCCACCTTGCCGCTCGCCACGGCGTCGATGATGGTGCTCGGCGGATTCTCGGCCGAGTAGAACGTGCTGAAGCCGACGACGTTGTCCACGACGCCGCGCTTGGACAGCTCGTGGACCGGAGGCGGGTTGGTGTAGTCGTCGCCGAGCAGGTGGACGCCGATCTTCAGCTTCTTCAGCACCGGATCGTCGAGCGACTTGACCGCGAGGCCCTTGCCCTTCGGATAGACGAAGACATACGTGGAGCGATAGTAGGGCCGCGTCGTGCTGACGAGGTCGTAACCTTCAGGCACGCCGATGACGACGATCGCAGCGCCCTTCCTGGAGCGTCGCGTTCATCGTGTTCCTGATGAACCCGCGCCGCTGTCCCCACCAGACGTAGCTGACGGTCGTCCCCAGTTCCTTGGCGATCAGCGACGCGATGCGGTTCTCGAACCCTTCGAGCTTCTGATTCGAGAACGGCATGTTCTCGGGATCGGAGCACACGCGGAGCGGCTTCGCCTGCGCCCGCCGGCGAGGGCACAGATCCCCGGGCAGACGAGAGACATCGCGACGAGCCGAGCGCAGGCGCGTCCCAATAGGACGCGCCCTGCACCGTCTCATGGCAGCGAGAACACCGTCAGCACGCCGCCCTGGTTGCTGAAGTTCGCGAGGTCCTTGAAGGCGCCGATCGCGCCGAGACCGGCCGTCGGATCCTCGAGGCTCATGTCGGCGGCGACGCCGATGCCCGACCATCCGCCGATGCCGGACAGCACGGCGATGTACTGCTTGCCGTCGGGACCGACGTAGGTCATCGGGTTGCCGATGATGCCGGACGGCGTCTTGAACTTCCACAGCACGTCACCGGTCTTCGCGTCGACGGCCTTCAGCCAGCCTTCCATCGTTCCGTAGAAGACGACGTCGCCGGCGGTGGAGAGCGCGCCGCCCCAGGCCGACAGCTCCTCTTTGATGCCCCACACCTTCTTGCCGGCGGTCGGATCCCAGGCGATGAACTCGCCGCGATTGCCGCCCGGGCCCGGCTTGCTCACGACGATCGCGCCGACGTACGGCTGGCCGGCCTGATACTTCACCTCGACGCCTTCGTAGTCCATGCAGAGGTTGTTGGTCGGCACGTAGAAGAACCCGGTTCGCGGCGAGTACGACACCGGCTGCTGGTTCTTGCCGCCCATCGCCGACGGGCAGATGTCCTTGGTGTTCTTCGTCGCCGACGTGCGCTTCTCGGGATCCTCGATCGGCTTGCCGGTCTTGAGATCGACGCCCTTGGCCCAGTTGACGTGGACGAAGGGATTGGCCTGCAGCAGCTCGCCGGTCTTGCGATCGAGGACGTAGGAGAAGCCGTTGCGATCGAAGTTGACCAGCACCTTGCGCGTCTGGCCGTTGATGTTGAGATCGACCAGCACGTTCTCGTTGATGCCGTCGTAGTCCCACGCATCGTGCGGCGTCTTCTGATACGCCCACGCCGCCTTCCCGGTGTCGGGATTGCGCGCGAAGATCGTCATCGAGTACTTGTTGTCGCCCGGCCGCTGATCGGGATTCCACGAACCCGGGTTGCCGGTGCCGTAGTAGAAGAGATCGAGCTCGGGGTCGTAGCTGTACCAGCCCCACGTCGTGCCGCCGCCGCGCTTCCACTCTTCACCCTTCCACGTCTCGACCGACCCCGGGAATCCGACTTCCGCTTCCGGCCCGGTGCTGTACATCCGCCAGATCTGCTTGCCGGTGTTGACGTCGTTGGCGGTGACGAAGCCGCGCACGCCGAACTCGCCGCCGGAGATGCCCGAGATCACCTTGTCCTTGATCACCATCGGCGCCGACGTCACCGTCTGGCCCTGCTTGTAGTCGCCCTGCTTGACCTTCCAGAGCTCCTTGCCGGTCTCGGCGTCGAGCGCCACGGTGTTGGTGTCGAGCTGATTGAAGAAGATCTTGCCGTTGGCGAAGGTCACGCCGCGGTTCACCGTGTCGCAGCAGGCGATCGGAATGACGGCCGGGTCCTGCTTGGGCACGTACTTCCACTTGATCGGTGCGCCTTCCTTGCTCAGATCGAGGGCGTAGACGATGTTCGGAAACGGCGTGTGGACGTACATCGTGTTGCCGACGACGAGCGGCTCGCCTTCGTGTCCGCGCAGGACGCCGGTCGAGAACGACCACGCGACCTTCAGGTTCTTGACGTTCTCGGTGTTGATCTCGCTCACCGCGCTGTAGCGCGTCGCCGACTGGTTCTTGTTCGGCATCGTCCACTGCTTGTCGGCGTCGGTGGCTGCCGGCGCCGGAGCGGCCGTGCTGGCTGGGGCGGACGATGTTGGACTACTACAGGCGATTCCACTAAATCCCACTGAAACGGCGATGATGCAGATCCCAGACAGTCTCTTCATAATGCGCTCCCTGTCGGTAGGGTCCCCCGGTTTTGGCTCGGAATGGCGTCGCAGAGTGTAGCCGATCGAACCCTTTCGTGTATGCCGGTCTCTTAGAGAGCGTTGCCACCTACCTCGATCGAGTTAGCCGGATGGGTGCTCCGCGCGCAGTGCGGCGACCGCGATGCGCTCGAACTGCTCCTGCGCAGCATGCAGGCATCGCTGCGTCGTTACGTCGCGGGACTGGTCGGGGACGGAGACGCCGACGACATCCTGCAGGACGTGCTGCTCATCGTGTCGCGGAAGCTGTATTGGCTCGAGCAGCCGGCGGTGTTTCGCGCCTGGGCATTCCGTATCGCCAGCCGTGCGGCGTTCAGGCATCTGAAGAAGCGAAAGCGCTGGCAGGACGCCACCGTCGATGACGCGGTGATTGACCACATAGCAGCGCCGGATGGCGCGACGCCCGACGACACGATCCTCCAACTGCTCGACAGCCCCGCGCTGACGCCGGCGAGCCGCGCGGTGCTGGTCCTGCACTTTCGAGAAGAGATGCCGCTCGCGCACGTCGCGGCGGTGCTGGAAATACCCCTTGGCACCGTGAAGTCGAGGCTCGCCTTTGGTCTCAAGACCCTCAGAAAGGAATTCCGTGATGGCCCGCGAACCTGAACATATCGAGTTTGCACTCAAGCGCGTCGATCTCTCGAAGCGCTTCATCCTGACGACCATCGTCTTTGTCTTCATCGCGATCCTCTTCACGTTTGGATCGCTGCTGGCTCACGCCCGCGTGGACGATGACGGGCGATGGAAGCTGCAGCTGGTGACGACCGCCGCGGAGATGGCGTTTGTCGGGGTCTGCGCGGTGCTCGTCTCGTATCACGTGTCGCGCATGACGAGGACGGTGCTGAACGCGATCGATCTGGCGTCGAAGAAGTAGGGCCGGTCGTTTCGGACCGGCCAGAGGCAGTAGACTACGGCCGAATGGGCCTTCGTCACGCCGGATTCGCCATCCTCGTGCTCGTGGGAGGCTGTGGCCATTCGGAAAAGCACACCGCCGAGACGCACACGGCGGCACCGCAGGCAGAGTGGTTTGTCGATCGCGCCGCCGAGTCCGGTATCGACTTCGTCCACGTCAATGGCATGTCGGGTCAGCTCTACATGCCGGAGATTCTCGGCCCGGGTGTGGCGCTCTTCGACTACGACAACGACGGCGATCTCGACATCTACCTGGTGCAGAGCGGCGGGTTCGACCGGCGGCAGGCCAACGACCGGCTGTATCGCAACGATCTGGTTGTCGCGCGCCGATGGCACGCGCACGCTGCACTTCACGGACGTCACCGCCGCGAGCGGCATCGAGGCTCGCGGCTATGGCATGGGCGTGGCGACGGGCGATTTCAACAACGACGGGCGGGTCGATCTCTATCTCACCAAGTTCGACGCCCCGAACCAGCTGCTTCGCAACAACGGCGATGGCACATTCACCGACGTCTCGAAGGTGAGCGGCACCGATCATCACTCGTGGAGCGTGTCGGCGGCCTTCGTCGATATCGATCGCGACGGCTGGCTCGATCTCTTCGTCGGCAATTACCTGCGATATCGCCTCGAGGGCAATACCCGGTGCGCGAGCCCGACCGGCGCGCCCGACTACTGCACGCCTGACAGTTATCCCGCACTGCCCGATCGGCTGTATCGCAATCGCCGCAATGGCACGTTCGCCGATGTGACGACGGCGGCGCGCGTGGCCGGGGAGTTCGGTCCGGCGCTCGGCGTCTCCACCGCCGATTTCAACGGTGATGGATGGATGGACATCTACGTCGCCAACGACGGCAAGGAGAACCAGCTCTGGCTCAACCGGCGCGACGGCACGTTCGAGAACGGCGCGCTGCTCGCCGGTGTCGCGCTGCCGCAGAGCGGCAAGGCCGAGGGCAGCATGGGCGTCGATGCCGGCGACTTCGACAACGATGGCGACGACGATCTGGTGATGACCGAGCTGACCGCGGAGGGCAGCAATCTCTACGTCAACGACGGCAGCGGCGTGTTCACGGATGCGAGCGCTCCGTCGGCGATCGGTCCGGCAAGCCTGCCGTTCACCGGGTTCGGTGCCGTGTGGTTCGACTTCGATAACGATGGTCTTCTCGATCTCGTCGCCGCCAACGGGACCGTGCAGATCGTCGAGGCGTTGAGGCAGGCGGGCGATCCGTTCCCGATGCACCAGAAGAAGTTGCTGTTACGAAACACCGGTGGCGGCCGGCTCGAAGACGTCAGCGCACGAGCGGGGGCAGCCTTTGCGTTGTCGGAAGTCGGGCGTGGTGTGGCGGCGGGCGACGTGGACAACGACGGCGACGCCGATCTGCTGATCGGCAACAACAACGGACGAACGCGGCTGCTGGTCAACCAGGCTGCGCCGCCTTCGCCGGGCGTCGGCGGGCCAAGGGCGGGGAAGCATTGGCTCGGGCTGCGGCTCGTCGGGCCACCTGCAGGTGGCCCCTCCGACAAAGTTGGCGCACGAGTCGAAGTGACTGGAGCGAAGGGCCGGTCGTTGTGGCGGCGTTCGCGCGCCGACGGCAGCTATGCCTCGGCCAACGATCCGCGTGTCCTGGTCGGGCTTGGCGATGACGGCGGGCCTGTCAGCGTGCGTGTGCAGTGGCCCAGCGGCAGGACCGAGACGTTTGGCGGCGTCGTCGTGGATCGGTATGTCACGTTGACCGAAGGGACCGGCAAGTGAGGCGTTATCTGGCCGCGTTGCTCGTGGCCATGTCGATTGCGTGCGGCGGCGCGAACCAGACCGAGACAAAGAGCAGCCGGCCTGCGCTGCGGCCCGTGGCCTTGCCGGACATTTCGAGCGCATCACCCGAGGTGCAGGCACGCCTTCGCGAGCGCCACGAGTCTCTGACGCGAGCGATCAATGACTCCGCCTCCTCACCGGCTGCGTTGGCCGACGCGTACGGCGAGATGGGGAAGCTGTTCCTCGCGGCCGAATACGTCGACGCCGCCGAGGCCTGTTTCACCAACGCCGGCGAACTGGCGTCATCAGACATCCGGTGGCCCTACTACCTTGGCCACGCCTACCGGCGCGGCAATCAGAACGACCGAGCCGCAGACGCGTTCGCACGCGTGCTCGCGCTGCAGCCGAATCACGTGCCAAGTCTGGTCTGGCTGGCCGAGATGCGTCTGGCCTCCAATCAACCGGACGAAGCCGCGCGGCTGCTCGAGACGGCGCGGGGGATCGAGCCGCAGTCTGGCGCAGTGCTGTATCGCCTCGGCCGCGCCGCGCTCGCGCGCCAGGACTATGCCAGCGCGGTGACGCATCTCGAGTCGGCGTTGACGATCGCGCCGGCGGCGACGCGCATTCATTACCCGCTCGGGCTGGCGTATCGCGGCATCGGCAATCGTCAGCAGGCCGAAGCGCACCTGAGCAAGCGGGGCGAGGTCGATCTTCCACCCGCCGATCCGCTGATGGGAGAGGTCGCCAATCTTCTGCAGAATGCTGCTGCGTATGAGACGCGCGGCGCACAGGCGCTTGATGCGCGCGACTGGCCGGCGGCGATCGAGCAGCTGACCAAGGCTGCCGAGATCGCGCCGAGAAACGCCTTCACGCGTCTCAATCTCGGCACCGCCTACTACATGCAACGCGACGCCGACCGCGCGCTCGAACAGTACCGCGAGGCCGTACGGCTGATGCCGTCGCTGGCGCGCGCGCACTTCGGTATCGGCGTGCTGATGGAGACACGCGGACAGGATCGCGCGGCGATCGAGGCGTTCACCGCCGCGGTGACCAGCGATCCCACCTACCTGGAAGCACGATTCAGCCTGGCCAACGCGCTGCGGCGCACAGGCCGCGTCGAAGAGTCGTTGGCCCACTACGCCGAAGTGCTTCGCATCAACCCGGCGGTGTCACAGGCCAGCTTCGGATACGCCATGGGTCTCGTGAAGCTGGGACGATATCAGGACGCGCGCGATCGGCTCGAGCGCGATTGGAAAGCGTTCCCTGAGCAGCTCGGATTCGCGCACGCCCTCGCGCGCCTGCTGGCGGCTGCACCAGACGACCGGGTGCGGGATGGCGCCCGCGCCCATGCAATTCTCGTCGACCTCCTGAAGAACCAGCGGACAGCCGCTCTAGCGGAGACGATGGCGATGGCGCAGGCTGAACAGGGCCGGTACAAGGACGCCGTCAGTTGGCAGCGCACCGCGATTGATCTGGCGGGCCGCGCCGGCCGCCGAGAGGGGATAGCTCACCTCACCGAGACGCTGGCGCTCTACGAATCGGGCCGACCGTGCCGCACGCCGTGGGCCAGCGACGATCCCGTGCACCATCCCCAGCCTTCGACGTAGTGTCCGGCTTCAGCCGGACCCCCCGCGGTAAGATTCGGCCGTGAAGCTTCTCACGAGCCTGGCGGTCTCACTGCTTCTCCTCGCGGCGCTCGGGTCCGCGCAGCAGCCGCGGGCGATCTTCGCGGACAAGACTCGGGACACCGGCCTCGAGTTCACTCACTTCAACGGCGCGAGTGGTGAGCTGCTCCTGCCGGAAGTGATCGGCAGCGGCGGCGCCGTGTTCGACTACGACAACGACGGCGATCTCGATGTGTTCGCCGTGCAGGGAACGACGGTGAGGCCAGGCCGCGTACACGGTCCCTTGGCCGGCAGCCGCCTCTATCGCAACGATCGCGGCCTGAACGGCGACGCCCGTCTGCGCTTCACCGACGTGACCGAACGCAGCGGTCTCGGCGCGGCCGGCTATGGCATGGGCGCCGCCACCGGCGACTACGACAACGACGGCTGGATCGATCTCTACGTCACGTTCCTCGGATCGAGCCGCATGTTCCGCAACGCGGGTGACGGCACGTTCGCCGACGTCACGGCTCGAACGCGGACCGACGTGCCGGCCTGGGGCACCAGCGCGACCTTCTTCGACTACGACCGCGACGGCTGGCTCGACCTGTTCGTGGCCACCTACGTCGACTTCAGCGTGGACATGAAGCGCGGCTGCTTTTCCGCCGGCTCTGCCCGCGACTACTGCAATCCGGTCGTCTATGCGCCCGTTCCCGACCGGCTCTTTCACAACCAGGGCAACGGCACGTTCACCGACGTCTCGGCGCGCGCCGGCATCAGCCGCGTTGCGGGGCGCGGTCTGGGCGTGCTCGCCGCAGACTACAACGACGATGGCTGGCTCGACCTGTATGTGGCCAACGACGGCGATCCGAATCAGCTGTGGATCAATCAACGCGGCTCCGGCACGTTCAAGGACGAGGCACTGCTCGCGGGTGTGGCAGTGAACCGCATGGGGCAGGCGCAGGGAAGCATGGGCATCGACCTCGCCGACATCGATGGCGACGGCGACGAAGATCTGTTCGTCACCAACCTCGATAACGAGGGCAACACGCTGTATCTCAATCTCGGCAAGGGTCTGTACGAAGACCGCACCACCGAGAGCGGTTTGTTCAAGCTTGGCTTTACGGGATTCGGCACTCGCTTCGTGGATTACGACCAGGATGGCTGGCTCGACCTGTTCATTGCCAATGGCGCGGTGCGGCATTTGAGCCGGCAGGCCCAGGCCGGAGATCCGTATCCGTTGAAGCAGCGCAGTCAGGTCTATCGCAACGATCGCAAAGGGAAGTTCACGGATGTGACCGAGCGCGCCGGGTCCGCGCTGGCGCCGCTCTTCGTCGCGCGCGGCGTGGCTGCCGGCGATCTCGATAACGACGGCGCCACCGATCTTGTCGTCTTCAACAACAGTGGACCAGCCAGAGTGTTGATGAACGACGTCAGCCCACGCGGTCACTGGCTTGGCGTGCGCGTGGTCGACCCGAGGTATCGCCGCGATGCGCTGCAGGCGCGCGTCGAGCTGGTGCGTCGCGGCCGCGCCCAGGTGAAGCGCGTGCAAGTCGATGGCAGCTATGCCGCGTCAGGCGATCCGCGGGTCGTGTTCGGGCTCGACCAGGACCAGTCCGCACAGACGGTGCGTGTGCACTGGGGGCCGGGTGACGAGGAGGAGTTTCGCGGACTGGCGGCCGATAGATATTGGCGGCTCGAACGTGGCAAGCCGGCCGCGCCCGGCACGCCGGCCGCAGCGATGTAAGTGATGACGCGTTACTGGCCGCTGGCGTTGGCCCTGATCACCCTGCTTGTACCCGGGAGCGGAGCCGCGCAGCCGAACCTGCTGCCTATTCCGCAGCCTCGCCTCGAAGACCTGGAGCCTGCTGTCGCCGGCCAGATTCGTGACGTCCAGCAGCAGACGGCCGTTGTCGTTTCGAAGAGCGGATCGTCGCGGGAATTGGCGGACGCCTATGGCTCGCTCGCTCGCGTCTATCACGCCTATGAGTTTCTCGATTCCGCCGAGCCCGCATATCTGAATGCGCGCCGGCTCGCCTCGGGGAACAGCGAATGGCCGCATCTGCTCGGCGTCCTGTATCAGCAGACCGGGCGGCTCGAGGAAGCGGTCGAGGCGCTGGCAACGGCGCGGCGGCTGCAGCCGAGAGATCACGCGGCCGCAATCTATCTCGGCGACATCTATCTGAGCCTCAACCGCCTGGTTGATGCGCGCGAGCAGTTTCAGAGCGTCGTCGAAGTGTTTCCTGCGGTCGCGCGCCGCGGTCTTGGCGACGTCGCGATGCGCGAGCGCAGGTTCGCGGAGGCCATCGAACACTATCGCGCGGTGCTCGATCGCGTGCCGCAGGCGACGGCGATTCACTATTCGCTCGCCATGGCCTATCGCGGCATGGGCCGGATGGACGAGGCGCGCGCGCACCTCGAGCGCCGCGGCTCCGAAGGTGTCCACGCCGACGATCCCATCATCACGTCGGTGCAGTCACTAGTGCGCGGCGAGCGCGCGTGGGTGATGCAGGGGAGGCGCGCCTACGACGCGGGGCAGTTCGACGCGGCGGCGGACGCGTTCTCGAAGGCCCTCGCCGCGGCGCCGTCGAGCGTCGTCGCGCGCGTCAATCTCGGATCGGCGCTCGTACAGTTGCACCGCGACGCCGACGCGATCGCCTATCTTCGCGACGCGCTGCGGCTGTCGCCTGGAGAGCCGGGAGTCGCGGAAGTGTTGATTGGCGCGCTCGTGAGACTCGGGCGAGACCAGGAAGCCATCGACGCGTTCTCTCGCGCCTCGTCCTACCGCCCTGACGATGAGGGAAGTCTCGTGGGTGTGGCGATCCTGCTCGCGGCTCGCGAGCGATTTCGCGAGGCGATCGCCGTGCTCGAGGACGCGCACCAGCGTTTCCCCGATCGCACGGCGACAGCGACGACGCTGGCGCGACTGCTGGCTTCGTCGCCGGATGTGTCGCTTCGTGATGGCAAACGGGCCCTGGAGATTGCGACGACGGTGAACGACGTCGAACCATCGCCAGCGCACGCCGAGACGGTCGCGCTCGCACTCGCGGAGCTTGGGCGATGCGGCGAAGCGCAGGACTGGATGACGCGCGCGGTGTCGTCAGCCGAGCGCGCGAAGAACACCGCCGAGACCGCGCGTCTCAGTGGTGAGATGCCGAAGTATGCGCGCGCGACGTGCCGACCGTGAGGAACGTTAGCCGGGTCTAAAAAGCAAGACCCGGCCTACGCTGCAGAGTGACAGTGAAGGGCGGGTCCTGTTCTCTGGACCCGCCGGTGCGTCTAGATCAGAAATCGAACTGCGCGCTGAACTTGAACAGTCGCGGCAGCAGGATCGACGTCGGCGACCTCCAGCCCGGAATCACATTCGGGGCCGAATATGCGAAGTTCTCGCTGAGCACCGAGTTGGAGTTCGTGACGTTGTAGAAGTCGAAGTTGACGGCCGTGCGCGTTCTGCCAAAACGGAAGAGTTTTGACAGGCGCAGATCGATCTGGTTCAGACGCTCGACATAGAGCGCCCCAGGCTCGACGATCTGGAATGCCTTAAACGGGACGAACGGACCGGCACCGGCCGTGCCGAAGAGGCCGTAGTTGGCGTTCGATTGCACCACGCGCACCCGGCAGGTTCTGGAAGGTCCCGCTGATCTGCACGTCGATTTTCGGAATCGTGTACGCGGCGAGGCCCTGGATGGAGGTGCGGAACCCGTTGTTCGCCTCGCAGAACTCCTTTGGCGTCGCGGCGAAGAAGAACAGCCTGGTCGGGTCGCCGAAGAACGTGTGGAGCATCTCCGGCAACTTGTCGACGATGCCGCAGATGTTGGTCACCTGTCGACCCGTGCCAAGGCCGCCCTGCACGAGCAGCCCGTTCTGGAGCCGCGAATTGAGCGTGATGTTCACGCCGTCGAAGTGCTCGGTGTCCTCGCCGTAGTTCTTCGCCAGCGTGACGAAGTAGCTCTGCGGCGCGGCGGTTGGACTCAGCGCCATTCCGGTCAGCGTGTATCCGCCGCCGTTCGGCAGTCGCGGGTCCGACGGCGCCGTGAACGTGAACGGCGTGTAGTCCGCGGGAGAAGCGGCGAGGTCGTCCATGAGGCGGATGTTGCCGTACCACCGGCGCGCGTACTGCACCTCGAGCGACATCCTGGGAATGATTTCCTGCTGGACGCTCGTGGTGAACTCCCAGTTGTTCGCCCGTTTGCCCCAGCCCCTCATCAAATCCGGATCGTAGGTCGTTCCCGGCAGGACGGTGCCGAAGTTGGGGTTGTCCACCGCCAGGCACTCACCGTTGGGCGCGAAGTTGTTCAGGTCGCAGTTCGGGACGAAATCATTGTTGCTGTCGCCCCAGACGCGCGTGGCCTGATTTGAGAGCCGATTGATGGGATTGGGTGCATCCGACGTCTGCGCGGCTCCGAACCCGGTTGTCCCGAGCCCCTCGAGGTACTTGTTGAGTGTGACCTTTAATGCCGTTTTGCCGGTTCCGAACACATCCTAGGTAGCCCCGAGTCGGGGCGTGACGTCGTTCCAACTGAGGTTGTCGATCTTGTCGTACTGGATGTTCAGGTTTCGTCCGAAGAACGTGCCGACGATCGACTGCTCCGGGAAGCTGTTCTTGAAGGAGTCAAGGCGGATGGCTCCCGCCAGCGTCCATCGTCCGGTTGTCCACTTGTCCTGTACGAAGAACCCCATATCGCGATTGACGTCGACTTCGACAGTGCGAGGCACGAGCCGGTAGGTGATGGAGGTGGGCACCATCGAGGTGAAGTTATAGCTGTACGGCAGGGCCGGCGAGCTGTAGGTCGTGTTCTCGTGATGCAGGAACGCGTTGTTGAAGCCGACCTTGAAGGAGTTGGAGCCGGTGATGTACGACACGGCAGCCCGGTAGTGGATGTTCCAGTTCCAGGAGTTGTTATAGGTGCGTGGCCGCCCGGTACGTGAGCGGGCCGCCGGTCACCGGGTTGAGGCGTGTCGGTTACCGAGATCATGCCCGGCGTGAGGTGGTCGATGTTCCCCAGCTTGCCCACCTGCGGCTCCATGCCGCCCCACCGTTCGACGCGGTGGATGCCGCTGGCTTCAATCAGGAGCCTGTTGCTGACCGGCGTGCTCCAGTCCACCGTCACGAAACGCTGCAGCGGGAATCGGCGATCGTTGCCGGCCTCAGGCGACACGGTGGCGCTGATGCCGGTCGTGCACGCGCAGAAATTCTCCTGATCGATGGTGAGCGCGAACTTGTTCTTCTGGTTCGCCTGCCAGGTGAAGTTCACCTGGAAGATCGACTGCTCCTGATGGAGGACCGCCTGGTCGGCGGACCTCACGTAGTCAAATCGATTCAGGTTGTTGGCGTTGGCATTGAAGAACATCCCGGCCACGTAGTTGTCCGCGTACAGCTTGCGGCCGGAGACGAAGAACCAGAGTTTGTCGCGCAGAATCGGTCCGCCGACGCCCGGATTCAGATCGCCGCTTCCCTTGATCGTGCCGGGAACAGACAGCCCGCGCGCCTGTACGTCGCTGCCGGTGAAGTTGTCGCTCGCGAAGCTCTCGTTCGCGAAGCTGCCGAAGATCGTGCCGCTGAACCGATTGCCGCCGTTGCGGGGGATGAAGTTGATTCGCACTCCACCGGTGGCGGCCTGCGCGTCAACCGCCGAAACGTCGATGGCGAATTCTGCCGTCCCCGTGGCGTTGGGCACCGCACCACCGCCCCAGCCTCCGGCGATCCCCGAGCTCAGGGCCACACCATTGACCATCATGCGCTGATCCGATGTGCGGCCGCCGTTGGCCTCGAGCGACGCGACTTCCTGGACGACCGACCCACCGACGTCCTGGCCGGTGAACGCGCCCTTGCGCACGCCCGGAATCAGCACACCCACCGTGAAGGGCGTGCGGGAACTCGGAACCGCCGAGACGATCTCCTGATCCATGACCGCCTGACGCGTGGTCGACTGCAGGTCCACCGCGGGTGTCTCGCCGGACACCGTGATCGTTTCCTGGAGGCCGCCGACCTCGAGATCGGCGTTCACGCTGAGCACCGACGTTCCGCTCAACACGACGCCGTCACGCACCACGGTCTTGAATCCGGTCAGCGAGAACGACAGCCGGTACGTGCCTGGACGCAGGTCGGGGATGGAGTATCGGCCGGTGCCGTCGGTCACGCCCGACCGCACCTTCTCGATCAGAACCGGACTGGATGCCTCGACGGTCACACCCGGCAGCACGGCGCCCGACGCATCTCGGACGAGACCCGACAGCGTCCCTTGCGCGAACGCCGCCATCGGTACGCTCACAACCACTACGATGGCGAGCAGAACCACCTTGAAACCACGCATGCGCAACCCTCCTTGAGGCCGCTAAACCGTGACTCTGACGGGGCATACGCTCGCTCGCCGGCAGGGCAGCTGTCCAATACATCTTTCAGGTTAGGCCATACGGATTTGGTATAGAATCTCCCCGCCATGGACTTTCGGCACATAAAGGCCTTCATTGCCGTGGCTGACACTCTGAGTGTCACCAAGGCTGCCGAACGCCTCCATATCTCGCAGCCGCCGCTCAGCCGCCATATCCATCAGCTCGAAGAAGAGCTCGGCCTCACGCTGTTCCTGCGTCATCGCCATGGCGTGACGCTGACCGATGACGGCCGGCGGCTGCTCGAGAAAGCGCGGGCGCTCGATGCCGCGGGCACGGAGTTCTGCGAGATCGCCCGTCAGATGGCGCGCGGTGAACAGAGTCGCATCCGTATCGGAATCGGGTGGGGCCTGTGGGATGTCGTGAACCGGCTGCGCGTCGAGTTCTCGAAGCAGCGTCCTGACGTCAACTTCGAAGTCCGCGACGTCTTTTGCGCGGATGATGTCCACGAACAGCTGAAAACGTCAGCGCTGGACGTGGTGTTCGCGCGGCCGCCGTTCGACGACACGCTGGTCGATGCCGCGCCGATCTATCACGAGCGCATTCAGGCAGTCGTGGCCGACGACAGCCCGCTGGCCACGCGGCAGGAAGTCCGGCTTCGCGATCTGGCGAACATGCCGCTGCTGCTCTGGGATCGGCACATGTCGCCGGCACTCTACGACCGTGTGCTGGAGCTCTACGCGCGGCATGGCATCGCGGCGCCGATGGTGCCGACACCAGACGCCGGGCCATACAACCATGCCGGCCTGATGATGGTCGCCTCGGGCAAGGGCGTCTATCTCTGTCTGGGTGTTCCGCTGACCAGCCCGCAGCCGGCGAGCGGCGTCGCGGTTCTTCCGGTGGGCGATCCCGGCGCAACGATCGAAGTCTGCGTCGCCAGCCGGAGGGGCGAGGCCTCGCACCTCGTCGGCCAGTTCCTCGATTGCGTCTGGGAGACGTATCCGCAACCGCGCCGCGTCGCCGCGCTCGGCGCGTGAGTTCGCTTCGCGCGTAACTCAAAACTCAAAACGCCAAACTCAAACAATGTCCGGGCTTCGCCCTCGGTGCCTGCTAACTAGGCATCGAGCGTCCAGCGTCAGCACACGCGGGCGCTGTTTGAGTTTTGCGTTTTGCGTTTTGAGTTACAGCGAAGAAGAGGGCCGCCCTCGTCAGAGACGGCCCTCGTTGTTTCTAGAAGTCGAACTGCGCGCTGAGCTTGAACAGGCGCGGCAGGAGGATCGACTGCGGCGTTCTCCACGGCGTGCCGAACGTCTGCATTCTCGGTGAGCACCGAGTTGGCAGTTCATCACGTTGTAGAAGTCGAAGTTGATGCTCGTGCGCGTGCCGTTGAACCGGAACAGCTTGGCGAACCGGAGGTCCATCTGGTTCAACCGCTCGATGAACACCTGTCCGGCCGGGACGATGTTGATCGAGCGGGTCGCGCCGCCGCTGAACGCGCGACCGAGGTTGGTCGTCGCCGCGGTGCACGCGCCGGTCAGTGCTCCGGAGCAGGTCGTGGCGTTCGCATTGAGCTGCACGCCCGGCTGATTCTGGAACGTGCCGCTGACCAGCACATCGACCTTCGGGATGGTGTAGGACGCCAGCGCCGAGACGCCCGTGCGCCAGCCGTTGTTCTGGCGGCAGCGCTCGAGCGGCCGGGCCGTGTTCGTCGTGATGCGGCTCGGGTTGCCCGCGGCGTCCACGTGCAGCATCTCCGGCAGATCGTCGATGACGTCGCAGTCGTCGGTGACGACGCGGCCTGGCCCGACGCCGCCCTGCACCAGCAGACCGTTCTGGAGCCGCGCCGCCATCGAGATGTTCACGCCGTCGAAGACCTCGGTCATGCTGCCGTAGTTGTCGGCGAGCGTGACGAGATACTGCGGCGCGCGAGCGCTCGCGGTCGGCGTCAGGTCGAATGCCGTGACCGTGCCGCCGCCGT
Organism: uncultured Acidobacteriota bacterium; assembly: GCA_963728305.1. Classification (GTDB taxonomy): domain Bacteria; phylum Acidobacteriota; class Vicinamibacteria; order Vicinamibacterales; family UBA2999; genus Gp6-AA40. The sequence continues at coordinate 76,995 of CAVSKE010000038.1, forward strand.
TCGGCAGCCGTGGGTCGCTCGGCACGTTGACCGCGAACTGGTTGTAGTCAGCTGCGGTGACGTTCGTATCGTCGGTGACGCGGAAGTTGCCGTACCAGCGGCGCGCGTACTGCACCGTCATCGAGACGCGCGGTATCAGCTCATGCTGCACGCTCGCCGTCATTTCCCAGTTGTTGATGCGCTTTCCCCAGCCGCGCAGCAGATCCGGATCGTAGTTCGTGCCGCCGGCGATCGTGCCGAACGTGGCCGCACCTGTCAGGGCGAGCGCATTCGCCGTTCGGCTGGTAGTTCTGCAGATCGCAGTCGGGGAGGAAGTTGCCGTTGGTGTCGGTCCACGGACGGCTCGACAGCGCGGTGGTGCCGGCCAGCCGGAGAATCGGGTTCGGGTTCTCAGACACGTTGGCCGGGCCGATGCCCGTCGTGCCCATGCCTTCGAGGTACTTGTTCAGCGTGAACTTCAGCGCCGTCCTGCCGTTGCCGAACAGGTCGTAGGTCGCACCCATCTTCGGCGTGATGTCCTTCCACGTCAGGTTGTCGATCTTGTCGAACCTGACGTTCAGATTCGGCGCGAGGAACGTCGGCGCAATCGACTGCTCCGGGTAGCTGTTCTTGAACGCGTCGAAGCGGATGCCGCCCTGCAGCGTCCAGCGGCCGACCGTCCAGCGATCCTGAGCGAAGAAGCCGATGTCGTAGTCGACGTTGACGGCGATCGTGCGCGGCGTGATGCGATAGGTGAGCGACGTCGGGACCCCGCCAATGAAGTTGTAGCTGTAGGGCGTCGTCGGGTCGGTGTAGGTGGTGTTCTCGTGGTGCAGGTAGGCGTTGTTGAACCCGACCTTGAAGTTGTGCGAGCCGGTGATGTACGAGGCCGCCACGCGGTAGTGGATGTTCCAGTTCCACGAGTTGTTGAACTGGGCGGCCGAGCGGTAGGTCAGGTTGCCGCCCGTTACCGGGTTGCCGGTGTCGGTCACTGACGTGATGCCGGGAACGATGGCGTCCACGTTGTCGCCCTTGCCGGTCTGCAGGTGCATGTTGCCCCAGCGCTCGACGCGGTGGATGCCGCTGGCCTCGAGCAGCAGGCGGTTGGTGATCGGTGACGTCCAGTCGGCGGTGACGAAGCGCTGCTTCGGGAAGCGGCGGTCGGTCGAGCCGTCCGGCGAGACGGTCGCGGTCGTGCCGAACGGGCAGCCGCAGTAGGCCTCCTGGTCGAACGTCACACCGAACTTGTTCTTCTGGTTGGCCTGATAGGTGAGCTCGCGCCTGGAAGATCTGCTGGTCCTGATGCAGGATCGCCTGCTCGGTCGAGCGCACGTAGCGGAATTCGTTCGGTTTGTTGGCGTTCTCGTTGAAGAACATGCCGGCGACGAAGTTGTCGGCGTAGACGTACTTGCCCGAGAGGAAGAACCACAGCTTGTCTCTCTTGATCGGGCCGCCGACGCCGGGGTTGAACTCGCCGTTGCCCTTGATCGTGCTCGGCGCCGTCAGCCCGCGCTGCTGCACGTCGGTGCCGGTGTAGTTGTCGACGGCGAAGCTGTCCTTCGCGAAGCTGCCGGCGATGGTGCCGCTGAAGCGGTTGCCGCCGTCGCGCGGAATGAAGTTCACGCGCACGCCGCCGGTCGCCGCCTGCGCATCGACGCCCGAGACGTCGATGGCGAACTCCTGCGTGCCCGATGCGTTCGGCACCGCACCGCCGCCCCAGCCCGCCGGCGATGCCGGAGCTGAGCGCCACGCCGTTGACCATCATGCGCTGGTCGCCGGTGCGGCCGCCGTTGGCTGCCAGCGCCGCCACTTCCGCGACGACGGCGCCGCCGACGTCACGGGCGCCGAAGCTCTGCGTGACGCCCGCAATCAGCACACCGAGCGCGAATGGATTCCGGGAGCTCGGAAGGTTGCGAGACCATCTCCTGGGTGATCGAGACCTGCCGCGTGGTGCTCTGCAGGTCTACGGTTGGGGTCGCGCCAGAGACCGTGATCGTCTCTTCGACGGTGCCGATCGCCATATCGGCGTTGACGGTTACGACGCTGGTGCCGAGCAGTTCGACGGCGTCTCGCGGACGACGGTTTTGAACCCGGGCAGCGTGAACGCCACCCGATAAGTGCCAGGGCGAAGATCCTGAATGATGTAGCGGCCTTCTCCGTCGGTTACCGAGGAGCGGCTCTTCTCGATCAGGACCGGGCTCGATGCTTCGACGTTGACGCCGGGGAGCACAGCTCCCGACGTGTCTCTCACGATCCCGCTGAACGACGCCTGGGCGTATGCCGTGGCTGGCACGAAGGCCAGACACAGAAACGACACCACGCTTCTGGCTAGTGCACGCTTCATGTCTGCCTCCTGAGGGTTGGGCCGACCGGGTTGGGGCTAGACGGGGCGGATGTTACGCCTGTGCTGGCGGTTGTGCAATCAAGAAGCGGTCAAAATCGGAGCGGTTGGATGCGCTCAAACGCCCGTCCAAAAGGGGGTAGGGCCGGTCCTGTTCAGGACCGGCCCCTTTCGGTCCTCAGAAATCGAACTGGGCGCCGATCTTCCAGAAACGCGGCTGGAGGATTGCCGTCGGAATCTGCCAGGTGGCGAGTCCACCGGTAGCCGAGGGCGCGAACCCGTTGTTCAGCGTCAGGATCGTGTTCGAGTTCGTGGCGTTGTAGATGTCGAAGTTGATCGTCGCGCGGGTCGAGCCGATCCGGAAGATCTTGGCGAACCGCAAGTCGAGCTGGTTCAGCCCGTCGTTGTAACTGGTCCCAGGTGTGACCAGGTTCACAGTCTGTGTCGCGGCGCCGCCGGCCAGGACGTGACCGAGCGACGGGGCGATGGCCGAATTCGGCGCCGCCCAGTTGGCTGCGATCTCGGGACCAGGCAGATACTGGTAGGTCGCGGACGTCGATACATCGATTCGCGGAATCGTATACGAGGCGGCGCCTTTCACCTGCGTCAGCCAGCTCCCGACCTCGTCGCAGAACGGCAACCCGCTTGGGTTGATTTCAGGCAAGGCCGCAAGAATCTCGCAGTTGTTCGTTGACGTGCGACCGGTGCTGGTGCCGCCCTGCACAAAGATCCCATTGCTCAACCGGGCGTTCACGTTCACGTCCACGCCGTTCCAGTGGGAGATCTGCTTGCCATAATTGTCGGCGAGCGTCGTGAAGTTGTCGGCCGGGCGTCCGAAGGCACTCTGCGCGATCGTGCGGTACCCCGAGACGGTGTAGCCGCCGCCGTCCGGCAGCCGCGGGTCGGCTGGCGCGACGATGCTGAACGTCTCGTATTCGGTCGCCGGCACGGCGCGGTTGTCCTGGACGACGAAGTTGCCGTACCAGCGCCGGAAGTAGCCCACATCAACCGAGACGCGCGGCAGGAGCTCATGCTGCACGCCGGTGGAGAACTCCCAGTTGTAGTACCGCTTGCCCCACCCGTTGAGCAGATCGGGATCGAACTGGGTGTTCGGTGTCGGCCGTCCGAACGTGGCGTCGTCCATCAAGCCGCACGAGTCCCCACCGGTGGCCAGGTTGTTCTGTGCCGCCGGGTTCAGCAGATCGCAGTCCGGGACGAAGTTGCGGTTTCCGTCGGTCCAGGCCCGGACGACCTGGGTGTTGAGCAGGTTGATCGGGTTCGGCCCGAGGGTCACCGGCGTCACGCCGTTCGTTGTGCCGAGGCCGGTCAGGTACTTGTTCAAGCTCAGTTTGAGCGCCGTCTTACCGTTGCCGAACAGGTCATACGCGATCTGGCTCTTCGGTGTGAAGTCCTTGTAGCTGACGTTGTCCTGCTCCGGGAACGTGATGTTGCGGTTCGGCGTGAACTGAGTCGGGCCCAGCGTCTGTTCCGGGAAAGCTGTTGGCGTGGTAGTCGAAACGGATCCCCGCCGACACCGTCAGCGCGATTGATGGTCCACTTGTCCTGCGCGAAGAGACCCAGATCCTGATCGACGTTGTTCTTGATCGTGTGAGGCAGCGCTCGCATCGTGATCTGGTTGGGCACGCCGTTGTTCAGCCGGAAGTGGAGCGTGTTGGTCTGGTAATTGAGGTTGTCGTGATATCCGTGCGCGTTGTTCATCCCGAACTTGAAGGCGTGCGCGCCGGTGATATAGGACACGTTGAACCGGTAGTGGAGGTTGTTGTTCCAGGAATTGTTGTTGGCGAGGGCGCCGCCACGTGCCCGGTAGTTGAGATTGACGACGGTGCCGAGCCCGGCACGTTTGCGGCCTGGTCGGTGACCGCAATCATCGCCGGGTCCGTTGAAAAGTCCTTGGTCTGCAGATGCATGTTGCCCCACCGCTCGACGCGATGGATGCCGCTGGCCTCGATGAGGACCTTGTTGGTCAGGGGCGACGTCCAGTCGAGCAGTATCGACGCGCTGGGTCGGGAACCGGCGGTCGTAGCCGGCTTCGGGCGCCGTCGTGGCGGTGATGGCGTCGTGACAGGCGCAGAAGTTCTGCTGCGTGTAGGTCACGCCGACCTTGTTCTTCTGGTTGATCTGGAACGTCGTGCGCAACTGCGCGTCCAGCCATGTCTTCTCGAGTGACGCCGGCTGACTCAGGTCAGGCTCGTAGGTCCACTTGGTCGGATCGTTGGCGTTTCTGTTGGAGAACATGCCGGGAGCGAACACGTAGGCGCCCTGCGAGCGCCCGCTGGCAAAGAACCAGATCTTGTCCCGCTTGAGCGGTCCACCGAATCCGGGGTTGAAGTCCCAGTTCTTGTCCACGGTGCCGGCGTTGATAAGCGCCGGGTTGCGCGCCAGCAGCTCCGCGTTGACGTTGGTGGTCTGCATCGCATCGTTGGCGAAGTTGCCGAACATCGTCCCGTGATACTGATTGCCGCCCTCGCGCGCGATGAAGTTGATGCGGACGCCGCCGGTCGCGAGGTCAGCGCTCACCGACGCGGTGTCGAACACCATCTCCTGCACGCCCGTGGCATTGGGGATCGCGCCGCCGCCCCAGCCGCCGCCGATCATCGAGCTCAGCGACACGCCGTTCATCATGAACCGCTGATCGTTCGTGTTGCCGCCGTGCGCGACGAGCGCGCGCGTCTCGGGACCGAGCGCGCCGCCGACGTCCTGCGACGCCAGGCCGCCGGTCGAAATCGAGATGCCGGGGATCAGCACCCCGAGGTTGAACATGTTGCGTCCCGTCGGCAGCGTGCTGATGGCTTCCGAGTCCATGACGCGCTGACGCGTGGTGCTCTGCACATCGACGATCGGCGCTTCACCGGTGACGGTGATCGTCTCTTCGAGCGCACCGACGCGCAGTTCGGCGTCCACCGACGCGGTGAACGCACCGGTCAGATTGATGCCGTCGCGCTTCACCGTGTTGAAGCCTGGCAGCGTGAACGTGACGACATACGCTCCTGGACGCAGTTCCGTGATGCGGTACTGGCCGGAGCCATCGGTCACAGCAGTGCGGACCTTTTCGATGATGGCTGGACTGCTTGCTTCGACGGTCACGCCCGGGAGGACGGCTCCAGACGTGTCTTTCACGACACCTGTGATCGATGCCTGAGCGAATGCCACCGCTGGCAACCCTGCCAGACACAGACACGTCACGACGCTTCGGGCGAATGCGCGCTTCATTCGTGCCTCCTGGGAATGGGCGGACGGGGTTCTTTCGGCGCGGATGTTACGCCTCAAGGGGCGTTTTCGCAATGCGGAAACACCTGGAGCTGTCTCGCTCCGCCGCCCGGAGCATCGCCGCAATGCCATGCCGTGCCATGGGACGAGTAAAATCGCCCGGCAGCGTGATCAACAAGTGAAGGAGTCTTCTTGAGGAAATTCGCGCGAGATCGTGCCGTTGCGTTCCTGCTTGCCGCGGTGCTGTGTCCGGTCGCATCCGCGTCTGCGCAGGACCCTTCGACATCGCTCAGGGCAGGCGCATTTCGACAGACCGTCGTCGTGACGGGTGCTGCGCGGCCGGTTGAACTGGGCAGCGTGACGCGCGCGATGACCGTCATCACTCGCGAGCAGATTGCCCGCCTGCCGGTGCAGTCGGTCGCCGACGTGCTGCGCCTGGCCTCGTCGGTTGACGTGCGCATGCGCGGCGTGCGCGGCGCGCAGACCGACTTCGCTGTACGCGGTGCCAACTTCGGACAGATGCTCGTGCTGGTGGACGGCGTGCGGCTGAACGATGCGCAATCGGGTCATCACAACGGCGACATCCCGGTGCCGCTCGACGCGGTGGAGCGCATCGAAGTCCTCTACGGTCCGGGGTCGTCGCTCTTTGGTGCCGACGCGTTCGGCGGCACAGTCAATGTCATCACCCGGCGCGCCGTCGACGCTCCGTCGCTCGTCGTGCAGGGCGGCAGTTTCGGACTCGCCGCAGGCCGCGGTCAGGTGGGCTTCGAGCGAGGCGCGGTGCGCGAGTCGCTGGCGGTGTCCGCCGATCGATCGTCGGGCTTCATGTACGACCGCGACTTCAGGACCGCGATCGTCAGGTCGCAGACCGCGCTCGGCTCGGCCACCAACCTGTCGCTCTCGTATCTGTCGAAGGAATTCGGCGCGAACAATTTCTACGGCGGGAATGCGCCCTCGCGTGAGTGGACGGATCAGACGCTGGTCGCCGCGGACCACCGGTTCACCGATGTGCGCGGCTGGAGCACGACGGCGAGCGCGTCCTATCGCACGCATGGCGATCGCTTTCTGTTCAACCAACTGCAGCCGCAGCTCTCGGACAATCGTCATCGCACCCATGCGGTGCTGGGCGGCGTCAGCGGCGCGCGCCGGGTTGGCGGCGCGGGCACGCTGACCGTCGGTGTGGAAGGCGGCGGCGACTGGATCCGTTCGACCAACCTGGGCGACCACTCCACGGCGCGGGTGAGCGGCTTCGGCGAGTGGCGTCAGGAGATCGGGACGCGCACGCAGATCGACGGAACGCTACGCGTCGATCGCTACAACGAATTCGGCACGTCGTGGAGCCCTGTCAGCCGGAATCGGCTGGTGGCCGTCGTCGACCCTGCGGCTGCGTGCGTCGGTGGGGCGCGCCTTCCGCGTGCCGACGTTCACCGAGCGCTACTACTCCGATCCCGCGAACCTGGCGCGCGAAGAGGTCGGTCCCGAGAGCGCATGGGCGGGCGAGGGCGGCGCCGACCTGTTGCTCGCGGGAGGCTGGACTCTGCAGGCGACGTTCTTCGCCCGCGCTGACGAGGACGTGATCGACTGGCTGCGTCCGACGACGGCCGATCGCTGGAGGACCTACAACATCCGCGACGTGGACACGCGCGGCCTCGAGGTCGGCGTTCGCAAGACGTTCACCGACGGCCCGATGATTCTCGCGGAGTACACGGCGCTCGACGTCAACGCCGCCGCCGTGAATCAGCTCTCGAAGTACGTGCTCGACTACGCGCCGCACTCGTTTGTTGCGGCGGCCGCCATCCCGCTGCCGGCACGGTTCAGCGTCGCGCCGCGGGTCGAATACCGTCGCCGCTCGCGCTCCACGGGAACGTTCGACTACGTGCTGCTCGATGCGCGCATCGGGAAGCGTCTCAACCAGCACTTCGAGCTGTTCGTCGAGGGCAGCAATCTGTTCGATGAGGACTACCAGGAGATTGCCGGCGTCGCCATGCCCGGGGCGCCACGTGATGGTGTCGCTGGCGATTCGTCGATGATTGACCGATCTTTGACTGTCGATTCGTTGTTGATTGACGCTTGTTGGTTGGCGCTTGAGAGCAATCAACGATCGCGGTTCAACGATCGACAATTCAATCAACGACCAAAGATCGGCAGTCACAATGCGGTGTGGGCTCCTGCTGCGTAAGACAATGCAGCGTTCCTAGACCCCACACCAAATCGACGGCGTGAATGCCGACGACTCGATGTGACGGCATCAGCTCGGCGAGCGTGTTCAGCGCGATGCGGTCGTTGGGATCGTTGAACGTCGGCACCAGCACGACGCCGTTCGCGATGTAGAAGTTCGCGTAGCTCGCCGGCAGCCGCTCGCCGTTCATCATCACCGGCCGCGGGAACGGCAGCGTGACGATGCGAAGCGGGCCGACGCCTGGCGACCCGGCAAGGTGCTCGAGGCGACGCAGGTTGTCCATCGAGCGCGCGTGGTTCTCGTCGTTCGGATCGTGCTCGACCGCCAGGACAATCGTGTGGCGATCGACGAATCGCGCGATGTCGTCGATGTGCCCGTGCGTGTCGTCGCCGACGCAGCCTTCACCGAGCCAGATCGTGCGGCGAACCCCCAGCCAGTCAGCAAAGATCTGTTCGTAGTCACTGCGGGTGAGCCCGGGGTTACGCACCTGCGTGTCCGAGAGCAGCCACTCCTCGGTGACGAGCATCAACCCGTCGCCGTTGACCTCGATGCCGCCGCCCTCGAGCACGATGCGGCCCTGACCGTCGAGACGCGAGCGGTTCGACGCGGCGGCGCGAGGTGATGCCGGCGATCGCCCTGCCCATCTGCGCGTCCTGCGACCAGTTGTCGTACTTCGCCCACGCGTTGAACGCCCAGTTGAGCCACGTGAGCTCGCCGGAGCCATCGAGCACGCCGGTCGGCGCCGAGTCGCGCAGCCACACCCGATCGGTCGGGACGATGTGCAGGCGGACGTGGTCGCGGCTGACGGCATGCGCATCGAGGATGGCGCAGGCCGACTCGCGAATGTCTTCAGATGCGCAGAGGATCTCGACCGTCTCGTGCGCGGCGATGACGCGGGCAATCTCCGCGTACACCCACGGAATGGGTCCGAGCTTGCCGGGCCAGTCGGGTTCGTGATGTGGCCAGCTAATCCACGTGGCGCGGTGGGCCTCCCATTCGGCAGGCATGCGGTACGTCACGTCAACGCCCAATCACCAGTTCCCAATTCCCAACCACTCCCAACGCCCAACTCCCGACGGGTTCAGCGTTCAAGGTACCGGCTCAGGATCGGGGCATAGGCGTCGACGCGCCGATCGCGGAGGAACGGCCAGTTGCGGCGCACCTCTTCGATGAGCCCGGTGTCGCACGTCGCGATCAGGATTTCTTCGCGCTCGCCGGCTTCGGCGATGTAGCGGCCAAACGGATCGGCGATGAATGAGTGACCGAAGAACGTGATGCCGTCAGTGCCCGGTTCGTCTTCGTGGCCGACGCGATTGGGCGACGCCACGTACACGCCGTTGGCAATTGCATGTGCGCGCTGCATCGTCCGCCACGCGTCGACTTGCGCCTGGCCCCATTCCTGTTTCTCGGATGGATGCCAGCCGATCGCGGTGGGGTAGAAGAGCACTTGCGCGCCGAGCAGTGCCGTGATGCGCGCGGCCTCCGGGTACCACTGGTCCCAGCAGATGAGGACACCGATCGTCGCGTAGCGGGTTTTCCACACCTTGAATCCGCCGGCGCTTCCAGTGCCGCGCGCGTGCGCGCCGTCGTCGTGTTCGCCCGGCGTGAAGTAGTACTTCTCGTAGAACAGCGGGTCGTCCGGGATGTGCATCTTGCGATACACGCCCATGAGCGAGCCGTCCGCGTCGATGATGGCGGCCGAATTCCGATAGACGCCGGCGGCCTGCCGCTCGAAGACGGGCACGACGATGACCACTTCCAGTTCGCGCGCCAGCGTCTGCATGGTGTCGGTGCTGGGGCCGGGAATCGGTTCGGCCAGATCGAAGCGGTCGCTTTTCTGCGCCTTGCAGAAGTAGGGCGAGCTAAACAGCTCTTTGAGGCAGATGATCTGCGCGCCTTTGCCGGCGGCCTGGCGCACCAGCGTCTCCGCACGGCGCACGTTCTCCTGCCGATCGATGCCGGCATGATCCTGAATGATGCCTACGGTGAACTGGGACATACGTTTAGTGTACGGGCGAGGCATGCCTCGCCCCTAACGAACGTCACGACCAACCACCACGACCAACCACCAACCCTATAAACTGTAGAGCAATGTCGCAACAAGCGCTCAAGATCGCCCTTCTTGGATTCGGTACCGTCGGTGCGTCGGTCGCCAGGATTCTGGTTGAACGGCCGGAGCTTGCTGGACGATTGCAGTTGACCCATGTGTTCAATCGTGACGTTGCGCGGAAACGTGCGGCGTGGATGCCGGGGTCAGTCGCCTGGACCGACGACTACGACCAGGTCCTCTCCTCGGCCCCCGACATCGTCGTCGAGGTGGTTGGCGGCGTGAATCCCGCGCGCGAGTGGGTGAGCCGGGCGATCGAGCGCGGATCCTCAGTCGTCACCGCCAACAAGATGCTGCTGGCGGCTCACGGTCCCGAGCTGCTCAGAGCCGCGGCCGTACGTGGCGTGGAGTTGCGCTTCGAAGCGGCAGTGGCCGGTGGCGTGCCGCTCATTCACGGTGTTCGCGAAGGCCTCGCCGGCGATCGGCTCACCGGAGTGGCCGGCATTCTCAACGGCACGTGCAACTACATCCTCAGCCGCATGTCGGCGACGCAGGAGCCGATGGAGACGGTGCTTGCCGATGCGCAGCGGCTTGGATACGCGGAGGCGGATCCGAGTGCCGACGTCGATGGCCACGATGCCGCCGCCAAGCTGGTCGTCCTCATCGGCGTCGCGTTTCGACGGCACCTTCAGCTCGCCGAAGTGCCTCGCCGGACGATTCGATCGTTGACGACGGCCGACTTTCAGTATGCCAATCGCCTGGGATGCACGATTCGCCAGATCTCACACGCGCAAATCGTCGACAGCAGCTTTCATGCGTGGGTCGGGCCGGCGCTGGTGCCGCAAGGTTCGAGCTTCGGGCGCAATGAAGGCGCGAACAACTTCGTCAGCATCTATGGAAAGTACGGCGGTGAGACCAGCTTCAGCGGTGCAGGCGCCGGCGGGCTGGCAACGGCGGTCGCGGTCGTCTCGGATCTCCTGTCGCTGACGGCCGGACGGCGTCGGCACGAAGTGGAAGAGTGGCTGCCCGGGTCACCGGCCGCCCCTCCGGCGATGCCCTATTACCTGCGGTTCGTGGTCCACGACAAGCCGGGGATCCTGGCATTCATCGCGGCGGCGCTGGCCCGGCAGGGGGTGAATCTGGACGCGCTCCTGCAGGAACCCGGCTACCCGAAGGACCAGCTGCCCTTCGTCATCACCCTCGAGCCCTGCGCGGAAGCCCAACTCCACGCAGCACTTGCCGAGATCAGCCGTACCGAATGGCACGCTACGCCCCCGCTCGCGCTGCCCATGCTCGTCGGTCAGAATCCGTGATATCGTTTTTGTTTCGTGTCACTTAACAGCCCTAGTGAGGTAGCGTCCAGGACAATCACGGGCGAAGTGGTGGTGCCGGGTTCAGTCGCCAATCTCGGTGGCGGCTTCGATACGCTCGGTGTCGCCGTTCAGTTGTATCTGCGCGCGCGCATCGTCAGCGTTCGCGATGACGGCGCCGCGCGCCTGACCGTCACGACGAGCACTCCTCCGGTCAGAGGACGAAACGCGGTTGAGCGCGCCTTCGAGGCGATCGCCGCACGGACCGGCGTTCGCGCGCCGTCGGTCGAGGTCGAGGTTTCGAGCGACATTCCGATGGCGGCGGGTCTCGGCAGCAGTGCCGCCGCAACCGTTGCCGGTCTCCGCCTCTTCGAGCATGTGACCGAGCCCGTCGATGACGACGTGCTGCTCGGCGTCGCCACGATGCTCGAGGGTCATGCGGACAACGCAGCGCCGGCGCTTTTCGGCGGGCTGAACTCGGTGGTGCAGGTCGAGCAGGGCGACCCGATCGCCTTGCGGTGGATGTGGCCTGACGAGCTGCAGCTGGTCGTTGCGACGCCGGCCGTCGGTCTCGCGACTGCGAAGGCACGGGCGGCGCTGCCCGATCATGTCTCGCGCGCTGACGCGATCTTCAACCTTCAGCGTGTGCTGGCGCTCGTGCACGCGCTGCAGCACGGTGAGTACGACCGTATTCGCCAGGCGGTGCGTGATCGATGGCATCAGCCCGCGCGGACCTCGCTTGTCCCGCTGCTCGGCGAAGTGCTGGCCATCGACGATCCGGATGTTCTGGGTGCGTTCCTCTCTGGAGCAGGACCGTCCGTCGCGCTGCTCGTCACGCACAACGCGGGACGCGTCGAGCAGATGTTGACGTCGCTGTACGCACGCGGCGGCGTGGACGCAGTGGTACGCACGCTTCGCGTGCATCAAGGCTCAATGCTCAATGCGGAATGCTCAACGTCGGCAGACACGAGGTCGAGTGCCTTGGGAGTTGAGCTTTGAAGATCTCCATTGGGCGTTTGAGCATTCGGCATTGAGCATTGGGCATTGGTGAGGAAGATATGAGTTACGTCGTCGGGCTGACCTGTCACGAGTGCGGAGCCAAGTATCCGCTCGCGGCTTCCTACGTGTGCAGCGAGTGCATGGGTCCGCTCGAGGTCTCGTTCGACTACGAGGCCATCCGCAAGGTGATGACGCGTCAGCTGATTGAGTCCCGGCCCCGATCGCTGTGGCGCTATCTCGAACTGCTTCCGGTGGCCGAGCCGCGTACCGGCTTCCACTCCGGGTTCACGCCACTCGTGCGCGCGACCCGTCTGGCGAAGGAGCTTGGTCTCGCCGAGCTCTACATCAAGGACGACTCCGTCAATCATCCGACGTTCTCGTACAAGGATCGCGTCGTCTCTGTTGCGGCCACCAAAGCCGTTGAATTCAATTTTCCGGTCTTCTCCTGCGCGTCCACTGGCAATCTCGCGGGCAGCGTCGCGGCGCATGCCGCGCGTCTCGGCCTGCCGTGTTACGTGTTCATTCCGTACGATCTCGAGCCGGCGAAGATTCTCGGTGCGGCGATCTATCGCCCGCGCGTCATCGCCGTCGAGGGCAATTACGACGACGTGAATCGACTGTGCACGCAGATCGCCGATCGGTACGGCTGGGGCTTCGCGAACATCAACCTGCGCAGCTACTACGCCGAGGGCGCCAAGACTATGGGGTTCGAGATCGTCGAGCAGCTTGGCTGGCGCTATCCCGATCACATCGTGTCGCCGGTGGCCGGCGGCACGTTGCTGCCGCGCATCTACAAGGGACTGCGCGAGATGCGCGAGATCGGTCTCGTCGAGGGCACTCTGCCGCACATTCATGCCGCGCAGCCCACGGGCTCGGCGCCGGTCGTCCGCGCGCTCGAAGCTGGTGAGGACTTCCCTGAGCCGGTGAAGCCGAACACGATCGCCAAGTCGCTGGCGATCGGCAATCCCGCGGATGGATTCCAGGTGGTGAAGGTCGTGAAGGAAACCGGTGGCAGCGGCGCCATGGTGAGCGACGAGGAGATTCTCGACGCGATCCAGCTGCTCGCGAGTACCGAAGGCATCTTCACCGAGCCGGCCGGTGGCACGACGCTCGCGGCGACGCGCCAGCTGGTACGGCGCGGTGTGATCAAGCCGAACGAATCGGTGGTCGTGTGCATCACGGGCAACGGATACAAGACGGCGGAAGTGATGCAGGACCGCGTCGAGCGGCCGGTGCGCATCGGTCGGGCCCTCGCCGACTTCGAGAACGTCGCCGCAGACGGTAAACGCATGAACGATCGGGTCGGCGTTCGTAGACGTTCGGATTCGATCGTTCGGAACGTCGACGAGCGTGACGCCGAACGATCGTATCCGAACGGTTCGACTGTATCCGGCATTCCTGCGGCTGGCCGGACGGAAGGTCGTGCTGGTCGGTGGAGGACGCGTCGCGGCAGGGAAGCTTCAGGGGTTGATCGCCGAGGGCGCGCTGGTGACGGTCGTCGCGCCGGAGATTCGACGCTGAGCTCGAGCAGTCGGGTGTCGTGCTCGAGCGGCGGCGTTTCGACGACACAGACCTCGACGGAGCCTGGTATGTGGTGGCGGCTGCGCCACACGAGGTGAACCGTCAGGTGCTCGTGGCTGCGGAGCGCCGGCAGCTGTTCGTGAATGCCGTGGACGATCCCCCGCATGCGACGGCGTATGCGGGAGGCGTCGTGCGGCGCGACGGCGTGACGATCGCGATCTCGACGGACGGCCGCGCGCCGGCACTGGCAGGTTTGCTGCGCGAAGCGCTCGACGCGTGGCTGCCTGGCGATCTCGACGAGTGGATGTCGGCGGCGGATGAGGCACGGCGCAGCTGGAAACAGGACAGCGTGCCGATGGAGCGTCGCCGCCCTTTGCTGCTCGAAACGCTGAACCGTCTCTACGACGCGAAGTAGATGTTGGAAGTTGGGCATTGGGAGTGGTTGGGAGTTGGGCATTGGGAGTTGGGATTGAAGGCCGAAGGCCGGGTCGCCCTGGTCGGTGCAGGGCCGGGCGATCCCGAGCTGTGGACCGTGCGTGCGATGAAGCGCGTCCAAGAAGCTGACCTCGTCCTCTACGATGCGCTCGTGGATGCTGAGGCGTTGCGGCAGCTCACGCAGGCTCAATGCTTCTGCGTCGGCAAGCGGGCCGGCCGTGCGAGCGTCAAGCAGGACACGATCAACCGGCTGATGATTCGCGCCGCCCGGCAAGGCAAGCGCGTCGTGCGGCTCAAGGGCGGCGACCCGTTCGTGTTTGGCCGTGGTGCCGAGGAAGCGCTCGCACTCGCACATGCCGGTATCCCGTTCGAGGTCGTCCCTGGTGTGACGACCGCGGTTGCCGCGCCGGAGCTCGCCGGCATTCCGGTCACCCATCGCGGCGTCGCGTCAGGATTCCTCGTGCTCGCCGGGCAGACCGGCGACGCACTCGACGCGACGCTCGAGGCGATTCGGCCGCAGAGCGTGACGCTGGTCTCGATGATGGGCCTTGCGCATCGCGAGTGAGCTCGCGACGCAGTTGATCGCGCACGGCTGGTCAGGCGAGACGCGCGCGGCGATCGTCTGTGGAGCGTCCACGGTGAATGAGTGGACGTGGACCGGGCGGCTCGCTGACGTGGAGTCTGTTGCACCGCCGGAGGGCATTCCCGGCGTCGTCGTTGTCGGGGAAGTGGTTCAAGTCCGTGACGCGCTGGTGTCGGTCCGGCTAAAGCCGGACACTACGTACGACGCGGCTGCGGACGAGGTGAAGTATGGCCGGAGTTGATGCGAACACGATGGGGCGCGCGCGTCTCGACTTTGCCGACGAGCACGATATCGACGAATTCGTCGATGTGCTCGGCAAATACGAGCGCGGCGAGATCTCGCCGGAAGACTGGCGTCGATTCAGGCTCGTGCGCGGGACGTACGGGCAGCGCCAGGACGGCGTGCAGATGATGCGGATCAAGATCCCGCAGGGCATCGTCACGTCCTCGCAGATGCGCGCGCTGGCCAGCGTGGCGGCGCGTCATTCCCGCGGCTTCTGTCACGTCACCACGAGACAGAACATTCAGTATCACTTCGTGAAGCTCGACGTCGTCGAAGAGGTGATGCGCACGCTCGCCGACGAAGGGATGACGACGCGCGAAGCGTGCGGCAACTCGGTGCGCAACATCACTGGCTGTCCGTTTGCCGGGACGTCCGAGACCGAAGTCTTCGACGTCACGCCGTACGCCGAGGCGCTGACGCGCTACTTCCTGCGGCACCCGCTCGCGGCGAAGCTGCCGCGCAAGTTCAAGATCGCGTTCGAAGGCTGCAGCGAGGATCACGCGGTCGCGTCGATCAATGACCTCGGGTGGCGCGCACGCATCGTCAACGGCAAGCGCGGGTTCCGCGTGACCGTCGCCGGCGGTACTTCGATTCTGCCAGTGACCGGCTACGTGCTCTACGACTTCATGCCAGTCGAAGAGATGTTCAACGTGGCCGAAGCGGTGGTGCGTGTGTTCCACCGGTTTGGTGACTACGAGCACCGCTCGCGCAATCGTCTCAAGTTCACGATCAAGGCGCTGACGTGGGACGGCTTCCGCCAGAAGTACGAAGAGGCGCTTGCCGAGTTCAAGCAGTCGGGCGGCGCATCGCTGCCGTTCGATCCGCAGTCGCCGCCGCCCTCGGAGCAGGCGCCGGACTGGGCGCCGGCCGATCCGCCGACGTTGCAGGCTGTCGCGGCAGCGGCGAGCACGCCAGTGAATGGCCCCGGCATCCTTCCCGGTACCGTTCGACTTGCCGCGCTGCCCGACAGCTACGTGCGGTGGATGCGCAGCAATGTCAGCAAGCAACGTCAGCCCGGCTACTGCCACGTGACTGTCCGCCTGCCGCTCGGTGACTTCACCGCCGGTCAGATGCGTGTGCTCGCGGATCTCGCCGACGCGTACGGCGACGGCTCGATGCGGCTGACCGTCGATCAGAACGTCCTGTATCGATGGGTGAAGGCCTCGTCGGTCGAGTCGTTCTATCAGCGTCTTGCCGCCGCGGAGCTGTCGGCGCCTGATGCCGGAACACTCGGCGACGTCGTGAGCTGTCCCGGTGCGGAGAGCTGCCGTCTGGCAGTGACGCAGTCGCGCGGACTCGGGAGGGCATTCACCGAGTTCCTGAGCATGCGCTCGGATCTTGTCGACATGGTGCCGTCGGGGCACATCAAGATCAGCGGCTGCCCGAACGGCTGCGGTCAGCATCACATCGGTTCGATCGGATTCCAGGGCAGCGTGCGCAAGGTCGGCAGCCGCGCCGTGCCGCAGTACTTCGTGCTGGTCGGCGGCGGCGCGTCGGATGAAGGCGTCGCGCATTTCGGCAAGGTGGTCTCAAAGGTCCCGGTGCATCGTCTGACCGACGCGCTCGATCGCCTGCTCGGTCTCTACAAAGCCAAGAAGGAAGGCGAGGAGGAGCTCGGCGCCTTCTTCCGCCGCATCCCGCCGGCGATGGCGACCGAGGTGCTGAAGGATCTGGCGCTGTTGCTTCCGAACGAGACGACCGATGATGATTTTGTTGATCTCGGCGAGACGCATACGTTCGCTCCGGAAGTGATGGACGGAGAGTGCTCGGCGTAGCGAACATGTCGTTCACTCTTCTGCGTTCTCGCTTCTCGGTTCGTGTTCAGGTTCCGCCTCGCCACGCGGGTGCTGCGACCGACGAGCAGCGCCCGACGGTTCGCATGGCGACGTCCGGCGGACCCGCCGAAGCGATTTCGCGAAGGGGCGGGGCCGCCATGTCTGGCGGCCGGTTGTTGTACGCTGATCGCGGCGTACATCGTCGCCGGCACGGTCGCCGGGCAACCCGTTCGACTCGCTGCGCTCGCTCAGGGCAGCCAGCCGACACCTGTCACCCAGGCTGCGTTCGCTCGTGAATCCGTCGATTCGTCGTTTACCGATGGCGTCACCGATGTTGCGTCGCTGCAGAAGGCGGTTGACGCACGACTATCGCGTGCGCAGCGGCTCCTGAGCGATCTCACCGGGGTGAAGGGGCAGCGGACGCTCGCCAACACGCTCCAACCCTACGACGAGCTCCTCGAAGAGATTCGCACCGCCAGCGGTCTGGCCGGGTTGATGGCATCGGTGCATCCGGACGAGGCGATGCGCAAGGCTGGCGATGATCTGGAGCGGAAGGCCGACGCGCTCGAAGCCGAACTCTCGCTGCGGCCAGATGTCTTCCGCGCGCTTCGGGAAATCAGGCTCGACGGTGCCGACGCCGAATCGCGCTATTACGTCGAGCGGACCATCCGCGAGCTCCGGCAGCTGGGCGTCGATCGTCCCGAGACCACGCGTACGCGGTTGAAGGGATTGCGCGACGAGCTGACCGTGCTGATGGCCGAGTACCTGCGGAACATCCGCGAGCGCGGCCGTCGCTTCACCGTCGCCAGCGCGAAGGAGCTCGATGGCCTGCCGGCTGACTTCATCGCGCGTCATAAACCCGATGGGTCAGGCGCCATCACCCTGACCAGCGACATCGTCGATGCGCGGCCGGTGCTGACTTACGCGACCAGCGAGGATCTGCGCAAGCGGATGTACATCGAGTCGAGCTCGGTGGCGCATCCGGAGAACGTGGCGGTGCTGGCAAAGATGCTGGCCGTGCGCGCGGAGATGGCGCGTCTGCTCGGCTACTCGACCTGGGCGAGCCACGACATGGCCGTGCGGATGTCGGGCGACGTGAAGACGGTGTCGTCGTTCATCGATCGCGTCGTCGCGGCGGCGAACCGGAAAGCGGCGGCCGAATACGACGAGTTGCTCGAGGCCAAGCGGCAGGCCGTCCCCGGCAGCACGTTCAATGTGTGGGACCGGCCGTTCTACGCGGAGCAGATTCGGCGCCAGAGCTACGCGTTCGACTCGCAGACGATCCGGCCGTACTTTGCGGCGAACCGTGTGCTCCAGGGCGTGCTCGACGTGACCAGCCGCATCTTCGCGATTACCTATCGTCCGGCGGTGGGCATCCAGCTGTGGCATCCGTCGGTTCGCGTCTACGACATGCTGGACGGAGACCGGCTGCTCGGGCGGCTGTATCTGGATCTCTATCCTCGAACCGGCAAGTCATCCAACGCGTTTACCAGCACAGTCCGTCAGGGCGCCGCGAACAAGCACATTCCGGAAGCGATCCTGGTAGCCAGTTTGTCTGGAGGACGCCCCGACGATCCGGGCCTCATGACACACGACGAGGTCCGCACGATGTTCCACGAGTTCGGGCACGTGGTGCACAGGCTGATCGGTGGACACCGCACGTGGTACGGCATGAGCAGCACGGGCCTGGAACGTGACTTCGTCGAGGCGCCGTCGCAGATGCTCGAGGAATGGATCTGGGATCCGGCGACGCTGGCGACGTTCGCGACGCACTATCAGACCGGCGAGCCCATACCGGCGCGCCTCGTGTCGCAGATGCGGCGGGCCAGCGAGTTCGGCCAGGGGCTCGACGTGCGCGGGCAGATGGTGTTTGCACGCGTGTCGCTGTCGCTGCACGATCGCGATCCGAAGCGTGTGGATGCCACGGCGTTGTACAAGGAGATCCACAACCGCTATCTGCCGTACCCGCACGTCGATGGCACGTATCGCGAGCTGGCGTTCACGCACCTCGCCAATCCGGGGTATGCCAGCGCCTACTACACATACATGTGGTCGCTGGTGATTGCGAAAGACCTGCTCACGGCGTTCGACAAGAGCAATCTGTCGGCACCCGGGGCGGCGCGCCGCTATCGCGACGCGATCTTCGCACCCGGAAGCTCCAAGCCGGCCGCCACGCTGGTGCGCGATTTCCTCGGCCGTCCCTTCAACGCGACTGCCTGGGAGGAGTGGTTGAATCGCGAGACACCTGCGGGTACGAACTGATGCTGCTGAAGAAGGCCGCGCTGTACTGTCTGCTGACCGTGACTCCCGCAGTCATCGCCGCTCAGGGCGCAGGCGGCGACTGGCCGCAGTTTCGCGGCCCCAATCGCGACGGTGTGGTCGCATCATTCGTCGAACCGAAAGCGTGGCCCGATCGGCTGACGCAGCGATGGAAGGTGGAGGTTGGCGAGGGGCACGGCACGCCCGTTCTGATTGGTAATCGCATCTACACGTTCACCCGGCAGGGCGCAAACGAGGTGATGCAGGCGCTCGACGCGGCGTCTGGCAAGACCGTGTGGCAGACGCGCTATCCGGCGCCTGTGACGGTCAACCCCGCCGCGAAGGCGCACGGGCCTGGACCGAAATCCACGCCGACCTTCGTCAACGGCCGTCTCTACACGCTCGGCATGGGTGGGATCGTCACCGCCTTCGACGCGGCAGGCGGCAAGCAGTTGTGGCAGAAGCCGGCCGGGAAGACGCAGCCGCTCTACGGCACGTCGGCGTCGCCGCTCGTCGACCGCGGCCTCGTCATTGTGAATGTTGGCGGGCACGATCAAGGCGCGCTCACGGCGTTCGACGCCAACACCGGTGATGTGAAGTGGTCGTGGACGGGCGACGGGCCGTCGTATGCGTCGCCGCTCGCGGTGGACGTCGACGGCGTTCGTCAGATCATCACGCTCAGTCAGGACAACGTGATTGGCGTGTCCGCTGCCGACGGCCGTCTGCTGTGGCGGCGGCCGTACAAGACCGAGTACACGCAGAACATCATCAATCCAATACTGGTCGGCAACATGCTGATCATCGCCGGGTATCAGAATCCGACGATGGCGATGCGACTGGCGCGGAAGGGCGATCAATGGACCGCCGAGAACGTGTGGGAGAACACGGGCGTCTCGCTCTACATGTCGAACGGCGTGCTGGTCGGGGACACGCTGTTCGGCCTGTCGCACCGCAACCGCGGTCAGTACTTCCTGCTCGACGTGAAGAGCGGCAAGACGGTATGGACCGGTATGCCGCGTCAGGCTGAGAACGCCGCGATCGTCCGCGCCGGCGCGCTGGTCTTCTCGCTCGAGGACGATGCAGAGCTCCTCGTCGGACGCGTCAATGCCGGTGCATTCCAGGAGTTGAAGCGCTACACCGTCGCCAACGCAGCCACGTGGGCGCAGCCGGTCATCTCGGGGAATCGCATCTTCGTGAAAGATGTGTCGAGCCTCGCGATGTGGACGTTGAACTGATTTTCTGGTCCGCCTGAAGGCGGACACTACATTCACTCAGCGCGCATCGTCTCGACCGGATCGACGGTAGTCGCTGCGCGAGCCGGAAGATAGCTGGCCAGGGCCGCGGCCGCAGCCAGCACCACCGGCATCGTTGCGAATGTCAGCGGATCGAGCGGTGTGACGCCGTAGAGCAGCGACCTCATCAGCCGCGTCACCGCGACGGCGCCGGCGAGGCCGAGCAGGAGGCCTGCCGCACCCATCATCGCACCGCGGCGAAGGAACAGCCGCCGCACCGCCGGCAACGGCGCGCCGAGCGCAAGCCGGATCCCAATCTCACGACGACGCTGTGAGACGGCATATGAGATGACGCCGTAGATGCCGCACATCCCGAGGAGAAGCGCCATCGTGCCGGCGATCGCGAGCATCAGCAGGGTGAACGCGGTGCGTGCCATCGAGCGCCGATAGGGTTCGTCGAGTGTGGCGACCTGCGAGATCGGCATCGAGGCGCTCACCGACGACACCGCTTCACGCACCTGATCGAGAAACTCCGGCGTGCCGGCGCTCTCCGATCGGACGGCGAAGCTGACACGGCGCGCCTGAAATCCCGGGACACCAAAGACACGCTGCACAGGCTGCGCCGGGAAGTAGATGGTCGTTGGCGCGTTCCGATGCACGCCGTCATCGTGGACGTTGCCGACCACGCCGATCACCTCGCGCCACGGCGATTTCTCGTCGTAGTACTCGCGAAGGGACTGGCCGACCGCGGCCTCGACCGATCCGAACAGCTCTCGAGCGAGGTGTTCGGAGACGATCGCGAGATCGCGTGAGCCGTAAATGTCCGCCCACGTGAAATCGCGCCCGGCGATCAGCGGCGTGCCCTGGGTGCGGAACAGATCGGGTGAGACCACTTTGACCTGATGGTTCGGCGGGGTCTTCCCGTCATCCGGCCGGCCCTTTGCCGTCAATGCGGAGCTGCTGCGATCGATTGCCATCGGCATGCGCGTCGCGAAGGCGACCGACGACACGCCGGGAATGTCGGCGAAGCGCTGCAGAAGGTCCTGCTGCACGCGCGTGACGTGCTCTGGCTGGGGCGCCAGCGCAGGGAGGATGCGAACGCTGAACGTCTGCAGCGTGTGCGGACTCGTGAAGCCGGGGTCGATGGTGCGCAGCGTCTGAAAGCTGCGGATCATCAGGCCGGCGCCGACTAGCAGCATCAGCGCGAGCGCCATCTGCGCGGTCACGAGCAGTTGTTGAGATCGCTGCCGCTCGCCAGTCACGCGGCCGCCGCCGGCACCGAGCCCGTCGAGTCGTGGCCGAGCGTGCTTCAGGATGGAGATCGACCCGAACAGCAGGCCTGACAGCAGCGAGACCGCGACGGCGAAGCCGAGCACCACAGGGTCGATCGCGATGTCCGCGAGCCGCGGCAGGTTCGCCGGTGCGATCGCTATCAGCGCCTGCAGAGCGCTGTAGGCAAGGGCGATCGCGACACCGCCACCCAGCACCGACAGCACAAGCGTCTCGACGAGCAGTTGGCGGGCGATGCGCAGTCCGCCGGCGCCGAGCGCGGCACGAATCGCCAGCTCTCTGCGGCGGCCATCGGCTCTGACCAGCAGCAGGTTGGCCACGTTGGCACAGGCCATCAGCAGCACGATGGCGATCGCGCCCATCAGCACCCACAGCGTTGCGCTGACATCGCCGACCACGTTGTCTTTGAGCGGCTGCAATGCCGGCGACCATCGTGCCCTGATGTTCGGCGGCGTGTTCTGTTGTTCGAACCAGGCGTGGAGCGCGCGGACGGCGTCCGCGTTGCCCTGTGCGAGCGTGACGCCCGGCTTCAGCCGTGCGAGGCCGACCAGGCGAAAGAGCGGCGCCGGTAAGGCGGTGTTGATCCGCAGCGGCCTGATGATCTCGAACTCCTCGCTGAACCGGAACGGCGCCGGCATGATGCCGACGATCTGATGCGGGCGTCCGTCGATGGTGAGGGTTCGCGAGAGCGCCGCGGGATCGCCGCCGAACTTCCGTTGCCAGAAGCCGTGGGTGAGCATCACCGCTGGCGGTCCTGCGGGTGTGTCCTCGACTGTCGAGAACCATCGTCCGAGGACGGGTGGTACGCCGAGTGTGGTGAGCAGGCTGCGGCTCGCCGTCAGAGATCGCACCTCTTCCGGATCGCCCTGACCCGTGATCGCGGCTGTTGCGGCCGGACTCCAGACGCCGACGTCGGCAAACGTCTGCGTGTGTTCGACATAGGCGCGGAAGATCGCGTCGGAGAAGTAGAGCTGCCGGATGCCGCCGATCACGTGGACGATGCGGACGAGGGCGTCGGGATCCTGATACGGCAGCGGCTTCAGGAGCACGCCATGCACGACGCTGAACATCGTGATCGTGCCGCCGATGCCGAGCGCCAGCGTCAGCACGGCGGCGGCCGTAAAGGCGCGCGCTCTTTGTAGTCCGCGCCAGGTGTGCCGAACGTCTTGCCAGACGTCGGAGGCGAACGATGTCCCTGCTGCGCCCGGGGGATGACGTTGTGGTGTGTGCGACTGGCGAAGCGAGCGCATCAACGCGGTAAACGTGTCGGTGTCCAGCATCTCGTCGAGCGCCTGCCGTCGCGCCTGTTCCGGAGTCGTGCCCGCCAGCAGCAACTCCTCGTAACGCTCGTCCAGGTGCAGCGAGATCTCCTCGACGATCTCCGCTTCGCGCGCCGGGTCCAGACGCAGCGACGCCAGGTGTGGGCGGATGTGATCGCGCCATTCGGTGCGGTCAGGCATGGTCCGCTCCGGTGATCAGGTCCATGGCCGTGACGAAGGCCTTCCAGGTGTCGCGCTGCCTGGCGAGTACGCGGCGGCCTTCGGCGGTCAGCGTGTAGAAGCGACGGCGCCGTTCGCCCGGCTTTTCCACCCATCGGCCGTGCAGCCAGCCACGCTCTTCAAGGCGATACAGCAGGGGATAGAGCGACGCGACATTGAACTTCACGCGGCCTTCCGACCGCGTCTCGATCAGCTTGCTGATCTCGTAGCCGTGGCGGGGCCGCGGCTCGACGATCGACAGGATGATCAGTTCGGCGGAGCCCTTCTTCAGCTCGCGATCGAGCATCCGATCGTCCATAGCTGTCATAGCCACATATCGTATAGAAGCAGCTACAAGGGTGCAATTACGGAGTTGCGGGCGGCGATGTGTCCGACGTGCAGGCCGGCGCCTGCGTCACGCGCGTTAATTCAGCAGGCCGGTTAGGCGTTTGGTTTCCAGGCCAGCGCGACCAGCCTCACGTCCACGCCGCCTCGCTTTGGCTTGATTTCGATGGTTTCGACCGCCATCCCGCCAGGCGCGGCGCCTTCGAGCGCTGCGACTTCTTCCCGAAGTTCGGCCTCGAGCGCGGCCAACTCGGTCTGCGCCTCCTGCAGGCGGGTCTGAGCCTTGCCGACGTCCTCGGTTTCCTTGGCCGATCGGCCGACGCCTCGCGCCGCGGTCGTCGCGCGTCCCAGCGTCGACATCGAGACGGCGCGCCGTCCCAGCAGCGCGCCGAGCATCGTCGCGCCGATCGAGACCGCCGTCTGCAGCTTTTGCTGTGACGCCTGCTGCTGTTCTTTGCCGACCGCTTCTTCCGCTTTGCGTGCCTTGTCCTGAAGACGCGCCAGCTTTGGTGCGTAGCGCTCTCTCAGTTTCTCGACGGCCTCGTCGCGCGTTTCGCGCCCGGCGAGCTGGATCCGCGCCTGAAAGTCGCGCTCGGATTCGCCTGGCTTCGATGCCAGCTTCATCGACGGCACCGTGTAGATCGTGAGCGGCTGCGCCCTCGCGACCCACTGCTCGAAGTCCTTGCCCCACGCCGCGTACCGCTTCTTGTCGAGCGCGGCTGGCGGAAGTGGCTGATGCGGCGCCGCTGGGTTTGCGGACGGCGGCGCGAGTGCTTCTGGCGGATGGGAAGTCTCCTCGGCACGCTCCCAATCAACAGGGATCGGACCGTTGGTGAATGAGACGATCGCCTGAACGCTGCGCGTGAGGTCGATGCCGCGCTTTGTGTCGGAGTACCTGCACGCGGGCCGCGCCGTAGAGCACTGGTGCGTACTCCGCGGGACTGCCACTGTCGCTCGGTAGCACGTATTCTTCGATTCCCGCCGGGACGACGGGCTTGACGGCCGAAGCGGCGGGTGAAGGAGCCGTCGGCGGGGGCAGTGGCGCTGCCGCCGCAGAGCTCGTCTCCGGCGTGCGCGCGAACCGGCGCAGTTCCTCGCGTCCCATCGGTCCGCGCAGATATGACATCGCCCATCGCGTCTCGAAGGCGATCGGCGCCTGTTCGTGCACGTTGTGCATCAGAAACACCCGTCCTCGTAGTGACGAGAGTGCGCGATCGATCGCCTGTCGATCGAGTCCGGACGCCACGCCCTCGAGGCCGTCGAGCACCCGCGCCTTGTCGCGCTCGGTCTGCAGCTTGCCGAGGAACCATGTGCCGGTATTCGACAGCGCCTTGTAATCGAGGTCGACCGGGTTTTGTGTCGCGAGGACCAGGCCCACGCCAAACGCGCGCGCCTGTTTCAGCAGCGTGAGCAGCGGCAGCTTCGACGGGGGATTCGCGACCGGTGGCAGGTAGCCGAACACTTCGTCCATGTAGATCAGCGCTCGCAACGAGCTCGTCCCGGTCTGACGCCGCGTCCACCGCAACACCGCGTTCAGCACCAGAGACACCACCATCATCCGTTGTGCATCGTCGAGGTGCGCCACCGAGATGATGGCGATTCGCGGCTTGCCGGCCGGTGTGAAGAGCAGCGATGCCGCGTCGAGCGGCTCGCCGGCGCTCCACGCATCGAATCCGGGGGCAGCCAGAACGCTGTTGAACCGCAGCGCCAATTCCTGTCGCTCGCGCGCCGGGAAGAATGTCTCCAGGTCGAGCACGCCGATGCTGTCGAACGACGGACGCTGAATCTGCTGGACAAGCCACCGTAGATCGGCAGGTGCATTGGGTGGACGGCTCGACAGGATCGCGGTAAGAAGCGCCTGCTCGCGGCTGTGGGGCTGCACGTCGCCGAGTCCCGCCAGACCAAGCAGGCTCGATGCGGTCGTCGCGACATCCGATTGCGCGTCCTCGCCCGGCTCGGTGGCCGCTGGTCCGAGTGAACCGAGGATCGCGAGCGGTGTGCCGATGCGGCTGCCGGGAGTGTAGACGGTGACGTCCGCCGCAGCCTTCAGCCGTGCGATGCGGGCGCCGTCCTGGCCCCATTCCGCGAGACCGGCCTTCCAGCGTTGCGCGGCGTCTGCAGCATACGCGTCAACCGTGGTGTTGTGACGCTGCGCTTCTCCGGCATCGATCCATGGCGCGAAGTCCGACGCGGCCAGATTCGGGAATGTCAGGAGGAGATTTCCGAGGTCGCCCTTCGGGTCGATGGCCAGCACAGGGATGCCGTCGATGGCCGCCTCTTCGATCAAAGAGACCCCGAGTCCAGTCTTGCCGCTGCCGGTCATGCCGACGATGACGGCGTGGGTCAGCAGATCGCGCGAGTCGTAGAGGACCAGATCGTCGAGGCGTGTGCGTTTCTCGAGGTCGAATTGCTTGCCAAGGTAAAACAGCCCGAGCTTCTCGTAGTCCGCTGACATAGCGCCATTATTGTGCGGGTCCGGCTGAAAGCCGGACATGACGACCGAGTGGTAGAGCCGGCGCTCAGCCGGACCCGAGTTCCTCCAGGAGGTCGCACGTGCGAGCGAGCGCCGAGCCGTCCTCAAGGAGCGACGCGTATTTTGCGCACGAGGACGCGACCGCCGGATCGGTGAGCAGCGTATCGAGCAGCGGCGCGACACGTTCGCCGGTGAAGTGGCGGGGAGAGATCCACCTGGCTACGCCGAGGCGAAGCAGGCGGGTGGTGTTGTCAGGCTGATCGAATCCCATGGGCATCGTCAGCTGCGGCACGCCGGCCGCGAGTGCCTGGGCCAACGTGCCAATGCCTCCGTGATGAACCAGCGCCGCCGAGCGAGGCAGCAGACGCGAGAGCGGCGCGAAGCCTTCGTGGTGCACGGACGGCGGGAGGGGCGGCAGATGCTCGGTGAACCGCGTCAGCAACAGCGCTCGCCGGTTGAGACGCGACGCGGCGTCCACGGCGGCGCGAAAGAACGCCGCCGCGTTTTGATTTGCAGAGCCCGGCGTGAAGACGATGGGCGGTGAGCCCTTGTCGAGAAATGCGAGAAGCGCCGGTGACAAGTGCTGCTGGTCGGACTCGTCGTATTGCGGGAAACCTGTCAGTCGCAGCGCCGACGGCCAGTCGGGCTGCGGAGGAGCGAACCAGTCCGGAAATAGCGCGATCACACGCTGTGGCGAGTGCAGCCAGTCGCGGAACACGCGTGATACCGGCGGCAGTCCCAGCTCCTGTCTGAAGGCGTTGAGCTTCGGCACGATCAACGGGTCGGTCAGAAACCGATCGATCGCCCACCAGAACGTCCGCTTGAACCAGCGCGGCGTGGCGCTGAGATCGCGTCCGGTCGCGTATGCCGGCTGCTCGAAGTCGGATCGGAAGATGGAAGGCGCCAGATGAAGCGTTGCGGCTGGGACACGGTGTTTCTCCTCGAACAGGCGCGTTCCAAAACTGAGGGCATGACCGACCAGGACCGTCCGTCCCGGTTCGTAGGCGTCGGCGACGCGTTCGTATCCGAGACGCAGGTACTCCGCGACGGTGCCGAGTACGAACTGCAGCCCCCGCCTCGAGTGCCAAAGGTCGGGGTACTTCGACATCACATCGAAGATCTGCGCGGAGACCGTTTCGCGGAACTCCAGCCCGGCGCGTTGCACCACCTGCTCGAACGCGCCCGCCGTCACGATGACGACGTCGTGGCCGCGGGCACGCAACGCGCGGCCGAGGCCGATGAACGGGTGGACGTCGCCGGCCGATCCGACGGGAGTCATGACGAAGAGCGTCTTTGACAAAGTGGAAAAGTGGAAAAGTGGAAAAGTGGAAAAGTAAGTGTAAAGTCAGCGCGAAGCCATGACCAAACTCTCAACAATCGGCCAGGTCGCGATGGTCGTGAAGGACTTGCCTCGCGCGGTGGTGTTCTATCGCGATGTGCTCGGTATGAGGTTCCTGTTTCAGGCGCCGCCCGCGCTCGCCTTCTTCGATTGCGGTGGCGTACGGCTGATGCTCGACGCTGCCGCCGAGGGCGAGTTCAACCACCCGGGCTCGATCCTCTACTTCAAGGTGGATGACATCACCGCCGTGCACGCGGACCTTCACGGCAAGGGCGTTGACTTCGTCGGCGCACCGCACATGATCGCGAAGCTGCCGGATCACGAGCTGTGGATGGCCTTCTTCAAAGACGGCGAAGGCAACACGCTCGCGCTGATGCACGAAAAGCGGTGATAATTCGAGCGTGGCCAGATTCGAGACCTTGGACCCGGAGATTCGCGGGGTCCTCGGGAAGAAGGTCAGCGAACTGGGCCTGCGCGTTGAGGGATCCCCGGTCGAGGGATACGTCCGCCAGCTGTATAAGGAGATCGACCGGCGCGGGCTGAAGCGCTTTCGTCCGGTCTGCTATCTGACCGACGAGTGGGGCTGCCCGGACCAGCAGCCGGTGCTCGGCATCCCGTTCTACCTCGCCGACCCGAAGCTGCGGACGATTGAAAAGGCGGCGGACACGCTCGAGAACGAGCGGCAGATCATGATGTACATGCGGCACGAGGCCGGTCATGTCTTCAACTATGCCTATCGGCTCTACACCACATCGGAGTGGCGCGACCTGTTTGGCCCGTTCTTCCGCACCTATCGCGACGAGTACCGCCCGGTTCCGTTCAGCAAGCACTTCGTCAGACACATCGAGGGTTGGTACGCGCAGAAACATCCTGACGAAGACTTTGCCGAGACGTTTGCCGTCTGGCTCACGCCGCGCAGTCCGTGGCGCCGCCAGTACAAAGGCTGGCCGGCGATGCGCAAGCTGCGCTACGTGGACCGGATGGCGCGCAAGCTCGCCGACGTCGAGCCGATCGTCAAGACCGGCGAGGTGGACGTTACGCCCGATGACATCAGCGTGACGGTCGAACAGTTCTATGAACAGGCGGCGCAGGAGCAGCAGGCGCGCATCGACATCGCGCTCGACGCGCATCTCGGGCAAATCTTTCTGACGCGCCGGCGTAAGGAAGCGCGGCCGGCAGCTGATATCGTCAGCAAGTACACACCTGAACTGGTGGAGAAGATCACCTACTGGACGGGTGTACGCCGACCAATCGTTCGCGGGCTGATCGACTCGATCTGCCGAACCTGTGAACGCATGAAGCTGTGGGGCGAGGTGGGCGAAGAGGCTCGCTACCTCGTCGAGGTCACCGCGCTGGCAACGACGCTGGCGATGAACTTCCTCACTCGGGGTCAGTTCGAACAGCGATGAGCAAACTGAAGATCATCGTCTTGTACGACCGTGTGCTGGTGGACGAAACCGAAGAGCAAGCGGCTTCGACGGAGAAGTCGCCTGTTACCCGGACGCTGGACAAGAAAGAGGTCGAGGAAGAGGTCACCGACGCGCTGACCAAGCTCGGTCACGAGCCGACGATGCACGAGCTCGATGGCACGCCCAGGAGCCTGCTGGCGCTGGCGCGGATGGAGTGCGATCTGGTCTTCAACCTCACCGAGTCGTTTGCCGACGACGATACCGCGGACTTCAAGATCGCGGGATTTCTCGAGCTGATCGGCAAGAAATATACCGGGTCAGGCACTCACGGGCTGATGATGGCGCAGGACAAGGCCATCGCGAAAAAGATCTTCAATTTTCACGGCGTGCACACGCCGGTCTTTGCCAAGTCGTTCCGTGGCCGTCTCGATTTCTCTCACGATCTGCATTTCCCGGTTATCGTCAAACCGGCGCGCGAGGACGGCTCGATCGGCATCGAGTTCAGCGCCGTGGTCAACTCCATTCGCGAGTTGATGGAGCGAATCGACTGGCTGCACGCCAACTTCGACTCACCGGTGTTGATTGAAGAGTACGTCGAAGGGCGTGAAATGTACGTGGGCGTGATCGGCAACGACAAGCCTGAGGCCTTGCCGGTCGTGGAGCTTGATCTGTCGAAGCTGCCGGACGGCACGCCGCGAATTGCGTCGGCTGAAGTGAAGTGGGGCAAAGGCACGAAAGCTTACCGCGACACCAAGTCGGCGATCGCGACCGATCTCCCGGAGGAAGCGCGTTGCCACGCTGCAGCAGACGGCAGTCGCGGCGTACCAGGCACTCGAATTGCGCGACTATGGCCGCGTGGACATGCGGCTCCAGCCCGACGGCCGCGTGGCCGTGATCGAGGCCAATCCGAATCCCTGGCTCAGCTCGAAGGCTGAGTTCGCGATGGCCGCGAGGAAGTCGGGCCGTAGCTATTCGCAGCTCGTGGAAGAGATCGTCGAGCTTGCCATGGCTCGTGCGTAGGGGCGACGCATGCGTCGTTCTATTTCACGTTCCACAAGAACAACGTGCGCCTCGAACCAGCGTTGTCCGTGAAAGCATCCACAACGTCAGGTTCCCAATCTCCGATCGGGTAGTTGTGCGACACGATGCGGGCACCAGGCCGAAGGCTTCGCATCAGGATCGGCCGTAGCTTCGCGTTCGACGCCGCAAGGAGATAGAGCGTGACGACGGTCGCGTTCGAGACGTCAACTGTCATCGCATCCTGCACGCGAAACGTGACGAGCGATTCGACACCCGCCTGCCTGGCATTTTCCTGAGCGCGGGCAACCAATACCGGGTCGATGTCGATGCCGATGCCGCGCGCGCCGAACATGCGGGCGGCCGCGATCACGATCCGCCCGTCGCCGCACCCCAGGTCATAAACCATATCGCCCGGTCCAATGCCCGCGAGAGTGAGCATTCGCTCGACGACGTCCATGGGGGTTGGGGAGTAGGGGGCAAGGACAGCCGGCTGAGCCTTAACCTGAGCGGACAGCAGGCTCATCAGGACGACGGTCATCCAGGCGTGCATCGGGCGATTGTATTCAAGTCCTGACGGTCGTGTAACTTACGTCCCGTACGGGGGCTTGTAGGCTGACTCAGTCCGGCTCCGGCGAACGGGCAACGAGCGGGTCTGAAGTGCCGAAATCGAGCTTTTTTCGGGCAATTTCGTTGAAAGACCACCCGTCGTGGGGTATACTCATGGGTGCTGTTCCCAGCAGAGGACCCGGTCCTACCACCAACCTTCGACGGGGGAAACGTGACATTCCAGCTCGGTGACAAGGTCATCTACCCGAATCATGGACTCGGCATCGTTGAACGTATCGAAGAGAAAACAATTCTTGGCACCACCTGCGGCTTTTTTCATCTGCGGATCGTGTCGAACGATACGACGGTGCTCGTGCCCGTCGCCAACGTCGACAACGTTGGTCTGCGGAAGGCCATCACCGACGAAGAGGTCGAACGTCTCTTCGGCCTTCTAAGTGATGGCCGCATCGACAACCATCAGAACTGGAAAGGGCGCTTCAAGGACAACTCGGACAAGATGCGTACCGGGTCGATCTACGACATGGCCGATGTCCTGAAGAGCCTCACGTTTCTGAGCAAGTCGAAGAGCCTCTCGTTCCGTGAGAAGCGGATGCTCGACCGGGCCAAGGCGCTGATCATCTCGGAGGTTTCCGAGGTGATGCGTCAGAAGGCGCCGGATGTCGAGACGCGCGTCGACGGCGCGCTCGAGAAGTGCTTCATGGTGAAAGCCCGCAACCTGGCCCGCGCGACGGCGCGGGCGAAGGTGACGAAGGTGTCCAAGCCGGTCAAGGCGCCCGTCGTGATCCCCGTTGCGGCACGCCGGACGGCCGCGCGAGCGTCGTAACTCCGTCTCGCACAACGTATCCTGAACGCCCGGACCGATCGTCCGGGCGTTTTTCTGTACACAATCCATCCTGATGTTTTGTTGTCCGTTCCCTGTTCGCGTACGTCGTGACGGTCGCGTACATTGCGGTCGCCGGCCCTATCGGTCTGTTCGCGGGCATCGTCTTGCGATCGACAAACGGCTTGTACGGCTTCGGCCACGGCGGCGTGCGGCTCGCGCTGGCGCTGGCCGGGATCCGTTGGAGAGTGGCGGGACGTGAGCATCTCCCACGACATGCCGCGGTCTACTGCTCGAACCATGAGAGCAACGTCGATCCTCCGGTGCTTTTCGAAGCGCTGCATCCGCGAATCAAGGTTCTCTACAAGGCCGAGTTGCGGAGGTTCCCGATCATGAAGACGGCCTTCGACGCCGCCGGCTTCGTCGCAATCAATCGCGGCGACCGCGAGCAGGCATTGGCGTCGATCGCGAAGGGATCGGAGTCACTGCGCCAGGGAAACTCGTTCCTGATCTTTCCCGAAGGCACGCGCAGCCGGACCGGAAACCTGCTGCCGTTCAAGAAGGGGGGATTCATCATGGCCATTCAAGCCCAGACGCCCATCGTCCCGGTGGCGATCCAGGGCGGTCGTGACGCGATGCGGAAGGGCAGCGCGTTCGTGCGGCCGGTCAACGTCAGCGTCAGGATTGGCAAGCCGATCCCGACGGCCGGCCTGACGACTCAGCGATCGCGATGCGCTCATTGCCCAGGTTCGCGGCGAGGTGCAGAAGCTGCTCGACGAAGGTCCGCTTTGGACCTAAACCATTTCAACTCCCAACTCCCAACGCCCAAATCCCAACCACTCCCAATTCCCAACTTCCAATAACTCCCAAGTAGTACACTCTGGCCCGCCAGGCCTGTCCCGGAGTCCGTGTGCGCCGAGTTTCCTTCGTCATCGTGCTTGCGCTTGCAGCGATTTCGCTGAGCGCGCAGAACCGGCAGAACCAGCCGACATTCCGCAGCGGGGCGGCGTACATCCGCGTCGACATGTACGCCACGCGCGACGGCAAGCCCATCGAGGATATTCAGGCAGAACGAGATCGAGATCCTTGAAGACGGCGTGCCTCAGAAGATCGAGGCCTTCGAGCACGTCAGGGTCCGCACCGGGATCCCGCAGGAGCTTCGCGTCGAGCCGAAAGGCATCGAGGAGAGCCGGCAGATGGCCGGCGATCCGCGGGCCCGCGTGTTCGTGATCTTCCTCGACACGTACCACACGCAATTCGAGGGCTCCGCCAAGATGCGGGAGCCGCTCGTCAACTTCATCGAGCGTGTGCTCGGCCCCGACGACATGGTCGCAGTGATGACGCCGGAGATGGCGGCCACCGAGATTACGTTCCAGCGCAAGACCACCGTGATCTCCAACATGCTGCAGCGCGAGACGTTCTGGGGCAGGCGCGGTCGCATCCAGGGCGCTGACAACGACGAGACAGAGGATCTGTACGACGCGTGCTATCCCGACGCGTTCGAGACAGCCGGATATCGCGAGCGGAAATGAAGGCCCGCCGCCGGGAGAAGCTGACGCTCGATGCGCTCGAAGACCTGATGGTGCACCTCGACTGGCATCCGGGAGGAGCGCAAAGCGGTGCTCGACGGTGACGGAAGGATGGCTCCTCTATCGTCCCGACACGAAGCTCGCACGGACCCTCGAACGGCGGTAATGTCAGACCGGGAGACGTGCTGTTGCAGCCGCCGCGTCCGACTCCGGCCGACACCTCTCAGCTGCAGGGGTCGCCTCGAGTGCAGTGCGAAGCGCACCGGATGGCGCTCGCCGCGCTCGATCACGAGTTCCGGCTGCAGCAGCTCACGCAGATCGGCAATCGTGGCAACGTGACCTTCTATCCCGTGTACGCCCGCGGCCTCGTGGTGTTCGATGCACCGATCGGTCCCGAGAAGCCGCCGCCGGTGAACGTGGATATGGCGAATCTTCGCAACCGTCAGCAGACGCTGCGCTTTCTCGCCGACGACACCGACGGCATCGCCGTGATCAATACCAACAACATCGACGGCGCGCTGCGCCGCATCGTGGACGATCTGTCGTCGTACTACTTGATGGGGTACTACACGACGAACACCAAGCTCGATGGGCGGTTCCGATCGATCACCGTGCGTCTCAAGCGCCCGGGCGTCACCGTGCGCGCGCGGAAGGGGTATCGCGGCTACACGACCGAAGAGCTCTCGCGAGGCGGTACGACTCCGGCCGCGCTCGAAGCGACGGGCGGGAGCGCAGGCGCTGCGCCGGCTACGGTCATACCGCCAGCGGTCAACGTCAGCGCGCGGGCGCAGTTCAGGATTCGCGCTGCGGCGTGGTCACGCAGCGGTCTCGCCGGCGGGACGGTCTGGATTACCGGAGAACTCGATCAGCAGACGAAGCGTCTCCCGGCCTGGACGCGCGGTGCGCAGGCGGAGATCGCCGTGACAGGTGCGGACAATACTCAGGCGGCGTCGCAACGTCTCGAGCTCAAGCCTGGCGAGAGCGCATTTACTCTGGAGCTGCCCGACGCGGGTGGTCTGCAATCGGGCGACTACACCGTACGGGTCCGCCTGCGATCTCCAGTGGAAGGGGAACTCGGCCTCATCGATACCGCGCGGGTGTCGGTCAAATCGCCACCGTCGCTCGGTGATGCGATCATGTGGCGGCGAGGTCCGTCGACAGGACCGCAGCACCTGCGTACCGCGGATCCGCGGTTCCAGCGCAGCGAACGCATTCGGCTCGAGCTGGCGACGACATCGAGCGAACCGGCGACGGCTCGCGTGATCGATCGCAACGGTCAAGTAATCTCCGTCCCGGTCGAGGTCGGCACTCGCGCCGATGCCGCCGGCTTTACGTGGGTTGTCGTCGATCTCGGCCTGGCGCCGTTTGGTCCAGCTGACTACGCGATCGAAGTCGCACAGAGCCAGTTCAGGCAGCTGACGGCTTTCAGAATCGTGCCTTGACAATTCCCAACGCCCAATTCCCAACTGCCAACCACTCCCAACTTCCAACTTCCATAACTCACAAGGCGCCAACTCAAGGGTGCAGTTGGGAATTGGGAGTGGTTGGCAGTTGGGAGTTGGTCGTTGGGAGTTGTCGAATGAGGTACACTCCCAAAGCCAGCCTGCCACCGGGTGCCATGTGCGTCGAGCCGTTCTCGTTCTGCTCGTTCTGCTCGCCGCCGTGTCGTTGCGAGCGCAAGACGGTCCAGCAAGTCGAACTGGCACGAACGTCGTCCGCGTGGACATGCATGCCTCGCGCGACGGAAAGGCTGTCGACGACCTGCAGAGCAGCGAGGTCGAGCTGCTTGAAGACGGCGTCCCCCAGACGATCGACACGTTCGAGCACGTCAAGGTCGAGCCCGGCTCATCGCGAGCCAGGGTATTCGTCATCTTTCTCGACACCTACAACACGGACATCGAAGGCTCCTCGAGCATGCGGCTGCCGCTCATCAAAGTGCTCGATCGCGTCATCGCACCGGACGATATGGTCGCGGTGATGACCCCGGAGATGTCACCCAGCGAGATGAAATTCGGCCGCAAGCCAACCGTCATCTCCAACATCATGCAGAGCGACTGGGCGTGGGCGCGGCGCGGACGCACCGAGCGCCGCGATCAGAAGGAAGCGCTTTACGACGCCTGCTATCCGGCGCGGTGGCAATGGCAACACACCGGCGAGTGAGATGAAGGCGAGACGCCGCGAGAAGCTGACGCTCGATGTGCTCGACGGCCTCGTGACGGATCTTGGCGATGTTCGCGACGAGCGGAAGGCGATCCTGACGGTGTCAGATGGCTGGGTACTGTTCCGCGCGAACCAGGACCTGGCGGCCGCGCAGAAAGGGCGTGATCAGGGCAGTCTGGTCGAGCGCCTGCTGCGCCGACCGACGAAGGAGAAAGAGAAGGAAAGGAGAAGGAGAAGTCCGAGGAGACCGGCGGCTCGAAGGACGTCAACTACGTCGAGTGCGAGGCGGATCGCGTGGCGCTCGCCGCGCTCGACCACAGCCAGCGACTGCGGCCGCTGACCGAGGACGCCAATCGCCGCAACATCTCGTTCTATGCGATCGAACCGCGGGGGCTCATGCCCGATGCGCGCGAGCGGCACCGAGAGGTCCGCCGACAGGAGAGATACCACGAACGTCGCGTCGCGGCAGGATAGCCTTCGGTTCATCGCCGACAACACGGATGGTCTGCTGGTGGCCAATGCCAGCACCCTCGACGCCCAGATCAGTCGCATCGTGGAAGATCTGTCGTCGTACTACCTGCTGACGTATTCCTCATCCAACACGAAACTGGACGGACGGTTCCGGGCGATCACCGCTCGCGTGAAGCGCGAGGGCGTCAAAGTCCGCACGCGCCGCGGCTATCGCGGATCCACGGCCGATGAATTGATCAGCAGCACCGGCATAGCCGGATCGGCAGGCAAGGCGGCTGCCGCGGCCACGTCCGCGCCTGCCAACGCACGCGCGTCGTTCCGGATTCGCACATCCACCTGGGTGCGGAGCTCGTCTGAAGATGCGCGTCAGGGCGCGTTCTGGGTCGTCGGCGAGCTGGACTACCAGACCCGTCGTCAACTGGCCTGGACGGCTGGCGCTGAAGCCGAAGTCGTCGTCCTCGATGCCAGCGGGAAAGAGGTCATGTCGCGAACCGTGGATCTGAAGCCGGACGAAGGTCCGTTCAGTATCCAGGTTCCCGAATCCGGAGCGATCGCCGCAGGCGAGTACGCGGTCCGCGTCCGCCTCCGATCACAGGCGGACGAAAAGACCGAGCTCACCGACACGGCTCGCGTCGTCCTGAGTGACGGACCGTCACTTGGCGAGGCGGTCATGTGGCGACGCGGGCTAACTACAGGGCCGCGATATCTGCGCACCGCCGATCCGCGGTTCATGCGCAGCGATCGTCTGAAACTCGAACTTGCCACGTCGGTCCCGACCCCCGCGACCGCACGCATCCTCGATCGCAATCGCAACGAGCTGTCGGTGCCCGCGCAAGTCAGCGAGCGCACCGATCCGTCAGGCGCATTTCGATGGGTCGTCGTCGATGCGATACTTGCGCCGTTCGCGGCTGGAGACTATGCCGTCGAGGTGACGCAAGGACGAGAGAAGCGCCTCACTGAATTCAAGGTGGTGCCGTGACGCGCAGGCCGCTTCGGTAAAGACGCTGATCTCGAGAGTGTCAGTGAGCTGTGCCGGGTGTGCGTGAACACAGACGATGCGGTGGCGCCGGCTTGCCGTTGGCAAAGACAAGCAGGCGAGATTCGTGTCCGCTGATCAGGTGAATGGGAAGGTCACGTTCGCGCGCCAGCCGTGGCAGTCCACGCTGGACGCCATAGCGAAGGGCGTCGTGCCACAGGATAACGGCTTCACGGTCCAGCAGTCTCAGCGCCGTGAGGCTGTCGGCCACCACACCCTCTTCCGAGTGATCGGCGTCGATGAAGACCAGCTGACAACGCCGTTCGTAGGGTGAGAGATCGACTGAACGGGTGTTGCCCCACACCTGCACGATCCGTTCTGACTCTACTGTGTCCAGGAATCGCGATCCGACCGCGGTTTCCTGGGCGTGACCGGAGTCCTCGTCGAGCGGAAGGTTGATCGTCACCACGCGACAGTCAGACGGACTGTTCCGCGCGAGATTCAGGGTTGTGCGTCCATCCGCGGTCCCGAACTCGACGATCAACTTCGGCGCGATCGCACGAGCGATCGCGGCGATGGCGACAAGCTCATACTCGGTGACGTTGAATGTTTCAACAGGTAGCTCGACGACGCGAATCTCCGTCTCGCGTTCGACCAGCTGGCCCAACGCGATTTCCGGATATATATGCGGTCGTTGCGAACCGAAACAGGTTTCGAAGAGGCGCCACGTCAGGTGCCGGCTTCGACGCACCATGGGAACCGTCAGCGGCAGCGTAAGCGCCTTGAGAGCGACGCTCAACGCGGCTGATTCGAGGCGCATCGCCTCGGCGATCGAGCGTCTCATTTGTGGGGAGTCAACACACTGATTATCGCTGCGGAGGGTCGGATCGCAACGGGAAACGCTCCGAGAACGCGTTCACCCTCCGACTGAGAACGTGAGATTCCACGGTGTGACAGGTGCGCCGTCGAAGGCCTTGATGCCGTCGAGGAGCTCGACCTTCACGGTGCGAAACGCCTCGAATGGCTGCGTCATCTTCAGCACCAGCGCACGGTTCGCGCCGTCGTACGTCGTCTGGAACGGCAGCGTCGAATCGGCATGCGGCGCCGACATAGGAGACGCGCAGACGACCGGCCAGCGATGGCTCGCTCAGCCCGCGCGAAAACTGAATGCGGACGGCGGCCGATGCGGTGACATCTGTCTCGCCATCGGTTGGCGAGCTGAAGACCACCCGCACGGGCTCGAGCGGAACGGCCGGCGCTGCTGACTCTGCCGGCGCTTCGGTCGTCTGAGGCGCCTTGGCCAGCGTGAGCCTCGTTGCGTCAATTGAGACAAGACCGCGCTCTCTGACGATGGTGCCCGTGACCTCCACCCAGCGATCGCTATCGACGCGACGGTTGACGTCCAGCTCGAAACCGCTGCCGCGCGGCCGGAGGTTGGTGACCCAGATGGCGCCTTCGACGCCCCTCAGCACGAAGTCGTAGCGGCTCTTGCCCGGCGCCCCAGGCAAATCGCCGAACAGATTCCGTCCGCGGAAGTTGCCGAGCACGGTGACCTTCTGCGTGTCGAACTTCCACGGCTCGAGCGCGATGGCACGCACGCTCGCTGTCGTCGCGGCGGGCGGCACCTCACCCACCGTGCTCACGCGCACGAACAGCTCTTCACCCGGACGCGGCCAGCGATCGGCGTCGCGTCCTTCGGCGAATCCACCGACGCGCGGATCGCCCGGCTCGAGACGTCCGACATCGATGAGCACGCCGCGCACTTCCACCGCGCCTCGCTTCGTCGCTACGCCTTCGGCCAGAAGGACACGAATGGCCTGCTCGTCCGCCGTCAGTTGAAGCCGGGGCGTGGCGTCGTCGATCTCGCCACGGAGGAGCACGTTCTGTAGATGGAAGAAGCCGGGATACTGCTTGAGCGCGTCGATCGTGGTGAGCCGGCGCGTCGCCGGCTGCGTATGGGCGGTTCCCGCGGCCAGCAGGCCGATGGCGAGGATGTGGACCGCGAGCCGCTTCACTCCTCTATTTTAGCGTCCGCATGCCCATACGCGAGACGACGACCGCGAGGGCCGCGAAGAGCAGGCCGCCGGCCACCATTCCCACGGTGCCCTCGTGCAGGAAGGGGATGAGTCCCAGCGTCTCGGCATCATCCGCGGCCGGCAGGAGGTTGTTTCCATAGAGCGCGGCGTACAGGATGCCGGCCAGCGATCCGCCGGCAATCAAGCCGGAGCTGAACAGCGTTCCCGAGCTGATCTCGGATTCGTCGCGCTGACCGGTCTTTCGCTCCACCCACCACCGCACGATGCCGCCGACGAAAATCGGCGCCGTCGTCTGGATCGGAAGGTACGACCCGACGGCGAACGAGAGCGACCTGATGCCGCACAGCTCCAGCGTTACCGAGATGAACACGCCCACCAGGACCAGCCCCCAGGGGAGGTTCTGGCTGAGCAGACCGCGGATGATCGTGGACATCAGCGTCGCCTGCGGAGCGGGAAGCGAACCGGAGCCGATCGTCATCACCTCGTGCAGATACAGGGTGGTGATGCCGATCACGAAGGCGGATGTCACCACGCCGATGACCAGGCCGATCTGCTGTGAGGATGGTGTCGCGCCAACGATGTATCCAGTCTTCAGATCTTGTGAGGTCGCACCGCCGATTGCCGCCGCGATGCAGACGACGGCGCCGACGCCGAGCGCGATCGGTGCGTAGGTATCGCCGACCCAGCCAATGCCGACGAAGATCGTGCAGGTCAGGATCAGCGTTGCGATCGTCATTCCCGAGATCGGGTTGGAAGAGTTGCCAATCAGACCGGTGATGCGCGACGACACGGTCACGAAGAAGAAGCCAAACAGCACGATCAGGATCGCTGAGAGGACGTTGCCCTGCGTCGGAGTGCCAGGCGCGAAGACGAGGAAGACGGCCAGGGCCAGCGAGCCAAAGAGCACCAGCTTGAGCGGCAGGTCGCGGTCGGTGCGGGCCTGACCGGCGCCACCAGCGACGTTGCCGAAATCCTTCATGCTCTCCTTGAAAGAGGAGACGATGGTTGGAATCGTCCGGCCGAGCGTGATGAGCCCGGCCGCCAGCACGGCGCCCGCGCCTGTGTAGCGGATATAGGCGCTCCACAGCTGCGCCGCACTCATCTGATCGATTCGGAGCCCGCTGGCCGGCACCGGCGGGAGCGGTACGGTCATGAAGTTCCCGAGATACGAGAGCAACGGCAGCAGCACCAGCCACGACAACACGCCGCCGGCAAACATGACGCCGGCGATCCGCGGGCCGATGACGTAGCCGACGCCCAGGTACTCCGGTGACAGGTCCAGGTTCAGTGTGGCGTTGGGAAAGAAGCTCGTGCGCGCGAACGTGTAGCCGATCGTCGTCCGGAAGATCTGGATGATCCACGACAGCCCCTTCCAGGCGGCTCCGACCGCGAGGCCCATGAAGACCGTCTTGGCCAGCGATCCGCCGCGCTCGCCCGCCACCAGCACATCGGCGCAGGCAGTGCCCTCGGGGAACGGCAGCACACCGTGTTCCTTGACGATCAGCACGCGGCGGAGCGGAATCATCATCAGCACGCCGAGAATGCCACCGGCGATGGCGAGGACCGTGATCTGCGTGTAGGTGAAGTAAGCGGGACCGAGCGGCAGGAGGAAGATCATCGCCGGAATCGTGAACACGACGCCCGCGGCCAGCGACTCACCGGCGGATCCAATCGTCTGGACGATGTTGTTCTCGAGGATCGTCGAGCCCCCGAGCTTCTTGAGCACCGAGATGGCCAGAACCGCAATCGGGATCGAGGCGCTGACGGTCAGCCCTGCGCGCAACCCGAGGTACGCCGTCGACGCACCGAAGATGAGGCCGAACAAGACGCCCAGTACGATGGCCTTCGGAGTGAATTCCGGAACCACCTGCGTTGCCGGGAACATAGGGCTGGAAAGTAGCCGTTTCGCGTGGGTTTTGGCTCGGTGCGGTCATGTGCGCCATGGCGCGAGATGGTAGCATTAGAACCTTGTGAATCGTTCGAACAAGCGTAGGCAGACACCCGATCAGGTCTCTGAGCTCACTACGAATCGACTGTCCGTCTACCTGCGGTGTCTCAACGAACTCGACGCTGGCGGCACCCAGACCATCTCCTCCCAGGCCCTCGCCGAGCAGTTCCATCTCAACGCCGCGCAGATTCGCAAGGATCTCGCGTACTTTGGCGAATTCGGCGTGCGCGGAGTCGGCTACTACGTCAAGGATCTCCGCCGGCACCTGCGGCAGATTCTCGGTCTCGATCGACACCTGCGTGTCGCGATCATGGGCGCCGGCAATCTTGGTCTCGCGTTGGCCGACTATCCCGGGTTTCGTCAGGAGGGCTTCGAGATCGCCGCCCTGTTCGATGCGGCCAACGAGAAGATCGGCCACGAGTCGCGGAGCGGGGTTCCGATCTACGACATCAAAGAGCTCAAGAGAGTGGTACGCCGCGACCGGCTCGATATCGCGGTGATCGCCGTGCCCGCTCCGCATGCGCAGCCCGTCGTGGATCAGGTCGTCGGCGCCGGAGTCAAGGCCATCCTCAACTTTTCACCCGGCGCGCTGAAGGTCCCCAAGGACGTCAAGCTCAAGAGCGTCGATCTGACCGTGTCGCTCGAGAGCCTGTCGTTCTATCTGGCGCAGGGAGATCAGCAGAGTGGCTAGCCGGCGCGCGCGCGCTCCGCGACTGTCGCACCTGGACGACAGCGGCAAGGCGCGCATGGTCGACGTCGGCGCGAAGGCCGATCACCAGCCGCGAAGCGCTCGCCCAGGGCGAGATCACGATGAGTCCCGCCGCGCTCTCGCTGATTCGCACCGGCAAAGTGGCAAAGGGCGATCCCCTGCAGACGGCGCGTCTCGCCGGCATCATGGCCGCGAAGCAGACGTCGTCGCTCATCCCGCTGTGTCATCCCCTGCAGCTGACTCACGTCAGCGTCGAGCTGACGCCAACTCGTCGCGGCTATCGCATCGAGTCGCGCGTCCGCACCGATGGCAAGACCGGCGTCGAGATGGAAGCGCTGAC
The DNA here is from genome assembly GCA_963728305.1 of uncultured Acidobacteriota bacterium. Lineage (GTDB taxonomy): Bacteria > Acidobacteriota > Vicinamibacteria > Vicinamibacterales > UBA2999 > Gp6-AA40. The sequence goes on from CAVSKE010000038.1 coordinate 118,075, forward strand.
CGCCGTCTCTGTCGCGGCGCTGACGATCTACGACATGGTCAAGGCCGTGGACAAGGACATGGTGATCGGCGACATCTGTCTCGTCGAGAAGTCCGGCGGCCGATCCGGTCACTACCGACGATCCACGCAAGCGGTGACCTCCCCCGAGTACCGGCGCCTCGCCCTAATTCTCGGCGCGTTGACGGCTGTCGGTCCCCTGGCGATCGACATGTACCTGCCGGGGCTGCCGACGATCGGTCGCGAGTTCGGCGTCGATGCGGCGGCAACGCAGGTCAGTCTCGCCTCGTACTTCGCCGGCGTTGCCGTCGGACAGGCGTTCTACGGCCCGCTCTCGGATGCCGTCGGGCGCAAGCCAGCGCTCTACTTCGGCCTGGTCGTCTTCATCCTGTCCTCGATCGGCTGCGCGTGGGCCGACAGCGTGAGCACGCTGGTGGTGTTCCGCTTCCTGCAGGCCCTCGGCGGCTGCGCGCCGATCGTGATTCCTCGCGCCATCGTGCGGGATCACTTCGATCAGGTCGGATCGATCCGGATGCTGTCGATGCTGATGCTGGTGATGGGCCTCGCGCCGATTCTCGCGCCTCTCATCGGCGGACAGTTGCTCGTGAACTTCGGCTGGCGCTCGGTGTTCTGGGTGCTGGCGACGTACGCCGTCGTGTGGCTCGTCCTGGTCGCATTCCTTCTCCCGGAAAGCCTGCCGATCGAGCGCCGTCGTCGTCAGCCGGTTGGCGTGGTGCTCTCGACGTACCTGCGTTTGCTGTTGGACCGGACCTACATCTGTTACGTGCTGTCTGGAGCGCTGATCTTTGCTGGGCTGCTCACCTACGTTTCCGGTTCGCCCTATGTCTTCATCGAGTTGTTTCACGTGTCGCCCGAACGCTTCGGCCTCTACTTCGGCGGTGAACGCGTGCGGGATCATGGCCGCGTCGCAAACCAACCGCTGGCTGGCGACACGCGTCGAGGCACGGCGAATCGTCGGCGTCGTGCTGGGTGTCGCGATGACCGCGAGCCTGGTCCTGCTGTTCGATGCGTACAGCGGCTTTGGAGGATTTGCCGGCATCCTCGTCCCGCTGTTCTGTCTACATCGCGTGCCACGGCTTCGTGCTGCCGAACACGACGGCGCTGGCGATGGCGCCGCACGGAAAGGTCGCCGGCAGCGCGTCGGCACTGCTCGGCACCGTCCAGTTCGTGCTGGCGTCAGTCGACCGGCGCGCTCGTGGCCGCATTGGCCAACGGCACGCCAGTTCCACTGGCTGCAGTGATCGCAGGCTGTGGCGTGGCGGCGTTCGTCAGCCACCACGTTGGAGGTATGCGATCAGCAGTGTCACCGTCAGCGGGCTCAGCAGCGTAGCGATACACACCACGCTCGTCACGAACTGCGGCTGCGCATCGAACTCCAACGCGAGAATCGTCGCCATGACCGCCGTCGGCATCGACGACTGCAGCACACCGGCCTGGAACGCGGGGCCTTGCAGGCCGACGACGTGCGCCCAGCCGATCGCGGCGAGCGGCATCAGGACCAGCGACACGACAACCGCCGTCGCCACCACCAGGGGACGCTCAGGCATCGTCGCGCGCTCGATCTGCATGCCGAGGACCAGAATCATCAGCGGCAGTGCGGCATCGCTGAGCATCGTGATCGGCCGCATCACGATGGCCGGGACCGTGACGTCCACCCCCATGATGATCAGCGCTGCCACGGCCGCGTAGAAGGGCGGCACGCGAAAGAGTCCGGCGACCGCGTCCCTGACACTGCGCCGGCCGCTGGCCGCAATCAGCACCCCGCCCGTGTAGCTGAAGATCGCGCTCGAGACGAAGTACACACTCGCGAATGCGCAGCGCATCGCGGCCGAAGGCCAGCAGCGTCACCGGCAATCCGTAGTTGCCGCTGTTCGAGGAGATCGCCACCAGCATGAACGCCGCGAGCATGCGGCGGTCGAGCCGCAGCGGGATGGCGGCGAGTCTGGCCATCACGGCCGCGGAGAGCGTCACCAGCAGGTAGAACAGCGCCATCCGGCTGGATTGCGCCGCGTCCAGCGTGGACGACACCAGCACATTGAAGATCAACGCCGGTGCGAGCACGTGGAAGGTGAGCCGTGAGACGCCCTGGACCTGCACGCCCGCAAAGCGGGCCAGGAGAAAGCCGGCACCGGCAATCGCGAACACCGGCAGGAGGTCGTTGGCGAAGATGTCGAGGAGGAGCGCCGCCGCGTCGGTCACGCCAGAGCATCATACGCGGCGGCTGATAACCGGGCCGCCTGACTGCGGCCCCCGGCGTCGGCTGCATGGCACGCGTGCAGCCGCGTCAGGCGGCCCGAGGAGAGGGGACCAGGGATGAAGACGGTTGATGTCGGAGCAGTGCTCGATGAAGGACGCTGGACCGGGTACCAGAAGCTGCTCATCTTCGGCACCGCGCTGACGATCATTCTCGATGGCGTCGACAATCAGCTGCTGCCCAACGCGATTCCCTCGCTGATGAAGGAGTGGGGCCGCACCCGCCCCGAGTTCAACGACGCCCTCGCCCTGGGGCCGTTCGGCATGATGATCGGCGGCATGCTCGGCGGCATGCTCGGCGATCGCTATGGACGCCGTACCGCGCTGCTCGGCAGCGTCGTCGCTTTTGCGGTGCTGACCATCGCCATCGCCTGGGCGAACAGCGTTTTCATGCTCGGACTGCTGCGTCTCATTGCCGGCATCGGCCTTGGCGGCGCGATGCCCAACGCCGCGTCGCTGGCTTCCGAATACGTGCCCCGTCGTCAGCGGCCGTTCGCCGTGACCCTCACGATTGTCTGCATTCCGTTGGGCGGCATGCTGGCAGCGGAGTTGGCGGCGCGCTTCATCCCCGCCTACGGCTGGCGCGCGCTGTTCATTGCCGGCGGGCATCGTCCCAGTGGTCCTCGCGATCGTCCTGTGGAATGTCCTTCCGGAGTCGCCGCGATTCCTGGCCCGCCATCGCGAGCGCTGGCCGGAGCTCACCAAGGCCATGCGCCGGATGGGGCATCAGGTGCCGGATGACGTCGTCTACGTCGAGAGCGCCGGTGCCACGCCCCAGTCCGAGGGCAAGTTTCGGCAAGTTGTTCACACCCGATTTCAGCCGGGATACGTTCGCGCTCTTCGGCTCGTTCTTCTTCTGTCTGATGGTCAATTACGTGCTGATCCAGGTGGTCGTGCCGATGCTGACCGGCGTGGGCTTCACGCAGCCGCAAGCCAGCCGGGCCTTGCTGTGGTCGAATCTGGGCGGCGTCACTGGTGCGATCCTCGGTGCGCTGATGATTCAGCGTCTCGGCTCGCGGCTGACCATGCTCGGCATGTCTGCTGCCGCAATTGCCTGTTCGCTGGTCATGGCCGGCCTGCCGCTCGATCCGACCGACACACTTCTCTTGATGGTCATGTTCGCGTTGACCGGCGGTCTGCTCAACGCCGTGCAGACGACGATGTACGCGCTCGCGGCCAACGTGTATCCGACCGACATTCGTAGCACCGGCGTCGGAACGGCAGTCGCCGTCGGCCGCATCGGTAACGTGCTCGCCGTGTATGTCGGCAGTTGGGCGCTCGGTGCCGGTGGCCCCTCGGGCTACTTCACGTCGTGGGCGGTCTTGATGGGACTGGTGCTCGTCTCGCTCGCGGCGGTGCGCCGCCACGTGCCGCGGAGCGCCGTGGCCGGAGCGCCGGCGACGGCTTCAACACACTGAGCGAAGGAATCAGGAATCAGGACTCAGGATTCAGAACGGGAATCAGGATTGCCCCTGATTCCCGACTCCTGACTTCTGATTCCTAGAGTTTGCCGGTGCTGCGCCAGCCGGCCGCGTAGGTCTCGCGCACGACGGCGGAGTAGGGCACCGGGCTGACGACAACGCGAACTTCGAGCTGCTTGTGGCGCTCGACGGTCGTCTTCTTCGTGCCGCCGCCTTCCTCGCCCCACACCAGCGTGAGCTCGTCGCCGATCTGGATGTCCGGATCGACCACACCGAGCGACAGCATCGACCGCTCGTTGTAGCTGTAGCCGGCGAACATCGAGAGGCCGACGATCTTCCGCCCACCTTGACGACCTTGTCGTACGACGCCGACCCGTAGTTCGAGAGCGGGAGGTCGATGTACTTGTAGGCGTCGGCGCCGGGGTCGAGCATCGACCGCATGATCTTGCCCACGTCGTCTGCGTTCCAGGCGAACGTCACCTTGCGGCGATGCGGCTTCTTCTCGATCTTCTCGAGCGCTTCGCGGCCGATGAAGTCGTGATCGAACTTGACGAAGTTGCCGTAGCCAAGCTCGTACGAGGTCATGTAGTAGTCCTCGATGTTGTTCGAGGCGAAGCTTCCGGCGAGCGACCCGGTGCCTTCGTAGCTCGCCGCCGGCAGCCACTCGCGATACTTCTTCTGCTTCTCGCCGGTGTAGATGGCCGGCAGCGGCGACGGAATCCAGCCTGACTCCAGCGTGTTCGACGGGTAGGCGCGGCTGCCGACCTGCACGAGGTCGAATTCCTTACCGGCCTCGACGATGATGTCGCGAATCTCTTCGCCTTCCTCGTAGGGTCCCCAGATCTCGAGACCGGGTGCGCCGGCCATGCCGTGACGAAGCGCGCGCACCTTGCGGCCGCCGATCTTGATCGCGTCCATGTTGAAGAACTTGATGTCCGGAATCGGGCCGCCGTTCAGCTTCTCGATCAGCTTGGACGGCCTTGGGTCCCTGAATCTGGAAGCGGTAGTGCTTGCGGATGACGGCCTTGCCTCTGGTGCGTCCCGGCGAGCGATCGTCCTTCGTGGTCGTGACGTTGAATCCGCCGGTCTCGGCGTGGAATTGAATCCAGTTCGCCGACGGCGCGCGCCCGACGAACAACAGGCTGTTCTCAGCCAGGTGGAACAGAATCCCGTCGCCGATGACGTAGCCGTCATACGGTGCAGGGAATGAACTGCTTGGCCCGGTCCACCGGGAAGCTCTTGAAGCTGTTGGTCGCCAGGTACGAGAACAGCTTCAGGGCATCCGGGCCCTCGACGTGTTGCTCGACCATATGGTGCGACTGGTCGAACAGCACGCAGGAATCTCTCCACGCGCGCTGCTCGTCGCGCCAGTTCGAGTATTCGGCTGGGACGACGGGATACACGTACGCGCCGACTTGCGAGTTACGGAGCAGGTTCACCGGGTTCCCGACGGTTTTCAGCAGATCTTCCAGGCTTTGGCGGCTCATATTTCTTTCGTTCTTCCTCGCTGCACGCTGTTAACGGTGGCCAAAAGTTCTTAGCTTATCTGAGCCTCTGCGGCGACTCAAGACGGGGTTGCCGCGTCAATTCCCAACTGCCAACGTCCAACTCCCAAGCGACTCCCAACGCCCAACTCCCAATCACTTCTCAACGACCAACTTCCAACAACAACCAACGGCTACCGTCACGATTCCCCTTGGGTGTTGGTGCGTGAGCGTTGGGGGTGGTTGGGCGTTGGGCGTTGGGCGTTGGGCGTTTTTGGGGGCGGGGGCTCGATGTGAATCACCACGTCTGCCAATTGGGGGAATTTGGCCATCAGCCGGTCTTTGACCACGTGGGACGTGGCATGCGCCTCACTCAGCGGCCTGTCGCCGTCGAGCCAGAGGTGCAAATCCAGGAACGCGTAGTCCACCGCGCCCCGCGTGCGGATCTTTTCGCAGCCAATCACGCCCGGGACCGACTGCACCACGTCGCGCACCTCGTGCTCGGCGATGACGATCTCGTCACTCAGGATGCGCGACGCTTCCTGCGCGATGCTCCAGCACGCGTGGCCGATGAATCCGGCGACCAGCAGCGCCGCCATCGGGTCGAGCAGCGGATAGCCCCACCACACGCCGAGCAGGGCGCCAAGCACCGCCCCGGTCGTCAGCACGTCGCTGCGCGTGTGCTTCGCGTCGGCGCGCAGCACTTCGCTGTTTAGACGCCGCCCCTCGCGCATCTCATAGGAGACGACGAACAGGTTGACGATCAGCGTGACCGTCATCAGTCCGATGCCTTCGGGAAATACCCGCGGCGTGCCGCCGTTGACCAGGCGGTCCGCCGCTGCGCTCAGCACTTCCACGAGCACGATCACCAGGAACACGAGGATCCCGAGCGAGGCCATCGTCTCGTATTTGCGATGACCGTACGGGTGATTCGCATCAGGTGGACGGCGCGCGACCGACACGCCGACCAGAGCCACGACGTTCGAGGCCGAGTCAGTGAGTGAGTGAAAGCCGTCGGAGAGGATCGACACCGCGCCGGTGTAATAGCCCAGCGCGATCTTTACGGCGGCGACGAGGAGATTGAGAACGAGAACGCGGTTGAGGACCCGCGTGACTTCGGTGTAGCGATCGGTCAGTCAACTCGACACGTCGAGCACGTTTTGCGATGCTCCGTCAGAACACCCGCGCGTGCGGGATAGGCCACCAGCGCACCTGCACGCGGCCGATGATGTATTTCTTCGGAACCATGCCCCAGTGGCGGCTGTCGGAGCTGTTGTTCCGATGATCGCCCATCACGAAGTAGTAGCCTTCCTGGATGCGCGTCGGTCCGAAATCATCGTGGCTGCGATACTCGGGCGGCACGAAGTCGTCGACCATCGGCACATCGTTGACATACACGCGGCCGTCAACGATCCGGACTTCGTCGCCTTCCTCGGCAATCACGCGCTTCACGAACGACTTGTCCGGGTTCAGCGGGTAATAGAGCATGACGATGTCGCCGCGGCGCGGCGCGCCCAGGCGATACGCGAACTTGTTGACGATCAGCCGGTCCTGATCCGCCAGCGTCGGGGCCATGCTCTGGCCCTCCACACGTGCAACCTGGAACCCGAATGTGACGATGAGCGTGGCGTACACCGCGGCGGAGAACAGCGTCTTGAACCAGGCGACCAGTTCGTCCTTCCACACGTGCAGCCGATGCATCATCACGACGGACGGCTTTTCTTCAACCTCGAGATGAATTTCGCCGGGAGCGGGATCGCTGCTCGGCTCGAAGACGGGGGCCGGTTCGTTTACAGCTTCAAATAGTCCCTGAGGCGCTTGGTCTGCGCCCGGCTCACTGGTATCTCCGTACCCTTCGCGTCCTTCATCCGAAGGATGTAGTTCCTGCTGAACCAAGGGACAATCTCCTTGATTTTGTTGATGTTGACCAGGTGCGAGCGATGCACACGCCAGAACACATCCGGGTCGAGCCGCGCCTGCAGGTCGTCCAGCGTCCGGTAGCTGGAAGTGCCCGCAACCTGCCCTGTAACTATGTTAATCGACTCGTCGGCCAGCGAGGCATAGATGATTTCGTCGGCTTGTACGAGGACGAACCGCTCGCCCACCCGAATGGCGACCTGGTCGCGCCGGGTCTGGCGGCCGGCCATCATTTTGACGATTTGCTCCAGTTGATCGTTCGTGGGCGCCGGGCCGGCGGGGCCGGGACGCTCCGCCTCGACCCGGCGACGGGCCCGCTGGAGCGCCTGTTCCAGCCGGGCCGACTCCACGGGCTTGAGCAGGTAATCCACGGCGTTGACCTCGAACGCCTCAATGGCGTGCTGATCGAACGCGGTCACGAAGACCAGGGCCGGCGCCTCGTCTTCATGCTCGAGCAGGCGCCGTGCGACTTCGAATCCGCCCAGACCGGGCATCTGAATGTCGAGGAAGACGAGATCGGGCTCGTGCTGCTCGACGGCGCCCAATGCCTCGATGCCATTGCTGGCCTGCGCCACAATCTGAATCCCGTCGATTTGCTCGAGCTGATAGCACAGCTCCTCACGAGCCAGCTGCTCATCGTCAACGACGACCACGCGCAGGGCGCTATTCACACGCTACCTCTGCGTTGAGCATTGAGCATTCAGTTTTCGGCATTCTGCGTTTCGTTGTCAGGCGGTGATTTGTTCGGGTGCGACCAACTCGGGAACTTCGATGCGTGCGCTGGTCCCACGGCCGGGCTCGCTGTCGAGCGTCAACTGGTAGGCGGTGCCGTAGACGACAGCCAGGCGTTCCCGTACGTTGGCCAGGCCGATGCCGTTCGACATCGGCTCGTCCAGACGGTCCAGCATGAATCCCATCCCATCGTCCACGACCTCGATCGTCGCCCGGCCTCCGAGGCGTGAGCTCCGGATGGTAATCGAGCCCGGGCCCACCTTTCGCGACAATCCATGCTTGATCGAGTTCTCGACCAGCGGCTGCAGGATCATACTCGGCACGAGGATGCCCAGCGTGTCAGGCCCGATGTCCTTCTTCACCCGAAGCTTCGGTCCGAAGCGAATGACCTCGATGTCTGAGGTACTCGTCGATCGATTCCAGCTCCTCGCGCAGAGTCACGAACTGCTGGTGACTGCGGAGCAGACGACGGAGGAGAGCCGACAGTTTGATGATGAGTGTGCGGGCGGTATCGGGCTGCGAGCGGATCAGCGACGAGATGGAGGTGAGCGTGTTGAACAGGAAGTGCGGGTTGATCTGACTCTTGAGTGCCTCGATCTTCGCCGCCAGCAGCAGCTTCTCCTGCTCCTGCAGTCGATGCTCGATGCGCGCGCTGTTCCAGATCTTGATCGGCGTCGCCACGCCGATCGCCGTCGAGAGCACGACCACTGTCATCATCCACGGCGATGGTGAGTTGAAGAAAAAGAGCCGCTCCTCGCCAAACCGCACGCCGAGCGTGAGTCGTAGGAGCTCGAGCGCGACCGGTGCGAGCAGCAGGATGATCTGCCAGTTCGGTTCGATCTTTCGAACCATCAGCCAGAGGTGCTTGGGCAGATCCATCAGCACGAAGGGCGAGAACTTCCAGATCGCTTCCTTCGGACAGGCCTCACGCAAGCCGCCGCCTGCGAACCCACAGCCGACGAGGAAGGGCAACGCGATCACCTCGCCGGCAATCACCGGCGGAATAGCGGCCAGCAGCCCGACAAGGGCGCCGGTGTAAGGACCGGCGATCAGCCCAGCCAGCAGCGCCCCTTCAAGCGTCAGGTCGGCGGCGTCGTACTTCAGGATCACGCGGCTGGTGACGCCGGCCATGATCGGCATGCCGATCGAGAGGGTGAAGACCAGCCGATCGACCCAGCCCCGGCGCTCGAAGATCAGGATGTGTCGGAACCTGCGGTACCGCGCCAGCATCGTCGCCAGCACCGCGATTGCCGCCAGCCGGATGAGCAGCGTCAGGAGGAACTGCTCGGGGGTCAGACGTTCCACGTGGGCATTCTAAACGCCCAACTCCCAACGCCCAACCTCCAACCACTCCCAATTCCCAACTCCCAACTACTCCCAATTCCCAATTCCGAACTCCCAACAACGTTCAATTGGTTTTTGGAGGTTGGGAGTGGTTGGGAATTGGGAGTTGGGCGTTGGGAGTTGATATGATCACCCCATGATCGGTCCGCTGATTAGGGGGTTCGCCACGACCTTCCGGCACATGTTCAAGAAGCCGGTGACGGTCAACTATCCGTATCAGAAAGTCCCGGTGTTCCCGAAGTACCGCGGCAAGCAGGTGCTGATGCGCGACGAGAACGGCCTCGAGAAGTGCGTCGCCTGCGGCCTGTGTTCGGTGGCCTGTCCGGCGGACGCGATCTATCTGGAGGCGGCGGAGAACGACGGCACGGTGATGGCCGGTCCGCGCTACGCGAGCATCTACCAGATACACCAGACCCGCTGCATCTTCTGCGGCATGTGCGAAGAGGCCTGTCCGGTGTCGGCGATCTTCATGGGCAAGGACTACGAGCTCGCCGTCTACAGCAAGGACGACTTCATCTGGGACAAGGCTGATTTGCTGGTTGCCCCGCCCGCTGGAGCACAGCCGCCCGCGAATTGACGCCGTTCCTCGACGCCCTCGACGATCGCGTGCTTGTCTGCGACGGCGCGATGGGCACGCTGCTCTACGCGCAGGGCGTCTTCATCAATCGCTGCTTCGACGCGCTCAACCTCACCGACTCCGTACGTGTGTCCGCCGTGCACGACGACTACGTGCGGGCCGGTGCGGACGTGATCGAGACCAACACCTTCGGCGCCAATCGCATCAAGCTGCGGGC